>NZ_MTSA01000010.1:0-223371 GCF_002157375.1 Pseudomonas syringae
CCGGGGCTGTGCCGGCCTCTTCGCGAGCAAGCTCGCTCCCACAAGACTTATGTATTATGAGTGTCTAGATAGAGGCGGCGCAGGTTTGTGACTTGTGGGAGTGAGCTTGCTCACGAAAGTAACAGCCCAAACACCCCATTTCCGGGGCTGTGCCGGCCTCTTCGCGAGCAAGCTCGCTCCCACAAGACTTATGTATAACGCTCTGCGTCTGCTTTGAGACGCAGAGCATCAAGCCCGCTCAACCCTCGGCAGGCTGCGACGCCAGGGCAACGGCGCGGAACATCGCGCGGCGTTTGTTCAGGGTTTCTTCCCATTCCAGTGCGGGCACCGAGTCGGCGACGATGCCGCCACCGGCTTGCACATGCAGCTCACCGTCCTTGATGACCGCAGTACGGATCGCGATGGCGGTGTCCATGTTGCCGTTCCACGCCATATAGCCCACTGCCCCGCCGTAGACGCCGCGCTTGACCGGCTCCAGTTCGTCGATGATTTCCATGGCACGGATTTTCGGCGCACCGGACAAGGTACCGGCTGGCAGAATCGCCCGCAGTGCATCCATCGCCGTCAGGCCGTTTTTCAGCTCGCCGGTCACGTTGGACACAATGTGCATCACGTTGGAGTAGCGTTCGATCACCATCTTCTCGGTCAGTTTGACTGAGCCGATCTCGGAAACCCGCCCGACGTCATTGCGCCCAAGGTCGATGAGCATCAAATGCTCGGCGATTTCCTTGTGGTCGGACAGCAGGTCTTCCTCCAGCGCAATATCCTCTTCTTCTGTCGCACCGCGAGGACGGGTTCCGGCGATGGGACGCACCGTGATCAGATTGTCCTCGACGCGCACCAGCACTTCCGGCGAGCTGCCCACCACGTGGAAGTCACCGAAATTGAAGAAGTACATGTACGGGGTCGGGTTGAAGCAGCGCAGCGCCCGGTACAAATCAATCGGCGCCGCCGTGAAATCGATGGACATACGTTGAGACGGCACCACCTGCATCACATCGCCCGCCAGGATGTACTGCTTGATGGTGTCGACCGCGGTCTCGTAGTTATCCTGCGTGAAGCTGGAGCGAAATACCGGGTCGGCGGCCGGCGGCCTGTCCAGGTCCAGACCACGACGCGGCGTGATCGGCTGCCGCAACGTGTGCATCAGTTCATCCAGCTGCGCAACGCCACTCGCGTAGGCATCCTGCTGCGCCGGATCGACCAGCACGATAGCGTGCATCTTGCCCGCCAGGTTGTCGAACACGACCACTGCGTCGGACACCATCAGCAGGATGTCTGGCACGCCCAGCGGGTCGGGGTTCGGGCAATTGGCCAGGCGCTTCTCGACATAACGTACACAGTCGTAACCAAAATAGCCGACCAGCCCGCCGTTGAAACGCGGCAGCCCGGCGATGGTGGGTACGTTGTAGCGCGCCTTGAAGGTCTCGACAAAGTCCAGCGGGTCTTCAACGTCAAGGCTTTCGATTTCGACGCCATCGTGGGTCACGCTGACGTGATGGCCATGCACACGCATCACGGTGCGGCATGGCAAACCGATGATCGAATAACGGCCCCATTTCTCGCCACCCTGCACCGACTCCAGCAGGTAGGAGTTCGGCTGATCGGCCAGCTTGAGGTAGATCGACAGCGGCGTGTCGAAGTCAGCCAGGGTTTCACGGGCAAGCGGGATGCGGTTGTAGCCGTCGGCGGCCAAACGCAGGAATTCTTCACGGTTCATGAGCAACCTCGTGGTTTGAAGGTAAACGGTCAGGTAGGCAAACGTGCCGGCATGCCGGCCAGAATCAAGTCAGGCGCGCCAACGCCAGCGGGCCAGGGCCTTGATGACTTTCATCCAGAGTTTGCGAGTGACCACCACGATGGATTCTCTTGAGGAGGGACGTTTGATGTCGGGCAACAGTATCTCAGCGTCCAGATCCAGGCAACCGGGAATCAACCTGCGCAGATCATCGATGACCATCGCCGGGTTTTCTTCGGCAATCGGCCTGCCGTGATTGTAGCCATAGCTCAACGCAACGCAGGCCACACCGGCAGCCTTGGCGGCCTGCACGTCACTGCGCGAGTCACCGACAAACAGCGATTGCGAAGCAGGAACACCGGCCATTTTCATCACGAAAAACAGCGCGGCAGGGTCGGGCTTTTTCTGCGGCATGGTGTCACCACCGATGATCCAGCGAAAAAAACGCCCCAGCTTCATTTCATCCAGCAACGGCGCCACAAAGCGCTCCGGCTTGTTGGTGATGAGGGCCATTTCGACGCCCATCTTCTGCAACCACTTCAGGGTTTCGCGCACGCCGGGGTAGACCACGGTGAACTCATGCTTTTCGGCATAGGCTCGCATGAAGATTTCCAGCCCCTGCTCGGCCAGGGCATCGTCGACGCCGCTGTGGTCGAGGTTGTCAGCCAGCGCACGGCGTACCAGCACCGGCGCACCGTTGCCGACCCAGCCACGAACCGACTCCAGACCAGCCGGTGGCCGGCCCAGTTCAGCCAGCATCTTGTCCACAGCCACGGCAAGGTCGGGGACCGAGTCCACCAGCGTGCCGTCCAGGTCGAACATGATCAGCTTGGGCAGTTGGCCTGCAAACAACGTGTCGAAGCCGCTCATGCGCGGGCAGACGCCAGTTCTGCACGCATCTTCTCGATCACTTCGCGATAATCCGGAGCATTGAAAATCGCCGAGCCGGCGACGAAGGTGTCAGCACCTGCCGCTGCGATTTCACGGATGTTGTTGACGTTGACGCCGCCGTCGATTTCCAGACGGATATCACGGCCAGACGCTTCGATCAGCGCTCGCGCTTCGCGCAGCTTGTTGAGCGTGCCGGGAATGAACTTCTGACCGCCGAAGCCGGGGTTGACGCTCATGAGCAGGATCATGTCGACCTTGTCCATCACGTATTCCAGCAGGTTCAGCGGGGTCGCCGGGTTGAACACCAGACCCGCCTTGCAGCCGCCCTCACGGATCAGTTGCAGGGAGCGGTCGATGTGCTGGGTCGCTTCCGGGTGAAAGGTGATGTAGGTGGCGCCGGCCTCGATGAAGTCGCCGATGATGCGATCCACCGGGCTGACCATCAAATGCACGTCGATCGGCGCGGTCACGCCGTACTTGCGCAACGCGCCGCACACCATCGGGCCGATGGTAAGGTTCGGGACGTAGTGATTGTCCATGACATCGAAGTGGACGAAATCAGCGCCGCTGGACAGCACATTGTCGACTTCCTCACCCAGGCGGGCGAAGTCAGCGGAAAGGATCGATGGGGCAATAACGAAGGGCTGCATGACGCACCTGTTTGAGCAGAATCACGGTGCGCGGATTGTACGCCAAGCTTCGCCTGGAGCGGTAAGCCTCAAGCTGCAAGCGTATGGATTCGCCTTGTCTTGCAGCTTGCTGCTCTCGGTTACTGAGCCGTTCTCAGTTTCTCGCTGCGCCCCCTCAACCATTCCAGCACCAGCAGCAATACCACCGAAAAGCCGATCAGCAGGGTCGCCGCGGCGGCGATGGTCGGGCTGAGGTTTTCGCGGATGCCGCTGAACATCTGCCGGGGCAAGGTCGCCTGTTCCGGTCCGGCCAGAAACAGCGTCACGACCACTTCGTCAAACGAGGTCGCGAAGGCGAACAGCGCACCGGAAATCACCCCCGGTGCAATCAACGGCAAGGTCACGCGACGGAACGCGGTCAGCGGCGATGCGCCCAGACTCGCCGCAGCGCGCACCAGGTTGTGATTGAAACCCTGCAAGGTCGCCGACACCGTAATGATCACGAACGGCACGCCCAGCACGGCGTGAACCAGAATCAGCGAGGTGTAACTGTTGCCCAGGCCCAGTGGCGCGAAAAACAGGTAACTGGCAACACCGACGATCACCACCGGCACCACCATCGGCGAAATCACCAGTGCCATGACCAGCGCCTTGCCGGGGAAGTTGCCACGGGTCAGGCCGATAGCCGCCAGCGTGCCGAAGCCCATCGCAAGTAAGGTCGCGGCCGGGGCCACAATCATGCTGTTCTTCAACGCGCGCATCCACTCGGCGGAGTTGAAGAAGTCCTGATACCACTGCAATGAGAAGCCTTGCAGCGGGTAGACCAGAAAACTGCCGGAGTTGAACGATAACGGCACGATGACCAATACCGGCAGTACCAGAAACAGCAGCACCAGCGTGCAGAGGATGCGCAGCGCGTAATACCAGATGCGCTCGATCGGCGATGTGTAGGGGTTCAACATGGTGATGCTCCTCAGCTCAGACGCAGGCGGCTGGCGCCGACCAGCCAGCTATAAATCAGGTACAGCACGATGGTCGCCAACAGCAACAGCCCGCCGAGCGCCGTTGCCATGCCCCAGTTGATGCTGGTGTTGGTGTAGAACGCGACGAAATAGCTGACCATCTGGTCGTTCGGGCTGCCCAGCAAGGCCGGGGTGATGTAGTAGCCGATCGACAGAATGAACACCAGCAGACAACCCGCACCGATCCCCGCGTAGGTCTGCGGGAAGTACACGCGCCAAAAACTGGCGAACGGGTGACAGCCCAGCGAAATGGCCGCACGCATGTAGGTCGGGGAGATGTTCTTCATCACGCTGTAGATCGGCAGGATCATGAACGGCAGCATGATGTGGACCATCGAGATGTACACACCGACCCGGTTGAAGACCAGCTCCAGCGGTTTGTCGATAATGCCCATCGCCAGCAGCGCACTGTTGATCAGCCCGCTCGACTGCAACAGCACGATCCAGGCCGCCACGCGCACCAGGATCGAGGTCCAGAATGGCAGCAGCACCAGAATCATCAGCAGGTTGCTCTGCCGTGCCGGCAAGCTGGCCAGCAGGTAAGCCAGCGGATACGCCAGCACCAGACAAATCGCAGTGATCACCAGCCCCATCCAGAAGGTGCGGGCGAAGATATCCAGATAGATCGACTGATCCGGGGTCGCAGGTGCCACCTCTCCCAGATCATCGACGCGATGATCAACCGCCGCCAACAGGTAATACGGCGTGACACTGCTGGTGTTACGGCGCACTGCCTGCCAGTAAGCAGGGTCGCCCCAACGTTCGTCCAGCGCTTCAAGGGCTTCTTTGTAAGAGGCCGGTTCGGTCTTGAACGGCAGCGCACGAGCGGTCTTGCTCAGCAGGCTGCGGTAGCCGGCCAGTTCCATGTTCAGACGCTTGGACAGATCGCCCAGCGTGGAATTCTTGCGCGTTTCAGCCAGGTCCAGGCTCAACGCCTTATAGACCGACTCGGGCGGCAGCCCTTTACCGTCCCATTTCTGCACCTCGACCACCGTGGTCGGCAGCGCAGTCACAACCTCGGGGTTGCCGACACTCTTGTAGAGCAACGCGGCGATGGGCACCAGAAACACCAACAGCAGGAAAATCACCAACGGCGCGATCAGTGCCTGAGCCTTCCAGCGGTTGACCCGCTCGGCGCGAGCGAGACGTTGCTTCAAGTTGGGGCTGGCGCCTTCAGTCAGGGGCACGGCGATGGCCATAGCGAACTCCGGGATCTTTCAACAAGGGGGCGCTCCCTTATGCAGGGAACGCCCGGATCTGACTCAACTCAGGCTGATTATTTGGCAGCCCATGCGGTGAACCGCTGCTCCAGCGATTCGCCGTTGTCGGTCCAGAACGCCACATCCATCTGCACCTGATCCTTGATGTTCTCAGGCGTGGTCGGCATGTTCTGCAGCGTCTCTTTGTCCAGCAGCTTGACCGCCTGGGTGTTGGCCGGGCCGTAGGCAATGTTCTGCGAGTAGGTCTTCTGCTGCTCCGGGCTCAGCATGTAGGCGATGAACTTCTTCGCCGCTTCAGCGTTTTTCGAACCCTTAGGAATCGCCCAGGCATCGAAGTCATACACGCCGCCGGTCCAGACCACTTTGAGGTTGCTTTCTTTCTGCACGGCGGCGATCCGGCCGTTGTAGGCCGAACTCATGACCACGTCACCGGAAGCGAGGTACTGCGGCGGCTGTGCGCCGGCTTCCCACCACTGGATATTTGGCTTGAGTTCATCGAGCTTCTTGAATGCGCGGTCCTGACCGTCTTTGCTGGCCAGCACTTTATAGACGTCTTTCGGTGCAACGCCGTCGGCCATCAGGGCGAATTCCAGGGTGTATTTGGCACCCTTGCGCAGGCCGCGCTTGCCTGGGAATTTCTTGGTGTCCCAGAAATCGGCCCAGCCGCTTGGCGCGCTGGCAACTTTGTCGGCGTTGTAGGCCAGCACAGTGGACCAGACGAAGAAGCCTGCACCGCAGGTGGTGATAGCGCCCGGCACGAAATCAGCGGCATTGCCGAGCAGTTTCGGGTCCAGCTCTTCGAACATGTCTTCGTCGCAACCACGGGCCAGTTCTGGCGATTCGACTTCTACCAGGTCCCAGGAAACGCTTTTGGTGTCGACCATGGTTTTGACCTTGGCCATTTCACCGTTGTATTCACCGGCGATAATCTTGCCGTTGCCGGCCTTTTCCCACGGCGCGTAGAACGCTTTTTCCTGAGCGGCCTTGTTGGCACCGCCGAAGGAAATGACGGTCAGGTCGGTGGCGGCCATCGCTTGCGCAGCGCACATCAGGCCCAACGTGATGGCGGTGAACTTCAAAGACTTCAACATAGGTTCTTTTCTCCACGAGCAGTGTTGGTAAGCGATTGGGATGGGCGATCAATTCGCCTCTGTTATTGCTTTTATCGGTAGATCAATGCTCTTGCTGCAAGGGGTCGAGCGCACGCACGTGCTCAACTTGCCAACCCATCGGCACCACGTCGCCCACGCTCAGCGTTGGGTCCAGTTCGGCAATCGGCTGTTTGACGAAGAAGTCGGTCTTGCCGGCGACTTCAAGGCGCACTCGGACGTGGTCGCCCAGATAGATAAACTCGGCCACCCGTCCCGAGAACCGGTTGACGCAGCTTTCACTGCGGCCATTGAGGTTGATGCGCTCGGGACGAATGGAAAGCGTCACCGGACCACCGGGCTGGCCGACATTGATCGCCAGCGCATGAACCTTCTCGCCACGCTCCAGCTCGACCACACAACGGTCGCCGTCCTGACTGACCAGCCGTCCGTTGAGCCGATTGTTTTCACCGATGAAGTTGGCAACAAAGGTGTTTTTCGGCTCTTCGTACAGGCTGCGCGGCGGCGCAATCTGCTGGATCTCACCCTGATGAAACACCGCGACCCGGTCCGACATGGTCAAGGCTTCGCCCTGGTCGTGGGTCACGTAGACCACCGTCACACCGAGACGCTGGTGCAGGTGTTTGATCTCCATCTGCATGTGTTCGCGCAGTTGCTTGTCGAGTGCGCCGAGCGGTTCGTCCATCAGCACCAGTTGTGGTTCGAACACCAACGCACGCGCCAGCGCGACACGCTGCTGCTGGCCACCGGACAACTGCGCCGGGTAGCGGTGCGCAAAGGTGTCCAGCTGGACCATACCGAGCGCCTTTTTAACCTTTTCGCCCACGTCGGTCTTGCTCATGCCACGCACTGTCAGCGGGAACGCGAGGTTCTCAGCAACCGTCATGTGCGGGAACAACGCGTAGTTCTGGAACACCATGCCGATGTCGCGCTTGTGCGGCGGGACGTTGTTGATGGCGCGGCCACCGAGCAGGATTTCGCCCGCAGTCGGCGTCTCGAAACCGGCCAGCATCATCAGGCTGGTGGTCTTGCCAGAGCCGGAAGGACCAAGCAGGGTCAGGAACTCGCCTTTGCGGATGTCCAGGTTGAGGTCTTTGACGATCAGTGCTTCGCCGTCGTAGCTCTTTTGCACACCACGAAAGCTGACCAGAACATCACTCGCTCCAGCGCTTGTATCGACGTCGCTCATTACCCACACCTTTGGTTTGTCTGCGTGGGCTCAAGCCTAGAGCAGCCCGAATGCCCCGCAAATCGGGAGGCGGGAGAGAATCGCCTAGTCAGGCCGGAAGGCCCGGGGTAGGGATTGCCCTACAGAGATGGCGCGTTTAGGCATGCCGCCAGAATCTACCGTTCCGCACGTCCCATCAGGAATGCCGTTCATGACGCTCTGCGTCGAAGAGGACGCGGAGCGTCCAGACAGGCATGCCCACGCGGAGCATGGGCACAATAGTGGTTCAAGGACGCCGCTCGTTCCGCACGCTCCAGCGTGGGAATGCCGTTCGTGACGCTCTGCGTCGAAGAGGACGCGGAGCGTCCAGACAGGCATGTCCACGTGGAGCATGGGCACGATAGTGGTTCAAGGACGCCGCTCGTTCCCCACGCTCCAGCGTGGGAATGCCGTTCGTGACGCTCTGCGTCGCAAAAGGACGCGGAGCGTCCAGACAGGCATGCCCACGCGGAGCATGGGCACGATAGTGGTTCAAGGACGCCGCTCGTTCCGCACGCTCCAGCGTGGGAATGCCGTTCGTGACGCTCTGCGTCGCAAGAGGACGCGGAGCGTCGGCCCGATAGCCAGATGGCATGTCGTTTTCAGACTCAGAGCAGTTTGTGTTCCAGTGCGTATTTGACGAGATCGGCCAGGGAGTTGAGTTTCATTTTCTGCATCAACCGCGCTTTGTGGGTGCTGATGGTCTTGCTGCTCAGGGCCAGTTGCTGGGCAATGTCGTTCACGTTGGCGCCGTGGGCCAAACGCTCGAAGACCGAAAACTCTCGCTCCGACAACAGCGAATGCAAGGGCCTGTTATCTGTCAGGCCCACCTCGAACACCATGCGGTCGGCCAGGTCCGGGTCGATGTAGCGCCCACCGGCCGCCACACGGCGGATGGCGGTCAGCAGCAGTGCCGGGTCGCTGTCCTTGGTGGCGTAACCCGCAGCCCCGACTTTCAGCGCCCGCGCCGCCATTTGCGCCTCGTCGTGCATCGACAACACCAGAATCGCGGGCGGATTGGCAAGGGCGCGAATCCTCGGGATGGCTTCCAGCCCGTTGACGCCGGGCATGGAAATATCCAGAAGCACCACCTCACAGGCCACATGGCGCAACGTCTCGAGCAACTGTTCGCCGTTGCTGGCCTCGCCCACCACTTGCAGGTCTCTGGCCAGGCCAATCAGTTGCTTGATCCCTTCACGCACGATGGTGTGATCTTCAGCTACCAAAACACGAATCACAGTTTTCGCTCCTGAGCGGTGAGGTCCAGCGGTATGTAAGCACGCAAGGTTGTGCCCTCACCCAGCTCGCTGTCCAGTTCCAGTCTGCCGCCGAGCATCAATACCCGCTCGCGCATCCCGACCAGACCGAATGAAGCCGCCCTGCCCGATTCGATGACAAACCCCTGCCCGTCATCCGCAATGCTCATGCACATCATGCCGTCGTCCAGGGTCAGGCCGATTTCGACCGTGTGCGCATCGGCGTGACGCATCACGTTGGTCAGCGCCTCCTGAAGAATCCGAAACATACCTGTTGCCTTGGCATCGCTGAGCGCCGGAAGATTATCCGGCACTTGCACCAGACAAGGAATCTGGGTCCGCGCCTCGAACCGCCGCGCCTGCCACTCGATCGCCGATGCGATGCCTGCATCGAGAATCGGTGGCCGCAGTGCGGTGGCGACATCGCGCACCAGTTGAAACAACTGACCGATGAGACGCTTCATGCTGTCCAGACGCTCGCCCAGACCAGCGTCCAGATCCGCGTACGCCAGCTCGCACATCGACGTTTCCAGCTTCAGCACCGTCAGCATCTGACCCAGTTCGTCATGAACTTCCCTGGCAATACGTCCCTTTTCTTCCTCGCGCACGCTTTCCAGGTGCGCTGACAACTCACGTAACTGATCGTGAGCGCGGCGGCGCTCGCTGGCATCGCTGAGGAACACCACCAGGTATTCCGCATCACGAAATCGCAGGAAGCTCAACGAGACATCCGTGGGCACCAGACTGCGGTCGGCCCTTAGATAATGGGTTTCGAACACCTGCGGGCTGTCATCGCTGGAACGGGCGTTTTTCCACAGATTGAGCCAGCGGTCCATGTGCAGATCGGGTTCGAAGTCGATCAATGGGCGCTCTACGACCTTCCCCGGCGCATAGCCCAGCATGGATTCCGCAGCGCGATTGGCATAGCGCACGCGGCTGTCCCAGTTGACCCAGAGAATCCCGACGGTACTTTGATCAATGGAGAATTGCGCCAGCCGCAAGGCTTCTTCGCTTTCGACGCTACGCGCGAGGTCTTCACGCCCGGCGAGCAGCTCCTGCTCCAGCGCTTGTTGTTGGCGACGCTGCCAGATCACGATGGCAAAACAGGCCAGCAGCATCACCAGCAGCAGAATGCACAGGTTTTTCCAGAGCTTCGTTGATTCAGTGAAATGCGAAGGATTCAGCGGCATCCAGCGTGTGTGCAGATGCTCCAGCTCTTTGCCTGGGATCGCCCGCAGGCCTTCGTTGATGATGGCCGCCAGCTCCGGGGCATCGCGGCGTGACGCCACACGCAGCAACTGCGGCAAGCCGATGTCACCCACCACGGCCAGCCCGGCAAACTCCGGTTCACGGAACAGACGACTGAGTTGTGCCTCATCGACCACCGCGTACCGGGCCTGCTGGCTGAGCAGCAATTGCAGCGCCTGGCGCTCTAGCGGCACACCTTGCAGGTTCAGGTGCGGAAAATTGTTGCGCAGGTAATCGGCGGTAGAACTCGGCATGCGCACCGCCACGCGTGACAGGCTGTCGAGCTTTTCCAGGTCCACGGCGGCGCTGCCGTCACGTTCACCGATCAACAGTTGCGAGACCCGCAGATACGGATCAGAAAATAACCACAACTGCAGCCCCGCCGGGGTTTGCATCAGTCCGGGCGCTACGTCGATGTCTCCCTTGGCCAGCGCTTTTTCCAGCGCGGCCTGGTCAGCGAAGTTTCGCCACAGCAACTCGACCGGCAGTGTCGCGGCCAGCGCATTCATCAACTCGACGTTGGCACCGGACAACTGCTGCAGGCGTTGGTCGAACTGGGCGTAAGGCGCACGCAGCACCAGCCCGACCCGCAACGGGCCATGCTGATCAAGCCAGCTACGCTGTGTCGGACTCAGTTGAGCGGCGGCGGGCGTTTCAAGCTCGTCAGCCTGCGTCATCGCCATCTGAACCATCAAGAGCAAAGCCAGGCAGCCGATAAGACCGGTGCGCAGAAGACGAATGATCAATGTGTCGCTCTCGTATGTTCGTATGACGGGCATGTGCCGCTCAGGCTCACGCCTGACAAAAGCCGATCAACCTATTAGGCTGCCGGGACAGTTACCGGCTTGGAATATCCGATGTCCTACCCCTTTCGCGCAACGTTTCCTGCACTGTTTCTTTCATTGGTCCTTCCTTGCTCCCTGCCTGCAACAGCCGCCGATCCGGCGCCTGCCAAGGACGCTGCTGCCGAAGCGCCTGTCGAACGGGCACCGCTGCTCAGCCGCTCTCAGGAAGACGAGATAGCACTGGAGCGTCAACTGCCTCGCGAGGATCAGCAGCAACTTCAGGCCGGGGATGAAAGCTTTCTTGCGCTCTGGAAACCTGCCAACAGCGAAGAACCACAGGGCGCTGTCATCATTGTGCCGGGCGACGATGAGTCTCCGGACTGGCCAGACGCCGTCGGCCCGCTGCGGCGCAAGTTTCCGGATGTCGGCTGGTCCAGCCTGAGCATCACCCTGCCGGATGCGCAGGACAACACCTTGACAGCGCGAGAGCCCGAAACAGCAGCGGCAGACGCCAACGCCGAAAAGCCGAAGGAAAAGCCCAAAGATGCTGCCGAGAAAGCACCGGACCCGGCAGTTGAAGCTGAAGCTCAGGCGGCCGCTGCCACGGCGAAGGCCGCGGCGGATGAGGAACGCAACAAAGCGCAGGCCGAACGCATTTTCGCGCGCATAGAAAGCGCAATCAGCTTCGCGCAACAGAACAAGGCCCGCAGCATCGTGCTGCTCGGCCATAGCAGTGGCGCGTACTGGGCAGCCAGGTTCCTCAATGAACGAACCTCGCCTGCCGTACAGAAACTGGTGATGGTCGCTGCCCGCGAGCCCGCCAATGCAGCACCGTCACTGCTGGAAATGGTGCCTGCGCTGAAAATCAAGACCGCCGACTTCATCTACAAGAACCCCGTGGACCTGGCTGCCCGGTCACGCTTGCAGGCCAGCAAGCGCACCAAGGGGCCGGGCTTTACCCAAATCGGCCTGATCAACATCATCGGCAATGAAAACACCGAGCAAGAACAGATGTTCAGGCGTATTCGCGGCTGGATTGAAGCCAAAGAGGAAAAGTAGACGTCACGAACGCAGCCTGATGAGGGCGCCGCTTCATGTGAAGCCGCGTCGGTTTTTCACGACCCGATAAGCGTTGTGCAGCTCGCTGGTCTTCTCGGTGGCCACGCGCACTTGCTGGGCATTGGCACCCGAGCCGGCGACTTTATCCGGGTGATGCCGGCTGAGCAGCCGCCGATAGGCGCGTTTGATGCTCAACGGATCGGTGTCGGGTTTTATGCCCAGCAACGCCATCGCGCCCTTATAGTCATCACCTGCGCTGATCGGCGAACGCTTCATGGGGTCATGATCGGCGGCCAGGGCTTCGACTTGTTGTTGCGACCAGCCCAGCCACATACCCCACATGCCGATCAGCTCGCGTTCAACCCGAGAAGCCTTGCCATCCGCCCAGGCCATCCGCCAGCAGGCACGCAACAACTCTTCCGCCCACTCGGCCTGCCCCTGCAAACCGCGCAAATAACTGCGCAAGCCATCGACACCGTCCCTGCCGCGCTTGAAGGCACTGATGGCGCGCAGTTGTTCGGCGTCATTCAGGTTCAGGCGCCGCATCTCGGTACGGGCCTGATGGATGTGGCTGGCCACCACTCGCCCTTCACTCTTGGCCAGCCGGCCCAGCATCACGAACAGCAGCCCATCGTCAGGTATCGTCGCGCGTCCGCCCAAGCGTTCGCGCAAGTGTGCCCAGCCCCGAATTTTCAGCCGTCTGTCCAACGCTTGTCCCAACAACGCGCCGAGCATAGCGCCCGGAATGCTGGCAATGGCATAGCCGGCCCCAGCGCCGATCAGTGTGCCAGGCCAGAGCATTCAGCGGCTCTCCACAAGCGACTGCTCGACTTCGGCCAGCCGCTCATGGGTGCCGACATCCACCCAGCGACCTCTGAAATGCTCACCGGTTACCAGGCCTTGGTGCATGGCTTCGCGCAGCAACGGCGCCAGCTTGAACGCACCGGGTTCGCAGTCGGCAAACAGTTGCGGATGAAGAATGGCGATACCGCTGTAGGTCAGGCGCACACCCGCCGAATCGTCATCGCGGACCTGGCCATCGACCAGCGAAAAATCGCCGGTCGGGTGATGCGCCGGGTTATCGATCAACACCAAATGGGCCAGACCCGAAAGCGGCATGCGCAACGCACTGAAATCGTAATCGGTCCAGATATCACCATTGACCACGACGAAAGGCTCGGTGCCCAACAATGGCAGCGCCCGGTGGATGCCTCCGCCGGTTTCCAGCGGCTGACCTTCAGGCGAATACCGGATGCTCAGGTCGAAACGCTGACCGTCACCCAGATAATCTTCTATTTGCTGCCCCAGCCAGGCGTGATTGATGACCAGTTGGTGAAAGCCGGCGTCACGCAGGGCATTCAGGTGGTACTCGATCAGAGGAACACCCCCCGCACGCACCAGCGGCTTGGGGGTGTGCAAGGTCAACGGTCGCATTCGCTCGCCCTTTCCGGCGGCGAGAATCATCGCTTTCATGCAGTCCTCTTCAAATCAATCAATGTCTGTTTCAAGGTGGCTTTCATCTGCCTGCTCAGACGGAAGTCGTGACAGGTTGTTGCAGGCTGGTGAGCAACTGCCCTAACTGCGCCAGTTCGGGGCGTTTCGAAAGCACGGCCTCTATGTAGGCAAAGAAACGCGGAACATCGTCCAGATAACGAGGTTTGCCATCGCGATGACAGATTCGCGCGAAGATCCCGATCACCTTCAAATGGCGCTGCACACCCATCAGGTCACTGGCGCGCTCGAATGCCGCGAAATCATCCTGCACCGGGATCCCTAGCGCACGCGCTTTGTCCCAGTACATGTTCAGCCATTGGCTGACACGCTCCTGCGGCCAGCTCAGGAAGGCATCCTTGAACAGACAGGTCACGTCGTAGGTCACCGGGCCGTAGACCGCATCCTGGAAATCCAGCACGCCCGGATTGGGCTCGCTGATCATCAGATTGCGAGGCATGTAGTCACGATGCACCAGTACCTTGGGCTGCGCCAGCGCACTGTTGATCAATAGCGTGCTGATCTGCTGCCAGTCCGCCAGTTGCGCCTGATCCATCTCGATTCCCAGATGGCGCTTCACGTACCACTCGGGGAACAGCTCCAGCTCACGACGGAGCAAGGCTTCGTCATAAGCGGGCAGCGGCGCGTCCATCGGCAGTTGCTGAAAAGCCAGCAGCGCCTGGATAGCATCGGCGAACAGTGCGTCGGCATTGTCCGCGTCGATCACGTCCAGATACGTCTGCCGGCCCAGATCGTTGAGCAGCAAAAACCCTTGCGTCAGGTCTTCGGCATAAATTTTTGGAACATTAATGCCCGACTTTTCCAATAAATGAGCGATATCCACGAACGGTTTACAGTTTTCCCGGGGTGGCGGGGCATCCATGACAATAAAAGTTCGGTCGGCACCCTCCCAGCGAAAATAACGACGGAAACTTGCGTCACTGCTGGCCGCAGTCAACGTGGCCGGGGGAACGGCGCCCCAATTGTGCGCTGTAAACAGCGCTGGCAGCTGCTCATCGAGCCAAACTTTCAAGGATTGCAGGCGTATATCTTGATCTGACATTACAAGGGTCTCCGACGGCGCTAGCCGTCAAGCGGGTCATGCTTTATTATCCGGAATCTTTTTCAGCCCATCGAGAGGCGTGCGGCCCCCCCGCGGGCAGATGGCGCGCAGGAAGCCCGGACTAATAAGATGGCATTGAAATCCCCCGCGTTTCGTAAAAAATTTCCGTTGCTCGTAACCGGCAGTCTGCTGGCGATGCAACCTCTGGCCACTCAGTTCGTGGTCGCCGCGGAACAGTATGACTGCTCAGTCGCTGCTTCGGGTGCCTGGAACTGTGCGCCGAAATCCAACACTGCAGCTGTAGATCTGCCTCCGCGCCCCGTGCATGACACGACGTCGGTCAGTTCCAACGGCACGGTTTCGTCGGAGAGTACCTCTTCGAGCGGTCAGGCTGCGGGCACGCAACTGGTCACCGAAGCCAAGGGCAAAGGCCTGAAGTCGCGTAGTGCTGACTACAGCCACCTCGATTGGGTTCCTCGCGAAAAGCTTACCGCAGCGCAACTGGCCGAGACCGGCCCGTACTGCTCGGGTGCCTACGTCGAGCCGATCCGCCCTGGCATGGACGACAAGACGCCGATGAAAGACGCGCCGATGTTCGTGGGAGCCAAGGCTTCGCGTTACGAACAGGAAGCGCAGGTCGCAACGCTGGCCGGTGATGTCGTGATGCGCCAGGGCAGCATGCAGGTGCAGGCCCAGGAGGCCGCACTGCATCAGGCCGAAAACCGTGGCGAGCTGAACGGTGACGTCCGTTTGCGCGACAACGGTGCGCTGATCGTCGGCGACAAGGCCGAATTGCAGCTCGATACCGGCGAAGCCCGTGTCGACAACGCCGAATACGTCCTGCACAAGTCGAACATTCGCGGCAACGCGCTGTACGCCAAGCGTGCCGAGAACGCGATCATCCGGCTCAAGGACGGCACGTACACCACGTGCGAACCGAACAGCAACGCCTGGACACTCAAGGGCAACAACATCACGCTGAACCCGGCCACCGGCTTCGGTACAGCGACCAACGTTACCCTGCGGGTCAAGGACATACCGGTTCTGTACACGCCGTATATCTACTTCCCGATCGACGACCGTCGCCAGTCCGGCTTCCTGCCGCCGACGATTGCCGCGGGCGGCGACAACGGCTTCACGCTCGTGACCCCGTACTACTTCAACCTGGCGCCGAACTACGACGCCACGTTGTATCCGCGCTACATGGCTGATCGCGGCTTGCTGATGGAAGGCGAGTTCCGCTACCTGACCAAGGGCAGCGAAGGTCAGTTAGGCGGTGCGTACCTGAACGACGAGAACGACGAGCGCAAGCTCCAGTCGGACTACGACAAGACTCGCTGGATGATCAACTGGCAGCACAAGGGCGGGCTTGATACACGCTGGCTGACCCAGGTTGACTACACCGACATCAGCGATCCGTATTACTTCCAGGACCTGGAAACCGATCAGATCGGCGTCAAAAGGACAGATTTCCTCTCCCAGCAAGGCTCTTTGACCTATCGCGGTGACGGCTACTCGGCTGTACTCAACGCTCAGGCCTACAAGCTGGCGACCGTTGCGAACGTTACGCCTTACAACCGCCTGCCACAGCTGACGTTCAACGGCACCTTGCCGTACAACCCGGCTGGTTTGAAGTTCGATTATCAGACCGAGGCCGTACGTTTCGACCGCGACCTGCGCAGCGGCACATTTGTTGACGAAGACGGCAATTTCGAAAGTCGCCTGGACAACAACATCACAGGTCTGGACCGTGCAAATGGTGATCGCCTGAATCTGGCGCCGTCTGTCAGCCTGCCGATGAACTGGTCTTACGGATTCCTCACGCCGAAGCTGAAATATGTTTACACCCAGTACGACCTGAGCCTAGACGGAACGGGTAAAAGTCAGCTGGCAGCCTCTGGCGGAACATTCGACAGCAGCGTCAATCGTAGCGTGCCGATTTTCAGCGTCGACAGCGGCTTGTACTTTGATCGCAATACCAACTGGTTCGGCAAAGACTATCGCCAAACCCTGGAACCTCGCCTGTTCTATCTCTACGTTCCAGAGAAAGACCAGTCTGATATCCCGGTATTCGACACCAGTGAAAGTACCTTCAGCTTTGCGTCGCTGTTCCGTGATAACCGCTTTACCGGCTCTGATCGCATCGGAGACGAAAACAAGCTGTCGCTGGGCATTACCAACCGCTGGATCGAAGACAACGGCTTCGAGCGTCAACGATTCAGCATCGGTCAGGCCGTGTATTTCGAAGACCGCAAGGTGCAATTGCCAGGCGTTCAGTTCGCAGATCGCGACGACGCCCAAGCCAGTGTTTCGCCTTACGCGCTGGAATACGAGTACCGCTTCAACCGCGACTGGCGCTTCAACTCCGATTTCAACTGGGATCCGGACAGCAAGAGCACCCGTTCGGGCAGCGCAATGTTCCACTACCAGCCTGAAGCTGAACCCAACAAGATCGTTAACCTCGGCTATCGCTATCGCAACGACCAGATTCGTTACGACGAAAGCACTGGCCGCTGGATCGTGGGGGGTGGCGACTACGGCACGCCGGGTTCACCCAACTACGTGAAGGACTACTACAAGATTCAACAGCACGATTTCTCGGTCATCTGGCCAATCGTGCCGCAGTGGAGCGTGATCAGCCGCTGGCAGTATGACTACAACCGCGCACGCACTATCGAAGCGTTCGGCGGGTTCGAGTACGACAACTGCTGCTGGAAAATGCGTCTGGTCAACCGCTACTGGATCGACTATGACGAGTTCAGCCAGGCAGCACCTCAGAACGAGAAAGGCGACCGCGGCATATTCCTACAAATTGTGTTGAAGGGGCTCGGCGGTGTGACTGGCGCCAAAGTAGACAGCTTCCTCGACAAAGGCATTCAAGGTTATCGTGAACGTGAAGACCAAGCTTTCTGATTGTCTGCGCCCGCTGATGCTGGGCGCGTTACTCCTGAGCGGTGCAGTGCATGCAGCTGTTCAGCCTCTGGACAGTGTTGCGGCTATCGTCGATAACGACGTGATCATGAAAAGCCAGGTGGACCAGCGTGTTCGTGAGGTTCAGCAAACCATCGCCAAGCGCGGAGCTGGCGTACCGCCGGCCGATGCGCTGCAAAAGCAGGTTCTGGATCGTCTGATTCTGGAAAACCTGCAATTGCAGATGGGCGAGCGGTCAGGCATTCGTGTCAGCGATGACGAACTGAACCAGGCAATCGCCTCCATTGCCCAGCGCAACAACATGAGCGTGGATCAGTTCCGCGCCGCGCTGGCTCATGACGGCCTTTCCTATGACGACGCCCGTGAACAGGTTCGTCGGGAAATGATCATCAGCCGTGTGCGTCAGCGCCGCGTGGCAGAACGTATTCAGGTCTCCGAGCAGGAAGTGAAAAACTTCCTCGCTTCCAGTCAGGGCAAGGCTCAGTTGTCTGAAGAGTTTCACCTGGCCAATATCCTGATCGCCACGCCTGACAGTGCGTCCTCGGAAGTCATCCAGGCCGCTGCCGTCAAGGCCAAGAGCATTTATGACCAGGTGAAGAAAGGCGCCGACTTTGCCAAGCTCGCCGCCACCACGTCATCGAGTGAAAATGCGCTGGAAGGCGGCGACATGGGCTGGCGCAAGGCTGCTCAGTTGCCACCACCGTTTGGTGACATGCTCAGCTCGATGCCGGTCGGTGACGTGACGCCACCGGCGCGCACGCCAGGCGGTTTCATTATCCTCAAGCTGCTGGAAAAACGAGGTGGCCAGGGTCAGGCACAGATGCGCGATGAAGTGCATGTGCGTCATATCCTGATCAAGCCGAACGAAATCCGCAGCGAAAAAGAAACCGAACGTCTCGCGCAAAAAATCTACGACCGTATCAAGGGCGGCGAAGACTTTGCGACACTGGCTAAAAGTTTCTCGGAAGACCCTGGCTCTGCACTCAATGGCGGTGACCTGAACTGGGTGGACCCGAACTCGCTGGTTCCAGAGTTCCGTGAAGTCATGAACAATACGCCGCAGGGCGAGTTGTCCAAACCCTTCAAAACGCCTTATGGCTGGCATGTTCTGGAAGTGCTTGGCCGTCGCGCCACAGACGCAACCGGTCAGGCCCGTGATCAGCAAGCACTGAGCGTACTGCGTAACCGCAAATACGACGAAGAGCTGCAAACCTGGCTGCGTCAGATCCGCGACGAAGCCTACGTTGAAATCAAACTTCCTGGCGCGACCCAGGCTGAACAGTGAAACCAAAGCGTTTCGCACTGACACCCGGTGAGCCGGCCGGCATAGGTCCTGACCTTTGCCTGCTGCTCGCCACTCAGCCTCAGCCCTACCCCCTGATTATCATCACCAGTCGCGACCTGCTCCTTGAGCGGGCCGCGCAGCTGGGTGTAGCGGTCAGCCTGCTAAACGTCACGCCTGACACCCTCCCCGACCTGCCTGCGCCTGCCGGCAGCCTGTATGTCTGGGACACCGCCCTGGCAGCGCCGGTAAAAACCGGCGTCCTGAACACGGCCAACGCCGCGTTCGTCCTGCAAACCCTGACGCGCGCTGCCCAAGGCTGCATCGATGGGCTGTTCAGCGGCATGATCACCGCGCCGGTCCACAAGGGTGTCATCAACGACGGCGGTATCGCGTTTTCCGGACACACCGAATTCCTCGCTGAGCTGACCCGCACCGAACAGGTGGTGATGATGCTGGCGACCGGCGATCTGCGGGTGGCGCTGGTGACCACTCACCTGCCCTTGCGCGAAGTGGCCGACGCCATAACAGCGGATCGGCTGGAACGTGTGACACGTATTCTCCACGCCGACCTGGTCAACAAGTTCGGCATAGCACAGCCCCGCATTCTGGTCTGCGGCCTCAACCCCCATGCTGGCGAAAGCGGGCATCTGGGCCGTGAGGAAATCGACATCATCGAACCGACTCTGGAGCGTCTGCGCAACGAAGGGCTGGATTTACGCGGCCCGCTGCCTGCCGACACTCTGTTTACCCCCAAATACCTGGAACACTGCGATGCAGTGCTGGCGATGTACCACGATCAGGGCTTGCCCGTGCTGAAATACAAAGGTTTCGGCGCAGCCGTCAATGTGACGCTCGGTCTGCCAATCATCCGCACCTCTGTCGATCACGGCACGGCGCTGGACCTGGCGGGCAGCGGGGACATCGACACCGGCAGCCTGAACGTTGCACTGCAAACCGCCTACCAGATGGCCGAGACCCACTCATGACCGAGCACTACCAACACCGGGCGCGCAAGCGCTTCGGGCAGAACTTCCTGCACGACGCAGGCGTTATCGACAAGATCCTGCGTGCCATCCGCAGCAAACCTGAAGACCGCCTGCTGGAAATCGGACCAGGCCAGGGCGCACTGACCGAGGGGCTGCTCGACAGCGGCGCCCGACTGGATGTGGTCGAACTGGACAAGGACCTGATCCCGATCCTGAACAGCCAGTTCGCCAGCAAGCCCAACTTCAACCTGCATCAGGGCGATGCGCTGAAGTTCGACTTCAACAGCCTCGGCGCCGAGCCTCGCAGCCTGCGTGTGGTCGGTAACCTGCCGTACAACATCTCGACACCGCTGATTTTTCACCTGCTGCAGAACGCCAGCCTGATTCGCGACATGCACTTCATGCTGCAGAAGGAAGTGGTCGAGCGCATGGCTGCCGGCCCTGGCGGCGGCGACTGGGGTCGTCTGTCGATCATGGTTCAGTACCATTGCCGCGTGGAGCATCTGTTCAACGTCGGGCCAGGTGCCTTCAATCCGCCTCCCAAGGTGGACTCGGCCATTGTCCGTCTGGTCCCGCACGAAACACTGCCACACCCTGCCAAGGACCACCGCGTGCTGGAGCGGGTTGTACGTGAAGCGTTCAATCAGCGTCGCAAGACCTTGCGCAACACGCTCAAGCTGTTGCTCAGCAGCGATGAAATTACAGCTTCCGGCGTCGACGGCAGCCTGCGCCCCGAGCAGCTGGACCTGGCCGCATTTGTTCGTCTGGCAGACACGCTCAGCGAAAAAGTCATGACGGAGTGAGTCTCAGGGCACGTAAACGGTTTTATCCGTCGTCATTTCCCGGCGACTTGTCCTAGACTGTTCTACCTGCCGCACACGCCCTTTTTTCGCTTTCGCTTTCAAGGTCTCCTGCATGTCCGATTCTCGTTACAAGGTCGACGTCAAAGTCGTCACACGCTTCCTTGCAGAACAGTCGCAAACCGATCAGAACCGCTTTGCTTTCGCCTACACCATCACCGTTCACAACAACGGTGAACTGCCTGCCAAGCTGCTGTCCCGACACTGGGTCATCACCAACGGTGATGGTCACGTCGAAGAAGTACGCGGCGAGGGTGTTGTGGGCCAGCAACCGCTGATCAAGGTTGGCGACAGCCATACCTACAGCAGCGGCACGGTGATGACGACCATGGTCGGTACCATGCAGGGCACCTATCAGATGCTGGCCGAAGACGGTAAACGCTTCGATGCGGTCATTGCTCCGTTCCGGCTGGCCGCTCCAGGCTCGCTGCACTGATGTCAGTTTACGCCGTCGGTGACCTGCAGGGCTGTCTTGAGCCCTTGAAGTGCCTGCTGGAACATGTTCATTTCGATCCGGACCAGGATCGACTCTGGCTGGTAGGCGACCTGGTCAACCGCGGTCCTCAGTCGCTGGAAACCCTTCGATACCTGTACAACATCCGCGAATCGCTGGTCTGCGTGCTCGGAAATCATGACCTGCACCTGCTTGCCGCTGCCCGTAACGCTGAGCGCCTTAAAAAAGGCGACACACTGCGCGAGATTCTGGACGCCCCGGATCGGGAAGCACTGCTGGGCTGGCTGCGCCAACAGAAACTCATGCATTACGATGAAAGCCGCAACGTCGCCATGGTTCATGCCGGCATCGCCCCGCAGTGGTCGCTGAAAAAAGCGCTGAAGTACGCCGCCGAAGTTGAACAGGCGCTTCAGGACGACCAGTCCTATGGTGCCTTCCTTGATGGCATGTACGGCAACGAACCGGCCAAATGGGACAGCAACTTGAGCGGCGTGACGCGATGGCGGGTGATCACCAACTGTTTCACGCGCATGCGCTTCTGCACCCGCGACGGCAAACTCGACCTCAAGAGCAAGGAAGGTGTCGGCACCGCGTTACCTGGCTATGCGCCCTGGTTCAGTCACGAGAGCCGCAAGACTCGCGAGGTGAACATCATCTTCGGTCACTGGGCCGCTCTTGAAGGCCGCTGCGACGAGCCGGGAGTCTTTGCGCTGGACAGCGGCTGTGTATGGGGCGGCGCCATGACGCTGCTCAACGTCGACACGCTTGAACGTCATCACTGCAATTGCGATGCTGTCGGCAACGCCGCCCCCGGGCAGATTGTCAGCATGCAGCCGGGCGTCGCAGACACTCAGCAACCTCAGGCCCAGGAGCCCCAGCAATGACCGATTTCAAACGTATTCCGCCTGACCAGGCCAAAGCGCTGCGCGATCAGGGCGCCGTGCTGGTCGATGTTCGCGATGCGCAAGCGTTTCAGAGCAATCGCATTCCTGACGCCGTGCATCTGGACAATCACTCGATTGCAGACTTCATCCGCGAGGCAGACCTCGACAAGCCTCTGCTCGTGGTCTGCTATCACGGCAACTCCAGTCAAAGCGCCGCGGCTTACCTGGTAGGCCAGGGCTTCTCCGACGTGTACAGCGTGGACGGCGGTTTTGAGCTGTGGCGCACGACTTACCCCGAAGAAACCGTGCAAGGCTGATACAAAATATTTTTCTGACAGCGGATCCCGCGTTCTACGCGGGCTTGCGCGCCATCTGACGAACGGTCCCCCCCTCTTCTCGCGCATCCCTTCTTTATCTTTCCGAATCCGAACTATCCTTAGCCTAGGCCATCCGTATTCAGGGGAGAGCCGGTACACCGGCGCGTGGGTTATCGGTAGCTATTATTAAGGTGTTCTGGGGGGTAAACAGTGACCGAGTGATCGGCTGCTGCCAGCATCGACTGAGATCCGCCGCCGGCTCTACGTATCGAGCGAGGTGACGTCATGAGCATATTCAGCCACTTCCAACAACGCTTTGAAAGCACACGACAGGAAGAGCTCTCGCTACAGGAGTATCTAGAGCTCTGTAAACAGGATCGCAGCGCCTACGCCTCTGCCGCAGAACGTCTGCTGCTGGCCATTGGTGAGCCCGAGCTGGTGGACACGTCCGTCAACTCGCGATTATCGCGAATATTTTCCAACAAGGTCATACGCCGCTATCCGGCCTTTGCGGACTTCCACGGGATGGAAGAATGCATCGACCAGATCGTTTCGTATTTCCGCCATGCCGCCCAAGGCCTGGAAGAAAAGAAACAAATCCTCTACCTGCTCGGCCCGGTTGGCGGTGGTAAATCGTCCCTGGCCGAAAAGCTTAAACAACTCATCGAAAAAGTCCCTTTCTACGCCATCAAGGGCTCACCGGTTTTCGAGTCGCCGCTGGGCCTGTTCAATGCCACTGAAGACGGCGCGATTCTGGAAGAGGATTTCGGAATTCCGCGACGTTACCTGAGCACGATCATGTCGCCTTGGGCGACCAAGCGTCTGGCCGAATTCGGGGGCGACATCAGCCAGTTCAAGGTCGTCAAGCTCTACCCTTCGATCCTCAATCAGATCGCGGTGGCGAAAACCGAGCCGGGAGACGAGAACAACCAGGACATTTCCGCGCTGGTCGGTAAGGTCGATATCCGCAAGCTCGAAGAATATCCACAAAATGACGCCGATGCTTATAGCTACTCCGGCGCACTGTGCCGTGCCAACCAGGGCATGATGGAATTCGTCGAGATGTTCAAGGCGCCCATCAAAGTCCTGCACCCGTTACTGACGGCGACCCAGGAAGGTAACTACAACAGCACCGAAGGGCTGGGGGCGATCCCGTTCACCGGCATTCTGCTGGCCCACTCCAACGAATCGGAATGGCACAGCTTCCGCAACAACAAGAACAACGAAGCGTTCATCGACCGTATCTACATCGTAAAGGTGCCGTACTGCCTGCGCGTCAGCGATGAGATCAAGATCTACGACAAACTGCTGTTCAACAGTTCGCTGGCCAAGGCGCATTGCGCGCCCGACACCCTGAAAATGCTTGCGCAGTTCACCACGCTCTCTCGCCTCAAGGAGCCGGATAACTCCAACATCTACTCCAAGATGCGTGTGTATGACGGCGAGAACCTGAAAGACACTGACCCCAAAGCCAAGTCGATTCAGGAATACCGGGACAGCGCAGGCGTCGACGAAGGCATGAACGGCCTGTCTACCCGCTTTGCGTTCAAGATCCTGTCCAAGGTCTTCAACTTCGATCCGCACGAAATCGCCGCCAACCCGGTCCACCTGCTGTACGTGCTGGAACAGCAGATCGAACAGGAGCAGTTCCCTGCCGAAACCCGCGAGCGTTACCTGCGGTTCATCAAGGAATACCTGGCACCGCGCTACATCGAGTTTATCGGCAAGGAAATCCAGACGGCGTACCTGGAGTCGTACAGTGAATACGGTCAGAACATCTTCGACCGCTACGTGCTGTATGCAGACTTCTGGATTCAGGATCAGGAGTACCGCGATCCCGAGACCGGCGAGATTCTCAACCGCGTGGCTTTGAACGAGGAACTGGAGAAGATCGAGAAACCGGCAGGCATCAGCAACCCGAAAGATTTCCGCAACGAGATCGTCAACTTCGTATTGCGTGCCCGCGCCAACAACAATGGCAAAAACCCGACCTGGCTCAGCTACGAGAAGCTGCGTGTGGTGATCGAGAAGAAAATGTTCTCCAACACCGAGGACCTCCTGCCGGTCATCAGCTTCAACGCCAAGGCCAGCAAAGAGGACCAACAAAAGCACAACGACTTCGTGACTCGAATGGTCGAGAGGGGCTATACGGACAAACAGGTTCGCCTGCTTTCCGAATGGTATCTGCGCGTGCGCAAGTCGCAATAAAAGCAGGTGTCAGCTTCAAGCTATCGGCTGCAGGCGAACAGCGGTCAGGCCTCCATTCCGGGGCTGAAAGAGCATTCGTTTGCAGCTTGAAGCTTACAACTTGAAGCTCCCCGGAGGGGCCTATGAGCTATGTGATCGACCGACGTCTCAATGGCAAGAACAAGAGCACGGTAAACCGACAGAGGTTTCTGCGTCGTTATCGTGACCATATCAAGAAGGCGGTGGAGGAAGCTGTCAGCCGGCGATCCATTACAGACATGGAACACGGCGAACAGATCAGCATCCCCGGGCGCGACATCGACGAACCGGTGCTGCACCATGGTCGTGGCGGCAAGCAGACGGTCGTCCATCCCGGCAACAAGGAATTCACCACCGGCGAGCACATCGCCCGCCCACAAGGCGGCGCTGGCGGCAAAGGGCCTGGCAAGGCAGGCAACTCCGGCGAAGGCATGGATGAGTTTTCGTTTCAGATCACTCAGGAAGAGTTTCTTGAGTTCATGTTCGAAGACCTCGAACTGCCGAATCTGGTCAAACGCAACCTGACCGGCACGGACACGTTCAAAACAGTGCGGGCCGGGATTAGCAACGAAGGTAACCCTTCCCGCATCAACATTATTCGCACCCTGCGCTCCGCCCATGCGCGACGCATTGCGCTGTCTGGCAGCAGTCGTGCAAAGCTCCGGGAGTCGATCAGCGAACTTGAGCGCATGAAGCGCGAAGAACCCGACAATTTTGGCGACATTCAGGAGCTGGAAGTAGACATAGAGAAGTTGAAAGCGCGCATTCGTCGTGTGCCCTACCTCGACACCTTCGACCTCAAATACAACCTGCTGGTCAAGCAACCCAACCCCAGTTCCAAAGCCGTCATGTTCTGCCTGATGGACGTTTCCGGCTCCATGACCCAGGCAACCAAGGACATCGCCAAACGGTTCTTCATCCTGCTGTACCTGTTTCTCAAGCGTAACTACGACAAAATCGAGGTCGTGTTCATTCGCCACCACACCAGTGCCCGCGAAGTGGACGAAGAAGAGTTTTTTTACTCACGGGAAACCGGCGGCACGATCGTTTCAAGCGCCCTGAAACTGATGCAGGAGATCATGGCGGCACGCTACCCGACCAGCGAATGGAACATCTACGCAGCTCAGGCTTCGGACGGCGACAACTGGAACGATGACTCGCCCATCTGCCGCGAGATCCTGACCAAACAGATCATGCCTTTCGTGCAGTACTACACGTACGTGGAAATCACGCCGCGTGAACATCAGGCCCTGTGGTACGAATACGAGCGTATCGGTGACGAGTTCGCCGACACCTTCGCCCAGCAGCAGCTGGTCTCTGCCGGTGATATCTATCCGGTATTCCGCGAACTCTTCCAGCGAAGGTTAGTGTCATGACCGCCAGAGAGCAGAAACGCCAACCCCTTTCCACCGGGTCAGAGTGGACGTTCGAACTGATTCGGGCCTACGACCGGGAAATCGGCAGAATCGCCGAGCGGTATGCCCTGGATACTTATCCCAATCAGATCGAGGTGATCACGGCCGAGCAGATGATGGATGCCTATGCCTCGGTGGGCATGCCGCTGGGTTATCACCACTGGTCTTACGGCAAGCACTTCCTCAGCACTGAAAAATCCTACTCGCGAGGCCAGATGGGTCTGGCCTACGAGATCGTGATCAACTCCGACCCATGTATCGCCTACCTGATGGAAGAAAACACCATCTGCATGCAAGCGCTGGTTGTCGCTCATGCCTGCTACGGGCACAACAGTTTCTTCAAGGGCAACTACCTGTTCCGCACCTGGACCGACGCCAGCTCGATCATCGATTATCTGGTGTTCGCCAAGCAGTACATCATGCAGTGCGAAGAACGCCACGGGATCGATGCGGTGGAAGACTTGCTCGACTCCTGCCACGCGCTGATGAACTACGGAGTGGACCGGTACAAACGCCCGTACCCGATTTCTGCCGAAGAAGAGCGGCGCCGACAGAAGGACCGTGAAGAGCATCTGCAACGACAGATCAACGATCTTTGGCGCACCATTCCGAAGAACGCCGACAAAGGCAACAAAGAGGATAACGCTCGCTTCCCTGCCGAACCTCAGGAAAACATTCTTTATTTCATCGAAAAGCACGCACCGTTGCTGGAGCCCTGGCAGCGTGAAGTGGTGCGAATCGTACGCAAGATTGCGCAGTATTTTTACCCCCAGCGCCAGACCCAAGTGATGAACGAAGGCTGGGCGACGTTCTGGCACTACACGCTGATGAATGACCTGTATGACGAGGGGCTTGTTACCGACGGCTTCATGATGGAGTTCCTGCAGTCGCACACCAGCGTGATCTATCAGCCCGGTTTCGACAGTCCGTATTACAGCGGTATCAACCCTTATACCCTCGGGTTTGCCATGTATCAGGACATCAGAAGGATGTGCGAACACCCCACTGATGAGGATCGGCAGTGGTTCCCGGAAATTGCCGGGACCGACTGGCTGACAGCGATCAAGTTTGCGATGGGCAGTTTCAAGGATGAGAGTTTCATCCTTCAGTACCTGTCACCCAAGGTCATTCGCGACCTCAAGCTGTTCAGCATCATGGATGACGATCAGAAAGAAGACCTGGTTGTGCCTGCAATTCACGATGAAAACGGTTACCGGACCATCCGCGAAATTCTCGCTGCCCAGTACAACCTTGGCAATCGGGAACCCAACATACAGATCTACAGCATTGATCGCCGCGGCGACCGCTCACTGACCCTGCGCCACCAGCAGCACAACCGCAAACCGCTGGGCGAATCGACAGATGAGGTGCTCAAGCACTTGCATCGGTTGTGGGGTTTTGACATCCACCTGGAAACCCTTCAGGGCGATGAGGTGGTCAAAGTCCATCATGTACCACCAAAAGGCGAGCATGCCGACAGTGAATATCCCCGGCGTGATTTGGCGGTTGTACACCTTTAAGCTGTAGAGCGGTGAATATTAATTATCCGCCCTTGATTCGGTTTTGGCCTCCACGAGCGCGACGCAAGGTTTATCCTGTCGCGCTTACGGAGGTTTTTTATGCAGATTTATAAAGTTGGCGGTGCAGTACGCGATCGCCTGCTGGGGCAACCCGTTACAGATATCGATTGGGTGGTGGTGGGCGCCAGTACCGAGGAGATGCTGGTCAAGGGCTATCGCCCGGTCGGCACAGACTTCCCGGTGTTCCTGCACCCGCTGACCAATGAGGAATACGCCTTGGCGCGCACCGAGCGCAAAAGCGGTGTGGGCTATGGCGGCTTTGTTTTTCACGCCAGCCCCGAGGTGACCCTTGAGCAGGACCTGATCCGTCGCGACCTGACCATCAACGCGATGGCCGAAGACAAGGACGGCAATCTGACCGACCCTTACAACGGGCAGCGGGACCTGGAAGCGCGAATATTGCGTCACGTTTCACCCGCATTCGCCGAAGATCCGCTCAGAGTCCTGCGCGTCGCCCGGTTTGCGGCACGTTACGCCGGTCACGGCTTCACCATCGCCTCCGAGACGATGGACCTGATGCGACAGCTTAGTGAATCGGGCGAACTCAAGGCCCTCACCGCCGAGCGAAGCTGGAAGGAAATCTCTCGCGCCCTCATGGAGGACCAGCCTCAGGTTTTCATCCAGGTGCTGCATGACTGCGGTGCGCTCGGCGAATTGATACCGGAAGTCGAAGCGCTGTTTGGCGTCCCGCAACCAGCAGCCCATCACCCTGAAATAGACACCGGCGTGCATGTTCTCAGCGTGCTTGAGCAGTCTGCGATTCACAAACACCCACTGACCGTGCGCTGGGCCTGCCTGTTGCACGATCTCGGCAAAGGGCTGACACCCGAATCCGAATGGCCTCGCCATATCGCTCACGAACACAAAGGCCTGCGCCCGATAAAAGCAGTCAACGAGCGCTTTCGCGTGCCCAAGGAATGCCAGGAGCTGGCGCTGCTGGTCGGTCAATATCACACTCACGGGCACCGGGCGCTGGAACTGAAGCCCTTGACCTTGCTGGAGTTGCTGCACAGCTTCGACGTCTATCGTCGGCCGCAGCGGTTCGAAGAGTTCATTGCCGCCTGCGAGATGGATGCACGAGGCCGCCACGGTTTCGAACAGCGCAGTTATCCACAGGCCGACTACCTGCGCGGCGCAGCACACGCCGCCCGAACCGTGTCAGTACAACCGCTGCTGGAGCAAGGCCTCAAGGGCAAGGAACTGGGCGATGCGCTGAAGAACGAGCGTCTGAAGGCGCTGAAAGCGTACAAGGCGGAGCAGATGGCCTGACTTACGCGCGCGAGCTATCGCTGCGACGCTCATCGTTATACACAAGCCCCAGAACGCCTGGAATAGAGGGCTTACAGGCTTCTGACAGAAGAGCATGGGAGCGAACTTGTTCGCGAAAGGGCCGTGACATCCGCTGAAGATGTATCGCCCAGAATAAAGCTTTCGCGAACAAGTTCGCTCCCACGGACTCCGGGCAGAATCAAAAGCGGACTGACGCTCCAGCGTGATAGCGCAGCCCTGGAAGCTCTGCGGTTGAACTGGAAAGCGAGACAACCTTAGCTGCGCAGCAAATGCTCAGGCGTCAACTCTACCCCACGCCACTCAAATGCAACCGGCCAAAGCTGCTGGTCAATCTGCGCATCCGCCCACAACTTGCTGAACGACAGGCCTACCCCCGGATGCAGGCGTTCGGGGGCAATCAGTGCAAGTGGGCGCAAAACGAAGGCATTTTTGAGAATTTCCGCCCTAGGCAAAATCAGCCCATCAAAGTTGCCGACCTGTTCCCCGTACAACAGCACATCGATGTCCAGCGGCAGGCCTACACGGTCAGGCGCGTAACGCCCGTTGTCCGCCTCGATGAATTTCAGTCGGCGATCCAGCTCCGTCAGTGGCAAATCGGTCAGTGCCGAAACCACCAGATTGAAAAACGGCCCGCTCTTGATGCCCACGGCATGGCTCTCGAAAACCGGCGAGCAACGCATGTCGGTCAAAAAGCCATCCAGCGCATCAAGCCCCGCCTGCAGGTGCCGTTCACGCTCGATATTGCTCCCCAGGCCGAGGAAGATCCGGGTCAGCGACATCCGCGCTCGATCTCCACGCCTACACCGGCAGCGGCGGCAACGGCGCCGGGCTTGGTCAGTTTCAAGC
Organism: Pseudomonas syringae; assembly: GCF_002157375.1. Lineage (GTDB taxonomy): Bacteria > Pseudomonadota > Gammaproteobacteria > Pseudomonadales > Pseudomonadaceae > Aquipseudomonas > Aquipseudomonas syringae_T. Next base: position 29,793 of record NZ_MTSA01000010.1, read on the forward strand.
GCAGCCAGGGAATGGTGAATTCGCTCATCAGCACTTCGGCCAGACGTTCAGCGAACGTCTCGACCAATTGAAACTGCGCGTGCTCGGCGAACGCCTGAATACGCGTCGAGACACTGGCGTAGTCGAGCGCCTTGCTCAGGTCGTCGCCCGCCGCGGCAGGCCGATTGTCCCAGGCAAAACTGAGGTCCAGACGCAGGCACTGACGGATGCCACGTTCCCAGTCATACGCGCCGATGACGGTATCCACCTCAAGGCCCTCGATGAAAACTCTGTCCAAGCACTACTCTCCACTGCACGACAAGGGCGCGATGCGCCGTTAGAATCAGGGCATCCTCGCCCGGAATGGTTAGCATGTTTTGGTCACTGGCGGCTTTCGCCTACCTGCTTGGCTCACTGTCCTTTGCCATCCTGCTCAGCCGCCTCAGCGGCAGCCCGGACCCGCGCGCCAGCGGTTCCGGCAATGCCGGCGCCACCAACATGTTGCGTCTGGCCGGGAAAAAGCTGGCCATACTGACCCTGCTCGGCGACCTCTGCAAAGGCCTGATTCCGGTATTGCTTGCCGGCACCTTGGGGCTTGATCCCTCTCAGCAAGGCTGGATCGGCGTCTGCGCAGTGCTCGGCCATCTGTTTCCGCTGTACTTTCGGTTCCGCGGCGGCAAAGGCGTTGCAACGGCCGCCGGTGTGTTACTGGGGCTTTACCCGCCCGCAGCAGCCCTGGCGGTAGTCGCCTGGCTGCTGACGTTTTACCTGACCCGTACCAGCTCGCTCGCGGCGCTGATCGCTACACCCCTGACACTGCCATTACTGGCCTGGCAGGAGCCGCACGCCTTGTTGCCGATGAGCGTGTTGACCCTGCTCATCGTCTGGCGCCATCGCGGCAATCTACGCGACCTGCTGGCCGGGCGCGAACGGCATTTCTGAGCAACGACACGAAAACCACCGCCCTCGCATGCCTTCAGATTCCCGACAACTGCTCCATCGGCCAGCGCGCCTGCACGTTAATGCTCAAACCTTCCTTCTGCCCGGCCTGCAGACGCTGACAACCCGCAAAGGCGATCATCGCGCCGTTATCGGTACAGAATTCGGGCCGTGCGTAGTAAACATGCCCGCGCAGATCGCCGAGCATGCTTTCCAGCGAGACCCGCAGCGCCTTGTTGGCACTCACACCGCCGGCGATGACCAGGCTCTTGAGACCGGTCTGCTTGAGCGCGCGTTTGCACTTGATGGTCAAAGTCTCCACCACCGCCTGCTGGAAGGCCAGCGCGATGTCGCAGCGGGTTTGCTCACTGTCGTCTCCAGCACGCTGACACTGCTGCCAGGTATTGAGCGCTGAGGTTTTCAGGCCGCTGAAGCTGAACGCCAGCCCGGGACGATCGGTCATCGGTCGAGGAAAGACAAAACGCCCCGGCACACCCTGCATGGCCGCTTTCGAAATCTCCGGCCCACCGGGATACTGCATGCCCATCATCTTCGCGGTCTTGTCGAACGCTTCGCCTGCCGCATCGTCCAGCGTCTCGCCCAGCAGTTCGTACTGACCGATACCGTCGACACGCACCAGCTGTGTATGACCACCGGACACCAGCAAGGCGACGAACGGAAACTGTGGCGGGTTTTCTTCCAGCATCGGGGCCAGCAAATGGCCTTCCATGTGGTGAACACCCAATGCCGGAATGTCCCACGCGAACGCCAGCGCCTGGGCGCACGACGCGCCGACCAGCAACGCACCCACAAGGCCCGGCCCGGCGGTATACGCGATGGCGTCGATGTCGGTGGCAACACAGTCCGCTTCGGCCAGTGTCTGGCGGATCAGGGGCAGCATGCGCTTGACGTGATCACGCGACGCGAGTTCCGGCACCACACCGCCGTAGGCGCGGTGCAGATCGATCTGGCTGAATAAAGCGTCCGCCAGCAAACCGCGTTCACTGTCGTACAACGCGACGCCGGTTTCGTCGCAGGAGGTTTCTAATCCCAGTACTAGCATGGGGTTGCGCCTTGTTGGGGGCAGATTTGAAGGCGCGCATAATAGTCGCCGACCGAGGTGCCGACCAGCGGTTTTCGATCAGAGGCTTTGCATTCCTCTCAATGAGGGGTTAACATCCGCAACCCTTAAAAACCGACGTACTTTTGTGCAGTGTTTGCACTAAGCGTTGACCCCGGTAATGAATGAAGGTAGCTCTGGATGCCAGCCGTCAAAGTTAAAGAGAACGAACCCTTCGACGTAGCTCTGCGTCGTTTCAAGCGCTCCTGCGAAAAAGCCGGTGTTCTGGCTGAAGTTCGTAGCCGCGAATTTTACGAGAAGCCGACTTCGGAGCGTAAGCGCAAGGCAGCAGCTGCTGTCAAACGCCACGCCAAGAAAGTCCAGCGCGAACAGCGCCGCGCCGTTCGTCTGTATTAATTTACAGACCTGCGTCGCAAGCTTCTGCCTTGCCCGGCCACACAGCCGGGCTGTCGGCAGTTACAGCTTTGCTGTTTTGCGTTAGCTAGATTGATTGACCTGTTCAGGCCGCAGATGCGACCCAGACACTCAATCAAGCACGTCCAGCCTGTTTACAGGCAGCATTGGTCATGCCCAGCCGGGCAATAAACTGGCCGATGACAAGACGAGTATGCCTTGATGACTTCGCAAGAAGCTCAGCCAAGGCAGCGTCTTTTCAGGCATTCAACATCAGCATTGCAGCCTCTGGCTCGATGACCTGTTCGTATGATCATGTGCCCACCCTACCCCTTTGAACTCAGCCCGACCTTCGGATGCAAAGACGTGCCCGCTTATTGCCATTTCAATGCAAAAAGACGGCTGACAGGCTGACGGAACGCTCGTAGAGTCTCCCGATACTTCTGCAACGCGCTTGAATGACGAGAACGCCATGGCCGGGCTGATCCCCCAGAGCTTTATCGACGACCTTCTGAACCGCACCGACATTGTCGATGTTGTCAGTTCGCGCGTGCAGCTCAAGAAATCCGGCAAGAACTACAGCGCGTGCTGCCCGTTTCACAAAGAAAAGACACCCTCTTTCAGCGTCAGCCCGGACAAGCAGTTTTACTACTGCTTTGGCTGCGGCGCAGGCGGCAATGCGCTTGGCTTTATCATGGACCACGACAACCTGGATTTCCCCCAGGCTGTCGAGGACCTCGCCAAGGCCGCCGGCATGGAAGTGCCTCGCGAGCAGGGCGTCAAAGGTCAAAAACCACGCCAGCCAACCGACTCCCCGCTCTACCCGCTGCTGACTGCCGCCGCAGAGTTCTATCGCCAGGCCCTGAAAAGCCATCCCTCGCGCAAGGCTGCGGTGGATTACCTCAAGGGCCGCGGCCTCTCCGGCGAAATAGCACGGGACTTCGGCCTTGGCTTCGCGCCGCCCGGCTGGGACAACCTTTACAAGCACTTGAGCAGTGATTCGCTACAGCAAAAGGTCATGATCGACGCAGGCCTGCTGATCGAAAACGCTGAAACCGGCAAACGTTACGACCGCTTCCGCGACCGGGTCATGTTTCCGATCCGCGACTCTCGCGGCCGCGTCATCGCCTTTGGTGGTCGAGTGCTGGGCGATGACAAACCCAAATACCTGAACTCCCCGGAAACACCGGTGTTTCACAAGGGTCAGGAACTGTACGGGCTGTTCGAGGCACGCAAATTCAATCGCAACCTCGATGAAATCATCGTCGTTGAAGGCTACATGGACGTGATCGCGCTGGCCCAGCAAGGCCTGCGCAATGCGGTGGCGACACTGGGCACCGCCACCAGCGAAGAGCATTTGAAACGGCTGTTCAGGGTCGTGCCCAACGTGCTGTTCTGTTTCGACGGTGACCAGGCCGGACGCAACGCCGCATGGCGAGCGCTTGAAGCCACATTGTCGAACCTTCAGGACGGGCGTCGGGCTCGTTTTCTGTTCCTGCCTGAAGGCGAAGACCCGGACACACTGGTGCGCTCCGAAGGCACCGACGCGTTCAAGGCACGCATCAATCAGCATGCCCAGCCGCTGGCCGACTACTTTTTCGAGCAACTGACCAAAGAGTCTGACCCGCGCTCGCTGGAAGGCAAAGCGCACATGGCCACGCTCGCTGCACCGCTGATCGATAAAGTGCCAGGCGCGAACCTGCGCATTCTGATGCGTCAGCGCCTGACTGAAATCACCGGGCTGACCGGCGAGGCAGTGAGTCAGCTGGTGCAAAGCGCGCCCGCCGATGCACCGCCCAGCTACGACCCGTACGTCGACTACGACGCCGCGCCTGACTACGCCGACTACCCGCCACAGGGCGGTTACGAACAGCAGCAGGAATGGACGCCCAAGAAAACCGGCGGTCCGAATCAGAAAAAGTGGGACAACAAGTCCTGGGGCAAAAAAGGCAAGCGTCAGGACTTCGAGCCGCGCGCGCCCCGCGTTCCGACGGCCGTCGAGCCACCGATGCAGGCCGCCCTCAGAACATTGCTGCATCACCCGGAACTGGCCGAAAAGGTCGAAAATGCCAGCCATTTCGCGGCAGAAGACCAGTCAAACGCACAATTACTTGTCGCGCTCATTGAAGCCAGACAAAAGAATCCCAACCTGCGGTCGTTACAGTTGATAGCGCGGTGGCACGGGACTGAACAGGGCCGTTTGCTGCGCGCCCTGGCCGAAAAGGAATGGCTGATTGAGGCCGACAACCTTGAACAACAGTTTTTCGACACTATAACTAAGCTATCGGCGGACCAACGTTCGCGAAATATTGATCAATTGATCAGAAAAGACCGTGACACCGGCCTGACGGCCGAAGAGAAAGCGCAGCTGGTAAAGCTGCTCAGTCGTAATCATTCTGCACAAAACCCGACCTCAACTGGCGCGTGAGGTCATAGCTCGGGTATAATCCTCGGCTTGTTTTTTGCCCGCCAAGACCTTCAGTGGATAGGGTGTTATGTCCGGAAAAGCGCAACAGCAGTCTCGTATCAAAGAGTTGATCACCCTGGGTCGTGAGCAGAAGTATCTGACTTACGCAGAGGTCAACGACCACCTGCCCGAGGATATTTCAGATCCCGAGCAGGTGGAAGACATCATCCGCATGATCAACGACATGGGGATCCCGGTACACGAGAGTGCTCCGGATGCGGACGCCTTGATGCTGGCCGACGCCGATACCGATGAGGCAGCCGCAGAAGAAGCGGCCGCAGCACTGGCAGCGGTCGAGACCGACATTGGTCGTACCACCGATCCCGTTCGTATGTACATGCGTGAGATGGGCACCGTTGAACTTCTGACCCGTGAAGGCGAAATCGAAATCGCCAAACGTATCGAAGAAGGCATCCGTGAAGTGATGGGCGCTATCGCGCACTTCCCAGGCACGGTTGACCATATTCTCTCCGAATACACACGTGTCACCAGCGAAGGCGGTCGCCTCTCCGATGTTCTGAGCGGTTATATCGACCCGGACGACGGCATTGCGCCGCCTGCCGAAGTCCCTCCGCCCGTCGACCCCAAAGCCGTCAAGGCTGAAGGTGCTGACGACGACGAGGAAGAGTCGGCAGACGCCAGCGACGAAGAAGACGAAGTCGAGAGCGGTCCCGATCCGGTCATCGCCCAGCAGCGCTTCGGTGCGGTTTCCGATCAAATGGAAATCACCCGCAAGGCACTGAAAAAGCTCGGTCGCGACGACAAGCACGCCATTGCTGAAATGGTTGCCCTCGCCGAACTGTTCATGCCGATCAAACTGGTTCCAAAACAGTTTGAGGGTCTGGTCGAGCGTGTACGCGGTGCTCTTGAGCGTCTTCGTGCTCAGGAACGCGCCATCATGCAGCTGTGTGTACGTGATGCACGTATGCCACGCGCCGACTTCCTGCGCCAGTTCCCGGGCAACGAAGTCGACGAAAGCTGGACCGACGCACTGGCCAAAGGCAAGAGCAAGTACGCCGAAGCCATCGCGCGTTTGCAGCCTGATATCCAGCGTTGCCAGCAGAAACTCGCAGCACTGGAAGAAGAGACCGGCCTGAAAATAGCCGAGATCAAGGACATCAACCGTCGCATGTCGATCGGTGAGGCCAAAGCCCGCCGCGCGAAGAAAGAGATGGTTGAAGCAAACTTGCGTCTGGTGATCTCCATCGCCAAGAAGTACACCAACCGTGGCCTGCAATTCCTCGATCTGATCCAGGAAGGCAACATCGGCTTGATGAAGGCTGTGGACAAGTTCGAATACCGTCGTGGCTACAAGTTCTCGACCTATGCCACCTGGTGGATCCGTCAGGCGATCACTCGCTCGATTGCCGACCAGGCCCGCACCATTCGTATTCCGGTGCATATGATCGAGACGATCAACAAGCTCAACCGTATTTCCCGGCAGATGCTGCAGGAAATGGGTCGCGAACCGACCCCGGAAGAGCTGGGTGAACGCATGGAAATGCCTGAGGATAAAATCCGCAAGGTATTGAAGATCGCCAAAGAGCCGATCTCCATGGAAACCCCGATCGGCGATGACGAAGATTCGCACTTGGGTGACTTCATCGAAGACTCGACCATGCAGTCGCCAATCGATGTCGCCACTGTTGAAAGCCTGAAAGAAGCGACACGCGAAGTGCTGTCGGGCCTCACCGCCCGTGAAGCGAAGGTTCTGCGTATGCGTTTCGGCATCGACATGAATACCGACCACACGCTTGAAGAGGTCGGTAAGCAGTTCGACGTAACCCGCGAGCGGATTCGTCAGATCGAAGCCAAGGCACTGCGCAAGCTGCGTCACCCGACAAGAAGCGAGCATCTGCGCTCATTCCTTGACGAGTAATCGCACGAGCGAGTCAACAAAACCCCCGGCACGCCGGGGGTTTTGCGTTTCTGGCGAACCAGAATCCACACAGCAGGCCAAGGCGCAAGCGTGATCGACGCAGGCCTTGTCAGCCATCGGTCTAATTGCAGGTATCGGCGAATTGACCTACAACTATGTATCTACCCGGATACAACGCTTTCGGGACAAGCCTGAGTTAAATACATAGCTCAAGGCCATGTCACACCCTTATCAGAAACGGTCAGACACGGATGTGAGCCACTTATGCGTGGATTAATGATCGACATTAGCGACCGGGAAGCCCTGCGCCTGTCCGAAGGCAGATTCGCCTCGGTCTTCGCTCAATGCCCGGACGCGATGATCATCGCCAGCCTTATCGATGGGCACATCATGGATGCCAACGAGGCATTCGTCGAACAAACGGGGCTTGCCATAGACGACGTGATCGGCAAAACACCCACCGAGCTGGACCTATGGGCTGTGCCCGGTATGGGCCCCAACGTTCTTCAGCAACTGCAAACGGGCAGTATCCACAACCTGGAAATCCCCTTCCGTCGCAGCAGCGGCGAAACCTTTTCAGGGCTCATGTCAGCGCAGCCGTTTGATCAGGGCTCCACGCCAGCGGTACTGGTGGTCGTTCGTGACATCACTCAGCTCAAGCTGGCTCAGCAGCAACTGCAAATGTCCGAAGAGAAGTTCGCCAAGGCCTTCCATGCCTCGCCAGACGGGCTGGGCATCACCCGCCAACTGGACGGGATGATGCTGGAAGTCAACGAAGGTTTCTGCAACATCACGGGCTATAGCGAACAGCACTGCCTTGAGCATTCAACGTTCGATATGGGCATCTGGGCTGATCTGAGCGAGCGCCATCGACTCATCGAGCAAATAAAGCGCAACGGCTCCGTTCGAGACTTCCGTGCCCGGCTCCGCAATATCAGCGGCGACATCAGATTATGCGAGCTGTCCTCACAACCGCTCATCATCGGCGGTGAAGACTGCCTGCTGACCATTTCGCGGGACATCACCCAAAGCCAGCAAATGCAGGAAAAACTGCGCCTGGCCGCGACCGTTTTCGAGAGCACTGCCGAGGGCGTGCTGATCACCGACACCCACCAGCGCATCACTGCCGTCAACCGCGCCTTTACTGAAATCACCGGGTACAGCGAGGGCGAAGCCATCGGCAAGACGCCTCGCCTGCTCGCATCAGGCCAGCATGACAGCGCGTTCTACGCCGCCATGTGGCATCAACTGACTGCCGAAGGCCACTGGCAAGGCGAAATCAGCAACCGGCGCAAGAGTGGCGAGCTGTATCCGAGCTGGCTGACCGTGAGCGCCGTCCGCAACAAAGAGAACCTGCTCACCCACTTCGTGGCGGTGTTCGCTGACATTTCCAGCCTCAAACAGGCACAGGCGCGCCTGGACTATCAGGCTCACCACGACCCGCTCACCGGCCTGCCCAATCGCACCCTGTTCGAGAGCCGCCTTCAGTCGGCGTTACTGCACAGCGAAGAATCCGGCAGCCTTGGCGCAGTGCTGTTCCTCGACCTGGACCGCTTTAAACACATCAATGACAGCCTGGGCCACCCGGTGGGCGATTTGTTGCTCAAGGGCATTGCCCATCGCCTCAAGGAAACCCTGCGCGACATCGATACCGTCGCGCGACTCGGCGGCGACGAGTTCATCGTGCTGCTGCCCGGCCTGTTGCAGGCCTGCGACGCCAAGGCCATCGCCAACAAACTGCTGGCCTGCTTCAACACCCCTTTCGAGGCGGGTGAGCACGAGCTGTATATCAGCCCAAGCATCGGCAGCTGCGTGTTCCCCACCGACGGCACCGACGTCGCAACGCTGGTCAAAAATGCCGACGCCGCCATGTACCGCTCCAAGGCGCAGGGCCGCAACCGGGTCGAGAGCTACACCCGGGACCTCACCGAACAGGCCAGCGAACGCATTGCACTTGAGCAGGAATTGAGAAGAGCGCTGGACCGCAACCAGTTGAGCCTGGCTTACCAGCCCAAGATCAGCCTCCTGAGCCACACACTGGTGGGCGCAGAAGCGCTGATCCGCTGGAGCCATCCGACCTTTGGCGAAGTACCGCCTGAACACTTCATTCCGCTCGCGGAAGAAAACGGCATGATCCTGCAGATTGGCGACTGGGTGCTGGAGCAGGCCTGCGTCCAGATGGGCAAGTGGCGCAAAGCCTTCAAGCCGTTCGGCCCGGTGTCCGTCAACCTGGCCGGCGCCCAACTGCGCCAGCCGAACCTGGTTGAACGCATCGAACAACTGCTAGCCGACAACGGCCTGGTCCCGGACTGCCTGCAACTGGAAATCACCGAAAACTTCATCATGAGCCAGACCCAGGAAGCACTGGCCGTGCTGCACAAACTGAAAACACTCGGCGTCCAGCTGGCCATCGATGACTTCGGCACCGGCTATTCCTCACTGAGCTATCTGAAACGGCTGCCACTGGACATCCTCAAGATCGATCAGTCCTTCATCCGCGGCCTCCCGGAAGACACCCACGACGCCGCCATCGTCCGCGCCATCGTCGCACTGGGGCGCAGCATGCAACTGACCGTGATCGCCGAAGGCGTCGAGAACAGCGAACAACAGAAATTCCTCACCGACGAAGGCTGCGAACAGATCCAGGGCTACATCATCAGCCTGCCCCTCCACCCCGATGAATTCGGTACGAAATTTCTTCTTATGAATGTTTCGGACTTTTCGGATAGCACAGCCGCGAAACCGCCGTTATAATCCGCGGCCTACTGAGGGCCCATAGCTCAGTTGGTTAGAGCAGAGGACTCATAATCCTTTGGTCCACGGTTCGAGTCCGTGTGGGCCCACCACCTTTGGAAGCCGCGCATTGCGCGGCTTTTGTGTTTCTGGGTGGTGCTCCGGGGATACAGTCTTATGGTCCAGAGGGACAAAATCGGTGTAGCGCTGGTGCGCCAGTACACATTTGGCGTTCTTTCAGATGGCGACACTAGTCAAAACTCCTTCCGGCACCTGGAAGGCATTGATCCGCAAAACCGGTTGGCCAACTGTGGCTAAAACCTTCCGTACCAAGCATGATGCGGAGGACTGGTCTCGGCGTACCGAAGACGAAATGGTGAGGGTTGTCTACATCCAGCGTGGCGGTTCAGGGCGCATGATGCTGGAAGCAGCGCTCAAGCAAGTTGGTAAATCGGCCTGGTATCGCTAGGCAACCCAGACGCGTTTTCTAGATATCCCACCAACGGCGAGTATCGAGACTGTCTTTCCGACCTCGCGATTTCCTGTAAACGTACAGGCTCAAGCGGCCCGTAAACACTGCGACAAAAAAGACCAGACACCAGAATCCGTCGACATCAATCCAACCAATCAGCTGACGGTGGAAAACCACGAGCAGCACGAAAATCGCCGCGACTAGATACCCAAATTTTTGATTAGTCATAATACGCTCATAGGAGCTCCCTATTCGTTTAGGGAATGCTGACGTCGAAGATGCTCACTTAAATCAGATAGGCGTAGCTGCTCTGGGGCTTGTGTGTATTCCCTAATTCCCAAATCGCCTGGCGCAATACTGATTTCGATTTCAGCAACGTCTTTCAAAGCAATCTGGAAAAAAGCAAAAGCGTGGACCTCGATCTTGTGCCTACCTGGAAACTCGACTACCAAGATCCCTACGGTGTCTTCTTGATCGTGAAGATCACCAGTAGGTGAGACACGCACGCCTGTAAAGTATGGGGCAAGGGCCAAGAGGCAGCGACATTGTAGTGATACTGCTGCCGAAGTGCGTTAATGTAGCGAACGCTCAGATTAGCAGGCAATCCCGTTTCATCCCCTCGATTTTAAAGACCCAGATCGCGCGCTCTGATACTGCCAAAGCCTGCTGCAGTGGCAGGCTTGGCGATGCTGCACTTTTCATTGCGATTTCTGAAGTGTGGGCCGATGACGCATGCAACCAGGAACAGTTGGGCCAATAGGGATCAGCCCTGAGTAAATGAAACCCGAGCCCTCCCCCCAGTCAATTCCCCATGCCCCTGATTCACGATCGTAAACCTTGGTTTCTGAAATCAATTTTCCGTCTCGATGATCGTACAGCCTGTAAAAGCCGGGGCTGCCCCACCATGGAAACCATTTTGGCGATCTAACCCCATTAGGGTCTGGTTCTCGATGGAGTACATTAGGCAACACCCAAAAAGGCTCGAAAGCTTCCAGTCGATAACACCCGTCCGGGCTGATGAGTGGTGCTCCTGATCTCTTGGCTAGCGCTCTTTCCCACCACTCGGAAGCAGTCCAAAGGCTACAAGCTATTATAATATATGCCAAAAAAAATCTTACCCTTGCCGATGATATTTTCATTGGCGCGTTCCTAGATCAATGGTCCTATCAATTTTTTTCCACAATATATCGGAGTAGATAATAAAGTCTCCCCCCTTGCCTATTTTACTTCTGTATTCTCGAAAATCACCATTGTAAATTGCAGCAAAGGGCCCATCTTTCAATCTAACCACTAAACGCCCCAGTGGCGTCATGGATATCACATCTTCTTTTTTTGTTAACACATGATCTTCTGTACAAGTACCTAGATATTGAAAGCCATTAAAATCATAGTGATCGCGAATATAAAACCCTACCTGATCTATATGAAAACATTCATGTTTCTCTTTGGTCAGGCTATCTATTTTGCTAAAAGTGCTCCCTATAACACCTATCTTTAATGTCGCCGCCCCTAATGCGCCATACATATCGTCTAATACATCCCAGAAGCTACCGATTTTAATGAAATTTACTTGAGATACGGAATCCATCTGTAATGCAGTCATGGCATGAGACCCAAGCTCAAACGCCCCTGTCCCGCTCCAGCCTGCCTTTTTCAGCAGCCTATTTAAACGAGCTTTAGCATTGACTGTGGTCAGAAGTAACTCAGCCTCCTCAACAGCCTGCCTGCATCGCTCAAACTGCATTGCCCATTCCATCTTCACGATGCTTTCATCGCACTGCGCGGGAGACAGGCTCATTGGGTCAGGCTGTGTTTCCTGCACCTTCCACTCCTCCGGCATTTCCCACGCTGGACTGTCAAACCATCTCTGCATCAGCGCCGCTGCGGTGTCCCACCCCATGTTGCGCATGGCTCTCGGGATTCGAGTTAAGGCCAGGCTTTGGAGGATGACTTCTTTGGCTGGGGTGTCTGTAGGGGCGTAGGTGTGCGAGGCACCTTGGGGCAAGGCATAGTAAGTATCAGGGCCTAAGGCATTGGTGCGTGTAAAATCGTTCAGAGACATTGGGCTATTCCATGACCGGCCGCGGGGCGTTGGTTGCGATTTGTAGAGCGGCAACTGCGGGGCTTTTATGGCTGCGGCTATAGCCTTGCACGTCAAGCGCGCTAACGGCAGTGCAACGTTGGTCTTGCATAACCACGTATCCCAGATGGCCAAGGCTGGTGCGTTTGTCATTGAAAAGACGAAAACGCTCATCACACATCACAGACTCTCGTTGACCTATAGCTAAATCAACTGACTGCACAACCGCATCTACCCCAGACTCGCTAGCATCACTCTGAGCGTTACTGACCGGAGTAGAGAACGCGGACTCCATAGCACTCGACCGCCTCTCAACCCGAAAAAAGCTCTGCTGTCGGGATATCAAGCGTGCTCCGCAACTGGTCAGGTCGCCTTCTAGCGCGATTATGTATCCGTCTACGTGGAAGGTGTTTCCTTCACCAATAATTTTGCTAGCGCCATGCAATGGGCAGGTGACGTCACAGCCCCTATGCGCTACGGGAAAACCATTGATACGCTTTGTTTGGTCGCCGTTAATAACATACCCTCCGTGGTCTGTGACATCACCCTGGACAATGGCCAGTAGTTTCATAAAACTCTCCCTGAGAACTGTTTTTTTACGGGGTCAATAGAGAAAAAGGGGAAATCATACACTAAGCCAATTACCAGGACGAAATGCAGTGATCAACTCGTGTATGGAAACCTTACGAGCGTGAATCTGGTTCAGTATTTCGGTACCCACCCGGTACAGCTATAAGCTCTCACTACTGTCTCAACACCACGTCAAACCCGCTGTTTATAATGCTTTCCGCTTTGTGTGCCTACGCTCTCCTATAAACAGTTTTGTTAGGCCCACAGCGTTTCTAGGCAACTCATAATCCTTTGGTCTACGGTTCGAGTCCGTTTGGGCCCACAGCATTGAAAGCCGCGCATTGCGCGGCTTTTTTGTACCCTAAATCAATACAGTCAACCAAGCCTGCACCAACAATAAAAAAGCCAGTACACGGTTCATGCACTTGAGCGCCTGCTCTGAACCAAAAGCGCGTTTACTGCCCACACCGAGCAGTGCCCATAGGGTCATGCAGGGTAAGGAAACCAACAGAAACACCAGTGACAACACCACCAGCCGCATGGTCTTGTCGCTGCCATCGGCAAAAAAGCTCACCGTTGCCACCGCCATCATCCAGACCTTGGGGTTGACCAATTAACCCCCCACCAAAAAACTGTCATGCCAGTGCGGGTCGTAGTCATGGCCCTGAAAATGGGCGCGAATCGATTCAATCCCGGTATCTGCGTCCTGGGACAGCTCAATCCAGTTGCGTTTATCCAAAAAAGACTCCGGGCATAAATGGGTCAGCGTTAAACGGTACGGACGATTAACTTACCCGTTTTGGAAAGGATGTTTAGAAGATTTGTGCGGGTGATGAGCTGCAGTCGCCAAAGCCACCACCCCAACCATCCCACGCCCCACCTCAACCTCAACCCCCTCCCCCATTAACATCCCCACCTGGCCCCACTCCCCCAATTCCAGCCCATGCAGCTTCAACAACGCCTCCCGCTCACACCAGGCTTTGGCAAATGCCGTCGAGCGCATCGCCTCAGGCACACTCATCAGTCGCGCAGTCACGTCAGCGCCGAGGTAGTCCTGCGCCACAACCTGCCAATCGGGCACATCCTGAACCTGCATCACATCAACCCCCACCGCCCCGTGCAGGTGGACAGCCGCCAGGGAACATCCGGCTTCGTGGCTGATGGAAAATCCCGGTTCCAGCCAGTCGTTAATCATCAGTCGCGGGGCGTGTCCGGGGTGGCTGATGAAGGCGATTGCGTCAGGTGACAAACCGAGGTATTGGCTGAGGGCGTGACGCACGCAGGTGCGAATGCGTTGTCTCGCTTCGACGCGCGTGCTGCTGGCTCTGATAGTGCTGCTGACCAGCAATATCCCGTCGTGCGGGAATGGCTGGCGAGAGGCGAGCCGGCCATCCTCGTCGAATGCCCAGATCGCCCCGAGGCTCATGCCCTGTCAGGTGCCGCAGGGCATCCGGCCCAGCGGCTGGCGGCGGGAATGTGTTCGCCTTTCATCACCAGTGTCAGTGAGCCGAGATGCGCATCGTCGCCCACTGCGGCGCTGTACAGCACGGCGCTGCGTGGTCCCATGTAGACGCGTTCGCCGATGACGACGTGGTCGATTTTCATGATCCGGTCTTCGAACAAGTGAGTTTGCGGGCAGGCCCCGGCATTCAGTTCACTGTTGGCGCCAATACGGACGCAGTCGAATTCGGTGATGTCGGTTGTGTCCATGTACACCCCACGGCCAATCTTGCAGCCGAGCAGGTTGAAGGCCAGCGGCAACCACGGCGTGCCGCGCAGGTAGCGCATGAAGTTCGGCGCGGCCATGCCTTCGTAAAGGCTGGTGATGCCCTCTGAAAACCATACAAAGGGTGTCCACATCGGGTCTGCACGTTTGCGGTAGCGACCGATGACCACCCATTTCAGGGCCGTTATCAGCAAAAAGTTGCCCACGCTGTACGCCAGGCCAATCGCCGCAAGGTACGCCAGCACGGCACCCCAGCGCTCGTCTTCGGCCAGCGGCATGAGGTCGAGCATGACGGTGTAGCCGACCGCGATGACCATCGCGTGCGGGGTGACGATACGCACGGCTTCGACCAAGCCTCGCGCCAGGCGGCGCAATGGCGAAGGCTTGAAGGTCAGCGACTCAGGCGCACCGCTTGACTGCTCCCGGGCAGGCAGGTTGATCGGGGGCGACCCCAGCCAGGTGTCGCCATCGACCAACTTGTCGTTGTGCGGCGCACAGGAGTGAACGCCGATCAGGACGTTTTCAGGCAGTACGGTGCCGTCCGAAATGTAACTGCCATTACCGACAAAGCTGCGGTTGGAAACGACCGTCGGTTGCAAAGTCATCCAGCCGCCATCGATACGCTCATCGCCTAGCATGACGGCGTCGGCGATAAAGGTTTCATCGCCCAGGGTGAGCATGTCGGGGATCACACCCTGCGCGCTGGAAATCTCGGCATCACGCCCGACTTTTGCGCCCAGCAGCCTGTACCAGAATGGCGAATACACCGTGGCGTAAATGCCGGACAGCACGTTCAGGCTCGCTTCCTGTATCTGGCTGATCATCCACTTGGCGCAATAGATGTTGCTGTGGACCGCGTAACGGCCCGGCTTGAGGCGAGGGAACACGATCCAGCGCAACGCCGCGGAGGCCAGCACCGTCGCCACGATCAACACGGCACTGGCCGGGAAAGCGAGAATGAAATAGCGGATAAGTTGACCGGCCACCCCGCTCCCTTCAAACCCCGGCAAGAAATGTTGGGTATC
Organism: Pseudomonas syringae; assembly: GCF_002157375.1. Taxonomy (GTDB): domain Bacteria; phylum Pseudomonadota; class Gammaproteobacteria; order Pseudomonadales; family Pseudomonadaceae; genus Aquipseudomonas; species Aquipseudomonas syringae_T. Next base: position 45,137 of record NZ_MTSA01000010.1, read on the forward strand.
GAACCAGTCGATCAGGAAAAAGGTCGGGAACACCGGGATGAAAAACAGCGTGGCGACCAGCAGGACGCCCAGGCAGAAAAACAGTTTTTCTGCACGCAAGCGCGCACGAGTGACGATGGGGCGTGCTGGCTGGCTGAGGATATCAAAGGCACCGACATCCCGTGCCGGTGAGCCCTGCCAGAGGCGGCCAGCCGGAACTTCGCGGCCGTCCGCCAGCGCTGACTGGGATTCCAGATGGCCCCACGGGCCGACAGCGGTATTGCCTTCCATGATTACGTAAGAGCCGACGCAGGCGTTGTCCTGCAAGGTGATCTGCCCCAAGCGCAACTGGCCCCGCTCGACACGCGCGTTCTCGAAGCTGACGCCATTGCCGATGCTGACGCCGTCCCCGATCTGCAGAAGGTCGGGTATCCGAGCCGTGGTTCCACCGATCACTACTTCCTGCCCGATCCTGGCGCCCAAAGCCCGCAGCCACAGGGGGTAAAGCGAAGAGCCGCTTAACAGATACACCGGCGCTGACTCGACCACGCGATCCGCAGCCCACCAGCGGAAGTAGGTGACGCCCCACAACGGGTAGACGCCGGGCTTCAGGCGTCCGGCTATCAGCCACTTGCCGGCGATGGCAATGAAAAACTGCAGCACGGTCGCCATCAGAAATACCGAGATCGACGCGACGGTCGCCAGTGCAATGGAGTCCTCGGGTGAGCCGGTGAGAAAGTGATAGGTAAAGAACGGCGCAAGCCACTGCGTCATCCGCAGACTGACCATCACCGGCAAGGCCAGCGCCTGCGCAACACCGCACCGCCAGCGCCGCCATGCGGAAGGAGGTGTCCAGTCCTCCGGGGCCGCCGTCTCTTGCGATGCCAGGTCCAGCACTTCGGCAATCGCGCTGATACGCCGTTGCTGGTAGATGTCCCGCACAGTGATTTGAGCGAAACGAGGATTGGCACGCAGGGCCGACGCCAAACGGGCGGCAAAGAACGAATGCCCGCCCAGGTCAGTGAAAAAATCAGCGTCGCGACGGATCGGCAGGCCGGGAAAGAGCGTCGCCAAGGCGGCGAACAGTGCAACTTCGCCTTCAGTTCCTGGCGCATCGGATTCGCCGCTGCTGACACTTATTGCCAGAGGACGTGCCTTGAGCGCTTTGCGGTCGATTTTGCCGGAGGTCAGGCGCGGCATGCTGTCGAGCAACTCGAAATGCCCCGGCACCATGTACGGTGGCAGTTGAGTTTGCAGGACCTTGCGCAGCTCGCTCGTGAAGACGGGAGAGGGCTCGGCGTCGCACACCAGATAAGCGACCAACTGATCGACGCCATTTTCGTTACGCAGCAAAACGGCGGTGGTGCCGACGCCGGGCTGTTGCGCCAGCAAGGCTTCGATCTCGCCCAATTCGACACGGAAGCCACGAATCTTCACCTGATCATCGGCACGCCCCAGGCATTGCACTTGCCCTTCCGCATCGATCCGCGCCAGATCGCCCGTGCGGTACAGACGCGCGTCGTGATAACCGGTGGACCACGGGTTGGGCAGGAATTTATCCTCGGTCAGGTCCGGCCGGCCCAGATAACCTTCGGCCAGACCAGGACCAATAATGCACAGCTCGCCCACTTTGCCACGCGGCAGAAGACTTGGCGCCACCGTGCTACCGACCGCCGGGTCGTTGGCAATCACCAGCAGCCCGTAATTGGGCAGCGGCGTGCCAATGGTGACCGGTTTTCCACGTGACAGCGGCGCCAGACTGGCTGACACCGTGGCTTCGGTCGGCCCATACGTATTGAACATCTGCCGGGCTGGCGTGGCCCAGCGCTCGACCAGAGAATCCGGGCACATTTCGCCGCCCAGATTGATCAACCGCAGGCTCGGGACGTCTTCACTGAACAGCGCCAGCAATGTGGGCACTGCGTGCAGCACGCTGATGCGCTGTTCGTTCAACAGCCTCGGCAGGGTTTCGGGGTCGCCGCTGGTTTCTTTCGGCCCGATCCACAGCGTTGCGCCCACCAGGTAGGCGATCCAGATTTCCTCGAACGACATGTCGAACGCGACCGAAAACCCCTGATAGACACGGTCGCTGGCACGGATGCCCAACACCGCGTTTTCGCTGCGCAGAAAATGGCAGATGCTGCGCTGGGAAATCACAATGCCCTTGGGCTTGCCGGTCGAGCCCGAGGTGTAGATCACATAGGCAGGATGGTCCGGCGACACGCCGCTGCGTCGAACCGGAACCGTGTAGGTCTGCATCAACAGCACTTCGGCAGTCCACACCGTCAGCCCGGTATCGGCCAGCAGCGGTCTCAGCGTTTCACAGCAGACCACCCCCACTGCATCGGCGTCCTCCAGACAAATCTGCAGACGTTCAACCGGCGTATCCTGATCCAGCGGCAGCCAGGCTGCACCGGTCTTGGCGATGCCGGCCTGCATGACCAGAAGCTCGATGCCGCGTGGCAGCCAGAGGCCGACGATCTGCCCTGGCCGAACGCCTGCCCCGATCAGCGCAGACGCGACTTGATCAGCCTGTTGATTCAGCTCCCGGTAACTGATCTGGCGATCGCCGAAGATCAAGGCCACGTGTTCCGGGTCGCGTTGCGCGCTGGCTTCAAGCAGGTCGGCCAAGACTTCTTCGCGCAACAATTGGGGTTGAATCGGACCGTAAATCACATTCGCCGACGGTTCGTTCCGGTAAGGCTGCAGCAGGTTCAGGTTATTCATGGCAGCAAATATTCGCTCGTCTGAAAGGAGAAGCCTGAGAGAGTTGTCGTTATGGGTTCAGAGCCGATCCTTCAGCGAGTGGCGTGCATTTTGTAGTGACAAAGCGTCCACACTATTTCTGTTTTGATACATTTTGACGGGAGCGCCGCAGCTCTCGCCAAAGCGAAAGATCGGGCTGACAAGGCGAATATGGCAAAGGCTGGCTGTACGAATGTTGAACAATGGATCGAAGGCAGACGGCGGGTCAGCGATTGCAACAACGCCAGAGGGTTTCACGCGTCACCGGGTCGAGCGTCAACGACTGACGCTCGATAACGGCCTTCAGCCCTGCGCCCATATGGGCCTCAGGCATCGGAAGAAAGCCGTGCTTTCGAAACCAGGGCCCGTTCCAGATCGGTTCACGGAATGTCGTCAGGCTTATCGCTTGCACCTGAAGAGCATCCGCATATGCCAGGGCGGACGTCAGTAAGCTCACACCCACGCCAAAGCCTGAAACACGCGGATCAACGGCAATATTGTCCAGGTATAAAAGCCCGTCGAGGGGTCGTGTGGCCGCAAAACCAACGACCTGCTGATCGTGCCGGTCGACAGCCACCATGACCCGACAGGCTTTGAATCTGTCTGCGTTCAACGCAGGCGTGTCGGCGATGTACGCCAGAGAGGGAATGGTTCTATAACGAGAACGGGCCTGCGTCGAGATACGCATCAAGTCTGGCAGATCGTGGGCTTGCGACAGACGCAGTTGAAATGCCATCGGATCCTTCCTCAATACCCGCCCTCCATCCGACAAGAAATTTGCCGCCATCAAGGCAGGCGATTTCTGGCACGGGGTGTATGGATTCATCAAGTAGCACAATTGCGCACTTGAACATGCACATAAGAGATCATGAAGTGACACATTAAAAAGGATAAAGCATCACATAGAGCCACCTTAAATCATCAAAAAGCTGCTTCCTTCTGCAGTCATAACGCTATTTCGGGCGGGCAGACTGCCGATTTTGTCCCGGGTGGCCGACAACAAACACCACCCATTTCACGTCAAATGTGGCTTACTTGACTTCATCATCATCCAACCAGGGATCTCTTCCCTGCCCTCGCGGTCTTTTAACGCATGACGAATTCGCGCTCTGCTTTCATACCCTCTTGGCTACGCCCTGTTTTGCGCCCGCTGCTGGACCCGTATCGTCGCTATCGACATGCGCGGCTGATCCACGCGGCGCGAATTGCGGTGGGGTTGCTGGTCACGATCCTGCTGACCACAGGCCTCAATCTGCCTCACGGCGAATGGGCATCGGTCACGATGCTGATCGTGATCGGCGGCTTGCAGCACCACGGCAATATCGGCAAGAAATCGGTCGAGCGTGCCTACGGGACGCTGATCGGCGCCGGGCTGGGTCTGATCGTGGTGGTGCAGCAGGGCTATCTGGAAATGCCGTTGCTGACCTACGCCATGATGTCGGTGATGTGCGGGTTCTTCGCTTATCACGCCATCGGCAAAGGCGGCTATACCGCGCTGCTGTCCGCGATCACGCTGTTTATCGTTGCGGGGCACGGTTACAACCCGATCAGTGACGGGCTGTGGCGGACGGTAGACATCCTGATCGGTATCGCGCTGGCGTTGGCGTTCTCCTTCGCGCTTCCGCTCTACGCCGTGTTTTCCTGGCGCTACAACCTGGCCAGCGGCTTGCGTGACTGCGCCAAGGTGTATGGACGCATCGTGCAAGGCCAGCCGGTCACGGCTGACGAGCATTTGAAGCTCACAGCCAGGCTGAACGCCACGATGCTGCAACTGCGCTCGCTGCTGCCGTCCGTCTCCAAGGAAGTGAAGATGTCGATGGTCGAACTGGACGCGATTCAGGGGCACTTCCGCATGTGCCTGAGCACGCTCGAAATTCTGGCCAACATCCGGCCTGCCAACCTGGATCAGGCTGCGGGCGAGTCATTGAAGGCGTCGCTGGACAACGATTATCGCCAGATCCGTCGTCAGTTGATCGGCATGGCCCGCGCGCTGCAAACAGGGGCCACTGAACGGCTGGAAAGAACATCGGAAAGCACACCGGCACAGCCGGTCATCCCCGCCGAGTTGATGGGCTATCACTTGATGACTCAACAACTGGCGCAAAATCTGGACGGGTTGCAAGCCCGGCTGGCGAAGACCGCCAGACGCTGGAAGTTCTGAAGGAAATGCCTGTGTCCGACACCCGCCCGCCGACGCTGGATGAGATTGATCGAAAACTGATCGCTGCGTTGCAGATCAACGCCCGCGAAAGCGTCGCCATGCTGGCCCGTCAGTTGGGAATCGCCCGCACCACAGTGACCTCTCGGCTGGCCCGGCTGGAAAGCAGCAACGTGATTACCGGCTACGGTGTCCGCCTCGGCAAGCGGGTGGTCGATGGCGGTTTGCAGGCGTATGTCGGCATCACCGTGCAACCCCGTTCCGGCAAGGAAGTACTGCGCCGGCTAAGCGCATTGGCGCAGGTTCAGCAACTGTGCGCGGTGAGCGGCGAGTTCGATTACGTGGCCTGGCTGCGTACCGACTCACCCGAGCAACTCGACCAGTTGCTGGACCTGATCGGCAGTGTGGACGGCGTCGAGAAAACCACAACGTCGATCATTCTCAGCAGCAAGATCGACCGCGGGCAGCCTGTCTGAAGAACCCGTTGATCCCGCTCGATCAATCAAAATGGCCAGCCCTCTCGTCACTTCGTACAGACAAACATCATATCGACGACACTTTGCGTCTTATTAACGTGTGTGCAGTTATCTAAACTGTTGTTTTTCGCCGTTGCTACCCAAGGTCAGTCATGAAAAACAACCGTCACCCCGCCAACGGCAAAAAGCCGATCACGATGTTCGGCCCTGATTTTCCGTTTGCCTTTGACGAGTGGATCGAGCACCCGAAAGGCTTGGGCAGCATCCCAGACGAAAACCACGGCGCGGAAGTGGCGATTATCGGGGCCGGTATTGCCGGGCTGGTCGCGGCCTATGAATTGATGAAGATGGGCCTCAAACCCGTGGTGTACGAGGCGTCCAAGATGGGCGGCCGGTTGCGCTCGCAAGAGTTCGAAGGCGCCAAGGGCATCGTTGCCGAGCTGGGCGGCATGCGTTTCCCGGTGTCCTCGACGGCGTTCTTTCATTACGTCGACAAGCTGGGCCTTGAGTCCCGGCCCTTCCCCAACCCGCTGACCGCCGCCTCCGGCAGCACGGTCATCGACCTGGAAGGCACCACCTATTACGCCCAGATGCTTTCGGACCTGCCTGCCCTGTTTCAGGAAGTGGCGGATGCCTGGGCCGATGCACTGGAAAGCGGTTCGCAATTCGGCGACATCCAGCAGGCGATCCGCGACCGTGACGTGCCGCGCCTCAAAGAGCTGTGGAACAAACTGGTTCCGCTCTGGGACGACCGTACCTTCTACGACTTCGTCGCGACGTCCAAAGCGTTCGCCAAACTGTCTTTCTACCACCGCGAAGTGTTCGGTCAGGTGGGCTTTGGTACAGGCGGCTGGGATTCGGATTTCCCCAATTCGATGCTGGAAATCTTTCGCGTCGTGATGACCAACTGCGATGAACACCAGCACCTGATTGTCGGCGGCGTGCAGCAAGTGCCGGTCGGTCTGTGGAGCCATGTGCCCGAGCGCTGCGCCCACTGGCCCAAGGGCACCAGCCTGTCATCGCTGCACCGTGGCGCTCCGCGTCCCGGCGTGAAACGTATCGCACGAGCCGAAGATGGAAGCTTTTCCGTCACTGACAACTGGGGCGACACCCGTCAATACGCCGCCGTGCTGACCACCTGCCAGAGCTGGCTGCTGACCACTCAGATCGAGTGCGAAGAGTCGCTGTTCTCACAGAAGATGTGGATGGCGCTGGACCGCACACGCTATATGCAGTCCTCCAAAACCTTCGTCATGGTCGACCGTCCATTCTGGAAGGACAAGGACCCGGAAACGGGGCGCGATCTGATGAGCATGACCCTCACCGACCGCCTGACCCGTGGCACGTACCTGTTCGACAACGGCGACGACAAACCGGGCGTGATCTGCCTGTCTTACTCGTGGATGAGCGATGCGCTGAAGATGTTGCCGCAACCCATCGAAAAACGCGTGAAGCTGGCGCTCGATGCGCTGAAGAAGATCTATCCGAAAGTGGACATCGCAGCACGCATCATCGGCGACCCGATCACCGTGTCGTGGGAAGCCGATCCGCACTTTCTGGGGGCATTCAAAGGTGCGCTGCCGGGCCATTACCGCTATAACCAGCGCATGTACGCGCACTTCATGCAGCAGGACATGCCCAGCGAACAGCGCGGCATGTTCATCGCCGGTGACGATGTGTCCTGGACACCGGCCTGGGTGGAAGGCGCAGTGCAGACGTCGTTGAACGCGGTGTGGGGCATTATGAATCACTTCGGCGGCAAGACCCACGCCGAAAACCCCGGCCCCGGCGATGTGTTCCACGACATCGGCCCGATTGCGCTGGCTGACTGACTGACCGGCAAAAAGGAAATGTCATGCGCATTGCGCTTTACCAATGCCCGCCCTTGCCGCTGGATGTCAGCGGCAACCTGAATCGGCTTGAACAACAGGCCATTGCCGCAGCCAGCCAAGGCGCGCAGGTGCTGGTTTGCCCGGAGATGTTTCTGACCGGCTATAACATCGGCGCTCACGCCGTTGGTGAGCTGGCGCAACCCTCTGACGGCTTGGCGGCGACTCGCATTGCTGCCATCGCTCAGGCAAGCGGCATCGCGATTCTGTACGGATACCCGGAACGCGGTGCCGATGAGCAGATTTATAACGCCGTGCAGTTGATCGACAGCCACGGCGTGAGCGTGTGCAACTACCGCAAGACGCACCTGTTCAGCGAGCTGGACAGGTCGATGTTCACAGCGGGCGACGATCACTGTCCCGTGGTCGAGCTGAATGGCTGGAAACTGGGATTGCTGATTTGCTACGACGTCGAGTTTCCCGAAAACACCCGCCGCCTGGCACTGGGCGGTGCCGAGCTGATTCTGGTGCCGACCGCAAACATGGCGCCTTACGATTTCGTCTGTGAGGTAACCGTGCGGGCGCGGGCCTTCGAAAATCACTGTTACGTGGTGTACGCCAATTATTGCGGCAGCGAAGGCGATATTCGCTATTGCGGGCTCAGCAGCCTTTGCGCACCTGACGGCAGCCGCCCGCTGCTGGCAGGCCAGGATGAAGACTTGCTCGTCGGGACGCTGGACAAAGCGCTTCTGGCGCAGGCCAGGACAGTGAATGATTATTTTGTGGATCGAAGACCTGAACTTTATACGCCACTGACCCGAGCCAGGCACTGATACATCAAGCAGCTGCACCGGCCTCTTCGTGAGCAATGCGGATCGCCGCCCCGGTCACTCCCACATTTACCGAGCCCGACACTGCCCCCCTGTGGGAGCGAACTTGTTCGCGAAGGCGGTGTTTCAAGTGACCTCATTTCTGCGAATGTATCGGCTATCTATGCGCCACTGACCCGAGCTCGACACTGATGCATCAAGCAGCTGCACCGGCCTCTTCGTGAGCAAGCTCACTCCCACATTTACCGGGCACACATGGCTGCCTGTGGGAGACCTGAGCTTTATGCGCCACTGACCCGAGCCAGGCACAGATACATCAAGCAGCTGCACCCGCCTCTTCGTGAGCAAGCTCACTCCCACATTACCGGGCAGACAGGGCTGCCTGTGGGAGACCTGTACTGTATACACCACTGACCCGAGCCCTACACTGATGCATCAAACAGCTGCACCGGCCTCTTCGTGAGCAATGCGGATCGCCGCCCCGGTCACTCCCACATTTACCGAGCCCGACACCGCCCCCTGTGGGAGCGAACTTGTTCGCGAAGGCGGTGTTTCAGGTGACCCCATTTCTGCGAATGTATCGGCTATCTCGACTATCGTGCCAGGCTCGCGAACTCCGTCGGTTATCCGCTAGCATGACGCTTCGCCTTCCCTGCTGCCGTGGACGCCCTCATGCCTGCCCCGCAATCTGCTGACCTCAGACGTATCACGCTGGCCAACGGCCTGAGTGTGGTGCTGTGTCACGACTCGCGGCTCAAGCGCAGTGCGGCGTCGTTACGTGTAGCCGCAGGCAGTCACGATGCGCCGCAGGCGTGGCCGGGGCTGGCGCATTTTCTGGAGCACCTGTTCTTTCTGGGCACCGAGCGTTTTCCGAAAGGGGAAGATCTGATGACGTTCGTGCAACGTCATGGCGGTCAGGTCAACGCCAGCACCCGCGAGCGCACGACCGATTTTTTCTTCGAGCTGCCGCAAACCAGCTTCGCTCAAGGGCTGGAGCGTCTGTGCGACATGCTCGCCCATCCCCGCATGGCCGTGGCGGACCAACTGCGCGAACGCGAAGTGCTGCACGCCGAATTCATCGCCTGGGTCGGGGATGCCGAAGCGCGCAGTCAGACGGACCTGTTGGCCGCGATCAATCCTCAGCATCCTTTGCGCGGCTTTCATACGGGTAATCGCTACAGCCTGTCGGTGCCCAACCCGGCGTTTCAACTGGCCCTCAAGGGCTTTTTTCATCGCTTTTATCAAGCCGGGCAAATGACCCTGTGCCTGGCCGGGCCGCAGTCTCTGGGAACGCTGGAGGCGCTGGCAAAAACATACGGCATGATGTTTACGCCTGGAGAAAAGTCACCTCAGCTCCCGCCTCCGACGCTGATCGCCCCTTCGGCCCTCCCTAAACGGGGCGAAGCTGAAAAGCATCTGCTGTTCGCCTGCGAGGATCTGCCAGACAAGGCCGACGAGGCGGTCGCGTTCCTGTGTCATTGCCTGAATGCGGGTCATGAGGGCGGGCTGCGTGACGAACTGGCCAGACGGGGCCAGGCCAGTTCACTCAATGCCACTCCGTTGTATCAATTCGGTGGGCAGCTTTTGCTCGATATCGAGTTCAAAGGCGCTGTCGTAAACACAGCCACCGGCAACGGCCTGTTTTTAAGCTGGCTTGAGTTTTTCAGGATTCACTGGCCGGCACTGGTCGAGGACTATCAACGTGTTCAACAGCGCCGTTTGCACACCGGTGGCGCATTGGCGCTGGCGCATCATTACTGCCGCGACACCCCTGCGCAGTTGAGTGACCAAGGCGCGATAGCCCTGAGCGTATTGCTTGATCAACTCAACGCCAACGCGCGGGCCATCTTGTCGACTGTGGATAACCCGAGCGATGGAGGGGTCAAGTGGCAACTTCCAGCGCCCAACCCATTTTTGAAGCCAGCATCAAACGACAGTGCCGAGGCTGCGGTTTACCTGCGTTGGGAGTTGCCGTGCCCACAGCCGGCGCTCTGGCGAACACTCGATGCCAGGCTCAAGCGGTTGACCGACGACGCCCGACACGCCGGTGTGCTTCTGGTGTTCAGCGCTGAAGGCCCCTTTTGGCAGCTCCAGCTCAACGGGTTGCGTGAACCGATGGCGGCGGTGGTCGAACACTGCCTGCGCAGGCTGCAACATTCCGGCCCGGATACGCAGGGTTTGACCGGGCAACATGAAGAACCCGCACTGATCCCGATTCGTCAGTTGCTCAAGCGGCTCGCTGATCACTACCTGACACGTCAGACAGAACAGAAGCCCCTCGACTTGCAAACCACGTGGGCACATTCGCGCTGGATCAGCTTTACCCACGGATTCTGCCCGTCCAGCCTGCCGCCGTTGAACGCAGCGCTGAATAAAACGCCAGGCACTCGGCAGGAAGAGCGACCTGCGTTACCAGCCGTCAACGCCGGCAAACGCTGGGTCGCTGAAGCCTGTTCTTCGCCCGACGACGCGCTGCTGCTTTTTTGCCCCGCGCCCTCAATGTCCATCGAGGATGAAGCCGCCTGGCGCTTGCTCGCACACCTGTTGCAAGCACCGTTCTACCAACGGCTGCGGGTCGAGTTGCAACTGGGTTATGCCGTGTTCAGCGGTGTCAGGCAAATTGCCGGCAGGACCGGATTACTGTTTGGGGTCCAGTCGCCGACGTGCAGCACCCAACAGCTTTTTCAGCACATCGAAACGTTCTTGGGCGAGCTGCCGGAACGGGTTCGCAGCACCGATTTACCTGCTCAGGTTCAGGCGTTATCAGCTCAGTTCGATTCGTTGAACATGACCGGTCAACAGCAGGCAGACCTGCACTGGCACGCGCACCTTGCCGGGCATGAGGGCGATTACCTGACGGCCTTGCAAGGTGCGCTGTCAAATCTGGATACACACTCGTTATCGAGCGCTGCGAAGCAGTTGATCGACGCGGCAAGCGGCTGGCTGATCGTCGCCAACCGCCCTGCTCCGGTGGTCGACGCCCGATCCTTACCTGAACGGTAACGGTCTTTCATGCAGATTCTGGCCCTGCTGAATTGTTAAAATGAGTAACATAGCTCCCTAAGCATCTGAACGTATGCCTTCAGCGATGCACTAAGATGTAGTCACCCACCGCTGCACTTATCCGAGGAGATTTTTATGTCGTGGACTAAACCTGCTTACACTGATCTGCGTATCGGTTTTGAAGTCACCATGTACTTCGCAAGCCGTTGATTTCAGTGCGCTGTGAAGCCTCGGTTCGCCGGGGCTTTTTTTATGGTTGTGGCTGTTCTTTATTTTTGTATGCCAAGGAGCTGACATGTACATCCAGATTCTAGGTTCCGCGGCGGGCGGCGGGTTCCCCCAATGGAACTGCAACTGCGTCAATTGCGCAGGTTTTCGCGATGGCAGCCTGAACGCGCAGGCGCGGACCCAGTCGTCCATTGCCCTGTCGGACGACGGCGTACACTGGGTGTTGTGCAACGCCTCGCCCGACATTCGTGCGCAATTGCAGGGCTTTGCGCCCATGCAGCCCGGGCGAGCATTGCGCGATACCGGCATCAGCGCCATCGTGCTGATGGACAGCCAGATCGACCACACCACCGGTCTGCTCAGCCTGCGCGAAGGCTGCCCGCATCAGGTCTGGTGTACCGACATGGTCCATGAAGACCTCAGCACCGGCTTCCCGTTGTTCGAGATGCTCAAGCACTGGAACGGCGGTCTGAACTGGAACCGTATCGAGCTGCAGGGCAGCTTCGTGATCCCGGCCTGTCCAAACCTGCGCTTTACGCCCTTCCCGCTGCGCAGCGCCGCACCGCCCTACTCGCCACACCGTTTCGATCCGCATCCTGGCGACAATATCGGTTTGCTGGTCGAAGACACGCGCACAGGCGGCAAGCTGTTCTATGCGCCGGGTCTGGGCAAGGTCGACGAAGCGCTGGCCGAAAAAATGCGCGACGCCGACTGCCTGCTGGTCGACGGTACGATGTGGGACGACGACGAAATGCAGCGCCGGGGTGTCGGCACTCGCACCGGTCGGGAAATGGGCCATCTGGCCCAGAACGGCCCCGGCGGCATGCTCGAAGTGCTGGAAAGCTTCCCGGAGCAGCGCAAGGTGCTTATCCACATCAACAACACCAACCCGATTCTCGACGAAGACTCCCCGGAGCGCGCCGAGCTGGTTCGTCGCAATGTCGAAGTCGCCTACGACGGCATGAGCATCGAGCTTTAGGAGCTGACATGAGCCAAGCGACTGCGCTGTCCCCCGCTGAATTCGAACAGGCCTTGCGTGCCAAGGGCGCGTATTACCACATCTACCACCCGTTCCATGTGGCGATGTACGAAGGCCACGCGACCCGTGAGCAGATTCAGGGCTGGGTCGCCAACCGTTTTTACTATCAGGTGAATATCCCGCTCAAGGATGCTGCAATTCTGGCCAACTGCCCGGATCGCGAGATTCGCCGCGAATGGATTCAGCGCTTGCTCGATCACGACGGCGCGCCCGGCGAAGACGGCGGCATCGAAGCCTGGCTACGCCTCGGCGAGGCCGTTGGGCTGGATCCGGATCAATTGCGCTCTCAGGAACTGGTGTTGCCGGGTGTGCGTTTTGCCGTTGACGCCTACGTGAACTTCGCCCGCCGCGCCAACTGGCAGGAGGCCGCCAGCAGCTCGCTGACCGAGCTGTTCGCGCCGCAGATCCACCAGTCGCGACTGGACAGCTGGCCGCAGCATTACCCGTGGATTGACCCTACCGGTTACGCGTATTTCCGTACCCGCCTGGGTCAGGCCCGGCGCGATGTGGAACATGGCCTCGCGATCACGTTACAGCACTACACGACCTACGAAGGCCAGCAGCGTATGCTGGAAATCCTGCAGTTCAAACTCGACATTCTCTGGAGCATGCTCGACGCAATGTCGATGGCCTACGAGTTGAATCGCCCGCCGTACCACAGTGTGACCGACCAGAAGGTCTGGCATAAGGGGATTACGCTATGAAGCACACGTTGAAGCACGACCTGACGTTCAGGTCCAAGGTTCCCAAATGGAGTACGGGTTATCGCTTTCAGTACGAACCTGCGCAAAAAGCCCATGTGGTTCTTTATCCCGAAGGCATGATCAAACTCAATGACAGCGCGGCCCTGATTGGCGGGCTGATCGATGCAAAGCGCACCATCGCTGACATCATCGACACGCTTCATCAGCAATTCCCCAATGTTCCCGAGCTGGGCATGGACGTCGACGAGTTCATGGAAGGCGCCAGTAAGAAAAACTGGATCAATTTTGAAAAAAAACCGGATCAACGTTGACTGACACTGCACGCGCCACCAGCAGCCCCTACATACCGCCCACGCCCGAAGTCGGCCTGCCGCTGTGGCTGCTCGCCGAGCTGACCTATCGCTGCCCACTGCAATGCCCTTATTGCTCCAACCCGCTGGATTTCGCCCAACAGGGCCAGGAGTTGACCACTGAGCAATGGTTCAAGGTCATGCAGGAAGCACGCGAGATGGGGGCGGCGCAGATCGGGTTTTCCGGCGGCGAGCCATTGGTGCGTCAGGACCTTGCCGAACTGATCGCCGAGGCGCGACGACTCGGCTTTTACACCAACCTGATCACCTCGGGCATTGGTCTGACAGAAGAAAAGATCATCGCCTTCAAGGAAGCGGGCCTGGACCATATCCAGATCAGCTTCCAGGCCAGCGACGAGCAGGTAAACAACATGCTCGCCGGCTCGAAGAAAGCGTTTGCGCAAAAGCTGGAAATGGCCAAGGCGGTAAAAAAGCACGGCTACCCGATGGTGCTGAACTTCGTGACCCACCGGCACAATATCGACCGGATCGACAAGATCATCGAGCTGTGTCTGGCACTGGAAGCAGACTTTGTCGAACTGGCAACCTGTCAGTTCTACGGCTGGGCGCACCTGAACCGCATCGGTCTGCTGCCGACCAGGGATCAGCTGGTGCGTGCTGAAGCAGTCACCAACGAATACCGTGACCGGCTCGCCGCGCAAGACCATCCGTGCAAACTGATCTTCGTCACCCCCGATTATTACGAAGAGCGTCCCAAGGCCTGCATGAACGGCTGGGGCAATATCTTCCTGACCGTGACGCCGGATGGCACCGCCCTGCCGTGTCATGGCGCTCGGCAGATGCCGATACAGTTCCCGAACGTGCGCGACCACAGCATGCAGCACATCTGGTACGACTCGTTCGGTTTCAACCGTTTTCGCGGTTACGAGTGGATGCCCGAACCATGCCGCTCGTGCGACGAGAAGGAAAAGGATTTCGGCGGCTGTCGCTGCCAAGCGTTCATGCTGACCGGCGACGCCGCCAATGCCGATCCGGTGTGCAGCAAATCCTATCATCACGGGATCATCACTCAGGCTCGCGACGAGTCCGAAACCGCGACTCAAACCATTGAAGAGCTGGCCTTTCGCAATGACCGAAACTCACGACTCATCGCAAAATCCTCCTGAGCCCCTGACCGCTGCACAAGCGGTCGCGGCAGGCACCGACTTCGCCGAGCTGGACGTCAGCTCCGCCGGCCTGTTCTGGAACGAATATCGCCCTGAAGACGGCGCCAGTCGCATATGGCACTGGTACGCGAACAGCAAACGCTGCCTGACGCCGCAAGGCTTCAGCGTGCGCAGCCGGGTGTATGAATACGGTGGTGGCTCGTTCTGTCTGGCCGACGATGCCGTGGTGTTCGTCAACGAGCGCGATCAGCAGTTGTATCGACAGGCGCTGGACGCCAGCGAACCGGTTGCGCTGACCCAGGGCGACAGGCGCTACGGCGGCCTGTTCTTCAGCAATGGGCAGGTTCTGGCGGTCGAAGAAGCCCACAATACCCACCGTTTGGTTGCCATTGATCTGGCGGACGGGCAGCGTCGGCTACTGGCCGAGGGGGCTGACTTTTACGCGTCACCGCTTATCAGCGCCGATGGCCAGCGTCTGGCCTGGGTCGAGTGGCAGCGCCCTCATCAACCGTGGACGCGCACCCGGTTGATGTGTGCCGCGAAACAGGACGACGGCCAGTGGGGCACGGCCCTGTGCGTGGCGGGTGACGGTGCCGAGGAATCCTTGCAGCAGCCACGCTTTGATGCTCAGGGTCGACTGCACTGCCTGACTGACCGCGCCGGCTTCTGGCAGCCGTGGAGTGAGTCTGCTTCGGGGTTTGCGCCACTGCCTGCCGCCCCCGCCGATCACGCGTCCGCGCCTTGGCAACTGGGCAGTTGCACCTGGCTGCCCATCAACGATGGCTACCTGGCGAGTTGGGCGCAGGACGGTTCGTGGGTGCTGGGGCTGTGCCAGGCTGACGGCGCCACCGAAGACTTCAGCGTCGGTTACAGCCGCTTCCGCGGCCTGGCCGTGGACGAAGACTTTATCTACTGCATCGCGGCCTCGGCGGTCAGCACGTCTGCCGTACTGGCCATTTCGCGTGTCGATCAGAGTGTGCAGGTATTGGCTGGAGGCGGTTCTCCGCTGCCGGCCGAACAGATCAGCCTCCCGCAGCCGTTGCGCTACCCCAGCGGCGACGCTGAAGCCTACGGCTACTTCTATCCCGCCATGACCGGCGCCGAAAAGCCACCACTGGTGGTGTTCATACACGGCGGCCCGACCTCGGCCTGCTATCCGGTGCTGGACCCGCGCATTCAATACTGGACGCACCGCGGCTTCGCCGTCGCCGACCTGAATTATCGCGGCAGCAGTGGCTATGGCCGTGAGTTTCGGCAGAGCCTGTACCTGAACTGGGGCGTGGCCGATGTCGAAGACGCCTGCGCCGTCGTCACCCACCTGGCCGAACGCGGCTTGATTGATGAGCAACAGGCTTTCATACGGGGCGGCAGCGCGGGCGGCTACACCACCTTGTGTGCGCTGGCGTTCAAGGATGTGTTTCGTGCGGGGGCGAGTCTGTACGGCGTCAGCGATCCGGTTGCCCTGGCCAAGGCCACGCACAAGTTCGAGGGCGATTACCTGGACTGGCTGATCGGCGATCCGGTCAAGGACATTGAGCGCTACGAAGCCAGAACCCCGCTGCTGCACGCTGACAGCATCAATGTGCCGGTGATCTTTTTTCAGGGTGAACGGGATGCCGTCGTGGTCCCGGAGCAGACGCGCTCCATGCTCAAGGCCTTGCAGGACAGAGGCATCAAGACCGAAGCACATTTCTATCCGGACGAGCATCATGGGTTCCGCAAGGCGGCTAACCTGGCAGATGCACTGGAGAAGGAATGGAAGTTTTACCGGGATGTACTTGATGCTGCTGAGTGATGGCCACGATTGATCGTCCCGACGGTTGGAACGATCAACCCATGCGCCGGGGCGTTACTTACGCGAAACGATGATGTAGATCGCGTGGATGATGCCCGGGATGTAACCCAGCAGGGTCAGCAGGATATTCAGCCAGAAAGCGCCAGCAAAGCCGACTTGCATGAACACGCCCACAGGCGGCAGCAGAATGGCAAAAATGATACGAATGATGTCCATGGGATGCTCCTGAGTGATTGGCTCTAAATGGCCATACAGCTAATCGACCCTTGCCATCGGTGAGGGTTCAACCGGCTCTGGCAAGACGCCATTATTTTCAGGAGAGGTTTGCTGCATGCCGCTGACGACCCAGCCTGCAATTAGCGCCTGCACATGACGCAGACGTACCTGACACTTAAAACGCAGACAAAGAAAACCCCGCCGAAGCGAGGTTTTCCAGACTGTTTCCCTGATTTCCCTTTCACCCCACCGTCCTGGCAGGCTTCCCTACGTGTCCCTGTTATGTCTTGTTGCGCTTCCTGCGCTACGTCCATGAACAAAGATTAACTTTGGATCCCTTTTTTGGGAAGAGGCCAATTGGCGTCACGTTGTGTAAGCAAATGCTTACGTTACGTTTTCGGTCAGAACTGTGACGCTTCCAGCAGAAACAGGGACTCGCTGCCCGCGCGCACCGACGCATCAAGCGAATGAATACGCGGCAGCAGGCGGGCGAAGTAGAAGCGCGCGGTGCCCAGCTTGCTCGCGTAAAACGCTTCCTGCTGTTCTTTACCCAAGGCTGCCTTGGCCATCATTGCCCACATGTAGGCGTAGGCGGTGTAACCGAACAGATGCAGGTATTCAACCGAGGCTGCACCAATCTCGTTGGGGTTGTTGCGCGAGCGGTCCAGCACCCAGGCGGTCAGCTCGTCCAGCATGTTCAGCGCAGCCGTCAACGGCCGTGTGAACTCACCCAGCGAGCCATCGGCGCCCTCGATGAACTGACGCACTTCGTCCGAAAACACCTGGTAGAACGCGCCATTGGAACCGACGATCTTGCGACCGACCAGGTCCAGCGCCTGAATACCGTTGGTGCCTTCGTAGATCTGGGTAATGCGCACATCACGCACCAGTTGCTCCTGGCCCCACTCACGAATGTAACCGTGACCGCCGAACACCTGCTGGCCGTGGACCGTGGTTTCCAGCCCGATATCACTGAGGAAAGCTTTGGCGACCGGAGTCAGCAGCGCCACCAGGTCGTCGGCCCGTTTGCGCGCCACTTCGTCCGGGCTGAACTTGGCAATGTCCAGTTGCAGGGCAACGTAGCTGGAGAACGCCCGACCGCCTTCGTTGAACGCCTTCATGGTCAGCAGCATGCGACGCACGTCAGGGTGGACGATGATCGGGTCCGCGGCCTTTTCCTTGTTCTGCGCACCGGTCGGAGCACGGCTCTGCAGGCGGTCGAGGGCGTATTCGACGGCGTTCTGATAGGACTGCACGCCGGACGCCAAGCCCTGAATGCCCACACCGAGACGCTCGTAGTTCATCATGGTGAACATGGCCGCCAGCCCCTTGTTGGGCTCGCCGATCAGGTAACCGATGGCGCCATCGAAGTTCATGACACAGGTCGCGGAAGCCTGAATGCCCATCTTGTGCTCGATGGAGCCACAACTGACGGTATTGCGCGCACCGACGCTGCCATCGTCGCCGACCATGAACTTGGGCACCAGAAACAACGAGATACCTTTCGGGCCGGGCGGCGCATCAGGCAGCTTGGCAAGCACGAGATGGATGATGTTCTCGGTCAGGTCGTGTTCGCCGCCCGTAATGAAAATCTTGCTACCGGTGATCGTGTAAGTGTCATCGGCCTGCGGCTCGGCCCTGGTGCGGATCATGCCGAGGTCCGTACCGGCATGCGCCTCGGTCAGGCACATCGACCCGGCCCAGACGCCCGAATACATGTTGGGCAGGAATTTGGCCTTGAGGGCTTCGGTGGCGTGGGTATTGATGGACACGCACGCCCCGGAGGTCAGCATCGCATACAGACCAAAGGCAAGACTGGCGGAGTTGATCATCTCTTCGACCTGAGCCGAGACCACCTTGGGCATGCCCATGCCGCCGAACTCGGGATTGCCGCCAACGCCGACCCAGCCGCCTTCGGCGTAGGTCCGGTAAGCTTCCGGAAAACCCGCCGGCGTGGTCACGACGGTGTCTTTCCAGTGGCAGCCTTCCTCATCGCCATTACGGCTCAGGGGGGCAATGGTCTTGCTGGTGACTTTGCCGGCCTCTTCGAGAATGGCGTCGACCGTTTCCGCGTCGACTGTTTCAGCCAGCTCGGGCAGTTGCGCCCAGAGCCTGGAGACCTCGAACACTTCATTAAGGACGAAGCGCATATCGCGCAGTGGCGCTTTGTAGTCAGCCATGGCAAACCTCGTGTACACGGGACGAGAGACGTTGGGAACGCTGATCGATGCGAGAGAGGACGCTGATCAGCCGTCGAGTTTCACGAGTTTACCCGAACAACATTTCAGACACATAGGGTCGTGTCATGACTGGATAGTCATAGCAGGTCACGACGTTATACGGCAGGAATCAGCTCGCTGTTTCGGCCGTGCGCACGGCACCGCGCCGGTTCAGTTGCTCATAAGAAACGACACAGTTGCGCCCGGCGCCCTTGGCCGCATACAGGGCCTGATCAGCGGATTTGAGCACCTCTTCCGGTGTGCGATGTTCAGGCTGGCGTTCGGCGACGCCGATACTGACCGTTACCGAGACACTGCCTGCGTGAGCACCGCCGCGTCGCTGACGGCCTTGCTGATCGTCCTGAGGACGGCTGTCCTTGTTACGCAACTGAATCTCGTAACTGGCGATGGCTTCGCGAATCGCTTCCAGATGCGGCAGGCATTCTTCAATAGTCTTGGCCGCAAAGACAATGGCGAACTCTTCCCCGCCATAGCGATACGCCTTGCCGCCCCCATTGGTGATTTTCGACAGCTTGCTGGCCACCAGGCGCAGCACCTGATCACCAACATCATGACCGTGTGTATCGTTGAATTTCTTGAAGTGATCGACGTCACTCATCGCCAGCACATAGTTGCGACCCAGACGCTGCATGCGCTCGTTGAGTGCCCGGCGACCTGGCAGCCCGGTGAGTTCGTCGCGGAAGGCCATCTGGTAGGCCTCGTGAGCGACGGCGGCGGCGATCATCAACATGACCTGGCTGCAAAGGATATTCAGCGTGAACGGCAGAATGAACGTCTTCGGCAACGCCCAGAACAACCCCAGCAGACCGACGATCTGGGCGGCATGCAGCGGTCGGGGCTTTTCCAGGTATTGCCAGATAAGCACCGCGAACGACACCATGAACATCGCGTAGGACAACTGGATCAGGCTCATCCACGCCCCGTGCAAGGCCGGCCAGCGAATGTCGGCCAGCCAGACTTGCAATTCGACCGGGTAACTCTGCTCAAGCCCCAGCGCCACGCCGCCCACGGCCACCAACACCGCCAGCCGCGCGACCATGTCCTGAAACAGGTGAGTCCGCTCCTCCCACGCTGCATATAGACCAAACAGCACCGGTAGCAGCAGACAGACCAGATGGAAGATGACCGCAGCGTCTTCGCGGACCTTGCCGTTGTCGCGGTAGTAGTCAGTCTGGGTATCGAGCAGGTAGTAGGCGATGTACACCGTGAGCATCAGAAACAGCTCACGCTGGCGTCGGTAAACACAGCAGTAAGCGCCGCCCAACAACAGGACGAGCGTGGGCAGCACATTGAACAGGGACGTGAAGAAGACGTTCAGGTCTTTCACATACGCAGCCGCAAGCCCCGCCACCAGCAATGCCAGTGACGGCAGAAAATGACTCAAGCGTGCAGCGGACGAGCGCAACAAAAGGGGTTTCTCCTACCCTGGAACGAACCGATATCATTGTGCCTTCATCCAGCGAGCAATGCATACAGCAGGATCAATAACCGAGCTACTTTCTGTAACGGCAGGAGGCTGGAAATGTTTATTGCGCAGGTGATGATCGGATCAAGCCCGGACGCAGAGCGTGCGGAACGGGAATCCTGCAAAACGCAGGCATAAAAAAAACCGCCTGATCAGCGATCAGGCGGTTTTGACTAACGCAGGACTCAGTAAGCCAGGCCGAAGTCTTCTTCTTTCATGTCCATCAAATTGCTGGCGCCCGACAGGATGGCGGCAACGTGAGTGCGGGTACGTGGCAGGATACGCTGGAAGTAGAAACGCGCGGTCTGGATCTTGGCGCGATAGAACGCCTCGTCCGATGTACCGGCTGCGAGCTTCTCGGCAGCCAGACGCGCCATGTCGGCCCAGAAGTAAGCCAGGCAGGCATAACCGGAATACATGATGTAGTCCACCGAAGCGGCACCCACTTCTTCGCGGTCCTTCATCGCGGCCATGCCCACTTTCAGGGTCAGATCGCCCCACTCCTTGTTCAGCGCGGCCAGCGGGGTCACGAATTCCTGAACGGCTTCGTTGCCTTCATTGCCCTGGCAGAACTTGTGTACGATCTTGGTGAAACCCTTCAGCGCTTCGCCTTGGGTCATCAACACCTTGCGGCCCAGCAGGTCGAGTGCCTGGATACCGGTGGTGCCTTCGTACAGCATCGAAATGCGGCTGTCGCGAACGTTCTGCTCCATGCCCCACTCGGCGATAAAACCATGACCGCCGTAGATCTGAACACCGTGGTTGGCAGCTTCGAAACCCACTTCAGTCATGAAAGCCTTGGCAATCGGCGTCATGAACGCCAACAGTGCGTCGGCCGCTTTCTTCTGCTCCGGGTCTTCGCTGTACTTGACGATGTCGACCTGTTTGGCCGTGAAATACACCATCGCGCGGGTGCCTTCAGCGAAGGCTTTCATGGTCAGCAGCATGCGACGCACGTCGGGGTGGACGATGATCGGATCAGCGGACTTTTCCGGTGCTTTAGGGCCAGTCAGCGAACGCATCTGCAGACGGTCGCGGGCATATTTCAGGCCGCCCTGAAAGGCAACTTCAGCGTGCGCCAGACCTTGCAATGCAGTGCCCAGACGCGCGGTGTTCATGAACGTGAACATGCAGTTCAGGCCCTTGTTCGGCGGGCCGATCAGGTAGCCGGTCGCGCCGTCGAAGTTCATCACGCAGGTGGCGTTGCCGTGGATGCCCATCTTGTGCTCGATCGAGCCGCAGTTCACTGCGTTGCGCTCGCCCACGCCGCCATCGGCAGCCGATAGGAACTTGGGCACGATGAACAGCGAGATGCCTTTGGTGCCAGCCGGCGCGTCGGGCAGGCGAGCCAGCACGATGTGGACGATGTTATCGGCCATATCATGCTCGCCAGCAGAAATGAAGATCTTGGTGCCGGTCACCTTGTAGGTGCCATCCGCCTGAGGCTCGGCCTTGGTGCGCAACATGCCCAGGTCGGTGCCGCAATGCGACTCGGTCAGGCACATGGTGCCGGTCCATTCCCCGGAAACCAGCTTGGTCAGGTACGCGTCCTGCTGCTCGGGGGTACCGTGCTCGGAAATCGTGTTCATCGCGCCGTGAGACAGCCCAGGGTACATGCCCCACGACCAGTTCGCTTCGCCAACCATCTCGCTGACCGCAAGCCCCAAGGACTCAGGCAGACCCTGACCACCGTGCGCCAGGTCATGGGCCAGGCTCGGCCAGCCGCCTTCGACAAACTGCTTATACGCCTGCTTGAAACCGGACGGCGTCTTCACGCCCGACTCGCTCCAGGTGCAGCCTTCGGTGTCGCCGACACGGTTCAGCGGGGCCAGAACCTGCTCACAGAACTTGGCGCCCTCTTCGAGAATGGCGTCGACCATATCCGGAGTGGCGTCATGACAGGCGGGCAGACTCTGATAGTGCGCTTCATAACCGAGCAGCTCGTCGCGGACGAAACGAATATCACGCAAGGGGGCCTTGTAGTCAGGCATAGCGATAAACCTCTGCTGATGAATCCTGGAACGAATGACCGGGCGGTCGCCGAGAACAGAGCCTCAAGCACCAGACAATCTCGTATGCCTTGCGGTCAAACAGGTGTTTGAAACATACGTTTACGCCCAAACCTTGTCAATAGCGAACCACGCACCATTCGTCCACGGTCATGACAGGCGCACGCCAGAGGGCAGAAAACGTAAGGGGGAGTTTAGTCGGGGCGAAGAGAATGACAGGGGCTATACAGGCGGGTGATGCAGGGGAATTCAGCAGGCAACGCCGTGCGTATCGGGCACGGCGCGGATCACGGGCAGGGTGTCAGGCGTAAGTGTCGATCAACGTACCGAGCGCTTCATTGCTCGCCCTCTGGGCCGCAAGCCCGGCTTCGAACTGGCTTTTGCCAGCTTCAAGCTCGACGATATTGGCGGGCAGATCGGAGCGTTGGCTGCGATCAACCGAGCGAAGGTTTTCAAGCTGAAAGTCTGAAGACTGGCTTCGACCCGACACTTCGACATTGGAGCTGGCAATCTGGGTGGCCGCCTGATCCACACGGCTCTGCCCGACCTGCATGGCGCTGAGGCCCGGGTAGAGGGTGTTATTCATGGTGATTTGCATAAGCCGATCCTCAGTTCAAAAAACGAACACCTGCATTGAACCAGCATTTGCCCGGAAATACTCGACAAACAGACTAATGGCACTAGGCCTCACGATAGCCTGAGTCTTGGCAACCCGAAAAGTACGTTGCCTGTCAGGAACATAGCGCGCCTGTCAGCAGAGCTTGGCGACATTGAGGTATAGCGCCACATTTTCGGCGCTGGCAGTATGCAGCCGGGGCACCAGCCCGAGGCACGGGGCCGGCAAGCGCTCAACCAGCGTGACCAGGTTTTCCTCAAGCCGCGACGTCTCCGGGTCAATGAGATTGGCCACCCAGCCCGCGAGGTGCAAACCGTCCCGCGCGATGGCCTCTGCGGTCAGCAGCGCATGATTGATACAGCCCAGGCGGATCCCCACCACCAGAATCACCGGCAAACCCAGAGCGATGGCCAGATCGGAAAGGTTACTTCGCCCGGCCAGCGGTACACGCCAGCCTCCAGCACCTTCGATCAGGGTGAAGTCAGCCTGTTGATCCAGAATGTGGCGCATCGGTTTCAGCAACGAATCAACGGTCAGCTCCACCCCCGCCTCGCGTGCGGCCAGATGCGGTGCAATGGCGGGCGCCAGTGCCAGCGGATTGACCTCATCGTAACTCAGCGCAAGCGAGCACTCTGCCTGCAACGCCAGCGCGTCAGCGTTGCGCAGCCCTTGCGGGGTCATGACACAGCCGGACGCGACAGGCTTGCCCGCGGCCGTACTCAGGCCATGCAATCGAGCCGCATGCAGCAAACCGGCCGCCACTGTGGTTTTGCCAGCATCGGTGTCTGTTCCGGTAATGAAATAGGCAACACTCATCTCGGCAACCTTCTCTTCGTCACGTGAAAACATCAGTTTTTTTCAAGAACGGCATAGACCACCTGATACGTGGCAGGCAGCCCCGCTTCCAGGCGAAAGCGCTCATACGCGTTGACCATGCCCAGCATTCGCGCCCGACCGGTGAGGCCGCCGGGTCTTCCCGGATTGAGGTTGTGCGCACCGAGGGCCTTCAATTCGTGGGTCAGGCTGCGCACGTCCGGGTAGTGCAGCACGTGCGGACGAACGTCGAGGCTATGGACCCGCAGACCACTGGCGGCGCACAGCTGACGATAGTCATCCTCGCGGCGGAAGCGGTTCACATGCACCTGGCCATCTACGGCCTGCCAACTGTCGCGCAGCTCATACAGCGTACCCACGCACAGGCTGGCGAAGGCAAATACGCCGCCAGGCTGCAATACGCGACGCGCCTCACTCAGCACCGCAGCAAAATCCGCACACCACTGGACGGCGAGGCTGGAGAACATCAGCTCGCAACTCTGGTCACGCAATGGCAAGCGCTCGGCGTCACCGGCCACAAAATGCTGCGCACCGCCCAGCGGCTGCGCGTGGTGCAACATGCCTTCGGCGATGTCCAGCGCGATGCCTTCGCTTTCACTGAAGGTGCGGGCCAGCGCTCGGCTGAAATAGCCGGTGCCGCACCCAAGATCGAGCCAGCGTGAAGGAGCGAACCCTGCCGGCAACCGCGACAGTAACTCGTTGCCGACGCTGCGTTGCAGGGCCGCCACACTGTCATAGCTGCCCGCCGCCCGGGAAAACGACGCTGCAACCTGGCGCTTGTCGGGCAGCACAGAGGGCAGCTTGGGATTTGAAAGATCAGTCATCACCTGACTCATGTAAAAAGGCTTGAATCGCCGCCGCCACGCCGTGTGGGTTTTCCAGAAGAAACGCATGGCTGGCCTGTTCGATCACGCCGACCTCGACATCCGGCAACAAGGCCAGCAAATCACTCGCGGCCTCGGCCGGCACGAACGCATCAAGCCCGGCGAAGAGGTGCAATTGCGGCCCACGGTAGGTTTGCAGCGCGCTGCGGGTGTCGAGTTGCTGAAGTATTTTCAGCCCGTCGACCAGCGCGGTTTTCGAGGTGTGCGGCGCACCGGCCTTGAGCAGGCGTGCCAGACCGCGCGGGTCTTCTGCGCCCTGCGTGCATAACAGGCTGAAGCGCTTGAGCGTTGCGTCCGGATCGACAGAACAGCCTGCCAGAAACGCATCGAAATCCTGCGCGGGCATTGCATTCGGCCATGCGCCCTGGGTGACGAAGCAGGCATTACTGGCCAGGGTCAGCAAGCCGCAGCAACCGTCGCCGCGCCGCGCCGCCAGTTCGGCAGCCAGCATGCCGCCCAGCGACCACCCGCCCAGCCAGGCATCTTCCGGCAGGTTGGTGTCCAGTTCTTCGAGCCAGTCTGCAAGGTCGCAACTGTCGATGTCCGGCAACAACTCGATCTCGACTCGCAGATGCTCGTCCAGCCCCTGCAACGCGGCAGCAAGCGGTTCCAGCGGCGAAACGCCCAGGCCCCAGCCCGGCAGCAGAATCAGACGGTTACGCATAGAGGCACTCCGTGGGCTCACGTGCATCCAGCAGCGGGTAGCACTGCTCAAGCGCCTCTAATAATAGCTGCACGTCGGCTTCGCTGTGGGCGGCAGACAACGTCACACGCAGACGCGCGCTGCCCGCAGGCACGGTCGGAGGCCGAATGGCCGTGACCAGCACACCATGTTCACGAAGCCGTTGCGACAGACGCAAAGCCTGCCCGGCGTCGCCGATCAGGATTGGCTGGATGGGTGTGAAACTGTCCATCAGTTGCAGACCGAGCTGCTCGGCGCCGCGCCTGAATTGCTGGATCAGGCGCGTCAGATGCTCACGACGCCAGTGCTCGGTGCGCAGCAGTTGCAGGCTTTTCAGCGTGGCGCAGGCCAGCGCAGGCGGCTGGCTGGTGGTGTAGATGTAGGGCCGGGCGAACTGGATCAGGGTTTCGATCAGCTCTTCACTGCCGGCGACAAATGCCCCGGAGGTGCCAAACGACTTGCCCAGCGTACCGACCAGCACCGGCACATCGTCCAGCCCCAGGCCGAAATGCTCGACAATACCTGCACCGTTTGCGCCCAGCGGTCCGAAACCGTGGGCGTCATCGACCATCAACCAGGCACCTTTGGCTTTGGCAGCCTGAGCCAGCGCAGGCAAGTCAGCGATGTCGCCATCCATGCTGAACACGCCGTCAGTCACCACCAGCGTATCGCCCACGGCCTTTTCCAGACGCGCGTTCAGACTGTCGACGTCGTTATGCAGATAGCGGGAAAAACGTGCGCCGCTGAGCAAACCGGCATCCAGCAGCGAAGCATGATTGAGGCGGTCTTCCAGCACCGTGTCGCCCTGCCCGACCAACGCTGTCACCGCACCGAGGTTGGCCATATACCCGTTGGAGAACAACAACGCTCGCGGGCGTCCGGTCAGGTCGGCGAGGGCTTCTTCCAGCGCGTGATGCGGCGCGCTGTGGCCGATCACCAGATGCGATGCCCCGCCGCCCACGCCCCAACGTTCGGCACCTGCCTGCCAGGCAGCAATCACCTCGGGGTGATTGGCCAGGCCCATGTAGTCATTGTTGCAGAACGCCAGCAGCGGCTGCCCGTCGACAATGACCTTCGGACCCTGCGGGCTTTGCAGCAAGGGGCGCTGGCGGTAAAGCTGTTGGGCGCGACGGCCGTCAAGGCGCGCTCGAAGATCGAAAGACATGCAGGCCCCGCTCTGGAATGTGGCGATTCAAAACGGGCCGATGAAACCGGCCCGCTCATGGCATCAGGCAGAGGCCGCGTCGTAGAACATCGAACTGCTTTGCTGTTCGACCAGCGCCTGCTCAATGGCGGCTTGATGCACCTCGTCGGCGTGGCCTTCACCCGCTTCGGGTTTGATGCCCAGACGCGAGAACAGCAGCATGTCCTTGTCAGCTTGCGGGTTGGCGGTGGTCAGCAGCTTGTCGCCGTAGAAAATCGAGTTGGCACCGGCGAAGAACGCCAGTGCCTGCATTTGCTCGTTCATGGCTTCACGACCGGCAGACAGACGCACGTGGGATTGGGGCATCAGAATCCGCGCAACGGCCAGCATGCGGATGAAGTCGAAAGGGTCGACGTCTTCGGCGTTTTCCAGCGGCGTGCCGGCCACCTTGACCAGCATGTTGATCGGCACCGACTCGGGGTGCTCAGGCAGGTTTGCCAACTGGATCAGCAGCCCGGCGCGGTCATCGAGGGACTCGCCCATGCCCAGAATGCCGCCCGAGCAGATCTTCATCCCGGCATCGCGCACGTAGGCCAGGGTTTGCAGGCGCTCGCCGTAAGTTCGGGTGGTGATGATGCTGCCGTAAAACTCAGGCGAAGTGTCCAGGTTGTGGTTGTAGTAATCCAGGCCTGCGGTGGCCAGCGCCTCGGTCTGCTCCTGATCAAGACGGCCCAGGGTCATGCAGGTTTCCATGCCCATCGCTTTCACGCCTTTGACCATCTCCAGGACGTAAGGCATGTCTTTGGCAGAAGGGTGTTTCCAGGCCGCGCCCATGCAGAAACGGGTCGACCCAATGGCCTTTGCGCGCGCCGCCTCTTCGAGGACCTTCTGCACTTCCAGCAGCTTTTCTTTTTCGAGACCGGTGTTGTAATGCCCGGATTGCGGGCAGTACTTGCAGTCTTCAGGGCACGCGCCGGTCTTGATCGACAACAGGGTCGAGACCTGAACGCGGTTGGCGTCGAAGTGAGCGCGATGCACCGTTTGCGCCTGAAACAGCAGGTCATTGAATGGCTGTACAAACAGTGCCCTGACCTCGGCTAAAGTCCAGTCGTGACGCAAAGTGGCGGTGGTGCTGGCGCTCATGAGCGGCTCCTTGGTGTTTCTGGGCAAGGCGCGAGGGCGAAAAAGACCACAGGCGCGACACGGATGTCGGGCATATTTAAGGAAGAGCCATGCACTGTCAACCCAGACACAAGCATGAGGTTTACATCTGGTTAAAAAACAAACAACCCTGTTTGTTATGCGATGAGCGCAGTGAGGTGCCGGTCCCCATCTGCGTGCCTTGTGAAGCCGAATTACCGTGGCTGGGCGCCCAGTGCGACTGTTGCGCGCTGCCATTGCCCGGTGCCGGTCTGATTTGCGGGCCGTGCAGCAAGCGCCCTCCCGCCTTCAACCAGGTCATCGCGCCTTGGCGGTATGACTTTCCGGTGGACAGCCTGATTACGCGCTTCAAACACAACGGAAAATGGCCGATGGGGCGACTGTTGGCGGAACTGTGCGGGCACTTTCTTCAGCACCGCTTCGATGAAGGCTTGCCGCGCCCCGATTACCTGCTGCCTGTGCCTCTGGCCAACAAACGCCTGCGTGAGCGCGGTTACAATCAGGCCGCGATGCTCACTGGGTGGCTGGGCAAACAACTGAACGTGCCTGTCGATGAGCACCACCTGCTGCGCACTCGGGAAACAGCCGCGCAACAAGGTCTCGACGCCAAAGCCCGCAAGCAGAATCTGCGCGGTGCCTTCACCCTGGTTGATGCCGACTGGGTGCAGGGCAAGCACCTGGCACTGGTCGACGACGTTCTCACCACCGGCTCCACGGCAGACGTCATTGCACGTTTATTGACCAACGCCGGTGCGCGACGGGTCGACGTGTATTGCCTGGCGCGAACGCCCAAACCAGGGGACTGATTGGGCGCTGCGCCCACCGTTGATGAGGTGGCCTGGTGTTCTCATCGCTCCCACGCTCCGCGTCCGATCTTGAGCGTGCGGTGCGGCGCAGAATGGTGACGCAGAGCGTCACGAAAGGCGCGCCAACGCGGAGCATTGGCACGATGGTTATTCCAAGACGTTCATCGCTCCCACGCTCCGCGTCCGGTTTCGACGCCATGCACGAGAACGATCATACTGCCCGTTCCTCCCCAGCCTTAGCGGATCACCATGTCCCTGCCCCCATTACTCACGCAACACATGGTCCGTCGTCCGCAGCGCATTGCGCTGTTGCAACACATTGCCGAGCAAGGCTCGATCACCCGTGCCGCGAAAAGCGCCGGGCTGAGTTACAAGGCGGCCTGGGATGCCATCGATGAGCTGAACAATCTGGCGCAGAAGCCGTTGGTGGAACGCAGCGTCGGCGGGCGCGGCGGTGGCGGCGCGAAGCTGTCGGTCGAGGGCGAGCGAGTGCTGCGCCTCTATCAACGGGTGCAGGCATTACAGGCTCAGGTGCTGGAAGCCGCCGAAGACAGCAGCGATCTGGACCTGCTCAATCGCCTCACGCTGCGCACCAGTGCGCGCAACCAGCTGCTGGGCCGCATCGTCGGCATCACCCGCCACGGCCACCATGACCTGGTTCGTCTGCAATTGGCCGATGAGGTGTTTATCGAAGCGCAAGTGACCCACGACAGCACGCTGCACCTGGGGCTGGAAATCGGCACCGATGCGGTGGCACTGATCAAGGCCGGCTGGCTGGAATTGCACCCGCCAGGCACAGAAGAAACAAATGGAAACAATTGTTTGATCGGGCAGATAGAGAGCGTGATCGAGGCCGATGACGGCCCGAGCGAAGTGCGCATCAAACTCCCGAGCGGCCAGACATTATGCGCCCTGGCGACACCTGCACACCTGCAGGCGCAACAGCTGAAAACCGGCGTTGCCGTGCAGGCAAGATTCGCGGCGTCGTTTGTGCTGCTGGGTATACCGCTCTAAGCCTCGGCGCGTCATCACGGCGACACAATTTCGTCATATGTGCCCACTAAGGTGGCTGCCATATTCGAGGGAGCCGTGATGATGAAATTATTAGAAGAAAATCAAACCACCGATCTGGAAACCATTGTCGACGCCAACAGGGGCGGCCTGACACGCCGTGGCTTCATCAGTGCCGGCGCATTGTGCGGCGCAGCGATGTTCCTGGGCGGCACAATGCTGAGCCGCACTGTGCTGGCCGACAGTGTCAGCGCAGCCTCGGGCACCTTGCTGGGTTTTGAAAGCATCCCTACGGCCACCGCCGACAGCATCAGCCTGCCGAAAGGTTATACGTCATCGGTCCTGATCAGTTGGGGCCAGCCGTTACAGGCTGGCGGTCCGGCTTTCGACCCGAGCGGCAAAGGCACGGCCAAGGCTCAGGAAGAGCAGTTCGGTGACAACAACGATGGCATGTGTCTGTTCCCGATGCCGGGTCACAAAGACCGCGCGCTGATGGCCATCAACAACGAATACACCAACTACCGTTACCTCTTCGATCACGGCAAAGAGCCGCAATCGGCTGAAGAAGTGCAGAAGGCACTTGCCGCAGAAGGCGTGTCAGTCATTGAGGTCCAGCTGAAAAACGGCAAATGGCAGTTCGTCCAGGACTCGCGCTACAACCGTCGCATCCACGGCAACACGCCGATCAACCTGAGCGGGCCGGCTGCCGGTCACGACTGGCTCAAAACGGATGCCGACAAGACCGGCACCCACGCGCTGGGGACATTCCAGAACTGCTCCAGCGGCCAGACGCCGTGGGGCACGTACCTGACCTGTGAGGAAAACTTCACTGATTGCTTCGGCAGCAGCAACCCTGCACAGGCGTTCGACGCCGGCATGAAGCGCTACGGCGTCGTGGCCGCCAGCAAGGAAATCAACTGGCACCCGCACGACCCGCGCTTCGATATTGCCAAGAACCCCAACGAGTTCAATCGTCACGGCTGGGTGGTCGAAATCGATCCGTTCGATCCCAAATCAACGCCGGTCAAGCGCACTGCGCTCGGTCGCTTCAAGCATGAAAACGCCGCCTTCACGCAGACCACAGGCGGACGCGCCGTGGTGTACATGGGCGACGACGAGCGCGGCGAGTTCATCTACAAGTTCATCAGCCGTGACAAGGTCGATCACACGAATCCGAAAGCCAACCGCAACCTGCTGGACCACGGCACGCTGTACGTGGCGCAGTTCGACGGGGGCGACAACAACCCGGATCATCCAAAAGGCAAAGGTCAGTGGATCGAACTGACCCACGGCAAGAATGGCCTCGACGCTGCTGCCGGTTTCAACAATCAGGCTGAAGTGCTGATTCACGCGCGCCTCGCGGCCAGTGTCGTCAAGGCCACGCGCATGGACCGTCCAGAGTGGATCGTGGTCAGCCCCAAGAATGGCCAGGTGTATTGCACGCTGACCAACAACATCAAGCGCGGCGATGAGGGCCAGCCTGTCGGCGGACCGAATCCGCGCGCCAAGAACCAGTACGGGCAGATCCTGCGCTGGAGCGAAGAAGGCAGCAATCCTTCGGCGATGGAGTTCGAGTGGGATCTGTTCGTGGTCGCGGGCAACCCTGCAGTGCATGCCGGTACGCCGCAGGCCGGGTCGAGCAATATCAACGCGCAGAACATGTTCAACAGCCCGGACGGCTTGAGTTTTGATCAGGCCGGTCGGCTGTGGATCCAGACCGACGGCGACTCCAGCAACAAGGGCGACTTCGCGGGCATGGGCAACAACCAGATGCTTTGCGCGGACCCTGCCAGTGGCGAGATCCGTCGCTTTCTGGTCGGCCCGGTCGGTTGCGAAATCACCGGTATCAGCTTCGCGCCTGACTACAAGACGATGTTCATCGGCATTCAGCACCCCGGCGAAAACGGCGGCTCCACCTTCCCCGAGCACTTGCCCAACGGCAAGCCGCGCTCATCGGTGATGGTAATTACCCGGGAAGATGGCGGCGTTATCGGCGCCTGATCGACACTCATCGTGCCCACGCTCTGCGTGGGCATGCCGTTCTAGACGCTCTGCGTCACGTCACGAAGAGGGCGCAGGGCGTCCAGAACAGCGCTGCCACGCAGAGCGTGGGAGCGATAACCCTCCCCCAGAACCCGCGTCAATCAATCAACCCACCCTCATCATAAAACGGGTATGGCCCTTCATAGTCGCCGAACACTGCGTTATGACTCACCAGCCCCTGATCCGGCACCCAGCGATGCAGCACGTAGCCTGCCGGTTCAAGGTTGAAGTGTGCCGGGGCGGCTTCATCGAGGTCGAGCACGATCTGGTGTGAAGTACCCGGGCAGATGCTTGCCACGCTGCCACCGAAACGGCGCTGCATCGGTCGATGCAAATGGCCGCACAGCAGGCGTTCCACCTGCGGATGCTGCGCAATCACACGCTCCAGTGCAGACGCATTGCCGAAGGGTTCGCGGTCCATGTGGCCGATCCCTGTGATGAACGGCGGGTGATGCAGAATGATCAGGGTCGGCACGTAAGGCCGACGTGACAGCTGGGCGTGCAGCCAGTCCAGCTGGCAGTAATCCAGTTGCCCGCCATGCTCGCCAGGGATCGTAGTGTCCAGCCCGATCAGACGCACCGGGTACTTTTCCACCACCCAGTCGAGCGGCCCGCTGGCCGACAACGGCAGGTACACCTGATCCGCAAACGCAGCCAGCAGGTTATCCCGATCATCATGATTGCCGGGCACCAGGTAGAACGGCATTTTCAGGCGCTCCAGCTCAGGCTTCAGCACGGCATATTCATCCGCACGACCAAAGTCCACCAGATCACCGCTGACGACCACGATGTCAGGGCGCTGCTTGCTGGCATTGATGTGCGCAACGGCGCGGCGCAAGGCTTCAAGCGTATCGACCACACCATACGTCAGACGGCCGTCCGCCTTGAGGTGCAGGTCGCTGATCTGAGCAATAAGAAACGAACGATTCACAATAATCTCTCGACAGAAACGGTTTCACGAATGCAGGGCGAACAGCCGTTGCGGCTCGACACTCAGGGCGATGGCAGCGTTTGCGGCGTAAATCACGTTGTCGGTGCTGTCCACCAACAGCGGCTGCGGGCCGCCGACATCGACCAGCAAGCGACTTTGCGCCCCCTGAAAAAACTGCCCCACCAGCCGCCCTTGTAAATGCCCGCTTCCCGGCATCAGACGCAGATGTTCGGGACGGCAATACACCGTGCCCGGTGCATCGGCGCCGCTCCACGGCAATTCGCCGCCGCTCACCTTGAGCCCCGATACCGTACGCTCGACCACACTGAACGCATTCAGATTGCCGACAAACCCGGCGACAAATGCATTGGCGGGCTGTTGATAGATTTCCCTGGGCGTCGCCAATTGCGCCACGCAGCCTTTTTCCATGACCAGAATCCGGTCGCCCAAGGCCATTGCTTCGCCCTGATCGTGGGTGACGAACACCGACGTGATGCCCAGCCCGCGCAGCAATTGGTCCAGCTCACTGCGCAGGCGCTCGCGCAACTGTGCATCCAGCGCAGCAAGCGGTTCGTCGAGCAACAACACCCGAGGACGCGGCGCGAGTGCGCGGGCCAGCGCGACCCGCTGACGCTGACCGCCAGACAGCTCGTTGACGCGGCGATTGCCGTGGCCGGTCAAACCGACCAGTTCCAGCAACTCGTCGCAACGCTTGTTGCGCTCGGCAGCCGACAGCCCCCGAATCTTCAAGCCGTAAACAATGTTGCCGGCCACATCGAGATTCGGGAACAACGCATAGTTCTGAAACACCATGCCGACGTCGCGTCGCTCGATGGGCAGGCGCGTGACGTCCTGATCATCGAACAGCACCTGGCCGACATCCGGCCGCTCAAGACCGGCAATCAGGCGCAAGGTGGTGGTCTTGCCGCAACCGGACGGGCCGAGAATCGCCAGCGTCTCGCCGGGTTCGATGGTCAGGTGCAAATCCTGTACAGCAACGGTGCCGTCGGCAAATGCCTTGCGGCAGCCCTTCAGGCGAATGGTGGTTCCGCTCATCGGCTCTCTCCACGGGCAAGGCGTGCGCTGATGGCCTGCAACGCAATCAGCAGCGGCACAATCAGCAACAGAAAAAGAAGGGTGTAGGCGCTGGCGACTTCCAGTCGGGCCGAGGCATAGCTGTCGGCCAGACCGACCGGCAGGGTCTTGGTCATCGGCGTGTGAAGCATCCAGGTCAGGTTGAATTCACCCAGCGACAGGGTCACGACCATCAACACACCGGCCAGAATCCCGGCCCGGCAGTTCGGCACCACCACGCTGAAAAAGCGTTTGATCGGCCCGGCCCCCAGGCTGGCGGCGGCCTCTTCGAGCACCGGCAATTGCTGACGCTGCATGACCGCCATGACGGGACGCACCAGAAACGGCAGCGTAAACAGCACATGGCCCACCAGGATAAACAACCAGCTGCTGCGAAAGCCGCCGAACTGCCCGTAGGTCAGCAGTAACGCGAGGGCGCTGGCCAGACCGGGCATGGCCACGGGCAGCACCATGAGTTCTTCAAACGCGCGGCTGAAGCGATTGTTCATGCGCACCAGCGCATAGGCCGCCGGCACGCCAACCAGACACACGCAGATCGCGCAGGCCACCGCCAACTGCAGCGACAGCCAGACCGTCGGCGAGTAGGCCTGCCAGACCTGCACCAACCAGTCGAACGTCAAACCGCTCGACAGGCCCTGAAAATAATTGCGGGTCAGGCCAGCCAACAGCGACAGCACCACCGGGACCAGCATGAACGCGCAAACCAGCAGCGTGAACGCCAGTTGCGCCGCAAACAATGGAGAGCGTTTCACAAGGCGACTCCCGATTTCCCGACCATGCGGCGGGCCAGCAACAGCACCGCCCAGGTCACCAGCCCGAGGATCACCGACAGCGCAGCGGCCACGGTGAAGTTGGCGTAATTGGTGAACACGTTGTAGATCGCCACGGGCGTGACATTCAGCCGCGTGCCCAGCGTGAACGCCGTGCCGAAGGCACCCATTGAAGTGGCGAAGCAGATCGCACCACAGGACACCAGCGCCGGCGTCAGCCCTGGAATGATCACATCGCACACCACGCGCCAATGGCCGGCACCCAGCGAGTGCGCGGCCTCTTCAAGGCTGCGGTCCAGGCTTTCGCAGGCGGCCATGACAGTCAGGATCACCCGCGGGATCGAAAAATACAGGTAGCCGATGAACAGCCCGGTCAACGAATAGGCAAACACCCAGCGCTCACCGGCCAGTTGCAGGCCGAGCGCGGCGAAGATCCCTTGCCGACCGGCCAGCAGAATCACCAGAAAGCCGACCACCACGCCGGGAAACGCCAGCGGAAAGGTCAGCAAGGCCACCAGTGCAGAGCGTCCAAAAAAATGATTGCGGGCGAGAAATACCCCGCTGATGCCACCGACCAGTAACGCCGCAAGCGTCACCACCAGCGCCAGCAGGCAGGTTTGCGCCAGGCTGCCGAGGTACTGCGCGCTGCTCAGTACCTGCCAGTAACCGCTGCCATTACCCTCCGGACTTTGCGTACCGAGCATGATCAGGTGAGTCAACGGCAGCAGCCAAAATGCCAGCAGTACCGCCATCGCCGGGGCCAGCGCCACCGCAGCGGTCGGGCGCAGCTGCAGCCTGAAAAATCCGCCCTTGCGCAGAGTCAACGCTTGTCCCGGCGAGGCTGACATTACTTCACCTCACGCAGGTAACGGGCAGCGAAGGCTTCCTGCACAGCGGCCATGTGCTGGTAATCCACCACACCGGCACGGGCGTAGTCGCTGTCGGGCAAGAACTGCGCGGCGACGTCGGCCGGCATGTTCGAACGCACCGGGCGCAGATAGGCTTTGGCCCACAGCGCCTGACCTTCATCGGACAGCACGAAATCCAGCACCTTTTCGGCGTTGGCACGGTGCGGCGCCTTGGCAACCAGGCTCATTACGTACGGAACGCCGATGGTGCCCTCTTTCGGAATCACGAACGCGACGTTGGCCTTGTCCTTGTAGCGGGCGCGGTAGGCGTTGAAGTCATAGTCGACCAGAATCGGCAGTTCGCCGGACAGCACGCGGGCATAGGCCGTCTGCTTGGGCACGATGGGCGAGTTCTTGGCCAGCTTCTGGAAGTAATCGATGGCCGGGCCGAAGTTGTCCAGCGTGCCGCCCATTGCCTGGTTGATCGCCACGGCAGAGACATAGCCGACGAAGGCGCTGGACGGATCGAGGTAACCGACCATGCCTTTGTATTCAGGCTTGAGCAGATCCGCCCAGCTCTGCGGCACCGGCAAACCGCCCAGTGCGTCAACGTTGACCATGATGCCCAACGTGCCGGAGTGAATGGCGAACCAGTGCCCTTGCGGGTCTTTCAGACCTGCCGGAATATCGTCCCAGTGTTTGGGTTTGTAAGTGTCGACCACGCCCGCTTTCTGCGCTTGCAGGCCGAAGGTCACGCCGTAATACACCACGTCGGCCACCGGTGCGGCCTGTTCGGCAACGATCTGCGCCAGCGCCTGCCCGGAGTTCTTGTTGTCCAGCGGCACCTGCACGCCTGTGCTGTCGGCAATGGCCTTGAGCTGAGTGCCCCAATCGGCCCATTCAGGCGGGCAGTTGTAGCAGATGGCGGTTTCGGCGGCCTGGGCGAGGCTGGCCGCACCGCATAACAGCAGTGCCGCGAGGGTTTTACTGAGGCTGATCATGAAGCATCTCTTGGTAGGGCTGGGTGCTTTCGCCGGGCCGGATGTGGCACGGCAGACAATGAGAAACCGGTACTGCGCCAGCAATCCGTGCCAGTAATTGATCGATGACAATCTGTGCCAGCTCGGCAATGGGCTGAACCACGCTGCACAACGTGGGGTGCATCTGGGTGCCCAGTGCGATGCCGTCGAAGCCGATGACCGACAGCCGCTCAGGAACGCCCCAGCCGTGGCGGCGCAGTTCGGCAATCAGGCTGATGGCCAGCAGATCGTTGGAGCAGACCAGCGCGCTGGGAGCGTTCGGGCCGCGCAACAAGGGTTCGAGCGCGGCGAAGTCGGCGCTCGTGTGGGCAGGCATTTCAATCACTGCCCGGGCCTCGAGCCCACGCTCGTTCATGGCGTCGCGATAACCGTCATACCTCAGGCGAGCGCGGTCGGACTGCATGGCCGGGCCGGCCACCATCGCAACTCGCTGATGGCCGGCGTCGATCAGGTATCGAGTGGCCAGGGCCATCCCTGCGCGGTTATCCACCGACACGGCGCTGTAATCCGGGTTGTGGGTCTGGTGATAAGCCAGCACAAACGGGGTGTCTTCGCTGACCAGGCTTT
Source organism: Pseudomonas syringae (assembly GCF_002157375.1). Classification (GTDB taxonomy): domain Bacteria; phylum Pseudomonadota; class Gammaproteobacteria; order Pseudomonadales; family Pseudomonadaceae; genus Aquipseudomonas; species Aquipseudomonas syringae_T. Next base: position 81,762 of record NZ_MTSA01000010.1, read on the forward strand.
GCAGCACGCGGTTGTGCTCGGCGTCGGTCACCGTCAGCACCAGCCCGTCGACTCGCTGGCGCAGCAATTCTTCAACCACGGCGCTCTCACGTTCCGACGTGTAGTCGGTAGTCGCCAGCAGCAAGTTGTAGCCCCGCGCCCGCGCTGCCCGCGCCATCGCCTGAAACTGTTCGGCAAACACCGGGTTGAGCAGGTTCGGCACCACGACGCCAATCAGATTGGTGGTTTGCAGACGCAACTGACGCCCCAGTCGATTTGGCCGAAAACCCAATGCGCGGGCGGCAGCGAACACGCGCTCACGGGTTTCGGGTTTCACCACATCGGGGCTGGCGAAGGCACGTGCAGCGGTGGCCCGGGAAACCCCGGCCAGTCGTGCAACCTCTTTCAAATCAGTCATTGTCGCTCGCTTGAGATCGATCTCATTGGCCGCGACTTTAAGCGCCAAACATGGCTGAATCGCGAACGGGCGATGACCGTTTAATGACAACGCAACCCTTGGGCACTTTATTCGGATGGGTTTGGCGAAGCGGGTCCGGTCTGCGTTACCATCACCGGTCCGACGCGGCAACCTGCTGCGCGCAGGAGTAGTCATGGCTCACCCGTTTGCAACACTTACTCCCGATCTGGTCCTGGATGCTGTCGAAAGCATCGGTTTTCTCAGCGACGCACGCATCCTGGCGCTCAACAGTTACGAAAACCGCGTGTATCAGGTCGGTATCGAAGACGGTCAGCCATTGATCGCCAAGTTCTACCGCCCGCAGCGCTGGACCAACGAAGCCATCCTCGAAGAACACAGCTTCACCGCTGAACTGGTCGACGTCGAAGTGCCGGTTGTCGCGCCAATGGTGCATAACGGCGAGACCCTGTTCGAACATGCCGGCTTTCGCTTCACACTGTTCCCGCGCCGCGGCGGACGTGCGCCGGAGCCGGGCAACCTTGATCAGCTGTACCGTCTCGGCCAGTTGCTGGGGCGTCTTCATGCCGTCGGTTCGACCAAGCCGTTCGAGCATCGTGAAGCACTGGGCGTGAAAAACTTCGGTCACGACTCGGTCAATTACCTGCTGGAAAACGACTGTATTCCACGCAGCCTGTTACCGGCCTACGAGTCGGTGGCCCGTGATCTGCTCAAGCGCGTAGAAGATGTTTACGCCGCAACACCGCACACCAACATCCGCATGCACGGCGACTGCCACCCCGGCAACATGATGTGCCGGGATGAAATGTTCCACATTGTCGACCTCGACGATTGCCGTCTTGGCCCCGCGGTGCAGGACATCTGGATGATGCTGGCGGGTGACCGTCAGGAACGCCTTGGCCAGCTCTCCGAATTGATGGACGGCTACAACGAATTCCACGATTTCGATCCCCGCGAACTGGCCCTCATCGAACCCTTGCGTGCGCTGCGTCTGATGCACTACAGCGCCTGGCTGGCCCGTCGCTGGGACGACCCGGCATTCCCCCACAGTTTCCCGTGGTTCGGCACCGAGCGTTATTGGGGCGACCACATCCTCGCGCTGCGCGAGCAAATGTCAGCGCTGAATGAAGAGCCACTGAAGCTGTTTTGATCTGATTCGACTCTCATGCCAATGCTCCGCAGTGGCACGCCGTTCTGGAGCCCGCGCTGCGGCGCAGATGTGTGACGCGGAGCGTCACAAAGGGCGTTCCCACGCAGGAGCGTGAGGAACGAGAGGTGTCTGAGCACACACGACCAACCGCATCACCCCGACAATAAACCGGAATTTCTGCATTTAAGGGACGCTCCATGCAAGCTGCCAATCCACGCCGTGGCTACATCCTGGGCCTGAGTGCTTACACCATATGGGGCCTGTTCCCTCTGTACTTCAAAGCCATCGCTGCCGTCCCGGCCATCGAGATCATCATCCATCGCGCGCTATGGTCGGCGCTTTTCGGCTCGATCGTACTGATGTTCTGGAAGCATCCCGGCTGGTGGCGCGACTTGCGCGACAACCCGCAACGGCTGGCCGTTCTGGCGCTGAGCGGCACCCTGATCGCCGCCAACTGGATCGTCTACGTCTGGGCGGTGAACAACGGGCGCATGCTTGAGGCCAGCTTGGGGTACTACATCAACCCGTTGGTCAACGTGCTGCTTGGCATGTTGCTGCTCGGCGAGCGGCTCAGGCGTCTGCAGTGGGTCGCAGTCGCTCTGGCTGCGACGGGCGTTGCGCAGCAGGTCTGGCACGTCGGCAGCTTGCCGTGGGTGTCGCTGGCGCTGGCACTGACCTTCGCGTTTTACGGCCTGATCCGCAAAAAAGCCCCGGTCGCCGCCCTGCCCGGCCTGGTGGTGGAAACCTGGATGCTGGTGCCGCTGGCGCTAATCTGGCTGGCGCTCAACCCGACGGCCGTCACCGCACAAGCAGAGTTCTGGAGCACCACTCAAGCCATCTGGCTGGCGGCGGCAGGCCCGGTAACGCTGATACCGCTGGTCTGCTTCAACGCCGCAGCGCGCCATTTGCCCTTCACGACACTCGGTTTTCTGCAATACATCGCGCCCACTCTGGTCCTGCTGCTGGCGGTGTTGCTGTATGGCGAACACCTGACCACCAGCACCATCATCACTTTTGCCTTCATTTGGGCCGGCCTGGCGATTTACAGTGTGGATATCTGGCTCAAATCCCGCGGCCGCCACTGATCAAAAAACAAACAACGTTACGCAGGCCACGCAGAACGTGGCCTGCAAGAGGTTCTCCAAGGGTTATCCACAGGCAGACTGACCTTATCTGTGTACAAGCCTTTGAAACTGCTGGTTTTTTGATCAATCGTCGCCAAGCCACGGCAGGCTTGACGCGCACGGCTCTTCCCCCAGGTTATCCACAGGCGGATGCACGGTTAATCTGGATAACCTGAACGCACTTCACTCCTCGCTGCGCAACACCAACTCCACCATCAGATCATCAGCCAGGGTTTCAAGCCCTGCCTGCAGATCGTCCAGCGACAAGCCCAACGGTACGCCGAGCACTGCATCGGCGTGGAACAGCAACTCGCTGCTCATGGGCGCCGGGGACACGTCGGTGATCAGGTGTTCGACGTTGACACCCTGCCCGGCCAGCAAGCGGGTGATGTCGCGCACAATGCCGGGGCGGTCGTTGCCGACCAGTTCCATGCTGATCGGGCGCGTGGCACCCGTGGTCTCGACCACGCTCTCGGCCAGTAGCATGCGGATGCCGTGGACCGACAAGTCGTTCAGCGCTTTGATCAGGTCGTCGTAGTGCTGTGGCTCGACACCGACCTTGAGAATCCCGGCGAACTGCCCGGCCATCCGTGACATGCGGCTTTCCAGCCAGTTGCCGCCCTGCTCGGCAATGCACTGGGCGATGCGTTCGACCTGGCCCGGTTTGTCGGGAGCAACCAGCGTTACGACGAGATGATCCACGGTCAATTCCTCTTTCTGTGCAGATGGTTTGAAAACGGCAACGGTCGCCCGAGTATAGGCCTGCTTGACGCGCAGCTCATGGATGGCAAATCGTGTGCCGTCCGGCTCGCTTTATGGAACAATCCTGAGCGCTTTCGAGCGCGCAGTGAACAGCGGTGTGATTCAATTCGCAAGCGCCGTCGTTCAGTGGCCTGTCTAGCGACGTTTTCACACGACTGCGGCTCATGTAGTATCCCGCAGCGAGCACTACATAACACCAAGATCAATGACAGAGCGCTCCCCGAGTGTGCTCGACCCTGCTGAGCAGAGTGAGGCAAGTGCAATGACTGAGTACGTTCAAGTCGGTGACCTGCAAGTCGCCAGAGTCCTGTTCGACTTCGTGCAAAACGAAGCCATCCCCGGAACCGGCGTCGATGCCGACGCGTTCTGGGCCGGTGCGGACAAGCTGATCCACGACCTCGCGCCAAAGAACAAGGCACTGCTCGTCAAACGTGATGAATTGCAGGCACAAATCGATGCCTGGCATCAGTCTCGCGCCGGACAGGCTCACGACGCCTCGGCCTACAAAGCCTTCCTTCAGGAAATCGGCTATCTGCTGCCTGAACCGGCAGGCTTTCAGATCACCACGCAAAATGTCGACGAAGAGATAGCCACGATGGCCGGCCCGCAACTGGTCGTGCCGGTGATGAACGCGCGCTTCGCGCTCAATGCATCCAACGCCCGCTGGGGCTCGCTGTATGACGCGCTGTACGGCACCGACGCCATCAGCGAAGACGGCGGCGCAGAAAAGGGCAAGGGCTACAACAAGGTACGTGGCGACAAGGTCATCGCCTTCGCCCGCGCCTTCCTGGACCAGGCCGCGCCACTGGCGGCGGGCTCCCATGTCGATTCGACGGCTTATAAAATGATCGACGGCAAACTGGTTGTCAGCCTCAAGGGCGGCAGCAACACCGGCCTGCACGATGACGCACAACTGGTCGGTTTACAGGGTGACGCCCTGGCGCCCTTCGCTGTGCTGTTCAAGCACAACGGCCTGCATTTCGAATTGCAGATCGACGCCGCAAGCCCGGTCGGCCAGACCGATCCGGCGGGCGTGAAAGACATCCTCATGGAGGCCGCACTGACCACCATCATGGATTGTGAAGACTCCATCGCGGCCGTCGACGCCGACGACAAAGTGGTGGTCTACCGCAATTGGCTGGGCCTGATGAAAGGTGATCTGGCTGAATCGGTCTCCAAGGGCGGCGACACCTTTACCCGCACCATGAACCCGGACCGGGTCTACACCACGCCGCAAGGCGGCGAAGTCACGCTGCACGGGCGCTCGTTGCTGTTCATCCGCAACGTGGGCCACTTGATGACCATCGACGCGATACTCGACAAGCAGGGCAACGAAGTGCCGGAAGGCATTCTCGACGGCCTGCTGACCAGCCTTGCCGCGATCCACAACCTCAATGGCAGCACCTCGCGCAGCAACAGCCGCAGCGGCTCGACGTACATCGTCAAACCGAAGATGCACGGGCCGGAAGAAGCCGCCTTCACTGACGAACTGTTCGGCCGTATCGAGCAAGTACTGGGCTTGCCGCGCAACACCCTGAAAGTCGGGATCATGGACGAAGAGCGCCGTACCACGGTCAACCTCAAGGCCTGCATCCAGGCGGCGAGCGAGCGCGTGGTATTCATCAACACCGGCTTCCTCGACCGCACCGGCGATGAAATCCACACCTCGATGGAAGCTGGCCCGGTGGTGCGCAAGGCGCAGATGAAAGCCGAAAAATGGATCTCGGCCTACGAGAACGCCAACGTCGATATCGGCCTGAAATGCGGCCTGCAAGGTCGCGCACAGATCGGCAAGGGCATGTGGGCCATGCCGGACCTGATGGCCGCCATGCTGGAGCAGAAAATCGCTCACCCACTGGCTGGCGCAAACACTGCATGGGTGCCCTCGCCCACCGCCGCTGCGCTGCACGCCCTGCATTATCACAAGGTCGACGTGTTCGCCCGTCAGGCCGAACTGGCCCAGCGTGAACAGGCCTCGGTGGATGACATCCTGACCATCCCGCTTGCGCCGAACACCGACTGGACGCCTGAAGAAATCCAGAACGAACTCGACAACAACGCCCAAGGCATCCTCGGCTATGTCGTGCGCTGGATCGACCAAGGCGTAGGTTGCTCGAAAGTACCGGACATCAACGACATCGGCCTGATGGAAGACCGCGCGACCTTGCGCATCTCCAGTCAGCACATGGCCAACTGGCTGCGTCACGGAGTGGTCACTGAAGCTCAAGTGCTGGAAAGCCTGAAGCGCATGGCACCGGTCGTAGACCGCCAGAACGCCAACGATCCGCTATACCGCCCACTCGCACCGGATTTCGACAGCAACATCGCCTTCCAGGCGGCCGTTGAACTGGTGATCGAAGGCACACGACAACCCAACGGCTACACCGAGCCGGTGCTGCACCGTCGTCGTCGTGAGTTCAAGGCTAAAAACGGGGTGTAACGCCCCCTGAAACAGGTGGGGTGTTTGTCCTCTCCGGACAAACACCCTTCTCCCATGGCGGCAGGCTCCGTGCGCTAACTCACCCCTAATTCCCGCTTCACCAGCTTCACCAACTGCTTGGTATTCAGCGGTTTGAGCAGGAAATCCACCACGCTCAAGTGCATGGCGTCGATGGCGTCGCGCACGTTAGCGTCGCCGGAAACGATGATGATGGGCAACTCGGCGCGATCCGACTCTCGGATCTTGCGGATCAGATGCAGTCCGTCGAAAGGGGCCATGCGCAGGTCGGTGATCAGCAAGCCGATGGACTGGCGGGTTTCGAGCATTCGCAGGGCGATGTCACCACCGGGCGCGGTCATGCAGCTGATGTCGTTGAGACTCAGGATCTCTGCCAGCAGTTCTCTCGCGTCACTGTCGTCATCAACGATCAGGACCCGCTGCGGCGCGTCGCGTTCGGGCGTGAGCATGACCTCATGGAGGGCATTGCGCTCTTCGTCGCTCAGAATATCGTGGTCAATCATTGCAGTCTCATCATTCCCTGGACTTATCCGACAACAGATTCAGATCAATCTGCGATGTATTTCGTCGGCATCCTGGCCAGGTGCTGCTCGCAATCCATTGCGTTTGTCCATCAGTTCTCCCGCGATCGTCCTGGCTGTGTCACTCGCCTGGGCGTAAGACTTACGTCCAATGGGCACCTGGTAGCAAGCGGCCGACCATGAGCACCAATAACAAGAACGCGGATCAGGCCATGAGCAAGGCAGATGCTTTCACCCAGGCAGGCAAGACAGCCGTGTTGCAGAACATACACGGCACCATGCAGTTCCTGCAAAAATTCCCGCCGTTCAACCAGATGGAAAACGCGCATCTGGCCTACCTTGTCGAGCAATGTCAGCTCAGGTTCTACGCCGCTGATGAGAGCATCATCAAGCCCGGCGATGGACCAGTAGAACATTTTTACATCGTCAAGCAGGGACGAATTGTCGGTGAACGCCCGCATTCTGCCAAAGGCGGCACTGAAACGACCTTCGAAATCACCACCGGCGAATGCTTCCCGCTGGCCGCTCTGCTGGGTGAGCGCGCCACCCGTACCGAGCATCTGGCCGCCGAGGATACGTTTTGCCTGCAACTGAACAAACAGGCGTTCATCAAGCTCTTCGCGCTGTCCACGACGTTTCGGGACTTCGCCTTGCGCGGGGTCAGCAGCCTGCTGGATCAGGTCAATCAGCAAGTCCAGCAGCGCGCCGCTGAGACCCTTGGCACCCAATACTCCCTGAACACGCGCTTGGGCGACCTGGCCATGCGTCACCCGGTGATGTGCAGCCCTGAGACGCCGATGCGCGACGCCGTGAAGCAAATGCACGAGCAACAGGTGGGCAGTATCGTGATCGTCGACGAACAGCAAGCACCGCTGGGTATCTTCACCCTGCGCGACCTGCGTGAAGCGGTTGCCGATGTGAATGCGGACTTCAGTGCGCCCGTGAGTTGCAGCATGAGCCGCTCGCCGTTTCATCTGAGCCCGGACGCCAGCGCCTTCGATGCGGCCATTGCCATGACGGAGCGCCACATTGCCCATGTGTGCCTGGTCAGAGATCGCCGATTGTGCGGAGTCGTGTCGGAGCGGGATCTGTTCTCCCTGCAGCGTGTAGACCTTGTGCATCTGGCGCGCACCATTCGCACTGCGCCACGGATCGAAGCGCTTGCGGGCATGCGTGGCGACATCGTTCAACTGGTCGACCGCATGCTGGCCCACGGCGCCTCTTCGACCCAGATCACCCAGATCATTACCCTGCTCAACGACCACACCGTCTGCCGGGTGATTGAACTGACACTGGCTGAAAAAGGCGACCCCGGCGTTGCATTCAGCTGGCTGTGTTTCGGCAGCGAAGGCCGACGCGAACAGACGCTGCACACCGATCAGGACAACGGCATTCTGTTCGAGGCCAACGATGCAGCCGAGGCCGAACATATCCGGACGCTGCTGCTGCCGATTGCCGAACGCATCAATCAGAGCCTGGCGCAGTGCGGCTTCACGCTGTGCAAAGGCAACATCATGGCGGGCAACCCTGACCTGTGCCTGTCACGACAAGAATGGTCACGCCGTTTTGCGGCGTTCATCCGCGAGGCCACGCCGGAAAACCTGCTGGCGTCGAGTATCTACTTTGACCTGCGCGTGGTCTGGGGCGATGAAAGCGGCGGCGAGCAATTGCGGCGCGGCATTCTTGATCAGGTCGCCGATAACCGGCTGTTCCAGCGCATGATGGCTGATAACGCCCTGCGTCAGCGTCCGCCGGTGGGCCGTTTCAAGGATTTCGTTCTGGCTCGCAAGGGCAATGAAAAAGACACCCTGGACCTCAAGACCGAAGGTTTGACGCCTTTTGTAGACGGCGCGAGGCTGCTGGCGCTGGCTAACGGCATTGCCGTCAACAACACTCAGGAACGACTGCGGCAACTGGTCGAACGCGAGGTCATCGATCCGCTGGATGGCGCCGCGTACCAAGAGGCTTACCACTTCATCCAGCAAACCCGCATGCAGCAGCATCAGTTGCAGAGTCGCCAGAACCTGGCGTACTCCAACCGCATCGACCCGGACACGCTCAACCATCTGGACCGCCGCATTCTGCGCGAATCGTTTCGTCAGGCGCAGCGGCTGCAAACCAGTCTCACGCTGCGCTACCAATTATGAATCTGTTCGAATGGCTGAAACCACGTCCGAAGACGACACACCTGGACGCCGGCCAACTGGCTCGGCTCAGGCGGTTGCCGACGTGTGCAACGCTCAGTGACAAGCCGTTGCGCCAACAGCGTTGGGTGGTGCTGGACCTTGAAACCAGCGGCCTGAACATGAGCCGCGATCAGGTGCTGTCCATCGGCGCGGTGGTTATTGCAGACGGCGCCATCGACCTGGGCCAACAGTTCGAGCGCACGCTGTTGCGCGTCGATCACAAGGTCAGCCCTGCCGTGTTGATTCACGGGCTGGCACCTAGCGCCATTGCGGCAGGCAGCGAACCTGTCGAAGCGTTACTGGATTTGATGGCGTTTGTCGGGGACAGCCCTGTTCTTGGTTTTCACGCGCCGTTTGATCAGCACATGCTGTCGCGCGCTTTGAAAGAAAGCCTGGGCTATCGGTTGCAGCATCCTTTTTTCGACGTGGCCGAAATCGCGCCGATGCTGTGCGAACAGGCTAACCTGCGTCACGCCGGGCTGGACGACTGGACCCGATTCTTCGGGCTGCATGCCGAGGAGCGCCACCACGCCAGCGCCGATGCTTTGGTGACTGCAGAGCTGGCGCTGATTCTGTTCAGCCATGCTCGCAAGCAGCGGATCGACAGCCCGCTGCTGCTTGACGAACGTCTGGGGCAGTGGCGCAGACGCAGGCAATCGCATTCGTTCTGATGGCTACTCGCATCATTGCGTCAAATCAGTTGCCCACGCTACCCCTTCCGCGTTTCAGGGTCGCTTCGCAGCCCATCGCGGACAAGTCCGCTCCCACAAAAGCCGCGCTTTTCGGACTGTTCAGGACTTGCGTTTAACGACCTGCACTCAACCCTGAGAAATAGTCTTGGCGATCACATCCACCGTCGCATCGACCTTTTCCCGGTAACGCTTCAGCTCGACCTTGTGCAGTTGCTCAAGCTCGATCTGTTGCGAACAGAGGTTCAGGGCGGCCAGGACCAGCAAGCGGTCCCCGATCAGGGTCGGGTATTTGCGCTTGGTGTCGGCCAGCGACGCATTGAGCATCGCGGCGGCCTTCATGAGCGTCAGGTCTTCGCCAGCCGGCGCTTTGACCGAGTACTCATTACCCAGAATCGAAAGAACGGTTACACCGCTGCCGTCGACGTTCATGCGCCGACAGCGCTTGCGCTGGTCGCGCGGTCAACCAGTGCCTGGATACGGGCGGCGGTGCTGCCCTGTTTTTCTTCCTGCTCCATCAGGCTCAGTTGCAAGTTCTCGTTCTCGTCCTTGGCTTTTGCCAGCTCGGCGCCGAGCTGTGCATTTGTGTCCTGAAGGGCCTGATTCTGTTGCACCAGATCACCGACAAGCTGTTCCAATTGGCTAAGGGAGGCTTCCAACATTTTGATTTCTCGAGCAAATTTCAACGGGCGCACACGATAAAGAAAAGTCACTGCGCATGCCAGCGCTCAGGGTTTGAATACTGACCTGCCACGGCATGGACACGTCGATAACGCAAACGCATAGGGGGCTTGTGACTGCGTATTCGGATTCCGGTTCCCGCTGTTCGTCAGACCGTCTCGGACTGCGACAAATGCGCACAGTCTCTGGGCAAACTGACATCACCCAAAAACCGCACACCCCAGCCTTTTCAACGGCTTGCGCCTGCCAATCACCTGACGACCTGAAAAGCGCCACCAACAGGTCATGCGTATTAAGTGCCTGCGGGCTCAAGACTTTAGTCGTATGACCGATAGGCAGCCATTCACTGCAATCACTGCACCCCTTCATCGTTAAATCGCATGGAATGCGTACCTGACCCCGGAAGCTTTCTATGTCCCTGCGAAATATGAACATCGCGCCCCGAGCCTTTCTTGGATTCGCCATGATCGGCGCACTCATGCTGATTCTCGGTGTCTTCGCCCTTTCACAGATGAGCAAGATCCGCAGCGCCACCGAAGTACTGGCCGACAACAATGTGCCCAGCATCAAGAGCCTGGATCGCTTCGCAGAAGTCAGCATTCGCCTGCGGGTTCTGTCTTACCGATTGCTGGTCAACCGCGATCCGGAAACCCAGCAGAAGACCATCGACCTGCTGGCAATGCGTAACAAACAGATCACCGACGCTCAGGCGATTTACGAAAAACTCATCAGCGATCCGAACGAGCGCAATCTTTACGGCCAATACGTTCAACTGCTGGGACAGTATCGCCAGCTGGAAGAACGTCTGAAGACGCTGACGCGCGCTAACAAGCTTGATGAGCTGCAGAACCTGCTCAACAACGAAATGGTCAGCAACTCCGACCAGATGAACGCCGTGCTCAGCAAACTGGTAGAGATCAATACGGTTCAGTTGAACCAGGTCAAAAAAGACGCCGCCAGCGAGTACGACTCGGCCTTGCATATGGTCATCGGGCTGCTGATCGCGGCGACCCTGCTGACCCTCGTGTTTGCCTGGATGCTGATCAAGAGCATCACTGCACCGATTGCCACCGCCCTTCACGCGGCGGAAACCATCGCCAAAGGCAACCTGACCCAGCCGATCCAGATTGACGGCACCGACGAAGCCGGTCGCTTGCTGCTGGCCATGAAAACCATGCAGGAAAAGCTGCGCGACACGCTGCAGGGTATTTCCGGCTCAGCCACGCAACTGGCCTCGGCCGCTGAAGAACTGAACGCCGTCACCGATGAAAGCGCACGCGGGCTGGTGCAGCAGAACAACGAAATCGAACAGGCGGCCACCGCGGTCAACGAAATGACCAGCGCCGTCGAAGAAGTGGCGCGCAATGCCGTCAGCACGTCGCAAGCGTCCCGCAATGCGGCAACGTCTGCTGGCGATGGTCGTGATCTGGTTCAGGAAACCGTTGGCGCCATCGAGCGCATGAGCGGCGATGTGAAAGGCACCGCCGAGCTGATCATCAACCTGGCCAACGAGTCCCGCGACATCGGCAAAGTGCTGGACGTGATTCGCGGCCTGGCCGACCAGACCAACTTGCTGGCGCTCAATGCGGCCATCGAAGCTGCACGCGCCGGTGAAGCCGGGCGAGGCTTTGCTGTGGTCGCCGACGAAGTCCGCGCCCTGGCGCACCGCACGCAGCAATCGACCAGCGAAATCGAACGCATGATCGGCAGCATTCAGAGTGGCACCGAACTGGCCGTCACCTCGATGCGCAGCAGCACCGAGCGCGCTGAATCGACGTTGAGCATCGCCAAAGGTGCGGGCCTGGCGCTGAACACCATCAATGTCGCTGTCGAAGAAATCAACGAGCGCAATATGGTCATCGCCAGCGCCGCCGAAGAGCAGGCTCAGGTCGCCCGCGAAGTGGACCGTAATCTGGTGAACATCCGCGACCTGTCGGCACAATCCACCACCGGCGCCAACCAGACCAGCGCCGCCAGCACCGAACTGTCACGCCTGGCTGTGGACCTCAACAGCATGGTGTCGCGCTTCGCGCTTTGATCACGCGAAAAAGCCAACTGGCGTACCGCCGCTGTGCGTCGGTACGCGCAACGATCAGTCGAACTACAGCCTCACACTCGCAAACGTCGACTCGTTGCGCGCCTGGCTCAGTGCCGACAGTGGGCCGGACATCGGGGCGAGTACCAGCGCCTGGGGGATTGGCATCATGGCAACCTGTTGCGCAGTGTTGGACCCCACGCGCTCATCGCGCGGCGGAATGCCGAAGTATTCGCGGTAGCACTTGGAGAAGTGCGGCGTCGACACGAAGCCGCACACCGCCGCCACTTCGATAATCGACATCGGCGTCTGCTTGAGCAATTGCCGGGCGCGGATCAGGCGCAGTTTCAGGTAATAGCGCGAGGGCGAGCAGTGCAGGTATTTCTGGAACAGTCGCTCCAGTTGCCTGCGTGACACGGCGACATACACCGCCAGTTCATCGAGGTCGATCGGCTCTTCGAGGTTGGCTTCCATCAGCGCCACAATCTCTTGCAGCTTGGGCTGATTGGTGCCGAGCATGTGCTTGAGCGGGACGCGTTGGTGGTCCTGCTCGTTGCGAATGCGCTCGTAGACGAACATCTCGGAAATCGCCGCCGACAATTCACGACCGTGGTCACGACTGATCAGGTGCAGCATCATGTCCAGCGGAGCCGTGCCACCAGAGCTGGTGAAGCGGTTGCGGTCCAGCGTGAACAGCCGAGTGCTCATCGACACCCGCGGGAAGGCTTCCTGCATCGACGCCAGGCATTCCCAATGCACGCTGCAGTCAAAACCGTCCAGCAACCCGGCGCACGCCAGTGCCCAACTGCCCGTGCAAACTGCGCCGAGGCGACGCGACTGACGCGCCTGGCTCTGTAGCCAGCTCACATGCTCACGCGTCACGGCACGCTGGATACCCACGCCGCCACAGACAATGACGGTATCGAGCGCCGGTGCCTTGTTCATGGCGGCATCCGGTGTGATCTGCAGGCCGTCACTGGCCCAGACCTGCGCACCGTCCAGGCTCAATGTGGTCCAGCGATACAGCTCACGACCCGAAAGCTGATTGGCCATGCGGAGGGGTTCTACCGCCGATGCGAGGGAGATCAGGGTGAAGTTATCCAGCAGCAGAAAACCGATGGATTGTGGCGCGCGGTTCTGGGATTGAGTCCCAGGATTGAACGATGTCATCACACTATCTCCTCACACGTGGCTGTGGTTGGCCTCAGGACGGGCTCTTCTTATAGCCCTTTCCATTACAGGGCCTGATGAGGACATCGCAAATCTCATGCCGCAAATTGACCACGTGTTCAATAACACCTGAAAACGACGTCGCAAGCGCCTGACCAGCAGCGACCCCAATGCCTGTTTGCGACGCCAGCGCCCATCGACAGCGGTATCCGGTGAGCAATTCGGTAGCACTTCAAAGAAACACCGAGGGCACGGGCACACCCCGAGTGCTACTCAAAGCACGCCCGAAATGCCAGGTGGCCGATAGCGTCACGCGCTAAAAGGTGGCGGCCGAAAAGGCCTGTGTTCGAAAATCGCGCAGTGGCCGCAAATCCCCTCTGTCACGTCGATCAGGCGGCAAAAGTCCCCCCGACAGTGAACTTGTCGGCGTAACCTCCCTCCAAAGCACCGCGTTCGCGCAGGCACCGACCTGCCAACCGACGCTGCCAAAACGCGCAGCGATTGCGTAACGTACTGGCCGCTTTTCAGCAGTTCCAACACTGCAATCAGGCGCGCGTACGGTGCAATGAATCTGTAAGCGACCTTGCGCGCACTGGATACGACGCCTCCTGCACTGGATACGACGCCCCCTGTAGGCGTTTGATTTTCCCTGTTACATGATCGGATCCGACTCGATCGCCCGGCGCAGTGATGGAGCTTCGCGAAGAGCCTCGCCGACCCATAAGCCGCGTCAGCGTTCACCTGCTGATGACCACAAGAAACTCACAGGAGTCCACCCCATGAAAGGTTCCAAATCGCTGCTCTTGGCCGCTACGCTCTGTATGCCGGTGCTTGCACAGGCAGCCGAGCCAGAGGCCTGTCATACGGTCAACTTCTCCGACGTCGGCTGGACCGACATTACCGTCACCACTGCGGTGACCAGCGCGGTACTCGAGTCGCTGGGCTACACCACCAAGACCACCATGATTTCCGTACCGGTGACCTACAAGTCGCTGGCAGACGGCAAGAACATGGACGTTTTCCTCGGCAACTGGATGCCAACCATGGAAAACGACATCAAGCCTTATCGCGAAGCCGGGACCGTCGAAACCGTGCGTGCCAACCTGGAGAACGCCAAATACACCCTGGCTGTTCCACAGGCGCTGTACGACAAAGGCCTGCATGATTTCGCCGACATCGCCAAATTCAAGAAAGAACTGGGCGGCAAGATTTACGGCATCGAGCCTGGCAACGACGGCAACCGCCTGATCCAGAGCATGATCGACAAGAACGCGTTCGGCCTGAAAGACGCGGGCTTCAAGGTTGTGGAATCGAGCGAGGCAGCCATGCTCTCGCAGGTCGACCGCGCCGTTAAACGCAAAAACGATGTGGTGTTCCTGGGCTGGGAGCCGCACCCGATGAACACGCGCTTCAAGATGAAATATCTTACCGGCGGTGATGACTTCTTCGGCCCCAACTATGGCCAGGCGACTATCTACACCAACACCCGCAAAGGCTACAGTCAGGAATGCAGCAACGTAGGTCAGTTGCTCAAGAACCTGTCCTTCACACTGGACATGGAAAGCACCCTGATGGGCAACGTGCTGGATGACAAAATGAAGCCTGATGCCGCCGCCAAGGCGTGGATCAAAAAGAACCCGCAAGTGCTGGATACCTGGCTCGCAGGCGTGACCACGGTTGATGGCAAACCCGGGCTGGAGGCAGCCAAAGCCAAGCTGACCCAGTAAGCCGACAGCAGGCGGGTCTGCCCCGCCTGCTGCCCTCTTCACCCTCCGCAAGCGGATACCCGATACCATGCTGACTGATCAAAAAATCCCTCTGGGCGAGTACATCGCCGCATTTGTCGACTGGTTGACGGCCAACGGCGCCGACTACTTCGACGCGATTGCCTCGACACTGGAAATGATGATCCACGGGTTCACCTTCGCGTTGACCTGGTTCAACCCACTGGTATTGATCGCCCTGATCGCCGGCCTCGCGCACTTCATCCAGCGCAAGTGGGGCCTTACGGTCTTCGTCATTCTTTCGTTTCTGTTGATCCTGAACCTGCACTACTGGCAGGAAACCATGGAAACCCTGGCCCAGGTCCTGTTCGCGACCCTTGTCTGTGTCGTCATTGGCGTGCCGCTGGGCATTATTGCCGCGCACAAGCCGCTGTTCTACACCATCATCCGGCCGATACTCGACCTGATGCAGACCGTGCCCACCTTCGTTTATCTGATCCCGACGCTCACGCTGTTCGGCCTCGGCGTAGTACCCGGCCTTATCTCGACGGTGGTGTTCGCCATTGCCGCACCGATACGCCTGACGTACCTGGGCATCCGCGACGTGCCTCAGGAACTGCTCGACGCTGGCAAGGCCTTCGGCTCGTCCCACCGCCAGTTGCTGACCCGTATCGAGCTGCCCTATGCCATGCCCAGCATCGCAGCCGGTATTACCCAGTGCATCATGCTGTCACTGTCGATGGTGGTGATTGCCGCACTGGTCGGTGCCGACGGTCTGGGCAAGCCCGTGGTCAACGCACTCAACACAGCCGACATCGCCCTCGGTTTCGAAGCCGGTCTGGCAATCGTATTGCTGGCAATCATGCTCGACCGCATCTGCAAACAACCCGAAGCCAAAAAAGGGTCCGACGCATGAGTATCATCAAATTCGACAAGGTAGACGTCATCTTCGCCAAGGACCCGCGTGAAGCCCTCAAGCTGCTGGACGAAGGCCTCACGCGTGATCAGATTCTCAAGAAAACCGGGCAGATCGTCGGCGTTGAAAACGCCAGCCTGGATATCGAGAAAGGTGAAATCTGTGTCCTCATGGGCCTTTCCGGCTCGGGAAAATCCAGCCTGTTGCGCTGCATCAACGGCCTTAACACGGTCAGCCGTGGCTCGTTGTTCGTGGAGCATGAAGGCTCGCAGATCAACATTGCCAATTGCAGCGCAGCCGAGCTGAAAATGATGCGCACCAAACGCATCGCGATGGTGTTCCAGAAATTCGCCCTGATGCCCTGGCTGACAGTGCGCGAAAACATCAGTTTCGGCTTGGAAATGCAGGGTCGCCCTGAAAAAGAGCGGCGCAAACTGGTGGACGAGAAGCTCGAGCTGGTGGGGCTGACCCAATGGCGCAACAAGAAGCCGGACGAACTCTCTGGCGGCATGCAACAGCGCGTGGGTCTGGCCCGTGCGCTGGCGATGGATGCCGATATCTTGCTGATGGACGAACCGTTCTCGGCGCTTGATCCGCTCATCCGCCAAGGGCTGCAAGACGAGCTGCTCACGCTGCAAAGCAAACTGAGCAAGACCATTGTCTTCGTCAGCCACGACCTGGATGAGGCGCTGAAACTCGGCAGCCGCATCGCAATCATGAAAGACGGCCGCATCGTTCAGTACAGCGTGCCGGAGCAGATCGTCCTCAACCCTGCCGATGAGTACGTGCGCACGTTCGTTGCGCACACCAACCCGTTGAACGTCCTGTGCGGTCGCAGCCTGATGCGCACGGTCGATGAATGCACCCACGTCAACGGTTCGGTGTGCCTCGACCCGAGTGGCGATTCGTGGCTCGATCTGGCCGAAGGCAATGTGATCAAAGGCGCGCGACAAGGCGCCGCTCCGCTTGATCTGCAGAACTGGACGCCCGGCCAGGACGTCGGCTCTCTGGACCGACGCCCTACCCTCGTGCATTCCAACATCGGCATGCGCGACGCGTTACAGATCCGCTACCAGACCGGCAACAAACTGGTCTTGCAGGACGGCAATAAAGTGGTCGGCATTCTGGGTGATACCGAGCTGTACCACGCGTTGCTGGGCAAAAACCACGGCTAAGGCCTGAAACAGACAAGCTCACTCCCCTGCGCGGGCATTGCACCCGCCGGGAGCGGGCTTGTGTTCATCAAACGCAGCTCCCCTCCGCATCCCCGCTTTCGTCTATTTTCACTCCCCCGTCTCCCATGTCGTAAACGCACCTTTGTGTGGCGTCCATAGGCATTTGACGACTTCGGTCCGGCCCTACCATCGCTCTCAGAGGGCTCCTTAGGCCCTAACGACAAGTCAGGCGCCGCGCCGCCGCTGGGAGATCCGCGATGTTCAGCAAGCAAGACCAGATCCAGGGTTATGACGACGCACTGATGTCGGCGATGAACGCCGAAGAGCAGCGTCAGGAAGACCATATCGAGCTGATCGCCTCGGAGAACTACACCAGCAAACGCGTGATGCAGGCCCAGGGCAGCGGCCTGACCAACAAGTACGCCGAGGGCTATCCGGGCAAGCGTTATTACGGCGGCTGCGAGCATGTCGACAAGGTCGAGCAACTGGCCATCGAACGTGCCAAACAGTTGTTCGGTGCCGACTACGCCAACGTCCAGCCACACTCCGGCAGCCAGGCCAACGCCGCTGTCTATCTGGCGCTGCTTCAGGCTGGCGATACCGTGCTGGGCATGAGCCTGGCCCACGGCGGCCATCTGACACACGGTGCCAAGGTCAGCTTTTCCGGCAAGCTGTACAACGCTGTGCAGTACGGTATCGACACCACCACCGGGCTGATCGATTACGACGAGGTCGAGCGTATCGCCGTCGAATGTCAGCCGAAAATGATCATTGCCGGGTTTTCGGCCTATTCCAAGACCCTGGACTTCCCGCGCTTTCGGGAAATCGCCGACAAGGTAGGGGCTTACCTGTTCGTCGACATGGCCCACGTCGCGGGGTTGGTTGCGGCTGGCCTTTACCCGAACCCGCTGCCCTACGCCGACGTGGTCACCACCACCACGCACAAGACCCTGCGCGGCCCACGCGGCGGCCTGATTCTGGCCAAAGCCAACGAAGAGCTTGAAAAGAAATTCAACTCCGCCGTTTTCCCCGGCGGTCAGGGCGGCCCGCTGATGCACGTCATCGCCGCCAAGGCGGTGTGCTTCAAGGAAGCGATGGAGCCTGGCTTCAAAGCCTACCAACAACAAGTGATCGACAACGCGCAAGCAATGGCGCAGGTGTTTATCGACCGTGGCTTCGACGTGGTCTCCGGTGGCACCGACAACCACCTGTTTCTGGTCAGCCTGATCCGCCAGGGCCTGACCGGCAAGGACGCCGACGCCGCGCTGGGCCGTGCGCACATCACCGTCAACAAGAATTCGGTGCCTAATGATCCGCAATCACCGTTCGTGACATCCGGCCTGCGTATCGGCACACCGGCCGTGACCACGCGCGGTTTCAAGGAGACCCAGTGCATCGCGCTGGCAGGCTGGATTTGCGACATTCTCGACAGTCTCGGCGATGCCGATGTCGAGGCCAACGTCGCCAGTCATGTCGCCACCCTGTGCGCCGATTTCCCGGTCTATCGCTGAGTCAGGAGTAGCCTCACATGCAGCATTACTCAGGCTTCGGCCTTCTCAAGCATTCCCTCAGCCATCACGAAAACTGGCAGCGCATGTGGCGCACGCCAACGCCGAAGAAGGTCTATGACGTCGTGATCGTCGGCGGTGGGGGCCACGGGCTGGCGACCGCTTATTACCTGGCCAAGGAACACGGCATCACCAATGTGGCGGTGGTCGAAAAAGGCTGGCTGGGCGGCGGCAACACCGCTCGCAACACGACCATCGTGCGCTCCAATTACCTGTGGGACGAGTCTGCGCACCTTTACGAACACGCCATGAAACTGTGGGAAGGCCTGTCTCAGGACCTGAATTACAACGTCATGTTTTCCCAGCGCGGCGTGTACAACCTGTGCCACACCCTGCAGGACATGCGTGACTCGGAACGCCGTGTCAGCGCCAACCGTCTGAATGGCGTGGACGGCGAGTTGCTCAATGGCAAGCAGGTCGCGGACGAAATCCCGTACCTGGATTGCTCGAAAAACACCCGCTATCCGATTATCGGCGCGACCGTTCAACGGCGTGGCGGCGTGGCCCGTCACGACGCCGTGGCCTGGGGCTTCGCACGTGCTGCCGACGCCTTGGGCGTCGACCTGATCCAGCAGACCGAAGTCATCGGTTTTCGCAAGGAAAACGGCGTGTGCATCGGCGTCGAAACCAACAAGGGTTTCATTGGTGCCAAACGGGTTGGCGTTGTAACAGCCGGTAATTCCGGGCACATGGCCAAACTCGCCGGCTTTCGTCTGCCGATTGAATCACACCCCTTGCAGGCGCTGGTCTCCGAGCCGATCAAGCCGATTATCGACAGCGTCATCATGTCCAACGCCGTACACGGCTACATCAGCCAGTCCGACAAGGGCGACCTGGTGATCGGGGCCGGTATCGACAGCTGGGTCGGTTACGGCCAGCGCGGCTCGTACCCGGTGATCGAACACACCATTCAGGCCATCGTCGAGATGTTCCCGGTGCTGTCCCGCGTGCGCATGAACCGCCAATGGGGCGGCATCGTCGACACCACGCCGGATGCCTGCCCGATCATCTCCAAGACACCGGTGCCGAACATGTTTTTCAACTGCGGCTGGGGCACCGGTGGCTTCAAGGCCACGCCTGGCTCGGGCAACGTGTTTGCCGCCAGCCTCGCCAAAGGCGAAATGCACCCGCTGGCCAAGCCATTCTCCATCGACCGTTTCCATAACGGCGCGCTCATCGACGAACACGGCGCTGCGGCCGTGGCCCACTAACAGGAGAACCCGACCATGCTGTATATCTTCTGTCCTCACTGTGGCGAACTGCGCTCCGAAGAGGAATTCCACCCGTCCGGCCAGGCGCACATTCCGCGCCCGCTGGACCC
Organism: Pseudomonas syringae; assembly: GCF_002157375.1. Taxonomy (GTDB): domain Bacteria; phylum Pseudomonadota; class Gammaproteobacteria; order Pseudomonadales; family Pseudomonadaceae; genus Aquipseudomonas; species Aquipseudomonas syringae_T. The sequence continues at coordinate 101,657 of NZ_MTSA01000010.1, forward strand.
CACTGCGTGTACCGATGAGCAATGGGGCGACTACATGTTCTTCCGCGACAACCCGCGTGGTTTGCACCATGAACTGTGGATTCACGCCGCCGGTTGCCGGCAGTACTTCAACATGACGCGTAACACTGTGACCTACGAGATTCTCGAAACCTATCCGATTGGTGCGAAGCCGCAGTTCACGGACCAGGGAGACAAGGCATGAGCCAGACCCATCGTTTGCCCAACGGCGGCCGCATCAACCGCAGCAAGGTGATCAATTTCACTTTCAACGGCCAGACCTATCAGGGCTTTGAAGGCGACTCGCTGGCGTCCGCGCTGCTGGCCAATGGCGTCGCCATCATTGGTCGCAGTTTCAAGTACTCCCGGCCACGCGGCATTTTTGCGGCAGGCTCGGAAGAGCCGAATGCCGTGTTGCAGATCGGCGCGACCGAAGCGACGCAGATCCCCAACGTGCGTGCCACCCAGCAAGCGCTGTATTCCGGACTGGTAGCGACCAGCACCAATGGCTGGCCGAGTGTGAACACCGACCTGATGGGCATTCTGGGCAAGGTCGGCGGCAAGCTGATGCCGCCGGGTTTCTACTACAAAACCTTCATGTACCCGCAATCGTTCTGGATGACTTACGAGAAGTACATCCGCAAGGCCGCGGGCCTCGGCCGCTCTCCGACCGAGAACGATCCGGACAGCTACGACGCGATGAATCAGCACTGTGACGTGCTGATTGTCGGCGCGGGTCCTGCCGGTCTGGCCGCCGCGCTGGCTGCGGGCCGCAGCGGTGCCCGAGTGATCGTCGCCGACGAACAGGAAGAATTCGGCGGCAGTCTGCTCGACAGCCGTGAAAGCCTGGATGGCAAACCCGCGGCTGAATGGGTCACCAGCGTGGTGGCCGAACTGAAAAGCCTGCGCAACGTAACCTTGCTGCCTCGCGCGACAGTCAACGGCTACCACGACCACAATTTCCTGACCATTCACGAGCGCCTGACCGATCACCTCGGCGACCGCGCGCCCATCGGCATGGTTCGCCAGCGCATGCATCGCGTGCGCGCCAAACGTGTGGTGCTGGCCGCCGGTACTCACGAGCGTCCGCTGGTCTACGGCAACAACGATGTGCCGGGCAACATGCTGGCCGGTGCAGTGTCGACGTACGTGCGTCGTTACGGTGTCGCGCCGGGCAAAAAACTCGTGTTGTCCACCAACAACGACCACGCCTACCGCGTCGCACTGGACTGGCTCGACGCCAGCCTGCACGTGGTCGCCATTGCCGATGCACGACACAACCCGCGCGGTCCGCTGGTGGAAGAAGCTCGCGCCAAAGGCATTCGCATCTTGACCGGCAGCGCGGTCATCGAGGCGCGTGGCAGTAAACACGTAACCGCTGCGCGCGTTGCCGCCATCGACGTCAAGGCACACAGCGTCACCAGCCCGGGCGAGTGGCTCGAGTGCGGCCTGGTTGCCAGCTCCGGCGGTTACAGCCCGATTGTGCATCTGGCCTCGCACCTGGGCGGCAAACCCGTCTGGCGTGAAGACATCCTCGGTTTCGTGCCGGGCGAAGCGCCGCAGAAACGTATCTGTGTCGGTGGCGTGAACGGCGTCTACAGTCTGGCCGACAGCCTGGCCGATGGCTTCGAAGGTGGCGTACGTGCTGCCAGTGAAGCCGGCTTCAAGATTGTCGAAGGCGTGATGCCCAAAGCCCTCAGCCGTGCGGAAGAACCGACCCTGGCGCTGTTCCAGGTGCCGCATGAAAAAGGCACTGCACGCGCGCCCAAGCAATTCGTCGATTTCCAGAACGACGTGACCGCCGCGGCCATCGAACTCGCGACCCGTGAGGGCTTCGAGTCGGTCGAACACGTCAAGCGCTACACCGCGCTGGGCTTTGGCACCGATCAGGGCAAGCTGGGCAACGTCAACGGTCTGGCCATTGCCGCCCGCTCGCTGAACGTGTCGATCCCGGACATGGGCACCACCATGTTCCGCCCCAACTACACGCCAGTGACTTTCGGCGCGATTGCCGGGCGGCACTGCAAACACATTTTCGAGCCGGTGCGCTTCACCGCCCTGCACGCTTGGCACATCAAGAACGGTGCCGAGTTCGAAGACGTCGGCCAGTGGAAGCGGCCGTGGTACTTCCCGAAAAACGGCGAGGACCTGCCTGCCGCCGTAGCCCGTGAATGCAAGGCAGTCCGCGACAGTGTCGGCCTGCTGGACGCCTCGACCCTGGGCAAGATCGACATTCAGGGCCCGGACGCGCGTGAGTTCCTCAACCGGATCTACACCAACGCCTGGACCAAGCTGGACGTGGGCAAGGCGCGCTATGGCCTGATGTGCAAGGAAGACGGCATGGTCTTCGATGACGGCGTAACGGCCTGCCTCGCCGACAATCACTTCCTGATGACCACCACCACGGGCGGCGCTGCGCGGGTCCTGCAATGGCTGGAAATCTATCAGCAGACCGAATGGCCTGACCTGAAAGTGTACTTCACATCAGTGACCGATCACTGGGCGACCCTGACGCTGTCCGGCCCCAACAGCCGCAAGCTGCTCAGCGAAGTGACCGATATCGACCTGGGCCGCGAGGCCTTTCCGTTCATGACCTGGAAAGAGGGTCTGGTCGCCGGCGTGCCTGCTCGGGTGTTCCGTATCTCGTTTACCGGCGAGCTGTCCTACGAGGTCAACATTCAGGCCGATTACGCGATGGGCGTCCTGGAAAAGATCGCCGAGGCTGGCAAGCCGTACAACCTGACGCCTTACGGCACCGAAACCATGCACGTATTGCGCGCCGAAAAGGGCTTCATCATCGTCGGTCAGGACACCGACGGCTCGATGACTCCGGACGATCTGAACATGGGCTGGTGTGTCGGGCGGACCAAGCCATTCTCGTGGATCGGCTGGCGCGGCATGAACCGCGAAGATTGCGTCAGGGAACAGCGCAAGCAACTGGTCGGCCTCAAACCCGTGAACCCGACCCAGTGGCTGCCGGAAGGTGCGCAACTGGTGTTCGACACCCAACAGGCCATCCCGATGAACATGGTCGGCCACGTGACTTCCAGCTACGCGCACAACTCGCTGGGCTATTCGTTCGCGATGGGTGTGGTCAAAGGCGGCCTGAATCGTATGGGCGAGCGGGTGTTCGCGCCCTTGGCAGACGGCAGCGTGATCGAAGCCGAGATCGTCTCGTCGGTGTTCTTCGACCCGAAAGGCGAGCAGCAGAATGTCGAGTAAAACACGGTGCGCCGATCAGCAGCAGCAAACAGCATTCAAGGCAGGTGACTCATGACCACAGCGAACGTTTACCAGCAGCGCCCGACTACCGATGTCAAAGCCGAGTCGCCGCTGTTTCATGCACGCCTCGACAGCCTGATCGGCAAAGGCCGCGCCAGCCCGGGTGTGTTCCTGCGCGAGAAGAAACTGCTGGGCCATCTCACGATTCGGGGCGATGCCCACGACCAGGGCTTCGCCACTGGCGTACACAAGGCGCTCGGCATGGAACTGCCAGCAGCGCTGACGCTGGTCAGCAGCGGCGACAGTTCGCTGCAATGGCTTGGCCCGGACGAGTGGTTACTGATCGTGCCGAGCGGCGAAGAGCTTGCGGCAGAACAGAAGCTGCGCGAAGCGTTGGCCGGGCTGCACATTTCCATTGTCAATGTCAGCGGTGGCCAGTCGATCCTTGAGCTGACCGGCCCCAAGGTACGTCAGGTACTGATGAAGTCCACCAGCTACGACGTACACCCGGACAATTTTCCGGTGGGCAAGGCGGTCGGTACGGTGTTCGCCAAATCCCAACTGGTGATCCGCCGGACCGGTGAAGAAACCTGGGAGCTGCTGATCCGCCGCAGCTTTGCTGATTACTGGTGGCTGTGGCTGCAGGACGCGAGCGCCGAGTACGGACTGAGCATTCAGGCGTGAGGAGCCCGGAACCGGGGCTGAAACCACAGCGTCAGTCCCAATGAAAACTCTTGTGGAGGTGAGTTTACTCACGAAATGGCCTGTACCGCCGCCAAAAATGGGGCGTCTGGACCAGCGTCTTCGTGAGCAAGCTCACTCCCACAGAATACTGCGCACCCACAAGATTTGTGTGTAACGCGAAGCACTGGCACAAGAGTCAGCCGGATCTGTGGATAACGAACATCAAGGCGTGAAGAGCCCGGAACTGGGGCTGAAACCACAGCGTCAGTTCCAATGAAGACTCTTGTGGGAGTGAGCTTGCTCACGAAATGGCCAGTACCGCCGCCAAAAATGGGGCGTCTGGACCAGCGTCTTCGTGAGCAAGCTCACTCCCACAGAATACTGCGCACCCACAAGATTTGTGTGTAACGCGAAGCGCTGGCACAAGAGTCAGCCGGATCTGTGGATAACGAACATTCAGGCGTGAGGAGCCCGGAACCGGGGCGGAGACCACAGCGTCAGTCCCAATGAAGACTCTTGTGGGAGTGAGCTTGCTCACGAAATGGCCAGTACCGCCCGCGAAAATGGGGCGTCTGGACCAGCGTCTTCGTGAGCAAGCTCACTCCCACAGAATACTGCGCACCCACAAGATTTGTGTGTAACGCGAAGCACTGGCACAAGAATCAGCCGGATCTGTGGATAACGAACATTCAGGAGCAATGATTTAATGAGCCCCGCGCCCGACACATGGATTTTGACCGCCGACTGCCCCAGCGTGGCTGCAGGACGCGAGCGCCGAATACGGACTGAGCATTCAGGCGTGAGGAGCCCGGAACTGGGGCTGAAACCACAGCGTCAGTCCCAATGAAGACTCTTGTGGGAGTGAGCTTGCTCACGAAATGGCCAGTACCGCCCGCGAAAATGGGGCGTCTGGACCATCGTCTTCGTGAGCAAGCTCACTCCCACAGGATTTGTGGGTAACGCGGAGCACTGGCACAAGAGTCAGCCGGATCTGTGGATAACGAACATTCAGGAGCACTGATTTAATGAGCCGCGCGCCCGACACATGGATTTTGACCGCCGACTGCCCCAGCGTGCTGGGCACGGTAGATGCGGTGACCCGCTTTCTGTTCGAGCAGGGCTGCTACGTCACAGAGCATCACTCGTTCGATGATCGCCTGTCAGGCCGTTTTTTCATTCGCGTGGAATTTCGTCAGCCGGAGGCGTTTGACGAACAGGCATTCAAGGCCGGATTAAGCGAACGGGGCGAAGCGTTCGGCATGATCTTCGAGCTGACAGCGCCCAACTACCGGCCAAAAGTGGTGATCATGGTGTCGAAGGCCGATCACTGCCTCAACGACCTGCTCTATCGTCAGCGCATCAATCAGCTGTCGATGGACGTGGTCGCCGTCGTGTCCAATCACCCCGACCTCGAGCCGCTGGCTGGCTGGCACGGCATTCCGTACTACCATTTCCCCCTGAACCCGGCCGACAAGCCTGCGCAGGAAGCCAAGGTCTGGCAAGTGATCGAAGAGTCCGGTGCAGAACTGGTGATTCTCGCCCGCTACATGCAGGTGCTGTCGCCGGCGCTGTGCCGCAAGCTGGATGGCAAGGCGATCAATATCCATCACTCCTTGCTGCCCGGTTTCAAAGGCGCCAAACCGTACCATCAGGCGTACGACAAAGGCGTGAAACTGGTGGGTGCCACCGCGCATTACATCAACAACGATCTGGACGAAGGTCCGATCATCGCCCAAGGCGTGGAAGTGGTCGATCACAGCCATTACCCCGAAGACCTGATTGCCAAGGGTCGAGACATCGAGGGGCTGACGCTGGCCCGCGCGGTGGGCTATCACATCGAACGACGGGTGTTTCTCAACGCCAACAGGACGGTGGTGCTATAGGCGCAAGCTGCAAGCGACGCGTTTTTCTTGCCGCTCGGAGCGTGCAACTGTTTCTCTTTCTACAACACAATAAAAGCGAGGCGACATGTATGTCTGGTAATCGCGGTGTAGTTTATCTCGGCGCTGGCAAGGTCGAAGTACAATCCATTCCATTCCCCAAAATGGAAGACCCACGCGGCAAGCGCATCGAACACGGTGTCATCCTGCGCGTGGTCTCCACCAATATCTGCGGCTCTGATCAGCACATGGTGCGCGGCCGTACGACAGCACAAACCGGGCTGGTACTGGGTCATGAAATCACCGGCGAAGTACTGGAAGCCGGTCGCGACGTGGAACACCTCAAAGTAGGTGATCTGGTATCGGTGCCATTCAACGTGGCGTGCGGCCGATGCCGCAGTTGCAAGGAGCAAAACACCGGCGTCTGCCTGACGGTCAACCCTGCCCGCCCCGGCGGCGCTTACGGTTATGTCGACATGGGCGACTGGGTCGGCGGCCAGGCCGAATACGTGCTGGTGCCCTACGCGGACTTCAACCTGCTCAAACTGCCTGACCGCGACGCGGCAATGGAGAAGATACGCGACCTGACTTGCCTGTCCGACATTCTGCCCACCGGCTATCACGGTGCGGTGACGGCAGGCGTTGGTCCTGGCAGCACGGTCTACGTTGCGGGTGCAGGTCCGGTCGGCCTCGCCGCGGCGGCTTCGGCACGCTTGCTGGGTGCAGCGGTGGTGATCGTCGGCGACGTCAACCCGACGCGTCTGGTTCACGCCAAGGCCCAAGGCTTCGAAATTGCCGACCTGTCCCAGGACACGCCACTGCATGAACAGATCGCTGCGCTGCTCGGCGAACCGGAAGTGGATTGCGCCATCGACGCGGTAGGCTTTGAGGCTCGCGGTCACGGCCATGCCGGTGCGCAGGCCGAAGCACCCGCCACCGTTCTCAACTCGTTGATGGGCGTAGTGCGCGTCGCAGGCAAGATCGGCATCCCCGGCCTGTACGTCACCGAAGACCCGGGCGCCGTGGACGCCGCGGCAAAAATGGGCAGCCTGAGCATTCGCTTCGGCTTGGGCTGGGCCAAATCCCACAGCTTCCACACCGGCCAGACCCCGGTCATGAAATACAACCGCCAGCTGATGCAGGCGATCATGTGGGACCGCATCAAGATCGCCGACATAGTGGGTGTCGAGGTGATCAGCCTGGATGAGGCTCCGCGGGGTTATGGCGAGTTTGATTCGGGCGTGCCGAAAAAGTTTGTGATTGATCCGCATGGGTTGTTTGGCGAGGTTTAGATTCATCCAACCGATCAACCTTATACTTAATTATTAAGTTCTATCGATATCACGCCAAGAACCGATTAAATGGTTCTCGGCGGATATTGCGAACTTGGGCTACCGAATTAGAAGTGGACGGAAATGACAATGATTCAGCAAGGTGATAGCTAGGCGGCGGGGAGCTCTCTGAAAATATAGCACCTTCAACATCATCGAAAATCTTATTAAGTTTATCTCGCTTCTCTATAAGAGAATAAGAAGGTAGCTCGCCTCGAGCCAGCTGGTCACTGACCTTCATATCTGCCAACTCCACGTTACGCTTAAGACGCTCATAGTTTTTATACGCGTGATCATAAGCCTCAGAGTACTCAGTGTCTTTTGTGTGATAAATATTCTTATTATACTGAGCCTGCTGCGAAGCTTGATAGGTCGGCGGCTCACTTATAGCTATCACACTTACGGTAGGCTCCCGAGATCGCAAGCCATTTGAAGCTGTTGTTTGCCGCTCCCTCGGCGCGATACGCCTAAAAAAATTAGATAGATTAAACATATGTCCAGTCAAATCGATCCGATTAACCGGATCCCCCTCACAATACGCATACGCATTCAACCCACCCTCGCCAAACGGGCTCAAACTGTCTGGGCTATTGAACCGCATCAACACCGGGTTAAACGCCCGATAACCATTGCCCAGCAAATAGTGCCCTGTCACCGGGTCAAGCCGCTGGCCGGTGTAGCCCGGCAGGTTCATCGGCCCCGCTGAAGGATGACGATGGCCGTAAGGCGTATAAACAAATGCCACATCCTGCGCCGTGATCACTGACTGCTGTTGATCCGTCGCCAGCAACAGGCAGTCGCTCGTGTTGTTTTCCACACTCAGGTGCGCCAGCAAATGCTCGTCCGTGCGCAAAAGCGTGTGCTGTATTTGCCCCTGGATTTGCGTCGCCAAGAGGTTCTTCTGATAAAAGAACCGGGTGCCGCCCTGCCCCGCAGGCGAGCAGTCGGCCAAGCGGTCAGTGGGGTCGTAACGGTACGTGCAGAGCACGGCGCGAGTGTCAGAAGACATGAAAGTCACCTACAAAGATCAACGATAGCGCCATGATTCTGGGCGGGTGATCTTGTGCTGCACAGCTATCAGAAATAATGGGTACGCCGCCTGCCAAGGCTGATTCCACCCGAATAACCGCCTGTCTTCAGGGCGCCGGGAACAAGCCTCGGTTCCTCCAGTCAAACCGTCTGCCTTGCCGCCTACTCACGGGCGGGTCAGGTTTGATAAGGGTGACGCAATGAACACTGCACGCGGTATGGCTTTGGTAACGTTGATGGCGCTGGCGGCAAGCCCGGCGTTCGCTTTCAATCTGAATGACGCCGCGAATGCGGTCGCCAATGCCACGAATGGCGATCAGAAAGCCACGGCCGCACCTGAAGTCGCCGGACTGCTCAATACCCTTGGTACGCAGCTCAACGTCACCCCTGAACAGGCGGTCGGTGGAACGGGCGCCTTGTTGGGGCTGGCCAGGAACAAACTGAGCAGCACCGATTACTCGCAGCTGGCCAAATCGGTACCCGGCCTGGAGCAGATGTCCGGGACGTCTGCTCTGGAGAGTCTGGGTGGCGCAAACGGGCTGGGCAGTCTGCTGGGCGGCAAGTCCGGCAATAACTCGATGCTCAACAGCGCGCTGGGCAATGTGCAGAACATGGGCGACGTGAACACGGCGTTCAAGGCACTGGGCATGGACAGCAGCATGGTCAGCCAGTTTGCCCCGCTGATCCTGCAATACCTCGGTCAGCAAGGTGCAAGCGGTTCGGCGTTGCAGAGTTTGAGCGGGCTATGGGGTGCGGGTAGTTGATCTGATCGCTTTCGCTTGTTGCACAGGCTTCATAAGCGCTGCTCCGGTTTTATATTTGGCTATTTGCGCTGGCCCTGAAAACAACGTGCCCCCTGAATTTAGCACCATACCCACAAACGCCACGGGGCCTTGTCTGGGTAAATTTTTCGCCCAACTTATTGCGGCGCGCATGAAAGCCGTCGGGTCGCTTATTTCCCCTGACGCTGCCTGCTTCGCCAGTTTGGCGTAATGGAAGGCTTGTTTCAGAGTCAGATTCTGGTCGTTGTTCGAACCGAAGGTATTATTGACCTGACGTAGCGCACGGACAAAAAGAGAAGAGCTGTCACCCAATGGCTCAAGCGCTTTGTCGAGCTGTGCTCTTGGCCCTTTCAGAGCCAATGAAACGTCACCGGGCACTAAACCTTTGTAAGCCACTTCAAAAAAGCCTTCGCCGGCGTCGCGAGACAGACCAAATGTTTTCCTCATGGCGCTCCCCAACAATGAGATGGGGATTATCACCGCCCGGATGTTTTGACCCGACGGATCACTGTAATTAACAGGGTCCCCCTCACAATACGCATAAGCATTCAGCCCACCCTCGCCAAACGGGCTCAGGGCATCGGGGCTGTTAAAGCGCATCAGCGTCGGGTTGAACGCGCGAACGCCGTTCCCCAGTAAATAATGGCCGGTGACCGGATCAATGGTCTGCCCCGTAAAACCAGGTATGCCAACAGCAGCGGTTTGCGGAGACCGCAGGCCATAAGGGCTATAGGCAAAAGCCTGACTCCACATGGCTTCAACGCTGTGCAGCACCGAGTTGGCCTGATCGGTGGCGAGCAAACCGGTCAGGGTCTGATCAGGCCCTACACGCTGCGCTGCCAGTAAAAGATCATCTGCCTGAATAACAGAATGGCGGGTGTTTCCCTGTACCGCAGTGGCCAGCCGGTTCAGTTGATAGAACCGGCGGATGGATGTCTGATCCGCGGGCTGACACGTTGCCAGCCGATCCACTGCGTCGTAGCGGTATAAGCCCAGTGGAGAAACATCAGGCGATGACATGAGAGTGGCCTCTCGCTGAATCAGAGGCCAGTCTCATTCGCCAGTGGAGCGTGGTCTAGCTGTCAGAACTGTCAGTGCCCCGACAGCTCCAGCCGCAACGCCGCAATACGTGCATCTTTCTCGGCCCAGAGCTGGTTGACCCAACCCTGTACGTTCTCACGAAACGCCGGATCGTTTTCATAGTCGCCCTGCCACAGCGCCGGGTCCAGCTCGCGGGTCTTGATATCAACGATCACTTTGGAGACCCGCCCGCACAGCATGTCCCAGAAACCCGGAATATGCTTGCCCGGATACACCACGGTGACATCCAGGATGGCATCCAGTTGTTCACCCATCGCTGCCAGCACAAACGCCACGCCACCGGCCTTGGGCTTGAGCAGGTGGGTATACGGCGACGCTTGCGCAGCATGTTTGCCGGGCGTGAAGCGCGTGCCTTCAAGGTAGTTGACGATGGTCACCGGTTGCCGTTTGAACAGTTCGCAGGCGGCCTTGGTGATCTCCAGGTCCTTGCCCTTGAGCTCAGGGTGTTTCGCCAGAAAAGCCTTGCTGTAGCGCTTCATGAACGGATAGTCCAGCCCCCACCACGCCAGGCCCAGCAGCGGCACCCAGATCAGTTCCTTTTTCAGGAAGAACTTGAAAAAGGGGGTACGCCGGTTAAGCGCCTGGATCAGTGCGGGAATGTCCACCCAGGACTGATGATTGCTGATAACCAGATAGGACGTGTCACTGCGCAGGCCTTGATCGCCGCGTATGTCCCACTGTGTGGGGATAAAGGACGCGAAAATGAGCTTGTCGATTTCGGCCCAGGTCTCGGCGATCCACATGACCGCTTTTGAACAGCGATCGCGCATACGGCCTCGGCACAGCAGCTTGAGCAGCGCAAAAACCAGAAGCGGGCCGATCAGCACCAGCGTGTTGATCAGCAGCAGAGCGGTAACGAAACAGCCGGTGAGCAGACGGCGCATAGCAGACTCTTGAGGGTTCAGGGGCGGCAATAATAAAGACCCTCGCGTTTTACGCCAATCCGGCAGGTACTTACAAATGTTTCACGCGCACATCGGTAAGCTGGCGCTCTGTTTATTCTGCCGAACCAAACAGCCGTTCGCTGTCTAAAACCGGGTGCCACTCTGGCGCCGCCCATTGCGAGGAACCTTTTACGTGAAACCGATCCTGGCGCTGTTGTCGCTGCTGGCTTTGCCAGTCATGGCTGCTGAACCCACGCTGTACGGCCGTTACGAAAACATCAAGGTTCTGGACGTCGGCCAGACCTTCAAGGCCAAGATGGACACGGGCGCGCTCACCGCGTCGCTGTCGGCCAAGGACATCGAACTGTTCAAGCGCGATGGCGATGACTGGGTGCGATTCCGTCTGGCAACCAAAGGCGCCGATGACAAGGTGTACGAGCACAAAGTGTCCCGGATCAGCAAGATCAAGGGTCGTGCCGAGGGTGATGACGAGGAAGATGACGTCGCCAGTGCCGCCAAGCGCCCGGTTGTCGATATGGAACTGTGCCTGGGTAACAAGAAACGCACCGTCGAAGTCAATCTGGTGGATCGCAGCCATTTCAACTTCCCGCTGCTGATCGGCGCCAAGGCGTTGCGCGAGTTCGACGCAGCCATCAACCCGGCCCGTCGCTACACCGCTGACGAGCCTGATTGCTGAGGCCGTTATCGTCGCTACGCGAGCAAGGGAACGATAAGCGTACGCACAGGCGACGCTCGTTCCTGAAGCTTCGCGCTGGCAGAGCGGTCGTCAGTCAAACCGCTGGCTGTGTCGCCTGCATCGAGGGCCGCTGACTGATTTCGGCGTACCAGTCGGCCAATCCCGGACACGTGTCACGCCAGTTCAGATGCGACTGGCGGAAATCCAGATACCCCAATGCAGCGGCCACGCTGATCGACGCCACATCAAACGATGAGCTGAGTTCTGTGACCGCATTGCTTTCGAAGTAACTCAGCGAGCGTTCTATCTTTTGCTGCTGGTTGTCCAGCCACTGATCCCAGTGTTTTTCCTGTGGGCGCAAGGCCGTTTCGTAACGGATCATGACTGCAGCATCCAGAATCGCATCCGCCAGCGACGCCAGCGTCAGGCGCCTCCAGCGTGACGAACCTTCACGGGGGATCAAAGGGAGGCCGACATGCTGATGATCCAGATAATCGAGAATGACACGGCTGTCGTGAATGACGTTGCCATCGGCCAGACGCAATGCTGGGAGCTTGCCTGCAGGGTTGTCATCATTGAGTTCCGCAGACGGGTTCACTGGCGTCAACGCAGTGGACTGCAATTGCACACGGTCGAGCTGTCCGGTTTCGTGAAGCATCACCACCACTTTGCGAGCAAAGGGCGAAGCGGCGTTGAAGTACAACGTCATCGTGGGCGCTGACATAGGTGTTCCTCGAATGAGACAGGCTTCTAGACTAGTCAGCGCGCAGCAGCTCCGCAATCCGCATGACGCTCGACCTGAATGCGCTAACTTTGCCGCGTCAGCAGACCTCGGGCGCTGAACGCTGCGGCGCTGCCCATCCCGAGCCAGGCCAGCGTGTCCCACCAGCCGTCGCCCAGCAACGCGGCGAACAGACCTGCTGCGGTGAGCAATGCGATCACACCCGGTATGGCGAAGGTTTTCCAGAACCGCGATGGCCTCGTGCTCACTGCGCCACCTGCGCACCCACAGCGCTCGCCGAGCGGGCTGCGCGACGTCTGACCCACCACAGGTACACCCCGCTGCCCAGCACGATGATGGTCAGCACATCCAGCACCGCCCAGAGAATCTTCATCGGCATGCCGCCGTAGTCACCGAAATGCAACGGTTGCGACATGCCCAGCGCGTCCATGTACCAGGGCCGCCCGACCACGGCGGTGACTTGCAGGGTCTGCGCGTCGATCAGCACCGGCGTGGCCAGGTGCGCCGTCAGGTGGGTATTGCCTTTGAGGAATACCGCGTAATGGTGCTCGCTGGAAAAGCGCGTGCCGGGGAAGGCGATGAAATCGGCTTGCATGCCGGGCGCAGTCGATTCGGCGATCTCCAGCAACCGCGTCGCCGGGGCGCGCCACGACAATGGCGGCGCGTCTTTGTAGGGGGCAATCATCGTCGCCAGCGCATCGTTGCGCCATGAAGCGATCAGAAGATCGGCGCAGGCGCTGATCACGCCCGTCACCCCCACTACCAGCGCCCAGGTCAGGGTCACAACGCCGATCAGGTTGTGCAGGTCGAGCCAGCGAGTGCGGGTGGACTTGTTGGCACGCACCTGGCCGAAGTCCAGTTTGCGCATGAACGGTGAATACAACACGGTCCCGGAAACGATGGCCACCACGAACATCAGCCCCATGAACGCCAGCAACAGTTTGCCGGGCAGTCCGGCGTACATGTCCACGTGCAGACGCAGCATCACCATCATGAACCCGCCATTGGCCGACGGCATTTCCAGCGCTTCGCCCGTACGCGCATCCAGCGCAAAGGTGTGGGATGAATTGGGCTCGGTGCCGGCCGTTGCGGCGGTGATTGCCATCACGCCATCGGGGTCCTCGTCATCCCAGCCAAAATACTGCATCACCTCACCAGGCCGGTGCGCTTCGGCGGCACGCGCCAGTTGCTCCAGATCCAGACGCGGCGTGTCGTCGGGCATTTCCCTGTAATGCGGTGCATCGCCGAGCATGTGATCGATTTCATGATGAAAGATCAGCGGCAGGCCGGTGACAGCGAGCATCAGCAAGAACACGGTGCAGGCCAGGCTGCTCCAGGTATGGACGACGGACCAGCGGCGCACGGTTTGACTTTTCATGATTTATCCACGGCAAAGCAGCGACCCGGCAGGCGAGGAAGTGTCCTGACTCAGGTCTTGCGCACGCTGTAACAACGATCTTGCTATGAGCGTCTGGGGCTGACGACAAGAAGGAACGCGATGAGAAATATCTAACTAAAGAGAATCATTCGCGATTGTGACAGAGCGCCGGGAGGGAGGCAATTGCGTCTGTCGGGAGAGGGAGCCAGATTGTAGCGGTGACATGCTGTTCATGACGCTTTGCGTCGCTCTTTTGCGGCGCAAAGCGTCATGAACGGCACTGACACACTGGAGCGCAAGGAACGAGAAGTGCCCGGGTGGGCACGTGAATCGTTCCCGCTCAGATCAACCCTGGTGGCTGATCTCGCGCAGTGGCTTGCCGCGCGCCGGCTTGTCGCCTGCGACGAAGTAGTCGGCGGTGCTGCGTGGCAGAGGCTGACGGCCACGGATCTTGTCGGCGATTTTCTCGGCGATCATGATCGTCGGCGCGTTCAGGTTGCCGGTAGTGATGAGCGGCATGATCGAGGCGTCCACAACGCGCAGGCTTTGCAGGCCATGTACACGGCCCTGATTGTCGACAACGGCCATCTCGTCGGTGCCCATTTTGCACGAGCAGGACGGGTGATAAGCCGTTTCGGCGTGATCACGCACGAACTGGTCCAGCGCCTCATCCGACTGCACGTCAATGCCGGGGCTGATTTCGCGGCCACGGTAAGGATCAAGCGCCGGTTGCTGCATGATCTCGCGGGTCAGGCGAATGCCGTCGCGGAATTCCTGCCAGTCCTGCTCGGACGCCATGTAGTTGAACAGGATGCTCGGGTACTCGCGCGGGTCCTTGGACTTGACGTGTACGCGACCACGGCTTGGCGAACGCATCGAGCCGACGTGCGCCTGGAAACCGTGTTCCTGAACACCCTTGGTGCCGTTGTAGTTAATCGCGACCGGCAGGAAGTGATACTGAATGTTCGGCCATTCGAACGCTTCGCTGGAACGGATGAAACCGCCCGCTTCGAACTGGTTGCTCGCGCCGATCCCGGTGCCGAGGAACATCCACTCTGCACCAATGGCAGGTTGATTCCACCACTTCAGCGAAGGGTAAAGCGACACGGGCTGGGTGCAGGCATATTGCAGGTACATTTCCAGATGGTCCTGAAGGTTCTGACCCACGCCCGGCAGGTCATGAACCACCGGAATATCCAGCTTGTTCAACAGTTCGGCAGGACCGACACCGGAGCGTTGCAGGATCTGCGGTGAGGCAATCGCGCCGCCGCACAGCAGCACTTCCTTGCGCGCACGGGCTTCAATGCGCGTGTCGCTGTCGCCGACCAGATACGCCACGCCGACGGCACGCTTGCCTTCGAACAGGATGCGGTCGGTCAGCGCGTGAGTGACGATGCTCAGGGTCGAACGCTTTTTCGCTTCGTCCAGATAACCGCGCGCGGTGCTGGCACGACGGCCATTCGGCGTCACGGTGCGGTCCATCGGACCAAAGCCTTCCTGCTGATAACCGTTGAGGTCGTCAGTGCGCGGGAAGCCGGCTTGTACGCCCGCTTCGACCATCGCGTGGAACAATGGGTTGTTGCCGGCCTTGGGCGTGGTCACGCTGACCGGACCGTCGCCGCCGTGGTAATCATTCGGGCCGATGTCGCGGGTTTCGGCCTTGCGAAAGTACGGCAGGCAGTCGAGGTAGCTCCAGTCTTCAAGGCCCGGCTCTTTCGCCCAGCCGTCGTAGTCCATCGCGTTGCCACGGATGTAGCACATGCCGTTGATCAGCGAAGAGCCGCCCAGGCCCTTGCCGCGACCGCATTCCATGCGGCGGTTGTTCATGTGCGGCTCTGGCTCGGTCTCGTAGGCCCAGTTGTAGCGACGGCCTTGCAGCGGGAACGCCAGAGCGGCGGGCATCTGGGTACGGAAGTCCAGACGATAGTCCGGGCCACCGGCTTCCAGCAGCAGAACAGTGACGCCTGCGTCTTCGGTAAGACGGGCTGCCAAGGTGTTACCGGCAGAGCCGGCACCAATAATGATGTAGTCGTATTCGGATTGAGTCGTCATAGAGGCTCCCTCATAGAGCTGCAAGTCTCAAGCCTCGGCTGCAAGCAGAAGCAGCGAGGCGATACTTGTGAAAATGGGGTGCGGCAAGCCGCTTTTGATTGCGTCTGCTTGCGGATTGCCACGTGCCACTTGGAACGGTGTTTAGAAAACCGAGGCGTAGTCGCCCAGTTCGATCTGTACCGACTTGATTCGCGTGTACTGGGCCAGCGAGCTGATGCCGTTCTCGCGACCGACGCCCGACTGCTTGTAACCGCCGACCGGCATCTGCGCTGCCGACTCGCCCCAGGCGTTGATCCAGCAGATGCCCGCTTCCAACAGATGGATCACGCGGTGCGCACGGTTCAGGTCGCGGGTCACGATGCCGGCCGCCAGACCGAAATCGGTGTCGTTGGCGCGGCGAACCACTTCGTCTTCGGTGTCATAGCCGAGGATGCTCATCACCGGGCCGAAGATCTCTTCGCGCACAATGGTCATCTCGTCGGTGCAGTCGGAGAACACGGTCGGCGCAACGAACGCGCCCTTGTCGAATACGCCCCCGGTCAGACGGTCGCCGCCGCACAACAGGCGTGCGCCCTGCTCTTTGCCCTTGGCGATATAGCCCAACACACTTTCCATGTGTTCGAAGCTGACCAGCGGGCCGAAGTTGATGTTTTCGTCTTCAGGGTTGCCGGGACGAATACGCCTCACACGCTCAAGGATTTTGGCTTCGAATTCGGCTTTCAGCGCGTTCGGTACGAACACACGGGTGCCGTTGGTGCAAACCTGGCCGGAGCTGTAGAAGTTGGCCATCATTGCGATGTCGGCGGCGCGATCCAGATCAGCGTCGTCGAACACGATCAGCGGCGACTTGCCGCCCAGCTCCATAGTCACTTCCTTGAGCGACGAACTCGATGCACTGGCCATGACTTTCTTGCCGGTGTCGGTGCCGCCAGTGAAGGAGACTTTCTCGATGCGCGGATGCTCGGTGATCCAGGTGCCGACTTCACGGCCGCTGCCGGTCAACACGTTGAACACGCCGTTCGGCACGCCGGCTTCGGTGTAGATTTCTGCCAGCTTCAAGGTGGTCAGCGAGGTGACTTCACTTGGCTTGAAGATCATCGCGTTGCCCGCCGCCAGCGCTGGCGCGGATTTCCACAGGGCGATCTGGATCGGGTAGTTCCAGGCGCCGATGCCTGCAACCACGCCCAGCGGCTCGCGACGGGTGTAAACGAACGAGGAATCACGCAGCGGGATCTGTTCGCCTTCGATGGCGGGCACCAGACCTGCGTAGTACTCCAGCACGTCAGCGCCTGTCACCACATCGACATAACGGGTTTCGGAGATGGCCTTGCCGGTGTCCAGCGTCTCCAGCGCCGCCAGCTCATCGTTGCGTTCGCGCAGGATGTCGACGGCACGACGCAGGATGCGCGAACGCTCGACTGCGGTCATGGCGGCCCAGATCTTCTGGCCCTTTTCAGCGGCGACGACAGCGCGCTCGACGTCTTCTTTGCCCGCGCGCTGGATCTGCGCCAGCACTTCGCCGTTGGCAGGGTTGATCGAGTCGAAGGTTTCAGTGTTGCTGGCGTCGACATAACCGCCGTCGATGTAGAGTTTCTGCAATTCAAAACGGGCCATAAAGTCCTCGCAAATTCAGTGGGGGAGGCGATGACTGATTTCAGTGTGCCGGAAACATTGGGCAACACGCGCATCCAGTCGTTCGGTGAGCAGGCTTCGAAAGCGCTTAGCTCGCCGATTTCGCCAGTTGGAAATCCATGTATTCGTAAGCGATCCGTTGCGCTTGCTCGGTGTCGAATGCATCGCCTGACAACGCGCCTCGCAGCCACAGCCCGTCTATCAGGGCTGCCAGCCCGCGGGCGGCGTTGCGTGCCTGTTCCAGTGGCAAGGTGCGACGGAACTGGCAGCACAGGTTCGAATACAGACGGTGGTCGTTGATGCGCTGCAATCGGTGCAGCGACGGGTGATGCATGCTGGTTGCCCAGAAGGCCAGCCAGGTTTTCATGGCCGGACCGTTGACCTGACTGGCGTCGAAGTTGCCTTCGATGATCACCTGCAGATGCGCCCTGGGACTGTCATCGGTCAACGCCTTCCGGCGCTCGCGGACGTTCTGGATCAGGGCGTTCATCAGATGCCGCATCGTGGCTGCGATCAGGCCGTTCTTGTCCTGAAAGTAGTGACTGATGATGCCGTTGGAGACGCCTGCCAGGCGTGCGATCAGCGCAATGCTGGCATCGCCCATACCCACCTGATCGACCGCCGTCAGCGTGGCCTGAATCAGTTGTTGGCGGCGGATGGGTTGCATACCGACCTTGGGCATTGGCGCGAATCCTCCCGGTTGTCTGCAGTGATCGTTGTATCGAATTGACGGACCCAGTCTAAAGATTTTTTATTGAACGATCAATCAATAAAAAATCAGCGGCAAGGTTTCAGCTGCAAGCGGCAAGCTGAAAAATGCTGATAGCACCAGGCTGACATGACTCTGTGGGAGTGAGCTTGCTCACGAAAGCAGTGGTTCAAACGCCCCATTTCCGAGGGATGTACCGGCCCCTTCGTGAGCAAGCTCACTCCCACAAGTGTGTGCGTGTGGGTAACTGGCGCTACATTCCTCAATCCTGCAACACCACATTCGCCAGTTCATCAATCGCTTCCTGCCTTTCGCCCTGATTCGGCTTGGGGTTCGGATTGAGCATCGACCACTGCGGGTGGGCACGGGCACGCGAAAGCGGTTCGGGGATCTTGCCCTTGCGCCAGGCTGTGTCCTGCGGCGTGGTCAGTTCGATGCTGTGCATGGCCGCATGGCCTCTCACGCCCAGCGCCAGCAGCAAATGCCGTTGACGCAGCGCCAGCAGGCGCAGCACCGCATCATCCACGGTCAGTTCCCGGCGACCCTTGAACTTGCCCAGCAAACGACCTCCGTAGCTGCGCGCCGTTGATAACGCACCGCCCGCAATGGCCCCGACCAGCGCCGCTGCGCCGAGGGTCACGCCGCCCACCATCAGGTCCACCCCTGCCCCGGCTGCCGCACCCGCCGCGACGCCACCGCCGACCCGCACGCCCATCAGCTTGAGGGTTTCCGGGTTGAACAGGTCATCGCCCCAACGTCCGTCCATCAACGGCAAATCGCCGGTCGACACATCGTCCTTGCGAAACGCATGCAGTTTGAGCAGCGCCTCGACACAGTGTTGCTCGCGCTGACGAACCGCTTTGCGCAACCCGTCCACCGCTTGCTGCTCCTGATCGGCGGTGGTCTCGACGCTGCGCCGACAAGCCGCACAATCGATCAGCATTTCCGCGATCAGACGTGCTGCGCTGTGGCGCTTGGCTACACGTTGCTTTTCCTGATCGGCAATCAGGCGTTCCAGCCGGGGGCGCGCGCTTTCCAGCAGCAACGCCAGGCTTTCGTAGAGACGGCGGCCTCCGTCTTCCGGCGGTGCCACGCTGTCAAACCGCACCAGTGCGTGCAGGCCCAGACGCGAAAGGGCTTCGCGCCACTCGGGTTCGCGGTGCTGCTGGGCGCTCACGAAATTCAGCACGGGCAGCAACGGCTTGCCGCAACTCGCCAGTACCGCCAGTTCGTCCCGGTATTTGGCCAGCACCGGCTCACGCGCATCAATGACGTACAGCCCCGCGTCCGAGCCGAGCAACTGGCGCAGCACCTTGGCCTCCTGCTCGAAACGCTGCCGTGCTTCGCTGCCTTCCAGAAAGCGCGCCAATCGCGCCGGGCCATCCAGTCGTTCGCCGGGACGATCCAGGCGCTCCAGATAATCGAGCAGCGCAATGGCGTCTTCCAGCCCGGGCGTGTCGTACAGCTCGACCAATGCCTGACCGTCCACCGACAGGCGTGCGCCTTCTACATGGCGCGTGGTGCTGGGCCGGTGTGACACTTCACCGAAGCTGACATCACCGGTCAACGTGCGCAGCAGCGAGGTCTTGCCGACGTTGGTGTGTCCGACCACAGCCAGTTTGATGGCGCGAGCGCTGTCTGCTTCAGTCATGGCCTGTCTCCAGCCAGCTCAGCGGCGCGTGGTCCGCATGTGGCAATTGAAGTTGATCCAGTGCGACATGCCAGTCGTCCAGGCGCTCCGGGTCGAGCGTCTGCCCGGCAGGCGCAGGCAGCAGCCAGAGGCGAGTCGCCCCGGCGCAACGTGCCAGCTCTGCAATCAGCGCCAGGCTGCCACGGTCCGGCGAGCGGCGTGGGTCGCAGGCGATCAACAGACGGGCGGGTGGATAATGGGCCAACTGCTCCAGCAGCTTGTGGCGCGACTCGCGACTGTCGAGAACGCCGGCGTTGGCGACCCCGGAAGGCAATTGAGGCGGCCAGACCTGCTGATCATCCAGCTCGACTGCAACCAGCAGGGCACCGTCGCTCTCAACCGCTCCCAGGCCGGATTGCACCTGATGCAGTGCAGCAGGCTCGGCGTCACTGACGCCCAACCGCTCGCTGCTCGGCATCAGGTGCTCACGCAATTCGAGGTAGCGCGGCAGCTCGAGATCGAGGCGCAGCGCTGCACGCCCACGCTTCCAGCGCCACAGGCAGAACGCCGCCAGCAACAGGCGCGGCACTATGCCGTACACCAGCAGCACGCCCACCAGCCATGCCGCCCAGGCCTGTCGCGCATTCTCGATACTCAGCGCGCCACGGCCACTGGCGCGAATCATGGTGTCGTCCGGCACACTGAATCCCAGCCAGGCCGGAAGACTGCCGAGTGCCTGAGTCAGGCTGACGAAGGTGTCGCTGCTCAGAATGGTGGTTTCCCAGACAAAACCGTAGCGCCGGGTTGCCATCAGCATCAACAGCAACACCAGCGCACTGACCAGCGCCAGCAGCCACAGGCTGTGAACCACCAGCCCCAGCACCCAGCGATTGAGTCGCTTGCGTTGCAGCAGCAAAACCAGCGCCGGGGCAAGTTGCGCAGCCTGAGCGTCACGGGCGAGCTTTTCGCTCAGCCACAGCCACAAACGGCCCAGCCCGGTATTGCTGCGCCCGGCAAAGAGCAAACTCAGTGCCCAACTGAGCAACATTAAAAGATTCAACCCAAGCAGACTGCCCAGCGCCCAGAACACGTTGACCGGCGCCTGTCCGTCTCCCATCGCGGCGAAGGCCAGACCTGCCCCGCTGATGACGGCCAGCACGGCCAGCGCCATCAACGCCAGCCGCGCGCCTTGCTTCCAGCGATGCAGTGCCGCAAGCATGCCGTCGCGTTCCGCCAGCCCGAGGGCGCGGTGCGTGATGCGTACAGTCAGGTCGCCACCGGCAGCGCGGGCACGACGATTGGCTTCCTGATCATCCAGCGCGCCAGCCTGTTGTTCACGCAGGCGCACCGCTTCGGTCAGCCAGAGGGTATCGAGTGGGGTCAGTGCAGTCACACAGTGTCTCTTCATTGAATTCTGCGGTGAGCATAACCGCTGTCATGGGACTGAGCACGGCGCGTATCAGTTCAGTCGCCCGGCCCGCGACCTCCTGATATCCTCGCGCTCATGAAAACTCATCTGCCTCTCAGCCTGATTGCCGCCCTTGGTGAAAACCGAGTGATCGGCGTCGACAATTCCATGCCCTGGCATTTGCCGGGGGACTTCAAGTATTTCAAGGCGACGACCCTCGGCAAGCCGATCATCATGGGTCGCAAGACCTGGGATTCCCTGGGCCGCCCCCTGCCCGGCCGCCTGAATCTGGTGGTCAGCCGCCAGCCCGACCTGCAACTCGATGGCGCGGAAGTGTTCCCTTCGCTGGAGGCCGCCGTGGTGCGGGCCGAGCAATGGGCGCAGGCACAGGGCGTCGATGAAGTGATGCTGATTGGCGGCGCACAGCTTTATGCGCAGGGCCTTGCGCAGGCGGACCGCCTGTACCTGACTCGCGTTGCCTTGAGCCCTGAGGGCGATGCGTGGTTTCCGGAGTTTGATACGGCGCAATGGGCATTGGTGTCCAACACCGGGAACGCCGCCGAGGATGACAAGCCCGCTTACCATTTTGAGGTGTGGGAGCGCGTCTGACCGCGTCTTTCAACCCGATCACGGCCACCGGATAAAAACGGTAGCAAAAGTGTCGTTTTTGGTTTTGGCGTCGCAAATAAAGGGGCAAACGGCGTCTTTCGGCCTTTTTCGGGTCGCTGATGTACTTTTGCCTTCACAATAATTTGTTACGGTCTGCCCCTTCGTTTTTTGACAAGGGGTAATTGCTTATGAAATTCGTGCCAAAACTGTTGGCTGCCGCCGTCTGCCTCGGGCTTGCCGGCCAGGTGATCGCGGCCACCGAATTGAAGCATTGGCCCGAGCCTGCGGCCAAGGCGCTCGACGCGATGATCGCGGCGAATGCCAAAAAGGGCAATTACGCAGTCTTCGACATGGACAACACCAGCTACCGCTTCGACCTTGAAGAATCGCTGCTGCCGTACATGGAAAACAAAGGCCTGATCACCCGCGAAACGCTAGACCCTTCGTTGAAACTCATCCCCTTCAAAGACACCGCCGAGCACAAGGAAAGCCTGTTCAGTTACTACTATCGCCTGTGCGAAATAGACGACATGGTCTGCTACCCGTGGGTCGCCCAAGTGTTTTCCGGCTTCACGCTCCAAGAGCTGAAAGGCTATGTCGATGAGCTGATGGCCCTCAAAAAACCGATCCCGGCGACGTATTACGAGGGCGACACCGTCAAGCAGCTTAATGTCGAGCCGCCACGCGTGTTCACCGGCCAGACCGAGCTGTACAACAAGCTGATGGAAAACGGCATCGAGGTCTACGTGATGACCGCTGCGTCCGAAGAGCTGGTGCGCATGGTCGCCGCCGACCCCAAGTACGGTTACAACGTCAAACCACAGAACGTGATTGGCGTGACCACGCTGCTCAAGGACCGCAAGACCGGTGAACTGACCACAGCACGCAAGCAGATCACCGCAGGCAACTATGACCCGAAAAGCAACATGGGCCTGGAGCTGACGCCGTACCTGTGGACCCCGGCAACCTGGATGGCCGGCAAGCAGGCGGCGATTCTGACGTACATCGATCAATGGAAAAAACCGGTCCTGGTGGGTGGCGATACCCCGACCAGCGATGGCTACATGCTGTTTCACAGCGTCGACGTGAGCAAGGGCGGCGTACACCTGTGGATCAACCGCAAGGACAAGTACATGACCCAGCTCAACGGCATGATCAAGGCCAATGCCGAGGCTCAGGCCAAGGAAAAGCTGCCAGTCACGGCAGACAAGAACTGGGTGATCGTCAAGCCGGACGAGATTCAGTAAGCGGCGGGAAACGCTTCAAGCGGCAAGGTCGTGCCCGGGTGACCGGGCACGATCAGCCCATTCAATCGACCTTTTCGAACTTCAGGTCCCAGACCCCGTGGCCGAGTTTCTCGCCACGGCGTTCGAACTTGGTGATCGGACGCTCTGCAGGACGTGGCACGTACTGGTTGTCCTCGGCCAGATTGCGATAGCCAGGCGCTACGCTCATCACTTCCAGCATGTATTCCGCGTAAGGCCCCCAATCGGTGGCCATGTGGAACACCCCGCCCACCTTCAGCTTGCTGCGCACCAGTGCGACGAACTCGGGTTGTACGATGCGGCGTTTATGGTGGCGACTCTTGTGCCAAGGGTCCGGGAAGAAGAGCATCAGCCGATCAAGGCTGTTATCGGCAATGCAGCGGTTCAGCACTTCAATGGCGTCACAATCGTAGACGCGCACGTTGGTCAGCCCTTGGGTCAACACACCATTGAGCAACGCGCCCACGCCCGGCGAATGCACTTCGACACCGATGAAATCCTGCTCGGGAGCAGCCGCAGCCATTTCCAGCAACGATTGACCCATGCCGAAGCCGATCTCCAGCGTGCGCGGTGCAGAGCGGCCGAACACGTGGTCGAAATTCACCGGCGCGTCGGTCAGCGACAGGCCGAACAGCGGGCGGCCCTGATCCAGACCACGTTGCTGGCCTTCGGTCATGCGACCGGCACGCATCACGAAACTCTTGATGCGGCGGTGCGGGCGCTCTTCGCCTTCTTCGGTAGCAGGCAACTCTGGGTGCGGAACGTGCGAATCAGTCATCAACGGGCTCTTACTTGATCAGGCCATCCAGCGGCGAGGACGCGCTGGCATAGAGTTTTCGTGGCATGCGCCCGGCGAGGTACGCCAGACGACCGGCAATTACAGCGTGCTTCATGGCTTCAGCCATCATGACCGGCTGCTGAGCGTGGGCGATGGCCGAGTTCATCAACACGGCTTCGCAACCCAGCTCCATCGCGATGGTGGCATCGGACGCCGTGCCGACACCGGCATCGACCAGCACCGGCACCCTGGTTTCCTCAAGGATGATCTGCAGGTTGTACGGATTGCAGATGCCCAGACCGCTGCCGATCAGACCGGCCAGCGGCATGATCGCAATGCAGCCGATTTCCGCCAGCTGACGGGCAATGATCGGGTCATCGCTGGTGTAGACCATGACATCAAAGCCGTCCTTGACCAGTATTTCAGCGGCCTTGAGGGTTTCGATGACATTGGGGAACAGGGTTTTCTGATCCGCCAGTACTTCGAGCTTGACCAGGTTACGGCCGTCGAGCAGTTCGCGGGACAGGCGGCAGGTGCGCACCGCCTCGACCGCATCGAAGCAGCCGGCGGTGTTCGGCAGAATGGTGTAGCGGTCCGGTGGCAGCACGTCGAGCAGGTTCGGCTCGCCCGGGTTCTGACCCAGGTTGGTGCGGCGCACGGCAACGGTCACGATTTCGGCACCCGAGGCTTCGATGGCCAGACGGGTCTGTTCCATATCGATGTATTTGCCGGTGCCTACCAGCAGCCGCGACTCGAACGTCCGGCCAGCCAGGACGAAAGGCTTGTCGCTGCGAACATTGCTCATCGGAAATCCTCTTTGAAGTGCATGGGGAGTCGGTGCAGCGGGTAAGAACTAGCCACCGCCGATGGCATGGACCACTTCGACCTGATTGCCTTCGCTCAGAACCGTGGACGCATGTTGACTGCGCGGCACGATATCCAGATTCAGCTCAACTGCCACCCGGCGTCCGGCAAGGTCCAGACGGGTCAGCAGCGCCGCGACGGTTTCGCCATCGGGCAATTCAAAGGGTTCGCCGTTCAACTGAATGCGCATGCGACAGCAGCCATCATTTTAGGGGGCGAGCATTCTAGCCCGATCAAACGGTATGACCAAGGCAAAGCCACGCCATTCGTCTCAAGCGTGACCTGTCGTTCAGAAAGCCCTCAAGGCGCAGAGCCCAGCCTCCAGGCCGCCAGCCCCAGCATCGACCAGCCAAACAGAAACGCCAGGCCGCCAAACGGGGTGATGATGCCCAGCTTGCTGATGCCGGTCAGCGTCAGCGCGTACAGGCTGCCGGAGAACAGCAGAATGCCGAGTGCGAACGAGAACCCGGCCCAGGTGACAAGGCGTCCGGGGACCTGAGTTGCCAGGACAGCCACGCCGAGCAGAGCCAGCGCGTGAACGAGTTGATAAAGCACACCGGTATGAAAAACCGCCAGGTACTCGGCGCTCAGGCGCTCTTTCAGGCCGTGCGCCGCAAACGCACCCAGCGCCACGCCGGTAAAACCGAAGAAAGCAGCCAGCATCAAAAAGCTA
Organism: Pseudomonas syringae; assembly: GCF_002157375.1. Lineage (GTDB taxonomy): Bacteria > Pseudomonadota > Gammaproteobacteria > Pseudomonadales > Pseudomonadaceae > Aquipseudomonas > Aquipseudomonas syringae_T. Next base: position 127,004 of record NZ_MTSA01000010.1, read on the forward strand.
CGAAGCATCAGGAACTCCAGTGAAAAATCGTCGTAAGGCCCACGGTCTGTATAATGGCCCGCTCAACGGGTTCGGCCAAGCCATCTCTATGCTGCAAACTATTCTTCATCGTGTCGTCAAAGCCCTGCTGTGTTTCGCTGCGGGCAGCATTCTTGTGGTCATGGTCCTGCGCTGGGTACCGCCACCAGGCACGGCGCTGATGGCCGAGCGCAAGGTCGAATCGTGGTTTGATGGCGAACCCATCGACCTGCAACGCGACTGGGAACCCTTCGACAAGATCTCCGACAACCTGAAAATCGCCGTCATTGCCGGCGAAGACCAGAAATTTGCCGAGCACTGGGGCTTCGACGTCGATGCCATCCAGGCCGCCCTTCTGCATAACGAGCAAGGCGGCTCGATCCGCGGTGCCAGCACGCTGAGCCAGCAGGTGTCTAAAAACCTGTTCCTGTGGTCGGGCCGCAGCTACCTGCGCAAGGGGCTTGAAGCGTGGTTCACCCTGCTCATCGAACTGCTGTGGTCCAAAGAACGCATCCTTGAGGTGTACCTCAACAGCGTCGAATGGGACGAAGGGGTATTCGGCGCGCAGGCGGCCGCACAACACCACTTCCGCACCAACGCCAGCGCCCTCTCCGTGCAACAGGCCAGCTACCTCGCTGCTGTCCTGCCCAACCCGCGCCAGTGGAGCGCCAGCCACCCGAGCGGCTACGTCTCGCGCCGCGCCGGCTGGATTCGTCAGCAGATGCGTCAGCTGGGTGGGGATGAGTACTTGCAAGGGCTGAACAGCAGCCGTCGCTGGTGATCGCACCACAGAAGAGGACGCGGTGCGTCGCACGATAGTTGATTGATACACACAAAAACGCCCCGATCATCTCGGGGCGTTTTGCATTGCTGGCCAGCCTTACGCAGCGATCGACGTCTTGAGCTTGTTCATCGCGCTTTTTTCCAGCTGACGAATACGCTCGGCGGAGACGTTGTACTTCTGCGCCAGGTCGTGCAGCGTGGCTTTCTCTTCTGCCAGCCAGCGCTGGTAGAGGATGTCGCGGCTGCGTTCGTCCAGTACGTCCAGCGCCTGATGCAGGTTGGCGGTGGAGTTGTCGGTCCAGTCGGAGTCTTCCAGTTGACGCGCCGGGTCGTAGCGGTGGTCTTCCAGGTAGTTGGCTGGCGACTGGAACGCGCTGTCATCGTCAGCTTCGGCAGCCGGGTCGAACGCCATGTCGTGACCGGTCAGACGGCTTTCCATTTCGCGGACTTCACGCGGCTCGACACCCAGGCTTTCCGCGACGCGATGCACTTCGTCGTTGTTCAGCCAGGCCAGACGCTTCTTCTGGCTGCGCAGGTTGAAAAACAGCTTGCGCTGCGCCTTGGTCGTGGCGACCTTGACGATGCGCCAGTTACGCAGGATGAACTCGTGAATCTCGGCCTTGATCCAATGCACGGCAAAGGAAACCAGACGCACGCCCATTTCAGGGTTGAAACGCTTCACGGCTTTCATCAAGCCGACATTGCCTTCCTGGATCAGATCAGCCTGAGCCAGACCGTAACCCGAATAACTGCGAGCGATATGCACGACAAAACGCAGGTGCGCGAGAACCATTTGTCGGGCCGCGTCCAGATCCTGCTCGTAGTAGAGACTCTCAGCCAGTTCACGCTCCCGCTCGGGCGTCAGCAGTGGAATGCTGTTGACCGTCTGCACATAGGCCTCAAGGTTCGCACCCGGGACTAAAGCATAAGCAGGTTGCAAAGAAGTGGTCATACGAAAAAACCTCCAGCGCACATGTGATGTGCAGTTCAGCACTAGCCAGATTGACCCGGAACCGCTAACCAAGTTCCTTGATATTCATAAGCCAATCGGGTGAACAAAAATTTGCCTCTACCGGGGCGCCAGCTCACGCAAGTGACGAGCGACCGCAATCCAGGCACCGATATACCCTAACAGAACCGCTCCAAGCAAGAGCGAAAGACCATCGCCCATTGGAACGCCCGCCAACGCGAAGTCACTTCCGTAAAGACCCGCCAGCCCGACAACAGCACCGTTCAACCAGTTGAGGCCATAGGCCAGAACGCCCCAGGACAGGACGCCTGCCCCTAGACCGTACAGCGCGCCCATATAGAGGAAGGGTCTGCGCACGTAGCTGTCGGTACCGCCTACCAGCTTGATGACTTCAATTTCAGTGCGACGGTTTTCGATGTGTAGACGTATTGTGTTACCAATGACCAGCAGCAAAGCCGAGACCAGCAGAACCGTCAAGCCGAAAACGAACCGATCTCCCAGTTTGAGGATCGCTGCCAGTCTTTCGACCCAGACCAGATCCAGCTGGGCCTGCTCGACTTTCGGCAGTTCGGCGAGCCGGGTGCGCAAGGCCTCCAGCGCAGGCTTGTCCACTTCATCCGGCGTGACCAGAACCACGCCCGGCAGCGGGTTATCCGGCAATTCCTTGAGCGCTTCCCCCAAACCGGATTGTTGCTTGAACTCGCCCAATGCCTGTTCGCTGCTGATGTACTCGGCATCCGCCACACCGGGCATGGCCTTGATTTCATCGCGCATGCGGGTGCCATCAGCGGTGCTGGCATCCATATTCAGGTAGATGGAAATCTGCGCGGCGCGCTGCCACGAACCGCCAAGCCGCTCGACATTGCCGAGCAGCAACGACAGGCCCATTGGCAGGCTCAGGGCAATGGCCATGACCAGACAGGTAAAGAAGCTGCCGATCGGCTGTTTGGCCAGGCGGCGCAGGCTGTCGACCAGACTGGAGCGATGGCTTTCCAGCCAGGCGGACAGCAACGCGTTGAAGTCCGGGCCGTCGTCATCATGGTCATGACGCTGCTTTTTCTGCTTCGGCGGTAGCGGGTCGGCGGCTTTGGGCGCGACGCGCTCCGACACCTTGGGGCTGCGTGTGGCACTCATACTCCAGCCTCCCCGTCACCGATCAGACGACCGCGCTGCAAGGTCAGCATGCGATGGCGCATGCGAGCGATCAATGCCAGGTCGTGACTGGCGATCAGTACGCTGGTCCCCAGTCGATTGATGTCTTCAAACACACCCATGATTTCCGCTGCGAGACGTGGATCGAGGTTACCGGTCGGTTCGTCCGCCAGCAGCAATGCCGGGCGATGAACGATAGCGCGGGCAATGCCGACGCGCTGTTGCTGACCGGTGGACAGGTCGCCAGGGTACAGCTCGGCCTTATCGGACAACGCTACGCGCTCCAGTGCCGAATCGACCCGTTTGGCAATCTCGGGCTTGGACAGACCGAGTATCTGCAAAGGCAATGCGATGTTGTTGAACACCGTTCGATCAAACAGCAACTGGTGATTCTGGAACACCACGCCGATCTGACGACGCAAAAACGGAATCTGCGCGTTGCTGATCTGCCCAAGGTCCTGACCGGCCAGCATCAGTTTGCCGGTTGTCGGGCGCTCCATGGCAAGCAACAGGCGCAGCAGCGTGCTTTTGCCTGCACCGGAGTGGCCGGTGACAAACAGAAACTCGCCGCGACGTACTCGAAAGCTCAGTTCATGCAACCCGACGTGTCCATTCGGGTAGCGTTTACCGACCTGCTCGAATCGAATCATGAACGCTCCCGCTCCGCAAACAGAGCCTGAACAAAGGGTTCGGCTTCAAAGGTGCGCAGATCGTCGATCCCTTCACCGACACCGATATAACGAATAGGCAGGCCGAACTGCTTGGCCAGCGCAAAAATGACGCCGCCCTTGGCAGTGCCGTCCAGCTTGGTGAGCGCCAGCCCCGTCAATGTGACCGTCTGGTTGAATTGTTTGGCCTGATTGATGGCGTTCTGCCCGGTGCCTGCATCGAGTACCAGCAGGACTTCGTGAGGCGCATCGGCGTCCAGTTTGCCGATCACACGGCGCACCTTCTTCAGTTCCTCCATCAGGTTGTCCTTGGTGTGCAGCCGGCCCGCCGTGTCGGCGATCAATACATCGATACCGCGAGCCTTGGCAGCCTGTACGGCATCGAAGATAACGGACGCAGAGTCGGCACCGGTGTGCTGAGCGATGACCGGTATGTGGTTGCGTTCGCCCCAGACCTGCAACTGCTCGACAGCGGCGGCACGGAACGTATCACCCGCTGCCAGCATGACTTTCTTGCCTTCCAGTTGCAGCTTCTTGGCCAGCTTGCCAATGGTCGTGGTCTTGCCGGCGCCATTGACGCCCACTACCAGAATCACGAACGGCTTGTGCTCGGCTTTGATCACCAGCGGCTGCTCGACAGGCTTGAGCATCGCGGCCAGCTCACCCTGCAACGAGGTGTACAACGCCTGAGCGTCAGTCAACTGCTTGCGGGCGACTTTCTGGGTCAGGCTCTTGATGATGACCGAAGTGGCCTCGACACCGACATCTGCCGTCAGCAAACGGGTCTCGATCTCTTCCAGCAGGTCATCATCGATGGCCTTCTTGCCCAGAAACAGGCTGGCCATACCCTCGCCGATGCTGGCGCTGGTTTTCGACAAACCTTGCTTGAGGCGAGCGAAGAAGCCGACCTTGCCAGCCTCTGAATCCTGCACAGGCGCTGGAACCGGCGCTGCCTCCTGAACAGGCACCAGAGGCTGCGCAACCGCTGGAGTCGGAACGGCTTCGGCTGCCGGCTCACGCAGAGACGGCACGAATACCGGTTCGGGAACGCTGAGCGGCGTACGCTCGGCCACCGGTTCAAGCACCGGTGGCGCGGGCACGACCGGCTCAGGCACTGCCTGCGGATGGCCATGCTCGGGGATCAGCGGCGTGACGTGCGGCTCGCGCTCGTCGCTCAATGCCACAGGCTCCTCGGTCACCGGCAACGTCAGCCAGGGCTGCGGCGACGGTGCGCCAGGCTCGACCAGGGCTTGCGGCGCAGGTACGGTGGCTTCAGGCTGAATGTCGGGCGCGGATTGCGAGGCAACAGGAGGCTCGACCTGCGGCGGCGTGTCGATCACCTGATCGGGCACCGGACCGGATTGGGCCGGGGATGATTCTGGCGGCGTTGGCTCGGTGTGCTGCGGCTTCTTGCGCAGCCATCCGAACAGGCCTTTCTTCTCTCCAGCCGCAGCTGGGGTCTTCTTGTCGTCGTTGGAACCAAACATGGAGGACGGCTATCTCAAGGTTGCGGGACGCCAGAGGGCGGCCCGGAAAAATTCTGACATGCAAAACAGACTGCGTTTAGGACTTCTTGTTCACTCAACGGCCGCTTGTCCAGCTACCTTTACCTGCGTTTCAAACAGGTTTCACTCGCAATCGGCCAGTGAAGGCTGTCTCTGAAGCAAACGGATCAGTATCCTAACACCCCCGTGCCCGCTGACGCTAAGTTCACGCGGCCCGTCCTACAGGTTCAAACAACGAATGAATGCTTTAGCCCGCCGCGCCGCAGGCCTGCTGCTCAGCACAATTTGTCTGCCTCTGACAGCATTGGCTGCCGATCCGCAACCGACCCATGAATTCACCCTCGACAATGGCCTCAAGGTCATCGTCCGCGAAGATCACCGCGCCCCTGTGGTGGTTTCCCAGATCTGGTACAAGGTGGGCTCCAGCTACGAGACACCAGGCCAGACCGGCCTGTCCCATGCACTTGAACACATGATGTTCAAGGGCAGCAGCAAGACCGGGCCGGGAGAATCCTCACTGATCCTGCGTGACCTGGGCGCTGAAGAGAATGCGTTCACCAGCGATGACTACACCGCTTACTACCAAGTCATGGCCCGTGATCGCCTGAGCGTCGCACTGGAGCTGGAAGCCGATCGCATGGCCACGCTCAAACTGCCGCCTGACGAGTTCAGCCGCGAGATCGAAGTCATCAAGGAAGAGCGTCGTCTGCGCACCGATGACAAACCGATGGGCAAGGCTTTCGAACGTTTCAAGGCAATGGCCTACCCTGCCAGTGGCTATCACACGCCAACTATCGGCTGGATGGCTGACCTTGAGCGCATGAAGGTTGAAGAACTGCGCCACTGGTACGAATCCTGGTACACGCCGAACAACGCCACACTGGTGGTGGTCGGTGACGTGCAGCCCGACGAGGTCAAGGCACTGGCAGAACGCTTCTTCGGCCCGATCCCGCGCCGTGACGTGCCGCCCTCGAAAAAGCCGCTCGAGCTGGCCGAGCCCGGTGAGCGCAAGATCACCCTGCACGTCAAAACCCAGCTGCCCAACCTGATTTACGGCTTCAACGTGCCCAGCGTTGCAACGGCCGAAGACCCACGTTCAGCCAACGCGCTGCGCCTGATCGCCGCGCTGCTGGATGGCGGCTACAGCGCGCGTATTCCGGCACGTCTGGAGCGCGGTGAAGAACTGGTGTCCGGCGCCTCGTCGCGCTATGACGCCTTCGCCCGTGGCGACAGCCTGTTCATGATCAGTGCCATACCGAATACGCAAAAGAAGAAGACCCTGGCCGATGTCGAAGCCGGCATCTGGCGTCTGCTCAATGACCTGAAAACCAAGGCACCGTCCGCCGAAGAACTTGACCGCGTCCGCGCGCAGGTCATTGCCGGCGTGGTGTACGAGCGTGACTCGATCACCAGCCAGGCGACCATGATCGGCGAGCTGGAAACCGTCGGCCTGTCCTGGAAATTGATGGACAAAGAACTGGAAGACCTGCAAAGCGTCACGCCACAGGACATTCAGAAAGCTGCCAATACCTATTTCACCCGCGAGCGCCTTAGCATTGCGCACGTTCTGCCTGAGGAGAAAGCCAAATGATCAAGCGCCATGCTCCACGTCATGCGCTGCTCGGCCTGATCCTGGCGGGTTCGCTCGGTGTCTTTGTCGCTCAGCCGGTGCTGGCCGATGACGCCCCTGCTGCCGAGCCAGCCCAGACCACACCGGCATTGGGCAGTAACCTGCAAACCCTGAAAGAGCTGGACGGCAAGGCGCCAGCACGTCGCGCCCTGAACATCCAGACCTGGAACACCGCCGAAGGCGCCAAGGTCCTGTTTGTCGAGTCCCGCGAACTGCCGATGTTCGACATGCGCCTGATCTTTGCTGCCGGCAGCAGCCAGGATCAGAAATCACCGGGTATCGCCCTGCTGACCAACGCCATGCTTAACGAAGGCGTCAAAGGCAAGGACGTCAGCGCCATCGCCCAGGGTTTCGAAGGGCTGGGCGCAGACTTCGGCAACGGTTCCTATCGCGACATGGCCGTTGCATCGCTGCGCAGCCTGAGTGCGGTCGACAAACGCGATCCGGCCTTGAAGCTGTTCGGCGAAGTCGTGGGCAAGCCGACGTTCCCGGCTGACTCGCTGGCGCGTATCAAGAACCAGTTGATCGACAGCCTGGAAAGCCAGAAACAGAGCCCGGCCGCGTTGGGCACCAATGAACTGTTCAACCGCCTGTATGGCGATCACCCCTACGCCCACCCGAGCGAAGGGAACATCAAAAGCATCAACGCCATTACCCTTGCTCAGCTCAAGGCTTTTCATGCCAAGGCCTATGCGGCGGGCAATGCCGTGATTGCGCTGGTGGGCGATCTGTCTCGTGACGAGGCGCAAGCCATCGCGGCGCAGGTCTCCGCCTCACTGCCAAAAGGTCCGGCACTGGCCAAGGTCGCCGAGCCGGTCGAGCCCAAGGCCGCTCCGACCCACATCGAGTTTGCGTCCAACCAGACCCACCTGATGCTCGCGCAACTGGGCATCGACCGAAATGACCCGGATTACGCGGCGCTGACGGTAGGCAACTCGGTACTGGGCGGCGGCGGTTTCGGCAGCCGGCTGATGACCGAGGTGCGTGAAAAACGCGGATTGACCTACGGCGTCTCTTCCGGCTTCACGGCCATGCAGGTGGCCGGGCCGTTCATGATCGGTTTGCAGACCCGTGCGGAAATGAGCGAAAACACCCTCAAACTGGTGCAGGACATCGTTCGTGATTTCCTGGCAAACGGCCCGACCCAGAAAGAAATCGACGACGTAAAGCGCGAGCTGACCGGGAGCTTCCCGCTCACCGCAGCCAGTAACTCGGCGATTGTCGGCCAACTGGGTGCCATCGGCTTCTATGATCTGCCGTTGACCTATCTTGAGGACTACATGGCCGCCGCCCAGAGCGTGACGGTCGAACAGGTCAAGGCTGCGATGAGCAAGCACTTGAGCGCCGACAAAATGGTCATCGTGACCGTCGGCCCGACGGTGGAGCAAAAGCCCTTGCCCGCGCCGACCGACAAACCCGCCCGCCAACCTGTAGGGGTCCCGGAACACTGATGGCCAATCCACGTCCGAAGGGCCATAACGGCCTGGGTCAGCTTCGTATCATCGGGGGAGAATGGGGCAGCCGCCGCCTGACGTTCCCGGACGCCCCCGGCCTGCGTCCGACGCCGGATCGCGTGCGCGAAACCTTGTTCAACTGGCTCGCGCCCTCCATCGCGGGCGCCAGGGTGCTGGACGTTTTCACGGGCAGCGGCGCGCTGTTTTTCGAGGCCCTGTCCCGTGGCGCCAGCATGGGCCTTGCCCTGGACAGCAACGCCGCAGCCATTGCCAGCCTGCGCCAGAACCTCAACGCCTTGAACTGCACCAGCGGCCAGGTTTCCCAGAACGACGCCCTGCGCCACCTGGAAACCGCCGTCGCAGCCCCCTTCGACGTGGTCTTCCTCGACCCGCCCTTCCATCAAGGCCTGCTTGCCTCGGCCTGCAACCTGCTGGAAACCCGCGGCTGGCTGGCCGACACCGCCTGGATCTACACCGAAAGCGAAACCCCACCGTCAACCACCGGCCTGCCCGGCAGCTGGCGCCTGCACCGCGAGAAAAAGGCAGGGCAGGTGTATTACGCGTTGTGGCAGCGGGGCCAAGGCTGACAGCTCACGTACACATGCTCCGCGTTTGGCATGCAGCGCTTGACGACGCAGAGCGTCGTGAAAGGCATTCCCACGCTGGAGCGTGCGGAACGAGACTTTTGTGACTATCGTGCCGACGCTCTGCGTCGGCATGCAGTTCTGGACGCTCCGCGTCCTCTTGACGACGCAGAGCGTCGTGAAAGGCATTCCCACGCTGGAGCGTGCGGAACGAGACTTTTGTGACTATCGTGCCGATGCTCTGCGTCGGCATGCAGTTCTGGACGCTCCGCGTCCTCTCGTCCCCGCAGAGTTTCATGAACACATTCCGGCTCGCATAACGATCAGCCCCCCTTACATCCCGGACTGCTTAGTGGCAACGTATAGCCTGTCACCCCTGAACTGATCGTTGAGCAAGCACGTGCCCACACGCCCTACCTTTCTGTCCCATGCCAATCCATTCGTCCCGGCCGTCGGCCTGCGTAATCCGCACCTGCAGACGCTGTGGGGGCCGTTGTTGCGCAAGCCGACGCTGCTGGCGCGGACTCGCGAGCGGCTGTGGCTGAAGGACGGAGATTTTCTGGACATGGACTGGCATGGGCCGGATGAGGACGATGCGCCGCTGGTGCTGGTTCTGCATGGCCTGACCGGGTCGTCCAACTCGCCTTATGTCGCGGGGCTGCAGAAGGCGCTGGCTGCGCGAGGCTGGGCCAGTGTGGCGCTGAACTGGCGTGGCTGTTCGGGAGAGCCGAATCTGCTGTCGCGCAGTTATCACTCGGGGGCCAGCGATGATCTGGCTGAGGTCATTGCGCACCTGAAGGCAAAACGTCCTCGGGGTGCGCTTTACGCTGCCGGGTATTCGCTGGGCGGCAATGTGCTGCTCAAGTACCTGGGCGAGTCGGGCAAGAACAGCGATTTGCTGGGCGCCGTGGCCGTGTCAGTGCCCTTTCGCCTGGACGAATGCGCCAACCGTATCGGCCAGGGATTCTCCAAGGTATATCAGCGGCACTTCATGCGCGCGATGCTCGCCTATGTTCGCGACAAACAGCAGCGCTTCCAGCATGAAGGGCTTACCGAGGGGCTTGCTGAACTGGCGGCCCTCGGCTCGCTAGAGAACATGCGCACGTTTTGGGACTTCGATGGGCGGGTGACTGCGCCGTTGCACGGCTATGCCGATGCCACCGATTATTACCGCAGGGCCTCCAGTCGTTATTACCTGGGCCAGATTCAGACCCCGACGCTGATCATTCAGGCCAGCGACGATCCGTTCGTCTTCCCTCACAGCCTGCCCGAGCCGAGCGAGCTGTCGTCCTGCACCGAATTTGAGCTGCACGCCGCAGGCGGCCATGTCGGATTCGTCGACGGCTCGCTGCGCAACCCGGGTTACTACCTCGAGCGCCGCATCCCGCTGTGGCTGAGCGCTGCCCATGAGCACAGCGCCCGCCCGGACTGACCGCCGGTCAGACGGCGCCGGTGGCCACCTCGCGGGCCGGATCGGTAATCCATTCACTCCAGGACCCGGCATACAAGGTACCCAGCGGATACCCGGCCAGGCACAGGGCGAACAGGTTAAGGCAGGCAGTGACGCCTGAACCGCAGTACGAAACCAGGCTTTCCGGTGGGCGACCTTGCAGCGTTTCGGCGAAGCGTTGCTTGAGTTGCCCGGGTGACAGAAACCGCCCGTCTGGCCCGAGGTTCTCGCTGCACGGTACACACTGCGCGCCGGGAATATGGCCAGCGACCGGGTCGAGGGGTTCGACGTCGCCGCGAAAACGGGCTTCGGCACGGGCATCGATCAGGGTCATTTCCGGACGCCCGAGACGGCCCTGCAAGCGGTTGCCACTGAGCAGCATCGACATGTCCGGCTCGCCCTGAAAGCTTCCGGGCTGATGATCCGGTGCATTCAGGCTCAATGGCAGGCCTGCTGCATGCCAGGCTTTCAGCCCGCCATCCAGCAGGTAAACGCCTTCGCGCTTGCCCATCCATATCAGCAGCCACCACGCACGCGCGGCGTACATGCCGGGGCCGTCGTCATACAGCACGACATCGCTGTCGGCATGAATGCCCCACGACTGAAGACAGCGCAACAAGGCGGCCGGATCCGGCAGCGGGTGGCGTCCGGTCTTGCCCTTGACCGCCGGCCCGCTGAGGTCGCGCTTCAGGTCGGCGAAGGACGCACCTTCGATATGGCCCTGAGCGTAACTGCGCTGGCCGTAATCGGCATCTTCCAGTGAAAAACGGCAATCGAGAATCACCAGACCGGGCGTTTTCTGGCGTGCAGCCAGTTGTTCAGGGCTGATCAGTTGCGCGATGGACATGACACACTCCTGTAACAGTAAACCGAATGACCAGGCCGCTCACCGGCACCGAACTTCACGCCAGTACCTCGGGCAGCGGCGAATGAAACGCTTCGCACAAGGCGTCGAAGGCTTCGCGGGCCTGAGGCGCGACAAAGCCTGATTCGAGCATAAGCACTTGATAGACACCACGTCGAATGGCTGAGTCGTTCACTTCCGTGGAGTTTTCACGGTTGGTACACAAAAAACGTACCCATGACGTCAGGACAATCCAGGTATTGAGGCTGGTCCATTCGATCTGCGATTCATCCATTTTCAAAATGCCCGCTCTGATGAACCCTCGATAGATGGTCACGGCCTGCATCAGACAGCGGTAGGAAAAGCGCCGATAGCGCAGGGCTAGCTCCGCATCCGACGTCAGCAGATGCTCAAGGTCGCGATGCAGAAAACGGTAGCGCCACATGGCGTCGATGATCGCCAGGAAATAATCGCGTTTGTCTTCGATCGTCGGCGGACGGTCGACAGGCAACGTCAGGAAACTGCCCACCAGCTTTTCATAAGCGCCAAACAACTCGGCGATGATGACCTGCTTGTTGGCGAAGTGGTAATAAAGGTTGCCGGGCGATATGCCCATGTGCGCTGCAATATGATTGGTGGTAACACTACGCTCGCCTTGCTGGTTGAACAGCTCCAGGCTGGTTTGCACAATCCGTTCACGGGTTTTGGTACGGGGCGCCATGCTGGATCAGGCCACTCGGTTGCTGATGAGATAGTGGCGATATTAACGCAAGCGTCTGCCCAGCGGGATACGCCAACCATCTGATTCAAGCGTGTTTTATGCCTGGACGCCTTGTTCGCCAGCAAAACGGCTCGGTGCCTGATCAACAAACTTTTCGTGCGCTGATCGCTCCGTCCCCTGCCGACAAATAGGCCCACAATCAGGGCATTTCCTGCAGAACATGGCCGATAATCGGCGCAATACGATCTTTGGAGTGTCCACAGCAGCTTGGCCCATCGGGATGGCTGCGATACCATCCGAGTCCCACAACGGACTCCGACCAGGACGACGCGATGAACCGAGTGTTGTACCCAGGCACCTTCGACCCGATTACCAAGGGCCATGGAGATCTGGTCGAGCGCGCCTCGCGCCTGTTCGACCAAGTGGTCATTGCGGTTGCCGCCAGCCCGAAGAAAAACCCGCTGTTCCCGCTGGAGCAACGCGTCGAGCTGGCCCGCGAGGTCACCAGGCACTTGCCCAACGTGGAGGTCGTCGGTTTTTCGACGCTGCTCGCGCATTTCGCCAAGGAACAGAACACTAACGTCTTTCTGCGCGGCCTTCGCGCCGTGTCGGACTTCGAGTACGAATTCCAGCTGGCTAACATGAACCGGCAGCTGGCACCGGACGTCGAAAGTCTGTTTCTGACACCGTCAGAGCGCTACTCGTTTATTTCCTCGACGTTAGTACGCGAAATCGCGGCGTTGGGCGGCGATATCACCAAGTTCGTCCACCCGGCTGTCGCCGAAGCGCTCACCGAACGCTTCAAGCGCTGACTGCGCTGCATGTGAAGGTGCATCCCGGAGCCTAATGCGGCACAATTCGCCGCATTGGTTTTCATGTGCCCCGGCGTCGGCCGCGGCAGGAGCAATTCATGTCCCTTATCATCACTGACGATTGCATCAACTGCGACGTCTGCGAACCCGAGTGCCCGAACGAGGCGATTTCACAAGGTGAAGAGATCTACGTGATCAATCCGAACCTGTGTACCGAATGCGTGGGCCATTACGACGAACCGCAATGCCAGCAAGTCTGCCCGGTGGACTGCATTCCGCTTGACGAAAATCACGTCGAAAGCAAAGAGCAACTGATGGACAAGTACCGGATCATCACCAGCAAGGTCTGATCCTTACTGCTGCCTGCCGTAACCGTCGCCGGTGCAACCCAGGCAGCGCACAAAGGCGGCCTTGCCCGGATCAACCACCAGCGCCTTGCCCGTCGCCCCGAGATTGCCGCCTGCTGCGGCGAACGGCGAAGCGATTACGAACAGACCTGCGCCGATAACAGTGGCCACGATCAAAAGAGGTCGGGCGATCAGCAGATCACCGATCATCGCGAACGCCGGCGGGTTTTGAATGGTGTAGACCGGATCGCCGCTGCCTTCCGCGGTATCGGCGGCAGCGGGCATTGCCTGCAAGCCGATGAACAACGCCAGCGTGGCAGCGAGAATACGAAACGGGCTCATGGCGTGGTCCTTGAGGCGGTGCAGATTAAGGTGCCATCACTATAAACGCGGATGGGTGTTAAGCAAGTGCCCCCAGCCGGGTGATCACCGGTTATTTCAGCGCTGGCACTTCGGGCAATAGACACTGGCACGCTGGCCCAGCTTGATCTCGCGTAACGTTGTGCCGCAGACCTTGCAGGGCTGGCCACCGCGTCCATAGGCAAACAGCTCTTGCTGAAAATACCCTGGCTTGCCGTCACCGCCGATGAAGTCACGCAGCGTCGTGCCACCGCGCTCGATGGCGTACGCCAGGATCCGCTTGATCTCGATCGCCAGTTTCAGATACCGCGCTCGAGAGATGCCCTTGGCCTCACGGCGCGGATCGATGCCCGCTGCGAACAGCGCTTCGGTCGCGTAAATATTGCCCACCCCCACCACGACGGCGTTGTCCATGATGAACGGTTTGACCGCAATCGACTTGCCCCGCGAGCGCTCGTAAAGCCGCTCGCCGTCGAACAGATCGGTCAAGGGTTCCGGACCGAGACGAATCAGCAGTTCGTGGTTGTGGGGATCGTGGCTCCAGAGCATCGCCCCAAAGCGACGCGGGTCGGTATAGCGCAGGGCCAGCCCGGACTCCAGCTCAATATCGACATGTTCGTGCTTGAGCGCCGGTAGCCCGGCCTCGACCAGACGCAGATTGCCCGACATGCCCAAATGGCTGATCAGGGTGCCGACTTCAGCCTGAATCAGAAGGTACTTGGCGCGGCGGTTCACTTGAACAATGCGCTGACCGGACAGGCGAACATCAAGGTCTTCCGGGATGGGCCAGCGTAAACGGCTGTCACGCACGATGACGCGGCTGACGCGCTGACCTTCGAGATGCGGCGCGATGCCACGACGGGTTGTTTCGACTTCTGGTAACTCAGGCATGGATAACTCGGTCGTGCGGGAAGGAAAGTGCGGCAGCGCGCAGGATCAGCGCGCGCCCAGCTCGCGAATGCTTTCCCTCAGGTATTCAAAGTCGTACTCGGACAAACCAACGTAATCCAGCACCAGCGCCCCAATGCTTTCCCATTCATGGTCCACATCCTGGTTGCCCAGCACATGGTAGGACTGGCAAATGTGCTCGGCCATTTTCAGGGGTGCCAGCAGGTTCTTCAAGGTAGCGTTACGGCTGGTATCGTCTTGAAAAATCGATAATGCGTTGTGATGATTGGCGATCGCGTCGGTAACGTGCGCAGGCAGACGCCAGGACTTGGCGGTGTAATAGCCCACCACCGAATGGTTGGTGTCGAAGACACTGTTCTCGGTATCGACGATGCGGCAATCGGGCCCGGCACTGGCGTAGGCGTCTTCCAGCACGCGCATGTAATTGGGGAATCGCTTGAGCATCAACGGAATGCCGCAATCATGAAAAAGGCCCAGCGCGTAGGATTCGTCCACGGTCTGCGAGCCGATGCGCTTGGCCAGCGTCAGGCTGGTCATCGCCACGTCCTGCGCCGTATCCCAGAAGCGGTTGAGCGCGACGATGGTTTCATCCGTCATTTCGCCCCTGATCGACTGCGCATTGATCAGGTTGATGACCGTACGGCTGCCCAGCAGATTCACCGCCTTCTCGATGGAGGCGATCTTGTTCGAAAGCCCGTAATGCGCAGAGTTGACGATTTTCAACAGCGCTCCGGACAACCCCGGGTCCTGCGCAATCAGATGAGCAATCGCACGCAGGTCCGGATCGGGCATGTACTGCTCCATCTGCAGATCCACCATGATCTGCGGCTGCGGAGGCACACTGATGCCTTGCAGCTCCCGCTGGATCTGTTCTGGAGTTAGCTCTTGAGACAGCTCTTGGGGCATAGGTACGCACTCGAAGTCAGGACTTGATTCTGCCCCCTTGGCAGGGAACGGTCCATCACCATCGCCGGAGATTTTCCTGGAACTTTGATCGGCACACAGATTCGGACTCTGTGTTGACGGCGTAACGGACCGCTCTGGAAGCGGCAATACGCCATCCCGAAAGCCTGACACTGGAGGATCCCATGTCCAAAGCACTGACCGGCAAGCGCATCGCAATTCTTGTAACCGACGGTTTCGAACAGGTCGAATTGACCGGACCGAAAGAAGCCCTGGAGCAAGCAGGTGCCACCGTGGAGATTCTTTCCACCGAAGAAGGCAAGGTCAAAGGCTGGAATCACGACAAGCCTGCGGACGATTTCAAGGTCGACCGCACATTCAAGGCTGCCAACGCCGCCGACTATCACGGCGTGGTATTGCCGGGCGGCGTGCAGAACTCCGACACCATCCGCGTGGACAGCGACGCGCAACAACTCGTCAAGGACATCGACGCCTCCGGCAAACCGCTGGCCGTCATCTGTCATGGCGGCTGGTTGCTGATCTCCGCAGGCCTGGTCAAGGGCAAGACGCTGACCAGCTTCAACACCCTGAAAGATGATCTGGTCAATGCGGGCGCCAAATGGGTCGATCAGGAAGTCGTGACCGATGGCACGCTGATCAGCAGCCGCCAGCCTGACGACATTCCGGCCTTCAACAGCAAACTGATCGACGCGCTGTCGGCGTAATCGGCTGCGATAAATCGCGTCATCCCGGCGCATGACCGGGATGACGCGCTATAATCCCGCTCTTTTTTCAGGAGCGACGTCATGTCCCTGCCTAGCTTGCGCCTCAAAGCCAACGCCGACCGCCGCCTGCGCGCCGGCCATCTGTGGGTCTACAGCAACGAGATCGACGTGGCTGCCACGCCGCTGCACGGTTTTGCAGCCGGTGATCAGGCACTGCTCGAAGCTGCAGGCGGCAAGCCGCTGGGCATCGTTGCCATGAGCCCCAACAACCTGATCTGCGCACGCCTGCTGTCCCGCGACATCAAGCTGCCGCTCGACAAGTCCCTGCTCGTTCACCGCATCAACGTGGCGCTTTCGCTGCGCGAGCGCCTGTTCGACAAGCCTTTCTATCGCCTGGTCTACGGCGACTCAGACCTGCTGCCAGGCCTGGTGGTCGATCGTTTTGGTGACATTCTGGTTGTTCAGCTGGCGTCGGCCACCATGGAACACCACAAGGAAGACATCATCGCGGCGCTGGTTCAGGTCATCAAGCCCAGCGGCATCCTGTTCAAGAACGACTCGGCGGCCCGCGATGCGGAAGGCCTGAACCGTTACGTCGAAACCGTGTTCGGCCTGGTGCCGGAATGGGTCTCACTGGAAGAGAACGGCGTGAAGTTCGAAGCACCGGTCATGGCCGGGCAGAAAACCGGCTGGTTCTACGACCACCGCATGAACCGCGCGCGCATCGCCCCGTATGTCAAAGGCAAGCGCGTACTGGACTTGTACAGCTACATCGGCGGCTGGGGTATTCAGGCCGCGGCCTTCGGTGCCACTGACGTAACGTGCGTCGATGCCTCCTCCTTTGCCCTGGATGGCGTGGAGCGCAACGCAGCGCTGAACGGTTTTGCGGAAAAACTGACCTGCATCGAAGGCGACGTGTTCGAAGCATTGAAAGAACTGAAAGCCGGTGAAGAGCGTTTCGACGTCATCGTGGCCGACCCGCCTGCGTTCATCAAACGCAAGAAAGACATGAAGAACGGTGAAGGTGCCTACCGCCGCCTGAACGAACAGGCCATGCGCCTGCTCAGCAAGGACGGCATTCTGGTCAGCGCCTCCTGCTCGATGCACCTGCCGGAAGACGACCTGCAAAACATCCTTCTGACCAGCGCCCGCCACCTGGATCGCAACATCCAGCTGCTGGAACGCGGCGGCCAAGGCCCCGACCACCCGGTCCACCCGGCCATCGCCGAAACGCGCTACATCAAGAGCATCACCTGCCGGTTGCTGCCCAATAGCTGATGACTGAAGGGCCGCTCTGCGTCGAACGATAGCCGAGGTTATCGTTCCGCACGCTCAGCGTGGGAATGCAGTTCGCGACGCTCTGTGTTGCAAGAGGACGCGGAGCATCCTGAACGGCATGCCGACGCGGAGCGTTGCACGATAGTCGAGAGATGATTGGCACGAGCCTCATTATTCTCAGACCCGCTCCAACACCGCCCGCAACCCCAGCAACACCATAAAATGCAGCGGATAGATCGCGTATGCCCAGCGGCGCATCGGGATCACTGCGAAATCAGGCTTGCTGCGCAACAACACCATGCCCAGCACGGGCGCCAGTAAGCACGCGACTATCGAACCCACGGAAATCGGATCGCCCCAACTGGCGCCCGCGAACATCTGTGGCCAGGCGTTGCCTGCCAGGCACAAAGCAGCCGGAAACAGCGAATACCAGAGCGGCCTTCTCAGTACCAGCACAAAGGCCAGCGGCAGCAGCACGCCAGCAAAGCCAAACATAAGCTGTTGCTGACATACCGCCGCCAGCAGTAACGCCACAATTGCCATGATCCGGGTGGTGACATTGCGATGCTGCCAGCCTTGGGCGATCAGCAGCCCCAACAACAGCGTCGGCATCACATTCAGCACCGTCGCGTCGGTCATGAACAGCCGGTACGGAATTTCCGATAATGCCGCGAAAATCAGCAACCAGCCCAGGTAGCGCCATTGCACACGCGGGGCCACAATGGATGCGCTGCGCCGAGAGAGGTTGACGGCAATCGCCAGACAGAACCAAGGGAACGCAAAACGCCCCGGCACATACAGCACGTCAATTGACCAGCCCACATAGCGCAGATGATCGAGCACCATGCTCAACATCGCCAGCCACTTGAGCAGGTCCAGCGCCTTGTTGCGTCCCGGCAGAAAAGGCGGGTTGGATAGATCCATATCACTCCAGATCGGGTAAGTCAGTCGTGCAGCCAACACATGACCGCGTCCGCTATTGTCGCTACAGTGCGCACCATAATCGCCCATAAGGAATCGGCCATGACAGACCAAAGCCAACAGTTCGCCAGCGACAACTATTCCGGTATCTGCCCCGAAGCCTGGGCAGCGATGGAGCAGGCGAACAAAGGGCATCAACGTGCCTATGGAGACGATCAATGGACTGCGCGCGCGTCGGATGATTTCCGCCGTCTGTTCGAAACCGACTGCGAAGTGTTCTTTGCCTTCAACGGCACGGCAGCCAACTCCCTGGCGCTGTCGTCGTTGTGCCAGAGTTACCACAGTGTCATCTGTTCGGAAACGGCCCACGTCGAAACCGACGAATGCGGGGCACCGGAGTTTTTCTCCAACGGCTCCAAATTGCTGACCGCCCGCAGCCCTGGCGGCAAGCTGACCCCTGAATCGATTCGTGAAGTGGCGCTCAAGCGTCAGGACATTCATTACCCCAAGCCACGGGTCGTGACCTTGACCCAGGCCACTGAAGTGGGCGGTGTCTATCAGCCTGAGGAGCTAAAAGCGATCAGCACGACCTGCAAGGAACTGGGCCTGCACCTGCATATGGACGGCGCGCGGTTCTCAAACGCTTGCGCCTTTCTGGACGCATCACCCGCCGAGCTGACCTGGAAGTCCGGCGTCGACGTGCTGTGCTTCGGCGGCACCAAGAACGGTATGGCGGTAGGCGAAGCCATTCTGTTCTTCAACCATGACCTGGCCGAAGACTTCGATTACCGCTGCAAGCAGGCCGGGCAACTGGCGTCGAAAATGCGCTTCCTGTCAGCGCCGTGGGTCGGCCTGCTGGAAAACGACGCGTGGCTCAAACACGCGCGCCATGCCAACCGTTGCGCCCAGTTGCTGGCTGAGCTGGTCAAGGACATTGCGGGCGTGGAGCTGATGTTTCCAGTACAGGCCAATGGCGTGTTTCTGCAATTGTCAGAACCGGCCATTGCCGCCCTGACGGCAAGGGGCTGGCGCTTCTATACCTTCATCGGCAACGGTGGCGCACGCTTCATGTGTTCGTGGGACACCGAAGAAGACCGGGTACGCGAACTGGCCGCCGACATCAGGCTGGTCATGCAGGGCTGACGCGTCTATTCAGAGCCTGTAGGTGCAGACTGGCGATCTACGGGGTAATCTCCTTCTCAAAGGCAATCGGCTCAAAATGCCGTCCGGACTTCACCGACCGCCCTCAAGAAGGAGCTTGTCTGCATGTTCGATTTCTCCGCCCGGCTCAAGCAGCACTTCGCTGCTTTGCAGAGTGAAGCGCAATTCTTTTCCGTACGTTACGTGCGTCGCACCGGCCAACAGCTATGCGTGCGCAAAAATGTGGCCGAGCCGCCCTCGCTGAGCAGCGACGAAGGCGCCATGCTGACCGTGCGCCTGAACGGCGTCGAAGCGTACGCAGCCACTAACGACATTTCCCGCCAAGGGCTGCAAGCGGCCCTGCAACAGGCCGAGACGCTGGCTCGCCGTCTGGCGCCGCATGCGCTGCTGGATCTGAGTACGCAAGCAGTGTCGACAGCCCGGGCCGACTACCTGTCGCCCAACATGGACCAGGCCTTCCCGCCGCTGAGCGACTGCATCGGCCTGCTGATGGCCGAGTCCAATGCAGTCCCGAAAGACGAGCGCCTGGTCAACTGGCAGGCCATTCTGGGGCTGGAAACGGTCGAGCAGCTCTATCTGAACAACGCGGGCGCCGAGGTTCGTCAGGCACAGCGTTTCGTTTTCCCGGGCATGAGCGTGACGGCCTACGACGGTCACGACAGCCAGACCCGCACCCTGGGCGGCCATAATTTCGGTCAGCAGGGCGGTCTTGAAGTGTTGAGCAACTGCGGGCTGATCGGCTCTGCGGCCAACGTGGCCGATCAGGCGTTGCAACTGATCCTGGCGCCCAACACGCCATCCGGCCCGCGAGACTTGCTGTTGATGCCGGACCAGATGGTGTTGCAGATTCATGAGGCCATCGGCCATCCGCTGGAACTGGACCGGATTCTCGGCGACGAGCGCAATTACGCGGGCACCAGCTTCGTCAAGACGTCGGATTTCGGCACGCTGCAATACGGTTCCAGCCTGTTGAACGTGACGTTCGACCCGGACATTCCCGAACAGCTTGCCAGTTACGCGCACGATGACGACGCCACCCCGGCGAGCAAGCAGTTTCTGATACGCGACGGCGTGCTGCAACGCCCGCTCGGTGGCGCGCTGTCGCAATACCGCAGCGGCATGGAAGGCGTAGCCAACAGCCGCGCCTGCAACTGGAATCGCGCACCTATCGACCGCATGGCCAACCTGAACATCGAGCCGGGCGACCGGTCCATGAATGACCTGATCGGCGATATCGAGCACGGCATTCTGATGTCGAGCAACCGCTCGTGGTCCATCGACGATGCCCGCAACAAGTTCCAGTTCGGCTGTGAATGGGGCCAGTTGATCGAGAACGGTGAGCTGAAAGGCGTGGTGAAGAACCCTAATTATCGGGCGATCTCTGCGCAGTTCTGGAAAAGCCTCAGTGCGGTCGGCGACGCCAGTACCTTCAAAGTGCTGGGCACGCCCAACTGTGGCAAGGGCGAACCCAATCAGGCGATCTGTGTCGGCCATGCCTCTCCGGCCTGTGTATTTGCCAATATCGACGTATTTGGAGGGGCTGCCTGATGCCGCACCAACAGCAATTCGAGGCGCTGGCCGCCACGCTCAAGGCTGCCATCAGCCCGACCGAACAGTTCACCCTGGCTTACGATGCCGAGGTGTCGGACTTTATTCGCTTCAATCACGGTCAGGTTCGCCAGGCCGGGCGCGTGCAGCAGGCGGTCGCCACCTTCAAGCTGATCGACAATGGACGCCACGCCAATCTGCAAGTGACGCTGTCCGGCGATACCGACATCGACACCCAGCGCCTGAGCGATGCCCTGCAACAGTTGCGCGACACCCTGCCGTCGTTGTCCGAGGATCCGTATCTGCTGCCCAATACAGAGGCCTGGCAAAGCAGCAACGTGCAGAACGTCCCACTGCCGGACAGCGCGGAAGTGGTCGGGCAGATCAGCGAATTGTCGCGTGACCTGGACCTGGTGGGTTTCTACGCTGCCGGCCCGCTGTACCGCGGGTTCGCCAGTTCCTGGGGGGCGCTGGGCTGGCATCAGGCCAACAGCTTCAATTTCGACTGGAGCCTGTTTCATGAGAACGGGCAGGCGGTGAAAGCCGGCTACGCCGGTCACGACTGGAACAGTGAGGCCTTTGTACGGCGCTTCGAGCAGGCACGCGAACAACTGGAGTTCCTTGGTCGCCCGCTGCACACCCTCGAACCTGGCCAGTATCGCGCCTACCTGGCTCCGGCGGCCGTGAATGAGGTCATTGATATGCTCACCTGGGGCGGGTTTTCCGCGCAAGCGCTGGCCAGCAAACGCAGCCCGCTGCAACGCTTGTACGACGGTGACGCCCGGTTCAGCCCGCTGATCAGCATTGACGAGCACGTCAGCGGTTCGTTCTCCCCTGCTTTTTCGCGGGAAGGTTATCCGCGCAAGGACCTGGCACTGGTGGTCAACGGTCAGGCTCGCGAGCGACTGGTGGACTCAAGCAGCGCCGCCGAATATGACCTGCCCGCCAATGGCGCGGATTACGGTGAAGGGCCTAACGCGCTGGACATGGCCGGGGGTTCGCTGGAGCTGGATCAGGTGCTTGAAAAACTCGGGACCGGCCTTTACATCAGCAACCTGTGGTACTTGAACTTCTCGGACCGGCCGGCAGCACGCCTGACCGGCATGACACGTTTCGCAACGTTCTGGGTCGAAGACGGCAAGATCGTCGCGCCGGTCAGCACCATGCGTTTCGATGACAGTGCCTACAGCCTTTTAGGCAGCGCACTGGAAGACCTCACCCGAGAGCGGGAACTGATCCTGCAATCGAGTACCTACAGTCAGCGCCAGACCGGCTCCATCCATTTGCCCGGTGCGCTGATCAGTCAACTCACTCTCACGTTGTAGCAGGAGCCTATGCCGAACTCAGCAGCGCCGATCATGGACGAAAAGACCCTGCGCTGGATGCCCTGGGTCATTGCCATCGCGTTCTTCATGCAAAGCCTGGACGGCACGATCCTCAATACGGCACTGCCGTCGATGGCGCGTTCGCTGGCAGAAGATCCACTGCGCATGCAGTCCGTGGTCATTGCCTACATGCTGACCATCGCGCTACTGATTCCGGCTTCAGGCTGGATCGCTGACCGGTTCGGCATCAAGCGCATCTTTTTCAGCGCCATTTTGCTGTTCAGCTTCGGTTCGCTGTTGTGCGCGCTGTCCTGGTCGCTGGATGTACTCGTGGCCGCGCGGGTGATTCAGGGGCTGGGAGGCGCGTTGATGGTGCCCATCGGGCGTCTGATCGTCTTGCGCGCTTACCCCCGGTCGGAACTGGTGAGGATCCTGGGTTTCATCACCGTCCCCGGTCTGCTCGGCCCGTTGCTGGGTCCGACACTGGGCGGCTGGATGGTCGAATACCTGAGCTGGCACTGGATCTTCCTGATCAATATCCCGGTCGGGCTGCTGGGGTGTTACGCGGTCAAACACTTCATTCCCGACCTGCCTGGCGGTGGCCGGACGCACTTCGACGGCATCGGATTCATCCTGTTCGGCACGGCGATGGTGCTGATCACCATTGCCCTTGAAGGCCTGGGCGAATTGCACCTGCCACACATGCGCGTGGTGCTGCTGCTGTTTGCCGGGATGGGTTGCCTGGCAGCGTACTGGCTACGCGCGGGGCACATCGAGTCGCCGTTGTTCGCCCCTTCGTTGTTCCGTACCCGGACGTTTGCGGTCGGCATCATGGGTAACCTGTTCGCTCGGCTGGGCAGCGGCGCCCTGCCGTTTCTGGTGCCATTGCTGTTGCAAGTGGCGCTTGGCTATTCGCCCTCTCAGGCCGGCATGAGCATGCTGCCACTGGCCGCCGCCGGTATGTTCGCCAAGACGGTGGCGCGCTGGCTGATCGAACATTTGGGCTATCGCCGCATTCTCACCGGCAATACATTGTTGCTGGGCATCCTGCTGGCAAGCCTGGCGCTGGTGGATATGCAGACACCGTACTGGGTCTTGCTGATACAACTGGGGCTGCTCGGCGCTGTGAATTCGTTGCAGTTCACGGCAATGAACACCGTGACCCTGATCGATCTGGACGACGCCAGCGCCGCGAGCGGCAACAGTTTGCTCTCGGTCGTGGCACAGTTGTCCCTGAGCCTGGGGGTTGCCAGCGCGGCGGCATTGTTGGGCGGCTTCAGCGAAGAAGTCGCCACCGGTGAAGTCAGCAGCATGCTGGGTGCGTTTCAGATGACGTTCCTGAGCGTCGGGGTGCTGGCGATGTTCGCGGCAGGGATTTTCCTGCAGTTGCCTGCCAAGGACGCAGAAACGCGCTCCGCACAGGCAGGCGTTCTCAAGAATGACGTGGAAGAAAGCTGATTCAAATGGCTGAAAACAGGGCTTTCAGGCCCGAAAACAGAGTATTTTAAGTAACCGACCAGATACATTGCAGAACCAGGACAATCGGCCGACACATTTATAGCACTAAGCCACCGTGGTCTCTTGTAAGCATGGGCCGCATGATGCAACCTTGCCGTACGCGAAAGCGGGTTTCTGCCCGTCGCGACTAGTATTCTGGAAGCGAGTTTGTTCATGAAAAGCCAAACCGATGCTGCCGGTAGATCCGCAGCCGAGGTAGTGACGCAATTGCCAGTGCCTTCGCGCCTGGGCATGCTGCGTTTCGAGCGGCTGAATGAAGCCAATTGGGCGCTGTTGTTTCTTGATCCAAACTGCGAAAAGCAGTTGGGGCTGCCCGCGGTTGACCTTTGCGCTCTGATTGGATCCCCTTATGCCAGTCTCATGGAGCCGGAAGTACGCTATCAACTGCACGATGACATCCAGCTGCAACTGGCGTCCTCTCCGAATTACCTGATTCGCTACACCCTGCACAGCCCGAAGGGGCCGCTTGGCCTGCTGGAAATCGGCGAAGGCTACCGGCAGCACAACCGGCATCTTCTGCGCGGTTATTTTCTGATCGTCGAGGGGCTCGTTGTCGAAAACGAGTCAGCCGCAGACTCCGATCTCGAAACCCGCAACCTCAGGCTGCAGATTGCGCTGGAGCTCAACCAGCGCGCCCAGCGTGACCAGTTTCCACCTGGAGCGCGTGCGCGCCCAGCAAGACCTGATCCTGCGCCTGACACGCCACCGTTACACCACCGCCAACACCCTGCTGGAAGCGGCGGAACTGATCACCCGAAGCGCCTGTGACATCTACGATGTCGATCACGCCAG
The DNA here is from genome assembly GCF_002157375.1 of Pseudomonas syringae. Lineage (GTDB taxonomy): Bacteria > Pseudomonadota > Gammaproteobacteria > Pseudomonadales > Pseudomonadaceae > Aquipseudomonas > Aquipseudomonas syringae_T. Next base: position 151,382 of record NZ_MTSA01000010.1, read on the forward strand.
CATCTGGAACCTCAACGACAAGCGTCTGGAGCCGATCACCGATTATCACCGGGAAAGCGGCCATTATCAGACCCTGTCGCCGATCGACATCAGCCCTTATCCGACTTATCTGCAGGCCCTGAACACCAGTCGCGCCATCGATGCCAGCAATATCCAGAAAGACCCGCGCACCCGTGAAATGGCAGAAGGCCTGAGGCCGGGTGAAACACGGGCCGTTCTGGATGCCAGTATTCGTATCGACGGCCAGGTCGTCGGCGTGCTCTGTCTTGAACAGTCCGGCGCGACACGCGACTGGCAGTCCGACGAGATTGCCTTCGCCGGCGAGCTGGCGGACCAGTTCGCTCAGGTCATCAACAATCACAACCGGCGTGCCGCCACCATTGCGTTGCACCTGTTCCAGCGCGCCGTCGAACAAAGCGCCAATGCCTTTCTGCTGGTCAACTGCAACGGCGTGGTGGAGTACGTCAACCCGAGCTTCACGGCGATCACCCAGTACAGCTCCGATGAAGTCTCCGGGCGCAAGCTCTCGGAGCTGCCGGCCCTGGAAAACCTCAACCAGTTGCTGCTGGAAGCCAACTCCAGCCTGACCAACAGCAACAGTTGGCAGGGCGAGTTCAAAAGCCGACGCAAGAACCTCGAACCCTACTGGGGCCAATTGTCGATTTCCAAGGTGTATGGCGACAATCGCGAGCTAACGCATTACATCGGCATTTACGAGGACATCACCCAGAGCAAGCTGGCCCAGCAGCGCATCGAGCGCCTGGCCTACACCGATAACCTGACCAATCTGGGCAACCGTCCGGCGTTCATCCGCAATCTGGACGAGCGCTTTGCCCGTGACACTGATACACCGATGAGCCTGTTGCTGGTCGACATCGACAATTTCAAGCGCATCAACGACAGCCTCGGCCATCAGACTGGCGACAAATTGCTGATCAGCCTGGCGCGTCGCCTGCGCAACACGCTCAGCCCGTCGGACGTCCTGGCGCGCTTCGCCAGTAATGAATTCGCGGTGCTGCTGGACAACACCGGGCAGGAAGCCGGGCAGGCCATTGCCAGCCAGGTTCTTGCCACGCTGGACAAACCGATGTTCGTCGACAACCAGTTGATCAGCGTGACCGGTTCGGTCGGCCTGGCCTGCGCGCCATTGCATGGCCGTGATCCACAGACCCTTATGAAGAATGCCGGCCTGGCCCTGCACAAGGCCAAAGCCAATGGCAAGCATCAGGTTCAGGTGTTCACTGAAGCGTTGAACGCCGAGGCCAGCTACAAGCTGTTCGTCGAGAACAACCTGCGCCGCGCGCTGACCCAGAACGAGCTGGAAGTCTTCTATCAACCCAAGCTGTGCCTGCTGACTGGCCGCCTGTTGGGCATGGAGGCGTTGCTGCGCTGGAATCACCCTGAAAAAGGCATGATTCGCCCAGACCAGTTCATCAGCGTGGCAGAAGAAACCGGCCTGATCATTCCCATCGGCAAATGGGTTGCCCGCCAGTCCTGCCGCATGAGCAAAGACCTCACCGCAGCGGGCTTCGGTCATCTTCAGGTGGCGATCAACGTGTCGCCCAAGCAGTTTTCCGATCCCGAGCTGGTGTCATCGATTGCCTCTATTCTCAAAGAGGAAGAACTTGACCCTTCGTTGCTGGAGCTGGAACTGACCGAGGGCCTGTTGCTGGAAGCCACTGAAGACACTCGCCAGCAACTCGACTCGCTGAAGAAACTCGGCCTGTCACTGGCCATGGATGACTTTGGCACCGGTTATTCTTCGTTCAGCTACCTGAAAAAATTCCCCATCGATGTGATCAAGATCGATCGCAGCTTCATTCGCGATATTCCGGATGATGAAGACGACATGGAGATCACCTCCGCGGTCATCGCCATGGCTCACAACCTCAAGCTCAAAGTGGTCGCCGAAGGCATTGAAACTGCCGCCCAACTGGCGTTTCTGCGCCGTCATCGGTGTGACGTAGGCCAGGGTTATCTGTTCGACAGGCCTATCCCCGGCGAAGAGCTGATCGAGAAACTGAAGCGCTACACCCGTCGCCCTCTGGCCTGACCACCTTCCCTGCACCCTGCTCTCTCGGGCACACTGTGGGTCTGTTATTACACGGCAGCCCTTGTTTCTGCCTGTAACGGGACCTATCTCTTTGTATCAACCCGTCCTGTTACCTGCTGCCCGTCTCACAACGAGAGGATATGGTTCATGACTCTGCGCTCGGAAATTCTTGTGAACAAAAACGTACTGCCTACCGCCGAACAAGCCATCCCGGGTCGTGAAACACCTATGGCGCTTCCGGAAACTCACTTCGTCAACGGCAATCCGTTGCTGGGGCCATTCTCGAGCAACGTGGAATTCGCCATCTTCGGCATGGGCTGCTTCTGGGGCGCAGAACGTCGCCTGTGGCAACAGGAAGGTGTTGTCAGCACCGTGGCGGGTTACGCCGGCGGGTTCACACCGAACCCGACCTACGAAGAAGTCTGCTCCGGCCTGACCGGCCACACCGAAGTGGTGCTGGTCGTCTACGAGCCTGAAAAGATCAGCTACGAATCGCTGCTCAAAGTGTTCTGGGAAGCACATAACCCGACTCAGGGCATGCGTCAGGGCAACGACATCGGCACTCAGTACCGCTCGGTCATCTACTGCACGACGCCTGAACAGCTCGCCACCGCCAAAGCCAGCGCTGACGTGTTCCAGGCCGAACTGAACAAAGCCGGCCTGGGCGGGATTACCACCGAAATCGAAGAAGCCCCGACGGTCTATTTCGCCGAGGCGTATCACCAGCAATACCTGGCCAAGAACCCGCAGGGCTACTGCGGCCTGGGCGGCACCGGGGTTTGCCTGCCGGCTTGAGCTGGCTGACTGGCAGGAAAAGGCAACTATGCCTTGTTAGCAGGATAAGTGGGAGCGAGCTTGCTCGCGAAGGCAATGGTTCAAACGCCCTGTTTTCGGGGACTGCACTGGCCCTTTCGCGAGCAAGCTCGCTCCCACAAAAGCTCATTCTACTTCGCCGAAACCTACCATCAGCAATACCTGGCCAAAAACCCGCAGGGCTACTGCGGCCTGGGCGGCACTGGGGTATGTCTGCCGGCTTGAGCTGGCTGACTGGCAGGAAAAGGCAACTATGCCTTGTTAGCAGGATAAGTGGGAGCGAGCTTGCTCGCGAAGGCAATGGTTCAAACGCCCTGTTTTCGGGGACTGCACTGGCCCTTTCGCGAGCAAGCTCGCTCCCACAAAAGCTCATTCATTGCTGCGCCTGGGAATACAGAACCTCTCGCACCCTTCGGGCTTCAGAGTGGTCACGGCTGGCTCAATTACTCGGCGATCAACCAGTCCATCTTCCAGCCGCCTTGGGTCTGGCCCAGCTTGTCGGCCAGGTACGGCATAAATTCGCGTAGTTCTTCTTCAAGCCCCCACGGCGGATTGGCGATAGCCAGGCCGGAGCCGTTCAGGCTCGCTGGCTTGTCCAGCGGATGGACATACAGCTCGACGCGTAGCAGCTTGGGTGCGCCGGTTTCTGCCAAGTCCTGATAGAAACGCCGCAGCAGGCGCGGGTCCTTGATCGGGTACCAGATCGCGGCCACCGTCTGGCGCATGCGCCCGATGGTTTCCTTGAGCGCTACAGCGCAGCGTTTCATTTCATCGAGTTGCTCGAACGGCGGGTCGATCAGCATGACGGCACGCTTTTCAGCGACAGGCAGCAAGGCGCGTGGCACGTGCCAGCCCTCCCCCAGATGCACCGCAACGCGGCGGTCGCCTTTCATGTTCTCCTTGAGCAGACGCCCGTCTTCAGGGTGCTTTTCGTTAAGCAACACACGCTCGCGCTCGCGAGTCAGGCGACGGGCCAGCTCAGGCGAACCGGGGTAGTAGCGCAGTTCGCCATCGGGGTTCATGTCGTGCAGCACTTGCAGGTAATCAGCCGCCAGCGCAGGCAGGTCGGGGGTGTTCCACAGACGACCGATGCCTTCCAGCCACTCGCCGGTGCGGGTGGCCTGATCGCCTTTGAGGTCGTACAGCCCGAGACCGGCGTGGGTGTCGAGGTAGGCGAACGGCTGATCCTTGCGCGCCATCAGGGCGATCAAGCGAGTCAGGGTCAGGTGTTTGAACACGTCGGCGTGGTTGCCGGCATGGTAGGCGTGACGGTAATTCATGGCAGCTCCTGGCAGGCTGCGCAGTTTAGCAAACCTGAGCAATGAACAAGAATTTGTAACGAATTTGCGGGACTCGTCTGTATCGCTTGAAGGAAATTTCCGAGAAACTCCCACGCCCTTGTGCCTGTCCGTTTCGATCTCTACTCTGCGCCCGTCGCTGCATATCCAGCGATGAGGATTAGTAGCCCTCGATGTGATTAGGCGCAATGCGCCACCTTATGCAAGGCGCTTTTATACGGCCTGCATCTTTATGGTGGCCGTGCGTGGGGCGTCTTCGGATGCACCGGTTCCTAATCACCGGGCTACTACCTGCGTGCGGCCGCCACCTTCGATTAGTAGCCGAAGTGACGACCTACTGATTATCGATTAGGAGTCTCACATGCTGAAAATCGTACCCGATCCACCCCTCTTCACGGCCAACCCGGACATCAACCATGAAGACGCACTCATGCACGCCAGTGACCTGCTGCGTTGCGCCATCACCAGCGCCGCGGAGTTCAGCGACAGCATGACAGGCACGCAGCGGGACATGACACTGTCGATCATGCACCTGACCGAGATGGCAAAGGTGATGGTCGACAGGACCATCGATAACCTTCAATCCAGCTGACCTCGCCGTGAACTGAAAACGACGCACCTGTAGTCAATTCTGCCATCCGCCCCTTTCAGGGGTTGCCCGTGGCCGGCTGTCCTACCAGAATCGGAAAAAGCCCGATCAAAGGAACAGACGCCATGATGCACGCAGACCTGATTGACCAGGAAGACCTGCTCGGCCAGCTCAGAGCACTGGGATTCGAAACACCGAGCGGCGCAACGGCTGAACAAGCCTGCGCACACGCCGTCTGCGGCCTCAACGCCGAACGCGCGACAGCCCTGCGACGCCTGATCGAGCAACTCCTGACCGGCAGCGCCACTCTACTCCCCGCCGTGCGCCAGGCCATCGACCAGCAACTGCTGCCCGCGCTGGCGGTTTACAGGCAGACTCAGAATGGGTCATGAGGTCGCAGCCAACTGCTGACTATGCGTCGCGGCGCATAAGGTGACGCAAAGCGCCAACCAAGGCATTACTGCGCTGGAGCGTGAGGAGCGATGATATCAACTGTCGTGTGGTGTTCCGCGTCCGATCCTGAACGTGCAGCGCGGTGCAATCTTGCGACTGGAGCGAGAGCGAAACGGGTTTGATGCCAACACGGAGGGTCGGTTCGAGATTTCAAGCATCGACAGCCCAGCTGCATTGGCTGCCGATGAAGGCTACAGGCGGGTAATGACTTGAACTGCAATCAATGTGGCGAGCGCAGCAAGGGCTCCAATAGCAAATGGCAAAAGCCCTATACGAGAGGCAAATGATTCTTTGGCACTCATGCGTGCATCCAGGTCGGCTATTTCACGACTGACGGATGAACTCACCTTGGGCGTTAAAGTATCCATGATTCGTCCTGTAGAAATATGGCACAGGCTATAGCGAGCCTCGTGAGAGCAATTTGAACCTTTCACCCGCAAATTTCAAGGATGGCATAGGTCCTTCGAACCCCGTCGATCAGTTCGGTGCGAGCAACTTGAGAATTGCGCTGCCTGCGGTTATGAGGCCTGCACCTACCAGAAACGGGTACCAAAACGCCTCTCGTTTCAATTTTCTGTCTTCTGACAGCAGCTTTCGTGTTTCTGCAACAAGCTTCCGACATTCCAATTGAAGCTTCTCAAGCTCCAGGTTGTGACGATCGTTTTGTAACATCACACGTCCTGTAGGTTGTCGGCACGGCTGCCCGCAATGCCCGAACAGATAATTATCTTTCAAGGCTAATCGTGTAAACCCTCTTTATGATACAGAACCAGACGGGTTCAAAGCGTACGAAAAAATCGCCTTAATACTCAATCCGCACATCGCCCTGCGGCACGCTGCAGCAGGACAGAATGTAGCCCTCTGCAACATCCTCATCCGTAATGCCGCCGTTGTGTTCCATTTCCACTTCGCCACTCAATTTCATGACCTTGCACGTTCCGCAGATGCCCATACCGCAGGCTTTGGGGATCATCAGGCCGAGTTTGGCGGCGGCGGCGTGGACGGTTTCGCCCGGGGCCACGCGGATGCTCTTGCCGGTGTCGGTGAACTCCACTTGATGCAGGTCGGCGATATCGACGTCCGGCGCGTCGGCAGCAATTTCGGCCTGCTCGACCGCATCGGCGCGGGCTTCGGCGGGTGTCGCGCCAAATGATTCTTCATGGTACTGAGCCATGTTGAAGCCGTTTTCCTGCAACAGACGCTTGACCGCTGTCATGTAAGGCGTCGGCCCGCAACAGAAGACTTCGCGCTCCATGAAGTCCGGGGCCATCAGCTCGAGCATTTTCTGATTCAGGTAACCTCGATAACCCGCCCAGGGTTCGCCCAGCCCGTGTTTTTCACAGACCAGGTGCAGGCTGAAGTTGTCGATCCGCGAGGCCATATGCTCCAGCTCGCGGTGGTAGATGATGTCCTTGGGCGAGCGCGCGCTGTGGACGAACACCATATCGACGTTGGCGTTGGTGTCGTAGAACCAGCGCGCCATCGACATCACCGGCGTGATGCCCACGCCGCCACTGAGGTAGAGGATTTTCGGGTTCGGGAAATCGATGGCGTTGAACAACCCGACCGGGCCATGCACCGCCAGCTCCTGCCCTTCGCTCAGGGTGTCATGCAGATAATTGGAGACCTTGCCGCCCGGCACACGCTTGACGGTGATCGAGAAACTGTACGGCACCGAGGGCGAACTCGAGATGGTGTATGAGCGCATGATCGGCAGACCGTCAATCTCCAGCTCCAGGGTCACAAATTGCCCGGGCTTGAAAAAGAACATGATCGGCTGGTCGGCCATGAAGCAAAAGGTGCGAACGTCCCAGGTTTCCTGAATGACTTTGACGACTCGTACCAGATGGCGCCCGTTAGCCCATGTCTGGGTCGTGACCGGGCTCAGGAAACTTTGGGACATACTCGATCTCCACGGCCGACTGTCGGCCTCTCATGCTGCGGATTCTGCGTAACGCGCGAGACGACCATTTACCTGCCAACGACATTCACGTACTTACCGCGACCAGCCCCGAGGAACAAGGCCTGTCGCGTCGGGAACGGATTCGGCCATGTCGCCCATGGATAAGGTTCGCCGCACGCCCGGCTCCACACTCGCCGACAGGGATTATCCGCATGAACGACTGATCTACTGTCTTGCGTGCAACGCGCCCCCCAACCGTATCAGCCACATTCGCAGGCCGCCCATGACGCGGTCATGAGGGATTTAACGATGGACGTCACCGCAACTTTGAGCCTGGGCGATCCGCTGGAACCTGCACGCAAGGCCACTGCAGACATGCTGCAGAATCGCGAGCGCACCTACTCGCTGCCGCAGCCGTTCTACAGTGATGAACGGCTGTTTGAAATCGACATGCAGGAAATCTTTCATAAAGAGTGGCTGATCGCCGGGATGACTTGCGAGATCCCGACCAAGGGCAACTACCTGACGTTGCAGATCGGCAAGAATCCGATCCTGGTGGTCCGCGGCCCGGACGGCGCAGTCAATGCGTTCCATAACGTATGTCGCCATCGTGGCTCGCGTCTGTGTACAGCCGAGAAAGGCAAGGTCGCCAAGCTCGTCTGCCATTACCACCAGTGGACCTACGAACTCGACGGGCGCCTGCTGTATGCAGGCACCGAGATGGGCGACGACTTCGACATGAAGCAGTTCGGCCTCAAGCCGGTCCACGTCAAGACCGCAGGCGGTTACATTTTCATCAGCCTGGCGGAGAACCCGCCGGCCATCGATGAGTTCCTGTCGACCCTTCGGCACTACATGGAACCCTATGACATGGAAAACACCAAGGTGGCGGTGCAGACCACCTTGATGGAAAAAGCCAACTGGAAGCTGGTGCTGGAAAACAACCGTGAGTGCTACCACTGCGGCGGTTCGCACCCGGAACTGCTCAAGACCCTGCTGGAATGGGACGACGTCACCGACCCGCGTGCCGATCAGGCATTCAAGGATCATGTGGCCGCATCCGCCGCAGCTTGGGACGCGGAGAAAATCCCCTACGCCCACGCCAGTTTCGGGCTGCGCAACCGCATCGTGCGCATGCCGTTGCTCAAGGGCACGGTCTCGATGACCCTGGACGGCAAGGTCGGCTGCAAGAAACTGATGGGCCGCATCCAGAACCCGGACTTGGGTTCGATGCGCATCCTGCATTTGCCGCACTCATGGAACCACTGCATGGGCGATCACATCATCGTGTTCACCGTCTGGCCCATCAGCGCGCAGGAAACCATGGTGACCACCAAGTGGATTGTCCACAAAGATGCAGTAGAAGGCGTGGACTACGACGTTGAGCGCATGCGACAGGTCTGGGATGCCACCAATGACCAGGACCGTCGCCTGGCCGAAGAAAACCAGCGCGGCATCAACTCCACCGCCTATCAGCCCGGCCCTTACTCGAAAACCTATGAGTTCGGCGTGGTCAACTTCGTTGACTGGTACAGCTCGCGCATGCTGGAAAACCTTGGGGCAGAGCCTGCGCCTTATTTGAAGGGTGTGGCGGTGAATCACGAGTAAGGATTGCCCCTACCTTTTTACTCTTGCTCGGGACGTTCGCGTTTCTTGTCGATACCGGCATTTCTGACAGTTACGCGAAACTCCTTCCCATGCTCAACTTGAGTCGCGGTGAATCGAATGCCTCAGGCACGATGGCCGGCGATTATCAGAGCTGTAGGACTGCTGAAATAACCAGACCCAAGGATCGGGCTGGACCGCGTGCCTGAAAACACTGTGTACATCCAACGGACGGAGACACGAACCATGCTCAACCCTAACGTCATAAAGCAATATAAAAACAAGAAAATCGATGCAGCCTCTGACATGCCGGACATCAGAGGCAAGAAGATACTGATGGGCTTCTGGCATAACTGGGGTTCTGAACCGGGCCAGGGTTACCAGCAGGGTCTGTTCAAGGAAATGGCGCTGACTGACATTCCAAAAGAATATAACGTTGTGGCCGTGGCGTTCATGAAAGGCGCTGGCATCCCCACCTTCAAGCCCTATAACCTGAGCGACGCTGACTTTCGCGACCAGGTGGCGCAACTGAATGCGCAAGGCCGTGCGGTGCTGATTTCCCTCGGCGGGGCTGATGCGCATATCGAGCTATGCACTGGCCAGGAAGAAGCGCTGGCGTATGAAATCATTCGTTTGGTTGAAGTCTATGGCTTTGACGGTCTGGACATCGACCTTGAGCAAGCCGCCATTACGTTTGCCGATAACCAGACCGTATTGCCAGCGGCACTGAGAATGGTACGCGAGCATTACGAAACCGAAGGGAAGCATTTCATCATCAGCATGGCACCGGAGTTCCCCTACCTGAGAGCCCCTCAAAAACTGGCGATCTTTAACGAGATCAGGAAGTACTTTCCCTTCCTGAACCCGCTGGTGTCGTTTCTTGAATCGCTTAGAACCCAAGGTGCGTACATCAAATATATCGAAGCGCTGGAGGACATTTACGACTTCATCGCACCCCAGTATTACAACCAGGGGGGTGACGGTGTCTGGGTCGATGAGCTGAACATGTGGGTCACTCAAAGCAACGATGCCCTGAAGAAAGAGTTTCTTTACTACCTGACCGATAGTTTGATCCACGGTACACGTACCTACACAAAAATCCCGGCCGACAGGCTGGCTATCGGTCTACCCACCAACAGAGACGCCGCCGCTTCCGGTTACGTGATTGATATTAATCACGTCAAAAATGCACTGAAAGAGCTGGAGGACGCTGGTAATCCTATTCGCGGTCTGATGACCTGGTCAGTCAACTGGGATGCCGGAAAAAACAAGGCAGGTGAGGAATACAACTGGGAATTCAAGAATCGTTATGGCTACTTGACCGGAGGTGAGACGCCTGTGCCTGACACACCGTCAGTGCCTGCCGGCCTCAAATCAACCGAACAGACTCCGACATCGGTGACACTGAGCTGGTCGCCCTCGACAGGCGCGCACCCGATCCGGCAATACGAGTTGCGCCGCAACAACAGCGACGCCCTGTTCTCGGACAGCCCAGCTTACACTGATACCGGCCTTCAGCCTGGCACCACTTACAGCTACCAGGTGCGTGCGATAGATGTCATGGGCAACACCTCTGCATTTTCCGCAGCGCTCAGCGTACTGACGCAGGGGCAAGGCGGAGGTAATACAAAACCGACCGCGCCCGTTTTGAGCCTTGAAGAGGTCACAGAAAACAGCGTAACGCTGACATGGACGGAGTCCACCAGTAACAGCGAAATCAAAACGTATGTCGTTGAACGGGATGGCTGGCCTTTAGAAATAACCTGGAGTATCGAGACTCGCTACGTCGATAACAACCTCATTCCCAGTACCAACTATGAATACCGCGTCTTTGCGCAGGATGCCGAATCTGAGTATTCACCGCCCGGTAATTTGCTGAAGGTCCGGACCGGTGACGGCCCGCCTGTACCCCTCAACCCCCCAGAGCCTGATGACTTGAGATCAACCGTACAGACCACATCGTCGGTGACGCTGGAGTGGAGCCTTGTCGAACACCCTCATGGTCCGGTTGTCTATGAACTGGTCAGGGATAAGGTCCCGCTGGGTACAGTCGAAAAGCCTCCTTTTACCGACACAGGGCTCTCGCAAAGCCACCTGTATGGTTATCAGATCAAGGCAACGGACAGTCTGGGGAACAGTTCCATACTGTCTGAAGAAATCCTGGCGACAACCAAGAGTGTGCCATCTCCTGATCGGCCTAACCCTCCTGAAAACCTGCGTCAGACAGGCGCAACGGCGACCAGTGTTTCATTACAGTGGGACAAGCCTCAAAGCCCCTCGAAAAATGGGAACACGCTCTCAAGCCCTACTGAAGTAGCGTCTTACCATGTTTACTACATCGGCGGTAAAACAGTGAATCTTGATTCAACGACGTTCACGTACACCGCTGAAGGGCTGACCGCTGGCAAGATGTACCAGTTTTTGATAGGCGCGCGGAATATAGACTCAGACCTATCTGGCCCCAGCAATGTTGTGCAGGCGTTCACCAGCGCGGCATTGGACGAGTGGGCACAGAATGTTGAATACGTGAAAGGCGATAAGGTGACGTATAACGGCGCTACTTATATCTGCATCAATCCTCACCGCTCACAATCAGACTGGGCGCCAGGCAGTGCGCCGACCTTATGGGAGCTCTGGGTAGAGAAGGTGTATCGCGACCTCCCAAAAGAATGGCAGTGATCCCGGTACTGACACATGCCTGCCGTAATCGCTCATGAAAAGGGCGCGGTAGCGCAATGATGAAGCGACTTATCCACAGAGCCTCAGGGTATTCATGGATAAGTCGTTTTTTTAAGGGCCAGATAGCTCGGAGATCAATGGTTTATCCGAGCTACTTTTCAGGCAAGCCGCTGTCTATTTTTTGCTCAAACGGCTGCAACCGGCGTTTTTAGTGGCGTACAGAAGAACGCAAACACCTTATCCACAGAGACACCAACAGGCTTTGGGCATAACTTTATAAACGCAAGCGCTGCTGTGGACAACGTTCAGAATGGCTGGAAAGAATGCGACTGAATGAATACGACACCCTCAGCGCCAAGCCCTGATCACTTTTTGAACGATTCTTTAGAAGCCTCTGTTTAAAAGGCTTCCAGACGACCATGAACAACTTATCAACAGGCAGGCCAACAGGGATTGTGGGCAAGTCAGACGTACTTTTTGTACAGCCTCCGAAAAAAACCAATAAAAATAATGGCTTAAGCTGATCGTTTTTTGAACAGCATGACACAGACCACGTTTTACAAGGGCTTCAGGCTTTCACAAACATATTATCCACAGCCGCACGCACAGAGATTGTGCGTAAGTGCAGCGAAGCAACCGCGCCTCACCTCAAAACCCCCTCATCGACCAACAGTTTCAGGATGGCAGCCGCTCCTTCATCAGGGTGTACGCCCTTCAACACCTGCCCACCGCCCCCACTTGCCTTGGCGGTGGCCGCTTTCATACGATCAGCACCGCTCTTGGCCTTGATGACTTTCAGACGTTTCGGCCGTGGCCTGGCGGCTTGCAGCGCGTGGTCAGTGAATAACTCATCGACCACCCTTTGAGTCTCACTGACGTCCAGCGCGCCGCGCTGCGCAGGGCCGAACGCACTTTGTCGGGGTTTGGGAGCTGCGTTATCCACAGTTGCCACAAACGGCAAGCGAACCTTGAGGCGGCGACGTTGACCACGCGGCAGGGCTTGCAGCACCAGCGCAGTGCCGTTATCCAGTGACTCGACCTCTGCCAGCCCTGTCACCACTGGCCAGCCGAGGCCCTCGGCCAGCAGAAATGGCAGCATGCCAGAGCCTTCACCGGTTTCAGCCTGGCTGCCGGCCAACACCAACTGCGCACCCGAGTCGCGTATGTACTCCGTCAACGCGAACAGTGCATCGTCACCGTCTGCCTGCTCAAGCACATGCAGCTCGCTCAAGCCCATTCCCAGGTAGGCGCGCAAGGCGGGTTCTTCAGGATTGCCGGCATGCAACACTTGCAAGTTATCCCCAGCCAGCTGCAAGCCAAGCTCTACTGCGCGTGCGTCCTGTTCAGCGCGTCGCGCCCGACCGGATGTCGGGTGCGCGCCCACAGAAACAAGGCCGATGACGGACACCGCCGGTTTATCCACAGACGAATCATTCAGTTCAGGCTGCATCACGCGTCTCCCCGTTACGCCATGCGTCGACCGCTGCGATCAAGGCCCTCAGGATGTCGGCACTGTCACCAATCACTGACAAGTCAGCACGCTTGATCATGTCGCAGCCTGGGTCCAGATTGATCGCAATGACCTTGTCGCAGGCACCGATACCTTGCAGGTGCTGGATGGCCCCGGAAATACCCACAGCCAGATAAACCCGTGCCGTGACCCACGTGCCGCTCGCGCCCACCTGACGCTCACGTCCCATGTAACCGTCGTCCACCGCCACCCTAGAGGCACCCTCAGTTGCGCCGAGCGCCATCGCTGTGCGGTGAAAAAGATCCCAGTCCTTGACGCCATTACCGCCCGACAGAATGAACTCTGCTTCAGCCATGGGGATAACGGCAGGATCGACAGCAACCGCGCCAAGGTCCTCGATACGCGGCAGGCTACGCGCCACGTCTGTGGATAACTCGACGGGCAATGCTTCATGCCGGGTTTCGCTGACAGGCTCGGCGCACTCGACAGCGGCCAGAATGAGACGTGCCAATGGCCGAACCAGGTCTTCACGCCCTGCCCCGGCGCGACTGATGCACTGTTGGTCTTTGATCTGCCAGACGCGCGTCGCGGGGCGCTCGCCGAGGCTGGCTGCAAAACGTCTTCCCAGTTCGCCACCGCCAGTGCGGCTGTCAGGAAGTAACCAGTGCCGCGGGCTGAACTGGTTATCCACAGCACACAGCCCTTGCACACGTTGCTCAGGTGAATAACCGCTGAACGCATTGCCGTCGAGCAGCAACAGGCGATCCACCCCCGACGTATCGAACGCGGTCTCTTTATGTTCGCCGAACACAACCGCCAGCACTGCGCCGTCGGCACCCGCCAACTGGCGCGCCAGGCCCAGCAGGTCGCGGTCATGGCTGGTCAATCGACCGCCGACCATGTCGGGAACAACGCTGATGTAGAACGCTGGCTCGGCCACCGCGAACAGCGGCAGCTGGACCTCGGCTGCGACCGAGCGCCTGACGGTGCCGCCCTGTTGCGCGCCACTGCGGTCGATGCGCTTGATACCGTTCGGCCCCATGAAGCCCAGGCCATGCACGTTCTTGCGCATCAACCCGTTTGGCCCCATCCAGCTGCTTTGCGCAGGTTGCATCGCCGCGTGCAGCGGGTGCAGACGATTGCGGGTAATCCATTCGGCCCGCGGATCGCGGCGGATAATATCGCTCATCAGAGCACCTCCGCAGGTTCACGTTTTGCAGAGGCCGGGCTGGGGATAACGTCATCGATCAGCGCGTCAGCCACCAGTTCGGCAATGTCCTTGATGGGCGGACGCGGTTCGACAACACCTTCGAGCATGGCCGTGCATTGTGGACAACCCACTGCCACCAGCTCGGCGGCGGTCTCGCGAATGTCTTCCATGCGCATGTCGGGAACTCGCTGTCTGCCGGGGATATCAGTAATGGGCGCGCCGCCACCGCCACCACAGCAACGAGAGCGAAAGCCCGAGCGCTGCATTTCCTGGAGGTCGATCCCGAGCGCACGCAGCACATCGCGTGGCGCTTCATATTCGCCGTTGTAACGGCCCAGGTAACACGGGTCGTGATAGGTCACGCGGGTGCCTTTGTGCTGACTCAGGTTCAGTGCGCCGCTCTTGATCAACTCAGCCATGAACGTGCTGTGGTGCTGCACCTGATAGTCGCCTCCCAGCGCGCCGTATTCGTTTTTCAGCACATGAAAGCTGTGCGGGTCGCAGGTGACGATGCGCTTGAAGCGGTAGTGAGCCAGGGTCTGGATGTTGCGGCGGGCGAGCATCTGAAACGTCGCTTCATCGCCCAGACGTCGTGCCACGTCGCCACTGTCCCGCTCTTCGAGGCCCAGCACGGCGAAATCGACCTTGGCCGCTTTGAGGACTTTGACGAAGGCACGCAGGGTGCGTTGATTGCGCATATCGAAGGCGCCATCGCCGACCCAGAACAGCACGTCAGCGGTCTTGCATTCGCTGAGCAGCTTCAGGTTCAGATCCGCCGCCCAGTTCATCCGCCCGCCCGGTGCGAAACCGCCGGGGTTGTCGGTGGCGATCAGGTTATCCAGTACTTCGGCGCCCTTGTTCGGCGTCGCGCCTTTTTCCAGGGTCAGGTAACGGCGCATGTCGACGATGGCATCAACATGCTCGATCATCATCGGGCACTCTTCGACACACGCACGGCACGTGGTGCAGGACCACAACGTCTCGGCGTCCACCAGACCGTTGACGATAGGCTGATGCGGATGGCCGCCATGCTCGCCCAGCGGCTTGCCTTTGCCGTCCAGCGATGGATACGGGCTGCCGGCGAATTTCGCGTCGGTGCCACCGGCCAGACCGACGACCATGTCCTGAATCAGCTTCTTGGGGTTCAGCGGCTGACCTGCCGCAAACGCCGGGCACGCGGCTTCACATTTGCCGCACTGTACGCAGGCGTCGAAGCCCAGCAGTTGATTCCAGGTGAAGTCTTGAGGTTTCTCCACACCCAACGGAGCAGTCCGGTCGTTCAGGTCCAGCGGTTTCAAGCCGGTGGAGCGTCCGCCGCCAAAGCGCTCGGCGCGCCGGTGCCAGGCCAGGTGCAAGGCACCGGCAAAGGCGTGCTTCATCGGCCCGCCCCAGGTCATGCCGAAAAACAGTTCGCTCACGCCCCACAGCACGCCCAACCCAAGGACGACCACCAGCACCCAGCCGCCGAAATGCTCTGGGAGAATGCCGGCAACCGGCAACGTGACCAGAAAAAAGCTCGCGGAAAACGCCATCAGGCTTTTCGGCAGGCGCATCCACGGGCCTTTCGACAGGCGCGCAGGCGGGTTGAGACGACGACGGTAGACAAACACCGCGCCGACGAACATGACCGCCGTCATCAGCAGCAGCGCGTAGCCAAGCACGCGGTTATGCAGACCGAAACCATGCACCAGAATCGCCAGCACTATCGAGGCGACGGCTCCGCCCGCGGTGGCTACGTGGGTGTTGGCGATATATTTGTCGCGTGCGACCACATGATGGAGATCGACCATGTAACGCTTGGGCATGGCCAGCAGACCGCCGAGCAGATCGACTTTCGCAGGCCGGCCGTTACGCCACATGTTTACCCGCCGCCATGCGCCCAGCGCCGCGAGGGCCAGGGCGCTGAACAGCAGGATGGGAAGAAGGGTGTCTAGCATCTGAAGCTCCAAAGACGAAGCGATCCTGTAGGCCAACTTATCTGGACGCCTTGCGGGAACGAGCCATATGACGCCTCGCTTGCTCGTGAAAGCAGCGGATCAACCGGTGTGCTGGCGGATCCACTGCATTCGCGGACACGTCCGCTCCCACGGCCTGCGGCCAGAATCAAAAGCAGGCGAGACTCAAAAATCCTTGCACAGCCGCAAGCCGTCATAGATCGCCGCATGGGTATTGCGTTGCGCCACACAGTCGCCGATACGAAACAGCAGGTAACCGTCACCGGGCTGGCTCAACGAAGGCTGTGGCTGAATGGCGAACAATGCGTCGATATCAATCTGACCCTTGTTGCGTGAGCCTTCCTTGAGCGCGTAATAAATCGCTTCGTCCGGGCGCACGCCGTTTTCCACCACCACCTGATCCACCACACGTTCTTCCTTGGCGCCGGTGTATTCGTTTTCCAGTACGGCGACCAGCTTGTCGCCCTCGCGATAGACCTTTTCCAGCATCATGTCGCCGGTCATGATTACTTCTTTGGGGTACATGCTGCGGTAGTAGGTCGGGAACGAGGTGCCGCCAATGGCGACACCCGGCTTGATGTCATCGGTAACAATTTCGACCTGGCTGCCCTTGTCGGCCAGGAAGTCGGCCACCGACATGCCGGTGAACTCGCAGATGGTGTCGTAGACCAGCACGTTCTTGCCCGGCGCGACCTTGCCGTCCAGCACGTCCCAACTGCTGACCACCAGCCCCTCTGCCGCGCCCCAGTGTTCGTTCTGCTCCAGAAACGGATGACCGCCCACCGCCAGCACCACGATGTCCGGGCGCAAGTCGAGGATGGTGGCCGCATCGGCCGCAGTGCCCAGCCGCAGATCGACGTTCAGGCGCGCCAGTTCCAGCTGGAACCAGCGCGTGATGCCGGCGATCTGGTCACGCTGCGGTGCCTTCGACGCGGTAGTGATCTGCCCGCCGATAAACGCCTTCTTTTCGAACAGCGTCACGTCGTGGCCTCGCTCGGCAGACACCCGCGCCGCTTCCATCCCGGCAGGGCCGGCACCGACCACCACCACCTTGCGTTTCGGCCCGGCGGATTTTTCGATGATGTGCGGCACGCCCATGTATTCGCGGGACGTGGCGGCGTTCTGGATGCACAGCACATCCAGCCCTTGATACTGACGGTCGATGCAGTAGTTGGCGCCGACGCACTGTTTGATCTGATCGATCTGACCCATCTTGATCTTGGCGATCAGGTGCGGGTCGGCGATGTGTGCGCGGGTCATGCCGACCATGTCGACGTAGCCGCCTTCCAGAATCCGCGTTGCCTGGTTCGGGTCCTTGATGTTCTGCGCATGCAGGACCGGCGACTTGACCACTTCCTTGATGCCGGCCGCCAGATGCAGAAACGGCTCCGGTGGATAACTCATGTTCGGGATGACGTTGGCCAGGGTGTTGTGGGTGTCACAGCCCGAACCCACCACACCGAGGAAGTCGATCATGCCGGTGTCGTCGTAATACTTGGCAATCTGCTTCATGTCCTCGTGGCTCAGGCCGTCGGGATGAAACTCGTCACCGCAGATGCGCAGCCCCACACAAAAGTCAGGTCCGACTTCCTTGCGCACCGCCTTGATGACCTCCAGACCGAAGCGCATGCGGTTTTCGAAACTGCCGCCCCACTCATCGGTACGCTTGTTGACCCGCGGGCTCCAGAACTGGTCGATCATGTGCTGATGCACCGCCGACAGCTCGACCCCGTCCAGCCCGCCGGCCTTGGCGCGCGCCGCCGCGCTGGCGTAGTTACCGATCACACGCCAGATTTCCTCTGGCTCGATGGTCTTGCAGGTCGCCCGGTGGACCGGTTCGCGAATGCCCGACGGCGACATCAGCGTCGGCCAGTGATCACCGTCCCAGCGCGAGCGTCGGCCCATGTGGGTAATCTGGATCATGATCTTGGCGCCGTGCTTGTGCATGGCGTCGGCGAGGTTCTGAAAGTGCGGGATAATCCGGTCGGTCGCCAGGTTGACCGACTTCCACCAGCCTTGCGGGCTGTCGATGGCCACACTGGACGAGCCGCCGCAGATGGCCAGACCGATGCCGCCCTTGGCCTTCTCTTCGTAATACTTCACGTAACGGTCAGTGGTCATGCCGCCGTCGGTGGCATACACCTCGGCGTGCGCGGTGCTGAGCACGCGGTTGCGGATCGTCAGTTTGCCAATCTGGATCGGCTGGAACATCGCTTCAAAAGCCATAACGCGATCCTCGACTTACAGCGGCTTGACGACAAACAGTCCGTCGTCGTGACCTTCTTCGGAGCCGCCGTAAACCTGCTCGGCGACGGTACGGATCGAGCTGCCGCTGGCGGCGAGTATCTGGTCCATCGCACCGGCAAACCAGCCGGTGAACATGTAGTCGACCTTGCGCCCGACCTTGCCGTAGACGTACACGAAGCAGGAATGCTCAAGCTTGATGCTGGCGGTGCCTTTTTCGATATCGATGTCCTGAATCTTGAACAGCCCCCACCCACGCTGGGACAGACGCTTCATGTAGTGTTCGAACACCGCAACGCCCTCCAGGCCGTGGCATTCGGCTTCTTTTTCACACCAGTGCCAAGCGGATTTGTAACCCGCCTTGTAGAGAATGTCGGCGTAGGCGTCAGCGCCCAGCACTTCCTCGATCCCCATGTGGTTGTTGACGAAAAAGTGCCGAGGCACGTAGAGCATCGGCAACGCATCGGAGGTCCAGACGCCAGTTTCGCTGTCGACTTCGATGGGCAGTTGCGGGGCGATTTTAGCCATGGGGGTCAAACTCCAGATGATTCGGGTTACGCCCACCGCTGTCAGGGCTGCGGGCGTTCAATTCGATAAGGTAGGGCTGGCGGGCTACTCGCCCCAGACATCAGCCAGAACGTTGACCCAGTTCTCACCCATGATCTTGCGCACCACGCGCTCGGAATGGCCGCGCTTGAGCAAGGTTTCGGTCAGGTTGGGAAACTCGCCCACGGTACGGATACCCAGTGGGTTGATGATCTTGCCAAAGTTGGTCAGCCGGCGGGCGTAACCCTTGTCGTGGGTCAGGTATTCGAAGAAGTCCTGACCGTGGCCTTGGGTAAAATCGGTGCCGATACCGATGGCGTCTTCGCCGACGATGTTCATCACGTATTCGATGGCTTCGGCGTAGTCGTCGATGGTCGACTCGATGCCCTTGGCCAGAAACGGCGCGAACATGGTCACACCCACGAAGCCGCCGTGATCGGCAATGAACTTCAGTTCTGCGTCGGATTTGTTGCGCGGGTGTTCTTTGAGGCCGGACGGCAGGCAGTGGGAATAGCAGACCGGCTTTTTCGATTCGAGAATGACTTCTTCCGAGGTTTTCGACCCCACGTGAGACAGGTCGCACATCACCCCGACACGGTTCATTTCAGTGACGATTTCACGCCCGAAACCCGACAGCCCGCCGTCGCGTTCGTAACAGCCGGTGCCGACCAGGTTCTGGGTGTTGTAGCACATCTGCACGATGCCGACGCCGAGCTTCTTGAAGACCTCGACGTAACCGATCTGGTCTTCGTAGGCATGCGCGTTCTGAAAGCCGAACAGGATGCCGGTCTTGCCCAGCTCCTTGGCCTTGCGGATATCGGCGGTGGTCTGCACCGGCATGACCAGATCGCTGTTCTCGCGCATCAGTTTCTGGCTGGTGCAGATGCTGTTGATGGTGGCCTGAAAGCCTTCCCATACTGACACGGTGCAGTTGGCCATGGTCAGGCCGCCCTTGCGCATGTCTTCAAACAACTCGCGATTCCACTTGGCGATGATCAGCCCGTCAATAACGATGCTGTCGGCGTGCAGTTCGGCTGGGCTCATCAGGCTGTCCCCTTTTTTGGTTCCGGCGCACCGAATCGGCTGTCGGCGCTAATGAGGTCAGCATATGCCGGAGGGTCCTCTGAACCGGGTGCAAAAACGACAGGGGGTTTGCCGAAAGCGTCAAGAGGCGACATCACTTCATCGGGGGCTGTCGTAAACCTGTTCATTGTCTCGCGCTTGAGACAGAATCAGGCGTATCAATGGATCGGAGCGACTCGATGAAAACGTTTTTGCTGACCCTGGCCCTGACGGCGACGGCTGTGACAGGCGTACAGGCGGCTCAGAACCCTGATGCCTCGCCGTGCGACGGTGTTGAAGACGACAAGCAGACGCGGGATTGCTCGTTTTATAGCCGCACCACCGCTGAACAGTTGCTCAAGGAAAACTTCAACAACCTGCTCAAGCGCGTTCAATCCCAGTTTGTCGCCAACAAGACGCAGTTCAACGATTTTACGAGCAAACTCAAGACCGCTCAGCAAGCGTGGGAAAAGCTGCGTGACGCCGATTGCGCGGTTGAGGTATTCCCTTCTGCAGCAGGCAGCGAGGCGTTCACTATCAGTGAAAACGACTGCATCGCGCGCATGAGCGACGAGCGTTCGGAGTACCTGGAGTCGATTGCGCAGGAATAACGGCTACGATGAGATAACCTGTTTCTTTATATGAACAAGCTCATCAGGTTTTCTCATGATTATTTGCGGTGTAGAAATCAAAGGCAGTGAAGCCATCTTCGCCCTCGCCACCCGACAGGCCGGCGATACCGGGCATTTGCCGCTCGCCACGAAGAAGCTTGCGCTGGAGGACGATGACGAAGCCGGTAACGTCAAAGCCTTCGCCTCGCAGCTCGCCAGTTTCGTGCGCGAAAACGGCGTCAGCCATGTCGTCATCAAGAAACGCAGTAAAAAAGGTGAATTTGCGGGTGGCCCGACCACGTTCAAGATCGAAACCATCTTTCAGATGATGTCCGATTGCGAAGTGCTGCTGATCTCGCCGCAGACCATCAACGCGCAGAACAAGAAACACAACTTCGCCCTGCCCGACACGCTGAACAAATATCAGCACGAAGCGTACAAGGCGGCGTGTGCGGGGCTGATGAAAAGCGTTTAAACACCCCAAGAGCGAACGCAGAGCGTCGCAGGATAGCCGGGATTATCGTTCCGCACGCCCCAGCGCTTAGCGTTACACAAGTCTGCTTTTGATTCTGGCCGAAGGCCGTGGGAGCGAACTTGTTCGCGAAAGGGCTTGTAGAATCGCCGAAAATGCATCGACTGAAACATTGTCTTCGCGAACAAGTTCGCTCCCACGCCGAGTCGGGATTATCGTTCCGCTCGCCCCAGCGCTTAGCGTTACACAAGTCTGCTTTTGATTCTGGCCGAAGGCCGTGGGAGCGAACTTGTTCGCGAAAGGGCTCGTATAATCGCCGAAAATGCATCGACTGAAACATCGTCTTCGCGAACAAGTTCGCTCCCACGCCGGATGCAGAGCGTCGCAGGATAGCCGGGATTATCGCTCCGCACGCCCCAGCCCTTAACGTTACACAAGCCTGCTTTTGATTCTGGCCAAAGGCCCTTGGAGCGAACTTGTTCGCTCCCACGCCGGACGCAGAGCATCGCAGGATAGCCGGGGTTATCGTTCCGCACGCCACAGCGCTTAGCGTTACACAAGTCTGCTTTTGATTCTGGCCGAAGGCCGTGGGAGCGAACTTGTTCGCGAAAGGGCTCGTATAATCGCCGAAAATGCATCGACTGAAACATCGTCTTCGCGAACAAGTTCGCTCCCACGCCGGATGCAGAGCGTCGCAGGATAGCCGGATTATCGTTCCGCACGCCACAGCACTTAGCGTTACACAAGTCTGCTTTTGATTCTGGCCGAAGGCCGTGGGAGCGAACTTGTTCGCGAAAGGGCTCGTATAGTCGCCGAAAATGCATCGACTGAAACATCGTCTTCGCGAACAGTTTCGCTCCCACGCCCTTCGGGCAGAAGCATGGAGACAATCTGCCACACAACCACGTCTAACCCGACATAAAAAAACCCGCATTTCTGCGGGTTTTTTCAATGCTCAGTCAACTCAGTTGACCTTGGCATCCAGTTCGCCACGGGCGTAGCGTTCGAACATGGCGTCCAGAGAGATCGGTTTGATCTTCGAGGCGTTGCCAGCGGTGCCGAAGGCTTCGTAACGCGCGATGCACACGTCACGCATGGCCACAACCGTCTTGGCCAGGTACTTGCGCGGGTCAAACTCGCTTGGGTTCTTGGCCATGAATTCGCGGATGGCACCGGTAGACGCCAGGCGCAGGTCAGTGTCGATGTTGACCTTGCGCACGCCGTGCTTGATGCCTTCAACGATTTCTTCGACCGGCACGCCGTAGGTTTCTTTGATGTCGCCGCCGAACTCGTTGATGATCTTCAGCCATTCCTGTGGGACCGACGAAGAACCGTGCATCACCAGGTGAGTGTTCGGGATGCGCTTGTGGATCTCTTTGATCCGCTCGATCGCCAGGATGTCACCGGTAGGCGGCTTGGTGAACTTGTAAGCGCCGTGGCTGGTGCCGATGGCGATGGCCAGTGCGTCAACCTGGGTGCGCTTGACGAAGTCAGCCGCTTCTTCCGGGTCAGTCAGCATCTGGCTGTGATCCAGAACGCCTTCAGCGCCAACGCCGTCTTCTTCACCGGCCATACCGGTTTCCAGCGAACCCAGCACGCCCAGCTCACCTTCCACGGAAACGCCGCAAGCGTGAGCGAAGGCCACAACGCGGCGGGTCACGTCGACGTTGTAATCGTAATCAGCTGGCGACTTGCCATCTTCGCGCAGCGAGCCGTCCATCATCACCGAGCTGAAGCCCAATTGAATCGAGCGCTGGCAGATGTCCGGGCTGGTGCCGTGGTCCTGGTGCATGACCACCGGGATGTGCGGGAATTCTTCGATGGCCGCGAGGATCAAGTGACGCAGAAACGGAGCACCGGCGTATTTGCGGGCACCCGCCGAAGCCTGAACGATCACCGGGGAGTCGGTCTTGTCGGCCGCTTCCATAATGGCGCGCATCTGTTCCAGGTTATTTACGTTGAAAGCTGGAACGCCATAGCCGAATTCGGCTGCGTGGTCCAACATCTGGCGCATGCTGATAAGTGCCATTGTCTGTCTCTCTCCCGGTAGGGTCGTTATCGTGCAAGCCTGCCGTAGTGGCGGCTGCTATTCAAGTTATAAGCATCGGCCATGAAGGCCATGCGTGTGATCCGAGTTATCTGGCCTTGCAGCCGCGACCGATCAGATCGTTGGTAGCGTCCCAGTAGACCAGGCCTTCGCTACCCTTGTTGACGAATGCCAACACGTTGTTGCTGTAAAGCGTTCCGCTGGCAGCGCCGGGTTCAGCCTTGAGCCTGAAGACCTGATCGCTCTGATTCAGACGGACATCGACTTCCTTTTGTGACGAGTCGATGTAGCGCCAGTGAACCTCTGCGTTGCTGTCGCAAACCCAGCGATTCCATGGATCATTCTGCTGCGGGGTGCCCATGCTCGAACAACCGCCGAGCGCTGCCAAAGCCACAAGGGCAAACAAGCCTTTCATCACGTCTCCTGCCTGCCCTGCCGAACCGGAATATCAGGGGCAGTTCTGTTCCTGTTTACTGTCGTCGGCCGGTTCACCCGTAACGTGCGCCTCGACCCGTTGAGTATTCTCGGTCGTAGGCACATTCACAGGGGCCGGGCTGAATAGTTGGCATGTCTTGGCGTGCGAGCCAGAACCGGTA
This sequence comes from Pseudomonas syringae, assembly GCF_002157375.1. Classification (GTDB taxonomy): domain Bacteria; phylum Pseudomonadota; class Gammaproteobacteria; order Pseudomonadales; family Pseudomonadaceae; genus Aquipseudomonas; species Aquipseudomonas syringae_T. Next base: position 174,989 of record NZ_MTSA01000010.1, read on the forward strand.
CAGCCAGCCAGTGCAACAACGCTTATCAGCGCCAGGGCAGCGATCTTCATGGTGAAACTCCTTCCTCGGAAAAAACATCCACTCAATAAAGACCGCTGAAGCCCGTCAATGTTGCCAGGCAGGTTTCAGGCCCCCGCTACAGGCAACCAATGTTGCCTGTGGCTCTGGGCATGAATTCATACCGATCCCACACTTCCTGACCGCCACGCTTATAGATCACCGGCACTGTCTCGGCCTGCCAGCCCGCCTGATAACAGCTCAACTGGAGCGGCTGGGTCGGGGAGTCACCCTCCACTTCTTCCGCCACTGGTTTGCCTGCGCAACCGGCCAGCAAACCTGCAACAAGAAACCACGGTAACGCCCTGACCATTGACCACTCCTTGTCCAAGGGCATTATTCAGGCCTTGGCACGTTGTTCGAGCATTTCAACCGCAGGCAGAACCTTGCCTTCCACGAATTCGAGGAACGCGCCGCCACCGGTCGAGATATAGGAAATCTGTTCGGCCACACCGTACTTGTCGATAGCCGCCAGCGTGTCACCCCCACCGGCAATGGAGAACGCCTTGCTTTCGGCAATGGCCTTGGCCAGCGTCTTGGTGCCTTCGCCAAACTGGTCGAATTCAAACACGCCGACCGGACCGTTCCACAGGATAGTCCCCGAAGATTTCAACAATTCGGCAAAGTGCGCAGCCGTCTGCGGGCCGATGTCCAGAATCATGTCGTCATCAGCAACGTCGGCAATCAGTTTGACGGTCGCAGTGGCGCTTTCAGCGAATTCCTTGGCAACCACGACATCGGTCGGCAAAGGCACGCTGACCTTGGCGGCGATGGCGCGAGCGGTGTCGAGCAGATCAGGCTCGTACAGCGATTTGCCCACCTTGTGACCGGCCGCAGCCAGAAAGGTATTGGCAATGCCGCCGCCGACAATCAACTGATCGCAGATCGCGCTCAGGCTGTTGAGTACGTCAAGCTTGGTGGACACCTTGGAGCCAGCCACGATGGCGGCCATCGGTTGTGCCGGCGCACCCAGAGCCTTGCCCAGCGCGTCCAGTTCGGCGGCCAGCAATGGGCCTGCCGCTGCCACCTTGGCGAACTTTGCCACGCCGTGGGTCGAACCCTCTGCGCGGTGAGCGGTGCCGAAAGCGTCCATCACGAACACATCGCACAGCGCCGCGTACTTTTGCGCCAGCTCGTCGGCGTTCTTTTTCTCGCCCTTGTTGAAGCGAACGTTCTCGAACAACACGACATCACCAGGCTTGACGTCAACGCCGTCCAGATAATCAGCCACCAGCGGAACGTCACGACCCAGTGCCTTGCTCAGGTAGTCAGCCACCGGTTTAAGGCTGTTTTCAGCAGAAAACTCACCCTCGGTCGGACGACCCAGGTGCGAGCAGACCATGACCGCAGCACCTTTTTCCAGGGCCAGCCTGATGGTCGGCAGCGATGCAAGGATACGTGCGTCACTGCTGACAACGCCGTCCTTGACCGGGACATTGAGGTCTTCGCGGATCAGTACACGTTTACCCTGCAGATCGAGGTCGGTCATCTTCAACACGGTCATGAGCATTCCTGTTTTTACTGTTATTGGTCAGCGACGCGCAGAAAATGATCAGCGACGTCGAGCATTCGGTTTGCAAAACCCCACTCGTTATCGAACCAGGCCAGCACATTGACAAGCCTCGGGCCGGAAACGCGGGTCTGACTCGCATCGACAATGGCCGAATGCGGGTCATGGTTGAAATCGCAGCTGGCGTGCGGCAGCTCAGTGTAAGCCAGCAAGCCTTTGAGCGGGCCGAGAGTGGCGGCCTCACGCAAAAGACGGTTGATCTCCACGGCGTCCGTGTCGCGCGACATCTGCAGCGTCATGTCCAGACACGACACATTGACGGTCGGCACACGAACAGCTTTGGCCTGAATTCGGCCGGCAAGTTCCGGAAGCAGCCGTTCGATTCCTCGGGCCAGACCGGTGGACACCGGAATGATCGACTGGAAAGCCGAGCGGGTGCGGCGCAGATCCTCATGGTGATAAGCGTCGATCACCGGCTGATCATTCATCGCCGAGTGAATCGTGGTGATGGTGATGTATTCAAGACCAATGGCCTGATCCAGCAACCGCAACAGCGGCACGCTGCAGTTGGTGGTGCAGGACGCCGCCGACACCAGCAACTCGCGCCCGGTCAGCCTGTGCTGGTTGATGCCGAACACCACGGTGGCGTCGACATCGCGCTCACTGGCCATCGGCTGGGAAAACAGCACACGCGGCGCACCGGCGTTCAGAAAACGCTGGCCGTCTTCCCGGGTGTTGTAGACACCTGAACACTCCAGCACCAGATCGACTTCCAGACCGGCCCAGTCGACACCTTCCGGCGTCGGGCTGCGCGAGACCCTGATGCGGTGATCATTGATGTGCAGGTATTGCCCTTCGACTCGCACCTCGCCAGGAAACCGGCCGTGGGTAGAGTCAAAGCGCGTGAGGTATTCGAGGCTGGCCATGTCGGCCAGATCGTTAATGGCAACCACTTCAAACCCGGCCTTCGCCCCCCGCTCGCACAGCGCACGAACAACGCAACGACCGATACGACCGTAGCCGTTCAGAGCAACTTTATAAGGGCGGGGCTGAGACATGGAGTTTTCGCCAAGGGATGGATCAGATTGCGTAAAGCTCGATAGGTATGGTGATGAATATGTGGGAGCGGACTTGTCCGCGAATGGAGCACTGCGGAATATATGATTCACCGCAATGCCCTCTTCGCGGACAAGTCCGCTCCTACAACATCAGTATCAAGCAGCTGATCAGTCTTCCAGCAGCTCTTCAGCAATGCTCAGGACGTTTTCCAGCGTGAAACCGAACTCTTCGAACAGGGCAGGCGCCGGGGCCGACTCGCCGAAGGTGGTCATGCCGATCACGCGACCTTCCAGGCCGACGTATTTGTACCAGTAGTCCGCATGAGCGGCCTCGATAGCGATACGCGCGCTGACCTGAAGTGGCAGAACGGATTGCTTGTAGCCCGCATCCTGGGCTTCGAAGACGCTGGTGCAGGGCATGGAAACGACACGGACGTTGCGACCCTGAGCGGTCAGCTTGTCGTACGCCTCGACGGCCAGACCGACTTCCGAACCGGTAGCGATCAGGATCAGTTCGGGCTCTGCAGCGCAATCGCGCAACACGTAACCACCACGGGTGATTGCATCCAGTTGCTGCTCGTCACGCGCCTGATGGGTCAGGTTCTGGCGGGAGAAGATCAGCGCCGAAGGACCGTCGTTGCGCTCAAGCGCGTATTTCCAGGCCACCGCCGACTCGACGGCATCTGCCGGGCGCCAGGTGTCCAGATTCGGCGTGGTGCGCAGGCTGGTCAATTGCTCGATCGGCTGGTGCGTCGGGCCGTCTTCGCCCAGACCGATGGAGTCGTGGGTGAACACATAGATCACACGCTTCTTCATCAGCGAGGCCATACGCACCGCGTTGCGCGCGTATTCCATGAAGATCAGGAAGGTTGCGCCGTACGGCACGAAACCACCGTGCAGAGCGATACCGTTCATCATGGCGGCCATGCCGAACTCGCGAACGCCGTAATGCAGGTAGTTGCCGTTAGGGTCTTCGCCGGTGATGCTCTTGCAGCCTTTCCAGATGGTCAGGTTGGAACCTGCCAGGTCAGCCGAACCGCCCAGAATTTCAGGCAGCAACGGGCCGAGTGCGCTCAAGGCATTCTGACTGGCTTTGCGGCTGGCGATGGTTTCGCCCTTGGCGTTGACTTCTGCCACATAGGCCTTCGATTTTTCAGCGAAGTCCGCTGGCAGCTGACCGCTCATGCGACGGATGAAATCGTTGGCCAGCTCCGGAAACGCGGCAGAGTACGCAGCAAAACGCTGGTCCCACTCAGCTTCGACCGCCAGGCCTTTTTCCTTCGCATCCCATTCGGCGTAGATATCAGCCGGAATCTCGAAAGGACCGTGGTTCCATTTCAGTGCCGTACGGGTCAGGGCGATTTCGTCGGCACCCAGCGGCGCACCGTGGGACTCTTCCTTGCCCTGCTTGTTCGGCGAACCGAAACCGATAGTGGTCTTGCAGCAGATCAGGGTGGGCTGATCGCTCTTGCGAGCCGTGTCGATGGCCGTTTTGATTTCTTCCGGGTCGTGACCGTCGACATTGCGGATCACCAGCCAGCCGTAGGCTTCAAAGCGCTTCGGCGTGTCATCGGTGAACCAGCCCTCGACTTCGCCGTCGATGGAAATGCCGTTGTCGTCGTAGAACGCAATCAGCTTGCCCAGTTGCAGCGTACCGGCCAGGGACGCGACTTCGTGGGAAATGCCTTCCATCATGCAGCCATCACCCATGAACACGTAAGTATTGTGATCAACAATGGTGTGGCCTGGACGGTTGAACTGTGCAGCGAGGGTTTTCTCGGCAGCGGCAAAGCCGACGGCGTTGGCAAAACCCTGACCCAGCGGACCAGTGGTGGTTTCGACGCCTGGGGTGTAACCGAATTCCGGGTGGCCCGGAGTACGGCTGTGCAACTGACGGAAATTCTTCAGGTCGTCGATGGACAGGTCGTAGCCGGTCAGGTGCAGCAGCGAATAGACCAGCATCGAGCCATGACCGTTGGACATGATGAAGCGGTCACGGTCAGCGAACGAAGGGTTCTTCGGGTTGTGCTTCAGGTAATCACGCCACAGTACCTCGGCGATATCCGCCATGCCCATCGGGGCACCCGGATGGCCGCTGTTGGCTTTTTGCACGGCATCCATGCTTAGGGCACGAATAGCATTGGCACGCTCACGACGGCTTGGCATCGCTGATCTCCTGGGGATTGAGAAATAGGACTGAGAAAATAAAGAGGGCCATTTTCCCTCACGGACAGGCCGGGGGCAATCACAGATAATCGACCATAGGCTTTTTTCCTGTGTAACGGACATTATTTAGCCTGTAAAGACTGGATCACCTGCACGCACGACAAGTTCATGAAGGTTGACCAGCGTCACTCGCCGGCAATATCAAAACTTTTTGATATTGCCCTTGCAGGGTCAGGAATCGCTCTCTAGACTGCGATGCCTATGAACCTGCGCGTACCTGCCATTCGCCATGATGCATGCGACGACCTCTCTGCTCTGTGCAAGGCCGGCGGCGATCCTTTACGGCTGAATGTATTGCGCGCACTGACCAACGATTCATTCGGCGTGCTCGAACTGGCGCAGATTTTCGCGATTGGCCAGTCAGGCATGAGCCATCACCTGAAGGTCCTGGCGCAGGCTGATCTGGTGGCAACGCGGCGGGAAGGCAACGCGATTTTCTATCGCCGCGCCCTGCCCCATACCGCGCTACCGGGTGGCAGGCTGCACGCGGCATTGCTTGATGAGGTCGATACGCTGGACCTGCCCGATGACGTTCAGGGGCGTATCGGCCTGGTCCATCGGCAACGCGCACTGGCCAGCCAGGATTTCTTTGCCCGGACCGCCGAAAAATTTCGCGCCCAGCAGGACCTGATCGCCGGCCTTGCACAGTACAGCGAAAGCCTGCTGACGCTGCTCGACAAACTGAGCTTCGGCGCGCAGGCGACCGCCCTGGAAGTAGGCCCCGGTGACGGCGGCTTCCTGCCGGAACTGGCACGGCGCTTCGGGCAGGTCATTGCGATGGACAACAGCCCGGTCATGCTGGACATGGCACGTGGCGTCTGCGAGCGTCGCGCGCTGGCTAACGTTGAGCTGAGACTGGCCGATGCACTGACCGGCAGTAAAGTCAGCGCCGATTGCGTCGTACTCAACATGGTGCTGCATCATTTTGCGGCACCGGCCGAAGCCTTGAGGCAATTGGCTGAACATGTAAAACCCGGCGGTAGCTTGCTGGTAACAGAATTGTGTAGTCATGACCAGAGCTGGGCCAGGGAGGCCTGTGGCGATCTCTGGTTAGGTTTCGAGCAGGAAGACCTGGCCCATTGGGCCATCGCTGCGGGGCTAGTTCCCGGGGAAAGCCTTTATGTAGGCTTACGTAATGGTTTCCAGATCCAGGTTCGCCATTTTCAGCGACCGGCTGGCGACACTCACCATCGGTAAAATGAAGGAAACCCGTAGAGATGAGCGAATACTCACTTTTCACCTCCGAGTCCGTGTCCGAAGGGCATCCGGACAAGATCGCCGACCAGATTTCCGACGCGGTTCTGGACGCCATCATCGCTGAAGACAAATACGCCCGTGTAGCGTGCGAAACACTGGTCAAGACCGGTGTGGCAATCATCGCTGGCGAAGTGTCGACGTCGGCCTGGGTCGATCTGGAAGACATCGTGCGTAACGTCATCCTCGACATCGGCTACAACAGCTCCGACGTCGGCTTCGACGGCGCGACCTGCGGTGTGATGAACATCATCGGCAAGCAGTCGGTGGACATCGCCCAGGGCGTTGACCGCAGCAAGCCTGAAGATCAGGGTGCTGGCGACCAGGGCCTGATGTTCGGCTACGCCAGCAACGAAACCGACGTGCTGATGCCAGCGCCGATCACCTTCTCTCACCAGTTGGTGCAGCGTCAGGCTGAAGCCCGCAAATCCGGCCTGCTGCCGTGGTTGCGCCCGGATGCAAAATCCCAGGTCACGTGCCGCTATGAAAACGGCAAAGTGGTCGGCGTCGACGCCATCGTGCTGTCGACCCAGCACAACCCGGATGTGTCCTATAAAGACCTGCGCGAAGGCGTGATGGAGCTGATCGTCAAGCACGTCATCCCTGCGCACCTGCTGCACAAAGACACCCAGTTCCACATCAACCCGACCGGCAACTTCATCATCGGCGGCCCGGTGGGCGACTGTGGCCTGACCGGCCGCAAGATCATCGTGGACACCTACGGCGGCATGGCCCGTCACGGTGGCGGTGCATTCTCCGGCAAGGATCCCTCGAAGGTTGACCGTTCGGCGGCCTACGCCGGTCGTTACGTGGCCAAGAATATCGTGGCGGCCGGTCTGGCCGAGCGTTGCGAAATTCAGGTGTCCTACGCCATTGGCGTCGCTCAGCCGACGTCGATCTCGCTGAACACTTTCGGCACCGGCAAGCTGTCCGACGACAAGATCATCAAACTGGTCCGTGACAACTTCGACCTGCGTCCTTACGCCATCACCACCATGCTCGACCTGCTGCACCCGATGTACCAGGCCACTGCGGCCTACGGCCACTTCGGCCGTACCCCGGTCGAAATGACCGTTGGCGATGACACCTTCACCGCCTTCACCTGGGAAAAAACCGACCGCGCCGACGCCCTGCGCGCTGCTGCCGGCCTGTAACCCCCCAGAAAGAAGCCCCGGACGACCTGGTCGTTCGGGGCTTTTTTTTGCCATCTATCGTGCCGATGCCGGAGCGTACGGAACGATAATCTCAACTATCGTGCCGACGCTCCGCGTCCGGTCTTGAGTGTGCGGCGCGGTTCGGAATTGTGACGCGGAGCGTCACGAACTGCATTCCGACGCCGGAGCGTGCGGAACGATAACCTCAACTATCGTGCCGACGCTCCGCGTCCGGTCTTGAGTGTGCGGCGCGGTTCGGAATTGTGACGCGGAGCGTCACGAACTGCATTCCGACGCCGGAGCGTGCGGAACGATAACCTCAACTATCGTGCCGACGCTCCGCGTCCGGTCTTGAGTGTGCGGCGCGGTTCGGAATTGTGACGCGGAGCGTCACGAACTGCATTCCGATGCCGGAGCGTACGGAACGATAACCTCAACTATCGTGCCGACGCTCCGCGTCGGCATGCCTTTCTGGACGCTCTGCGTCCGATCTGGAGCCGGCGGCGCAGGGCTCTGGCAAAACCCGGTAACCAGGCCATCCTTCTACACGCATCGCCAGCGGCTAGCCTCATCGGGCCAATCCCTAAAGCAAGGATGCTTCGATGCTGCCCACCGTTCGCCTGATGTCTTGCGCCCTTCTGTTTCTTCTCCCCGGCCTCGGCCATGCCGCCCCCTGCCCTGACTGGTCTGCGACCAAAGCAACCAGCGAAATAAATGCCCTGCAACAGAGAATCGCCGTGTGGGACGACAGCTACCACCGGCAAGGCATTTCGCAAATCCCTGACGAGCTTTACGATCAGGCGCGACAAAAACTCAGCGCATGGCGTTCGTGCTTTGCAGTGTCGACGCCTGAAGCCAGCCCGTTAAAGACAGCGGCTGGCACGGTGGCACATCCCGTTCCGCACACAGGCGTTAACAAACTGGCGGACGAAAGCAGCGTCAAAGCCTGGCTCAAAGGACGCACCGACCTCTGGATTCAACCCAAGATCGATGGTGTTGCCATCACGCTGGTCTATGACGAAGGCCGGCTCGTGCAGGCGATCAGTCGTGGTGACGGGCTCAAAGGCCAGGACTGGACGTCTCAGGCTCGGCTGATCAAGGCGATCCCTCAGCAGGTGCCCCAGCCTGAGCGCCTGATTCTGCAAGGCGAACTGTACTGGCGACTGACCGATCATGTGCAGGCGGCGGCCGGCAGCGTCAACGCCCGCAGCAAGGTCGCAGGCCTGCTGGCACGGCAGACGATTACCCCGCAACAGGCCGACGCCATCGGCCTGTTCGTTTGGGACTGGCCGACCGGCCCCAGTGAAATGAATCAACGGCTCAAGGGGCTGCAAGCCTTGGGTTTCAACGACAGCGTGGCTTATACGCAGCCGCTGGAAAATTTCACGCAGGCTGCCCAGTGGCGCAAGCACTGGTATCGCAACCCGCTGCCGTTCGCCACCGACGGTGTGAACATGCGCCAGGGGCAGCGTCCGTCTGCACAGCGCTGGCAGGCCAATGCGCCTTACTGGATTGCGGCATGGAAACACCCCTACGCCCAGGCCCTGGCCGAAGTGCGCAAGGTCAACTTCAATATCGGTCGCAGCGGCAGGATCACCCCGGTACTGGAATTGACGCCGGTACGGCTCGACGACCGCACTGTCAGCCGCATCAGCGCAGGCTCACTGCAACGCTGGCAAACGCTGGATATAAGGCCCGGCGATCAGATAGCCGTGAGTCTCGCCGGCCTGACAATTCCACGGCTCGATGGCGTAGTCTCCCGCGCCGCCGAACGGGCAGAAATGACCATCCCGCAAGCCAGTGATTTTCATGAACTGAGCTGCTGGCAAGCCACCCCCGGCTGCGAAAGCCAGTTTCGCGCCAGGCTGATATGGCTCAGCGGCAAGAAGGGTCTGGCGTTACCCGGCGTGGGTCCGGGTGTCTGGGACAAGCTTGTTGAACACGGCCGAATCTCGGGCTTGCTCGATTGGATGACGCTGAATCATGCTGAGCTTGCTAACATTCCCGGTTTCGCCGAACGCAGTAGCGCTAAACTGCTCGCCAGCCTGCAAACAGCCCGCGAAAGGCCGTTTCAGGCATGGCTCAAGGCCATCGGCGTGCCGCCGACAGGGAACGCGAAACTGCCGGATAACTGGGACGATCTGGCGGCACGCAGTGTCGAACAATGGCAGGCAGAGCCGGGTATAGGCCCCGGCCGCGCAGCGACACTCAAGGCATTTTTTCAGGACCCTCAGGTACACGCCCTGAGCCAGCAATTAAAGGCACAGGGTATTTCAGGTTTTTAAGTAGCGGACTTTCATTTTTTCGTCCGGGCATCGTCATCTTCAAACGGAGTTCATATGAAGTTTTTATCACCACTGATCCTTTTCACCAGTTGCACGCTGCTGACGACCACACTGTTGGCTGACGAACAGGCACCACCGCCTTCCGAGTGTCTGGTCAAAAGTCAGGAAATCAGCAGCAAGATTCAGGACGCCAAGACCGAGGGCAACAAGGCCGAGCAGACCGGACTGGAGAAAGCGCTGGTCGAGGTCAATGCCAACTGCACGGAAACCTCGCTGCTCAAACAGCGCGAGCAAAAGGTGCTGGACGCCAAACGCGAAGTCAGCCGCCGTCAGAACGACCTGAACAAGGCCATGGACAAGGGTGATCCGGAGAAGATCAACAAACGCAAAGACAAGCTTGCCGAGTCCCGCAAGGAACTGCAGGAAGCACAGACCGATCTGGAAAAAGTACAGCCGGACGACTGATAAATACGCTTGCGACACTGCCCGTCATGGGCAGCGTCGCAACCGGGCATTCAGGCCGCTGCCGGAAAGGCCGAGACGCCGAACAGCGCGACGATCAGGCCCATGCCGACCAGCCACACCAGCGAACGCAGGGCGGCCAGGTCGGCCAGATAGAAAATGATGTACAGCAGACGACTGGTGATGAACAGCACCGCCAGCACGTCGATGGTCACCAGCTGCGCATTGCCGGCAATGTGCGCAATGATCACTGCCGCAGCGAACGCCGGAGTCACTTCAAAACTGTTGAGCTGAGCCGCGTGAGCCCGACGAGGGAACCCCTCGAGCTTGTCGAGAAAGGCGCGCGGGTCATGATTGTGTCCGCTGCCGAATTTGCCGCTGCCGAACTTGGCAATGCCGGCACATAGAATCGGCAGCAATATCGCGACCAGCACGCACCAGAAAGCAACTGTCATACGTCCATCCTTATCGTTTTGGCTTCATCAGAAGCATTCGGGCAAAGCCCGCTCACAGACTATGAGCCGGGCGGTCCGCGAAAGGTTCTTGAAGAACGACCACCACCTGACGCATTTACACCAGTTTAGGAAAGATCAGGCTGAACGTGGTGAATTTTTCCGGCTCGCTCTGCACCGTTACCTGCCCCTCATGCAGGCTCATGATCGAGCGCACAATCGCCAGCCCAAGCCCCGTGCCGCCCTGCTGCCGTGCGCGGCTGACGTGTACCCGGTAGAAACGGTCGAACAGGCGTGGCAGGTGTTCGGCATCGATGCCATCGCCCGCATTGCGCACCGCAAGCACGACCTCATCTTTCAGGGCAGTGAGCTTGACCGTGATGACGCTGCCGGGCAGGCCGTGGCGGATGGCGTTGGACAACAGGTTCGAAATCGCTCGCTGAATCATCAGCCTGTCACCCATCGCTTTCGCGCTGCCCTGAACCTGCAAGGTGATCTCGCGCTCTTCAGCCGAGGACGAAAACAGTTCGGCGACCTTGTCTGCCTCTTCCCGGAGATCAATGACCTCGACCGGCAGCGGCGCAGCCGGCTGACTCACGCTGGCCAGAAACAGCATCTGGCTGATCATGCGCGACATGCGCTCCAGTTCTTCGGTGCAGGATTCCAGCGCCTGCTTGTACTCTTCGGAAGGACGGGGCCTGGACAGCGTGACCTGCGCCTTGCCCATCAGGTTGTTCATGGGCGAACGCAACTCGTGCGCCAGGTCGTCCGAAAACTGCGCCAGTTGCTGCACATCGCCATCCAGCCGGTGAAGCATGAAGTTCACCGCATGGGCCAGATCCCGCAGCTCGTCAGGCAAGCCCTTGACCTTCATGCGGTGGGACAGGTCGCGGGCCGAAATCAGCGCGGTCACTTTGCGAAACGCATTCAATGGCCTGAGGCCACGACGCACTGTCCACCAGACACCGAAGCCGATCAGCAGCAGAATCACCGGCAGCATCAGGAACGTCGACGTCATGTAGGCATGCAGCAATTCGGTGTCGCTTTCCCGGTCTATCGACAGCCTGATCAGAATGTCCTGATCCGTCCTCAGGCGTATCTTCTTGTAGCCCAGCAAAATCTTGTGACCCTTCGCCGAGGTCAACTCCTGGAAGCCCTGCGGCGGAACGTCGGCCTCCAGGACCGGCAGATTCCGTCCTTCCTCGTTACCGACACTCATCAACTGCTGACGAGGGGTGCCCGCGTCGAGGATGGTCAGCGCGAAGCTGTCGTGCCCGACGATCTGGTCGCGCAGCGTGTGGGGGTACTGAACGATGTCCTCGACGGCCAGAAAACCTTCGCTCAGGCCGTGTTCGATCTGCGCGAACTTCTCTTTCAGCGCATCTTCGGCACGCAGGTCCAACTGATGGGAAATGGCCGCGTACGCGAACGTCTCCATCACCAGCACCAGAAACGCGATCAACGCCGTCACCGTCAACCCCAGGCGCGTCGAGAGACGGGTCGGCGTCATTCGCGCACTTCCAGCACGTAACCGACGCCGCGCAGGGTGTGAATCAACTTGGTCTCGAACGGATCATCGATCTTCGCGCGCAGGCGCCGGATCGACACTTCCACCACGTTGGTGTCGCAATCGAAGTTCATGTCCCAGACCAGCGAAATGATCTGCGTACGCGACATGACCTCGCCACTGTGGCGCATTAACAGGTGCAGCAGCGCGAACTCCTTGGTGGTCAGGTCAATGCGCTGCTTGCCGCGAAACGCCCGATGCCGCCCCTGGTCCAGTTCCAGATCACCGACCTGCAACACCTTGGCGGTCGTGGTCTGCTCGCTGCGGCGCATCAGGGTGCGAACCCGCGCCAGCAGCTCGGGAAACTCGAATGGCTTGACCAGATAATCGTCAGCGCCCATTTCCAGCCCTTTGACTTTCTCCTCCAGGCGACCGCGTGCGGTGACCATCATGATGCGCGTGTTGACGGTTTTCCTCAGGCGGCTCAGCACTTCCCAGCCATCCATCTCGGGCAGGTTCACGTCCAGAATGACCACGTCATAAGCCTGATGCTGCGCAAGGTAAAGCCCGTCAAGGCCAGTGGCGGCGATATCGACGACATAGCCACTTTCGGTCAGACCCTGATGCATGTACTCGGCAGTTTTCGGCTCGTCCTCTACGACAAGGATTCGCATAATCAGGCTTCCTGTTTGATGAACGGATAATGACGATGCCGTGCAGTGTACTGAAAAGAAACACCCTTTCCGCCGGATAACAGAATCGTAATTTTCCGGCAATCCCTGTGATAACTCCCATTGCCTAAAGTCCTCCCAGCCAACTTCAGCGCTCAGGTGCCTGTTTGTTATTTTCTGCTTTGACGGGGTGATTCATGGGACTGGAGAACAGCGTACGCCTTCGACGTATCGATGGGTTGGCAGGGAGCCCGACATGAGGGCACGCGCGTTGTGTCTGTTGTTATTACCGTTTGTGGCACCCGGTGTTGCATCCGCCCAAGGCATCAGCCTGCCTCAGGCACTGGAAGCCGCATTTGCTCGCAACCAGGAGCTTGCCGCAGCCCAATGGGAAATCGGCATTGCGCAGGGTGATCGCCAACAGGCCGGGCTGATTCCCAACCCGGTGCTGTCGTGGGAGGTGGAAGACACCCGCCGCGACACCAGCACCACCACCGTGATGCTCAGCCAGGCACTGGAATTGGGCGGCAAGCGTGGCGCACGTGTCGACACCGCGAGCAAAGGCCAGGACGCGGCTCGACTGGAACTGGAACAGCGCAGCAACGAATTGCGGGCCGAGGTGGTTCAAGCATTTTATGCCGCAGCCCGGGCGCAGGCCGGTCTGGAGCTGGCGCGCCAATCCAGAGCGCTGGCCGAGCGTGGCCTGCATGTCGCCGAAGGGCGTGTGCGGGCGGGCAAGGTGTCACCGGTCGAAGCCACCCGCGCGCAGGTGCAGCTGGCGGAAACCGACCTGCTGGTGCGCCGCGCCGAAACCCTGAAAATCAACAGCCACCGTGAACTGGCCCGCGCCACCGGTTCACCGACCGCGTCTTTCGAACGTCTGGATTACACCGACCTCTCGCCGGGCCGACTACCGCCGACAGCGACAATGCTGACCGCCCTCGATCAGTCCGCCGAACTGCGCCTCGCCCAGACCCGGATCGAACAACGCGACGCCGCACTCGGCTCGGAACGCGCCAAGCGCATTCCCGACCTGACCGTCAGTGTCGGCAGCCAATACAGCCGCGAAGAGCGCGAACGCGTCAACGTTGTGGGCCTGTCGATGCCGCTCCCGCTGTTTGATCGAAACCAAGGCAATGTGCTCGCCGCCTCACGTCGGGCAGACCAGTCCCGTGACCTGCGCAATGCCGTCGAACTCAAGCTGCGCACACAGACCCAATCTGCCCTCGATCAATGGCGCACCGCGGCACAGGAAGTCGAGTCATTCGACCGCGTCATCCTGCCTGCCGCGCAACGCGCCGTCGACACCGCCACGCGCGGTTTCGAGATGGGCAAGTTCGGCTTTCTGGACGTGCTGGATGCGCAGCGAACACTGATTTCGGCCCGCAGCCAGTACCTGGAATCACTGGCGACGGCCACCGAAGCGAGGGTCGCCATCGAGCGGATCCACGGGGATCTCAACCGGTTCAGTCTCACCCCCTGACTGCCTTTTTCCGCCTACATCGAGCGTATCCAGAGGTGCTGCACGTACCTGATCGCCGGGAGCTTTCATGAATAACAAACGAAGCATTGCCATTGCGCTGGCGGTGGTGGTCATCATTGGTCTGGGCAGTCTGACGGTGAACCCGCAGATGCTGCCCTTCGCAACCGGCCCGGAGCCGTCTGACGAGGAACACGCCCACGATTCCGGGTCAGACCATACTGACGAACAAGGCCACAGCAACGAAACGAAAACACCAGGCGCTGCCGCATCAGAGCCACCCCACGAAGAAGAGGAAGAAGGGCACATCGAACTGACGGCCGAGCAGATCAGGACGGCCGGCATCGAGCTGGCCACCGCCGAGCCTCGGCAAATGAGCACCACCGTGACCTTCCCCGGTGAAATCCGCTTCGACGAGGACCGCACCGCGCATGTGGTACCTCGGGTCAGCGGCGTGGTCGAGTCGGTCAAGGTCGATCTGGGTCAGACCGTGAAAAAGGGCCAGGTGCTGGCGGTGATTGCCAGCCAGCAGATCTCGGACCAACGCAGCGAACTGAACGCCGCCCAGCGACGTCAGGAACTGGCGCGCCTGACCCTGCAACGCGAGAAGAAACTGTGGGAAGACAAGATCTCCGCCGAACAGGATTACCTGCAAGCGCGCCAGGATTTTCAGGAAGCCGACATCAACCTCACCAATGCCCGGCAGAAGATCAGCGCCATCGGTGCCAGCCTCAGCCCTTCCGCAGGCAACCGTTACGAACTGATCGCACCGTTCGACGCGATGGTCGTGGAGAAACACCTGGGCATCGGCGAAATGGTCAGCGAAGCGAGCAACGCGTTCACCCTGTCGGACTTGTCACGCGTATGGGCGACCTTCGGTGTCGCACCGAGGGATCTGGACAAAGTGGTGGTCGGACGCCCGGTCGTTGTCAGCGCGCCGGATCTGAATGCGCGGGTCGACGGCAAGATCGGTTATGTCGGCAGCTTGCTGGGCGAGCAGACCCGCGCCGCCGCCGTGCGCGTCACCCTTGCCAACCCGCAGGGCGCATGGCGTCCCGGCCTGTTCGTGTCGGTCGAGGTCGCCGCCGAGCAGTCCAGCGTTGCGGTCAGCGTGCCTGAATCCGCGATCCAGTCGATTGAAGAACAGCCGTCGGTTTTCGTGCGCAATGCTGAAGGTTTTCAGCTGACGCCGGTGACGCTCGGCCGCCGCGATGGCGGTCACGTGGAAATCGTCAAAGGCCTGGCCGCCGGCACGCCAGTGGCCGCCGCTGGCAGTTTCATTCTCAAGTCGGAGCTGGGCAAAGGCTCCGCCGAGCACGCCCATTGACCTGCGTCACACGAGTACACCTCCATGTTTGAACGGTTGATTCAATTCGCGATTGAACAGCGCATCGTTGTGATGCTCGCTGTGTTGCTCATGGCTGGGCTGGGCATCGCCAGCTACCAGAAACTGCCCATCGATGCCGTGCCTGACATCACCAATGTCCAAGTGCAGATCAACACCTCCGCGCCCGGCTTTTCACCGCTGGAGACCGAGCAACGGATCACCTTTGCCATCGAAACCAGCATGGCCGGCCTGCCCGGCCTGCAACAGACACGCTCGCTGTCGCGCTCGGGCCTGTCGCAGGTGACGGTGATTTTCGAAGACAACACGGACCTGTTCTTCGCCCGGCAATTGGTGGGCGAGCGCCTGCAGACCGCCAAGGACCAGTTGCCCGAAGGCGTCGACGTGGTGATGGGGCCGATTTCCACCGGCCTCGGCGAGATCTTTCTGTGGACAGTCGAAGCCCGCGAGGGCGCGCTGAAAGAGGACGGCACGCCTTACACACCGACTGATCTGCGGGTGATTCAGGACTGGATCATCAAGCCGCAGTTGCGCAACGTGCCGGGCGTGGCCGAGATCAACACCATCGGCGGTTTCGCCAGGCAATACCAGATAGCTCCCGACCCGAAAAAGCTGGCCGCCTACAAGCTGACGCTGAACGACTTGGTGGCCGCGCTGGAGCGCAACAACGCCAACGTCGGCGCGGGTTACATCGAGCGCGGCGGTGAGCAACTGCTGATCCGCGCACCGGGCCAGCTCGGCACGCTGGAGGACATCGCCAACATCGTCATCGCCAACGTGCAGGGCACGGCGATCAGAATCAGCAGCGTGGCCGAGGTCGGCATCGGCAAGGAAATGCGCTCCGGCGCCGCGACTGAAAACGGTCGAGAAGTGGTGCTCGGCACGGTGTTCATGCTGATCGGTGAAAACAGCCGCACCGTCTCGCAAGCCGTGGCCGCCAAGCTGGCCGACATCAACCGCACACTGCCCGAAGGGGTCGAAGCGGTCACGGTTTACGACCGTACCCATCTGGTCGAAAAGGCCATCGCGACGGTCAAGAAGAACCTCATCGAAGGCGCGATTCTGGTCATCGTGATTCTGTTCCTTTTTCTGGGCAACCTCCGCGCTGCACTGATTACCGCGATGGTGATTCCGCTGGCCATGCTGTTCACCTTCACCGGCATGTTCACCAATAAGGTCAGCGCCAACCTGATGAGCCTGGGCGCGCTGGACTTCGGCATCATTGTCGACGGCGCGGTGGTGATCGTTGAAAACGCCATCCGCAGGCTGGCACATGCCCAGAAGAAATACGGCCGCCTGCTGACCCGCAGCGAGCGTCTCCACGAGGTGTTCGCCGCCGCCAGAGAAGCCCGTCGACCGCTGATTTTCGGCCAGTTGATCATCATGGTCGTGTACCTGCCGATCTTTGCCCTCACCGGCGTGGAAGGCAAAATGTTCCACCCGATGGCCTTCACCGTGGTCATCGCCCTGCTCGGCGCGATGATCCTCTCGGTGACGTTCGTGCCTGCCGCCGTTGCCATGTTCGTCACCGGCAAGGTCAAGGAAGAAGAAGGCCTGGTGATGCGCACCGCTCGCCAACGCTACGCGCCGATATTGAGCTGGGTGCTGGGGCATCGCGCCATCGCCTTCAGCATGGCGTTGGTGCTGATCGGGCTGTCCGGGTTCACCGCCAGCCGCATGGGCAGCGAGTTCATTCCGAGCCTCAGCGAAGGCGACTTCGCCTTGCAGGCGCTGCGAGTACCCGGCACCAGCCTGACCCAGTCGGTGGACATGCAGCAGCGCCTGGAAAAAGCCATTCTCGAAAAAGTGCCAGAAGTGCAGCGCGTCTTCGCCCGCACCGGCACCGCTGAAATCGCCGCCGACCCGATGCCGCCCAACATCTCCGACAGCTACGTGATGCTCAAGCCGCAGAGCGAATGGCCTGACCCGGACAAGCCCCGCGAAGCACTGATCGCTGACCTGCAAAAGGCCGCCGCCAGCGTGCCGGGCAGCAACTACGAGCTGTCCCAGCCGATCCAGTTGCGCTTCAACGAACTGGTTTCGGGGGTGCGCAGCGACGTCGCAGTGAAAGTGTTCGGCGACGACATGAACGTGCTCAACCAGACCGCCGCAAAAATCGCCGCCACGCTGCAAAAAGTGCCGGGCGCCTCCGAAGTCAAAGTCGAACAGACCACCGGCCTGCCGGTACTGACCATCAACATCGACCGCGACCAGGCCGCACGTTACGGCCTCAACATGGCCGACGTGCAGGACGCCATTGCCATCGCGCTGGGCGGCCGTCAGGCGGGCACGCTGTACGAAGGTGATCGCCGCTTCGACATGGTGGTGCGCTTGTCCGAGCCACTGCGCACCGACGTGGACGGGCTTTCCAGCCTGCTCATTCCGGTGCCTGCGAACACCGGCAGCAATCAGCAGATCAGCTTTATCTCGCTGTCTCAGGTCGCCAGCCTGGACCTGGTACTAGGCCCGAACCAGATCAGCCGCGAGAACGGCAAGCGCGTGGTCATCGTCAGCGCCAACGTGCGCGGTCGCGACCTTGGCTCGTTTGTCGAAGAAGCGGGCACCACCCTCGACAACGGCGTGCAGATCCCGACAGGCTACTGGACCAGTTGGGGCGGGCAGTTCGAGCAACTGCAGTCCGCAGCGAAACGCCTGCAAATCGTCGTGCCGGTGGCGCTGCTGCTGGTCCTGGCGCTGCTGTTCATGATGTTCAACAACCTCAAAGACGGCCTGCTGGTGTTCACCGGCATCCCGTTCGCGTTGACCGGTGGCGTCATGGCCCTGTGGCTGCGCGACATTCCGCTGTCGATCTCCGCAGGCGTAGGTTTCATTGCCCTGTCGGGTGTCGCGGTGCTGAACGGTCTGGTGATGATCGCTTTCATCCGCAGCCTGCGCGAAGAAGGCCGCTCGCTGCACGACGCCATCAACGAAGGCGCCCTCACCCGCCTGCGCCCGGTGCTGATGACCGCACTGGTCGCCTCCCTGGGCTTCATCCCCATGGCCCTCGCCACCGGGACTGGTGCGGAAGTGCAGCGACCGCTGGCGACCGTGGTGATTGGCGGGATTCTGTCTTCCACGGCGTTGACGTTACTGGTGTTGCCGGCGCTGTATCAGTGGGCGCATCGGCGGGAGGAGGACGTGTTGCTGAAATAGTGTTTCAAGCAACCGTCCACGTGTCAGGACGCCCAGAACAGAGCGCCCTGACACTTTCACCTGCCCCCAGTGAACTTTCAGTCAAGGAAAGGTCGAAACCTTCGCTTTTGCCAGTAGATCCTGTCTGTAGCCTTTGTCCCGCAGGATTCGCAGATCTTTCCAGGTCGTCAGTCAGCAAGTGACTATACAGCTGCCCCGTTCAAGCGCTTATCGTCTGGTTACAAAACAGGCTTTCCGGCAGAGCCTCGATGGCAGCGCCCGGCATAAGGAGATGGAGAAGGTGATGAACAAGGTTCATGGCGCATGAGGCGCACCAGTATTTACGACCGTATTTCTGAACGCCGACTGGCTGATGAAGCCCTGGCGCGCGAGGAAGCTGAGCGCACTGCCGCGCAACAGGAACGTGAGCGCACTCAAGCGGCCATTCCCGTTCCACAGCCCTTGCGCGACGCACCCAGCAGTTTCAACTTCGGCGGGTTTCACTTCGGCTTTCCTGAAGGGTTCAGGTGCAGCGCAATCGAAGCGACTGTCGAAATCGCTGGAGAGCCTGTCGTCGTCTCCATCCAGCGCCGCGACGTGCCTGAAGAGGCCAACCTTGCCGAGGCGTTCGCCAAGGCCGTCAAAGCGCTGAAGCCGCTTCACGGTGCCATACAGGTCATTCGCCAGTATGAAACAGTACTGGCGGGCAATGCGGCACTGGGGCTGGATTTTCACTTTCGCGCGGGTTTTGAAGAGCGGCATGGGCGCTTGATTGGCGCCATCGTGCCAGTCGCCGATCATAACCTGCGCCAGTGGCTGAGCGTGGGTTGTGTGATTGATTCCGAAAAACCCGCGCTTAAAACCTGGCTGCTGGATTTCGACCACATGCTTCAAAGCCTGACCGCCCCCTGAACTCTACTTCACCGCTGACAGGACACGTTTTAATGGACTATTCGTTGCAGAATCTCAGCGTTGCGCTGGGTGATCAGACCTCCACGCCCCGCAGCACAAAGGGATAGCGGCGATGTTCGAAGCGGCTCGGTTGATGGACGAGATCGAACACACCGGTGCGCTGACGGGTTTTCTGCTCGGCGCGGTAGTGGGCATTGCGGCGGTGGCGTATGTGTCGTTTGCCTTTGCCACGTGCGGGTTCGGCGCAATTTTACTGGGCCTGGCTGTCGGCCTGGCGGGCAACGCCCTCGCCAGCCTCGGGGAGAGTATCGGCAGCGCCTTCAGCTCTCCCGCGGGGCAGATCGAATCGGCCTCGCCCAATGTGTTCATCAACGGTCGACCCGCCGCGTTTGCTATCGACAGCACGGCCGTTTGCGACAAGCACTCGCCCATCGTCAAGGTGGCCGAGGGTTCCAGCAACGTCTTCATCAACGGCCAGCCGGCGGCGCGCAAGGGCGACAAGCTGACCTGCGGTTCGAAGATCGGCACCGGTTCCCCCAACGTGTTCATCGGCGGCGGCACCCAACGCTACCTACCCGTCAATGAAGAGGTGTCGGCGACAGCCCGCTACGTGGTGGACATTCTGCTGGTGGTGGCCGGCGGCGCCAAAGCGGTCGTCAGCATCGCCAAGCTTGGTCTGCAGGCGGGCCTGAAAGCTGCCGGTCCTTGCGCCTTGCGCTTTATGGGCGGCATTTTGCTGAGCGATGCGGTTGTTCGGTTCGGCGTCGCTCCACTGGCCGAAAAAGTGTTGGGTGGCCTGCACGGCAACCCGGTCGACACCACCACCGGACGCAAGCTGCTGATCGACGAATCCGACTTCAGCCTGCCCGGCCTGATGCCGATCGAGTGGACACGCTTCTACGCCAGCGACCTCGATGTCGACAGCGCGCTGGGCAAGGGCTGGGTGTTGCCCTGGGAACAAAGCCTGCGACGCAAGGGCAGCTTTCTGTACCTCAGCGACAATCAGGGCCGCAGCGTGCCGTTCGTGACGCTGGACTACAACGAACGCATCTACAACGCACAGGAACAACTGTATCTGGTGCGCACTAACGGCGGTCATTACCTGCTGCAAACCTTGGACAACGTCTTTTACTACTTCGGCGAAGTACCTGACGATAACCAGCCTGTTACGTTGCAACGCATCGAAAACGCCCTCGGTCACTTCCTGCATTTCGTGCGCAGCGAAGACGGTATTCTGACCGATATCTGCGCCACCGGCGGGCAGCGCGTACACCTGCATTACGACGAAGTGACCCGTCGCCTGAGCACCGTCAAGCGCATCGTTGACGGCGAGGCGGTCGAAACACTGGTGCGTTATGGCTATGACAGCAACGGCCAGTTGAACAGCGTGTACAACCGCAATGGCGATTCGGTGCGCAACTTCAGCTACACCGACAGCCTGATGACCCGCCACGCCAATGCGCTGAGGCTCAGTTGCGAGTACCGCTGGGAAGTGCTCGGCGACAAGCCGCGCGTGGTCGAGCACTGGACCAGCGACGGCGAACACTTTCATTTCGATTATGATCTGGAAGCGCGCCAGACGCGGGTGACGGATGTGCTGGGCCGCCATGCCGACGTGACCTACAACAAGGACCGCCGCGTGGTGGCCAGCACCGACTTCGGCGGCCAGCCGTATCACATCGACCTGGACGACACCGGCAACATCACCGGCCTGACACTGCCGGACGGCAATCAGCTGGGCTTTGAATACGACGACCTGTCACGCCTGACGGCAGAAACCGACCCGCTGGGCCGAACCACGCGCTTTAAGCATCACTTCAAGACTACGCTCGTCAAACAAGTCACCTACCCCGACGGCGCCCTCTGGCAGGCTCGTTACGATGACCGGGGCAATCTCGTCGCCGAAATCGACGCGATGGGCCACAAGACCGAGTACCTCAACAGTGAGGATGGCCTGCCGCACACCATCATCGACGCGACTCACAAATCGAAGTACTTGTGGTGGAATAACCTGGCGCAGGTCGAACGTTTTCAGGACTGCTCGGGCAAGAGCACGTATTACCGTTACGACGAGCGCCAGCAACTGGTCGCCGTCACCGATGCCCTGAACAACACCACCACGCTGGAACGCAAACCCGGTGGCGAAGTGCTGTGCATCCATCATCCGGACGGCAGCCGCGAACGCTTTACCTACAACGCCCACGGCCAGGTGCTGACGCACACCAACGGCAAGGACCAGACCACTCACTTGTCACGCAACGCCCGCGGTCTGCCGACCCGGCGTCAGGACCCCAAGGGGCTGATGGTCGCGTACCAGTACGACAAGGCCATGCGCCTCACGGCCCTGACCAATGAAAACGACGCCACTTACACCTTCGCCTACGACAACGCCGACCACCTGATCGAAGAAAAACGCATCGACCAGTTGACCCGACGTTTCAGCTACAACCTTGGCGGGCATCTGACCCAGGTTGAAGAAACCGGCCACGGCGAAAAAGGCGAACGACCACAGCGCAGCACGCATTTCGAGCGCGACCCGATTGGTCGCCTGCTGGCCAGACTCAACGACGACGCCCGTCAGGATTTCACCTACGACGACAGCGACCGCCTGCTGTCCATTCAGCGCACGCCCACCGACGGCGGCAGAAAACTCGGTGTCACGGCTGAGAAGCTGGAATTCGCCTACGACATCCTGGGCCGCCTGACGCAGGAGACTTCACCCCAAGGCGCATTGACCTACGACTACGATCCGCTCAGCAACCTGACCACGCTGACCCTTCCGACCGGCCAGCACCTCAATCACCTGTACTACGGCAGCGGTCACCTGCATCAACTCAACCTCGACGGCCAGTTGATCAGCGACATGGAACGCGACGACCTGCACCGCGAGGTCTACCGCACCCAAGGTAAGCTGACCAGTTGCTTCGGCTACGACGCGTTGGGCCGCAAGGCCTGGCAGTACGCAACCACACTGCCCGCTGAAAAACTCTCACAGATCCAGAACCCGCTCATAAAACCAGAGCGCTACGTCGAACACGCCTACAACCCGATCCACCGCCGCTACGAGTACGACCCGGCTGGCGAACTGAGCCGCACCCTCGACAAACTGCGCGGCGAGGTCACCTACGAATACGAAGCCAACGGCCGCCTGCTTGAACACAACCCCGAAAAACGCTTCGAAGGCGAAGCGTACCGCTACGACGCCGCTGGCAACCGCCTGAACTTCAACACCAGCCGCTTCGACCGCGTCCAGGACAACCGCCTCAAGCAATGGAGCCACAACGAGTACAAATACGACGCATGGGGCAATCTGGTCGAGAAAATCGTCGGCATCGTCCTATGGGAAAAGCGCCCCAAGGGACGCTTCAGTCAATCACGCCACACCTCAAAGCACACTCAACGGATACTCCACAATCACCCGCACTTCATCCAGGTCCGATTCAAATGCGGTGGCCCGGGTTGTCGCTTGGCGCACGCGTAGCGACAAGTCTTTCAGTGAGCCGGTCTGCACGATGTATTTCGCCTCGATGTCGCGTTCCCAGCGCTTCTGATCGATCAGCGGGTTGCCTTGTGCGTCGCGGCGCATGTAGGTGCTGTTGGCGTTGGAGTAGTCGGCGTCGGTGCCTTTGCCGTAGCGGGTCATGAATGACAGGCCGGGGACGCCGAAGGTGGACATGTCGAGGTTGTAGGTGACCATCCATGAGCGCTCTTTGGGTGAGTTGAAGTCGCTGTACTGAATGGAGTTGGCCAGGTAGATGGAGTCGGACTGCCTGAGGTAGTCGAAGTCGTCATCGCCTTGGTTGCGCTGGTGCGAGAGCGACAGGGTGTGCGCGTCGTATTGCAGGGCGACTTTTGCACTCCAGATGTCGTTGTCGAATTCGCCGAGCAGTTTTTTGCCTTCGTCGGTGGCGTTGTAATAGTTCAGGCTGCTGGTCAGTGACAGGTCGTCGGAGAGGGGCAATACGTAAGACGCCGAGGCGTATTTCTGGTCCCAGGCATCTTTGAGTCGGCTGGTGTAGAGGCCAAGGCTCAGGCGATCGGTGGCTTGATAATCACCGCCGAAGTAGGCCACCCAGGGAGAGTCGACCGCGCCGCCGTAGAAGGTGACGAAGCCGTCGCGCATGTTGCTGGAGACGGGCTGGCTCATGGAGTGCAAGCGACCGCCCTGCAAAGCCAGGCCGTTGAAGCTGTTGTTGATCGCCGTGATGCCGCGAAAGCTTTCCGGCAGCAGCCGTGAGTCGCCGAAGGCAACCACGGGCGTGGACGGGAAGACATCGCCCACGTTCACGACGGTGTCGAAGGCTCTGGCCTTCAGCGAGCCGCCGACTTTGGTGTATTCGTCGCGGGCATTGCCCTCTCCATCGACCGGCAGCACGTCGAACGCGCTGCGCCCGCCGTTGCGTCCGTCACCCGTGTCGAGCTTGATGCCGATCATGGCAAAGGCATCGACCCCGACGCCGAACGTGCCCTGGGTGAACCCTGACTCGAATCGCCCGATGATGCCCTGCGCCCACGCTTCGGAGTAGCCATTGCCGGTAGGGCTGGACTCGCCGTTGCGATGGTCCCGGTTCATGTAGAAGTTGCGGTTGAGTACGGTCAGTGTACTGCCTTCGATGAAGCCTTCTTTTGGTTCTTCGGCAACTACTGCAACCGGCGTAACACCGGCAAGTGCCGAGCATAGGGCCAGTGATAATGTTTTAAATTGAGTCATGTGCGCTCCGTCCAATCGGCAGATTGTTTTAAACGTGTCGACCTGGCTTTTTATATATTCGAGAGCTGCCAGTGGGGCACAATCTTGAAGTGGCGAAGATAACGTCAAGGTGACGGGAAGATTACAAATAGGTAAGGAAGCGCGTTATAGGGTGTGCTCATTCAATAAAATGAAACATGCGCCTTGCCCTTGCGGGAATAAAAAAAGCGCCCCGAAGGACGCTTGAAGATTCGCCCCGGCCAAAGGAGCAGGGAGCTGCTACACAGGGCGAATGGGGGTGCAGCGGGTCGGCCATCAAAGGCATCAGCCTTCGGACTTGGTCGACCGTTCGGCCTCGGCTTTGTCGTCTGTATTGACGTACCGCTCGGCTTTGTTGCTGCTGTTCTGTTCCTTGAAGCGCAGTTCCTGTGCCAGGCGCATCTTGTCAGCAGCAGGGCTTGCGAACTCGTTACCGTCGTCGGCGAAAGCTGCAGTGGCGGACAAGGCAGCTACGGCGAAGACCATCGACTTGATCAGTTTCATCATCATTACCTCTTGGGTGTGTAAGAAGGTCCTTAAAAGCTCGGTGCTCGTCAGGGATGAAACAAGCTTACGCCGGGATAACTAACAGGAAGGTGAGCGGACAATGACAATACTGTTAGAAAGCTGACACCTGCGAGATAACCGATTTGTAATGTTTCAGCCACTTTCCGGTTAGTGTCGGCTTGTTAAGGTTAAGCCACCTTCAAACGGAGACACAGAAAATGCGCACTGCTAAATCGTTGTTACTTGCCCTGGCTATCCTGTCGCCCATGAGTGCTTTCGCTTACACCACGGATGAAGTCAAAGCCACCACGGTGATAAAAGAGCACCAGGCCAGCGTACAGAAATACGCCGCCATCCATAACAAACCCATGCCGGAGATCAAAGAGTATAAGTACGGAATGAAGCTGGACGTCGCCAAGGTCATCCGCAAATCCCCGGACCTGCAGACCTGTGCCGTGATGCCAAAACTGATGACCTACGAGGACTCCAAAGGCAAGCTGAACACTGTGCAGTATCAGGTCCTGAGCGGGTGCAGAAACAGCCAATGATTCTGAACCTGCCAGGGAGGCCACCCAGCGTTAAATCCCATCAGCCCGGACCATCCTCCGGGCTGATTTTTTTTCGTTTCTTGCCCGCTGAAAATGCTGCTCACCAACCGCCTGACCGTTTATTCCCGCCTTTTTTGCAACATCACCGTCTTTGCGTGGTCAACGCAGACCCGCTATGTCGTATCGCCATGTGTCTGGAGGCCGCTCGGGTCCATCCAACACAGTCTCGGTTACGGCGATCGAGAAACTGCAATCACGGATTTTGGAATGACGGATGCTTGAACTCGCTGCTGGTTTTATCTGCCTCACTGCGCTGCTGACCTATGTGAACTATCGTTTTATCGGTCTGCCTCCCACCATTGGCGTGATGGTCACTGCGCTGATGTTCTCGTTGCTTCTGCAGGGGCTGAGTTTTCTGGGCTACCCCGGCCTGGAAGATCGCGTTCAACAATTGATCGGCCAGATCGACTTCGGCGATTTGCTGATGAACTGGATGCTGTCGTTCCTGCTGTTCGCCGGAGCGCTGCACGTCAACCTCGGTGATCTGAAGAACTACCGCTGGCCCATCGGCCTGCTGGCGACCTTCGGCGTGCTGATCGCGACGACTGTCATTGGCGCGCTGGCCTACTGGATCTTTGCCTTGTTCGGCTGGCATGTCAGCCCGCTGTACTGCCTGCTGTTCGGCGCACTGATCTCGCCCACCGACCCGATTGCGGTGCTCGGCGTGTTGCGGACCGCCAATGCGTCCAAGCCTCTGAAGACCACTATTGTCGGTGAGTCGCTGTTCAACGACGGTACGGCGGTGGTGGTGTTCACGGTGCTGCTGGGCATTGCGCAACTGGGCGAGACGCCCACGGTCGGCGAAACCGCGCTGTTGTTCGTCCACGAAGCGATTGGCGGCGTGCTGTTCGGCGGGCTGATCGGCTACGCCGTGTACCTGATGATCAAGAGCATCGAGCAATACCAGATCGAAGTCATGCTGACCCTGGCGCTGGTCATCGGCGGCTCGGCCATGGCCACGGAGCTGCACGTCTCAGGCCCGATTGCGATGGTGGTGGCGGGTTTGATTATCGGCAACATGGGCCGCAATCTGGCCATGAACGACATGACCCGTCGTTACATGGACGGTTTCTGGGAATTGCTGGATGACATGCTCAATGCGCTGCTGTTCGCGCTGATCGGCATGGAACTGTTGCTGCTGCCGTTCTCGTGGCAGCACTTGATCGCCGCCAGCCTGCTGGCCGTGGCGATTCTGCTCTCGCGTTTTGTCACCGTGGCACCGGCCATTCTGCTGCTGCGTCGCTGGCGCAAGGTGCCGCACGGCACGATCCGCATTCTGACCTGGGGCGGCCTGCGCGGCGGCGTCTCGGTGGCCCTGGCGCTGGCCTTGCCCACCGGACCGGAACGCGACCTGCTGCTGAGCATCACGTACATTGTGGTGCTGCTGTCGATTCTCTTGCAGGGGCTGACAATCGGCAAGCTGGTGCATGCCGTCACCCGTTCACCACAGGCAAAAGAACCGACAGACCATTGATCAGACCAATGCAGCAGCACGCCGGTAATCACTGGGCGTCTGCTGCATTTCCACACGAAAGTGCCGGTTGAAGTTGGACAGGTTGGCGTAGCCGACCTCAAAACAGATGTCCGACACCGACATCTCGCTTTGCAGCAGCAACCGGCAAGCCCGCTGGATTCGCAACTTGCGCATCAGGTCAATGAAGCAGTGGCCGGTGGTTCGTTTGAAGAACCGTGAGAAGCCCGGATCGCTCATGTCCAGTCGTCGTGCGATCACCGAAAGCCGGATATCACTGGTCAGCTCTGTAAGCAGGTAATCGAACGCTTTGTTGATCCGCTCTGAACTGCGCGCATCGAGGGTGGGGGCATACCAGGCGCTGGCCAGCAGACGCACCTCCTGCGCGGGTGCTTTCATCAGCGTGTTGACCAGTTGCAGGAACAGAATCAGCCGCTCCAGCCCTTGGGCCGGGCCGATCCTTTCCAGCAGTTGCGCCGCCTGTAGCGCCGTTGCACCGGAAAACTCCAGCCCGCGACGCGCCTGCTCGAACAGGTGCTGCAAGTCACCCAGTTCCGGCAGCGTAGCGCGCAGTGCCAGCAGCGCTGCACCGTCGAATTGCAAGACCACGTCACGCCCGGCCAGGTGCTCACCGGGGGCCAGGTCACCCATCCAGTCGTGGGGCAGATCGGGACCGATCAGTGCCACATGGCCTGCACTGAATTCACCGATGTAATCCCCGGCCACCAGCTTGCCGCTGCCTTGGCGGATCAGATGGATTTCGAATTCCGGGTGGTGATTCCAGCGCGCCAACGCGTAGGGATAGTCATGCTCATACCAGCGAAAGCAATGGTCAGGCTGCGGGAGGATGACCTCCAGCTCGGCGGGACGCTGCTCGAACAAGGCAGTACGGCTGTCAGGCACTGGATGCCCCTTTTATCGTTATGAAGGCTCTGCGGACAGGTAAACATACGCTTTCCCGATCAGCGAGTGCTAGTTCGCGCCTGACCCGAGGCTGATACTTTTTTGATTTCAGACAGCCGGGCAGGCCTCGGTTAAAAAAGTATCAGTCCGGTGTTCTTGCTGCGTTTGTCCGGCTGCGCACGGGCTGCTGTAATCGGGCTGTCCACCAAGGCCTCCCAGCCGTGGTCAACAACAAAAACAATAGCTCCCGCCGTGCAAGGCGCGGAGTGGAGAGCACTACGATGAACATTCACAAAGCGCTTTTCCTGTCCGCAGGCGTGTCTGTCGCCCTCATCAGCCTGGCCAGTCAGGCCGCCGACACCGTGACCATCGCGACCGTGAACAACGGCGACATGATCCGCATGCAGCGCCTGTCGAAAATCTTTGAACAGCAGCACCCTGAGATCAAACTCAACTGGGTGGTGCTGGAAGAGAACGTCTTGCGTCAGCGCCTGACCACCGACATCGCCACACAGGGCGGCCAGTTCGACGTGTTGACCATCGGCACTTACGAAACCCCGCTGTGGGGCGCGAAACAATGGCTGGAGCCGGTCACCGGGCTTTCACCTGAATACGATCTGGAAGATATCTTTCCCTCGGTACGTCAGGGCCTGTCGGTGAAAGACACCCTTTACGCCCTGCCCTTTTATGGCGAAAGCACGATCACTTACTACCGCACCGATCTGTTCAAGCAGGCGGGCCTGAGCATGCCGGAGCACCCGACCTGGACGCAACTGGGCGAGTTCGCGGCGAAGCTTCATCAGCCCGACAAAGGTATTTACGGCATGTGCCTGCGCGGCAAGGCCGGTTGGGGTGAAAACATTGCGCTGCTCAGCACGATGGCCAACGCGTTCGGCGCGCGCTGGTTCGATGAGCAATGGAAACCCGAGTTGACCAGCCCGGAATGGACCAAAGCCGCCAACTTCTACGTCGATACCCTCAAGAAGTACGGCCCGCCGGGCGTGTCGAGTAATGGCTTCAACGAAACCCTTGCGCTGTTCAATAGCGGCAAATGCGCGCTGTGGGTGGACGCCAGCGTGGCAGGCTCCTTCACCACCGACAAAGAGCAAAGCAAGGTGGTCGACAGCGTCGGCTTCGCACCTGCGCCGGTTGAAGTGACCGACAAAGGCTCCTCATGGCTTTACGCCTGGTCGCTGGCGATACCGGCCACTTCGAAGCACAAGGACGCCGCCAAAGCGTTCATCACCTGGGCAACGTCCAAAGACTATATCGATCTGGTCGCCAAGACCGATGGCATCACCAATGTACCGCCCGGCACCCGGACCTCCACGTACAGCGAGGCCTACCTCAAGGCCGCGCCGTTCGCCAAGGTTACGCTGCAGATGATGCAACACGCTGATCCCGCGCAACCTTCAGCCAAGCCGGTGCCTTACGTGGGCATCCAGTACGTGACCATTCCGGAGTTTCAGGCAATCGGCACCTCGGTCGGCAAGCTGTTCTCTGCGGCGGTGACTGGACAGACCACGACCGAGCAGGCGCTCGCTGCCGCACAGGCCGTTACCGAACGCGAGATGAAACGCGCCGGTTATCCGAAGTAACCCGGCAGCCCTCACACTTATTGGACGGATGATGAACCCATGAATCGACTTGAAGGCAAAAGCGCGCTGATCACCGGATCGGCGCGGGGCATCGGGCGCTCGTTTGCGCAGGCCTACATTCGCGAAGGCGCCAGCGTAGCGATTGCTGATATCAATCTGGAGCGTGCGCAGGCCACAGCAGCTGAGCTAGGACCGAACGCTTATGCCGTCAGAATGGACGTGACGGATCAGGCGTCCATCGATCAGGCCGTCGCCGCGGTGGTAGCGCAGACCGGCAAGCTGGATATCCTGATCAACAACGCCGCGTTGTTCGATCTGGCACCGATTGTCGATATCACCCGCGACAGCTACGAGCGACTGTTTTCAATCAATGTCGCGGGCACGCTGTTTACCTTGCAGGCCGCAGCGAAGCAGATGATTGCTCAGGGCCACGGCGGCAAGATCATCAACATGGCCAGCCAGGCAGGTCGTCGAGGCGAGGCGCTGGTGGCGGTGTATTGCGCGACCAAGGCCGCGGTGATCAGCCTGACGCAATCGGCGGGGCTGGACCTCATCCGCCACGGCATCAATGTGAACGCCATCGCACCGGGCGTGGTGGACGGCGAACACTGGGATGGCGTCGACGCGATGTTCGCCCGCTATGAAAACCGGCCACTGGGCGAAAAGAAAAAGCTGGTGGGCGAGCAGGTGCCGTACGGGCGCATGGGCACGGCGGATGACCTGACCGGCATGGCGATTTTCCTGGCCTCGGCCGACAGCGAATACGTGGTGGCCCAGACCTACAACGTGGACGGTGGCAACTGGATGAGCTGAGCACTGACTGTTGCAAAGATGAGCCGAACCGCGCAAAAAAGCCCGGTCGCCGCTTCCATTGCCGAGGCGATTGGCTAAGATGCGCGGACCGCCTGCTGCCTGGGGCGGCTCATTGAGGTACAGGAGTACGAATGTCCACTGAAGAGGAGATCGCCATTTCCGGCGGTACACCTATGATTCCCGATCAGCGCCGGGAGCTGATGCTGCGTCAGTTGCGCAAGCATCAAGTGCTCAGCGTTCATCAGCTGATGGAGATGTTCGACTGCTCGCACATGACCATCCGCCGCGACATCGCCGTGCTGGAGCAGGAAGGTCGGGCCTATTCGGTAACCGGCGGTGCGCGTATCGCCAGCCAGGTACACAGCGAGCCCAGCCACCAATCGAAAGCGGTGGTCGAGCTGCCGCACAAGCAAGGCATGGCGAGGCTGGCAGCCGGTTTGCTGCACCCGGACATGACGATTTATCTGGACGCAGGCACCAGCACGCTGGAAATCGTGCCGCACATTATTGCGCTGTCCGGCATGACCGTGGTGACCAACGACTTCGGCGTGGTCAACGCATTGGCCGATGCGGCACACGTAGACGTTATTCACACTGGCGGGCTGCTCGATCACCCGAACCGCTCCAGCGTTGGCGGCCTGGCCGCTGCAACGTTGCGACAATTGGCAACCGACGTGGCGTTTATGTCCACCAGCTCGTGGGACCTGCAACGTGGCACCACCACGCCTTCGGCGCTGAAGGTCGAGGTCAAGCAGGCCGCCATGCAATCGGCCTCGCAAACCGTCCTGGTCGCCACCAGTTCGAAATACGGCACCTTCGGCATGTACAAGGTGGCCGGGCTGGACCAATTCGACACCATCATCACCGACACCGCCCTGGCTGAAGCCGCCGCCGACGGCATTCGCAAGCAACGCATCGAACTGCTGCTGGCGCCCGTAGGTGGACGTTCAAAGTAAATGCCGCCGCACTGGCGGATGCCAGAGGGCATAAATGGCAGGCATAAAAAAACCCGGTCTCGCGACCGGGTTTTTTGTGTCTAGCCGACTAACTGATGACTCAGTTGCCCGACTTCTTGGCAGCGCGAGTACGCTCGCTTTCGCCAAGGATTTTCTTACGCAGGCGGATCGACTTTGGCGTCACTTCGCAGAGTTCGTCTTCTTGTACGAATTCCAGCGCTTGTTCCAGAGTGAAACGGATAGGCGGAACCAGTGCGATGGTTTCGTCTTTACCGGAAGCACGCATGTTGTCGAGCTTCTTGCCTTTGGTAGGGTTCACACCCAGGTCGTTGTCGCGGCTGTTGATACCAACGATCTGACCTTCGTACACGTCTTCGCCATGACCCAGGAACAGCTTGCCACGGGCTTGCAGTGTTTCCAGGGAGTAGGTCAGCGCCTTGCCGGTAGCAACCGAAACCAGAACGCCGTTCTGACGGCCGGACATGTCGCCAGACTTCATCACGTCGTAACGGTCGAAGATGCTGGTCAGGATGCCTGCGCCGGAAGTCAGGGTCAGGAACTCGTTACGGAAACCGATCAGGCCACGTGCCGGGATGTTGTACTCAAGGCGCACACGGCCTTTGCCATCCGGAACCATGTTGGTCAGGTCGCCTTTACGGTTACCCATTTGCTCCATGATCGCGCCCTGCGCTTCTTCAGGCAGGTCGATGGTGACGTTTTCGTACGGTTCGTGCTTGACGCCGTCAACCATGCGGATGATCACTTCTGGACGACCGACACCCATTTCGAAGCCTTCGCGACGCATGGTTTCGATCAGTACCGAGAGGTGCAGCTCACCACGGCCGGAGACCTTGAACTTGTCGGCGGTGTCGCCTTCTTCAACGCGCAGAGCAACGTTGTACAGCAGTTCCTTGTCCAGACGTTCCTTGATGTTACGGCTGGTGACGAACTTGCCTTCCTTGCCGCAGAACGGCGAATCGTTAACCTGGAAGGTCATCGAAACGGTTGGCTCGTCAACGGTCAGCGGCTTCATCGCTTCAACGTTCAGCGGGTCGCACAGGGTGTCGGAGATGAACAGCTGGTCAAAACCGCTGATGCAGACGATGTCGCCGGCCGCTGCTTCTTCAACGTCGATACGGTGCAGACCGTGGTGACCCATCAGTTTCAGGATACGGCCGTTACGCTTCTTGCCGTTGACGTCGATGGCAACCACCGGCGTGTTCGGCTTGACGCGACCGCGAGCGATACGGCCAACACCGATGACGCCCAGGAAGCTGTTGTAGTCCAGTGCGGAGATCTGCATCTGGAACGGGCCGTCACGGTCAACCTTTGGAGCAGGAACGTGATCGACAATCGCCTGGTACAGCGGGGTCATGTCTTCAGCCATGTCGGTGTGAGCCAGACCGGCAATACCGTTCAGGGCCGAGGCGTAAACGACCTGGAAGTCCAGTTGCTCTTCGGTAGCACCCAGGTTGTCGAACAGGTCGAAGATCTGATCCAGAACCCAGTCCGGACGCGCGCCTGGACGGTCAACCTTGTTGATAACCACGATTGGACGCAGGCCGGCTTCGAAAGCCTTCTTGGTCACGAAACGGGTTTGCGGCATAGGGCCGTCCTGAGCATCGACCAGCAACAGCACGGAGTCGACCATCGACATCACGCGCTCTACTTCACCACCGAAGTCGGCGTGGCCCGGGGTGTCCACGATGTTGATGTGGTAGCCATTCCAGTTGATCGCGGTGTTCTTCGCGAGAATGGTAATACCGCGCTCTTTCTCCTGGTCGTTGGAGTCCATCACGCGCTCGTCGTTGAGCTCGCCGCGCTCCAGAGTGCCGGATTGACGCAGGAGTTTGTCTACCAGGGTGGTCTTACCATGGTCAACGTGAGCAATGATGGCGATGTTACGTAGATTTTCGATCACTTGTGTATCTCGATCAGAGGATTCGGTCTGCTGACTGTTTAAGGACAGCGATTACTATTTCGAGTCGGCAAAAGCCGTTACGGCATGACGACTGGTGTCGGGGGGCCGGTGACGCAAGCCACAGGCAAACAGCCCCGGGCACTTAGCTCGGTCGATAAACGCGCACATTGGCATGCCCCTCACTGAGCAAATGGTGAGCATGCAGGCGACTCATGACGCCTTTGTCGCAATACAGCAGGTACTGGCGCGTGTCATCCAGTGCCTTGAAGCGGCTATTCAATGCGTAGAACGGCAACGTCTGTATCTCCACGCCGGGCACTTGCAACGGCTGGTCTTCCTGGGCATCCGGGTGACGGATGTCGATGATGACCTGGCCGGCCAATGCCTGGCTGACTTCTTCAATGTCGACATTGCGGCTCAGATCGTCGATCACCCGATCGATCGAAACCAGCTTCGCGCGCTCGAGCGCTTGCTCGAGGATCGCCATGTCGAACTGCTTTTCTTCGTACTCAACGCGATTACGCTTGGCGTTGGTCTTGGGGTTGACCGAAATCACCCCGCAATACTCTGGCATGTGCCGGGCAAAATCAGCGGTGCCGATTTCAGTCGCCAGGTCCACGATATCCTGCTTGTGGCTGGCAACCAGCGGTCGCAAGACCAGCTTGTCGGTGGCCGAGTCGATCAGCGACAGGTTCGGCAGCGTCTGGCTGGAGACCTGCGAAATCGCCTCGCCCGTGACCAGAACGTCGATTTCAAGACGATCAGCCACGGCAGATGCAGCGCGTAACATCATACGCTTCAAAACTACACCCATATGACTGTTATCGACTTTCTGCAGAATTTCTCCGAGAACTTCCTCGAAAGGCACGCTGACAAACAGCACCCGCTGCGAGCTGCCGTACTTCTTCCAGATAAAGTGCGCAACTTCCATCACGCCCAGTTCATGGGCACGCCCGCCCAGATTGAAGAAGCAGAAGTGCGCCATCAGGCCGCGGCGCATGATCTGGTAGGCCGCCACGGTCGAATCGAACCCGCCGGACATCAATACCAGCGTCTGCTCCAGCGCCCCGAGCGGGTAACCGCCCATGCCCTGATGCTGGTCATGAACCACAAACAACCGTTGGTCGCGAATTTCCATTCGTACGACCAGATCGGGCTTTTTCAGCTCGATTCCGGCCGCGCCGCATTGCATCCGCAGCTTACTGCCGACGTATTTCTCGACATCCATCGAGCTGAAATCGTGTCGTCCGGCGCGCTTGCAACGCACGGAAAACATCTTGCCCGGCAGCAGGTCGGCGTAGTGCAGTTTGCACTTGGCAACGATGTCGTCCAGATCGCCCAGCGGGTACTCGGCCACCTGCAGAAAGTTGGCGATACCCGGCATGCAGCTCAGCCGATCCCTGATGCCCTGCAGCACTTTGGGGTCGGTCTGGCGGGTTTCGACCTCAAGGTTGTCCCATACGCCACCCACGACAATGTCCGCGTCCAGTTCCCGGAGCACGGTACGAATGTTCTTGCCCAGTTGCCGGATGAATTTCTTGCGCACCGGCGGGCTTTTGATGGTGATTTCTGGGAAAACTTTAACGATTAGTTTCATGGAAACGGTGCGTGAGGTGCCGACCAAAAAAGGGGGGCGCGGATTATAGCGGAAATTGCTCAGTGTTTAACCAGTTATCGTACACGCGATCACGCACGCACCAAAAAGAGTCGACGCACCATTTTGAAGCGCCATTACGGTGCGCTATTTTCCTGTCAGACGCGTTTTCGCCCCCTGAAAACCCGCCTTTGAGGCAAAAAACCCAACACGGGGCACTGGCATGCAAATTGCTCCCTTGTGAGGCAGGTTGCCTTGGCAGAGTATTCGCGCCGGCACCACCACATTTCAAGGGACCAAAACTCTACCAAGTCGGTCCCTAGCCACCCGGAGGACACCATGTCGAAGTCGGTTCAACTCATCAAAGATCATGACGTTAAATGGATTGATCTGCGCTTCACAGACACCAAGGGCAAGCAGCAGCACGTCACGATGCCTGCGCGCGATGCACTGGAAGACGACTTCTTCGAAGTCGGCAAAATGTTCGACGGTTCCTCCATCTCTGGCTGGAAAGGTATCGAAGCCTCCGACATGATCCTGCTGCCGGATGATGAAACGGCCGTTCTCGATCCGTTCACCGAAGAGCCGACCCTGATTCTGGTCTGCGACGTCATCGAACCTTCGACCATGCAAGGCTATGACCGCGACCCACGCGCCATTGCCCACCGTGCCGAGGAATACCTGAAGTCCACCGGTATCGGCGACACCGTTTTCGTAGGCCCTGAGCCAGAATTCTTCGTGTTCGACGAAGTGAAGTTCAAGTCCGACATCTCCGGTTCGATGTTCAAGATCTTCTCCGAACAGGCTTCGTGGATGACTGACGGCGACGTCGACGGCGGCAACAAGGGTCACCGTCCGGGCGTCAAAGGTGGCTATTTCCCACTGCCACCGGTCGACCACGACCACGAAATCCGTACCGCCATGTGCAACGCACTGGAAGAAATGGGCCAGATCGTGGAAGTTCACCACCACGAAGTGGCCACTGCCGGCCAGAACGAAATCGGCGTGAAATTCAACACGCTGGTTAAAAAGGCTGACGAAGTTCAGACCTTGAAGTACTGCGTACACAACGTTGCCGACGCTTACGGCCGTACCGCGACCTTCATGCCGAAGCCACTGTACGGTGACAACGGTTCGGGTATGCACGTACACATGTCGATCTCCAAAGACGGCAAGAACACCTTCGCAGGTGAAGGCTATGCCGGTCTGTCCGACACCGCCCTGTTCTTCATCGGCGGCATCATCAAGCACGGTAAGGCCCTGAACGGCTTCACCAACCCGTCGACCAACTCCTACAAGCGTCTGGTCCCGGGCTTCGAAGCGCCGGTCATGCTGGCCTACTCGGCCCGTAACCGTTCCGCGTCGATCCGTATTCCTTACGTCTCCAGCCCACGCGGCCGTCGTATCGAAGCACGCTTCCCGGATCCAGCGGCTAACCCGTACCTGGCATTCGCTGCCCTGTTGATGGCTGGCCTGGACGGCATCCAGAACAAGATCCACCCTGGCGACGCTGCTGACAAAAACCTGTATGACCTGCCGCCTGAAGAGGCCAAAGAGATTCCACAAGTTTGCGGCAGCCTGAAAGAAGCTCTGGAAGAGCTGGACAAGGGCCGTGCGTTCCTGACCAAGGGCGGCGTATTCAGCGACGACTTCATCGATGCCTACATCGAGCTGAAAAGCGAAGAAGAAATCCGCGTTCGCACCTTCGTACACCCACTGGAATACGAGCTGTACTACAGCTGCTGATCCCTTGATGGCGTGACAAGAGACCTCCTTCGGGAGGTCTTTTTTTGCCCGTCATTCCCAGCGTGAAGTTTTGTTCACCCTGCGCCACTGGTTCCGGTCGGTGACCTGGAGTTAAATCTGCACCTTCCCAACCGATCCGAGATGGAACCGCCATGCGCCTGCTTCTGGCCACTTCCCTGCTGACTCTGACGTGCATGTCTTCCTGCTTCGCGTTTGCCGCCGAGCAGAAACCCTCCACCATCGAGCCGCTGCTGCAAGCGATCAGCGAGCGCCTGTCCATCGCGGACCAGGTCGCCCTGAGCAAATGGGACAGCGGCAAGGCCGTCGAAGACCCGCCCCGCGAGCAGCAAGTCATCCTCGCCGCACAGGCCCGCGCGGCCGAATTCAAACTGGACCCCAATGATGTCCAGCGCCTGTTCCGGGCGCAGATAGAAGCCAACAAACAGGTACAGAATGCCCTGCTCGCGCAGTGGCACGCAGCGGGCAAGGCGCCCGATACGGTCAGGCTCAGCCTGGTAGACGACATTCGCCCGAAACTCGACCGGCTGCAGACTCAACTGCTGCAGGCCTATGCCGACTTCCAGCCACTGCGCAAAACCGAAAACTGCAAGATCCAGCTGGACGCCGCGCTGAAGCGCTATCAGACCGACGAGATTCATGATCAGGCGCTGGTCATGGCCACCGCCGATCTATGCTCGGCAAAACTCTGACACATCAGGCGGATAGCGCA
Organism: Pseudomonas syringae; assembly: GCF_002157375.1. GTDB lineage: Bacteria > Pseudomonadota > Gammaproteobacteria > Pseudomonadales > Pseudomonadaceae > Aquipseudomonas > Aquipseudomonas syringae_T. The sequence continues at coordinate 212,070 of NZ_MTSA01000010.1, forward strand.
GCATAGAGCGATGTGTTCTATGCTGACGGCCATTCGTGCCCCTTGTCGTCGAGAGTCTCATGCGTCAAAGCCTGATTTGCCTGCTGCTGTTGATCAGCCTGCCTGCCTTGGCGCAGATCTATAAGTACACCGATGCCAACGGCAACACCGCGTTCAGCAATCAACCGCCCAACGGCACCAAGACCGAAGTGGTCGAATTACCGCCGCTCAACAGCATCGAAACCCAGGCGCCACCGAGACCGGTCGTCAACAGCGCACCGCAATCGCCTCCCGCTTCGGCGCCTGCTCAACAGCAGCCACAGACGGCCTACGACGTACTGGAGCTGACTGACCTGCCCGCTGATGAGGCGTTACGCGCCAACAACGGCACCTTTATCATTGGCGTAAAGATCCATCCGCGGCTGCAACAGAACCACCGCCTGCAATTGCTGCTGGACGGCAACCTGTACGGGCAACCCTCCAACCTGCCGCGCTTTCAGGTGGTCAATATCGATCGCGGTGAACACAGCTTTGCGGTGGTGGTGAAGGATGGCGAGCGGATCATCCAGCAGAGCGAGACGATCACGCTGACCATCCAGCGCGTCAGCCTCGGCAAACCATGAACAGGCTTACCCTGCGCGGCCTGCTGATCTGCCTGCTAGGGCTGTCGGCGCTGCCGGCGATGGCCGACGTCTACACCTACATCGATGCGCAGGGTAACCGGGTGTTCACCGACCAGCCGCGCAAGAACGCCACACGTGTTGATATCCCGCCCAGCAACAACATGACCGGCACGCCACCGACCCGCACCTTGAAAGCCCGCCCGGCCAAACCCGAGCAGCAACCGATGTTTCATTATCAATTGCTGAGAATTCTGGTGCCGGAGCCGGACGCTGCGCTCAGTGTCCCCAGCGGAGACCTGATCGTGACCGTCACCAGCGATCCCGCGTTACAGCCGGGCCACAGTTATCGGCTGTTGCTGGACGGAATTCCCGTGGGCCAGCCCGGACGCAGTCCGGTTTTCCCGCTGAGCAACGTAGACCGTGGCACGCATCAGCTTTCCGTAGAGATTTTCGATGAGCTCGGCCGCGTTCTGGAGAAGACGCCCAACCAGCCCTTCCACTTGCAGCGCATGTCGCTGGCGCAAAAACGCGCCACACGGCCATGCAAGGATGAAGATTTCGGGGTCCGCCCGGAGTGCCCACTCAAGGACAAACCCGAACCGAAAAGCAGCCTCATCCCCTTCCTCTGACACGCGCCAACATGCAAGCACCTTTTTGGTGCGCAAATCGGCCACCTGCGCAACAATACAGCCCAGTTTGGTTCAGAAAGCCCCCACAGGTGGCGCTGTATGCGGGCACGCCTGCGAAAAATGACCTGTCTTTGCAGATAAAACGCTTCTTTTCGGAGCCTTGGTTTGTTTTTTGCAACTTCACCGGTACAGCACCGTATTGGTGGCTTTGCTCCTGCTGGCGCAGACCAACCAGCACCAGCATTGCGCGACTGCAATGTGCCAAAAGAGGTCAACACGATTCATGACTATCAGCGACGCGCTGCACAGACTGTTACTGGATAACCTGACAACTGCCACCATTCTGCTCAACGCCGACCTGCGACTTGAGTACATGAACCCGGCGGCGGAAATGCTGCTGGCCATCAGCGGTCAGCGCAGCCATGGGCAATTCATCAGCGAACTGTTCACCGAGTCGACTGAAGCACTGAGTTCACTGCGTCAGGCAGTGGAACAGGCACACCCTTTTACCAAGCGCGAAGCGATGCTCACCGCACTGACCGGCCAGACCCTGACCGTCGACTACGCAGTGACGCCGATCCTCAGCAAGGGCGATACCCTGTTGCTGCTTGAAGTGCATCCGCGTGACCGGCTGCTGCGCATCACCAAGGAAGAGGCCCAGCTGTCCAAGCAGGAAACCACCAAAATGCTGGTGCGCGGCCTGGCTCACGAAATCAAGAATCCACTGGGCGGGATTCGCGGCGCCGCACAATTGCTGGCCCGCGAGCTGCCGGAAGAAAGCCTCAAGGATTACACCAACGTCATCATCGAAGAAGCCGACCGGCTGCGTAATCTGGTCGACCGGATGCTGGGCTCCAACAAACTGCCATTGCTGGCCATGACCAACGTGCATGAAGTACTCGAACGGGTCTGCAGCCTGGTCGAGGCCGAAAGCCAGGGCTGCATCACGCTGGTGCGTGACTACGACCCAAGCATTCCCGATGTGTTGATCGACCGCGAGCAAATGATTCAGGCCGTGCTCAATATCGTGCGCAACGCGATGCAGGCCATCAGCGGCCAGAACGAACTGCGTCTGGGCCGGATCACAATGCGAACCCGCGCCATGCGCCAGTTCACCATCGGGCATGTACGCCACCGACTGGTGAGCAAGATCGAAATCATCGACAACGGCCCCGGCATTCCGGCCGAGCTTCAGGAAACCATTTTCTACCCGATGGTCAGCGGGCGCCCGGATGGCACGGGGCTCGGACTTGCCATTACCCAGAACATCATCAGCCAGCACCAGGGCCTGATCGAGTGTGACAGCCATCCCGGCCACACCACATTCTCGATCTTCCTGCCGCTGGAACAAGGAGCAGCTTCGACATGAGCCGTAGTGAAACTGTCTGGATCGTAGACGACGATCGTTCCATCCGCTGGGTACTGGAAAAGGCCTTGCAACAGGAAGGCATGACCACACAGAGCTTCGACAGCGCCGACGGGGTGATGAGCCGTCTGGCCCGTCAGCAACCGGACGTGATCATTTCCGACATTCGCATGCCCGGCGCCAGCGGCCTGGACCTGCTGGCGCGGATTCGTGAGCAGCATCCGCGCTTGCCGGTGATCATCATGACCGCCCATTCGGACCTGGACAGCGCGGTGGCGTCCTATCAGGGCGGTGCTTTCGAGTACCTGCCCAAGCCCTTCGACGTCGATGAAGCAGTCTCGCTGGTCAAGCGAGCCAACCAGCATGCTCAGGAGCAGCAAGGCCTGGACGTCGCCCCGACGCTGACCCGCACGCCTGAAATCATTGGCGAAGCGCCTGCGATGCAGGAAGTGTTTCGTGCCATCGGGCGTCTGAGTCATTCCAACATCACCGTCTTGATCAACGGTGAGTCGGGAACCGGTAAAGAACTGGTCGCCCACGCCCTGCACCGCCACAGCCCGCGTTCGGCTTCGCCGTTCATCGCGTTGAACATGGCGGCGATCCCCAAGGACCTGATGGAGTCAGAGCTGTTCGGCCATGAAAAAGGAGCCTTTACCGGCGCAGCGAACCTGCGTCGCGGACGCTTCGAACAGGCTGACGGCGGCACGCTGTTCCTCGATGAAATCGGCGACATGCCGGCCGACACCCAGACCCGGCTGCTGCGAGTGCTGGCTGATGGCGAGTTCTATCGGGTCGGCGGTCATACGCCGGTCAAGGTGGACGTGCGGATCATTGCCGCCACTCACCAGAACCTGGAAACCCTCGTGCAGGCCGGCAAGTTTCGCGAGGACTTGTTCCACCGTCTGAACGTGATCCGCATCCACATCCCGCGCATGTCGGACCGTCGTGAAGACATTCCGACCCTGGCCAGGCACTTCCTGAGCCGCGCTGCGCAAGAGCTTTCCGTCGAGCCGAAACTGCTCAAGGCCGAGACCGAGGAATACCTCAAGCATCTCCCGTGGCCGGGCAACGTTCGTCAACTGGAGAACACCTGCCGCTGGATCACGGTCATGGCCTCAGGCCGCGAAGTGCATATCAGCGACCTGCCACCGGAACTGCTCAGCCTGCCGCAAGACGCCGCACCGGTCACCAACTGGGAACAGGCATTGCGTCAGTGGGCCGATCAGGCGTTGTCTCGCGGTCAGTCGAGCTTGCTCGACAGCGCGGTGCCGACGTTCGAGCGGATCATGATCGAAACCGCCCTCAAACACACCGCCGGCCGCCGCCGCGACGCTGCGGTGCTGTTGGGCTGGGGCCGTAACACCTTGACCCGCAAGATCAAGGAGCTGGGCATGAAGGTCGATGGCGGGGATGACGACGAGGCGGATGAGGGCTGAGTAGCTCTCGTTGACTCAGCGCTATCTGGCTTTCAGGCTTCTGCCCGAAGGGCGTAGGAGCAAACAGGTTCGCGAAGGCGGTAGTTCAGACGATGCAGTTCGGAGAATGCACCGGCCCTTTCGCGAACCCGTTAGCCCCCACGGGCTTTGGCCAGAATCAAAAGCAGACTTGAGTATTACGCTGTCTGCTGCGCGGTGAGCGTCAGTCAGGTTTGTGCATAACGTATCACTCAGCCAGCGATGGCTTTTCCCACAGGTTGATCCCGCCTTCCACCGCAAAGCTGTCGATCTCGGCCAGCTCTTCCGGGCTGAACGCTAGGTTCTTCAGCGCGCCAACGTTCTCGATGATCTGCTCCGGGCGGCTGGCGCCGATCAGCGCGGACGTCACGCGTGGATCTCGCAGGGTCCAGGCCAGGGCCATTTGCGCCAGGCTCTGACCGCGACGCTGAGCGATTTCATTCAGGGCGCGCACGTGGGCGATGTTCTGCTCGGACAAGTGCGACGCCTGCAAGGAACCGCCGCCCGGACGATTGACCCGTGCATCCTTGGGCACGCCGTTCAGGTATTTGTCCGACAGCAGCCCCTGCGCCAGCGCAGTGAAGGCAATCACGCCCGCACCCAGCTCTTCGGTGGCCTCCAGCAGGTCTTTTTCAACCCAGCGATTGAGCAGGTTGTAAGCCGGTTGGTGAATCAGCAACGGCACTTTCCACTCTTTCAGCAGTGCAGCGATTTCGCGCGTCTTGGCGCCGGAGTACGACGAGATACCGATATACAGCGCTTTGCCCTGCTGCACCGCAGTGGCCAGCGCGCTGGCGGTTTCTTCCAGCGGGGTGTCCGGGTCGAAGCGGTGGGAATAGAAAATATCGACGTAATCCAGCCCCATGCGTTGCAGGCTCTGGTCCAGGCTGGCAAGCACGTATTTACGCGAGCCACCGCCCTGCCCGTAAGGCCCCGGCCACATGTCCCAGCCTGCCTTGCTGGAGATGATCAGTTCATCACGGTAGTGTTTGAAGTCTTCGCGCAGCAGGCGGCCAAAGTTGATCTCGGCGCTGCCGTAGGGTGGGCCATAGTTGTTGGCCAGGTCAAAATGGTTGATGCCCAGATCGAACGCCGTGCGCAGCATGGCGCGCTGGGTGTCGATCGGGGTGCTGTCGCCAAAGTTGTGCCACAAGCCGAGCGACAATGCCGGAAGCACCAGCCCGCTGCGGCCGGTACGGCGATAAGGCATGTCTTCGTAACGATTTTCGGCAGCGATGTAGGTCATTGAATCCTCTCTTGTCTGGGGATACTCGAGGCGTCTTCACTGCGTTGGCGAACAGAAGGTATCTGATCGCACGCGCAATCATGGCTTTTGCCAGACAGCCTGCTGAATGTCGACCCGCTTGGGTATCAAGTGGTTGTCGTAAAACAGATCAGCGGTCGCCTGCTGCGCACGCACGATCTCGGCGGTAATCGGCAGGCTGGGCGATACAGGCCGGTGGTCAAGATACTGAGTGATCACCGCTTCGGACAACCCCATGCTACGCGCCAGGGTCTGAATGCTTTCAGTGCGATGCGAGCGAGCCAGCCCGTCGGCCACCGTCAGTTCGTCGAGAACCTGCTGCACGAACGCAGCGTTTTTCTCGGCAAAGGCCCGGCGCGCCGTATAGAACGGTCCGGACAACCCCAACCCTTCGCCATTGGCCAGCAGACGGCTGTGGCCTTCGCTCATGGCGATGGAGTAATACGGGTCCCAGATCGCCCAGGCATCGACACTGCCGTTCTCGAACGCGGCACGGGCATCGGCCGGGGTCAGGTAGATCGGCTGGATATCCTTGAACGTCAGACCGGCCTTGTTCAGCAGGCGCAGTAACACGTTGTGGGAACTGGAGCCTTTCTGAAGGGCGACCTTGCGGCCTTTCAGGTCAGCGACGCTGTGCAGCGGGCTCTCGTTACGCACCAGTATCGTTTCTGCGTGCGGCTTGGACGGTTCCGTGCCGATGTAGACCAGGTCCGCACCCGCCACCTGAGCGAAAATCGGCGGGATGTCGCCGGTCGAGGCGATGTCCAGACTGCCGATGTTCAGCGCTTCAAGCATCTGCGGCCCGGCGGGAAACTCGATCCATTTGATTGCCGTATCAGGGAAACGCTTTTCCAGCAGAGCGTTTTCCTTGGCCAGCACGAGTGTGATCGAGCCCTTCTGGTAGCCGATGCGCAGGGTGTCGGGCTCGTCGGCAGAGGCTGTATTGAGCAAGCCGCTGAACGCCAGAATGGCAGCGATGAAAGTGAATGGTTTCATGGGTAATCCTTTAATTCAGTGGTCTAGGCCCTAAAGCCATTGCCATACACAAATCTGCCTTTGATTCTGCCCGCAGGGCGTGGGAGCGAACTTGTTCGCGAAAGCTCTATTCCGGGCGATACATCTTCAGCGGATGTCACGACCCCTTCGCGGACAAACGAAGCGTCGCCCGGTCCGCTCCCACGGCCTTCGGCCAGAATCCAGAGCGGACTTGTGTGTAACGATGAATGCACGGTCACAATCAAAATCTATAAACGGGCCGCTGCAGCCCCAGGTTCTCGCGCAACGTGGTGCCTTCATATTCAGTACGAAACAGCCCGCGCCGCTGCAACTCCGGCACCAGCCATTGCGCGACGTCTTCCAGACCGCCCGGCAGATGCGGCACCAGCACGTTGAAGCCGTCCGCTGCGCCTTGTTCGAACCAGCGTTGCAGCTCGTCGGCGACCTGAGCAGGTGTGCCGATCAGGCTGTAGTGCCCTCGCCCACCGGCGATCCGTCGCCCCAATTGTGCGAGGGTCAGGTTTTCCTGATCAGCCAGCTCAGTGAGCAGTTTTTGTCGACTGCGCTGGCCGCTGTCGGTCAGCGGCAGCTCGGGCAACGGGCCGTCCAGCGGGTAGCCCGACAGGTCAAAATTGCCCAGCATGCGCCCCAACAACGCGACGCCCACTTGCGGCTCGACCAGGTCCTGAAACGACTCGAATTTCGCCTTCGCCAGCGCTTCGGTTTCTGCCAGGACGATGAACACGCCGGGCATGACTTTCAGCGAATCGGCGTCACGCCCGTAAGCGCTCAAACGGCCCTTGATGTCGGCGTAGAACGCCTGAGCACTGGCCAGCGAGGTCTGCGCGGTGAACACCACTTCTGCCGTCTGTGCCGCCAGATCGCGGCCGACTTCCGAGGAACCGGCCTGCACCACCACCGGCTGACCCTGCGGCGAGCGCGCCACGTTCAGCGGGCCTTTGACGCTGAAATGCTCACCCACGTGATCCAGCACATGCAGTTTGGCCGGGTTGTAATACTCGCCACTGGCCTTGTCACGGGTGAAGGCGTCGTCTGCCCAGCTGTCCCAAAGGCCAGTCACCACCTGATGAAACTCTCGCGCCCGGCTATAGCGCTCGGCATGGCCGACATGTTCGGCGCGACCGAAATTCTGCGCCTCGGCGGCGGCATCCGACGTCACCAGATTCCAGCCTGCCCGGCCACCAGACAGATGATCCAGCGAGGCAAACTTGCGGGCCACGTGGTACGGCTCGTTGTAGGTGGTGGTCGCCGTTGCAATCAGGCCGATGTGGTCCGTCACGGCGCTCAACGCCGAGAGCAGCGTCAGCGGCTCGAAATGATCCGAACGTGCCATGCGACTGGCGATATCGCCGGTCGCTGCAGCCACGCTGTCTGCCACAAACAACGTATCGAATTTCGCCGCTTCCGCCACCTTGGCCAAATGCCGGTAGTGCTTGAAATCCAGTCCGGCGTCCGCAGGCACATCCGGGTGACGCCAGGCCGCAACGTGGTGCCCGGTGGCCATCAGAAAAGCGCCCAGTTTCATCTGTCGAGCAGTCGTGCTCATGCCTCACTCCTTACTGTGTAGCTGCGGGCAGCGACTCAAAAATCCTTGCGCAGCTGCACGCCGAAATAACGTTCGTCATCACGTGGCACGGACCGGTAAACGTAGTTGCCGCCCGTCGCCAGCATCGGTGAGTAGGACTTGTCGGCCAGGTTTTTACCCAGCAGCGCCACGCGCCAGCCGCTGTTGTAGTCGGCCAGTGCCACGCTGGCATTCCAGATGCCATAGGCACCCTGTTTGGTGTCCGGGTTCTGGCTGATGTCGTACTGCACTTCACTCTGCCAGCTGTAATCGGTGCCCAGTTCGATGTCCAGGCCGTTGTCCAGCGGGATGGTGTAATCGGCGCGAACGTAGCTTTTCCAGTCCGGGCTGTAGGGCAAGGTCTTGCCATCGACATTGCACGACGCCGCTGCACCGGCCGGGCAGGCAAACGTGTCGATCCGCGCACGGGTGTAGGACAGCGCGCCGGAAAACTTCAGGTTGTGGGTGGCCTGCAATGCGTAATCCAGCTCGACACCTTCGGTGCTGACGCTGCCTGCGTTGATCAATCGCGTCACGACCTGCCCGGCGACGCTGTCGAAGAAGTTCGCCTGATAGTTGTCGTAATCGCTGTGAAACACCGCCAGGTTGGTGGTCAGGCGATTGTTCCAGGTGGTGGCTTTGACGCCGACTTCCCAGGTGTTCGAGGTTTCCGGTTTGAGGGCCTGGGTATCACGCGGCTGCATGTTGAAGAACACGTTATAGGCCGGCCCCTTGTAGCCACGCGAATAGGTGATGTACGTCATCACGCTGTCGCTCAGGTCGTATTGCAAACCGAGACGCCCGGACTTGCCGTCTTCGTCCACCGAACCCGAACTGCTGGTTGCCGGCTGAATACCGCTGACGGTGGTCGCGGATGTCGACACCCGGCGGTGATCGTATTCCAGATCATCATGGGTCCAGCGCGCACCGGCAATGGCGCGGAAATCAGGTGTGAAATTGAAGGTGGTTTCGCCAAACACCGAGTAGCTGTCGGTGGTGGTGGTGTAATCCGCAACGCCACGGTCCTGAGTCGTCGGCGTGATCAGCGTGCGCTGATAGGTTTCGTCGCTCTTGCCGTGCATGTAGAACAGGCCGCCGACGTACTCGACAAACTGACCTTTTGGCGACGCCAGCCGCAGCTCCTGGGAATACTGGTTGAACTCAAGATCGCCCTTGTCTTCCGTGCCGGGAAACGCAGCCGTGACGGTGCCGAGGCGGTCGCCATCCTGATACTGCGTGTTGTCCCAGCCACGCCAGGCGGTGATGGACGTCAGGGTGTAATCGCCCAGTTGCCAGTCGAGCTGGCCGGACAGGCCTTTGTTGACGTCTTCGACATGGCTGCGGTAGTCGCTGACCACGTTTCGATTGTCGCTGTCGGCGCGCACCGGCGACAGCGCACTGGCGAACGCCGGGGTCAGCGCCTTGCTGACCACACCGTTGGGCGCGTCATCGTGAGACTGCATGTAGTCCGCGGCGAGGGTGAAGGTTATGTCGTCGTTGGGCGTGAACTCCAGCTTGCCGCGCGCGCCTTTGCGGTTGTAGCCGTTGACCTCCTGACCATTGAGCGTGTTGTCGACGTTGCCGTCGTAACTGCCGAACAGCGTGGTGATCGAGCCTTTGAGGGTCTGCGGAATCAGGCTGCCACCAATGCCGAACCGGGTGCGGCTTTCGTTGCCGCTGTAATACGACTGGTCGATATAACCGTGAGTCGCTTCGGTCGGTGCCTTGGTGGTGACGTTAAGCACACCGGCCGACGCATTCTTGCCAAACAGCGTGCCTTGCGGGCCGCGCAGCACTTCGATGCGTTCGAGGTCGAGCAAGTCCAGCGTGGCCTGACCCGGACGCGCATACACCACGCCATCGATCACGGTCGCCACGGTCGGCTCGACGCCCGGCGAGGTGGAAATGGTGCCGACACCGCGAATGAACAGCGAGGTGTCCTTGTTGGAAGCGCCCGTGCGGAAGTTCAGCGACGGCACTTGCTGCACAAGGCTGGCGACGCCATTGCGGTTGTCCCGCTCCAGTTGTTCGCCCTGAATCACCGAGACGGCGACCGGCACTTTTTGCAGCGATTCTTCACGGCGCGTGGCCGTCACGGTGACGGACTCCAGCGCCACGGTCTCAGCGTTTTGCGCAGCGTCAGTCTCCGCCATGACCGGAACCCAAGGCATGGCTGTCAGCCCCATCAGCAACCAGCCATAACGACGCCCCCGCGCCACATGAGCCTGATCGATAGCGTGCGCCAGAAGTGTGTGTCTGACGCCGTCTCCACGTGTTGTGTGCATCTGCGTGCCTGCCTGAAATATGCCCTGATCCGACAGTGCGGTACGCACTGGCGCCTATTCGTGCTGGCTAAACCGGGTCCGGGCATTCGCGGTGGCGAGTAGCAGACAACCATCTTTGTTAGCGCTAACATCGCCAGTATCGAGAATCGACTGATAGATCGTCCAATACTGAAAAATTAGTTTTATATTCTTTTTACTTTTATGCGAAGTGATCAAACATGGCCGATGAGAAACCCGTGACACGCAAACGCCGAGGCGCAGGCCGGGTCACCATCACCGCCGTGGCCCGTCACGCGGGGGTGTCGGCCATTACCGTTTCGCGTTATTTCAATCAGCCGGAGCAGGTATCACCGGAGTTGCGCGAGCGCATCGCAGCAGCGGTCAATACGCTGGGCTACGTGCCTAATCTGGCCGCAGGCGGTCTGGCGTCGGCGCGTAACAAAGTGGTGGCGATGGTGGTTCCCAATATCTCCGGGCCGATCTTCGCCAACACCATTCAGGGCTTCAGCGACACGTTGAGTCGGCACGGTTTCCAGTTGTTGCTGGCCTCCAGCTACTTTTCCGCCGAACAGGAAGAAAGCGCAGTGCGGGCCTTTCTGGGCTGGTCTCCGGCAGCGCTGGTGCTGACCAGTCGCTTCCACAGCGACGCCACCGAAAAAATGATCGGGCAGACCGACATTCCGGTGATCGAAACCTGGGACCATCAACCCGAGCGCAGCCCGATCCAGATCGGTTTCTCTCACTACGATGTCGGCGTGACGGCTGCCCGCTACCTACACGCCAAAGGCTATCGCCGCATGGCGTTCGTACAGAACAGCGTCGCGGGCGACTTCAGCGCACTGGAGCGGCGAGATGGCTACGTCACCACCGTCGAAGGGCTCGGCATCAAAGGGCCTGTGTCATCACCGAAAATGCTTCGTCTGAAATACCGTCTTCGCGAACAAGTTCGCTCCCACGCCCTGCGGGCAGAAGCCTGAAAGCCCTGTTTTCCGGGCTCTTTGAGAGCGTGAGGAACGAGCGTTGATCGCAAGAACACCTATCGTGCCCATGCTCCGCGCTTAGCGTTATACACAAGTTCTTTTGATTCTGGCCGAAGGCCGTGGGAGCGAACTTGTTCGCGA
>NZ_MTSA01000011.1:0-215242 GCF_002157375.1 Pseudomonas syringae
TTGGGGAAGCGTGCAGCACGTCGTTGTTGATGGGTGCCGTTTTTATCGGTCATGCGGGAAATTCTCTGCGCAGCAACGGGCCATTCACCCGCCTTATGCAGAACTGCATTCCAAAATGTGTGCCGAAAATATTTTTATTGTTTAAAAACAGATAGATAGCCGTATAAGGCAAGGTGTGTAGACAGTTTTTTAACCAGGAATCGTGAAATAGCGCGCAGTTCCATACGCATGTGCGCAAGCTTTTGTTTGTCTGCTGGAGAGCTTGAGGTGTATGCCTTTACCCGTTTTACCCGACCATTTGATGCGCAGAATTTTGCGCATCAAGGATTCTCGTCCACCGGCGTCGCACAGAGCCTGGTGGCATGTCTGAAAGCTTGAGGTTCACGCCAAAAAACTTCAATCAGCACGTATTTTGAGGCGGCTGCAAACACTTCTGTTTTCTGCCAATCCGCTAAAGAGGGTGGGGTGATCTCGCATCCAGCAAGTGGCAATGCATCACGAAAATATTGTATTGACATCGTTGTCTTGCGCAGGCATAAATACTTTAAGGACTTAATGTTACTTGCGTGACTACATGGACGGTAGGGTTTTTATGCCTCGGTTAACTCTTGCTACAGTGATGCTCATTTGCACATCGTTTGATGTAGCCTGTCTCATGCCCGCCCCCCTTAAACGTTTTATCGATTGCTCACTCTGTCGTTTTCTATTTTCTCACCGTGCTGTTGATTGATCGATGGCGTGTCTTGTTTTCTGAAAATCTTAACGGAGGTGAAGGATGGGGCCATAGAGTCGTCGCTCACCCTTTTCGTTTTAAGACGCAGGCTGCAATCTCGTACGTGTGCCGAGAAAGCGCCGTGAACTATATATTACTGTAGTGTTAAAGTCAGGAAGACTTATGAAGCGTATTTTGATTCTGCCGTTCGTAGCAATGTCTCTGTTTTCACTTCAAGCATCAGCCGTATGCTTGAATATCAAAAACACCTACAGCGGCACCATCGCTGCCAATTCTGAAATAGTGGCCTATGGTCCTTTTCAGATCACCTCTGCCTCAGGCTGCAGCAGTGCGAATATTTCTTCGACCGCAGCTGCGCTAGGTACGGGTTCTGCGCCAGCGTTGTATATTGACAAGCAATCAGGCTCGGGATGGGTGCAAGTGGCTCAAAGTACGTTGACAGGGAAAGCCTCCTATCTGGAGTTCGGCGGCTTTGGTACTTACCGCATCAGGCATGTGAACACGACTTCTGCCGTCAGAGCGTATTCGGGCACGACTGCTTATTCCCGGTAAGTCAGGCAGTGTGATGTGCTGATCAAGCACAGCTCGATAGTTTGAGTCAGGTCATTGATGAATGACCTGACCGCCCGCTGTTTAGCGTGGGCCGTTCTTAATCGTGGCGACGCATCGGTGATGCGGTGGTTCAACAGGCTCGTGCGCGCGTCAGCATCGGAATGTTTATTCACTGCCAGTAGAGCCTGAACGCAGCATTGCGCACACTGATTCAGCGTAGCCATATTAAGGGTGTCGGCAGGGCAGGCATCAACATCTGATTGCAGCAGCACGTGCCCTCAGTCATTAATGCCCTACTCAATCGCCTCATACGGCAAACCCACATAATTCTCTGCAATCGTCCTGCGCCCGGCCTCTGAACCTACGTAGTAATCCAGTTCGGTCTGCTGAATGCGCTGGCTGAACGCGTCGGTGTCGGGGAAGTTGTGCAGGACCGAGGTCATCCACCAGGAGAACCGTTCGGCTTTCCACACCCGGCGCAGGCAGATCTGCGAGTATTTTTCCAGCAGGTCGGTGCGGCCTTCGCGGTAGACCTTGAGCAGTATCCGGTACAGCGTGCTGACGTCACTGGCCGCCAGGTTCAGGCCTTTGGCGCCGGTGGGCGGGACGATGTGTGCGGCGTCGCCGAGCAGGAACAGGCGACCGTACTGCATGGGCTCCACTACGAAACTGCGTAATGGCGCGATGCTTTTCTCGATGGACGGGCCTGTCACCAGGCGGCCCGCCAGATGCTCGGGCAACCGGGATTTGAGTTCGCTCCAGAAGCGCTCGTCCGACCAGTCTTCGACCTTCTCGTTGGCGCTGACCTGTACGTAATACCGGGTGCGAACCGCCGAGCGCATGCTGCACAGGGCGAAGCCGCGCGGGTGATTGGCGTAGACCAGCTCTTCGTTGACCGGCGGTGTGTCGGCCAGTACGCCGAGCCAGCCAAACGGATAGACGCGCTCGAAAACCTTCAGTGTTTCGGCCGGGATCGACTGCCGGGACACACCATGAAAACCGTCGCAGCCGGCGATGTAATCGCAGTCCAGGCGCACGGTTTCGCCGTCTTTCACGAACGTCAGGTAAGGGCTGTCGGTTTTTGGGTCGTGTACGTTGACGTCCGAGGCGTCATAGACGGTCATTGCGCCGATGGCCGCGCGGGCGGCCATCAGGTCCCGGGTGACTTCGGTCTGACCGTAGACCATCACGGTCTTGCCATCGGCGAGGCTTTTCAGGTCGATGCGTTCACAGCGACCGTCAAAGGCCAGTTCGAACCCATCGTGAATCAGCCCCTCGGCGTCCATGCGTTCACTCACGCCGGCCTCTCGCAGCAAATCAACCATGCCTTGTTCAAGCACGCCTGCGCGGATGCGCGAAAGGATGTAGTCGGGGTCCTTGCGCTCGACGATCACGTTGTCGATGCCGGCACGCTGAAGCAACTGGCCCAACAGCAGCCCGGAAGGGCCTGCACCGATAATGGCGACTTGGGTTTTCATGACGGGTGCCCTCTCTGGTGATCCCTGCCAGCCGTGACCAGCGAGATACGATTATTGTTGTCTCCTGCATTTTTAATGGATGGCGTCGAGATAAGAAGGCAATATCCAGCGCATTATCTGGACTTTTCGAGGGTCCGGACGGGGGAGGGCAACATGGTCAGAACGGCTGTCACCGCCATACCGGTGTTCAAGCTCTACGGAGAAACCACGGCCTGGCCGACGCCGGACCTGATCCACTGCGAGTCGATCCCCGAGCGCAGCAAGATGCACGAATGGGAGATCAAGCCGCATCGGCATGGCGATCTGGTTCAGTTGCTGTATGTGCAATCGGGCAAGGCGAGGCTGAAGGTCGAAGACAGCGTCAGCGAGGTCGAGACGCCGTCATTGCAGGTGGTGCCGGCCTTGAGCGTTCACACGTTCAGGTTCGCCGAAGACATTCAGGGCCACATTCTCAGCCTGGCGAGGCCGCTGGTGGAGCAACTGGAGGCGGCGCTCGACATTTCGGCGATGAGTACGGCGCGTTGTTACACACTGGGGGCCGACAGCCACTACGTGGACACGCTGTTCAGCGCCATTGCTCGCGAGTACCGGCAACCCAGGGCGGGCCGCGACCTGATGCTGCACTCGTTGATCAATGTGCTGGCGGTCTGGCTCAGTCGGCGCAGCAGCGCACACGCAGGCGAAGAAGTTCAGGCGATGGACCGCGGACGCGAGCATCTACAGGCCTTCATGCATCAACTGGAAACGAGTTTTCGCGAACACTGGTCCATCGATCAGCACGCACAGGCGATGGGCCTCAGCGCGGCGCATCTGAACGCGCTGTGTCGGCGTCTGTGCAACCAGTCGGCGTTGCAGATCATCAGCCAGCGACTGTTACTGGAGGCCAAGCGCAATCTGATTTACACCACCATGACCATCAATCAGGTGTCCGACAGCCTGGGGTTTTCCGAGCCGGCTTATTTTTCGCGCTTTTTCAAACGCGCTACCGGGCAGTCGCCTCGGGAATTTCGTCAGCACAAATAGAAACGGGGCGCTCAAGAACGCCCCGTTTGCCTGCCGGTTATCGCTGTGGGATCAGGCTACGACCTGATAGCACGGCACATAGGCCGCGCCACCCGGCAATTTCATCCGGTGCTGATCGACGAACGCCTGCAACAGCTTGTCCAGAGGCCCCATGATCGAAGGGTCGCCCTGGATCTGATAAGGGCCGTGCTCTTCGATCAGGCGAATGCCCTTGTCCTTGACGTTGCCGGCGACAATGCCGGAAAACGCCCGACGCAGGTTGGCGGCCAGTTCGTGCGTCGGCACGTCGTGGTTAAGTTGCAGTTTCGCCATGTTCTCGTGGGTCGGATCGAACGGGTGCTGGAAGCTTTCTTCGATCTTCAGCAGCCAGTTGAAGTGAAACGCATCGTTGCGCTCGCGGCGGAACTGTTTCACTTCCTTCAGGCCCTGAGTCATCTGCCGGGCGACGTCTGCCGGGTTGTCGATGATGATCTGGTAATGACGCTGTGCTTCTTCACCCAGCGTGGCACCCACGAACGCGTGCAGTTGTTGCAGGTACGGTTCGGTGTTTTTCGGGCCGGTCAGGATCACCGGGAACGGCACGTCCTTGTTGTCCGGGTGCATCAGAATGCCCAGCAGGTACAGGAACTCTTCGGCAGTGCCCGCGCCACCCGGGAAAATGATGATGCCGTGGCCGACACGCACGAACGCCTCGAGACGTTTTTCGATGTCCGGCAGAATCACCAGTTCGTTGACGATCGGGTTTGGCGCCTCGGCAGCGATGATGCCCGGCTCGGTCAGGCCCAGGTAACGACCGCCGACGATGCGCTGCTTGGCGTGGGCAATGGTGGCGCCCTTCATCGGGCCTTTCATGACGCCGGGGCCGCAGCCGGTGCAGATGTCCAGGCTGCGCAGGCCCAGTTCATGGCCGACTTTCTTGGTGTATTTGTATTCTTCGGTGTTAATCGAGTGGCCACCCCAGCACACCACCATCTTCGGCTCGACACCGGCACGCAGCGTGCGGGCGTTGCGCAGCAGGTGGAACACGTAATCGGTGATGCCCTGAGAATTGCTCAGATCGATGCGCTGGCTGTCCAGTTCGCTTTCGGTGTAGACGATGTCGCGCAAGGCGCTGAACAGCATCTCGCGGGTGCTGGCGATCATTTCGCCATCGACGAACGCATCGGCTGGAGCGTTGAGCAGCTCCAGCCGCACACCGCGATCCTGTTGATGAATGCGCACTTCAAAGCTCTCGTACGCTTCAAGAATGGTCTTGGCGTTATCGACGTGGGCGCCGGTATTGAGAATGGCCAGGGCGCACTGGCGAAACAGGGTGTAGGTACTGCCAGAGCCGGCAGCGCTGAGTTGCTGCACTTCACGTTGCGACAGGGTTTCAAGGCTGCCTTTCGGGCTTACGGTGGCGTTAATCACTTGTCTTGGGAGCATTCTATTTTCCATTAGAGCGATGCAGTCGAGCATCAGGATGGTGAGCATCGAGGACGTTCACGCCTGTCAGGCCTTTTCTACAGCACTTGGGCTGGAAAGCAAACGTCGGAGATCAATCATCACGGGGTTGAATTCGTTTGAAAGCAGGCACTTGCTCACATGACCGTGCGGCTGAATTTTGACGCGGACGCAGGGCGACAGTGAACCTGACCCATTTCAAAGGGTCTGTTAGCTGATGGACTTTTCGGACGGGCTTCATTGAAGGGATCGTCAGGCGCTTTTCAACGCGTCTGATTGGCAGACAACCCGTCCGGGCAGGAGTTGCAAAACCTATCGTCGCCTGCCGCACCATCGCAAGCCGGCCCGTTCAACGAGGCTTTATTTTCATTCCAGATAAAGATAATTATCGCCATGTCTCGTCACCTTTCTGCACTTCTCTTCCGTGCCCCTGGCCTGTTCACCGTGCCGCGTCGCCTGCTCGGCGCAGGTCTGCTCGGCGCCGTGTTGAGCGTCATCGTGCCTGGCACTGCCCAGGCGGCCAACAACGACCGCTGGGTCAGTGACAGCCTCACCACTTACGTACGCAGCGGGCCGACGGATGACCATCGCATCGTCGGTACGCTGAAATCCGGGCAGAAAGTCGAGTTGCTCACCACCTCGGGCAAGTTCAGCCAGGTGCGTGGCGAGGCCGGCTCTACCGTGTGGATTCCCACCAGCGACCTGCAGGAAGTCCCCGGACAGGCCGAGCGCGTGCCACAGCTGACCCAGCAGGTTGCCGAACTGACCGAGCAACTGGCCGGCATCGACAACACCTGGAAGACCCGCGTGCAAGGCATGCAAGAGACGCTGGATGCGCGCAAGAAGCTGGTCGATGAACTGGAAGCGCGGACCAAGACCCTCAACGATCAACTGGCTGACTCCCAGGCTGAATTGCGTGCCACGCAGGCGCGACTCGGCGATGAAAACAAGCAGGTCATGATGCGTTACATGGTCTATGGCGGCAGCATTGCCGGTGCAGGCCTGCTGGTCGGCCTGATCCTTCCGGCCCTGACCAAAGGCCGCAAGAAAAACGACGGCTGGGTCTGAGTCGGCTTGCGTTCTGCATGCCAGCGCCTGGCGCTGGCATGCGACACTCAAAGGCACCTTCAATCGGCCTTTAACCTTCTTCATCCCTGCGCCTGTTCGATCCAGTTCGCAATGTCTGCATTGAATGCTAGCGCCGATGAGGTGCGAAGTTGATGTTCGTTCTACAGTTTCTGCCTGGATGGTCGAAAAACTGAGTGGTGCCGTTCACCCGATACCGCTGTGCGGGTGATGAAAGCAGGCGATGCCTGGCACCTGGCTATCAGTTATCAAGCGTGTCCTGAAAAACGGGCTGCTGAGCCGGGTCTGAGTCGCTCTCAGGCACGGGTCTCATATTTCACCCTCTCCTGTGCAGGAATCCGGATGCTGGCGTACAACCAAAAAAGCTTTCTTATCGTTGATGACTTCTCTGACTTTCGCAGTTCAGTCAGGTCGATGCTGCGTGAACTGGGCGTCAAGGAAGTGGATACCGCCGACACCGGTGAAGAAGCACTGCGCATGTGTGCGCAAAAGCGCTACGACTTCGTGCTGCATGACTTCAACCTTGGCGATGGTCGCAAGAACGGTCAACAGGTGCTTGAAGACCTGATGGTCGAGCGGCTGCTGAGTCACGAAAGCGTTTTCATCATGGTCACTGCCGAAAACAGTCAGGCAATGGTCATGAGTGCGTTGGAGTGGGAGCCGGACGGCTACCTGACCAAGCCGTTCAATCGGGCCGGGCTGGCTCAGCGTCTTGAAAAGCTCGTGCAGCGCAAGACGCTGCTCAAGCCGATTCTGCAGGCGCTCGACCGTCGTAACCCGGCAGAGGTGCTGGCCGCTTGCGACGCATTGATCAAGCAGGACCCGCGTTATGCGCCCTTGTGCCTGCGCCACAAGGCCGAGGCCCTGCGCGACCTGAAGCAGCACGAGCCGTTGGAAACCTTCCTCAAAAGCATTCTGGCCGACCGCGCCACGCCTTGGGCGTATGGCGCGCTGGGCAGCCTGTTGCTGAAACGCGGCAAGGCTGCCGAGGCGCAGGCTGTTTACGAGCAGGCCATCAAAGCCTTTCCGATCATGCCCGCGCTGTACGACGGGCTGGCTGACGTGCTGGTGGCCCTCGGTGATGCCAAACGGGCTCAGACGGTGCTGGAAAACGCGGTGCGTCTGTCGCCGCTGGCGGTTCGCCGGCAACGGCTGCTGGGCAAGCTGGCACTGGGCAACGAAGACTTCGAGAGTGCTTCCAAGGCCTATCGTCAGGCGGTTTCCCAAGGGCAGCATTCACGTTTCAAAGACCCCGAGACCAATCTTGGGCTGGCACATGCCCTGATCAGCAAAGGCGGCGAGCAGGGGCTTGATGCGCGAACCCGTGTCGAGATCAACAATGCCTTGGGTGACGTCGCTAAAGAGCACAGCAATGACGAAGGTCTGCAAGTGCGTACGCGCTTGATGAAGGCCTCCAGCCTGCAACACTCGGACCCGGAAGCCGCCGCTAAACTCACCGAGCAGGCAATGGCCCGGCTCGATGGATCGGAGCTGTTTCTCAGCGCCGATGCCGCCTTGATGGTGGCCGCCCAGCTCAAGCAACTGGGTCAGGAAGAGGCGGGTGCCGGTGTCTTGATGAGCTGTGCGCAAGTCTATGGCGACGATCCGGCGGTGATGAAAAGCGTGGCCAGCATGACCGACGATCCTGCCATTCTGGGCGCCAACAAGGCGGCCAGCGATCTGAACCTGCAAGGCGTGCGCAGCTACAAGGCGGGCAACCTGACCGAAGCCCAGGCGTTTTTCCGCAGTGCGCTGGCCTTGCAGCCGAAGAACCTCAGTATTGCGCTCAACATGGCGCAGTCGCTGCTTCATCCCGGTCAGAACCTGGGGCAGGCCGGGCTGGACGAGTGCCGTGCCAGCCTGACGATGGTCGGCAAGATCCCGGACAGCGATCCGCGCTTCGAGCGTTATCAGAAACTCAGGGAGAGGGCGTTTGGCGCATGAGTGAAGAAAGGGAGCAGGGGCTGGATTTTTCCATGGTGATTGCCTCCACCGTGCATGACATGAAAAATTCGCTGGCGACCCTGACCCAGGCGCACAGCGAATGGCTGGCCAGGCTTTCCGCCCAGCAGCGCGACACGCCCGAACATGGGGTGATCGAGTACGAGTTCGCCAACCTGAACGGCATGCTGGTGCAGTTGCTGGGCTTGTACAAACTCGGCGTCAACCAGATGCCGCTGCGCCCGGATTATCACGAGCTGGATGACTTCATCGAAGCGCAACTGGCTCATCACCAGGAAGTGCTGAGCAGCCGTGGCATTGCCGCTCGCTATGCCCTTGATGTCGGGAGTCCGTTAGGCTTTTTCGACCGCGAACTGGTGGGTTCGGTGGTGGGCAATATCATCGTCAATGCCACCGGTTTTGCCCGCGAGCAGATTTTTGTCAGCGTGTCTGACGAGGACGGTCAACTGAAGATCACGGTGAACGACGACGGCCCCGGCTATCCGGCTTACCTGATCGAGCAGCAGACCGACTACGTGCAGGGGATCAATCAGGGCAGCGGCAGCACCGGGCTGGGCCTGTATTTTGCGGCGCACATTGCCCGACTGCACGTGCGCAACGGTTTGCAGGGCCGTATCGAGATTGCCAACGGTGGCGTTCTGGGCGGTGCTCTGTTCAGCATGATACTGCCCTGAATCCCAGACGGTAGTTCATCGACACGATCCCGGTTCAGTGTGGCTGCCTGCGCAATCACTGAGCCGGTTTGCGGCGTGCCAATGGTTTCTCAGATGTTCAGCCCGAAGTTCTGCTTGATGCTGTTGAGGCTGTCCATCAGCTCCTGATTGGAGGCGAGTGGGTGATGAATCGGCGAGCAGCCATGCTTGAGCGTGAAGTGTTCAATGGCTTCGAGGGCGTTTTTCCGGTGCTGGGTGTTGGACGAAATCGTTGATGTTTCCAGCGTCCAGGGCTCGTCTCCGAGGTAAAGCTCCGAGTTGTCGATGTCGGCAAAAAACCAGAACGGCGGGTGCATGTTCTGATTGATGATGGCCAGGGTGTGATCGACGTGCTCGAACGCGTTGTGATACGCCTCATCCATCAACCCGGCCGCTTCCAGGCTGCGCCGGGAATAGTAGGAAAACGCCCCGACGCAATGTCGGTACAAAGGCAGGTTGATACCGTTGCCGTAATCGATCTTGCACACGGCGTTGGCTTCGCCGGTCGGCGTCTTGTTCATCAAACCGTGCTGGCTGTAATTGAGGTGCTGAATACCGGTCAGTGTCGAGGTCAGGACATACAGCTCGAACACTTCAGGGCTTTTGATGTAGATGTCGTCTTCGATCAGGAAAAGATGCTCGCACCCCGCGTCCATCAACCGGGACAACGCTCTGTTCTTGGATTTTCCGACGCCGAGGTTGCGTTCATTATTGAAAAACTCTTCGCTGCCATAGGCAGAGAATTCAGGGTGCATGTCGCCATCGTTGATGATGACGATGCTGTCGATGACGTCGGTGGGCAGTGAGTCGTAGAGTTTTTTCAGCAGGGCCGGACGGTTATACGTAACGATCCCGCAGCCAACCTTTTGACCATCGATCATGGTGATCCTCTGTTCTCTAGGGCATGAGCCTGATTTTTCATGGCTTGCATCCGCGCAGACCCGGCGTTCAGGGCTACGCTGACGTAAATCATTGTACGTGCTTCGTGGGCTGCAATATTTGCGCCAATGGCCCGGCCGACGCAGCCTGCGGGCCGGCGCCCGTTAAAGTTTTGCCTGGTTGCGCCGACACCCCGGACAGGCTGTATCCAATATCACGTTGAGCGGTGGGTAGGTGATGCTGTTAGCTAGGAAGTACTGCCAGGGGCACGGTATAGAGTTGGGAGCAGCGGCTCACAACGCGTTCAACCTCCCCAGTTGTCTGAATGTCGCACCGTGCGACGGTGTCGAGTTCTTGCATCCTCGCGACATGGAGGATTACCAGCAGTATTTCGTGGAACAGATGAAAGTGTCGGGCGATGTCTCGAAAGTCGACATGCTCGGCGACTTTCAATGCATTCACACTGACGATTCGTCGGTTGATTACCTCATCAGCTCGCATGTCATCGAACACGTTCCCAATCTGTTTTCCGCCTATGTCGAAGCTCTCCGGGTGCTGAAGAACGGTGGCGTGTTCTTCTGCATCTTCCCCAAGCGCACGGCCGCGCGAACCGACCGGGCGCGTCGGTTGACGACGCTGGCGCAGATGATCGAAGACTTCGAAAACAAGGTCGACATGACCACCGTTGCCGAAGGTGAGTGGCGGGGTCACTATCAGGTGTTCTCCTTGCAGAGCATGATCCGCGCGGTCAATTACGTTAACTCGTCAGGCCTGGGCTGCTGGTACATCGAGTGCGTGGAAGAGACGGATTCGAAAGTGGGCAACGGCCACACCCTCGTGCTGCGCAAGGTAGAAGGGCTGTCGGCAGAGAAGTGGCAGGATGTCGCCGATTTCAACACGCAGTTCAATCAGTTGCTGATGGCTGGCAAACTGGAAAACGCATTGACGCTGACCAAGATTCTGCTCTCCTTCAATTTTTTCGATGCCACCCGGCTGCACCTCGCCGGCGCCTTGAGCCGTCAGTTGGGGCATGTGGCCGAAGGCGTCGAGTTTCTGCGTCAGGCGCTTGTGGTCGATCCGGAAAACGAGGACTACCGAAAGGAGTTCATCGAAGTGACCGGCGCACCTTTCCACAATCCGGTGCTTTGAGGACAGTTTCAAGCTGCGAGCTTTAAGCGTTAAGCTGCTGGCTTCTCGTTTATGGCGCTGCTGACAAAGGACTGACCCATGACACGCAATGACCCCCATTCGCTGGCGCAGCAATTGATGGGCATTGATGAAGTGGAGTGTGTAACCCCCGACTTGAACGGCGTGCCCCGCGGCAAGGTCATGACGGCCGAAGGCTTCCTCGAAGGGCGACGTCTGCAACTGGCGCGCGGCGTACTGCTGCAATGCATCATGGGCGGTTATCCACCGGCGCGTTTCTATGGCAGCGATGACGGCGACCTGGCGTTAATCAGTGATCCGCTGCAGATTCACCGCCTGCCCTGGAGCGATCAGCCCCGTGCATTGGCCATCTGCGATGCCGTGGATCTGAATGGCGAGCCCTGTCTGTTATCGACGCGCAGCCAGTTGAAGGCCGTTATCGCCCGTTATGCCGCTCGGGGCCTGGTGCCGGTGGTGGCGACCGAGCTTGAGTTTTTCGTGTTTGCGCCCAATCCCGATCCGCATCAGCCATTCATGCCGCCAGTGGGTCTGGATGGGCGACGCGAGGCCGGGCACTCGGCATTCAGTGTCAGTTCCAATAACGGCCTGCGGCCGTTCTTCGTCGAGGTCTATGCGTGCATGGCTGCACTCGGCCTGCCGCGTGACACCGTGATGCATGAGATGGGGGTCAGCCAGTTCGAGATCAACCTGCTGCATGGCGATCCGTTGAGGCTGGCCGATCAGACCTTTCTGTTCAAGCACCTGCTCAAGGAAGTCGCGCTCAGGCACGGGCTTGTCGTGGTCTGCATGGCCAAGCCGCTGGCACACACGGCGGGCAGCTCGATGCACATCCACCAGAGCGTGGTCGCCGCGGATTCCGGGCAAACGGTATTCAGCAATGCCGGTGGCGAAGCGACCGCCACCTTCCGCCACTTCATCGGCGGTCAGCAAGCCTGCATGGCTGACTTCACGGCCTTGTTCGCGCCCAACGTCAATTCTTATCAGCGCCTGTTTCATCCCTATGCTTCGCCCAACAACGCCTGCTGGTCCTACGATAATCGCGCCGCCGGACTACGTATTCCGTCGAGTGCGGCGGCGGCCAGAAGAGTGGAGAATCGGCTGCCCGGCGCGGACGCCAATCCTTATCTGGCCATCGCTGCGAGCCTGACGGCCGGGCTGTACGGTATCGAACAAGGCCTTGAACCGACTGCGCCGATGCAGGGTGAAATCGAGGTGCCGGAAGAATTGTCACTTCCTTGTACCTTGCATGCCGCTCTTGAACGTCTGAAAAGCAGTCAGTTGGCCAAGGAACTGTTTGGTCATGAATTCATCGAAGGCTACATCGCGTCGAAGGCTCTGGAACTCAGCAGTTTTTTCGACGAGATCACCCCCTGGGAACGGCGCGTTCTGGCTGCTCAGGTTTAAGAATCGCAGTATCGGGCTCGTCCATTCGGGCGACTCCCTATTTTTGGAACGTTGATGCGCCAAATCTGGAAATCCTTTCGAGCGCTTTATTTTGCCTCGTTGATGATGTTGATCGGCTCAGGCCTGCTGAGTACTTATCTGGCCCTGCGCCTGGCGGCTGATCAGGTCGACAGCCTGTGGGTCGGTGCTTTGATGGCGGCCAACTACTTCGGTCTGGTGCTGGGCGGCAAGATCGGTCACCGCCTGATCGGCCGTGTCGGTCATATTCGCGCCTATGCCACCTGCGCCGGCATTGTCGGCGCGGCGGTGCTCGGGCATGGCCTGATCAGCTGGCTGCCCGCCTGGCTGGTGCTGCGGGTGATCGTCGGCCTGGGCATGATGTGTCAATACATGGTCATCGAGAGCTGGCTCAACGAACAGGCCGAGGCCAAGCAGCGCGGCATGGTGTTCAGCGGTTACATGATCGCTTCCTACCTGGGCCTGGTGCTTGGCCAACTGGTGCTAGTGGTTCACCCGCAACTGGGTCCTGAACTGCTCATGCTGGTGGCGTTGTGTTTTGCTCTGTGTCTGGTGCCTGTTGCCATGACCCGGGCCATCCACCCGGCGCCCCTGCACCCGGCACCGCTGGAGCCGAGGTTCTTCATGAAGCGTGTCCCGCAGTCATTGACGGCGGTACTGGGTGCGGGGCTGATCATCGGTTCGTTTTACGGTCTGGCGCCGGTCTATGCCGCCGAGCAGGGGCTGTCCACCGAGCAGGTCGGTCTGTTCATGGGGTGCTGCATTCTGGCCGGGTTTCTGGTGCAGTGGCCCCTGGGCCTGCTGTCGGACCGCTATGACCGCTCCGTGCTGATGCGGGTGTTCGCAGCCGCGCTGGTGGTGGCGTCCTTGCCGCTGGCAGTGTTCCCCAGCGTGCCGGTCGAGGTGCTGTTCGGCGTCGGCTTCCTGGCGTCGCTGATGCAGTTCTGCCTCTATCCGCTGGCCGTGGCATTTGCCAATGACCACGTCGAGGCCGAGCGGCGCGTGTCGCTGACGGCAATGCTGCTCATGACCTACGGGATCGGCGCGAGCATCGGCCCGCTGGCTGCGGGTGTGGTCATGAAAGTGTTCGGTGGCCACATGCTGTATGTGTTTGTCTGCGGCGCTGCAGCGATTCTTGTCCTGTTGATCCGGCCAAAGGCCGTTACTCACCTGCACCAGGTGGAGAACGCACCACTGCACCACGTTGCGATGCCGGACAGCATGTCCAGTTCGCCGTTGGTGGTGGCGCTCGATCCGCGTGTGGATGAACAGGTGGTACAGGACCAGATGCAGAATACCGTCGAGCCGGAGGTTGCAGAGCCAGAGCCAGAGCCAGAGCCGGAAATGCAGCCGCAGGCAGAGTCGGTGGCCGAGGTCAGGGCTGACGCCGTCGAGGAAGAGCGTGAGGGCGAGAGCGAGACCTGGAAGGCCTGATGTAACAGAGGGAGAGGCGTGGGGGATTGCGGCACGGCTGCCGCAATCATTCGCAAACGTTCGCTACTGTCAGAAGTCGTCGTCTTTGTCGAAGCGGCGCGCTTCACGTTGCAGCTGGTAGACGAATCGTTCGACCTGACGCTGCACCAGTCCGCTCATGTTGTGAAAGCGTACCCCGGCGAACGTGGTATGGAATCGTTCTTCGAAGTGCAGATGGCGCAATTCGACGGGTGCCGTCATGGCGCCAAAGGGCAGTTTGGCGATGAAGCGATCGTACACCTGACCCAGCTGCATGCGGTCAGACACATCGCCTTCGAAACGCAACTTGCAACCGGTGGCAGAAATATCCAGCAGTTTGCCCGTCAGCGTTGATTTCAGGCGTTCGCCGCCGATCTCGACATCAACCAGCTGAGCCAGTTTCAGCGCAGCACGAAAAGCATTGCGACGCTGGTGGTAGATGACTTCTTCGGGCATGGGGCCGCGGTACATACGCTGGCCATCGGACTCGATAATGTCCATGTGCGCAGCGCTTTCCCAAGCGATACGTACGCCATCATGAAAGCCTTCGACGCGGTAGGATTCGCCATTGCCGATAAAACGTTCGCCGTCACGGGGGATCATTTCGTCGAGCGCAATGGTATTGCTGTCACGGTCGACTTCGAGGAGGTAGCTCTGAAAACGCTGGGCGCGCTCGTTGAAGGTAATGATCAGCGGATCATGACTCTCGACCAGCAACCGCAGGTTTGCGGCGATTTCCAAAGGTGTATTGAGGACCTTCGGGGGCTGCGGAGCATCGTCCGCGCTTGAGCCATTCACGTTCTTGAATCTCCAGGCAAAATACTACAGCAACGCAACAACAGGCATTCTGCCACTACGCACGATACCTTGATACAGGGAATTACGCCTGACTGAGGGGGCGTGGTCTTGCTCTGAGCGCAGTCGAGCCCCGACTGTCATAGAGTGTTGGCGTATCGCCGCCGTTCAATATGCGAAGCTGATGGGCGGTGCTGATCTGTTGCAGCTGAATCAGGCTGCCGTTCCGGTCATTCAGAACCTGGCACTCATTGATCAACGCATTCAGTTCATCACCTGCCGTCAACAATTGCTCACCGACATCCGACTGGCTGGCCAGTTGCTGAAGACCGTTGCGATTTGCTGGCAAACCAAGGCCCGCCAGTAACTGGCTGCGCTTGCGACCGTGCTGATCGAGCAGTATGACCAGCGCTTGCTTTTGAGCCAGCACCTGTTCCATATCGCCCATGTCGCGGCCATGAAGAATCACGGATTCGGCCTGCAACAGCTCGAGCAGCTGTCGGGTCGAAACTATGTCATCGGTGATCATCTGCAGCAAATTAGTGTCTTGCATCGCATGCTCTGGTTTTTAAGCGTCCAGAATATCCAGCGCGAGCCGTGGCTTAGCGTTGGGTTTCGAAATTCAACAGTTTGCTGGCAACACGATTGCTGTCGACTTTATAGCTACCGTCTGCGATGGCCTGCTTGAGCTCGGCGACGCGTGAACTGTTGACGGTTGGCAGATCGTTCAGCTTGTCCGTGATTTTCTGCAACTGTTGAGCCTCACTGCTCAAGGAAAAAGTCTCCCCGGTGCTTTTGACGCCTGCGGTGGCTGCAGGTGCGGGTGCATCGGTTTTGGCGGTGTCTTTACCGGCCCCGGTACGTGACGTACTGGTGACAAGTTGTGAATTGTTAAGGCGGCTAAAATCTATGACCATGATTGAAAAACCTCTGGGTGTTTGGACGCTTGCCTTGTTTTCGGCCAACCCCGATCAAACTTTAGGCTGATTGTGATAAAGCTTCTCAATAGATGCTTTCCACCGTCGGACATTCACCGCAGTCTAGAAAAAACGCACGCGCTACGCCAGCATCAATGCATCACATGGCAACTTCCACCTGTCCGGGGCCAGTGACATTGGCCTTTATCACCCGTTGTGAATTGAGGTTTTTCACCCGTATCTGTTCGTTGAAACCACCGTCGGACATCGCTTCGCCGGGCATCCGCACCGCCAGCGTGCCGGTTCGGGCAATGATGACCACCTGATCGCCCTTGTGAACCATCTGTGGCTGTTCGAGTGCCACGGGGGTGATCACCTGATCGATGACCATTTGTCGGACAACCTTCTGGCCAACGGCCTGATCAAGGGATGCCAGAAATCCCTGACCCAGGCTGCTGACATCGCGCTCGCGCATGGCGATGTCCTGTTCGGTGACGATGGCATCGCGTTTGAGCGGGCGCACCACCGTTACCACGTTGCGAAACAGCTGAACCTGAGCGGGCACGAACACCGTCCACGGCGATGAGCCCTCACAGCGCACGCGCACAGTCACCCGGCCGACCGGGCGCGGGCTTTCGAGGCTGGCTGTCAAATCCTTGTCGCAAGCAGCCATCCGTAAACGCGGGTCGAGCTGCTTGACCTGAATGTCATGACGCCCGTCAATCTGGTTGGTTGCCAAATAGTCTTCTACTGTGAACTCAAGAAACCCTTGGGTGACGCCGATAAGCTGTTCAGGCAGTGTGAAATTCTCTGCGCGAGCGAAGTTCGCCGGGCCGCAAAGGCACAGCAGAGCGATTGCGCACAGAAGCCTGCGGGTTTCTAATGCGAAGTGTCGAGAAATTGTCGTCTTTGCGTTCATGAGATTATAAATAGCAAAGCCCGTGCCGCTTGTTGATCGGTTGTGTGGGCGGCGGTCATTTTGGTAAGGGGGTTCGGCATGGCAGGTGTAATGGATTCGGTAAACCAGCGAACTCAGCTGGTGGGTCAGAATCGCCTGGAGCTGCTCTTGTTTCGTCTCGACGGCAAGCAGCTTTACGGGATCAACGTCTTCAAGGTAAAAGAAGTACTGCAATGCCCGAAACTCACCATCATGCCCAAATCGAGCAAGATCGTTCGGGGCGTTGCCAATATTCGGGGTGGCACCATTCCGATCATGGACCTGGCAATGGCGACAGGCTCCACCGGGATGATTTCGCTGGTTAATTCCTTCGTCATCATTACCGAGTACAACACCAAGGTTCAGGGCTTTCTGGTGCATTCGGTCGAACGCATCGTCAACATGAACTGGGAAGAGATTCATCCGCCACCCAAGGGGACCGGGCGCGATCACTACCTGACCGCCGTTACCCGGGTTGATAACCAGTTGGTGGAAATCATCGACGTCGAGAAAATCCTCGCTGAAGTAGCGCCTGTTTCCGAAGAGATTTCGGTAGGCGTCATTGATGCCGAGGTCAAGCACAAGGCCGTCTCGATGCGCGTGCTGACGGTTGACGACTCGTCCGTGGCCCGCAAACAGGTCAGCCGTTGCCTGGAGACCGTCGGGGTGGAAGTGGTCGCACTGAACGACGGCCGTCAGGCGTTGGATTACCTGCTCAACATGGTCGCGGAAGGTAAAAAGCCGGAAGAAGAATTCCTGATGATGATCTCCGACATTGAAATGCCGGAGATGGATGGCTATACCCTTACAGCGGCCATTCGTAATGACCCGCGTATGCAGAAGATGCACATCACCTTGCACACTTCGTTGTCCGGGGTGTTCAACCAGGCGATGGTCAAGAAGGTCGGCGCTGATGACTTTCTTGCCAAATTCCGGCCTGATGACCTCGCGGCCAGGGTTGTTGCGCGGATCAATGCAGCAGAATAACCAGCCGGGGGCGTCGTCCCCGGTGATTCACATGATTTGAGAGGCGGCACCTTGTCTACGGGTAATTTGGATTTTGATCAGTTCCGGGTATTTCTGGAAAAAGCCTGTGGCATCTTGCTTGGGGAAAACAAGCAGTACCTGGTGTCCAGCCGCCTCAACAAATTGATGGAGCAGCAAAGCATCAAATCGTTGGGCGAATTGGTCCAGCGTATCCAGAGCCAGCCGCGCAGTGGCCTGCGTGAGCAGGTGGTCGATGCCATGACCACCAACGAAACCTTGTGGTTTCGCGACACCTACCCGTTCGAGGTGTTGAAGAACAAGGTGCTGCCGGAGCAGATCAAGGCCAGCCCCGGTCAGCGACTGCGTATCTGGTCGGCGGCTTGCTCGTCGGGTCAGGAACCGTATTCGCTGTCGATGTCCATTGACGAGTTCGAGCGCTCCAATCCTGGCCAGCTCAAGTCGGGCGCGCAGATCGTGGCCACCGACCTGTCGGGCTTGATGCTCAATAATTGCAAGACCGGTGAGTACGACAGCCTGGCCATTGGTCGCGGTCTGTCGCCTGATCGTCTGCAGCGCTTTTTTGACGTGAAAAGCCCTGGCCGCTGGGTGGTCAAGACGCCGATCAAGAGTCGCGTGGAATTCCGCTCGTTCAACCTGCTCGACAGCTACTCCGCGTTGGGCAAGTTCGACATCGTGTTCTGCCGTAACGTACTCATCTACTTCTCGGCCGAAGTGAAGAAAGACATCCTGCTGCGCATCCACGGCACGCTCAAGCCGGGCGGCTACCTGTTCCTCGGTGCTTCCGAAGCGCTCAATGGCCTGCCTGATCACTACCAGATGGTCCAGTGCAGCCCGGGGATCATTTACAAGGCCAAGTGATGGTGTGCTGTCGCCTGTCATGAAAGAGACCTTCGGGTCTCTTTTTTTGTTGTGGATCTTATGGTGCTATGGCGGGCTCTGTCATCGGGCGAATCATCAGGAGATCAATCATGCCGCACAGCAATATTTCCGGAGCGCCGCGCCAGCAACTTACCGAGCGTGTGTTGCAAGCCAAGACGGCAAAGAACCTGACCTGGGCAGCGCTTGCCGAGGGTACGGGCCTGAGTGTGGTCTACGTCACCGCCGCGCTGCTCGGTCAGCATCCCTTGCCGCAAGCGGTGGCCGAGGTGGTTGCCGAGCGTCTCGGGCTGGACAGGGACGCCGTGGTTGAGCTGCAAACCATCCCGTTGCGTGGCAATGTGGAAGACGTTTCCAGTGACCCGACTATCTATCGCTTCCACGAGATGGTTCAGGTTTACGGCACAACGCTGAAAGCATTGGTGCATGAGCAGTTCGGCGACGGCATCATCAGCGCGATCAACTTCAAGCTGGACATCAGGAAAGTCGAAGACCCTGAAGGGGGAGAGCGTGCCGTCATAACCCTTGATGGAAAATTCCTGCCCTACAAACCGTTCTGAGGACGCTGACATGAGTGATAAAGGAAGACCCCCGTTGCCACCGTTTACCCTGGAGACGGCTATCCAGAAAGTCCGTGGTGCCGAGGATGGCTGGAATTCCCGCGATGCGGCGAAAGTGGCGCTGGCCTATACCGAAGACACGTATTGGCGTAACCGCAGCGAGTTCGTCAACGGGCGCGAAGAGGCTCAGGCCTTTCTCGAGCGCAAGTGGCGCAAAGAGCTGGACTACCGGCTGATCAAGGAACTGTGGGCGTTTACCGATAACCGCATTGCGGTGCGTTATGCCTATGAATGGCACGACGACTCAGGCAACTGGTTCCGCTCGTACGGTAATGAAAACTGGGAGTTTGCCGCAAACGGCCTTATGCAACGGCGCTTTGCCTGCATCAACGACCTGCCGATCGCCGAATCCGAACGCAAATACCATTGGCCCTTGGGGCGTCGGCCGGATGATCATCCTGGCTTGAGTGAGCTGGGTCTCTGACGGTGGTGTTGTCCAGGCGAGCCGTTGAACAGGCGCGCCCGGACTTCATTCGTGGTTCAGCGTGTCTGCGCCGTCACAGGTCGGCATCGCCCTGGCCTTTATACAGGTCACTTTCAGGGTTCAGGACCTTGTCCAGAAGGCTTTTGGCACCCGTATTGCCCTCAGCCGTGCTTGTTTTGTAGTTGTAGTCCAGGTCAATCCATTCCTGAAGCTTCGTTTCATAGCTGGATGGGTATTGGGACTGCTCGATGGCTGACAGCCCTTTATAGTGATCAAGCACTGAGGTGTAAAAATCAGTCAGTTTGCCGGTGGCGGTGTATTCCGCGCTTCCTTGGGCTACCACTTGCTGGCGCCAGACGCGCTCCTGACGGTATGACTCCAGCCAGGCCGATTTTTTCTCATTGACGGTAAAGTCGCCACTTTCGTCATAGGCGATGACAGAAAGCTGGTCTCGTGACATGCCGGCGAACGGGTTTTTTCCGCTGCCATTGACAAATTGCGTTGCGTTTTTTGCACGTTCCAGGCGTTCAGGATCGTCGCTGTCTGGGATCTCTGCATTATGCAGTGCTTTATTGGCGTCGTAGCTGCCGCCAACCAGTTGCTCGGTGAGCTGGCTGGCTTTCTCTCCAAGCTCTTTGCGGCTAAGGCTTTTGTCTCTGGCTTCTGCTCGAGCGGAGGCTTCACTTAACTGGCGCGCCAGCGAGGAGAGTGAACTCGTATCTTTCGTGTTTCCGGCCGTGCTCGCCAGCGTGTCGGTGGCTGTCGAGGACACTGATGAGGTCTGACTGATCTGTGTGCCGGACACCTTGACGTTCGAAGGCGTACTGATATTGATTGAGCTGACCAAAATCTGATCTCCTTGTCTTGAAAAATCCAATGGCATTTCTTTTTATCGGCGGCTCATCCGGCCGCTGGAGTTTTCAGGACAGACGGTAAAGAAACGCGTCGAATGAGGTTGAAGCCCAAGGCATCAGCCCCATTCTTTACGCGAGGGTAAACGTTACTTCATCGTGAATTCAACGGCCCATTCATAGGTCGAAAGATTGGTCGAAGTCACTTTGGCTGTGCAGTTTGCACCCCCACTTGGCGTGGCAGTGTTATTCCATTTTGGAATGCTCGACCCGCCGGGGCCTACGGTTGAAACGTAGGTGGCGAGGAAGACGCAGGTTTTGCCTCCGATGGTGTATCTCAAATTGGCATAGTTGACGAGCGGCGACTGATTGCTCTGAATTTTGTAGAGGTCAATCTCTCCGGCCGGGACAACGGCCACAGGCTGCGGGTTGGCATTGGTCTTGGTGAGTGCTTCGTTGTTGGTGAGCACCTTGTAGGTTGCCGAAGCGGTGCCCATGTTTTTGAACGTGACGGTAACGGCTGGTCCTGCCACAGCATGTGCTGTCAGGGCTGCACTAATCACCAATGCTGAAAAGAGAGTGTTTGATGCCTTCATGCGTGTTGCTCCTTGATGTCGATTTTGCATTCCGTTACACCGTTGATGGGTGTGCCTCATTGTTCAGCAAGCTCATTTCATTCCTTGCGCCGGTGGGCGTGTCAGGAAGTCTGATCACTCGCTGAAGGCGCACGCAGACCTGCTCCATTTTGATGGGGCATTAGAGCGTACTGTATGAGGGGCGGATAGCCAGGTGTGGGCACTGCATCACGCTCCTTGTGAATGCCATGTAAACGGGTTAATGGCGATTGAAATCCTTGTTCAAGGGCAAATGTATCACATGCGATACATTTGAACAGTGCTTGAGTTCGACGTGCTGTAGTCAGCGTGCAGCAACAGTACCCGTCTCGATGTAGCCAGGCTCAAGTCCAAATACTTCCACTCCATCGGGTGTCGCGTGGCCGGTCGTAATGACGCGCGGGCGGGCATTATCGGCAGGGTCCGGACGGTAGGTAACCGTCGCCTCGCCCTGACCATTGCGTGAAATTGCATCGGCCGGGACTACCAGCGCGTTTTCACGGCGGTAGGTGACAATCTCCAGCTTTGCACTCATGCCCAGCCTGAGTTGCTTCTGCTGCTCTGCCTGGAGCCCAAGCACCGACACAGTCACTTCGTAGCTGGCCCCTCCGGCTTGTGTTTCCGTGTTGATACCTCTGGCCCCGACTGAGCGGATCTGGCCCTGCAGGACAAGGCCGTTGAATCCGTCACCGGTTATTTCGACGGGCATGCCTTCACTGAGCTGGTGAACGTCACTTTCTTCCACCCGGGCAGCCACCTGGAATTCTTCGAGATTGACCAGCTCAAACAGCGACATCCCTTGATTGACGCGCATTCCTTTTTGTACGGAGGCCAGGGTCGCATTACTTTCCTGGGCGGTGCGCGGGCGGATGACGACGCCTGAAAAGGGCGCTTTCAACTCGCGCTGCTCCTTGAGCGCCAACAGGGATTGGTAGCGCGATTGCGCATTGGCCAGTTCCATTTCGGCTATCTGGCGATATTCGCCTTCACCTTTTTTTAGCGTTTCGCTCAGCTCCGAACGTGCTGCCGCAAGATCGAGCCTGAGTGTCTGAAGCTGTTGGTCCAGCGTGTCCACTTCCATGCGCGGCACGATACCGCGTGCAAACAGGGCCTGAGTTTCTTTCTGTTTTCGCTCGATGTCACTGAGCGTGAACTGAGTGGTCGACAGTGTCCGTTTGGCTCGGGCAACTTCCTGACTGTTAGCCCAGCCTTGCAGTTCGCGCACAGCACGCTGCGCCTTGAGTTCGTCGGAGAGTGCCGAGCGTAACTGAATGTCCAGTAACGTCGTGTCCAGCGTCAGTAAGGTCTGGCCGCGCGCTATGCGTTGTCCTTCAGTGACCGTGACACTTTGCACAACACCTTCGAAGGGGGCGGAAAGGGTTTGTTGGGCGGCTGATTCAATTCTTCCCACAAGACCCAGACGATTTTCCAATGTCTGATAGTCGATGCGTACCCACGTGGCGTCAGCGGGGAGCGCAGGGGAGGGGCGCAGAAAGATAATGGCTGTAGCGCCTGCGAGAACCAGCAAGGCGCAGGTCAGCCATAAGCGCTTCGAGCGGCGGAAGGGTTTCAGGCGTTCAGTCATTGAGTGCAATGTCCCAACTCTCCAGTGTTGTGCCCAGAATTTGATCCAGCCGGGTTTTTGCATTGAGGTAGGCGATGAGTGCATCGACGCTGGCACTCTCCGCGTTGCGCAAATCGGATTCGAAGCTCAATACCTGAAAGTTGCTGGAGCGACCGACTTGTAATTTCTGTTGCTCGATATCCAGCTTGCGGCGCGAGAGGTCTCTGGCGCGCAGTGAAATCTCATATTGACGCCAGCGCGTCGCAATGTTGCGAACGGCGTCGCCCACGTCGCGTTCGAGCACCTGCCTGGCCTCCGTCAGAAGGATGTCCTGATTCTCGACATTGACCTGGGCCCGCACGACATTCTGCTTACGGCTCAGATCGCCAATGGGTATCTCGACCTGCACCCCTGCGTAGCCTTCCCACCTTCTGTCCGAGTCCCGCCCTTGTACGTCTGGATAAAAGTTGCTGACCTGACTCGTGCCCCCCACCAGTGAGACGTCCCACAGTCGATTGTTGCGGGCGACCAGCAGATTGATTGAAGCCTGTTCGTTGGCGATCAGTTGCCCCAGATAGTCAGGTTGTTGTTCCAGCGCTGTCTTCATGGCTTCTGCGCGGCCAAGCTCCATGCGCGTCGCCTGCAGACTTTCCACGGCGCGCAGTCGGGTTTCCTGGTTCAAGGCCAGCAGCCGCAAGAGTTCGAGGCGACTGGAGTCGAGTTGATTGGCGGCTTCTTCGGCCCCGAGTTCCTGAGAGGCGGCGTCAGCTTCGGTCTGCACGATTTCGAACGCGGCCATCCGGCCCGCGTCGATCATGGCCTGGTTCACCTCCAGTAATTGGCGAGAGCGGGTCATGGCGTCCTGCGCAATACGCAGTTGCTCCTGCGCGCGCAGCACGTCGCGGTAGGCGGTCACAATCTGGGTAATGGTCTGTGAGACTGTCGATTTCAGGCTCAGTCTATTGATTAGCTCGGACAGTCGGGCCAGTCGAACGGGCGCTGTAGTAACGTCGCGCCCTGCGCCGCGCAGCAGCGGTTGAATGATGGTGAACGTCGTGCCGTCATTTCCCCTGCGGCCAGCGCTGTTGGCCATGGTCAGTTGGTTCGTCCATGACAGGCTGAAACGGGTGCCGAACTCGCCCAGCAGGGTTGTCGTCGGAACAATCTGGCTTTGCCGGTAGCGGTCGCTCTCATTGCGAGAGGCCAGGTAGCTGCCACTCAGTACCAGCTTGGGGGTAAACAGGTCCTCTGATACGCGCAGGTCGAACTTCTGCGCCAGACGCTCAAGGTAGGCACTTTTGATCGACCTGTTATTGCGCAAGCCTAGAAACACTGCGTCGGCCAGTGTGAGATCGATGACCTCGTCGCTTAACGACACCGTGGTTCGGTCTGGCATGGTGGCGCGCGAGGGTGCGAGTGATGAGGGGCTGGATTGAGCCTGTGCGCTACAAAGCATCATGCACAGCAAGAGCGTAAATTTAATCATCGCGCAATGCCTGTACCGGTTGCAGACGTGCGGCAGCCAGGGCGGGATACAAGCCGAAGAAAAGGCCCACAATCAGAGAACTGCTGATTCCCACCGGGAGCGACTCTCTGGACAAGACGAACGTCCAGCCCGAAAGACGCACGAATCCATAGGCACAAAGGACTCCCGCTAACGCACCGATCAGCGCGCCGGCAATTGACAGGCATGCTGCCTCCAGCAAAAACAGGGTGCGAATGTCGCTTGCCCGAGCGCCGATGGCCATCCGTACGCCGATTTCCCGGCGACGCTCGGAAACGCTCATCAACATCACGTTCATGACTCCTGCGCCTCCGACCAGCAGAGAAATGCCGCCCAGTCCGGCGAGCAGGTAGGAAAAGGCACTGGCTTGTCGGGTGAGGCTTTCTATGAGCTGCTGGGGAATCTGCACGTCGACGTCGCGACCCTTGAGCAAGTCCTCCAGGTAGCGTTTCAATGCGTTGGCATGGGCATCAATT
Organism: Pseudomonas syringae; assembly: GCF_002157375.1. GTDB lineage: Bacteria > Pseudomonadota > Gammaproteobacteria > Pseudomonadales > Pseudomonadaceae > Aquipseudomonas > Aquipseudomonas syringae_T. The sequence continues at coordinate 24,476 of NZ_MTSA01000011.1, forward strand.
AAAACCGTGTCTCGCGACCTGGCGATGACGCTGGTTATTTCCGGTGCGGATCGAAGCCTGCGCATGCCTTCTATCGGCACGAATACCGACTCGTCGACCTGTACGGCGATCATGGGGTTGCCGAGGTGCGGTGCTGCGATTCCGATCACGGTGTACAGGTAATTTTCAATCTGTAGCGTGACGCCCTGTTTCAGCACGTTAGCGGAGAGGTCCACGCCCAACGCCTTGGCCATGTTGGTACCGATGACAGCGTAAGTGGCGCGTTGATCGAATTCGGAAAGGAAGCGGCCCTGAGACAGCGCTATGTCCATTATTTCGGCCAGGCCCGCCGTGGTGCCGATGATACTGGCGTCGACGCTCTTGCCTGAGCGGCGAACGCGCGTCGAGTGAAAGACGGTCGGTGCCGCCTGGGCCAGTTCAGGAAGCGCTTCAAGCAACGCGCCGGTATCGATAACGGCGGGCAGTGTTTTTTTCTGGTCGGTGGAATAAGGGAAGGAGACGACCATGATTTCGGTACCCATGCCCTTGAAAGCACTTACGGCTTCATTCGCTGCGCTTGCGCCGACATTCAACAGCGCGACAATTGCCCCGCACCCTACGGCAATACCCAGTAGCGCCAGCAAGGAACGGCGACCCAGCATACGCAAGCTGTCGAATGATTCTGTCAGTGCCTGAAGGAACGACGGGCCATGTCTGAGCGAGTGATCAAGCATCCAGCGCGTCTCTGTGTGGGCGGCGCTCGGAGACTTCGCCTTCTTCAACAAGAAAGCAGCGTTGCATTTGTCCGGCCAGCCGGGGGTCGTGCGTGACGACGATCAGGGTCACGGCTTTTTCCCGATTCAACCCGAGCAGCAAATCCATCACATCGTCTGCGGTGGTGCGGTCCAGATTGCCTGTGGGTTCGTCGGCCAGAATCAACGACGGCCCGTTGACCAACGCGCGGGCAATAGCGATGCGTTGACGCTGGCCTCCAGAGAGGTCGGCAGGGCGGTGCTTCAGCCGATCGCCCAGACCGACGCGCTCTATCTGGATTTGCGCCTGCTGATGCGCCAGAGCTTTGGGATAGCCCCGATAGAATAATGGCAGCGCAACGTTTTCCAGTGCCGTCAGGCGCGGCAGCAAGTTGAAACTCTGAAAAACGAAACCGATTTCTGTGTTGCGCAGCCGGGCGCGTGCTTCGGAAGTCGCATCGGTCATGTTCTGCAGGCCGAAGTGAAAGTCTCCGGAGACCGGTTTATCGAGCAGACCGAGAATATTGAGAAGCGTACTTTTGCCTGATCCTGACGCGCCTAGAATCGCGCAGGTCTGACCTCGCTGAATGTCGAGCGAGACGTTCTTGAGTGCAAAATGCGAATGCTCACCCATTGAGTACGCCTGACAAATGTCTTGCATACGAATAAGGCTATTTGCAGTGGCAGGCTCCATGCCAGGCATTTCGGACGTCCTTGAATCTTGCGGGAAAGTGGCGACTTTTTCAGGCGCGAGCCTATGTATCATAAAAGTACATCGGTTGCGGACAGTTTTCTGCAGGACCTGATGCAGATGTCACTCACCCTCAATACTGGCAAAAAAACGGCACCCACCTTGCCGCTTTGCCCCTCCACAGCGGAAATGCCTTGCCGCTTTTCTGGCATTGCCGCCTCTGCGCCACCTGCAACCCTTGCAATCATTGGGTTTTGCAACATGGCACGCCGATTGCTTTGTCAGTAACAACAGAATCAGGTCAACCGGCAAAGGTTTCCCGAAATGAGCATCAGCTTCGATAAAGCGCTAGGCATACATGAAAAGGCCCTCAACTTCCGGGCTCAGCGGGCAGAAGTGTTGGCCAACAACATTTCCAACGCTGACACCCCGAATTTCAAGGCTCGCGATCTGGAGTTTTCTTCGGTGCTGGCCGCCGAAACCGACAAAGCCCAGAACGGTCATTTCGCGCTGAACAAGACCAACAGCCGTCATATCGAAGCCGAGGGCATGGGGAATGACGACGGTACGCTGATGTATCGCACGCCGTCGCAGCCTTCGCTGGACCAGAACACCGTTGATTCGCAGGTCGAGCAGGCCAGCTACACCGAGAACGCCATGAGCTTCCAGGCCAGCTTCACATTGCTCAACAGCAAGTTCAAAGGGCTGGTTGCAGCCCTTCGCGGAGAATAATTCATGTCACTAGCCAATGTGTTCAACATTGCCGGTAGCGCCATGAGTGCCCAGACCACGCGTCTGAACACTACGGCCAGTAACATCGCCAACGCCGAGACCGTGTCTTCGAGCATGGACCAGACGTACCGCGCCCGTCACCCGGTGTTTGCCACCGTGATGCAGGGTCAGCAGTCCACCGGTGGTTCGCTGTTTCAGGATCAGGGCGAAGCCGGGCAGGGGGTTCAGGTCAACGGCATCATCGAAGACAGTTCCAACCTCGAAGCGCGCTACGAGCCCAATCATCCTTCTGCTGACAAGGACGGGTATGTCTATTACCCCAACGTCAATGTCGTGGAAGAAATGGCCGACATGATTTCCGCCAGTCGTTCGTTCCAGACCAACGCCGAAATCATGAACACCGCTAAATCCATGATGCAGAAGGTTCTGACCCTCGGTCAGTGATAGAAGGCGAACGTTATGGCCGTTGATAGCACCACCGCAAACAGCGTTTCATCCACATTTTTGAATTCGCTGCAGAACCCTACACCGACAGCCACGAACTCTACAGGTACGCTGGGCAAGGATTCGTTTCTTCAACTGCTCGTTACGCAGATGAAAAACCAGAACCCTCTGGACCCGCAGGACAACACTCAGTTCGTGGCACAGCTTGCACAGTTCAGCAGCCTTGAAAGCATGCAGAACCTGACGTCGACGGTTGACACGATTGCAACCAGTTACAAGTCGTCCCAGGCCTTGCAGGCGTCTTCGCTGGTGGGTCGTTCGGTGATCATTGATTCGAGCAGCACCTCGGTCGATACGAGCAAAGGCATGACCGGCTCAATCGTGATCCCTGCCGCCAACCCGCTGACAACGGTCAAGGTGTACGACGCTCAATCGAACCTGGTCGACAGTGTCGATCTGGGTGCCCAGACGGCCGGCACGGCCAGCTTTGCCTGGGACGGTACGGATTCAAGCGGCGCAGCACTGCCATCGGGCACTTATACCTTCAGGGCGGAAGGTGCGGTTGACGGCAAGAACACACAGTTTTCGACTTACCTGCCCGCCACGGTCAACAGCGTCACGCTGGGTGTCAACGGTGCGGAAACAATGCTTAACCTGGCCAGCGGCAGTGTTGCCCTGTCCAAAGTTCAAACCATCGGATTGTAGAGCCGCTACGGCGCAGGAGTGAAACATGTCTTTCAATATCGGCCTTAGTGGGCTCTATGCTGCAAACAAAAGTCTCGACGTGACCGGCAACAACATTGCCAACGTGGCGACCACTGGATTTAAAAGTTCGCGCATCGAATTCGCGGATCAGTACGCACAATCGATTCGCGGCACTTCGGGTGGTACCAGCGTCGGCAGTGGTGTTACCACGGCCGCTGTTTCCCAGCAGTTTTCTCAGGGCAGCCTGAGCACGGGCACAGGTAATGCACTTGACCTGGCCATTAACGGCAACGGCTTTTTCATGCTCAGCAACAACGGTGATTCGTTGTACACCCGTGCAGGTGCTTTCCATACTGACAAGGACGGCTACGTCGTCAACAGTTCGGGCATGAACCTTCAGGGTTATAACGTTGATGCAAACGGTACGGTCATGGTCGGCTCTTCCGGTGATCTGCGCGTCGACAGCTCCAACCAGCTGGCGAGTCCGACCAGCAGCATTACCAACACGGCCAACCTCAACTCGACATCGGCCGTTCCGACGGTCACGCCGTTTGACGCAACCAACTCCAAAACCTACAACGATACCTACAGCACCACCGTCTTCGATTCGCAAGGCAACGAGCACCGGATGGAAAGCTATTTTGCCAAGAACGGCACTAACAGCTGGACCATGTACTCGCTGATTGACGGTCGCAATATCAGCAACCCGGCCAGCACGGTTCCGGATGCAAACAACCTGACGTTCGATTCGTCGGGCTCGCTGATCATCAATACCGGTGCTACACCGACTGCACCTTCGCCAAGTGCTAACGTCAGCGTCAATGCCGACGGTACGTTCAAGGTATCCAACTGGGTGCCTGCCATTCAGACGGGCACCGGTAACACTGCCACCTGGGGCCCGAACGGTGCTGCCGGTGTTGCGTCCGGTATCCAGCTGGACATGACGGCTTCAACGCAGACGGCTTCGGCCACAGGCCGTTCGGCGCAGGCTCAGAATGGTTACGCGGCAGGTCAGATCAAGGACATGAGCGTGGACTCGTCCGGCAAGCTGTTCGCGTCTTACACCAATGGTCAGTCCAAAGTCATTGGTCAGGTTTCCCTGACGTCCTTTGCCAACGTGCAAGGCCTCGCGCCTGCTGGCGGGACCAACTGGCGCGAAACCTTTTCGTCGGGCATTCCGGGTACGGGCGCTCCGCAGTCGGGTACTCTGGGTTATGTCACTGGCCAGGCGCTGGAAGAATCCAACGTCGACCTGACGCTTGAACTGGTCAACCTGATCAAGGCACAAAGCAACTATCAGGCTAACGCCAAGACGATCTCTACGCAAAGTACCATCATGCAGACCACTATTCAGATGACGTAATAAGCGTGGTTTGAACGATGGTAAAAGAGCCCCTGAAAAGGGGCTTTTTTATGGGTGATCGCCAAGTGTTTTTCAGGGTTTGGCAGAGATGAAAGTTACGGATCGCTCCCTCAACCTACTTGGAAACTTCCTACGCACGATGATGTGAGAATAAAACTTCTATATGAATTGCCTTTATGGCAAGGAAGTCCTCATGTCATTCAATATAGCGATCAGCGGCATTCATGCTGCTAACAAAAGGCTGGAAGTGGCGGGTAACAATATTGCCAACGCGGGCACGCTGGGTTTCAAGTCGTCACGTGCGCAATTTTCCGCGTTGTATGCGTCTGCTCAGTTGGGCTCCGGGCACACGGCGGTCGGCGATGGCGTGCGGCTTGCCTCGGTGCAGCAGAATTTCAATCAGGGTGAAACCGTGATCAGTTCCGGTAATCCACTGGACATGCGTATTCAGGGCAACGGTTTCTTCGTGGTACGTGATCAGGGCGCGCTGGCTTATACGCGGGCTGGTGCGTTTCTCAAGGACGCGGCCAATTTTGTGGTCGACAGTGATGGCGGGCGTTTGCAGGGCTACGCAGCGAACGGCAAGGGCGAGATTATCAGCGGTATCCGCACGGACTTGCAGATCGATACGTCCAACGTTGCCGCCAGGGCCACCATCCTGCTGTAGGTATTCAGGTCAGAGGTGTTGAAGTCCGGAACCGGACGGTGCATGACCGTATCGGCAGGGTCAAGCACACTCGCCCCGCCATCATCCAGCGACAACGAAACCGCCCCGCCGCTGGCGGCGCCGTTAGCCAGCCACGCGCCATTGACCTGACTGGCCGGCACCCAGCCCTGCAAGGCAAATTCGCTGTCCGACACTTTGTGGATGTGCTGATTATTGCCGCTGTACGACAGGGAGCCGTCCGGTTTGAGTTCGAGGCTGACGTGCAGCGGCGCCACACTCTCTGGGTCCACCGGGTTGCGCCCGTCCACCAATACGTACATGGACCACTGGTTGTCTTCGGTCTTGACGAAGTACTGCTTGAGTTCATGGTTGGCCGCGGGCACCGGACTGATCCCGGCATCCTGAAGCCTACGGGCAGTGACTCGCGTATAGGTCGCCGGATCGGCCGGATCAAAGGCTGGCAATCGGGCGAGCGATGGCAGCGACGCGTCCAGATTGATGTTTTCGGCCACTCGGATGTTCGGCAATCAGATCTTCGACAGCCAGGGCAACGCCCATGAGCTGAAGCAATATTTCGTGAAAGACGGCACCAACAGCTGGCGCATGCACGTCCTGATTGATGGCCGAAACCCGCAAACGCCGGATTCCACGACCCCGCTGACAGCCAATATTGTGTTCGATTCACACGGCTCGGTAGCGTCAATGACGGGCAGCCCTGGGCTGAACAGCAGCAATGGCAACCTTCTGCACCTCACAGGCTGGTCGCCCGTAAGGGTGGCTGATCCAGGCACAAGCCGCGAACGCTGGATATCCAACGGGGCGGCAGGCAGCGCCGACGGCATCACCATCGACTTCACTAACCTGCTGCAGCATAACGCTGCCAGTTCACGCTCTTCCGCGCAGGTGGACGGCAATTCGGCGGGGGAACTGAGAAGTCTGGATGTCGGGCGTGACGGCATCCTGCGTGCGGGTTTCACCAATGGCATGAGCAAGGATATCGGTCAGGTCATGCTCGCCAGTTTTGCCAATCCCCACGGTTTGCAACCACGCAGCGACACACGCTGGACGGCGACCGCTGATTCCGGCGTGCCTGAATACGATGTGCCGGGCGTCGGTACGCTGGGGAGCATTGTCAGTGGCGGGCTGGAGGGCTCGAACGTCGTGCTGGCGGATGAACTGATTGCCTTGATTCAGGCGCAGACGGCTTATCAGGCCAACTCGAAAGCGATATCCACCGAGGTCACGCTGATGCAGACGCTGATTCAGTCCACTTGATCAAATCGAGCAGTCGGCCTTGATGAAGTGGCCTTTCAGGCGCTTCCAGCCTGGGCCGGGGCTGGTCTGAGCGCAGACGATCCGGCTGTCGCCCTGCCATTTGTAGTAATGCGCGGGCGCAGCCTGGGCGAGCGGCGCGAAGGTCGTCAGGCTGGCAATTGCAATGCCGGCGATGCACCCACGAAAAGACATGGCGATTACCGATGAGGTCTGTGATGTCGGCCAGATTATCACTGACGATCAGGTGGTCGGTGCGCACTTGTGAAGTTTTTTTGGCGTTGCGTCGGCATCAGCAAGGGGGAGGCGGCAGTCCGCCGCCGCTATTGGGTGGCGCTTTGCCTCAAGACAAACCCCGCGTGCCTGTTTTTGCTGACGAATCAAGCGTTTGTATCGAGCCTGACAAGTTGGTTCAAAAATTGCTTTAACCCTTTCAGAACAGCTACAGGCGGCAAGCGTCTGTCGGAGGAGGAAGACTGTGGACAAGTTGCTTTACGTCGCCATGAGCGGTGCATCTGAAAACGCGATTGCGCAGAAGGCTCACGCCAACAACCTGGCAAACGTCTCGACCAACGGTTTCATGCGTGACCTTGAACAGGCCCGCTCGATGCCAGTGTTTGGCGAGGTCATGCCTTCCCGTGCCTATGCCATGAGCGAACGTCCAGGCACTGACTTCTCTGCCGGTGCAATGGTTCAGACAGGCCGTGAACTCGACATCGCCGTCAAGGGCGATGGCTGGATTGCCGTGCAGACGCCTGATGGCGGCGAAGCCTACACCCGCAGCTCCGGCATGAACATCGATGCGCTGGGCGTGTTGCGCGACGGCAGCGGTTTGCCGGTAATGGGCAACGGTGGCCCGATTGCCGTGCCGCCTCAGCAGCAGATCGAGATCGGTTCCGACGGCACGATCAGCATTCGCTCGCTGGGCGAGAGCCCGCAGGTGATGGCGCAGGTCGACCGTATCAAGCTGGTCAGGCCTGACCTGAAGACCATGGAAAAAGGCCCTGACGGCCTGATCCACACCAAGACCGGCCGGCCTGCCGATGCAGATGCCACCGTTCAGGTCGAGTCCGGATTTCTGCAGGCGAGCAACGTCAATGCGGTCGAGGAAATGACCTCGGTACTGGCCTTGTCCCGTCAATTTGAATTGCACGTCAAGATGATGAAGACCGCCGAAGAAGACGATCAGTCGATGGCTCGCGTCTTGCAACTTGGCTAATCAATGACAGCTTGCGCCGACAAACCGGCGCTTGAGGAGAACACACATGCTTCCTGCACTATATGTCGCCAAAACCGGCCTGGCCGCTCAGGACACCAACCTGACCACGATCTCCAACAACCTGGCGAACGTGTCGACCACCGGTTTCAAAAGTGATCGCGCCGAGTTCCAGGACCTGCTGTACCAGATCAAACGTCAGCCAGGCGCCCAGTCGACTCAGGACAGCGAACTGCCGTCCGGCCTGCAACTGGGTACCGGTGTACGCATCGTCGGCACGCAGAAGAACTTCACCGCTGGCAGCCTGCAGACCACCAACAACCCGCTCGACCTGGCCGTCAACGGTCGCGGCTTCTTTCAGGTGACTCAGCCGGATGGCACCGTGGCTTACAGCCGTGACGGCACGTTCCACCTCGACGCCAACGGCCAGATCGTGACCGCCAACGGTTATGCGCTCGAGCCTGCGATTGTCGTGCCGCAGGCCGCGCAGACCTTCACGGTCGGTCAGGACGGTACTGTTTCGGTCACGCTGGCAGGTGCCACCGCCACGCCGCAGATCATCGGCAACATCCAGACGGCCGACTTCATCAACCCGGCTGGCCTGCAGGCCATCGGCGGCAACCTTTACCTGGAAACCGGTTCGAGCGGCGCGCCGCAGATCGGCACGCCAGGCCTCAACGGCCTTGGCCCGACCCTGCAGAACACCCTGGAAAACTCCAACGTCAGCACCGTCGAGGAACTGGTCAACATGATCACGACCCAGCGCGCTTACGAGATGAACTCCAAAGTGATCTCCACTGCGGACCAGATGCTGCAAAACCTGACTCAGAACCTGTAAAGCACTGATGTTGTTGCCGGGAAAACTGCTCAATCCGACAGGGCGCCTGATAAGCGCCTGCTACACCGCGAGGTTTCAAGTGTCATGAACCGCCTTAGTGTTCCGCGTGTTTCAGTGTTGATCGCTTCATTGTGCGGGATCACCCTGCTGTCCGGCTGCGTCGCACCGACGGCCAAGCCCAATGACCCTTATTACGCTCCGGTGTTGCCGCGTACGCCCATGTCGGCGGCTTCGAACAATGGCGCTATCTATCAGGCCGGTTTCGAGCAGAACCTGTACGGCGACCGCAAGGCGTTCCGCGTCGGCGACATCATCACCATCACGCTTTCCGAGCGTATGGCGGCGAGCAAGGCGGCGACGTCCGCCATGTCCAAGGACAGCACCAACAGCATTGGCCTGACGTCGCTGTTCGGTTCGGGCCTGACCACCAACAACCCGATTGGCGGCAATGACCTGAGCCTGAGCGCTGGCTACAACGGCGCCCGTACCACCAAGGGTGATGGCAAGGCGGCACAGAGCAACAGCCTGACCGGTTCGGTCACTGTGACGGTTGCGGATGTGTTGCCCAACGGCATTCTGTCCGTGCGTGGCGAGAAGTGGATGACCCTCAACACCGGTGATGAGCTGGTGCGGATCGCCGGGCTGGTTCGCGCCGATGACATTGCGACGGACAACACCGTGTCTTCCACCCGTATTGCCGATGCACGCATTACCTATTCGGGGACCGGAGCCTTTGCCGATACCAGCCAGCCAGGCTGGTTCGACCGGTTCTTCCTCAGCCCGTTGTTCCCTTTCTGATAGCGGGATAGACATGATCAAGCTCAAGCAACTGATAGCGGCGACCTTGTTGTTGTCCACAGCGTTCGGCGTCCATGCCGAACGTCTGAAGGACATCGCAAGCATCTCCGGCGTGCGGGCCAACCAGTTGATCGGTTACGGCCTGGTCGTGGGGCTCAACGGCACGGGTGACCAGACCACCCAGACGCCATTTACCCTGCAGACTTTCAACAACATGCTGTCGCAGTTCGGTATCAAGGTGCCGGCCGGTTCCGGCACCGTGCAGCTGAAAAACGTCGCTGCGGTGGCGGTGTATGCCGACCTGCCGGCTTTCGCCAAACCGGGTCAGACGGTCGATATCACCGTTTCCTCGATTGGTAACTCCAAAAGCCTGCGCGGCGGTGCGCTGTTGATGACGCCGATGAAAGGTGTCGACGGCAACGTTTACGCTATCGCCCAAGGCAACCTGGTGGTTGGCGGTTTCGACGCAGAAGGGCGCGACGGCTCGAAGATCACGGTCAACGTTCCGTCGTCGGGTCGTATTCCCGGTGGCGCCTCCGTTGAACGTTCGGTGCCGAGCGGCTTCAATCAGGGCAATACCCTGACGCTGAACCTGAACCGTTCCGACTTCACCACCGCCAAGCGGGTGGTGGACAAGATCAACGATTTGCTGGGCCCTGGCGTTGCTCAGGCGCTGGACGGCGGTTCGGTGCGTGTGACCGCGCCGCTCGATCCGGGCCAGCGTGTGGACTACCTGTCGATTCTGGAAAACCTGGAAGTCGATCCGGGCCAGACCGCAGCCAAAGTCATTATCAATTCGCGGACCGGCACCATCGTCATCGGCCAGAACGTCAAGGTATCGCCTGCCGCCGTGACTCACGGCAGCCTGACCGTGACCATCACCGAAGACCCGATTGTCAGCCAGCCGGGCGCATTGTCCGGTGGCCAGACCGCTGTCGTGCCGCGCTCGCGGGTCAATGCCCAGCAAGAGCTGCACCCGATGTTCAAGTTCGGTCCAGGCACCACGCTGGATGAGATTGTCCGTGCGGTCAATCAGGTGGGCGCTGCGCCCGGTGACCTGATGGCCATTCTCGAAGCCCTGAAACAGGCCGGCGCGTTGCAAGCCGACCTGATCGTCATCTGAGGACTTGCGCATGGATATGCCAAAGGGCGGAATTTCTTCAGCGGTCGACTCCGGTGCCTACACCGACGTCAACCGGCTGGCGGCGCTGAAGCATGGCGACAAGGACAGTGTGGAAAACCAGAAGAAGGTGGCCCGCGAGTTCGAATCGCTGTTCGTCAGCCAGATGCTCAAGGCCATGCGTTCGGCCAACGAAGTGCTGGCCAAGGACAACCCGATGAACACCGCGGCGACGCGGCAGTATCAGGACATGTATGACCAGCAACTGGCGGTCACCCTGTCTACTCGTGGCAACGGTATCGGTTTGCAGGACGTGCTGATGCGCCAGTTGTCGAAGGACAAGGGCATTCAGCACGCGGCGCCGACCGATGCGGCCAAGGCTGCAACCGCCACGGATGCAGCGCCTGCCAAGACCGGTCTGGCGACCAGTGTCTACCAGCGTCCGCTGTGGGCCACGCGCTCGGCGGCGGCGGATCAGGCGGCTACCGCTGCGTCGGCTACTGGTGAAGGCCGCAACGACATGGCGGCGCTCAACGCGCGTCGTCTGTCCTTGCCGAGCAAACTCACCGACCGGCTGCTGGCGGGTATCGTACCGTCGGCCACCGCGGCGGTTGCCAACAGCCCCGTTCCGGCACGTGCTGCGTCTGGCGGCACAGGCAACAACGGTGACTGGACCCTCGACCCGAACCTGGCGCCTGCGCCGGAATACGTGCGCACGATGGCCCAGCCTCCGCTGGCGCCCGCCAAGCGCGCATTCAGCAACGCCGATCAGTTCGTGGAAACCATGCTGCCACTGGCCAAGGAGGCGGCAGCGCGCATCGGTGTTGATCCCGTCATGCTGGTGGCGCAGGCGGCGCTGGAAACCGGCTGGGGCAAATCGATCATGCGTCAGCAGGATGGCAGCAGCAGTCACAACCTGTTCGGCATCAAGGCCGCCGGTAGCTGGAAGGGCGCCGAAGCACGCGCCATCACCAGCGAGTTCCGTGACGGCAAGATGGTCAAGGAAACGGCGGATTTCCGTTCCTACGACTCCTACGCCGACAGCTTCCACGACCTGGTCAGCCTGCTGCAGAACAACAATCGTTATAAAGAAGTGGTCAACTCGGCCGATAAACCGGAACAGTTTGTAAAAGAATTGCAGAAGGCGGGTTACGCCACCGACCCGGACTACGCAAGCAAGATTTCGCAGATTGCGAAGCAGATGAAGAGTTACCAGACGTACGCCGCTGCAACGGGCTCTTCCACGACTTTATAAGGTTTTAATCATGTCGCTGATTTCAATTGGGCTCTCAGGTATCAACGCCAGTAGTGCTGCGATCAACACCATCGGTAACAACACGGCCAACGTGGATACCGCGGGTTACTCGCGTCAGCAGGTACTGACCACGGCGTCGGCGCAGATTGCCCTGGGTCAGGGCACCGGTTACGTCGGCACGGGCACAACGCTGTCGGATGTGCGTCGCATCTACAACAGCTACCTGGACACCCAATTGCAAACCACGACCGCCCTCAGTGCGGACGCTGTCGCTTATTCCGGTCAGGCCGGCAAGACCGACTCGCTGTTGTCCGACAGCGCGACGGGCATTTCCGTGCAGTTGGCAGACTTCTTTACCAAGATGCAGAGCATCGCCACCAGCGCCACCCAGTCGGCAGAGCGTTCTTCGTTCCTGACCCAGGCGGGCGCATTGAGCGCGCGTTTCAATTCGGTCGCTTCGCAGCTGTCTTCCCAGAATGACAACGTCAATTCTCAGCTCACGACCTTCTCCACTCAGGTCAATGAACTGACCTCCACAGTGGCGAGCCTGAACAAACAGATCACTCAGGCATCAGCAGGCAACGGTACGCCCAACACGCTGCTCGATTCGCGCAGTGAAGCAGTGCGCCAGCTCAATGAGCTGGTGGGTGTGAAAGTGTCTGAAAACAACGGTAACTACGACGTCTATACCGGCACCGGGCAAGCACTGGTCAGCGGCTCGACGTCTTACAAGATGTCCGCAGCACCCAGCTCGTCCGACCCGTTGCAGTACAACGTGCAGATTGCCTATGGTCAGACCCAGACAAACGTAAGCTCGGTCATCACGGGTGGCTCGATTGGCGGTCTGCTGCGTTACCGGAGCGAAGTACTGGTGCCCGCGGCCAACGAGCTGGGCCGCACGGCGATGGTGCTGTCGGATCAGGTCAACAGCCAGTTGAACCAGGGCATCGACAGCAAGGGCAATTTCGGCTCAAACCTGTATTCCAGCATCAACAGCGCTGAAGCCATTACCCAGCGCAGCATTGGCAAGACCACCAACAGTGCCGGTTCCGGCAACCTGGACGTGACCATCGGTGACACCAGCAAGCTGACCGCTGATGATTACGAAGTCACCTTCAATGACGCCTCCAACTTCACTGTGCGTCGTTTACCCAACGGCGAGAGCGTGGGTACCGGTTCGCTGGCTGACAACCCGCCAAAGCAGTTCGAGGGTTTCAGCGTCAGCCTCAACGGCAATACGCTGGCGGCCGGTGACATCTTCAAGGTCACCCCGACACGCAATGGCGCATCGGGTATCTCGGTGGTCCTGACCGACGCCAAGGACATCGCGGCCGCTGCGCCCTTGACGGCGACGGCAGGCAGCAGTAACTCCGGCACCGGTGGCTTTACTCAACCAGTACTGAACACCAGATCGAATATCTACAGCAGCACCCAGACCTCCGATCTGCGCAACGCGCTCAAAGACTCCACACCCATGAAGCTGGTGATGGGCGCGGTCAGCAGCACCGGGGTGCAGAGCTACAGCTTGATCAACGCAAGCGGCGGTGCAGTGCTCGACCAGAACGGCAACGCCGTGGGCGGCTCGATCATTCAGGGTCAAGCCAACACGATCAAGCTGAACATTGGTTACACCGACACCACCACAACGCCGAGCAGCAAGACTGCGTTTCAGCTCGAAATGACGCTTTCCGGCTCGCCGGTGACCAACGACACCTTCAGCATCGGCATGACGGGCGCTGGCTCGTCCGATAACCGTAACGCACTGGCTGTGGTCGGTTTGCAGACGGCCAAGACTGTTGGCGTCACCAACGGTGGCATCGGCACCAGCCTGTCCGGTTCCTACGCGGACCTGGTGTCCGTGGTCGGGACACTGGCGAGCCAGGGCAAGAACGATGTCACGGCCACTGCCGCCGTGGTCGGCCAGGCCAAATCTGCTCGTGACTCGGTCTCGGGTGTGTCGCTCGATGAAGAAGCGTCCAACCTGATCAAGTATCAGCAGTACTACACCGCCTCATCACAGATCATCAAGGCGGCACAAACCATCTTCAGCACGCTGATCAACAGCCTTTAAGGAATCGTGAGCCATGCGTATCTCGACTACTCAGTTTTACGAAGCCACGAACGCCAATTATCAGCGTAACTATTCAAACCTCAACAAGACCGGCCTAGAGGTTTCCAGCGGTATCAAGCTCAACACGGCAGGCGATGATCCGGTGGGTGCGTCCCGGGTCCTGCAACTGGCTCAGCAGAACTCCATGCTGACCCAGTACGAAGCCAACATTGGCACGATCAACACCAACGTCGTGACGACCGAGACGACGCTGACCAGCATCATCGACACCATGCAGGCGGCTCGCGAAGAGATCGTATCGGCTGGCAGCGGCGCGTTCACCGACTCCGACCGTCTGGCCAAGGCGGCGGCGCTCAAGCAGTATCAGAGCCAGCTGGTGGGGCTGATGAACAGCCAGGACTCGAACGGCCAATACATCTTTTCCGGTTCCAAGGCCTCGACGCCGCCTTACTCGATGAACGCGGACGGCTCTTACAGCTACAAGGGCGATCAGACCAGCGTCAATCTGGCGGTAGGCGACGGCCTGGTGATGGCCAGCAACACCACCGGCTTTGAAGCGTTCGAGCAGTCGGTCAACACCACCCGCACGTCCTCGACACTGGTTTCTCCTGCCACCGACGATGGCAAGATCGGTCTGAGTGGGGGGCTGGTGACTAACTCCAACACGTACAATTCAGCTTATCAGTCAGGCGAACCCTACACGCTGACCTTCCTCAGCGGCACGCAGTTCAAGATCACCGATGCCACGGGCACCGATGTGAGCAGCGATTCGTCGTCTGCCGGCAAGTTCAGCAATGGCTCGTTCGATGCTCAGACATTCACCTTTCGTGGGGTCGAGCTGACGCTCAACGTCAACCTGCCAGCGGCTGACAGGGCTTCGGCTGCCACGGCCGATGCTGCACTGGCCAATCGCACCTACCAACTGGCCTCGACGCCCGACAGCGTGTCGACGTCGCGCAGCGCCGGCAACACCTCGACCGCCACCATCAGCAGCTCGGCGGTAGGTAACACGGCGGCTGACCGGACTGCGTTCAACAACACCTTTCCTACCGAAGGGGCGATTCTAAAGTTCACCAGCCCCACCGATTACGATCTGTACGCCGCGCCGTTGACCAGCAGCAGCAAGCCGGTGTCCAGCGGCACATTGACCGGCTCGACCGCCAATGCCTCGGGGGTCAATTTCAACATGACCGGCACACCGGCCGCCGGTGATCAGTTCGTCGTGGAGTCTGGTACTCACCAGACCGAGAACATCCTGAATACGCTGACGGCAGCGATCAAGGCCCTGTCGACGCCGACTGATGGCAATCTGGTCGCGTCGCAGAAGATGACCGCCGCATTGACGTCTGCGCTGGGCAACATGAGCAGCAGCATCGAACAGGCTTCCACGGCACGTTCCAGTGGCGGCGCACGTCAGCTTGCAGCGACCGCCCAAGGCACGACCAACGATCTGCTCAAAGGCAATAACACGGTAGAGCAGGGCACCTACGTGAACGCCGACATCGTAGAGGCGACCACTCGCCTGACGCTGCAGAAGACCATGCTGGATGCTTCTCAGCAGGTGTTTACCATGCTGTCCAAGTTGAACCTGTTCAGTCAGCTTTGAACCCTGACGTTGAGCATCCGCCGTCTTTTTTCAGCGGTGAGGGGAGCCATTCGACTGGCCGGTTCCCCGCCGCTCACGAGTCTGTAATAGTGAATTCAGTCCCCCTCGTCAGTGTCGTCATCCCCGCTCTCAATCCACGCTTTTTCCGCGCTGCGCTGCAAAGTGCGCTGGATCAGGTCTACGGCAATCTCGAAATCATCGTTTGTGACGATTGCCGAACCGATGAAATCAAAACCATTTTTGACGAGCTGGTTCCGTCGGGCAGCGAACGTGCGCGCTACGTGGGCAACCCTCAGCGTCTTGGCTTTCAGGGGAATTTGCTCAAGTGCCTGGAAGAGGCTGCTGGCGAGTACATCAAGTTTCTTTGCGATGACGACCGTCTTTACACCTATTGCGTCGCGCACCAAGCACAAACCCTCGATACCTACAAAGACGTGCAGCTCGTCGTCAGCAAACGCCACCTGGTGGATGTGGATGACTATGTGTTGCCGGTGCGCATGGAAAACGTTGGCCTGGTGCCGTACGACGCTGTGTTCAAAGGCGAGGACATGCTGGCGATTTTCGAGCGTACGCCGCGCAACTATCTGGGCGGTTTCAGCGGTGCGCTGATGCGCCGTGCCGATGTCCTGGAATACCTGCCGTCGATTGCGGTGCCCGGGCAGGGCTTTGTCGCGTTGCTGGATTTCACCCTGTTCATCTGCCTGCTGCGACGTGGCAACCTGATCGTGCTGCACAATGTCGAGAGCACCGAGCGACTGCATCCGGGTCGCTTCAGCAGTCAGGCCGACATGTTCCAAAAAGCCACCACCGAATGGGGCTGGCTGAACGAAATGCTCAAGGCGCGCAGCGGCGAAGAGGCACCAGCCCAGGGCTGGGTGCGTTTCTTGCCGTTGCGCAGGGCACTGGAAGAACCACGCGAATGGGACGAAGTCGGCCTTTACGGGGTGATGGCCGGTCGTCAAGGCATCATGATGAGCCGTGTCGGCAGCAACAGTGAAAGCTATGCCGAACTGTATGCCGAGTGGCTGTCGTGCCGCCGTTTTTCCGTCCCGCAAAAGAAGCTGCTGGAGCGACGCATCGGAAGTTGGGCCTGGCAGCCGCGCATTGTCCCGGTGATCATCGATCCCGATGGCGACGCCGAAGGCCTCGACATCACATTGCGCAGCATCGCCGAACAGGATTACGCCGCCGACTCGGTGGTGGTACTGACCAACGCAAGCGTCGACGATCCTCAAGTACTGCGCTTTTCCTTGCAGCCCGACTGGGCTCGGCAGTTGAATGAAGTCCTACCGCTGCTGGACAGCGCCGACTGGGTTTATCTGTTGCGTGCCGGCGACCGGCTGACGCAGCCCGCGCTGTTGGTGCTGGCCGAGCGCATTGCCCAGACGTCCGGCCTGTTGTGCATCTACAGTGATGAAGGGGCGCTGGTCGAAGACGAATCCAGAGAGCCGATTTTCAAACCGGGCTTCAATCTGGACCTGCTGCGCGCCTATCCCTATGTCGGGCGCACGCTGGCGTTCGAACGTCGCAACCTGCTGGACATGGGTGGTTTCGATCCTGCCCACGGTGAACTGGCTCCGCACGATGTCATCTGGCGTCTGGTCGAGGGTGCCGGTCCGCAAACCATCGAGCACATCGCCGAAGTGCAGGTCGAGTCGCGTCTGGCGTTTGCCGACTGGCTGTCACTGCCTCCCGTCATTGAGCACAACGAATCAGTGGTGTCGGCTCACCTGACACGTATCGGCAGGGAGCATGTGATTCACCATGATCAGTTGCCGCTGCTGAACCGTATCGAGTACGTGCATCCTTCGCTGCCTCTGGTGTCGATCATCATCACCGCCAAGGATCAGTTGGGCGCTCTGGAGCGCTGCGTAGACAGCCTGCTCAGCAACACGACCTACCCGAACTACGAAGTCTTGATTGTCGACAACGCCAGCGAAGGCGCCGATGCCCGGGCATGGTTCGCGGCGATGGGCCAGCTGGGCAGTGACAAGCTGCGGATTTTCTCGTTGTCTGAAGCTGGCAGCGAAGCCTCGGCCCAGAATCATGCTGCGCGACAAGCAAAGGGTGACTACCTGCTGATGCTCAGCCCGCATGCCATGCTTCATCAGGCCGACTGGCTGCAAGGGTTGCTCAACCACGCTCAGCGCCCGGAAGTCGGTATCGTCGGACCGCGTATTCTCAACCCGCAGGGCACTGTTCTGTACGCAGGCATGGTGATGGGCATGGACGGCCTGGCCGGTCGGCCCTTCATCAATTTCCCTGCGAACGCGAGCGGTTACATGCAGCGTTTGCAGTTGACTCAGAACTGGAGTGCGGTCAGCGGCAACTGCCTGATGGTGCGCAAGGACGTGTTCGACAGCGCAGGCGAGATGGAGGCCGCAACCTTCACTCAGGGCTTGCAGGATCTGGACCTGTGCATGCGGGTCGGCCGTGAGGGTTATCTGATCGTCGGGACACCCGATTCATCACTGGTGCTGGCCGAGCCTGCTGCCGCTGAGCGTAACGAGGCGTCTCGGCAGGCACTCGATAACGAGCAGAAATCGTTCTTCCAGAAATGGCTGCCGAAGATGGCGAGGGATCAGGCGTACAACACCAACCTGCATCTCAACGAAGTGCTGTCGTTCACCCTGGACCCTGGTCTGCTGGCAGGCTGGAATCCGTTCTGCAGCCGTCATCTGCCTTCCATTCTGGGCATGGCGGTGAACTCGTCGGCGGTTGGTCATTACCGGGTCAGCCAGCCGCTGCTGGAATTGATGAGCGCCGGGCGGGTGGTTGGCCGCATGACTTATGAGACGGCAACGCCGGTCGAGATAGAGCGCCAGTCGCCAGACGTTATTGTCTTTCAGGGCCGCTACACCGAGGCCAAGGTCCCGGATATCGAGCTGGCAAAGAATTACTCCAATGCCATGCGCATTTTCGAGCTCGACGATTACATTGCCGACGTGCCTGAGCGAAACGAGCACAAGCGCAACATGCCTGACAATATTGCCGCCATGCTGCGCAAGGGCGTAGGCCTGTGTGATCGTGTGGTGGTCTCGACGCACCCGCTGGCCGAAGTGCTGTCGACCATGCACACCGATATCCGTGTGGTGCCGAACATGCTGGCGACCCATCTGTGGAGCAACCTCAGAAGTCAGCGCCGCAGTTCCGGCAAGCCGCGTATTGGCTGGGGTGGCGGCACCAGCCATCGTGGCGATCTGGAACTGATCGTGGATGTGGTGCGTGAACTGGCCGACGAGGTCGAGTGGGTGTTCTTCGGCATGTGTCCGGATCTGCTCAAACCTTACATTCACGAGTTTCACTCGGCGGTCAGCCTGAAGACCTACCCGGCCAAACTGGCCAGCCTGAACCTTGACCTGGCACTGGCGCCGCTGGAATTCCATATCTTCAATGACTGCAAGAGTAACCTCAGGTTGCTGGAATACGGCGCGTGCGGCTACCCGGTCATCTGTTCCGACACCGAGGCGTATCGCGGTCATCTGCCAGCCACCCGTGTGTACACCAACAGCTCCGAAGAATGGCTGCAGGCCATCCGCATGCATTTGTCCGATCCCAATGCCAGTTACCGCATGGGCGACGAACTGCGTGAAACCGTACTGCGTGATTTCATGCTGCGCGGCGAAAACCTGCAGTATTGGGCCAACGGCTGGCTGCCGGACTGATTTGAACAGGCCCCGGCAGCTTTCTCGCCGGGGCGGATACGCTACGCTCTTGCTTCAACACCCTCTGCGGGTTGAAGGCGCAATCGATTCGTTATAAGGAAAGACCATGCAAAGTCATTCGGGACACGAACACGCCGCTCTGAATCAGCGTCTCACCCTGCTGTTGATGGCCAAGGACCAGCCGGATTTCCTGCGCCGTGCCTTGAAGTATTACAGCGGCTTTCCGTGCAACGTGGTGGTGGTCGATGCCTCCGCGCAGCCTGATGCCGACATCGCTGGCGCTTCCGGTCTGCATTATGTGCAGCACCCTGCACTGGCCAACGCCAGCCTCAGTGCCAGGATCGCCGAAGGCCTCAAGCATGTCACCACGCCGTTCGTGGTGCAGGCTCCTGTCGACAGTTTTCTGCTGCCGGATGCGCTGACCGCTGCCTTGAGCTTTCTTGAAGCCAGCCCGACGTATGGCGCCTGTCAGGGCTATAGCCTGAGTTATCAGGCTCAAGTGAGTCAGGTGGATTATTTCCGTCGCGATCGCAAAACCTGCGAGGACTATGCGGCAGACGACGCAGGCGAGCGGGTTCTGAGTTTCATGGAGGAGAGCCTGTCGCTGCTCAGTGCTGTCACCCGGACTGAACTGGCGCAGCAGTGGTTCGCATCGGTTGCCGAAGGCACCGAGCCGCACTGGCAGGAAATCGGCCACATGACCTACCTGGTTGCGGCTGCACACCTGCGCATCCTGCCAATTCCCTATGCATTGCACTTGATGCTGGGCAAAGACGCGCAACTGCGCCACGGCGGGGCCATCGCCTCAGCGGTCAAACACACTGACCCCAAAGCCAAAGCGGCTCGTGAGGCATTTGCAAAAAACTCGTCTCAGTGCTGGGTGAAGGCTCGGGCTTCGCAGGCGCTCAGGGTGTACAGAACGTCCTCGCCGGGCTCGCGGCCATGGCTGAACGTCTCAAGACCCAGGGCTTTCAAGCGGATGAAAAGATTATCAGCGCGGTCTGGAACGTCGCTCTGGAGCAGTCAGATGCGCTGTTCGAGCCTCGCCAGTTCGTCGAACTGCCGTTTTACAACCAGCCGCTGTTTGATGAACTGGCCAGAATCGAATTCCTGATTCACGTCATGCCGGCAGGCCGCTTGCAGATGGAAGGGCTTGAAGCGGCACTGCTCAAGCAGGCCGAGTTGCTGCGTGAGCAAAGCAACCCGGATGCTGAAACGAGGCTTAGCCGTCTGTGGTACGCCTACGAGACCTACGCGTTCAATCTCGGCGTCGTGCAGAGCCTGATCACGGAATTGCGCAACAGCAAGGACGATAAAGACAGCGAGAAGCAGATCGAGCTTGTTTCTGGCTGGTGCCAACGCCTGCAGGCGGCGTCCGGTTTCGACAACGGTCGCCTGCTCGACGGTATGGCGTCTGGTCGACTGCTCAACTGGCTGGATTCGCGTGATCCGGCCCCTGACGCCCTCAAGCAGATCACCGAGAAACTGGCCAGCAAGCCGGCCGGTTCACAGATCGGTATTTTGCTGCTGGATCTGGACGCCGACGTCTTCAAGCTGCAAGCGACGTTCGACAGCCTGATCAACGGTCATTACAAGGCGTTCAAGGTGGTGGTGTTCACCACCGGAGAACTGCCGGCAGTGACCACGCTGCACAACACCCTGCATTTTGTGAAGGTTACCGAAAGCAACTACGTCGACAAGATCAACCAGATCGTCAAGCAATCACCCAGCGACTGGCTGATGCTGGCGCAGGCCGGTGAAGAGTTCACCCGCAGCGGTTTGTTGCTGGCCAGTGCCGAACTGCTTGACGCGGCGCAGTGCCGGGCGGTCGCGGTTGATGAAATTCAGCGTCAATCCAACGGCACGCTGGCCCCGGTATTCCGTCCGGGTTTCAACCTCGATCTGCTGCAAAGCCTGCCGACCTTGATGGCGCGTCATTGGCTGATTCGTCGCGACTTGCTGGTCGAGGCGGGCGGCTATTCGCGCGAATTTCCCAAGGCGCTGGAGTTCGACCTGTTGCTGCGCCTGATCGAGGAGGGCGGCATGAGCGGTCTTGCTCACTTGAGCGAACCGTTGCTGATCTGCGACGCGCCAGAGCTGGAAGACACTCCGGACGAACACAAAGCGCTCAAGCGCCACCTTGGCAAGCGCGGTTATCAGGCAGAAGTCAGCTCGGCGCAGCCGGGCACTTACAAGATCGATTATCGCCATGCCCATCGTCCGGTGGTCTCGATTCTGCTGCACAGCCAAGACAATTTGCCGGAGCTGCAGCGCTGCCTGCAAAGCATTCTGCAACGGACCCGCTACCAGCGTTACGAAGTGCTGATCGGTGACAACGCCAGTACGTCTGCCGAACTGTCGACCTGGCTCGACAAGCAAGAGCAGGTGTCCGGTCGGGTGCGTGTATTCCGTGCCGAGCAACGCATGAGCGCGTCTTCCTTGCGCAACCTGATCAGTCAGGAGGCCGGCGGTGAATACCTGATTCTGCTGGACGCGGAAAGCCAGATTGTCAACGTCGGCTGGATCGAGTCCTTGCTTAATCAGGCGCAGCGTCCGGAAGTGGGTGTGGTCGGCGCCAAGCTGGTTGGCCGTGAGGGTGTGGTCACTCAGGCAGGGCTCATTCTGGGACTCAACGGCGGTGTCGGTTCGGGTTTCGTCGGCGAGCCGAAAACGTCTACCGGCTACATGCAGCGCCTGGTGGTCGAGCAGAACTATTCTGCGGTGTCATCGGCGTGCCTGATGATTGCCAAGGAGCTGTTTGACTCGCTGGGCGGGCTGGACGATGACCTGTTCGCCGAAGCCCTGAGCGATGTCGATCTGTGTCTCAAGGCTGCGCAGGCAGGTTATCTGACCGTCTGGACTCCGCACGTTCAGGTGGTGCATTGCGGTCTGGTGCAGGCGCCGGAGCCTGCACGTACCGCGCTGATGGACAAATGGTCAGCGCAGTTCGCGCAGGATGAAGCCTACAACGCCAACCTCTCGCTCACAGGACAGGGGTTCACCCTGGCGGTCTGAGTTCCGTACGCACGCGAAGCCGGTGAAGGCTGGTTCGCTGCTTCAAAGCCTCTGCACTGGAGCCTGTCTGTCAGGCTCCAGCTCGCTTTTCCCCGACTTAATTTATCGCAAAGCATGCAAACGGGAGTGACCTGCAGGTCATAAAGTGCATCTTCACTGTATTGTGTTACAGGGAGCGACATGCGCCTGACTTGCTTTAACCTGCCAAGCGCCCTGAAAATGTCTGAAAATCACCCCTATTCGGTAGCGCCCTGATTTATCAGGACGGAAAATGACCTGTTTACTCATCGGGAAGCCATGATGATTGGCATTAAAAGCATAGCGAGTTACGTGCCTGTTGCAGGCGTCGATAACTACGCTCAAGGCGCCAAATTCGGCAAGGATGAAGAATTCATCCTTGGGAAAATTGGCTCCACGTTCCTGCCACGCAAAGACGCTGGCCAGGAAACCTCGGACCTGTGCGTTGAAGCGGCCAATGCGTTGTTTGCCAACAACCCGCAGCTCAAGCGTGAAAGCATTGATGTGTTGATTGTCGTCACCCAGAACGGCGACGAGGAAGGCCTGCCGCACACCGCCGCCATCGTCCAGGACAAGCTGGGCCTGTCGACCAATGTCGCCGCGTTCGATATTTCGCTGGGCTGTTCCGGCTATGTGTACGGTATTTATGCGATCAAGGGCTTCATGGAAGCGGCAGGCCTGAAAAACGGCCTGTTGATCACCGCCGACCCGTATTCGAAAATTGTCGACCCCGAAGACCGCAACACCACCATGCTGTTTGGCGACGCGGCCACCGCTACGTGGATGGGCGAGGACGCCGCCTGGCAGCTGGGCAAGGCGAAGTTCGGCACCGATGGCTCCGGGGCTCCGCACCTCAAGGTCAGCAACGGTGTGTTCTTCATGAACGGTCGTCAGGTGTTCAACTTTGCGCTGATCAAGGTGCCCGCGCACCTGCATGAGCTGCTGGCCGAGTCAGACCTGACGCCTGATGACATCGATGCCTTCTGTATCCACCAGGGCAGCGCCGCCATTGTCGACGCCGTCGCGCGTCGCTTCGAGGACAAGCCCGAGAAGTTTCTCAAGGACATGGTCGAGACCGGCAATACGGTGTCTTCCAGCATTCCGCTGCTGATTGAAAAGCACGTACTGGGCTCTTCATGGAATCGGGTCGCCTTGAGTGGCTTTGGTGTGGGGTTGTCCTGGGGCTCTGCCATTATCTATAAAGGCTGAGTCGCACGGCCTGACAAAGAGCGCCTGTGGAGTATTCCCCAGGCGCTTTTTAATTAAACAGTGATCCGCGTCACACTTTGAACTTCGCTGCGTAACTCCCTCGCGTGTCCCCGTCTATTACGGTCGATGAATTCCGTTCCTTTCAGCCGCTTGAATATGCCCCAACCCCTTGTTTTATAAGGGATGTCAGGGGGCGGGCAAAATATTAAAAAAAAACCCTCAAGCAACCTGCTATCGCGACGATAACTATTACGAAGGTTCTCTAGGCACACCCGGCGCTTGCAGGGGCCGGAAGCCACGTAGTACCCAACCAACGAGGAATTCATCATGGCTTTAACAGTAAACACCAACGTAGCATCGTTGAACGTCCAGAAGAACCTGGGTCGCGCCTCTGACGCACTGTCGACTTCGATGACTCGTCTGTCTTCCGGCCTGAAAATCAACAGCGCAAAAGACGACGCTGCTGGCCTGAACATCGCTACCAAGATCAACTCGCAGATCAAAGGTCAGACCATGGCGATCAAAAACGCCAACGACGGTATGTCCATTGCTCAGACCGCTGAAGGCGCGCTGCAAGAATCGACCAACATTCTGCAACGTATGCGTGAACTGGCTGTTCAGTCGCGAAACGACAGCAACAGCTCGACTGACCGTGACGCGCTGAACAAAGAATTCAGCCAGATGAGTTCGGAACTGACTCGTATCGCCAACAGTACTAACCTGAACGGCAAGAACCTGATCGACGGTTCTGCCAGCACCATGACTTTCCAGGTAGGCTCCAACTCCGGCTCGTCGAACCAGATCACTCTGACTTTGAGCGCCAGCTTTGACGCCAACACCCTGGGTGTCGGTTCGGCAGTCACCATCGCGGGTTCCGACAGCGCTGCTGCAGAGACCAACTTCTCTGCCGCAATGGCCGCTATCGACTCGGCTCTGCAGACCATCAACACCACGCGTTCTGATCTCGGTGCTGCACAAAACCGTCTGACCAGCACCATCTCCAACCTGCAGAACATCAACGAAAACGCCAGTGCTGCACTGGGTCGTATCCAGGATACCGACTTCGCTGCTGAAACTGCACAGCTGACCAAGCAACAGACCCTGCAACAGGCTTCCACCTCTGTTCTGGCTCAGGCTAACCAGCTGCCATCCGCTGTACTGAAACTGCTTCAGTAATAACGGCATGCGTTTTAGCGGGGGAGTACTTCACAGTGCTCTCTCGCTTTTTTACTTTCAGAGGTGATGGTCATGGATATGAGTGTGAAGCTGAACTTGTCTTATCCGGCCGTTCAACCGGCGACTCAGGCGCCCGTGCCCGACACGTCCGTTGATAAGCCTGCCGACACCCAGCCCGTCGAGCGCGTGGCCGCCACGGCCGAAAGTAAAGGTTCCGATCTGCACAAGGACGATTCCAAAGATGATGCTAAAGTCAAAGCAGCCGTCGAGGACATCCAGAAATTTTTTCACACGGTGAAGCGCAATCTCGAGTTTTCGATTGACGAAGATTCTGGCAAAGTCATTGTCAAAGTGATTGCAAGTGACTCCGGTGAAGTCGTAAGACAGATTCCCAATGCAGAAATCCTGAAGCTGGCCGATAGCCTGAGTGATGCGAACAGTTTGTTGTTCCGCGCCAAGGCCTGATTGCCGGTACGGTATTTGTTGCCGGGTTACCAGCCTTTGAACGGGCGGTAGATCCCGCGACATTCTTGAAGGGAGAAGCACCATGGCAAGTCCAATTTCAGCATCCACAGGCTTGGGTTCAGGCCTGGCAATCGGCAGTATCATAAAGGTGCTGACTGATGCAGAGCGTCTGCCGAAGCAAAACCAGATCGATCGACAGACTGCTTCTACCACGGCATCCCTTTCCGGGGTAAGTCAGCTGACTTCAGCGCTGGCTGCGTTCCAGAAAGCAATGGATACCTTGAGCAGCAAGACCACGCCTGCTTTTCTGGGCTATGCCGCGACCTCCGCCAATGAGGCTGTTGTCAAGGCTACTGCAGATAACACCGCTGTGAGTGGTTCCTACGCGCTCAAAGTCCAGGATCTTGCAACGGCCTCCAAGGTGGCGACCGTCGCCATGAGTTCCGCGCAATCCAGTGCTATTCCGAGTGGTACCCTGGAAATCACTCAAAATGGCACTACCCAAAAAGTTGACATCTCCAAGACCTCTACGCTGCAGGAAGTGCGTGACCAGATAAACACGTCGCTTCAGGGTAAAGGCATCTCTGCCAACATCATCACCGACAACAACGGCTCCCGGCTGGTGTTCAGTTCAACCACCACGGGCGCTGGCAGCGACATCTCCGTCAAGGGTGCTGCCGGTCAGGAAGCATTGAACATCGACGGCACCAAGCTGATGAGCGATACCAGCTCCAGTACTGATGCGAATGGCAAGCCGATCCCGGGTGCGGGTGCGATTTCTGGAACTGCCAAAGATGCCCAGTTTTCCATCGATGGCCTGGCCCTTACGAGCAAGACCAATACGGTCAGCACGGCGATCTCCGGTGTGTCGTTTAACCTGGTTTCGCCCAGCACTGCAGCCACCGGCGATACCGTTATCACGGTAGGGGTCAACACCGACGGCATCAAAGCATCACTGCAGACGTTTATCGACTCTTACAACACGCTGGTGAGCCTGACGTCTTCGCTGACCAAAGGTAGCGTGAATGAAAAGGGCGTGTTCACCCCGGCTGCATTGACGGGCGATTCCACCCCTCGTGCGCTGCTGGCTACCATTCGCAATCAGATCGCCAGCGCCACCTCTGGGGAGGGGCTCAACTCGCTCTCGCAATTGGGCATCAAGACCCAGCAAAGTGACGGCAAGCTGTCTCTGGACACTGCGCAGTTCACCGCAGCGCTGAATGATAAAAAGCTGGGGGGGCAGATTGACAGCCTGTTCAACGGTACCGGCGGCCTGATCACCCGAATGGGCAGTGCGCTTGAGCCTTACACCAAGGCTGATGGTGTTCTGGCCGGCAAAACCAAAAGTCTGAATACGGTTCAGAAGCGGCTTGATGATGACAAGGAAGCGCTTGATCGCCGTATCGAGACACTGACGGCAACGCTGACCAAGAAATACAACGCCATGGACCTGGTCGTTGGTCAGCTCAAGGCGACTGCCAGCAACATCACCTCGATCTTCGAGGCGATGAACGCGCAGAAGAACGCTTCGTAAGTTCTTTTACCGACGTGCCAAGAACCCGACCCTGTGTCGGGTTCTTGCTTTTGGGCTAAAGTTTCCGGGCCATGCGTCGATAGCTTGAGTATCAGTATTCTGGATTTGTTACGAGGCCCATTATGAATCCGATGTTAGCGTTGCGGCAGTATCAGAAAATCGGCGCCCAGGCTCAGACCTCGGAAGCCAGCCCTCATCGTCTGGTCCAGATGTTGATGGAGGGCGGTCTTGACCGCATCGCTCAGGCCAAGGGCGCGATGGCTCGCAAGGACATCGCCAACAAAGGCGTGTTCATCAGCAAGGCCATCGGCATTGTCGGCGGGCTGCGTGAAGGGCTGGACCTGGAAACTGCGCCTAGCGAAAGCCTGGTGCGGCAGGACAATCTGTATCACTACATGATGACGCGCCTGGCCGAAGCCAACGCCCGTAACGATCAGAAGATTCTCGATGAAGTCGCCGGCCTGCTGATCACCGTCAAGGAAGGCTGGGACGCGATTGGTACCATGCAGTAGGCTGATGGCCTCAGGAGAACAAGAATATGAGTGCTGCGCTCAAGCGTATCGAAGAAACCCGTGAAGCTCTGGTAGGGGCCCTTGCCGAGCGTGATTGGGAGGCTATCGTCAAACTGGACCTCGCGTGTCGCGAGTGCATGGACTCGGTGGTCAGCGAAGCGCCTGCCGATGAACCGGCGCTGCGCAGCAACCTGGAAGAGCTGCTGGGCGTATACCGGCAATTAATTGATGTTGCAACCGGCGAGCGTCAAGCCGTTGTCGATGAAATGTCTCAAATCCAGAATGCCAAAAATGCGACGAAGGTATACCATCTGTTTGGTTAATGTTTAATTGTCATTTTTATTGTCGGACGAGATTTTCGCCATAAATTTGACTGTGTCCGTTTTTTTGACTTAACTAGTGATGTTTACTATTTTCTGGCGTCTCAAGATTATATTCGGCTGAGATGCCAAGCTGCCCCCCAATCATGGGCATTGAGTTGACTAGGGAAGTTGCTATTGCATGTGGCGTGAAATCAAGATTCTGCTAATCGATGACGATAGCCAGCGCCGCCGGGATCTGGCGGTTATCCTGAATTTTCTGGGCGAAGAAAATCTCTCCTGCTCCAGTCAGGACTGGCAGCAGGTTGTCGGCTCCCTGGCGTCTCCACGAGAAGTGCTGTGCGTGCTGGTGGGCAGCGTCAGCGCTCCGGGCAGCCTTCAAGGGCTGCTTAAGACCATCGCAGCATGGGATGAGTTCCTTCCTGTGCTGCTGATGAGCGAAAATTCTTCTGTCGAGCTGCCGGAGGATTTGCGTCGCCGTGTGCTTTCAGCGCTCGAGATGCCGCCTAGCTACAGCAAACTCCTCGACTCCCTGCACCGCGCCCAGGTCTATCGTGAAATGTACGATCAGGCCCGCGAGCGTGGCCGCCATCGTGAACCGAACCTGTTTCGCAGCCTGGTAGGCACCAGCCGCGCGATTCAGCACGTTCGGCAGATGATGCAGCAGGTGGCCGATACTGATGCCAGCGTGTTGATTCTCGGTGAGTCGGGCACCGGCAAGGAAGTCGTCGCCCGCAACCTGCATTATCACTCCAAGCGCCGCGATGCGCCGTTTGTGCCGGTCAACTGCGGTGCCATTCCGGCCGAGCTGCTCGAAAGCGAGTTGTTCGGTCACGAGAAGGGCGCGTTCACCGGGGCCATCACCAGCCGTGCAGGCCGCTTCGAGCTGGCCAACGGCGGTACGTTGTTTCTCGATGAAATCGGCGACATGCCGCTGCCGATGCAGGTCAAGCTGTTGCGCGTGCTGCAGGAGCGTACGTTCGAGCGCGTGGGCAGCAACAAGACCCAGAGCATTGACGTGCGCATCATTGCGGCGACCCACAAGAACCTCGAAAACATGATCGAGCTGGGCAGTTTCCGCGAAGATCTTTACTACCGTCTCAATGTGTTCCCCATCGAGATGGCACCGCTGCGCGAGCGCGTCGAAGACATTCCGCTGCTGATGAACGAGCTGATCTCGCGCATGGAACACGAAAAGCGCGGCTCGATTCGTTTTAACTCCGCGGCCATCATGTCGCTGTGTCGTCACGCCTGGCCGGGCAACGTGCGTGAGCTGGCCAACCTTGTGGAGCGCATGGCGATCATGCACCCGTATGGCGTTATCGGCGTGGCCGAGCTGCCAAAGAAGTTCCGCTATGTCGATGATGAAGACGAGCAGATGGTCGACAGCCTGCGCAGCGACATCGAAGAGCGTGTCGCCATCAACAGCAACACGCCGAACTTCTCTTCGGGGGCGATGCTGCCGCCTGAAGGTCTCGACCTGAAGGACTACCTCGGCGGCCTGGAGCAGGGTCTTATCCAGCAAGCGCTTGACGATGCCAATGGCATTGTTGCGCGGGCTGCGGAGCGTTTGCGGATCCGTCGTACCACGCTGGTTGAGAAGATGCGCAAGTACGGTATGAGCCGTCGCGAAGGGGATGAACAGGCGGAGGATTGACGCCTGTTCAAAACGCCAAAAATCAAGCCTCTGAATTTTCAGGGGTTTTTTTTCGGCACGAGGATTGCTAAGTCTCTCTTAACACACCGTTTACTGACGGTTCGCCACGAGAGAGATGAACTATGTCCCAGGCCGCCCAACTGACTTCCGCCTCATCTGTCCAGATTCCGTATTCCCCGGAACTGGAAAGTCGTCAGGGGCTTGAGCAGGCGTTCTCACTGTTCAATCAGATGTCGGCGCAACTGGCCGATTCCTACGGACTGCTTGAAGCGCGTGTCACTGAACTCAAAGGTGAGTTGGCCCATGCCGGTGTCCAGCGTCTGCAAGAGCTGGCGGAAAAGGAGCGGCTGGCCAATCGTCTGCAGAACCTGCTCGACCTGCTGCCAGGTGGCGTGATCGTGATCGACGGCATGGGGGTGGTGCGCGAAGCCAATCCGGCTGCCATCGACCTGCTGGGTCAGCCATTACTGGGCATGCTCTGGCGTCACGTCATCAGTCGTTGCTTTGCTCCGCGTGAAGACGACGGTCATGAAGTGTCCCTCAAGGATGGCCGCAGGCTGTCCATCGCCACCCGTTCACTGGACGCCGAGCCGGGCCAGTTGGTGCTGCTCAACGACCTGACCGAAACCCGCCATCTGCAAGAGCAACTGGCCCGTCATGAGCGTCTGTCATCGCTGGGGCGGATGGTGGCTTCCCTGGCGCATCAGATCCGCACGCCGCTGTCGGCCGCCATGATCTATGCCAGCCACCTGGCCGAGCAGGAATTGCCGGTGGAAACCCAGCAACGCTTCGCTTTGCGTCTCAAGGACCGCCTGCACGAGCTTGAGCATCAGGTTCGCGACATGCTGGTGTTTGCCCGTGGCGAACTGCCGTTGACAGATCGCCTGACGCCGGGCGCGCTGTTCCAGGCCTTGCAGAACGCCGCAGCCACGCACGTGCAGGGCGTTTCGGTTCGTTGGCAGTGCGACAGCATCGACGGCGAGCTGCTGTGCAATCGCGACACGTTAGTCGGTGCGTTGCTCAATCTGATTGAAAACGCCGTTCAGGCCAGTGCTGGCCAGACGCGCCTGAAAATTCATGCCTACGGTCGCGGCAACACGCTGCGCCTGTGTTTCAGTGATAACGGCAGCGGCATGGACGGCGCAGCGCTGGCGCGCATCGGCGAACCGTTTTTTACCACCAAGGCCACCGGCACAGGGCTGGGTCTGGCCGTGGTCACGGCGGTGTCGCGTGCGCATCAGGGCGGCGTGCATTACCGGTCTCGCGTCGGACGCGGTACTTGCGCCATTGTCAGCCTGCCGCTGATTCCGGCCTCCGGGCCGGCGGGTAACAACTGATGTCGATCAATGTGCTGTTGGTCGAGGATGACCGTGCATTGCGCGAAGCGCTGGGCGAAACGCTGGAACTGGCCGGCTACGGTTACCGTGCCGTCGGCTCGGCCGAAGAGGCGCTGGTGGCGGCCGAGGCTCAACCGTTCAATCTGGTGGTCAGCGACGTCAATATGCCGGGCATGGACGGTCATCAGTTGCTGGGCCTGTTGCGCAGTCGACATCCGCAGCTTCCGGTCCTGTTGATGACGGCGCACGGCGCGGTCGAGCGTGCGGTCGATGCGATGCGCCAGGGCGCGGCGGATTATCTGGTCAAGCCCTTTGAACCCAAGGCCCTGATTGCTCTGGTTGCGCGGCACGCACTCGGGCGTCTCGGGCCTGCCGAGAGTGACGGTCCGATTGCCGTCGAGCCCGCCAGCCTTCAGTTGTTGAACCTGGCCAGCCGTGTGGCGAAAAGCGACTCCACCGTGCTGATCTCCGGCGAGTCCGGCACCGGCAAGGAAGTACTGGCGCGTTTTATTCACCAAAATTCGCCGCGTGCCGATAAACCTTTTATCGCGATCAACTGTGCGGCCATCCCCGACAACATGCTGGAAGCCACCCTGTTCGGTCATGAAAAGGGCTCGTTCACCGGCGCTATTGCGGCGCAGGCCGGCAAGTTCGAACAGGCGGATGGCGGGACCATTCTGCTTGACGAGATTTCTGAAATGCCCATGGGGCTTCAGGCCAAGCTGTTGCGTGTACTGCAGGAGCGAGAGGTCGAGCGCGTAGGCGCGCGCAAGCCGATCACCCTGGATATTCGTGTCGTGGCCACCACCAACCGCGATCTGGCGGGCGAAGTGGCGGCGGGGCGCTTTCGTGAGGATTTGTTTTATCGCTTGTCGGTTTTTCCGTTGGCATGGCAAGCGTTGCGTCAAAGGACTGCCGATATTCTGCCGTTGGCCGAGCGGCTTCTGGCCAAGCATGTCAATAAAATGAAGCACGCGCCGGTCCGGCTGTCTGCCGAAGCGCAGCAGTGTCTGGTCGGGTACGCCTGGCCTGGCAACGTACGTGAACTGGATAACGCCATCCAGCGCGCCTTGATTCTGCAGCAGGGTGGCGTGATTCAGGCGCAGGATTTCTGTTTGTCCGGGCCGGTTACGGGCTTGCCCGCAGCGGTTGTCACGGAGGCTGTGGCGTCTCTGCCTGTCATCTCCGTGTCGGAGAATGGCGCTGCCGCTGCTGCGCCGGAATCGGTAGGCGCGCTGGGGGACGACCTTCGGCGTCGTGAGTTTCAAATGATCATCGACACCCTGCGTTCAGAGCGCGGGCGTCGCAAGGAAGCCGCTGAACGGTTGGGTATCAGCCCGCGTACGTTGCGCTACAAGCTCGCACAGATGCGCGACGCAGGCATGGATGTCGAAGCGTATCTCTTTGCCACGTGAATGACTGGCGCTGGTCGCCAGTGGTGAGCAGTGGTCGTTGGAATGTGAGGCAGTCGATACACGTAAAAATACGTAAAAAATGCTCTCAGGCCTTGAAGCGCCTGCGCTGCAGAGTGATTTGATGACAGACGACATGGCATTTCCATTTGGTGTGGCATATTGCCGCCATCTAGCTGGCACCGTTGTTGCTATGTCTTATGTATCCGCTGAATCAGTGTCAAAAATTTGCGGGCCTTACGAGAGAAACGTCCATGAGCCAAGGTGTTGAATTTAATCGCTTGATGTTGGATATGCGGGCCATGCAGATGGATGCGATGTCTGCCCCCAAGCCCGTGTCCGGCGCGCAGGAAGCCGGCGCCAGCAGCTTTGCCGACATGCTTGGCCAGGCCGTGAACAAGGTTGCTCAGACCCAGCAGGCTTCCAGCCAGCTGGCCAGTGCGTTTGAAGTCGGCAAGAGTGGCATCGATCTGACAGACGTCATGATTTCGTCGCAGAAAGCCAGTGTGTCTTTCCAGGCATTGACCCAGGTTCGCAACAAGCTGGTTCAGGCGTATCAAGACATCATGCAGATGCCGGTTTAAGGGACGTACTGAGTCATGGCCGAAGCAACAGCCGATCCGGTTCCCGCTAGAGCGGGCGCTTCCGAAAGAAAACCGCTGTTTGGTTTGTCTTTTCTGGAAAATCTTTCCGAAATGACCATGCTGCGTCAGGTCGGCCTCATGGTCGGTCTGGCGGCGAGCGTGGCCATCGGCTTTGCCGTGGTGCTCTGGTCCCAGCAGCCTGACTATCGTCCGCTGTATGGCAGTCTGGCCGGCATGGACAGCAAGCAGATCATGGACACGCTGACGGCAGCCAACATCAATTACACCGTCGAGCCCAACTCCGGTGCCTTGCTGGTCAAGTCCGATGACGTGCAGCGCGCGCGCATTCAGCTGGCTCAGGCCGGCGTGGTACAGAACGACGCCAACATCGGCTTTGAAATTCTTGACAAGGACCAGGGGCTGGGGACCAGTCAGTTCATGGAAGCCACACGTTATCGTCGTGGTCTGGAAGGCGAACTGGCGCGTACCATCTCGGCCCTGAACAACGTCAAGGCTGCTCGTGTACACCTGGCCATTCCGAAAAGCTCGGTGTTCGTCCGTGACGATCGCAAACCAAGCGCTTCGGTGCTGGTCGAGCTGTATGCCGGCCGTTCGCTGGAGCCGAGCCAGGTTCTGGCCATCATCAATCTGGTGGCCACCAGCGTTCCCGAATTGAGCAAGTCGCAGATCACCGTGGTGGACCAGAAGGGCGCTCTGCTGTCCGATCAGGCGGAAAACTCCGAGCTGACCATGGCTGGCAAGCAGTTTGATTACAGCCGCCGCATGGAAGGCATGCTGACCCAGCGCGTGCAGAATATTCTGCAGCCGATTCTGGGCAATGATCGCTACAAAGCTGAAGTGTCGGCAGTGGTGGATTTCAGTGCTGTCGAGTCAACAGCCGAAAGTTTCAACCCTGACCAGCCGGCCTTGCGCAGCGAGCAATCGGTCAATGAACAACGCTCCAGCAGCTCGAGCTCGGGGGGCGTTCCGGGGGCATTGAGCAATCAACCGCCAGGTCCGGCGACCGCTCCGCAGACTGCCGGAGGCGGTGCGGCGGGTGCGGCCGGTCCAATCGCGCCGGGTCAGCCGCTGCTCGACGCCAACGGTCAGCAGATCATGGACCCGGCCACCGGTCAGCCAGCGCTGGCGCCGTTCCCGGCTGACAAGCGTGTGCAGTCGACCAAGAACTTTGAACTGGACCGCTCCATCAGCCACACCAAACAGCAGCAGGGCCGTTTGACCCGTCTGTCGGTGGCGGTGGTGGTCGATGACATGGTCAAGACCAATGCTGCCAACGGCGAAGTTACCCGTGCGCCGTGGAGCGCCGCAGACTTGGCCCGCTTCACGCGTCTGGTACAGGATGCGGTCGGTTTCGACGCCAGCCGTGGTGACAGCGTCAGCGTGATCAACGTGCCGTTCTCCAGTGAGCGCGCGGAAGTCTTGCCCGAAGCCTCGTTCTACTCGCAACCCTGGTTCTGGGACATCATCAAACAGGCCGTGGGTGTGATCTTCATCCTGATCCTGGTGTTCGGTGTGCTGCGTCCGGTGTTGAACAACATCACCAACGGCAAGAGCAAGCAACTGGCCGCGTTCGGTGGCGGCGACGCCGAACTCGGTGGCATGGGCGGGCTGGACGGCGAACTGTCCAACGACCGTGTAAGCCTGGGCGGTCCGCAGAGTATCTTGCTGCCTAGCCCGACCGAGGGTTATGACGCACAGCTGAATGCAATCAAGAGTTTGGTGGCTGAGGACCCTGGCCGCGTGGCTCAGGTTGTGAAAGAGTGGATCAACACTGATGAATGAACGAGCCATGGTAGCCAAACTCTCCAAAGTTGAAAAAGCGGCTGTACTGTTACTCTCACTGGGTGAAACCGACGCGGCGCAGGTGCTACGGCACATGGGCCCCAAGGAAGTCCAGAAGGTGGGTGTGGCCATGGCTCAGATGCGCAATGTGCATCGCGAGCAGGTTGAAGAGGTCATGAGCGAGTTTGTCGACATCGTCGGCGATCAGACCAGCCTCGGTGTCGGTTCCGATGGTTATATCCGCAAAATGCTGACTCAGGCATTGGGCGAGGACAAGGCCAACGGTCTGATCGACCGTATTCTGCTGGGTGGCAACACCAGCGGCCTGGACAGCCTCAAGTGGATGGAGCCGCGCGCGGTTGCTGACGTGATCCGTTTCGAGCACCCGCAGATTCAAGCCATTGTGGTGGCGTATCTGGATGCCGATCAGGCCGGTGAAGTACTCGGGCATTTCGATCACAAGGTCCGGCTGGATATCATTCTGCGCGTATCGTCGCTCAACACCGTGCAGCCTGCGGCACTGAAAGAACTCAACCAGATTCTCGAGAAGCAGTTCTCCGGTAATGCCAACACGTCGCGTACCACCCTGGGTGGCATCAAGCGTGCGGCCGATATCATGAACTTCCTCGACAGCTCTATCGAAGGCGCACTCATGGATTCGATTCGCGAGGTCGACGAAGACCTTTCGGTGCAGATCGAAGACCTCATGTTCGTTTTCAACAACCTGTCCGACGTCGACGACCGCGGCATTCAGGCGCTGTTGCGCGAAGTGTCCTCGGACGTGCTGGTGCTGGCGCTCAAGGGTTCGGACGAGGCGATCAAGGAAAAAATCTTCAAGAACATGTCCAAGCGTGCTGCCGAACTGCTGCGCGACGACCTGGAAGCCAAGGGTCCTGTACGTGTCAGCGATGTGGAAACCGCCCAGAAAGAAATCCTCACCATTGCGCGTCGTATGGCCGAGGCCGGCGAGATCGTACTCGGTGGCAAAGGTGGCGAGGAAATGATCTAAGGATTCAGCTGACTCATGTCCACTCCCAATAAAGAACTGGCCAGCGACCTCATTCGCGCCAAGGACGCCGGGACGCTCGATATCTGGGCGTTACCCAGCTTCGATCCTCATGTGGAGCCCGAGCCTGAACCCGAGCCAGAACCTGTCGACGAACCGGTCGAGATGGAAGAGGTGCCGCTGGACGAAGTTCAGCCGCTGACCCTGGAAGAGCTGGAAAGCATTCGCCAGGAAGCCTGGAACGAAGGCTTTGCCACGGGTGAAAAAGAAGGTTTTCACAGCACTCAGCTCAAGGTCCGTCAGGAAGCGGAAGTTGCCCTGACGGCGAAGATCGCCAGCCTCGAACAGTTGATGGGTCACCTGCTGGAGCCCATTGCCGAGCAGGACACGCAGATCGAAAAAGCCGTCATCCATCTGGTCGAACACATCGCGCGCAAGGTGATTCAGCGCGAGTTGCTGACCGACTCCGGGCAGATCGCCAGTGTTTTGCGTGACGCGCTGAAGCTGCTGCCGATGGGCGCGCAGAACCTGCGAATCTTTATCAATCCTCAGGACTTCCTGCTGGTCAAGGCCATGCGCGAGCGTCATGAAGAGGCCTGGAAGATTGTCGAAGACGAAGACTTGCTGCCGGGCGGTTGCCGGATTGAAACCGAACACAGCCGTATCGATGCCAGCGTTGAAACACGCATCGCGCTGGCGATTTCCAAGATGCACGATCAGTTGCACGAGCAGGTTACTCATCCTGCTGCCGCAGACCTGAGCGTTGATCTGGAGACCGCGCCGATAAAAGCCTCCGGCCCTGCAGAATCTGACGCGGACACCCTCGATGCGCCTTGATCGCACCAGCTTCGGCAAACGGCTCGGCTCGTACGCCGAGTCGATCAGCCTGCCTGCCCAGCCAGTCGTGGAAGGGCGCCTGCTGCGCATGGTCGGCCTGACACTCGAAGCCGAAGGCATGCGAGCGGCAATGGGCAGTCGTTGCATGGTCATCAACGACGACAGCCATCATCCGGTGGAAGTCGAGGCCGAGGTGATGGGGTTTTCGGGCGGCAAGGTGTTTTTGATGCCAGTCGGCAGCGTGGCCGGTATCGCGCCAGGTGCGCGCGTCGTGCCGCTTGCCGACACCGGTCGTCTGCCGATGGGCATGAGCATGCTGGGGCGCGTGCTGGACGGCGCGGGGCGGCCGCTGGACGGCCGTTCGCCGATCAAGGCCGAAGACTGGGTGCCGATGGACGGCCCGACCATCAACCCGCTCAAGCGTGACCCGATCAGCCAGCCACTGGATGTCGGCATTCGTTGCATCAACGGTTTATTGACGGTCGGTCGCGGCCAGCGTCTCGGGCTGTTTGCCGGTACGGGCGTGGGCAAGAGCGTGTTGCTGGGCATGATGACGCGCTTTACCGAGGCGGACATTATTGTCGTCGGCCTGATCGGTGAACGGGGCCGGGAGGTCAAGGAGTTCATCGAGCATATTCTGGGCGAAGAGGGCCTCAAGCGCTCGGTGGTGGTCGCCTCGCCGGCGGACGATGCGCCTCTGATGCGTCTGCGTGCGGCGATGTACTGCACGCGCATTGCCGAATACTTTCGTGACAAAGGCAAAAACGTTCTGTTGCTGATGGATTCCCTGACACGTTTCGCACAGGCTCAGCGTGAAATCGCCCTGGCCATCGGCGAGCCGCCGGCGACCAAGGGTTATCCGCCGTCAGTGTTCGCCCGCCTGCCGAAACTGGTCGAGCGCGCCGGCAATGCCGAAAAGGGCGGTGGCTCCATCACTGCGTTCTACACGGTGCTGTCGGAAGGCGATGACCAGCAGGACCCGATAGCGGACTCCGCACGGGGTGTACTCGACGGCCACATCGTGCTGTCCCGGCGTCTGGCCGAAGAGGGGCATTACCCGGCCATCGACATCGAAGCGTCCATCAGCCGGGTCATGCCCGCTGTGGTCAGCCCCGAGCACATGGCCCGGGCGCAACATTTCAAGCAGCTGTGGTCGCGTTATCAGCAGACCCGCGACTTGATCAGTGTGGGGGCCTATGTGGCCGGTGGCGACCGTGAAACCGACATGGCCATTGCCTTGCACCCGGTGCTGGTGCGTTATCAGCGTCAGGCCCTGCGCGAGAATGAAAGCATGCAGGGCAGCGGCGATGCCCTGGCGTCGATATTCGCCCCGGCACCTGGCGGCTGATAGGTCATGGCCCAGAGTCGAGCAGCGCGTCTGGCGCCCGTGGTCGAGATGGCCGAAGCCGCCGAGCGGACAGCGGCTCAGCGGCTCGGGCACTTTCAGGGGCAGGTCAATCTGGCCAACAACAAATTGCAGGAGCTGGACCAGTTTCGGCAGGATTATCAGCAGCAATGGCTGCAGCGCGGCAGCGCCGGGGTTTCCGGCCAGTGGTTGCTCGGCTATCAACGTTTTCTCAGCCAGCTTGACGTCGCCGTCGCCCAGCAATACAAGAGTCTGGAGTGGCACAAGACCAACCTCGATAGGGCGCGCACCGCCTGGCAGGATTGCTACGCACGGGTCGAGGGTTTGCGCAAGCTGGTGCAGCGCTACATGGACGAAGCACGCAGGCTTGAGGACAAGCGGGAGCAGAAGCTGCTGGACGAGTTGTCCCAGCGTTTGCCCCGTCATGAACAATTCTGATTTTTTGACTCAATCCGGCCCGGCTCACTCTCGGTCTGGTCTACGCTCACATTGTCTCGTTGATGAAACACCTCGGAGTCCCCATGACAGTCACTTCCGAACTTTCGGCCGATGGTCGCCAGTTGACCCTTTTCATCGAGGGACGCTTCGATTTTGCTGCGCACCAGGATTTCCGCGCGGCGTATGAGGAATCTCCGCAGGACCTGAGCTACGTGGTGGACCTGCTTGGCACGCATTACCTGGACAGTTCTGCGCTGGGAATGCTGTTGCTGCTGCGTGATCATGCCGGCGGTGACAAGGCTGTTGTTCGTCTGATCAACTGCACGCCGGACGTCCGCACCATCCTCGCCATCTCCAATTTTTCGAAGTTGTTCCAGATAGGCTGACCCCTTGCAGCCCTCTCTGAAAAACCTCTGCATCCTGATCGCCGACGACAGCACCAGTGACCGATTGCTGCTGTCGACCATCGTTGCGCGTCAGGGGCACAGAGTGTTGAGTGCTGCCAATGGCGTCGAGGCGGTGGCCATCTTCAGGTCTGAAAACCCGCATCTGATCCTGATGGACGCCATGATGCCGGTCATGGACGGTTTCGAGGCCGCGCGGCGAATCAAGGCGCTGTCGGGGGAATCGCTGGTGCCGATCATTTTCCTGACCTCGCTGACCGAGGGTGAAGCATTGGCGCGCTGCCTGGATGCCGGCGGTGACGACTTCATGTCCAAGCCTTACAACCCGCTGGTGCTGGCTGCCAAGATCAACGCCATGAACCGTTTGCGAGTGCTGCACGAAACCGTTCGCCAGCAGCGTGACCAGATCGCCAGGCACCATGAATACCTGCTCAATGAACAGCGTGTCGCCAAAGCCGTGTTTGATCAGGTGGCGCATGCCGGGTGTCTGGGGGCGAGCAATATCCGCTACTTGCAGTCGCCTTATGCGCTGTTCAACGGTGACCTGATGCTGGCTGCCTACACGCCGGCCGGGCACATGCAGGTGTTGCTCGGTGACTTTACCGGCCACGGTCTGCCGGCTGCCGTGGGGGCCATGCCGCTGGCTGACGTGTTCTATGGCATGACTGCCAAAGGCTACGGCCTGGTGGAAATCCTCCGTGAGATGAACGCCAAGCTCAAGCGTATCTTGCCGGTGGACATGTTCTGTTGCGCAACGCTGTTGTGCGTCAACCTTCAGCAGCGTCAGGTCGAGGTGTGGAACGGCGGGTTGCCGGACGGCTATTTGTTGCGGGGTGCCGAAGGCGAGCATGTGCCGCTGGTGTCGAATCACCTGCCTCTGGGCATCTTGAGTGTGGAGGCCTTCGACGCGCGCACTCAGGTCTACCCGCTGGCGCCGGGGGACCGGATCTTCCTGCTGTCCGACGGTGTGCTCGATACCAGTGACAGCCGGGATGAGTTGTTCGGCGTGCAACGATTGCGTGGGGTTTTGTCCGCCAATCGCGAGCCTCATCTGCTGATTCAGGAAATTCTTCAGGCGCTCAACGATTTCGGCGGCAAGGCGCGCGATGATGTCAGCCTGTTGGAAATCAGCGCCGTTGAAGAACCGCTTGAGCGCTTGCCGGCGCTGATGTATTCCGACAGTGGTGCGTCGAGTCCGCTGGACTGGTCGTCGAGCTTCGAGTTTCGCGCGTCGACCCTCAAGCGCTTCAATCCGCTGCCTTATGTGCTCCAATTGCTGTTGGAGGTGCATGGTTTGCGCAACCAGGGCGCGGCGCTGCATATGGTGCTTGGCGAGTTGTACAGCAATGCACTGGAGCACGGTGTGCTAGGGTTGGATTCTGCACTTAAAGACGATGCGGCCGGTTTTGCGCGTTATTACCAGCGCCGGGCCGAGCGTCTGGACGCGCTGGAGTCTGGATTTATCCGCATGACGCTGTGCGTCGAACCTGTCGGAGAGGGTGGCCGGCTGACCCTGAGTGTCGAAGACAGTGGCGGTGGATTTGATGTCGACAAGGTCCACATGTTGGTACCCGCCAGCAATAAGCTGTACGGTCGAGGTCTGCGCCTGGTGCGCGAATTGAGTCATGAGGCCCGGTGGTCCAGGGATGGCAGGATCGCCTGCGTGGAATTTACCTGGGAGGGAGTGGCATAATCCGTCCTGGAGTCTTGATCAAGGAGTGAACAAGTGTCGATTCATCTGGATTACAGCGTGTTGAATGCTTTGCAGGAAGTCATGGAGGACGAATATCCGACGTTGCTGGATGTGTTTCTCAAGGATTCCGAACAGCGCATCGCGCAACTGCGCCAGGCTGTTGAAACCGGTAGCCTGGATCTGCAAGAGTTGAGTCTCACGGCTCACAGCTTCAAAGGCAGCAGCAGCAACATGGGCGCCCTGCGTCTTTCCGACCTGTGCAGGCAACTCGAAGACCGGGCACGCGAGCACCAATCCTCGGGTCTGGCAGAGCTGGTCGGCAAGATTGACAGCGAATACCTGACCATCCGTGGCCTGTTCAATGCCGAACGGCAGTTCTTCGTCAGTTGAGCCTGGCCCCTTTCAAACCATAGCCCTTTTAAATCAGGGTTCCTTTCCGGTCAGGCGCCTTTTTCGAGTTGGCCCGCATATTGCTAAGTTCTGGTGGTAAGGCGATTACCAGCTGCTTATGCGGAGACCGAAATGCCCCTTGCCACGAATGCACTTCTTCAGGCCACGAACACTGCGACCGCCAGGTCCGGTGCTGTCAATAATTCGGTCAAATCCGCCGACAGCAGCAAAGACGGGGCTTCGAGCTTTTCCAACGTCTATGCGAAGCAGGCTCGGGATTCCGTTCCGTCACGTGACGATGCGCCGGTCAAGCAGAGCCGCGACAAGTCTGCGCCTGAAAAAGACAAGGTTGCCGCTGGCAAGGACAAGCCGGTAAACGATCAATCGACTGCCGCTGACCAGTCGACCGTTGCCGATAGCGGCAATGGCTTGCCTGCCAAGCCCGCTGACGAATCCGTCAAGTCTGATGCCGCCCCGGATGATGCACAGGCATCGGTTGATCCGGCGCTGGCCGACGCGCAAGTGGCTGTCGATCCTGCTCTGGACCCGGCTTTGCAGGCAATGGCCGCTCAGCTACCGGCATCGCCAGCCGCGCCAGCGGTCAAGCCGCAGGCGCCAGACGCCAGCGCCGCACCGGTTATCGCAGCCCTGACGTCGGCCCCGGTGGCAGCTCCTGCTGCGGCCGAAGAAGCTTTCAATCCGGATGCAGATCCGCTGGATGGCCTGGAGGCCGTGCAATTGGCGCTTGAAAACGCCACGGCCAGGTCACAACTCGCCGCACAGAATGCCCAGGCCGCCAACAAGGCGACGCCTACGAACGCAGAAGCCGATCCAACCCAGAATTTAGTCAATAACCTGTCGGCCTTGAGCGAGCAACTGCCCTCGGAAGACAGCAGTACGGAAACCGGCGACAAATCGTTCAGCGGGCTGATCGGCGAAGGTCTGAAAGACGTCAAAGGCGCCGCGGGCGACACGCGCATAGACAACTTCGCGGATCGTCTGGCCGCCCTGAGCCAGGCTGCGCAACCTGCCCGTGCGGCAGCTGCACCTGCCGCGCCGTTGATGAACCAGCCACTGTCCATGCATCAAAGCGGCTGGACCGAGGGCATTGTCGACCGCGTCATGTACCTGTCCAGCCAGAACCTCAAGACCGCCGACATCAAGCTCGAGCCTGCCGAACTGGGCCGTCTGGACATTCGCATCAACATGGCGCCGGATCAGCAGACCCAAGTGACCTTCATGAGTGCCCATCTGGGCGTTCGCGACGCGCTGGAAAACCAGATGTCGAAATTGCGTGAGTCGTTTGTTCAGCAAGGGCTTGGCAACGTCGACGTCAATGTGTCCGATCAGTCGCAACAGCAGGCCCAGCAACAGGCCCAGGAACAAGCCAGCCGCGCCCAACGCAGCGGCCGTGGCAACGGCATGGGCACCAGTGACGCCTCGGATGAAATCGCAGGCATCGACGCGGCCGTGCCGGTCAGTCAGCCTGCGGCACGCGTGATCGGCACCAGCGAGATTGACTATTACGCGTGATGACAGCGTGTTTTTTGATTCTCATGCCAACGCGTGGGTACGCAATTTGTGACGCCCTGCGTGACAAATCCACATGCTGCACAGCGTCATGCTTTGCCGGTCATCAGTGGCTCAAAAAGCAGTGCTTTTTTACAGCGATGGCACTGACGACGCAGAGTGCGACGTAAGTGACGGCTGAGTCCTGGCGCTGATCCGGGGGTAGCCTGGCAGGACGCCAGGCTAGCCGCACCGGGCCATGGATGGCCCGTTGCGGCGACCCCCGGATCAGTGACAGGGCGAAGGAACCCGACGAAGTCGGGCCGGAAACGGAGCCAGGGGCTTTGGTTACTTTGGCCCCATCAAAGTAACTCGCCGAGGGGCGAAAAGGTGACCTGAGTCGAACCTCAATCCACCTGAAGTCGCAGCACCGCCGTGTGACGCAGAGCGTCACGAACTGCATGCCGACGCAGAGCGTCGGCACGATAGTCAGGAGTTGCGAAAAGGTGACCTGAGTCGAACCTCAATCCACCTGAAGTCGCAGAACCGCCGTGTGACGCAGAGCGTCACGAACTGCATGCCGACGCAGAGCGTCGGCACGATAGTCAGGAGTTGCGAAAAGGTGACCTGAGTCGAACCTCAATCCACCTGAAGTCGCAGAACCGCCGTGTGACGCAGAGCGTCACGAACTGCATGCCGACGCAGAGCGTCGGCACGATAGTCAGGAGTGGCGAAAAGGGGCCTTGAGAGTCAATGGCCTGTTTCAGGATGGCTGTTCAGTCAAACGCCCGCACGTAACCGCTTGTGTCCAATACCTTCCCGTTTCGTACAACTCTGGCATAACACTTGCTCTGCCTCTGTCACGTATTGAAGAACCTCTTGAATAGTGACGGATTATTGGCATGGCGAAGAGCGAAGAAGTTAAAGACCCCGCGCCCAAAGGCAAACTCAAGCTCATCATTATCGCCGTCGTGGCGCTGCTGCTGGCGGTAGGTCTGTCGGTAGGCGCGACCTGGTTCCTCATGCACAAGAGTGAGAGCAAAGTAGACCCGGCCGCCGCAGCGGCTGCGGCCAACGTCAAGCCAGTGGCGGTGTTCGAACCGATGACCCCGGCCTTCGTGGTCAACTTCAACGCCAACGGCCGCCAGCGCTACATGCAAGTCAGCATCACCATGCTGGGGCGCAACGCTGCCGACATGGAAGCCCTGAAAGTACACATGCCATTGATCCGCAACAATCTGGTCATGCTGTTCGCGGCCATCCCTTTTGAATCGCTGGCCTCGCCGATCGGCCAGGAAATGCTGCGTCAGAAGGCCACCGCGAGCATTCAGGAAGTGGCTCAGAAAGAACTCGGCAAAACCGTGATCGAACAGTTGCTCTTCACTAACTTCGTATTGCAGTAGGATCCTCACATGGCCGTGCAAGACCTGCTCTCCCAGGATGAGATCGACGCGCTGCTGCATGGCGTGGACGACGGGATGGTCCAGACTGACAACGCCAGCGAGCCTGGTAGCGTCAAGAGTTACGACCTGACCAGTCAGGACCGGATCGTCCGTGGGCGCATGCCGACGCTGGAAATGATCAACGAGCGATTCGCCCGCTACACCCGTATCAGCATGTTCAACCTGCTGCGCCGCTCGGCGGATGTGGCAGTGGGCGGGGTTCAGGTCATGAAGTTCGGCGAATATGTGCATTCGCTGTACGTCCCGACCAGCCTCAACCTGGCCAAGATCAAACCGTTGCGTGGCACGGCGCTGTTCATTCTCGACGCCAAGCTGGTGTTCAAGCTGGTGGACAACTTTTTCGGCGGCGACGGACGTCACGCCAAGATTGAAGGCCGCGAGTTCA
The DNA here is from genome assembly GCF_002157375.1 of Pseudomonas syringae. GTDB lineage: Bacteria > Pseudomonadota > Gammaproteobacteria > Pseudomonadales > Pseudomonadaceae > Aquipseudomonas > Aquipseudomonas syringae_T. The sequence goes on from NZ_MTSA01000011.1 coordinate 68,183, forward strand.
CCCCGACCGAACTGCGCGTCGTGCGCATGGTGCTGGATCAGGCGTTCATCGACCTCAAGGAAGCCTGGCAGGCGATCATGGAAGTGAACTTCGAGTACATCAACTCGGAAGTGAACCCGGCCATGGCCAACATCGTCGGGCCGAGCGAAGCCGTGGTGATCTCCACCTTCCACATCGAACTGGATGGCGGCGGCGGCGACCTGCACGTGACCATGCCGTATTCGATGATCGAGCCGATTCGCGAAATGCTCGATGCCGGCTTCCAGTCTGACCTCGATGATCAGGACGAGCGCTGGGTCAACGCGCTCAAGGAAGACGTGCTGGACGTCAACGTGCCACTCACGACTACGATTGCTCAGCGCCAGCTGCCGTTGCGGGACATCCTGCACATGCGCCCTGGTGATGTGATTCCGGTGGAGTTGAGTGAATCGCTGGTCCTGCGTGCCAACGGCGTGCCTTCGTTCAAGGTCAAGCTTGGCTCCCACAAGGGCAAGATGGCCCTGCAAGTAATCGAACCCATAGCACGACGTTGACCGGTCAGGTCGACGTCGAACATTTTGCGTAATTGAAAGACTGCGTGCAGAGGAATACCGATGGCTGATGAAAACGATATGACGTCTGCTGAAGATCAGGCACTGGCCGATGAGTGGGCTGCGGCACTGGGCGAGGCCGGCGACGGCGGGCAAGCGGATATTGACGCGTTGCTGGCTGCGGATGCGGGGAACTCGGGCAGCCGTCTGACGATGGAAGAATTCGGCAGTGTGCCGAAGAACACGGGGCCGGTCACGCTGGACGGTCCGAACCTGGACGTGATTCTGGACATTCCGGTGTCGATCTCCATGGAAGTGGGCAGTACCGATATCAATATCCGCAACCTGTTGCAGCTCAACCAGGGGTCGGTCATCGAGCTGGATCGTCTGGCTGGCGAACCGCTGGACGTACTGGTCAACGGCACACTCATCGCTCACGGCGAAGTGGTTGTGGTCAACGAGAAGTTCGGCATCCGTCTCACCGACGTGATCAGCCCGAGCGAACGCATCAAGAAGCTGCGCTGAATGAAGCGCTGGCTGAGTGTTCTGCTGACGTGGCCGTCGCTGGCCTGGGCTATCGAGCCCGCGGTTCAGGCGGCGCCTGCGCAAGTGGCCAACACGGTGTCTGGCGGTATGGGCGGGCAGTTACTGCAATTGTTGCTCGGCTTGATACTGGTGGTCGGCCTGATTTTCGTGCTGGCATGGGTGATGCGCCGTGTCCAGCGCGTGGGGCCGAACAACGGGCAGGTCATCGAACTGGTGAGCACGCGCGCACTGGGCCCGCGTGATCGTCTGGTGTTGGTTCAGGTCGGCAACGAACAAGTGCTGCTGGGTATCACGCCGGGGCGAATCACGCCTCTGCATGTGCTCAAGGAGCCGGTACAGGTGCCGGTGCGCGAGCAGGCGACACCCGAATTCGCTCAGCGCCTGATGGAGCTGATGGGCAAGGATAAGGACAAGAAGTGATGGGCGCCTTGCGTTTCCTGATACTGCTGATGCTGGTCATGGTGGCGCCGGCTGTGCTGGCGGCCGATCCGTTGTCGATACCGGCGATTACGCTGTCCAACAGCACTGACGGACAGCAGGAGTATTCGGTCAGCCTGCAGATCCTGCTGATCATGACTGCGCTGAGTTTCATTCCGGCGTTCGTCATGCTGATGACCAGCTTCACCCGGATCATCATCGTCTTTTCGATCTTGCGTCAGGCCTTGGGCCTGCAGCAGACCCCTTCAAACCAGATCCTGACGGGCATGGCGCTGTTTCTGACCATGTTCATCATGGCGCCGGTCTTCGATCGTGTGAATCAGGACGCCTTGCAGCCTTACCTGGCTGAAAAGCTTTCGGCGCAGGATGCGGTGGCCAAGGCGCAGGTGCCGATCAAGGATTTCATGCTGGCGCAGACGCGCACCAGCGACCTTGAGCTGTTCATGCGCCTCTCCAAGCGCACTGACATCCCCACGCCGGACGCGGCCCCGCTGACCATTCTGGTTCCGGCGTTCGTGATTTCAGAGCTCAAGACGGCCTTTCAGATCGGTTTCATGATCTTCATTCCGTTTCTGATCATCGATCTGGTGGTGGCCAGTGTGCTGATGGCGATGGGTATGATGATGCTGTCGCCACTGATCATTTCCTTGCCGTTCAAGATCATGCTGTTTGTTCTGGTGGATGGCTGGGCGCTGATTGTCGGCACCCTGGCTGGCAGTTTTGGTGGCGTATGAGCCGTTTTACTGAGGAGTCTGCCCGATGACGCCGGAAGTAGCCGTCGATCTGTTTCGCGAAGCGCTGTGGCTGACCACCGTGCTGGTGGCGATTCTTGTGGTGCCCAGCCTGTTGTGCGGTCTGCTGGTGGCGATGTTTCAGGCTGCCACGCAGATCAACGAACAGACATTGAGCTTCCTGCCGCGTCTGTTGGTGATGCTCGTCACGTTGATCGTCATCGGCCCCTGGCTGCTGAAAATATTCATGGAATACATGCTGTCGCTGTACACCAGTATTCCGACGCTGATCGGCTAGCGCCGAATGCAGCCGATGCTTGCGCTGACCGATACCCAGATCAGTACCTGGGTTGCGGCCTTCATGCTGCCGCTTTTCCGCATCATCGCGCTGCTGATGACCATGCCGATCATCGGCACGACACTGGTTCCCCGCCGGGTGCGCATGTACCTGGCCGTCGCCATCACCGTCGTCGTCGCACCTGCCTTGCCCGCCATGCCGCCGGTCGAGGCGCTTGACCTGAGCGCGTTGCTGTTGATCGGCGAGCAGATCATCATCGGCGCCGCGATGGGCCTTTCACTGCAGCTGTTCTTCCACATCTTCGTGATGGCGGGGCAGATTATCTCGACGCAGATGGGCATGGGCTTCGCGTCGATGGTCGACCCCACCAACGGTGTTTCGTCGGCCACGGTCGGTCAGTTCTTCACGCTGTTGGTGACCCTGCTGTTTCTGTCCATGAACGGGCATCTGGTGGTCCTGGAAATCCTTGTCGAGAGCTTTACCAGCATGCCGGTCGGCAGCGGTCTGCTGGTCAATAACTTCTGGGAGCTGGCAAATGGTCTGGGCTGGGTGCTGGGCTCCGCGCTGAGGCTGGTGTTGCCGGCGATCACCGCGTTGCTGATCATCAATATCGCCTTTGGCGTAATGACCCGCGCGGCACCGCAGCTCAACATCTTTTCCATCGGCTTCCCGCTGACCCTGGTGATGGGCATGGTCATTCTGTGGATGACGATGGGTGACATTCTCAACCAGTATCAGCCGATTGCCACCCAGGCATTGCAGACGTTGCGCGACATGGTGAGGGCTCGTTGAGATGGCAGAAAACGAGAATGGTCAGGATAAAACAGAAGACCCCACGGAAAAGAAGGTCAAGGACTCGCGGGCCGAAGGTCAGATTGCGCGCTCCAAGGAGCTGACCACGCTGGTGGTGATGTTGATGGGCGCGGGCGGCTTGCTGATGTTCGGTTCCGACATCGCCCAGATGATGTCTGCATTGATGCGCGACAATTTCACGATAACGCGTGAAACGCTGATGGATGAGTCGTACATGGGCAAGGCGCTGCTCAGTTCCGGCCTGCACGCGCTGGTGGTGGTGTTGCCGTTTCTGATTGCCATGCTGGTGGCGGCGCTGGTAGGGCCGATCATGCTCGGCGGCTGGCTGTTTGCAACCAAATCGCTGATGCCCAAGTTCAGCCGGATGAACCCGGCAGCAGGGCTCAAACGCATGTTCTCGCCTCATGCGCTGGTCGAACTGCTCAAGTCATTGGGTAAATTCCTGATCATTCTGGCGGTGGCGCTGGCGGTATTGAGCAGCGAGCGCAAGGACCTGGTTGCCATCGCCCACGAACCGCTCGAGCAGGCCATGATCCACAGCCTGATGGTGGTGGGGTGGAGCAGCTTCTGGATGGCTTGCGGCCTGATATTCATTGCGGCGGCGGACGTCCCGTTTGTGCTGTATGAGGCGCACAAGAAGCTGCTGATGACCAAGCAGGAAGTGCGCGACGAGCACAAGAACAGCGAAGGCAGCCCGGAGGTCAAGCAGCGCATTCGTCAGTTGCAGCGCGAAATGTCTCAGCGGCGAATGATGGCGTCGATCCCCGAAGCCGATGTGATCATCACCAACCCGACACACTTTGCCGTGGCCCTGAAATACGATCCTGAACAGGGCGGGGCGCCCATGCTGCTGGCCAAGGGGACCGACCTCGTCGCCCTGAAGATTCGCGAAATCGGTGCGCACAACCAGATACTCATCCTGGAATCTGCGGCCTTGGCCCGTTCCATCTACTACAGCACCGAGCTGGACCAGGAAATCCCGGCCGGCCTGTATCTGGCCGTTGCCCAGGTGCTGGCCTACGTCTACCAGATCCGCCAGTTCCACGCCGGGCAGGGCAAGCGCCCGGATCCACTGGGCGACGTTAAAATCCCCCCGGACCTGCAGCGCGACGCTTAGTCCATTCCCCCTTCGTTGCTGGCAGACCGCGATTGTGCCCATGCTCCGCGTTCATCGTTATGCACAAGTCCGCTTTTGATTCTGGCCGGAGGCCGTGGGAGCGAACGTGTTCGCGAAGACGGCATTTCAGTCGATACATGTTCGGCGACTACACAGACACTTTCGCGGACAAGAGAGCGTCGCCCGTTTCCCTCCCGAGCCGTTCGGGCAGAAATCTGGAAGGCCTTGGTTTCAGACGCTCCGCATCCGCTCTTGCACAGGCAAACGAGAGATTTCCTGACTGCGCTCAGCGCGAAGGATTTACGCGACTTCTGTCTCTAAAACCCGCCACCACTGGCTTTGTAAAAGTTGGACAGCTTTTTGCAACAGGGTCGATACAGGTCGCCATCGGCGTCAATGTTTTGATCTAGTGCGCAGGTAACGAATCAGTGGATCGCTCTCAATTACTCAGTAGCGCACGCAGCAATATCACGGGCCTGGGTCGTGGCCAGCTGGGTGTTCCGTTGTTGTTGCTGGTCATGATGGCAATGATGATGTTGCCCATGCCGCCGTTCCTGCTGGACGTGTTTTTCACGTTCAACATCGCACTGTCCATCGTCGTCCTGCTGGTCTGCGTCTATGCACTGCGGCCGCTGGACTTCTCGGTTTTCCCGACCATTCTGCTGGTGGCCACGCTGCTGCGTCTGGCCCTGAACGTTGCGTCCACGCGGGTGGTCATGCTGCACGGTCAGGACGGTCACGCCGCTGCGGGCAAGGTGATTCAAGCGTTCGGTGAAGTGGTGATCGGCGGCAACTATGTCGTGGGTATCGTGGTGTTCGCGATTCTGATGATCATCAACTTCGTGGTGATCACCAAAGGTGCCGGCCGTATCTCCGAGGTGAGCGCGCGCTTCACCCTCGATGCGATGCCCGGCAAACAGATGGCCATCGACGCCGACCTCAACGCCGGACTTATCGATCAGCCGGAAGCCAAACGCCGTCGCGCCGAAGTCGCTCAGGAAGCCGAGTTCTATGGCTCTATGGACGGTGCCAGCAAATTCGTGCGCGGTGATGCCATCGCCGGCTTGCTGATCCTGTTCATCAACCTGATTGGCGGCATGCTGGTCGGTATTCTGCAACACAACATGACGTTCGCCGATGCGGGTCGTGTTTATACCCTGCTGACCATCGGTGACGGTTTGGTGGCGCAATTGCCATCACTGCTGTTGTCCACCGCGGCCGCGATCATGGTGACCCGTGCTTCCGGTTCGGAAGAGATGGGCAAGCTGATCAACCGTCAGATGTTTGCCTCGCCCAAAGCGCTGGGCGTTTCCGCCGCGATCATGATCGTAATGGGCCTGGTCCCCGGCATGCCGCACTTCTCCTTCATCAGTCTCGGTCTGGTGGCCGCTGGCGGCGCCTACCTGCTGTGGAAGAAAGAAAATCAGGTGAAGGTTGAAGCCATCGCCGAAGTGCAGCGCCAGCAAGACCTGCTGCCCTCGCCAACCCGCGTTCAGGACTCCAAGGAGTTGGGCTGGGATGACGTTACCCCGATCGACATCATCGGCCTGGAAGTGGGTTACCGCCTGATTCCGCTGGTGGATCGCAACCAGGGTGGTCAGTTGCTCGCGCGGATCAAGGGCGTGCGCAAGAAGCTCTCCCAGGAGCTTGGTTTCCTGATGCCGACCGTACACATCCGCGACAACCTTGACCTGGCGCCCAGCGCCTATCGTTTGACGCTGATGGGCGTGATTCTGGCCGAGGCCGAGATTTACCCGGACCGCGAGCTGGCCATCAACCCCGGTCAGGTGTTCGGCACGCTGAACGGTATCACCGCCAGAGACCCGGCGTTTGGTCTGGAGGCCGTCTGGATCGAAATCAGCCAGCGCAGCCAGGCGCAGTCGCTGGGTTACACCGTGGTGGACGCCAGCACCGTGGTGGCGACGCACCTCAACCAGATTCTGTACAAGCATTCCCATGAGCTGATCGGCCATGAAGAAGTCCAGCAACTGATGCAATTGCTGGCCAAAAGCTCGCCGAAGCTGGCTGAAGAGCTGGTGCCGGGTGTGTTGTCCCTGTCGTCGCTGCTCAACGTGCTGCAAGCCCTGTTGGCCGAGCATGTGCCGGTGCGTGACATCCGCAGCATTGCAGAGGCTATCGCCAACAACGCCGGCAAGAGTCAAGATACCGCCGCTTTGGTGGCGGCAGTGCGGGTCGGTCTGAGCCGCGCAATCGTCCAAAGCATTGTAGGCATTGAGCCGGAGCTGCCTGTTATCACTCTGGAGCCAAGGTTGGAACAGATATTGCTCAATAGTCTACAGAAGGCTGGTCAGGGTCAGGAAGAAGGCGTTTTGCTTGAACCCAGCATGGCTGAAAAGCTCCAGCGTTCGTTGATTGAGGCCGCCCAGCGTCAGGAGATTCAAGGGTTGCCGGTTATTCTTCTGGTAGCAGGGCCTGTCCGGGCGATGCTGTCACGATTTGGACGATTGGCTGTACCGAACATGCATGTTCTGGCGTATCAGGAAATTCCGGACAACAAGCAAGTAACCATCGTAGCGACTGTCGGGCCAAACGGCTGAGGTAGTGAGTCATGCAAGTTAAGCGATTTTTCGCCGCCGATATGCGTCAAGCCATGAAGCTGGTTCGCGATGAGCTGGGCGCCGAGGCGGCCATCATCGGTAACCGGCGCATTGCCGGTGGCGTAGAGCTGACTGCTGCTCTGGATTACAAGCTTTCCGCCCTGGCCCCGCGCGTGCCCAACATGGAGCTGGAGGACGAGCTGCGCAAGACTCAGTCGCGCATCGTCTCCGCTCAGGCAGAATTGAACAATCGCAGCGACAGCGACGCGTCGGTCAACCTCCAGTTGTTCTCCGGCAAGCCGTCCAGTCCGGCCGACACTCATATCGAACCGACGCTCGAAGAACCGCCACGCCCGTTTGCCTACGCGCCGGCACCTGTTGCCGAGCCTGCCGGTGGCCAGCGTGCGTTTGACTCGATGCGCTCCGAACTCAATGGCCTGCGCGAGCTGCTGGAAGTCCAGCTGGGCTCCCTGGCCTGGAATCAACTGCAGGGCAGCCGTCCGCAGCAGGCCAATCTGTGGCGCCGCCTGCAACGCGTCGGCTTGTCCGGCCCGTTGTCCCGGGACCTGCTGTCGATGATCCCGGACATCGACGAGCCGCGTCAGGCATGGCGCATGCTGCTGGCCCACCTGGCGCGCATGATTGCCGTGCCTGATATCGAACCGCTCGAAGAGGGTGGCGTGATCGCGATGGTCGGCCCGGCGGGTATGGGCAAGACCACCACGCTGGCCAAGCTGGCGGCCCGTTACGTACTGAAGTACGGCCCGCAGAATATCGCGCTGGTCAGCATGGACAGTTTCCGCATCGGTGCTCAGGAGCAGCTCAAGACGCTCGGGCGCATTCTCAATGTGCCGGTGACCCACGTTGATCCGGGCCAGTCTCTGGTTCAGGCGCTGGAGCCGCTGCTGCGCAAGCGTGTGGTGCTGATCGATACCGCCGGGCTGCAAGCGAGCGATCCTGCACTGCGCATGCAACTGGAAAGCCTGGCAGGGCGCGGCATCAAGTCACGTAACTACCTGGTCCTGGCCACTACCAGCCAGAAGCAGGTGCTGACCGCTGCGTACCACAGTTACAAACGTTGTGGCCTGGCCGGATGCATTCTGACCAAGCTTGATGAAACCGCCAGCCTCGGCGAAGTCCTGAGCCTGGCAATCAGTCATGAATTACCAGTGGCCTACCTCACGGACGGTCCACGCATTCCTGAGGATCTGCACATTCCACGCCGTCATCAACTGGTGAGTCGTGCGGTGAGTGTGCAGATGCAGGATGAGCCAAGTGAGGAAGCGATGGCTGATATGTTTGCCGACCTCTATCACACCCCTGGCAAGAGAGTGGGTTAAGTGATGGATAGTATTGGAATGTCCCTGCATCAACGGTCTGCCAGGCATTGTTCATTAGCGAACGTGCGGTTCTCGGTGTGGTTTCGGTCTACGCAAGACAAGGTAAAGAAATAACATGGGCAGCATGCATCCCGTACAGGTGATCGCGGTGACCGGCGGCAAGGGTGGCGTCGGTAAGACTAACGTGTCAGTGAATCTCTCACTGGCCCTCGCCGAACTCGGCCGGCGCGTCATGCTGCTGGATGCCGATCTTGGTCTGGCCAATGTCGACGTTCTGCTGGGTCTGACGCCGAAGCGGACGCTCGCCGATGTCATAGAGGGTCGCTGCGAACTGCGCGACGTTCTGTTGCAGGGGCCGGGCGGTGTTCGCATCGTGCCTGCGGCGTCTGGCACCCAGAGCATGGTGCATTTGTCCCCGGCCCAGCATGCCGGCCTGATCCAGGCGTTCAGCGAGATTGGCGACAACCTCGATGTGCTGGTGATCGACACGGCTGCGGGTATCGGCGAATCAGTGGTGAGCTTCGTACGCGCTGCTCAGGAAGTGTTGCTGGTGGTGTGCGACGAGCCCACGTCGATCACCGATGCCTACGCCCTGATCAAACTGCTCAATCGCGACTACGGCATGAACCGCTTCCGGGTACTGGCCAACATGGCCCAGAGCCCTCAGGAAGGGCGCAACCTGTTCGCCAAGCTCACCAAAGTGACTGACCGTTTTCTTGATGTTGCCCTGCAGTATGTGGGCGCTGTGCCGTATGACGAATGCGTGCGCAAGGCCGTGCAGAAACAGCGTGCCGTCTACGAAGCATTCCCGCGTTCCAAATGTGCATTGGCGTTCAAGGCCATTGCGCAGAAGGTCGATACCTGGCCATTGCCGGCCAATCCGCGGGGTCATCTCGAGTTCTTCGTTGAGCGACTCGTTCACCAGACCAGTGCGGGGCCTGTGCAATGACTGCGAGCGGCTACCAGATGTACAGCAAAACTTCTCGTAACTCACAATATGAGCTGATCGAGCGCTATGCGCCTCTGGTCAAGCGCATTGCTTACCACTTGCTGGCGCGCTTGCCTGCCAGCGTGCAGGTAGAAGACCTGATCCAGGCCGGCATGATCGGCCTGCTTGAGGTGTCTACCAAATACGATTCCACCAAGGGTGCGAGTTTCGAGACCTATGCCGGCATCCGGATTCGTGGCGCGATGCTCGATGAGGTCCGCAAGGGCGACTGGGCACCGCGCTCGGTACACCGCAATACCCGCATGGTCAGTGACGCAATTCGGGCAATTGAAGCAAAAACCGGACGTGACGCTAAAGATCACGAGGTTGCTGCCGAACTCCAGTTGAGTCTTGATGATTATTACGGGATTTTGAATGACACCTTGGGCAGCCGCCTCTTCAGTTTCGACGACCTTTTGCAGGACGGCGATCATGAAGGGCTGCACGAGGACGGCGCAAGCGGTTCGCTTGAGCCGTCGCGCGACCTGGAAGACGAGCGCTTCCAGGCCGCGTTGGCCGATGCAATCGCCAATTTGCCAGAGCGCGAGCGTCTGGTGTTGGCGCTGTACTACGACGAAGAGCTGAACCTCAAGGAAATCGGAGAGGTTCTTGGGGTCAGCGAATCTCGAGTCAGTCAGTTACACAGCCAGTGCGCAGCTCGTTTGCGAGGGCGTTTGGGGGAGTGGCGAGCGCGTTGACGGCATTCCGCGGCTCAGGTCGCGGGTTGTCTGCATGCCGGCTGTGCAAAGCGTTACGTGGTAACAGGATAGACAAGGCGCGAGCCCGTCGAGCAATGTCTCGATGGGTTTTCGTTCAGGATCTTTGCCTGTCGTTGTGCCAAGCCCGTCGTCGTTTCGTACAGCTGGGGGTGTGCTGTGCCAGTATTGAGTGAACAGCGTGTTCAGGTGCTGAACGCGTTAAAGACTGCTTGGAGGTCGAATTGGACAAGAACATGAAAATCCTCATCGTTGATGACTTCTCAACGATGCGGCGGATCATCAAGAACCTGTTGCGTGATCTGGGGTTTACCAACACATCGGAAGCGGATGATGGTCTGACCGCCTTGCCGATGCTGCAAAGCGGTGCTTTTGACTTTCTGGTCACCGACTGGAACATGCCTGGCATGTCCGGTATCGATCTGTTGCGTCAAGTTCGTGCAGATGAGCGTCTCAAGAGTCTTCCCGTGCTGATGGTCACCGCCGAAGCGAAGCGCGAGCAGATCATCGAAGCGGCTCAGGCCGGGGTGAACGGTTATGTAGTCAAGCCATTCACGGCTCAAGCGCTGAAAGAGAAGATCGAAAAGATCTTTGAACGCGTCAATAGCTGATGCATGCCGCGAGGGCGCTATGGATAACAATGATTCGATGGCCGACTTTGAGTCGACCCTAAAGAGACACGCGCAAGAACTCGTCACCAGCCTTGAAAAGGGTCGTTTTGGCGAGGCTGTGCAACTGATCCATGAGCTCAACCAGACGCGTGACCGCGGCCTTTATCAGGAAGTGGGCAAGCTGACCCGTGAGCTGCACAGTGCAATCGTCAACTTTCAGATTGATCCACACATGCCTCAGGCCGAGGAAGTGTCGCAGATCACTGACGCCACCGAACGCCTGTCGTACGTGGTAAGGCTGACCGAGAATGCGGCCAACCGCACGATGGACCTGGTCGAGGAAAGTACGCCGGTCATGAACGGTCTGAGCACCGATGCCAAGGCATTGAGCGATGACTGGGGACGTTTCATGCGCCGCGAAATCGGTGCCGAAGAGTTTCGTGAACTGGCCAAGCGGGTCGATGGTTTTCTGACGCGCACCGAGAAGGAAACCCACGAGGTTGCCGGCCACCTCAACGACATTCTGCTGGCTCAGGATTACCAGGACCTTACGGGTCAGGTCATCAAGCGTGTCACGCAGCTCGTCACTGAAGTGGAGAGCAATCTGCTCAAGCTGGTGCTCATGGCCAGCCATGTCGATCGCTTCGCAGGCATCGAACATGACGAAGAATCCATCCTTGCAGAAAAAGATCCTAAAAAACATCTCGCCAAGGGTGAAGGTCCGCAGATTCATGCCGATAAACGTGAAGACGTCGTATCCGGACAGGATGATGTAGACGATCTGCTATCGAGCCTCGGCTTCTAAGGTCTGTTGACGGTTAATTTAGGGAGCACCCCATGAGCTTCGGCGCCGATGAAGAAATCCTTCAGGATTTTCTGGTAGAGGCCGGCGAAATTCTGGAGCAGTTGTCAGAACAATTGGTCGAGCTGGAAAGCCGACCGGATGATGCTGATCTGCTCAATGCAATTTTTCGCGGTTTTCACACTGTAAAAGGCGGCGCCGGCTTCCTCCAGCTCCATGAGCTGGTGGAGTGCTGCCACATCGCCGAAAACGTGTTCGACATCCTCCGCAAGGGTGAGCGTCGCGTTGATTCCGAGCTGATGGATGTGGTCCTGGAGGCTCTGGACACCGTCAACAGCATGTTCGGTCAAGTACGTGAGCGGACTGACGTCACGCCGGCGACGCCAGAGCTGCTGGCCGCCTTGTCGCGGCTGGCCGAGCCACAGTCTGCCGACGTGGTCGAAGCGCCTGAGCCAGAACCGGAGCCAGAACCAGTGGTCGAGGCTGTTGCCCCGGCGGCGGCTCAGGCCGGTGGTGACGACATCACTGACGACGAGTTCGAGCAATTGCTGGATTCGCTGCACGGCGCCAACCCGGTAGCCGCCGTTGCGCCAGCAACGGCCACCGCGACTGCCGCCGCTGCTGCACCCGCGGGCGATGAAATCACCGATCAGGAATTCGAATCGCTGCTCGATCAGTTGCACGGCAAGGGCAAATTTGCGCCCGACGCCGCCGCCGCTCCGGCACCTGCTGCCAAGAGCGCAAGCGCAGCGCCTGCCGGTGACGAAATCACTGATGATGAATTCGAGGCCCTGCTGGATCAGTTGCATGGCAAAGGTTCTTTCGACGCCGCAGTAGTCGCTCCGGTGGCCGCTGCACCGGCGGCCGCAGCCGTTGCTGCCAAGGCTCCGCCTGCCGCGAAGGCATCGGACGAAATCACCGATAACGAATTTGAAAACCTGCTCGACGAGCTGCATGGCAAGGGCAAATTCGAACCTGGAGCTGTTGTTGCCAAGGCACCAGCCCCGGTGGCTGCCGCTCCGGCGCCTGTTGCCAAGCCTGCCGCAGCGCCTGCACCGGCTGCGAAGGCCGAGCCAGCCAAGCCCGCTGCTGCTCCGGCACCGGCACGCGCTGCCGCGCCTCCGAGTGAAAAACCGGTCGCGACCGAAGCTGAAACCACTGTTCGTGTTGATACCGCCCGCCTGGACGAGATCATGAACATGGTCGGCGAGTTGGTCCTGGTGCGTAACCGTCTGGTTCGTCTGGGTCTCAATAGCGGCGACGAAGCCATGTCCAAGGCGGTTTCCAACCTGGACGTGGTGACCGCCGACCTGCAGACCGCGGTGATGAAAACCCGCATGCAGCCGATCAAGAAAGTGTTCGGTCGCTTCCCGCGTCTGGTTCGCGACCTGGCCCGCCAGCTCAAGAAAGAGATCAACCTGGAACTGGTCGGCGAAGAAACCGACCTCGACAAGAACCTCGTAGAGGCGCTTGCCGACCCGCTGGTCCACTTGGTGCGCAACGCGGTCGATCACGGTATCGAAACCCCGGAAGAGCGCGAAGCCACCGGCAAGTCTCGCGGCGGTCGGGTCATTCTTTCGGCAGAGCAGGAAGGCGACCATATCCTGCTGTCGATTTCCGATGACGGCAAAGGCATGGACCCTAACGTCCTGCGCTCCATTGCGGTCAAGCGTGGCGTCATGGACAAGGATGCGGCTGATCGGTTGAGCGACACCGATTGCTACAACCTGATCTTTGCCCCGGGCTTCTCGACCAAGACCGAGATTTCCGACGTCTCTGGCCGTGGTGTGGGCATGGACGTGGTGAAAACCAAGATTTCCCAGCTCAACGGCTCGATCAATATCTACTCGACCAAGGGCCAGGGTTCCAAGATCGTCATCAAGGTCCCGTTGACCCTGGCGATCATGCCGACCCTGATGGTGATGCTGGGCAACCAGGCATTCGCCTTCCCATTGGTCAACGTCAACGAAATCTTCCACCTGAACCTGTCGACAACCAACGTGGTTGACGGTCAGGAAGTGGTGATCGTTCGTGACAAGGCCTTGCCGCTGTTTTACCTCAAGCGCTGGCTGGTCAGTTCGGCCGCTCATGAAGAGCAGCGAGAAGGGCACGTCGTGATTCTGACGGTGGGCACTCAGCGGATCGGCTTCGTTGTCGATCAGCTGGTCGGTCAGGAAGAGGTGGTTATCAAACCGCTGGGCAAGATGCTGCAGGGTACGCCAGGTATGTCGGGCGCCACCATTACCGGTGACGGTCGTATTGCCTTGATTCTCGATGTACCCAGCATGCTCAAGCGTTACGCCGCACGGCGTATTTGAATCCGGGGTTGCGGGCAGCCTGGCTGCCTGCAGCACCTATTGGAGTGTTTATGGCAGTCAAGGTCCTGGTGGTGGATGATTCCGGTTTCTTCCGCCGCCGCGTCACGGAAATTCTTTCTTCGGACCCCAACATCGTAGTTGTCGGCACCGCCACCAACGGCAAGGAAGCGATTGAGCAGGCGCTGGCGCTCAAGCCTGACGTCATCACCATGGACTACGAAATGCCGATGATGGATGGCATTACGGCAGTCCGCCATATCATGCAGCGCATTCCCACCCCGGTCTTGATGTTCTCGTCGCTGACGCACGAAGGTGCGCGCGTGACGCTGGACGCGCTCGATGCCGGCGCCGTGGATTTCCTGCCCAAGAATTTCGAAGACATTTCGCGCAATCCGCAGAAGGTCAAGCAACTGCTGTGCGAGAAGATCAACAGCATTTCGCGCAGCAACCGTCGTTCGAGCGGTTTCGGCTCGGCGAGCGCTGCCTCGTCGGCACCGGCGGCCGCCACGCCTTCGACCCTGTCCAGTCGCGCCGCTGCGCCTGCGCCCTCGGCAACCGCGCCGGCCCGAACCGCACCGGCTCGTACGGCCGCGCCAGCGCCGGCCCCGGCGGCTCATGGACATGCTCATCATGCGCCTGCGCACCCGGTAACCACCGGCACCGCCAAGCGCAAAGCCTATAAGCTGGTCGCCATCGGCACCTCGACGGGCGGTCCGGTTGCCCTGCAACGGGTACTGACCCAGCTGCCAGCCAATTTTCCGGCACCTCTGGTGCTGATCCAGCACATGCCGGCAGCCTTCACCAAGGCCTTTGCCGAGCGTCTCGACAAACTGTGCAAGATCAGCGTCAAGGAAGCGGAAGACGGTGATGTGCTGCGTCCGGGTCTGGCGTTGCTGGCGCCTGGCGGCAAGCAGATGATGGTGGACGCTCGTGGCACGGTGAAGATCCTGCCAGGCGACGAACGCCTGAACTACAAGCCCTGTGTGGACATCACCTTCGGCTCGGCAGCCAAATCCTACGGAGACAAAGTGCTCTCGGTGGTCTTGACCGGCATGGGCGCTGATGGCCGCGAGGGTGCTCGCTTGCTCAAGCAGGCCGGCAGTACCGTGTGGGCGCAGGATGAAGCAAGCTGCGTGATCTATGGCATGCCAATGGCAATCGTCAAGGCGGAGCTCGCCGACGCGATCTACAGCCTGGATGACATCGGCCGGCACCTGGTCGAGGCCTGTCTCTGATGGATGTACTGAGTCTTATCGGTCTGATCCTGGCCTTTGTCGCGATCATCGGCGGTAACTTCCTTGAAGGCGGCCACCTGGGGGCATTGCTCAACGGCCCGGCAGCTTTGATCGTGCTGGGCGGTACACTCGGCGCGTCGCTGTTGCAGTCACCGATGAGCGCGTTCATGCGTGCCATGAAGATCGTCCGATGGATTCTTTTCCCCCCTCGTATCGATCTGCCCGGCGGAGTCGACCGGGTCATAGGCTGGAGCATGACCGCCCGCAAGGAAGGTTTGCTGGGGCTGGAAACAGTGGCTGATGCCGAGCCTGACAGCTATGCCCGCAAAGGCCTGCAACTGTTGGTCGACGGGGCTGAGCCTGCGGCGATTCGCAGCATTCTGGAAGTTGATTTCATCACTCAGGAAACCCGCGATATTCAGGCTGCCAAGGTCTTCGAAAGCATGGGCGGCTATGCGCCGACCGTGGGCATCATCGGCGCGGTGATGGGGCTGATTCACGTGATGGGCAACCTGGCTGACCCGAGTCAGTTGGGCAGCGGCATCGCAGTGGCTTTCGTCGCCACCATCTACGGCGTGGCCGTTGCCAACCTGATCCTGCTGCCCGTGGCCAACAAGCTCAAGGGTATTGCCCATCGTCAGTCGCGTTACCGCGAAATGCTGCTGGAAGGCCTGTTGTCCATCGCCGAGGGTGAAAACCCGCGCTCCATCGAACTCAAGCTGCAAGGCTTCATGGAGTAACAGTGCATGGCTCGCCGACGTCAGCCCGAGGAACACGAAAATCATGAACGCTGGCTGGTGTCTTATGCCGACTTCATTACGTTGTTGTTCGCGTTTTTCGTGGTGATGTATTCGATTTCCTCGATCAACGAAGGCAAGTACAAAATCCTGTCCCAGGCGCTGGTGGGGGTGTTCAACGACACCGAACGGACCATGAAGCCGATCCCCATCGGCGAGCAGCGTCCGGTGTCGGTAAAGCCTGCCGAACCCTTGCTCAAGGACAGCGAGCAGACCGACGCCGGTATCGGCCAGGCCTCTGATGACCCGTTGCAGACCATCGCTCAGGATGTGCGCGATGCGTTCGGGGACCTGATCAAGTCCGATCAGATGACCGTGCGCGGCAACGAGCTGTGGATCGAGATCGAACTCAACTCCAGTCTTTTGTTTGTCAGTGGCGATGCCATGCCCAGTGACAAGGCGTTCACCATCATCGAAAAGGTCTCCGGCATCGTCAAACGCTTCGACAACCCGATCCACGTCGAGGGGTTTACTGACGACCAGCCGATCAGCACTGCACAGTTCCCGACCAACTGGGAGCTGTCTTCGGCGCGGTCTGCCAGCATCGTGCGCATGCTGGCCATGGACGGCGTCAATCCGGCGCGGCTTGCCTCTGTCGGTTACGGTGAGTTTCAACCCATTGCGTCTAATGCCACCGCTGCCGGGCGTGCCAAAAATCGCCGTGTGGTGCTGGTTATCTCGCGAAACCTGGACGTTCGCCGCAGTTTGACCAGTGCCGGCTCAGCCAATGTGCAACCTGATGCGGCGTTAAGGCGTGCTGGCACACAAACTGCACCGGTGCCAGCAAAGCCGCCGGTACGTGCGAACGCCGTCAATTCTCCGTCACCCGCCCTCCAATAATCGTATCGGTATGGTCTTCGCTGTACGGAAGGAAAAACATCAATGAGAGTGTGGGCAGTAGCCAATCAGAAAGGTGGAGTCGGAAAGACCACCACGACCATTGCCCTGGCCGGTTTGCTGGCCGATGCAGGCAAGCGTGTGGTCGTTGTCGATCTGGATCCCCACGGCTCCATGACCAGTTATTTCGGGCACAATCCGGACGAACTGGAACACAGCGCTTTTGATCTGTTTTTGCACAAAGGCGCGGTGCCGGACGGTCTTCCTGCGCAATTGCTGTTGCCTACCAGCGACAAGCGTATTTCCCTGATCCCGTCGAGTACCGCGCTGGCCACGCTTGAGCGGCAATCGCCTGGCCAGAGCGGTCTTGGTCTGGTGATCGCCAAGAGTCTTGCCCAGTTATGGCAGGATTTTGACTATGCGCTGATCGACAGTCCGCCGTTGCTGGGCGTACTCATGGTCAATGCGCTGGCCGCAAGCCAGCAGCTGGCAATTCCGGTTCAGACCGAGTTTCTGGCTGTAAAAGGCCTGGAGCGCATGGTCAATACGTTGGCGATGATCAACCGTTCGCGCAAGGTGCCGTTGCCTTACACCATCGTGCCGACGCTGTTCGACCGCCGTACCCAGGCGTCGATGGGCACCCTGAAGCTGTTGCGTGACAGTTTCCCCGAGCATGTCTGGCAGGCCTACGTGCCGGTGGATACACGCCTTCGGGACGCGAGCCGTCTGGGCCTGACACCGTCGCAAAACGACAGCAAGAGCCGCGGTGTGATTGCTTACCGCGCCTTGCTTAAACACATGCTCGCCGAGCAGCTCAATGCTCAGGTGGCCTGACGTGAACGTCTACTCTTTCTGCACAGTTCGCTCAAGTGATGCCTCAATGCGGCCGATAACTCTATCAGGCTGCACATGCTCCATTTTTCGTTGGGCCCCGGTATGAACCGCCCTGTAGAAGTTGCAACACGACCCAAGCTGGCTTTGCAGTCCTATCTGGACGCATTGCTGTACGACGCGACCGAAGAGCCTGAAACGCTCTCCGACAGCATCGACGAATTTCAGGCCGCCGTGCTCGAAGAGCAGGCGTTTGATGCGCGGATGCAAGCGCAGCTCAAGCCTTTGGCGGCCGCCGTAGCCGCACCGGCAGCGGTGGCCGTGGCTGTCAAGGTAGCGGCGCCTGTTGCGGTGCCGGCGCCAGTGATTGAAGTCGCTCCGGTGATCGTTGCCGAGGCGGTGCAGGTTGAAACGCTAAAGGTTGAAACGGCGGTGCCGACAGTAGATCTGGTCGAGCCTGTCGCTGAACTGAGCACGCTGGTGACCCAGCGGACTCCGACGCCGCCACCGACCAGCGATGGTCGCCCGGCGTGGGCTGCCGAACCGTTTGAATGCCTGTTGTTCGACGTGGCCGGTCTGACACTGGCGGTGCCACTGGTCTGTCTGGGATCGATTTATCCGCTGGCAGGCCAGGAGTTGACGCCGCTGTTCGGTCAGCCGGACTGGTTTCTCGGGATCCTGCCCAGCCAGGCAGGCAACCTGAAAGTATTGGATACCGCGCGCTGGATCATGCCTGATCGCTACCGCGACGATTTTCGCCAGGGATTGCAGTATGTGATCTCGGTGCAGGGATACGAGTGGGGGCTGGCGGTGCATCAGGTCAGTCGTTCGTTGCGTCTTGATCCGAACGAGATCAAATGGCGCACGCAACGCGGTCAGCGCCCATGGTTGGCGGGTACGGTGATTGAACACATGTGCGCGTTGCTGGATGTTGCAGAGTTGGCCGAGTTGATAGCCAGTGGCGCGGTCAAGCAGTTGAACAAGTCTAAATAATCATGGGCAGGCGCCAGTGGCGTTACCCGCAAAGAACACACGTGAGGGGTTGGGGTTATGAATAAGTCGTCTGCACAAGGTTCCGAAGATCCGATCCTGCAATGGGTTACATTCCGCCTGGACAACGAGTCCTATGGCATCAATGTCATGCAGGTGCAGGAAGTGCTGCGCTACACCGAAATCGCTCCGGTTCCGGGTGCTCCAAGCTACGTGCTGGGCATCATCAACCTGCGCGGTAATGTCGTGACCGTGATAGACACCCGTCAGCGCTTTGGCCTGGCACCGGTTGAAGTCAGCGACAACACGCGTATCGTGATCATCGAAGCCGACAAGCAAGTGGTCGGTATTCTGGTCGACAGCGTGGCGGAAGTGGTTTACTTGCGCCAGTCTGAAGTCGAAACCGCGCCTAACGTCGGTAACGACGAGTCGGCCAAGTTCATTCAGGGCGTCTGCAACAAGAACGGCGAGCTGTTGATTCTGGTCGAACTGGACAAAATGATGTCCGAAGAAGAGTGGTCCGAACTGGAGAGCATCTGATTGATCGTTGAGGTAGCTGTCGTCTTTCTGGCCATTCTCTGGGGCGTGACCCTGTTCATGTTCCTGGCCCATACCAGGCGTCAGCGCAAGCTTGATGCCGAGCGTGATGAGGCGGCTGCCTTGCGTGATCAGCGGATCAAGGAGTTGGCCAGGCGTCTGGACAACTACCAGAACGGTACGGTGCGCATGGGCGAAGCCTTGCACGAACTGCGCGCCACCGTTGCGCCGTTGCCGGACAAGCTCACCGCACTGGAACAGCGCGATCCCTCCACGCTGTCCTTCGCCCAGGCCGCCCGGCTGGTTGGCATGGGTGCCAGCATCGACGAACTCACCCAGTCCTGCGGCCTCACCCAGGCTGAAGCGCAGTTGATGACCAAGCTGCACGGTAATACCGCGGGCTAGCCTCTCTCGCTACACCTCTTCGCTGCACACTCAAGGGTCGGACGCAGAGCGCCCAGACTGCATTCCGACGCTGGAGCGTGCTGAACGATAGCCTCAACTATCGTGCGACGCTCCTGCAGAACGGCTGTTTTCCCGAGGCTTCAGGACGTGTGCAACTGTGAGCGTACAGCGCGCTTACTGTTCGTCCAGTGCAAACTCCGTCAGGCAAAATGTGGGGATTTCCAGGCCGTGCAGGCGTTTCGAACCGCCCAGCTCCGGCAGGTCGATGATCGCCGCTGCTTCGTGAACCTTGGCGCCCATGCGCCGGATCAGATTGGCAGCGGCAATCAAGGTGCCGCCGGTGGCGATCAGGTCATCGAACATCACCACGGAATCACCTTCGCACAGGCTGTCTGCATGGACCTCCAGATAGGCTTCGCCGTATTCGGTCTGATAGCCTTCGGACAGCACGTCAGCGGGCAGCTTGCCCTGTTTGCGGAACAGTACCAGCGGCTTGTTCAATTGATACGCGACGACCGAACCGATCAGAAAACCACGCGCGTCCATGACGCCGATGTGGCTGAAGTCGGCTTCGATATAACGCTGCACGAAGCTGTCGATGACCTGCCGGGTGGCTTTTGGCGACTGGAACAGAGGGGTGATGTCGCGAAACACCACGCCCGGTTTGGGGAAGTCTACGACCGGGCGTATCAGGGCTTTGAAGTTCGGTTGATCGAAAGTCATCGGGAGAATCCATGGCGGTTTTGGCTGACAGTTTAAGCCGACCTGCCAAAGATCGCACGCCTCAGGTTTGCATCGAACCGCCTGCCAGCGCGCACAGGTCGATAGGGGCAAGGATATGGATCTCTTTGCCTTCTGAGTTGACCAGGTCATTTTGCTGAAACCGCGTGAACACCCGCGACACGGTTTCCACCGCCAGCCCGAGGTGATTACCGATTTCGTTGCGTGACATGCTCAGCCGGAACTGATTGGCCGAAAAGCCTCTCGCCCGGAAGCGCGCGGACAGATTGATCAGGAAAGTGGCAATGCGCTCGTCAGCGGTTTTCTTCGACAGCAACAGCATCATTTGTTGATCGTCACGGATCTCGCGGCTCATCACGCGCATCAGTTGCCGACGCAGTTGCGGCAACTGCACCGAGAGTTCGTCCAGACGCTCGAACGGAATTTCGCACACCGAGGTGGTTTCCAGCGCCTGCGCTGAAACCGGGTAAGCCTCGGTGTCCATGCCGGACATGCCCACCAGTTCGCTGGGCAGATGAAAACCGGTGATCTGCTCTTCGCCGTTGTCGCTGATGCTGAAGGTTTTCAAGGCGCCGGAGCGTACGGCGTACACCGATTCGAAGGTATCGCCCTGACGAAACAGAAACTCGCCTTTTTTCAGAGGACGGCCTCGCTTGACGATCTGGTCCAGAGAGTCCATGTCTTCGAGATTCAGCGAGAGGGGCAGGCAGAGCGGTGCGAGGCTGCAATCCTTGCAGTGGGCTTGGGTATGAGCGCGTTTTACTGGCTCGGACATCACTTAATTCCTTGTGGGAAATCACACATAAGTCATAAGGGTAACTCACCCTTACCAGAGGGGGCCAGCGTCAAGGGCCATCTGTTTCATCAAGTTTCCGCTCAACGCGCCGATACATCTGTATCTCCTTCATCCACTCAGGATCTCTTGCATGTCAACGACTCTACCGTTGATCAGCAGTATTACGATACGAACTGCGACCTCGCAGATGACCTACAGCCAGACCAGCGAAAGCGGTGCCGAAAAAACGGTGAGCGAGGCAAAGGGCGTGGAGGTCAATCTGTCCTCGGAAGGCAAGGCTGCCGCCGCGGCGTCCTCGAGCAACGCGGACATCGAGCAGAGCGGGTTGCCTGCTTCCGTGCAGAAGATCCTCAAGGGTATTCGCGAGTTGCAACGCAGGATCGAAGAAACCATGGAGCAGATTCAGAAGGCGTTGAACGACCAGAGCCTGAGCCCCGAGGAGCGCCGTACCAAGGCCGGTGCGCTGCAAACGGTGCTCAGCACGTTGCAGGCGCAGGTGAGCAACTCCACCGCAGATCTGTCGTCGTTGATGAACAGCCTGCGTTCCAGCGATGCCGACAAGACAAAGGCCGGCATGCTGGTCCTGGCCAAAATGTAGTGCGGCAGCGCCGTTTCACAGGACCCGGGAGAACTGCTGGCGGTTTTGCCGGGTCAGGTACGCATCGAAGACACTGCACACTGAGCGTACCAGCAGCCTGCCTGCCGGTTTGACGTCGATTTCTGTCTCGCTCAGCGCAATCAGTCCGTCCTCCTGCATGCCGGTCAGGTGTGGCCACACGTCAACAAAATAGCCCTTGAAATCGATACCGAATGCCGACTCGATCTGGCTGAAATCCAGCGTGAAATGGCAGATCAACTGCTGGATGACGGCCCGCCTGATCCGGTCATCCCTGTTGCAGACCAGCCCTCGTCGGGTGGCCGGTCGATCGCTGTCCAGCAGCCGTTGATAGTCGTTCAGGTCGTTGCTGTTCTGGCAGTACAGCTCGCCGACCTGACTGATGGCCGAGACACCCAGCCCGATCAGGTCACAATCGCCGTGGGTGGTGTAACCCTGAAAACTGCGTCGCAGGGTCAGCTCTTCCTGAGCAATGGCCAGATCATCGTCGGGCAGGGCAAAATGGTCCATGCCGATGTAGCGATAGCCAGCGCCGGTCAATTGTTCGACGGTGCGCTCCAGCATGATCAGTTTGCTGTGTGCATTCGGCAGGTCGGCACCCTCGATGCGCCGCTGGGGCATGAAACGTTCCGGCAGGTGGGCATAGTTGAACACGGACAGCCGGTCAGGTTGCAAGCGGATGATTTCACTCACCGTTTGACTGAAGGTCTCCGGAGTCTGCCTGGGCAGCCCATAGATCAGGTCGATGTTTACGGAGCGAAACTGCAGCGTGCGTGCGGCTTCGACGAGGGTACGGGTTTCTTCCAAGCTCTGCGGGCGGTTGATCGCGCGTTGCACGGTCGGGTCCAGGTCCTGAACGCCCAGGCTGACCCGGTTGAATCCCAGCTCGCGCAGCAGGCCCATGGTCGCCCAGTCTGCTTCGCGAGGATCGACCTCGATGCTGTAGTCGCCGGAATCATCGTCCAGCAGATTGAAGCAGGCCCGCAGTTGTGCCATTAACCGGCGAAGTTCGTCATGGCTGAGGAAGGTGGGTGTGCCGCCTCCCAAGTGCAGTTGCTTCACCACTTGGCCGGGCGCCAGATGGCAGGCGAGCATGTGTATTTCGTGCTCCAGCCGCTGCAAGTAGGTTTGTGCCCGCCCACGGTCCTTGGTAATGACTTTGTTGCAAGCGCAGTAGTAACAAATGTTGGCGCAGAAGGGCAGATGCACATACAGCGACAGCGGCCGCAACGCTTTGCGACTCTCGCGCAACGCCTGCAACAGCTCGAACGCGCCTGTCCGGGTGTCAAATTGCACGGCGGTCGGGTAGGACGTATAGCGCGGTCCGGCCACGTCATAGCGACGGATCAGATCTGAATCCCAACGAATGGCGTCGAACATGCGCGCGTTTCCTGGTCAGGCTGGCGATGTCGTGAGCATACGCAGGGCACGCAGGGAGAATCTTGATGTGGGTCAGGTGCCCGGTATCTCAATGCGACATCATCATCAACCAGTGCTGATGCGGGCCGGGCAGTGTCCATAGCCCGAACACGATCACCAGCACTCCGCCCACCACACGAACGCCACGCCTGCGCAGCAAGGCGGTGATGCGTTCGGCGGCCAGCCCGGTGGCCAGCAGAACAGGCCAGGTGCCCAGCCCGAAAGCCAGCATCAGCAGGGCACTGTCGACAGCGTTGCCCTGACTGGCGGCCCAGAGCAGGGCGCTGTAGACCAGCCCGCACGGCAACCAGCCCCACAGGGCACCGAGCAGCAGTGCGCGAGGCAGGCTGGACACCGGCAACAAGCGGCTGGCCAGCGGTTGCAGGTGGCGCCACAGGCCTCGGCCCAGACGTTCGATGCGGGTCAGTCCGCTCCACCAACCGGCCAGGTACAACCCCATGACAATCAACAGCACCGCGGCCATGATTCGCAAGCCTGTTGCCAACGGGCTTTGTGCGACGGCCCAGCCGACCAGCCCGGAAGCAAACCCCGCCAGTGTGTAGCTGCAGATGCGCCCGAGGTTGTAGGCCAACAGCAGCCGAAACCGTCGGCTGCGATGCTCCTTGGGGATGGCCAGGGTCAGTGCGCCCATCAGCCCGCCGCACATGCCCAGGCAATGGCCGCCTCCCAACAGGCCGAGAACGAGCGCTGACAGCAACACCGGGGCCAGTTCAAACATCGTGTTTTTCGTCCGGCTTCGGCCGTACCGATGCGTTCTGATCCGCCACCGGCGGATCATCGAACAACAGGCTGTGTGCCGGGCCTTCCATGTCATCGTACTGGCCGCTGTCCACGGCCCAGAAAAACACATAGATCGCGACGCCCACCAGCAGCAGCGCGACCGGGATCATGATGTAAAGCGCGGGCATGCAACCTCCGGGGCGTTAATGGGCGATTCGCGGCGAACGCGTCAGGCGCAATGCATTAAGCACCACGATCAATGAACTGACCGACATGCCGATTGCTGCCCAGATCGGAGTGATCCAGCCCAGCGCTGCAAACGGCAACATGAGGCCATTGTACAGACCGGCCCAGAGCAGGTTTTCGATAATGACACGTCGTGTGCGTCGGGCCAGATCGAAGGCATCGATCAGCACCGGCAAGCGGTTGCACAGCAATACGGCGTCGGCGCTGGTTTTTGCCAGGTCCGTCGCCGAGCCCATCGCGATGCTGACGTCCGCAGCGGCCATGACCGGCACATCGTTCACACCGTCACCGATCATCAGTACTTTGCGCCCTTGCGCTTGCAATTGGCGCAGCACAACCCGTTTATCGTCGGGCTGCAAACCGCCGCGAGCGTCCTCGATTCCTAGCGTCTTTGCGACGCTGGCCACCATCGGTGAGCTGTCGCCGGACAGCAGCAAGGTGTTCCAGCCGCGTGCCTTGCAGGCCTGCAACAGGGTAATGGCGTCTGCGCGCAGCCGGTCATCCAGCACCAGCCACGCCAGCGGCCCGAGCGTGTCTCCCAACAGCAGCCACTGACCGGCCTGATCGGGTGCCAGCGGGATGTCGGCGCCGCTCATGGCACACACAAAGGCTGGCTGGCCGATACGCAGGCGGCGTGCATCGACAGTGCCTTCCAGCCCCAGCCCCGGTGTGCTGCGCACGTCCTCGGCAGCGCACGGAGCCCGGCCGAATGCACGGGCGATGGGGTGCTCGGAACGGTTCTCCAGCGCCGCTGCCATTGCCAGGCAGCGGTCGGCATCCAGCTCGCCCAGCGGGTGAACACTGCGCAGCATCAGCCGTCCCTCGGTCAAGGTGCCGGTCTTGTCGAAGATCACGGTATCGATCTGATTCAAACCTTCGAGCACGTGGCCGCGGGTCAGCAGCAAGCCCAGCCTGTGCAGCGTGCCGGTGGCTGCGGTCAGGGCGGTCGGTGTTGCCAGTGACAATGCGCAGGGGCAGGTGGCGACGAGCATCGCCAGCACGATCCACAGCGCTCGCGATGCATCGATCTGCCACCAGATCACCCCGATCAGCACTGCGGCGATCAGCGAAACCAGCAGGAAAGTGTGTGCCGCACGGTCTGCGATCTGCGCCAGCCGAGGCTTCTCTGCCTGTGCCCGCTCCAATAGCCGGACGATGGCCGAAAGGCGCGTTTCATGGCCGAGCGCCGTAACCTTAACAGTCAGCGGACTGTCGATATTCAGTGTTCCGGCGGTCACGGCATCACCGACACGCCTCAGCTGTGGCAGGTATTCACCGGTCAGCAGGGATTCATCGACACTGGACTGCCCTTCAACGACCGTGCCGTCAGCCGGAATGATCGCGCCGGGAGGGATCAGCACCTTGTCATGCAACTGCAAGTCGCTGAGCATGATGCGTTGGCTCTGGCCGTCGTTGCCCAGATGCAGGCACGAAGCCGGCAGCAGGTTGACCAGTTGCGCGGTTGCCGTCGCTGTGCCTTCGCGGGCCCTGCGTTCCAGATATCGCCCGGCCAGCAGAAACAGTGCAAACATGCCGACTGCATCGACGTACAGTTCGCCGGAGCCGGTGATGGCCGTCCATATACCGGCGACATAGGCTGCACCAATCGCCAGCGATACCGAAACGTCCATCGTCAACTGGTGGTTGCGCAGGTCGCGTAACGCACCGCGAAAAAAGGGCGCGCAACTGTAAAAGACGATGGGAGTGGTCAGGAAGAGCGCCACCCAGCGCAAAATCGTGTGCAACTCGGGGCTGAGGTCGGCGTTGAACTCCGGCCAGGTCGCCATGGTTGCCATCATGGTCTGAAACCACAGCAGGCCGGCGACACCCAGTTGGCGCAACGCCAGCCGGTTTTCCCTGGCCAGCCGCTCTGCGGCCCGGTCTGCCTGCCAGGGATGGGCGACATAACCGATAGCGTGCAGCTCGCTCAGCAGCTGGCTGAGGGCCAGTTGATCACTTTGCCAGCGCACCTGAAGGCGATGGGTGGACAGGTTCATGCGTGCCTCGGCCACCGCGGGCAACCGGCTCAGGCGCTTTTCGATCAGCCAGCCACAGGCTGCACAACTGATGCCTTCAACGAGCAGAATGATTTCCGATAATTCGCCCTCGTGGCGCACGAAAGGCGCCTGGACTTCAGGGCGGTCAAAGAGTGTCAGCTCATCGATCAACTGTGCGGGCAGGCTTTCCGGGTTGGCCGATGTCTCGCTGCGATGGCGGTAATAGCTTTCCAGGCCGCTGGCGACAATGGTCTCGGTCACCGCCTGACAGCCGGGGCAGCACAACGCCCGTATTTCGCCAAACACCACCGCCGTGAAGCGGCTTCCGGGCGGAACGGGCAGGGCGCAGTGGTAGCAGGGCCGCGGGGCGGATGGGCCGAGTGTCGCCACGTCAGTCATCCCGATGTTGCGCGGCTTGCAGCGGTTCGTCGCCCAAGGTCAGATCATCAGCGCCGACCTGCTCTTCCTCGAACAGGCGCCAGGTTTGGTCGCCTTCGACACCCAGCAGTTCGACAAAGCGTCGGCCGGCCACCCGGTCCTGCAATTGGCCGACGTATCGACCCGGCTCGGACGGGCTGCGGGTCAGGAATACACGGCGATCGCTGTCAGGTCGGGTAGGCGAAATGAGGTTCAGCTCCAGACGTTCGGGGTTGCTGTTGCCGCTCAGGCGCAATACGGCTTCGCCTGTCAGGTCATCCAGGTGAATACGGGCGCGCAGTTTCAGGGTCTGAGCCAGCAGTTCGCGGTCCAGCGAGCGACTGATGCCTTTGCCTGCCTCGTAGTAATTGTCGGTGACGAGCGGGTCCGGGTGGGAGACGGCGATGAAGACCATCGACAGGCTCAACGTGACCGAACAGGTCAGCACACCGATTATGATCCAGGGCCAGAGATGCCTGTACCAGGGGCTTGAAGTTGTCGCGACGGGCATGGCAGTGCTCTTAACGAATAGGTGGGCCAAGGAAGCGGCTTTTGGTCTCTGCACGGGTGTCGCTGTCGTCGATGCCCTTGAGGATAAAGGTGACTTCGTTGCTGCTTGCCGGGAGTTTGTCCGGGGCGCTGGACAACGCCACCGGCAGGCTGACGCTCTCGCCTGCCATGACTTCTATCTCCTGCGGGCCTTGCAGTCGCAGATCAGGCAGGCCGCTGGCTTCAAGTACGTAACGGTGGCTCACCTGATCCTTGTTCATGACCTTGACGCTGTAGACGTTTTCGATCCGGCCTTCGGCGTTTTCCCGGTACAGCGCCCGGTCTTTGCCGATGTCCATGCTCACCAGCGGCCGCACGTAGAAGGCCCCGGCCAACAGCCCGGTCATCAGCAGCAGGACCAGCGCGTAACCGATCAGGCGTGGGCGTAAGGTGTGGGTGCGCTGCCCGGACAGATTGTGTTCGGTGGTGTAACGAATCAGCCCGCGGGGGTAGTTCATCTTGTCCATCACCGTGTCGCAGGCATCGATGCAGGCCGCGCAGCCAATGCACTCGACCTGCAGACCGTCGCGAATGTCGATGCCGGTCGGGCAGACCTGAACGCACATCGTGCAGTCGATGCAGTCACCGAGGCCGTCAACCGGGCGTTCGGCTTCCTTTTTACGCGGCCCGCGCGGCTCTCCACGGCGCGGGTCGTAGGAAATGATCAATGTGTCCCTGTCGAACATGACGCTCTGGAATCGTGCATACGGGCACATGTAGATGCACACTTGCTCGCGTAGCCAGCCTGCGTTGAGGTAGGTCGCTACGGTGAAAAAACCGACCCAGAAATACGCCCAGCCGTCCGCCTCGCCCGTGAACAGGTCGATGCACAGTTCGCGAATCGGTGCGAAATAGCCGACAAAGGTCACCCCGGTGGCGAAACCGACCAGCAGCCACAGGCTGTGCTTGGCGAGCCTGCGCAGCAGTTTGTTGGCGTTCATCGGGGCGTGGTCGAGCCTGATGCGCTGATTGCGGTCGCCCTCGGTCACCTTTTCGCACCACATGAAGATCCAGGTCCAGACGCTCTGCGGGCAGGTATAGCCGCACCAGACCCGCCCGGCATAGACCGTGATAAAGAACAGTCCGAACGCCGCCACGATCAGAATGCCCGACAACAGGATGAAATCCTGAGGCCAGAAGGTCGCGCCGAAGATGTAGAACTTGCGCTCCGGCAGGTTCCACCACACGGCCTGGTGCCCGTTTCGGCTCAGCCAGACCGTACCGAAAAAAATGCACAGCAGCACTGCACCGCTCGCCATGCGCAGTGTGCGAAACAGGCCTTTGAAGGCGCGTGTGTGGATTTTCTCGCGCGAGGCATAAAGATCGACGTAATCGCCGCTTCCCTCGGGTGGCGGCGTGATGTCGTGTACGGGAATCTGGTTGCTCATGGGTGCGTCCAGCGGCGGTGGCGCAGCACGGGCCGATACCCGTCATGCAGGTTCGCATACGCCTTCAACGCGACGTACTTGCATAGCGGGCAGCGTCTTCGTTCAACTGGCTGATCCACGGATTGAGCAAGGCGACCCCGCACGATTGAAAGTCCGCCGTGTTACGGGTCACCACGGTCATCCCATGCACCAGAGCGGTGGCCGCGATCAGTGCATCGCATTCGCTGCGCGGGTCGGGAACGTGCAGTCGGGCACAGCGTTTGGCGACCTGAGTGTCGATGGGCAGAATGCGGCCAGCGAACGCTTTCAGCACATGGTGGTCAAGCCACATTCTCAGGGCTGCGCCTTGAGTCGGATCACGGCGCTCGATTCGCAGGATACCTGTTTCAAGCTCGAGAATCGTGATGGACGAGATGAACAGGCTGGAGGCCAGCCGGGTTCTCGACCAACGGAGCACATTCGCGTCGGCGTTGCGTTTTCTGAGTTCGGAGACCACGTTGGTGTCGAGCAGGAACATCAGGACAGATCAACCGGTCGGGGTGTGATGACAGCCCGTTGCGGTTCGAATTCGATATCCATGCCCGTCGGCATGATCAGCATGTCAGCGATATTTTCCGCACTGCCGGTCAGTTGCAGATAGGCCTCGATAGACAGCAGCACAAAGGCAGGCCGACCTCTGTCGGTAATGAAAACCGGACCATCATTCGCGGCCTTCTTGGCCCCGCTGGTGTCTTGATTGAATTCGCGGCTCGAGAGCGTGGTGGTCATGAATGCGGCCTCCAGAAGGGACAAGTGTGTCGTCGTGGTCATGAGCGAGTCTAGTTATGTAGAGAAGTAACTACAATATGTGTACTCTTTCAAATTGCAACAACGCTGAATGGCCGGTTCAGGACCGGTAGAGCCTGTCACTTCGGTTGTGGCTCGGCCGCTTTCTCCTGGTGGGACAGGCTGTAGACGTAAGCCGCAAGGATATGAACCCGGTCACTGCCTTGCAGTGCTTGCTGGGCAGGCATCTGGCCCTGGCGTCCGGCGCGAATGGTCTGTTGCAGCTGTGTGAAGCTGGAGCCGTAGATAAACGCATTGGGGTGCGTCAGGTCAGGCGCGCCCAGCAGGGGCATGCCTTTGCCCTCCGGGCCGTGGCAGGCCGCGCAGAGCGTGGTGAAGGTCTTCTGACCGGCGACCGGGTCGGCATTGGCACCTTCGGGCAGTTGCCGAGCGTCCAGTCGGGTCAGCACGTAGGCTGACACATCGCGTACACCTTGTTCGCCAAGGGCTTCACCCAAGGCAGGCATCACGCCCATGCGGCCGGCCATGATCGAGGTTTTGATCGACTGCGGATCGCCGCCCCAGCGCCAGTCTGCGTCGGTCAGGTTGGGATAGCCGTAGGCACCTCTGGCGTCCGATCCGTGGCACACCGAACAGTTCGACGCAAACAGGCGCGCACCTATTTTCAGCGCCTGCGGATCCCTGGCCACGTCCTCGACAGGCATCGCCGCGTACTTTGCGAACAGCGGGCCGTAGCGGGCTTCGGCACTCGCGACCTCACGCTCCCATTCGTGAACGCTGGTCCAGCCCTGCTGACCGTCGGAAAACTGCACGTTGCCGGTCTTGTCCCGGTACTCGTAGCCCGGAAGCAGGCCTTGCCAGCTCCCCAGGCCCGGATACAGCACCAGGTAACCGAGCGAAAAGACGAGGGTCGCCAGGAACAGCTTGAACCACCACGTTGGCAGCGGATTGTCGTACTCCTCGATGCCATCGAACGACTCGCCGACGGTTTCATCCGTCGGCTCGTCGCGCTGGCCCTTGCGGGTAGACAGAAGCAGCCAGAGCATCGCAATCAGTGTGCCCAGCGTCAGTACCGTGATGTACAGGCTCCAGAACGTATTCATGCCCCGTCCTCCTTGTCGGTCGGCGCGTGTTTGACCTTGCTGATGGCCTCGGGGTCGTCTGCGAAAGGCAGCAGGGTGGCGTCATCGAAGTGCGCCTTGCGTGCCGGGCTGAATACCCACAGCATCAGGCCGATGAACGCGATCATCACCACCAGCGTGCCGAGGCCTCGAATCATTCCGATGTCCATCGTCATCACCGTTTGCTCTTGATGAGCGTGCCGAGGCCTTGCAGATAGGCGACCAGCGCGTCCATTTCGGTCTTGCCCTGTACGGCTGCCGCCGCGCCGGCAATATCCGCATCGGTGTACGGCGTACCCAGGGTGCGCAACACCTGCAGTTTTTTCGCAGTCTGCGTGCTGTCGATTTTTTTCTCGTTCAGAAACGGGTAGGCCGGCATGATCGAGGCGGGAACCAGATCGCGCGGGTTGTTCAAATGCGCACGGTGCCACTCGTCCGAGTAGCGACCGCCGATGCGCGCCAGGTCCGGCCCCGTGCGTTTGGAGCCCCACAGGAACGGGTGATCCCACACGCTTTCGCCCGCCACCGAGTAATGCCCGTAGCGCTCGGTTTCGGCGCGTAACGGGCGAATCATCTGGGAGTGGCAACCTACGCAACCATTGGCGATGAAGACGTCACGGCCTTCCACTTCCAGCGCGTTGCGAGGCTTCATGCCTTCAATCGGTTGTTGGGTTACATCCTGAAAGAACAGAGGGACGATCTGGGTCAGCCCGCCGATGCTCACGGCGATGACCATGAAGAACGCCAGCAGGCCGATGTTTTTCTCGAGCACGTCGTGTTTCATGCGTGTGCTCCCGCGACGTTGATCCGGGCAGCGGCTTGCGCGGCCTGCGGGTCCGATGCTCGCACGGTACGCAGCACGTTGTAGGCCATCAGCAACATGCCGCTGGTGAAGATCGCACCGCCGATCGCTCGCACGATGTAACCCATATGGCTGGCCTGCAAGGTCTCGATGAAGGAGTACGTCAGCGTGCCGTCGTCATTCACGGCACGCCACATCAGGCCTTGGGTGATGCCGTTGACCCACATCGAGGTGATGTACAACACGGTGCCCACGGTCGCGAGCCAGAAATGCGCATTGATCAGGCCGACACTGTGCATCTGCGGACGGGCGTACAGCCTCGGAATCATGTGGTAGAGCGAGCCGATGGTAATCATCGCGACCCACCCCAGCGCACCGGCATGCACATGGCCTATGGTCCAGTCGGTGTAATGCGACAGTGAGTTGACGGTTTTGATCGCCATCATCGGCCCCTCGAAGGTCGACATGCCATAGAAGGCCAGCGACACCACCAGAAAGCGCAAAATCGAATCGGTCCGCAACTTATGCCACGCGCCTGAGAGCGTCATCATGCCGTTGATCATGCCGCCCCAGCTCGGCACCAGCAGAATGATTGACATCACCATGCCCAGTGACTGTGCCCAGTCCGGCAGTGCGGTGTAATGCAGATGGTGCGGGCCGGCCCAGATATACAGGGTGATCAATGCCCAGAAATGCACGATGGACAAACGGTAGGAATACACCGGCCGTTCGGCTTGCTTGGGCACGAAGTAATACATCATCCCGAGAAAGCCGGTGGTCAGGAAAAACCCCACGGCATTGTGCCCGTACCACCACTGGATCATGGCGTCGGTCGCCCCGGCATAAGCCGAGTAGGATTTGAACAGGCTGACCGGTAACGAGATGTGGTTGACCACATGCAGCATGCCGGTCACGACGATGAACGCGCCGTAAAACCAGTTGGCCACGTAAATATGCCGGGTCCGGCGTTTGACGAGGGTGCCGAAGAACACGGCGGCATAGGCGGCCCAGACGATTGCCAGCAGAATCGCCACTGGCCATTCGAGCTCGGCATATTCCTTGGTGGTGGTGTAGCCCATCGGCAACGTGACAATCGCGCCGACGATGACCGCCTGCCAGCCCCAGAATGTAAACGCTGCCAGCCCGTCGGAAATCAGTCGCGTCTGGCAGGTTCGCTGCACCACATAGTAAGACGTGGCAAACAGCGCACAACCGGCGAACGCGAAGATCACCAGGTTGGTGTGCAGCGGTCGCAGGCGGCCGAAGGTGGTCCATTCAAGTTCGAGGTTCAGCCCCGGCCAGACCAGTTGCGAGGCGATGAACACACCCAGCCCCATACCGATCACACCCCAGACCACCGCCATGATGGCGAACTGGCGCACCACGGTGTAGTTGTAGGCAGTCGGGCTGATTGTTGTACTCATTGCAGACTTCCACGATTCAGAGAGTGACCAGAGACGTAATCGGGCTCGGGCGGTGCAGCGTTGGACAGGGCTCCGAAGCAGACCGAAAAGGCAGGGGCAGGAACACACAGGCAAGTTAACGCGCGTCAAAGGGTTGCAACAGACGCGTGTCAGCGAGTTTAGCTTTGAAAGGGGGGTGTGGGAAGTCGTGGCAAAGCGGCAATTTGCACCTGTACGAGTGAGTATTCCGCACCCCGTTGCAGGGTGCGGAGCTCACACATGACCGCTGGGTGTAGACAAAACGGTGAGGGCCTTCACGTACCACGAGTTGATCAGGACTCACGCAAAGGCTGCAACGTGCTGTGTGCCAGCGATTGCAGGTGTCATTGCCCGGCAAACCGGCCTGAGCAGGCATATGACTCTGGCGACCGCCCCAGCGGTCTTGTTGCAACGTGTGCGAGGCCCGTACCGCCAATGAAACCGCCCGGTTGTGTCAGGGTTGGGGCGCTCATTGCCTTGGCACGTTTCATCTGCACCCTGACAATTTACGCAGACAGACCTGAATAGTCGCTGTCCGAAAAGGCGGGCACCCCCTTGCCTGGCGCCGGTTGGCCTGGCCGCACAGGGGCGAATCGCGGCTCATGGACAGGTATAGTGGCGGGCTACCACGGATTCATCTTGACGAGGCAGGCATGAGCAAAGGCGTGAAGCCCGGTGACGGCGAACATCAGTGGCAACAACGGATCAGCGAGAGAGGCTGGTTATGGACGCCGGGTCAGCCTTCGGGTACGGGGCCAGCGGTGACATTGCTGCTGGCGCATGGTGCGGGCGCACCGATGGACAGCGACTTCATGAACAACATGGCTGATGGCCTGGCGGCACAAGGCATCAGCGTCCTGCGTTTCGAGTTTCCCTACATGGCTCAGCGACGTCAGGGCGGCAGCAAGCGCCCCCCCAATCCTCAGGCGCAACTGCTGGCGTGCTGGCGAGAGGTTCATGAATGTGTACGCTCCGGGGTGACAGGGCGGCTGGCCGTCGGCGGCAAGTCAATGGGCGGGCGGATGGCCAGCCTGATTGCCGATGAACTCGAGGCCGATGCGCTGGTGTGTCTGGGGTATCCGTTCTATGCCGTCGGCAAGCCGGAAAAACCTCGTGTGGCTCATCTGGCTGAACTGAAAACGCCTGCCCTGATTGTTCAGGGTGAACGCGATGCGCTGGGCAACCGGGAAACCGTGGAGGGCTATGCGCTGTCGAGTGCTATCCGCCTGCACTGGTTGCCGACCGCGAATCATGACCTCAAACCGCTGAAAGTAGCCGGCCTTAGCCATGATCAGTGTCTGGCCGAATCCGCCCGGGTGATCGCCGGGTTTCTGCGCGCGTGAATCACCTGCAGTACACGTCAAAAACGCCGTCAGTCACCTCAAGATTTATCGCCGACATGCGGAAACTGAATGCTCCCCGGAGCTTCAGGCTGTAGGGATTGGCTTCAAGCAGGGTCAGCATGCCTTCCTGAAAGTGTGCCGAGTGATAGATGACGCTTTGCCCGTGGCACCGCTCGTTGTAAATCACGCTGATGTGCTCGTTGTCGATCAGGTTGTGGGTGCCCGGCTCAAGGTCCCTGTTCAGAAACAGGCCCATGCGGGTCGGCTTGCGATCTGCCTTGCCTTCGGCAATGACTTTCCAGATCCACTGATCAGGCGCGCGTTCGAGTTCAGGGCGCAGGGCCAGTCGTGCCGTCAGGGATGTCATCACAAACGGTCTTTTATTGACACGGGCGTCGAACATTCCTTCACCTGACATGGGCGGTAAGAAACGTTTGCTGGCGGGACTGCGCATGGTTTGAGTCTCTGGGTCAGAAGGGCGCTGTATCAGCGCCTGACAATGCGAAGAGGGCGTTAGCCTCTTCAGCTAACGCCCCGTTCGATGATCATGGATTGTCTACGGCGCTGTCGGCTGTCGAATTATTTGATGCCGACGCCAAGACTGGCATTGTGGCTCTTCAATTTGAAGTTGCCGCCTGTGACCAGATTTTTCACGTAATACCAGTTCCATCCTGCAATACCGGCGCTCGATACCGTGGACGACCAGTAATTCCCGTTGCCCATCGGCCAACGGTTGCCGTAGGTGTTGTAAATCTCCACCAGTTCGTGGATGGATGGAATCCGTGCGCCATTCTTCACCACCGCGCTGTTCATCTGGGCATAGCTGCCGCTGCCCACGCCGAGGCAATGGATCACTCCGGTGACAGTGACCTGATAACCTTTGCTTTCACCCAGAGAGTCGGTTGCCGTGATCGTTGCTGTGCCCTTTCCCCGAACCGAGACCAGGCCGTTGGCATCCACTTTTGCCACCAATGGATTGTCCGAGACGTAAGTGTAAGGCGCCAGCCCACCGCTCGCCTGGCGCAGGACAGTGGTGTCGGCAGGGAAGTCCGGCAACAGATCCGGGTAGCTGGTCAGCAGGTAGATCTTGCCGGCCAGTGTGACGGGCGAAGTGTCCAGCACCAGTTCCTGGCGGACGTTGAGCGTCAGCGATGCCGATACCGTTGGTTTTCCTGCACGAGTGACGGTGTAGGTCACTGTTGCCGAACCTCCCGCAGAGGCGCTGATCAAGGCTTTAGGGACGCTAAACTGCAACTCGCTGCCGCTTGCGACCTGCGCCGCCGTGTCATGACTGGACGCACCGCGCCAGTTGACCACCACACTGTCCTGCGCCCCCATGCCCGGATAACGCACCCGTACCGTGGCGCCGGAGTCGGGGATGAGTGAGGGCGTGACCACGCCGTCTTCGCCGACCGTGTCCATGCGAGGGGCAGGCAGTTCGGTAAGCCCGTCAAGCACCTGCAGGGCCAATGTGTCGGATACCTGGACCCGGCCATTGGTGCGATTGACGACGTAAGACACCGCAACCGTCTGCCCGGCGTTGGCTGCTACCAGAACAGCGGCAAACAGCATCTCCAGCGCCTTGCCGGCTTCTGCACTGGTCAAGGTCTTTTCCTTGGTATCGCTGCCTTTCGGCCCTTGCCATTGCACGATCACCTGGTCGCCGGTTTTCAGGTTGGCGGAGGCACTGATCACCACCGTTGCACCGGACAATGCATCGCCTGGGTCGAGGGTGCTGCCGGTGGCTTCTTTAACGGTTGGGATGGGGAGAGGCGTCATGGTCGCGAGCTGAAGTTTTACCCTCAACGGCTCGGACTCGATGGAAAGGTTTCCCGCGAGATCCGTGATCGTGTAATGCACCGGCGCCTCAATATCGCCGATTCGCGCCAGAAACGATCGGACAAAGTCGACCCTGATTTGCTTCAGACCCATATCGTCCTTGCTCACCACCGCCATCGGTCCGGGGATGCCGTTCCAGTAAGTATGGATGACGTCGCCTTCCTGCATGCCGTTGTAGCCAGCAATGATGCCCGTCAGCACATCGCCCATGTTTTCCAGTTCTTCGGAGGTAAGGCCGTCCTGGATCTGGATGGGAAGAATGAGGGGGGCCAGAATCGGCGTACCGGGGGACGTAAGGTCCACGGATATCAATGTACTTTCAGAAAACTCGACAAACATGTTTTCAGGGTTTTCAATGGCGTAGGCGACTGAGTGATGGCCTTCTTTCAATACACCCTTTGGGATCTCAAGCCTGAGTACGTCACCGGGGCGTTGAGTGTCCAGAATTTCTTCTTGAGGTCCGATAAAAGAATCGTCGACATGAAGTTGGTATCTATACCCTGGGCGTGCGCCTGGCCAAACATTCAGTTCTACTTCAACAGGCGCGTTTAAAGAGACGGTGGGTAATACACCGTTACTCAGGGCTGCTGGGAGGACAGGTGCTGCGAGCACGCTTTTTCGTCTGTTATTAGCGAAGGGGTGCATGTTTACTCCTTGTATTTATGAAGCGCGCGGGTCTTTCAGACCCGC
Source organism: Pseudomonas syringae (assembly GCF_002157375.1). Classification (GTDB taxonomy): domain Bacteria; phylum Pseudomonadota; class Gammaproteobacteria; order Pseudomonadales; family Pseudomonadaceae; genus Aquipseudomonas; species Aquipseudomonas syringae_T. The sequence goes on from NZ_MTSA01000011.1 coordinate 104,554, forward strand.
CGCTTATCAGCGAGCCAGGCAGGTAAGGTCTGACGGGCGAAGCATATGGACAATCACACGGGTCGTTGTGGAGTTAGCCTGGCTTTGATTGCTCCCTTCCACGGGTTCGACGGTATAGGTAGCCTCTGCAAAGCCCGTGCAGATAAGTAAGGTATTGAGCAGCGGGACGGTAAACGTATGCCCTTGCAGAACGTCAATTTCATCCAGCTTTCGAGTGGTCACGTAGGTGGCTGCCTCAATGGGGTTGTTAAAGTCATCAAACCCTTTGAAGGTGAATGTGATTCTTTGGCCCTCCGCGATGTTTGCATACGGCGAGACCTTGACATTCGCACCGTTCGGGTTTTCATTAGGCCCCAACACCCCATTTGATGTCAGGTTAAATGAAGGCCCCATCAATCCATCTTGGCCGCCGGGCTGATCTTCTCGAGAACGCACCGTTACAGATTGGGTCGGACTCGTTACCGCATTGGGGTTGCCCGTTCGGGTCGCAGTGAAGTAAACAGGGATTGACGCCCCCGTACCTTGCAACTTCATGATTTCGTTATCAATCGGAATGATAAGGTCTCTCCCCGACAGCACGTCGCTCGATTTTAGTTGGTACCACTGCGGCGTTATCTGATTGCCCCAGTGCAGGTTCAGATCGTCATTGACTTCAAAGCCGGCGTTCCACCTGATCAAACCTCTGCCATTCAACTCATAATCATCTTCATCGATGAAATTGTCCTGAGTATTAGGGTTTTGTACGCTCGAGCCCTGTACCGTAAGGTGTTCCAATGGCTCCGCGAGAGGAAGCGTTGTAAAGACGTCTATGCGGGTATCCAGCGACGTGCCCGCCAATTCTCCATCGCGAATAACTTCATAATGGACAGTGGTGTTTCCTTGTGGCCCCCGGGCAATGGCTTCGAACGGTAATTTCAACGCTAATACGACGGCGTCATTTTCATCCCCCACGGCGACCGGCACCGGGGTCAAAGGATTATTAATACCCCAGAATAGCTGGATGTTATCAAGCGCTGCTGCACCCGGATAATGTGGAATGTCGACCACTACGCCTGCCTGAGCTTCCAGATAGTCGACCTGGCTGCCCACCGTGCGATCAATGACAGGTGCCGGGTAATTGGAGGGCAATTCCTGCAGCTTCAATTTTACAGGCTCGGTATTCGAGAGCATCGAGGGGTTGCCCGCACGATCGATGACCTGATAACAGACCAGTTTTTCGTCTTCCCCTAAGGTTCGCAGGAACTCTTTTGTGAAGGTAACCACCACCCTGTCCAGTCCCATGTCGGTTTCGTTGACGACAGCGCTTGGACCTGCGATGTCCCCCCACCTTGTCAGGATGCGGTCATGCTTGGCCATACCGGTGTAGCCAGCTATTTGTACATCGAGTTGGCCACCAAGTTGATCAAGCTCTGCGGCTGTGAGGCCGTTTTGGATGTCGGTTGGAAACTGTATTGCCGCGAGCTCAGGGGCACCTGGAGCGGTCTTATCAATCTGAATTCGGAAAACTTCTGATGGTTGCGACACGTTGTTGATCGGGTTGGTCACCAGGTAGGCCACCTCATGGAACCCTTCCAGCAATAGTTCCGGCGGGATCTCCAGTGTCAGTGCATCTCCTGGCGCATGTGAAGCCAGGATCAGCTTTTCTGGCCCTGTTTTATGATTATCGAACAGCAACTGGTAAGTGTAGTCAGGGCGTGCGGCTGGCCATACCTTTAGATCGACAATCAGGGGCTGAGGCACTTCAGTGACCGGTATAAGTCCTGGCGTATCCTCATCGTGAAACGCGACTGCAATATCGGGTGCGGCCAATTCAAGGTTCAGGTTTCGATGTCCTTTTTTCTGAAAGGGTATCGGAGTAGGCAGGTTGTTTTTCAAAGTGTTTTTCATATAAGAGTCCATTGAGTGATGCGTGTGTAGGGTTTTTCCTACTTTATTAAAGTGTCTGAGTGAAGCGGGTTCAGGTGACCGGCAGCTGAACGGTTTTCAGTATTTCAGTCACGATTGGACGTAATAGGCTTTTTGGAGGCAGGTCAAGAGGAAAGGTTATTTTTGTTGATGGCTTTTATAGTCGGCAATTCACTAAGTATATGTTGTACGAAATTACTTATAGATATTTGGGATCCGTCCTACGTCTTCAGTGTTGAATAGCATGCTTGTTTGTGCGTTAAGCAGGCTACTTTCCACTCTCACTAACCGAGGAGATGGACGGTGTCTTATAGAGTAAATAACGTCATGGATTTACGGGGTGGTGCTTCGCAGCGTGCAGTGATCGCGTTTGGAGCTTTAGCGTTAGCGACTGCCCAGGCATCAGCAGAGATGCGAGGCGGAGATGAGTCGATGGGGCCGGGCTATGAAAGAATCACGCTGGTTTCGCCAAGCGGAGAGGAGTTTAAGGCCATTGGTTTGACGGGTGAAATAATCACCGTGGGCCCCGACACAGCGTTCGACTCTTACGCTGTTCGCGATCAAGGTATCCTTAATATAGTTGGGGGGCGAGTAGACAGGGCGTTGGCAAAAAACGCTACTATAAATGTTCAGTCTGGAAGGGTGGAAGGTGGTATCGGTCTTACTGATGCTGTGGCACATCTTGAAGGTGCGACGGTGAAAAATGAGGCAGGCATCGGGATCGTTCTTCAGGCAGACAGGCTCGGTATCAGACCCGGCTCTACAGTGTCTGCTCGTTCAAGCGATATATCGGGGGCTGGGAACGGTATTGCTGTCGGGGTGTGGGGGCAGCTGAGCCTCTTCAGCACCGATGTGCGCGGATTTGCATCGAACAGTAAAAGTGGTCAAGGTATTTTTGCTTCGGGCGCGAACGTACTCATCGCCGAGAACAGTCACGTGACAGGTGACATGAATGGAATCAACCTCGTAGATGGGTCGGAAGCCAAGGGTATTGTGGGAAACAAATCCTCTACGGTCATTGATCAATCTATTGTCGAAGGCTTGAATGGAGCGGCCATCAAAGTCGATCTTCGTGTGGCGCTTGATATCGAAGCCGATATTGCTGTGCAAAATCATGCCGAATTACGGTCCGGGAACGGGAACCTTCTGGAGGTGGCAGACAGCAGTACTGTCAGGTTCCAGGTCGATAACAGCACCCTCAACGGCAATCTCGTCGCCGATGACACCAGCACCTTGAACGTGACGCTGCAAAACGGCGCGCAACTGACAGGGGACATCGTCAACGGTAACGCGTTGGCCATCACCTCTGGCGGTCAGTGGCAGATGCAGGGTGACAATGCGATCAATTCGCTCGCGATGGAGGGTGGAAGCGTCGGGTTTGCCGAGGACGGGTTCCACACCCTGTCGCTGAACGCGCTGTCCGGGTCGGGCACCTTCGGCATGCGAGTGGACCTGGACAACGGGGTGGGTGATCTGATCGACGTCAATGGTCAGGCCAGCGGGCAATTCGCGCTGCAGGTGCGCAATACCGGCGTGGAGGTGATATCGGCTGACATGGAGCCGCTCAAGGTGGTGCATACCGAAGGTGGCGATGCGCAATTCAGTCTGATAGGCGGGCGGGTCGACCTCGGGGCCTATTCCTATCTGCTGGAGCAGCAGGGCAATGACTGGTTTGTTGTCGGCAAGGACAAGGTGATAAGTCCTTCCACACAGAGCGCGCTTGCGCTGTACAGCGCGGCACCTGCCATCTGGAGGAGTGAGCTTTCAACCCTGCGCTCGCGCATGGGCGAGGTTCGTGCCAGCGGCAAGGCCGGTGGCTGGATGCGTGCTTATGGCAATCGGCTCAATGCCACCACCCGCGAGGGCGTCAGCTACCAACAGAAGCAAAGTGGTCTGTCGTTGGGGGCTGATGCGCCTGTCGACGTCAACGGCGGGCGGTTGGTGGTGGGTGTTCTGGGTGGCTACAGTTCTTCGGGTCTGGACATGAGCCGAGGTACGACGGGCAAAGTCGACAGTTTCTACGCCGGCGCTTACGGCACCTGGTTGTCGGATGAGGGTTACTACGTAGACGGCGCGCTGAAGCTTAACCGCTTTCGCAACAAGGCGGACGTGGCCATGAGTGATGCGAGCAAATCCAAAGGTGACTACACCAATACCGGTATCGGTGGCTGGGTGGAGGTGGGTCGACACCTCAAGCTTGCGGACGATTACTTTCTTGAACCGTTCGCTCAGTTGTCCAGCGTCGTGGTGCAGGGGCAGGACATGCGCCTGGACAACGGCATGAAGGCGAAGAGCGATCGCACTCAGTCAATACTGGGCAAGGTCGGTACATCGCTGGGGCGCACCGTTGCGCTCAAGGACGGCGGAGTGGTGCAACCTTACGTGCGTGCTGCGTTCGCGCAGGAGTTTTCACGTCGCAACGAGGTGAGGGTCAATGACACGACGTTCGATAACAGCCTGTTCGGTTCGCGTGCCGAGCTGGGTGCAGGGGTGTCGGTTTCATTGTCCGAGCGTGTGCAATTGCACGCGGACCTCGACTACATGAAAGGCCGACACATCGAGCAACCCTGGGGCGTGAACGCAGGACTGCGCTTTGCATTCTGATCGTTCAGTCTGAAGACGGGTAACACCTGAAGCCCCCGGTGAGTGATCACCGGGGGCTTTTTCAGTTACGTGTCGAAAAACCTGCGATTGATCAGGCGCTTGCGTTGCCGCTGCCTGGAAGTGACGGGCACCGAATAATTGACATTCACCCGCAGCACCGGCGAGGTGCCGATCAGTCGATTATCACGATAAAGCTCGTAATACAGGTCCACCAGGCCGTACTGAATGTAGGGCGTAAAGTTGTAGGAAATACACAGCACGCGCACGACGCTGTTCTCGCCCACGCGATGAAAAAGGGTTGTTGACGATAGGTTTTTCCCCCAATAGAAACGGATTTCATCTCCCCAGCACATCTTGACCGATCCGGGGATATGTATGGTGATACCCGCATGCGCCTGTTCGTCACTGATGGCCTCAGGATCGATGTTGGGCAGTACAGGTGGCTTCAGCGTGTCTGAAATGTCGGATGGAATGTGGTTGAGAGGGGTTTGTCGATAGGTACTCCCTTTCGGTGGGGCCTCTTGAATAATGCTCGCGTCTTGGGGAGCGATGTCTTGTGGGACGCGCGCAGTGACATCCGTGGATTGCTTCTTATCCATCGTAAACTCTTTAATTGGCATTAATTTGAGTTGTCGTATTGGCGCCAACAGTTGTCAGCGCGAGAAATATTACAAGTCACTCAAGTGCTCAGGTCAAGTCGTCTGGAATGTTCAAGGTTGTGTAAGGTTTGAGTGTGGTAGTGCAGTTACATTTGGTTTCATATTGGCACTAAATTATCGGCTCTTAGTGTTGTGGGTGCTGTAAATGAAGGGTATTGCCTGGTATCAGTGTTTTTTGACAGTTATTTTTATACCCGGTGTTTGTAGGATGCTAACTACAGATGATTCTTACAAATTGAAAAATAGGGCGATTTGTATAAATTCCTACTGGGTCGTGGGAATATTCACTCAGCTTTATCATTAGGGTCTCGCACGCCTCAGCGTGCGAAACCTTCAGGTTCAGAAGTCAGAAATGTAGGTCGGGCTTTTCAAACCTGCATCGACAGGGTCACGGAGCGGGCCATCTGCGAAGTATTGCCTGCACGGTCAACGACCTGATAGCTGATCATGACGAAGTCGTTGTTCAGGCTCAGCAGCCATTCCTTGCTGAAAACAACCTGCACAGGGTGGTCAGTCAGGTGCTCGGGAAGTACCACGCACGTCGGTCCTTCCCGGTCGTTGCAGAAGGTCTGAATCCGGTCGCCGGGTTGCATGTCGGCATAGCTGTGGATAGAGAGTCCCAAAGCACACGTCTCTCCCATTAATAAGCCCGACGCCGGATGACGCAGGGCTGAAGTTTTAGCTCGGACGACACGCGATAGTCGCAAGGGGTAATACATAACTACCGCGTGGCATCTGAATTTCAACTAATAGGAGTGTGTATGAGGTGTCAATGACAGGGCGGGCTGTTTGATCTGTTTTTATAGTGTTAAAGAAAAATCCTACATTTCCTTAAGAGCGATTTTTAAAACCTGTCAGATGGGCGCAGTTATTAAAAGGGTATACCTGGCAGAATCCATTAAAAAAGCCCCGGCACACTCATGTCTGTCGAGGCTTTGCAAACGCTGTCGGATTCAGCGATTAAAGCGTTCCACCAGCGAGTATTGCAAGTTGGCCGTATCAGTCAGCTCTCCACTCAACACCGCAGAGCGACGGGCTTCATCGGAGGTGGTGTCGGCCAGGCTGGCAATCGTGGAGATGTTGCGGTTGATCTCTTCGGCCACGGCGCTCTGTTCTTCAGTGGCGGTGGCGATCTGAGTGGTCATGTCGGTGATATTGGCGACGGCTTCGCTGATACCCACCAGCGCCTTATCCGCCTCCAGGACCCGGGCCACGCCTTCCTCGGCCTGACGTCGGCCTGTGTCCATGGTCTGTACGGCATCGTTGGCGGTCTGTTGCAGCTTGGCGATCAGGCCATGAATCTGCCCGGTGGATTCGGCGGTGCGTTGCGCCAGTTGGCGCACTTCGTCGGCGACCACCGCAAAGCCTCGGCCCATCTCGCCGGCACGCGCCGCTTCGATGGCGGCGTTGAGCGCCAGCAGATTGGTCTGATCGGCAATGCCTTTGATCACGTCGACCACGCCACCGATTTCATCGCTGTCCCTGGCCAGTTGCGTCACTGTCAGGCCGGTTTCGCCCACCGAGGTGGAGAGGCGCTGAATGGCTTCTCGGGTTTCACCGGCGATATTACGGCCACGACGGGTCAGCTCATTGGCCTGCTGAGTGGCATCTGCGGCGCGATTCACATGGCTGGCAACCTCTTGCGTGGTCGCGGCCATCTGGTTGATGGCGGCGGCAACCTGCTCGGTTTCCACCCGCTGACGCTCCAGCCCGATCGAACTGGCATTGGCCAGCGAGTTGGACTGACGCGCCTGACTGTTCAGGTGTTCGGCAGTGTCCTGCAAGCGCGTCAGGCAGGTTTTCAGGCGTGCTTCCTGGCTGAGGATCGACATTTCCAGGCGCGCCTGCGGGCCTCGGCTGTCGGTGTACATCTGCGCGATCAGCGGGTCGGAGGTGGTCTGTTCGGCCAGACGCAACAAGCGTTTGATGCCACGCTGCTGCCAGGACAGCCCCAGCAGGCCCAGTGGCACCGACAAAGCCGCCGCCAGCGCAAACCCCCAAGGCGAGTTGAGCCACACACCGATCAGGAAGCTCAACTGACTGACCAGAATGAACGGTAGCCAGTCCTGAACCACCGGCAGCCATTTATCCTGGCCCGGCACCGCGCTCTTGCCCTTGTTGATACGGGCATAAAGCGCTTCGGCACGGCGTATCTGTTCGGCCGTCGGTTTGATGCGCACCGACTCGAAACCCACCACCTTGCTATTTTCCAGCACCGGCGTCACATAGGCGTTAACCCAGTAATGATCGCCATTCTTGCAACGGTTCTTGACGATGCCCATCCACGGCTGACCGTTTTTGAGCGTGGTCCACATGTGTTCGAAAACGGCAGGCGGGACATCGGGATGGCGCACCGTGTTATGGGCCGCGCCGAGCAATTCCACTTCGCTGTAACCGCTGATGTCGATAAAGGCATCGTTGCAGTACGTGATGGTGCCCCGGGTGTCAGTGGTGGAGATCAGCCGCTGTTCGGCAGGAAATGTCCGCTCGTGTTGAGTGACAGGCTGGTTGTTGCGCATAGGAGTTCGATCCTTCGATCCTGAAGACGATGGCGTGTTATCGGCAGGAAAGCCGATAAATTGAGTGTTGCACGCCAAATGACCGATCAGTCAGTGCGGCAGGAATGGATCGCGGTGTACCTGACACCGCGACAACTCCTGCGCACTGGACGCTGCGCGATGACTTCAGGAAGCGATCAGTTGCCGCAAGACATAGTGAAGAATGCCCCCCGATTTGAAGTACTCGACCTCATTGAGCGTATCGATGCGGCACAGTACGTCGACAGTTTCCTTGCTGCCGTCCTCACGGGTAATGTGCAGCGTCAGGCTCATGCCCGGTTGCACCTCTGCATGGGTCAGGCCGGTGATTTTCAGCGTTTCCTTACCGGTCAGGCCCAGTGTCTTGCGGGTTTGCCCGTTTTTGAACTGCAACGGCAGTACGCCCATGCCCACCAGGTTAGAACGGTGAATCCGCTCGAAGCTCTCGGCGATGACGGCCTTGACGCCCAGCAGATTGGTGCCTTTGGCAGCCCAGTCGCGACTTGAGCCGGTGCCGTATTCCAGGCCCGCGATAATCACCAGCGGCGTGCTTTCAGCCTGATAGCGCATGGCAGCGTCGTAGATCGCCATCTTTTCGCCGGACGGCACATGCACCGTGTTGCCACCTTCCTCGCCGCCAAGCATTTCATTACGGATGCGGATATTGGCAAATGTCCCGCGCATCATCACTTCGTGGTTGCCACGGCGCGAACCGTAAGAGTTGAAGTCCTGAGACTTGACGCCTTTTTCCTGCAGGTAGCGCCCGGCCGGACTGTCAGCCTTGATATTGCCCGCAGGGGAGATGTGGTCTGTGGTCACCGAGTCACCCAGCAACGCCAGGATGCGCGCGTCTTGCACGTCTTCGATCACCGGCAACGGACCGCCGATGCCTTCGAAGAAGGGCGGGTGCTGGATGTAGGTGGAGTCATCCTGCCAGACATAAGTGGCAGCCTGCGGGACTTCAATGGCCTGCCACTGTTCGTCACCGGCGAAGACTTCGGCGTATTCCTTGTGAAACATGCCGGTGTTCACATTGGCGACCGCGTCGGCGATTTCCTTCTGAGTCGGCCAGATGTCACGCAGATACACCGGTTTGCCGTCCGAGCCTTCGCCCAGTGGTTCGCTGCTGATGTCGATGCGTACCGAGCCCGCCAGCGCGTAGGCAACGACCAGCGGTGGCGAGGCCAGCCAGTTGGTCTTGACCAGCGGATGGACGCGTCCCTCGAAATTGCGGTTGCCCGACAGCACGGACGCGACGGTCAGGTCGGACTGCTGAATGGCTTTCTCGATAGGCTCCAGCAATGGCCCGGAGTTGCCGATGCAAGTGGTACAGCCATAGCCCACCAGATTGAAGCCAAGCGTTTCCAGATACGGGGTCAGACCGGCGGCGTCGTAGTAATCGGTGACGACCTTGGAGCCGGGTGCCAGGGAGCTTTTCACCCACGGTTTGCGCTGCAGGCCTTTCTCAACCGCTTTTTTCGCAACCAGCCCGGCCGCCATCATGACGCTGGGGTTGGAGGTATTGGTGCAGGAGGTGATCGCTGCGATCACCACGGCGCCGTCTCTCAGGTGATAGGTCTGCCCGTTGTATTCATACTGCGTTTCGCCACTGACCTGGGCCTCGTTGCCCACCGCGACACCGCCACCGCCTTCGCTTTCCAGACGACCTTCATCGGCCTTGGCTGGCTTGACCTGCAAACCGAGAAAATCAGTGAACGCCTTGGACACATTCGGCAATGCTACGCGGTCTTGCGGGCGTTTGGGGCCGGCCAGACTGGCTTCCACCGTGCTCATGTCCAGTTCCAGGCTGTCGGTGAACACCGGTTCCTGACCTGAAAGACGCCACAGGCCTTGTGCCTTGCAGTAGGCCTCGACCAGTTTCACGGTTTCATCGGGCCGACCGGACAGGCGCAGATAGTCCAGCGTCACTTCATCAACCGGGAAGAACCCGCAGGTCGCGCCATACTCCGGCGCCATGTTGGCAATGGTCGCGCGGTCAGCCAGCGGCAGATCGGCCAGGCCGTCGCCGTAGAACTCGACGAATTTGCCGACCACGCCTTTCTTGCGCAGCATCTGCGTGACGGTCAGCACCAGGTCGGTAGCAGTAATGCCTTCTTTCAATTTGCCGGTCAGTTTGAAACCGATGACTTCAGGGATCAGCATCGACACCGGCTGGCCAAGCATCGCGGCTTCGGCTTCGATCCCGCCGACACCCCAGCCGAGTACGCCCAGGCCGTTGATCATGGTGGTGTGCGAGTCGGTGCCGACCAGCGTGTCAGGGAAGGCGTACGTGCGACCGTCTTCTTCTTTGGTCCAGACCGTACGGCCCAGGTACTCCAGATTCACCTGATGGCAAATGCCGGTGCCGGGCGGCACCACGCTGAAGTTATCGAAGGCGCTCTGGCCCCAGCGCAAAAAGGCGTAGCGCTCACCGTTGCGCTGCATTTCGATGTCGACGTTTTCACCGAACGCGTCGGGGTCGCCGAACTTGTCGACCATCACCGAGTGGTCGATCACCAGATCAACCGGCGAGAGCGGGTTGATGCGTTGCGGATCGCCACCCGCCTTGGCCACTGCCGCGCGCATGGCGGCCAGATCGACCACCGCCGGCACGCCGGTGAAGTCCTGCATCAGCACGCGGGCAGGGCGGTACTGAATTTCCCTGTCCGAGCGGCGCTCGGTCAGCCAGTCGGCGATGGCCTTGAGGTCATTGCCGGTGACGGTCTTGTTGTCTTCCCAGCGCAGCAGGTTTTCCAGCAGCACCTTGAGCGACATGGGCAGCTTGTCCAGATTGCCAAGTGATCGGGCGGCGTCGGGCAGGCTGAAATAGTGGTAGGTCTTGTTGTCGATTTCGAGCGTTTTCAGGCTCTTCAGGCTATCGAGGGAGGGCATGAATGTCTCCTTTTGGAATGTTCTCCACACTTCTGATGGCGGGCTCCATGTGCTTCAGGTCGGGAGCGCCGCAACAGGCTTCAGGTTCTGTGGACTGTCGGGCAGCGTCAGTGGTTCCTGATTGGGCTATCATGCGCGGCTTTCAAGTCTGCGGGGTTACGCCCGAGCGCCCATTGCCCAGGAATGACCCATGAATACGCTGTTTATGCATTGCAGGCCCGGTTTTGAAGGCGAGGTCTGTTCAGAAATCGCCGACCTCGCCGCCCGCCTGGACGTCTCCGGTTACGCCAAGGCGCGGCCTGACACCGCCTGTGCCGAATTCATCTGCACCGAGCCGGACGGCGCTGAACGGTTGATGAGCGGTCAGCGCTTCGACACGCTGATCTTTCCTCGGCAATGGGCGCGAGGGCTGTTTCTCGACTTGCCGGAAACCGACCGGATCAGCGTGATCCTTGCACACATGTCGGCGTTTCCGACCTGTGGCAGCGTGTGGCTGGAAGTGGTGGACACCAACGATGGCAAGGAACTGTCGAATTTCTGCAAGAAGTTCGAAGCACCGTTGCGCAAGGCCCTGAAGCAGGCCGGCAAGCTGGTCGATGACCCGCGCAAGCCACGCCTGCTGCTGACCTTCAAGAGCGGCCGCGAGGTGTTTCTCGGCCTGGCCGAGGCGGACAACTCGGCAATGTGGCCAATGGGTATTCCGCGGTTGAAGTTTCCCCGCGAAGCGCCCAGCCGCTCGACCCTGAAGCTCGAAGAGGCGTGGCACCATTTCATCCCCCGGGACCAATGGGACGAGCGCCTGTCCGGTGACATGACCGGCGTGGACCTGGGCGCTGCGCCCGGCGGCTGGACCTACCAACTGGTCCGTCGGGGCATGCTGGTGACCGCCATCGACAATGGCCCGATGGCCGAAAGCCTGATGGACACCGGGCTGGTGCAGCACCTGATGGCGGACGGTTTCACCTACAAGCCTCGTCACCCCGTGGACTGGATGGTCTGCGACATCGTAGAAAAGCCGGCGCGCAATGCCGCTTTGCTGGAAACCTGGCTGGGTGAAGGCCTGTGTCGCGAAGCGGTGGTCAACCTTAAACTGCCGATGAAACAGCGCTACGCCGAAGTACGCCGACTGCTCGACCGCATCGAAGAAGGCTTTCAGGCGCGCGGCGTGCGGGTCTCCATTGGCTGCAAACAGCTTTATCACGACCGCGAAGAAGTCACCTGTCACCTGCGCAGGCTGGATGTGGCCAAAGCCGCGAAGCGGTGACCTGAGTCGAGCCCGAGCTGCTCTCGATGGACCCATCGTGAGACACGGGCTCCACAAGCCTGAAGAGTGCATGGTAGTTATCGACAGGATGAGCAACCCGCATTTGGCCTGGCCACTGATTTGAGCGACAATCGCTACCCGCCTCTGGAGTGCCCCATGTCTGAATCCGTTGAAAGCCTTGTCGTTGACTCCGTTCTGGATGCTACCGGGCTAAACTGCCCGGAACCTGTGATGATGCTGCACCAGAAAGTCCGCGATCTGCCGGCGGGCGGTTTGCTCAAGGTCATCGCGACCGATCCGTCCACACGTCGTGATATCCCCAAGTTCTGTGTGTTCCTCGGGCACGAGCTGGTGGCAGAGCAGGCTGAAGAAGGCACGTTTCTGTACTGGATTCGTAAAAAAGCCGACTGATTGCCCTGTCCTGATTGATTGCCTTATCGCAGCAACCCGCGCCTGTTCACGACGAGCCTGTCCACACAAAGGACCGGTCCCTGTTCGCCAGACCCAGAGAGTCTTCCATGCGCATTGTTGCCGACGAAAACATTCCATTGCTCGACGCCTTTTTTGCCGGTTTCGGTGACATCAGGCGCCTGCCAGGCCGATCCATCGACCGTGCGGCGGTAGCCGATGCCGACATCCTGCTGGTGCGTTCCGTGACACCGGTGACCCGCGACATGCTCGAAGGCAGCCCGGTACGTTTCGTAGGAACCTGCACCATCGGCACCGATCATCTGGACCTCGGGTACTTTCAGCAAGCCGGGATTCAATGGGCCAGCGCCCCCGGCTGCAATGCGCGGGGGGTTGTCGATTACGTGCTGGGCAGTCTGTTGACCCTGGCGGAAATCGAAGGCGTCGATCTCAGGCAACGTACCTATGGTGTGGTGGGCGCGGGGCAGGTGGGCGGTCGTCTGATCAGCGTGCTGAAAGCGCTGGGCTGGAATGTGTTGGTCTGTGACCCCCCACGGCAGGCTGTCGAAGGAGGCGACTTCGTCAGCCTGGACGACATGCTTCAGCAGTGTGACGTTATCAGTCTGCACACGCCCTTGAACAAGACCGGGGAGCTGCCCACCTGGCATCTGCTGGATGAGGCGCGCCTGCGTCAGCTCAGGCAGGGCGCCTGGCTGATCAATGCCAGCCGTGGTGCGGTGGTGGATAACCGCGCATTGCACGACGTACTGCTTGAGCGCGAAGACCTGCAGGCCGTGCTGGATGTGTGGGAAGGCGAGCCGCAGGTCAACGTTGCGCTGGCCGACCTGTGTGTGCTCGGTACGCCGCACATCGCGGGTTACAGCCTCGACGGCCGCCAGCGCGGCACGGCGCAGATTTATCAGGCGCTGTGCGCGTTCCTCGATCAGCCGCCGCTGATCCGCCTCGACGACCTGCTGCCGAAACCCTGGCTGGCGCAGGTCAGCCTTGACGCGGCGGCTGATCCGGTCTGGGCACTGAACATGCTGTGTCGTGGTGTGTACGACCCACGCCGCGATGATGCGGATTTCCGCCGCAGCCTGACCGGCGATGTTGCCAGTCAGCGACTGGCGTTCGACGCGTTGCGCAAGCACTACCCGCCGCGTCGGGAAATTGAAGGCCTGCAGGTCAGGCTGGAAGGCGAGTCCGAGGTACTGGCGCAGCTCGTCCGAGCGTTGGGCGCGGTACGGGTCTGAAAGTCCGGCGTTTTCCAGGCATAAAAAACCCGACTCGAAAGTCGGGTTTCAATACATTCGGCAGGCTCAGGTCTTATTTTTCCGGGGTTACCCAGTTCTTGTCACATTCCTGGCAAGCAGCCTGAACCATTTCTTCGGTGATCACGACTTCTCGTCCGTGCTGGTCGAGAACGGCACCGCCAACAGGCAAGTCGGGCGTGGCTCGCACGACCGGGACTTCATTGCTGCGCTCTTGCAGGCTCATGGTGTTTCTCCTTTCATCAGGTAACGGCGTTAAGTTAACCGCGCTTGATGACCGGTCCGTGACAGGGTTATGTCAGCCGCCCAAACGCGATACCAGTGCAACAGAATTGATCTGAATCTGCCAGCGGGCGCTTAGATCGATCGCTTATAGCCAACTCTGTCAATCAGTCATAACCAGACCGTCAAGGCCTGAGGCAAGTTCACTCACAATGGCGCGCAGCGGTCTGTGTCGGACAGGTGTAGGCTCTGCAGTTCAGACCCAGGCAGGTTCACCCTTCATGATTTCACTGATTTCCCGACGTCAACGCCATGCGATTCGCCTGGCCGCCAGTTTCATTGCCCCGTATCGCTGGCAAGTGTTCGGTGCGTTGCTGGCACTGGTTGTGACTGCCGGCATCACATTGTCGATCGGGCAGGGCATCAAGTTGATGATCGACCAGGGGTTCATGACCCGTTCAGCAGAGTTGCTCGAGCGCTCGATCGGATTTTTCATGTTGCTGACGGTCGGCCTCGCGATCGGTACGTTTACCCGCTTTTACCTGGTGTCGTGGATTGGCGAGCGCGTCGTCGCCGACCTGCGCAAGAAAGTCTTCGACCATTTGATCGAACTCCATCCTGGCTTCTACGAGAACAACCGCAGTTCGGAAATCCAGTCGCGACTGACCGCCGACACCACCTTGCTGCAATCGGTCATCGGCTCATCACTGTCGATGTTTCTGCGCAATGCATTGATGGTTATCGGCGGGATCGTGCTGTTGTTCATCACCAACCCCAAACTCACCAGCATTGTGGTGGTGGCCTTGCCGCTGATCATTGCGCCGATCCTCATGTTCGGACGACGGGTGCGCAACCTGTCCCGGGAAAGTCAGGACCGGGTGGCCAATGTGGGCAGTTATGTGGCTGAAGCGCTTGGGCAGATCAAGACGGTTCAAGCCTACAACCATCAGCAACAGGACAGGCAGCGCTTTTCCCACACCGTCGAGCAGGCGTTCGAAACCGCTCGCAAACGGATTTTGCAGCGTTCCTGGCTGATCACGCTGGTGATCGTGCTAGTGCTGGGAGCGGTGGCCGTGATGCTGTGGGTGGGCGGTATGGACGTGATCAGCGGCCGTATCTCCAGCGGTGAGCTGGCAGCGTTTGTGTTTTATGCGCTGGTGGTGGGGATGGCGTTCGGCACATTGAGTGAAGTGATCGGCGAGTTGCAGCGCGCAGCCGGTGCGGCCGAGAGGATCGGTGAGCTGCTTCAGGCCCGTAGCGAGATCAGTGCGCCGGCGACCGGGCTGTCGAGTCTGCCGCCGCGTATCAGCGGACGGATGGCGCTGGAGAACGTCAGTTTTGCCTACCCTTCGCGGCCTGAACGTAATGCGGTCGATGGCCTGACCCTGTCCGTGGAGCCTGGAGAAACCCTGGCCCTGGTCGGACCTTCCGGAGCCGGCAAGTCGACGATTTTCGACCTGCTGCTGCGCTTCTACGACCCCGGACAAGGGCGCATTCTGATTGACGGTGTACCCGTTACGCAGCTCGACCCTCACGACCTGCGTCGCTGCTTTGCGCTGGTTTCGCAAACGCCTGCGCTGTTTTTTGGCAGCGTCGAAGACAACATCCGCTACGGCAACGCCAATGCCAGCTTCGAACAGGTCCAGGCGGCAGCACGCATTGCCCACGCCCATGAGTTCATTCTGGAAATGGCCGATGGCTACAGCACTCATCTGGGCGAGGGCGGGCTTGGGCTGTCGGGCGGGCAGCGGCAACGTCTGGCGATTGCCCGCGCGTTGCTGGTCGATGCGCCTGTCCTGTTACTGGACGAGGCGACCAGCGCACTGGATGCACAAAGCGAACACTTGATCCAGCAAGCCTTGCCCAGCCTGATGCAGGGGCGCACCACCTTGGTGATCGCCCATCGACTGGCCACGGTACAAAATGCCGACCGGATTGCGGTGATGGATCAAGGGCGACTGGTCGCGGTCGGCACTCATCAGCAACTGATTGCCAGCAACCCGCTCTATGCGCGCCTGGCAGCCTTGCAGTTCAACGCTGTCGCTGAATAAGACCGGGTATCAGCCGGGGGAGGTTAAACCTCCCGGTTGATCGGTTTTAGCGGTATTCGCACAGATAAGCGGTGTCAACGCTGACCTTGAGCTGGAACTTGCTGTTGGCCGGTACATTGAACTGACTGCCCGTGACAAAGGTTTCCCAGTCGGTGCTGTCCGGGAGCTTCACCTGCAACTCGCCCGACACCACATGCATGATTTCCCGTTGCGCAGTACCGAACTCGTATTCGCCCGCTGCCATTACACCGATGGTTGCCTGACCGTCAGCCTGGCTGAAGGCGATGGATTTGACGGTGCCGTCGAAGTATTCGTTGACCTTGAACATGGGCGATTCCTTATGAAGGGCTGTGGAGGGCTCGCCAGTATGCCCAAGAGGAGAAATCCCGTCACGCCTTGTTAAAGAGCGCTCTATAACGCGCGTCAGAAAGATCGGCTATGCGTTTCGGTCTCACACTGTGAGACTCAGTTGGGCATGATCAGCGGTAACAGCCTGGCGGTATTGCGGGCGTCGACCAGCGCTCTGTGCTGCTGCCCCGCAAACTGCATGCCCGCCAGCTGCAACGCGCTGTTCAGCCCCATCGGCTTTTGCAACTGCCGAGCCTGTGCAAAACGCTGTTTGAGATTGACGTGCGGCATGCTGGACAGCGCGCTGTCGAGTTGATGATGGCGCCATTCCTCTTCCAGTTGCTGTCGGTCATAGTCCCCCCAGCTTGCCCAGCCCAGTACACGCGCACGATGATGGCTCAACCAGCGCTCGAACTGCGGCCAGACCGTCGTCAGCGGCGCAGCGCTGTCGATATTGCTTTGGCTGATGTGCGTCAACTGGCGGCAAAAATGAGTCAACAGGGGCCTGCGTACCGGGCGCACGAAGCGTTCGAAATGGTCCAGCTCGCGCCCGTCCTGATTGACCAGTGTTGCGCCTATCTCGATGACTTCCATTTCTGCGACCGGCCAGCCACCTTCTTCGGTCGTCGCCTCCAGATCAATCACCAGCCAATGCGGCATCGTCAAGCTCCGTTTTGATAGTCAATGGCTTTAGCGTAGCTACATTTAGCCCATGGCGACTTGTTACGCTGTGGGGGAGCAAACAGGCTCCCTTGTGTTCGCGCTGCAATAATTGTCTTTTATTGCAACCCTCCCGGCCTGCCATCGTTATTGACAGGCGGCGTTCTGCATAATGACGTTGGCGCCGTTGATTTGACAGTTGTTTAAATCAAAGAAACCGCATAGCGTGGGGGGCTTTGATTTGATGCCGTGTTTATGAAAAGACTCGCAGGGGTAATTGAGAGTGTCGTGCGCACTGCCGTGGCGGGAGCGTTACTGCTTATTCCGTTGATGGTGACGCCGCCGGTCGTTGCCGCGCAGATTGTACGAGTCGCTGCAGTGCATTTTCCCCCGTATATGGTGCGTCCTGAAAAAGGTGAAGACGCGGGGCTGTTACCCAAGCTGATCAATGCCCTGAACGCCGAGCAGAACGACTACGAGTTCGTGATGATCCCGACATCGGTGCCTCGGCGCTTTCGGGATTTCGCTGAGGGGCGTTTCGATATCGCGATTTTCGAAAACCCTGACTGGGGCTGGAAAGACATCCCTCACGAGACGGTCGACCTCGGGCTTGAAGACGCGGAAGTTTATGTCGCGCGGCAGGCTGAAGGACGTCAGCAGGATTATTTCGATAACGTGTCCGACAAACGCCTGGCGTTGTTCAGTGGTTATCATTATGGGTTTGCCAACTTCAATGCCGACCAGAAATACCTCAGCGAGCACTTCGATATTACGTCGACTTATTCCCACGACAGTAATGTGATGATGGTGGTGCGCGGCCGCGCGGACATAGCGCCTGTTACCCGTTCTTATCTGATCGATTTCATGTACCGCAACCCGAGTGAAGCCTCGCAGTTGATGGTGTCCGAGCGCGTTGATCAAATCTACCGTCAATATGCATTGCTGCGCCCCGGCGGCACTATTGACGTGCCGCACTTCATGCAGTTGCTGGAAACGCTGCGCAGTGAAGGGGTATTGACGACGATTTTTCAGCCGTTGCACATCAAAGTGCTGCCGGTCAGCGCTGACAGGTCCGGGGAATAGCCGAACAGGGGGAGGCAGGTTTTCAGCCTGCCTCCCGAGTGTTCTTACCGATCCTTGGCTTCCTTGGCGTCCATCTCTGCATTGCGCTCATGCACACGCTTGAGCTGTTCTTCGGTGAGGGGCAGTTTCTTGGCGGTGTCACGCAGCATCATCAAACCGCCGACAATCGAGCCAATGGCTACGAGCAGAATTAACCAGGCATACCAGGGCATAGCGCTCTCCTTGTTGTGATACCGGTTTGAGCAGCGAGGCTGCTCAATGGTTCAAGTGTATGCGCCTGGAACAGGTTGCGTGCAAATCCCTTTTGCACGCAATTGAGAATGGGCGTCCTATCGGCCGGTGAGCATCGCATCAGCGGGGGCATCGGCGCGCGATTTCGCCGTCAGGCTGAAATAGATGAAGCCGATCGCCATCAGGCCCAGGAAAATCAGGCCGATGAGCATGTTGAACCAGGCCATTGCCACCAGGCACACCACCGCCAGAGCCAGCGCGATGCCCGGCACCACCGGGTAGCCCGGCGCACGGAACGTACGCTCCAGTTGCGGCTCGGTCTTGCGCAGCTTGAACAGGCTGAGCATGCTCATGATGTACATCACGATGGCGCCGAACACCGCCATGGTGATCATCGCCGCAGTCAGCGTCATGCCGCTCAGGTTGATCAGCCCGTCACTGTAGATGGCGGCGATGCCGATCAGGCCGCCCGCGATGATTGCCCGGTGTGGCGTCTGGAAGCGCGACAGCTTTGCCAGGGACGAAGGCAGATAACCGGCACGAGCCAGGGCGAAGAACTGGCGCGAGTAGCCCATGATGATGCCGTGGAAGCTGGCAACCAGGCCGAACAGGCCGATCCATACCAGCATGTGCAGCCAGCCGGAGCTGTCGCCGACGACCGCTTTCATGGCTTGGGGCAGCGGATCGTTGATGTTGGCCAGCGTGCGCCAGTCGCCCACACCGCCGGCAAACAGCATGACGCCGATGGCCAGCACCACGAGGGTGAGAATCCCGCTGATGTAAGCCTTCGGAATGGTGCGTTTCGGGTCCTTGGCTTCTTCGGCGGCCATTGCTGCGCCTTCGATGGCCAGGAAAAACCAGATGGCAAACGGAATGGCGGCGAACATGCCGGCGATGGCTTCCGGCCCGAACGTCTGCGAGCCGGCCCAGCCATTGAGAGCGAAATTGCTGAAGCTGAACGCAGGCGCAACCACGCCCATGAACACCAGCAATTCAGCGACGGCCAGGATGCACACCACCAGCTCGAAGGTCGCGGCCAGTTTCACGCCCACGATATTCAGCGCCATGAACACGATGTAGGCACCGACGGCGGCGTGCTTGGGGTCCAGACCCGGGTACTGCACGTTGAGGTAGGCACCAATGGCCATGGCGATGGCCGGTGGGGCGAATACAAATTCGATCAGGGTCGCCATGCCGGCGATCAGTCCGCCTTTTTCTCCGAAGGCGCGACGGCTGTAGGCGAATGGTCCGCCTGCGTGCGGGATGGCGGTGGTCAGCTCGGTAAAACTGAAAATGAAACAGGTGTACATGGTTGCAACCATCAGGGCTGTTACCAAAAAGCCCAATGTTCCCGCCACCCCCCAGCCGTAGCTCCAGCCGAAGTATTCGCCGGAAATCACCAGCCCGACAGCAATCCCCCATAAATGAATCGTGCCTAGCGTTGGCTTGAGTTGCGTACTCATTGTTGTCTCCCTGAGGTCTGTCATCGTTGAAACATCCTGTTGCAGAGGCCGTGCCAGTGCATGGGAAACCGTCGCATTGCCTCAAAACAGGTCGTTTGCAGAACGTCAGGGTCAATCGATTGCCCGCGCCGGGCGGATTTGGTGCAGGCCGCCTTTGTCGTGTTCGCTGCAAGTGCAGGGGACAACGCGGTTTTGAATGTGTCGTTGGTCAATGAAGGGTCCCCGTCGGCCCGCCGCTTCGGCTACAATGCGCGCCGATTTCGACTTACCTGAGACCACGCTCATGTCCGCCTGCCAGACTCCTGTCATCGTCGCCCTGGATTTCCCGACCCGTGAAGCCGCTCTGCAACTGGCTGATCAGCTCGACCCCACACTGTGCCGGGTCAAGGTCGGCAAGGAGTTGTTCACCAGCTGTGCGTCGGACATCGTAGAGACCCTGCGTGACAAGGGCTTCGAGGTGTTTCTGGACCTCAAATTCCACGACATTCCCAACACCACGGCCATGGCGGTCAAAGCGGCTGCCGAGATGGGCGTATGGATGGTGAATGTGCATTGTTCCGGTGGGTTGCGCATGATGGCCGCGTGCCGGGAAGTGCTGGAGCAGCGTTCCGGCCCGCAACCGTTGCTGATCGGTGTGACCGTGCTGACCAGCATGGAGCGCGAAGACCTTGCCGGTATCGGTCTGGACATCGATCCGCAGGTGCAGGTGCTGCGCTTGGCGGCACTGGCTGAAAAGGCCGGCATGGACGGTCTGGTGTGCTCGGCACTGGAAGCCCAGGCCCTGAAAGCCGCCCATCCCTCACTGCAACTGGTCACGCCCGGCATTCGCCCGGCGGGCAGTGCGCAAGACGATCAGCGCCGCATCCTGACCCCGCGCCAGGCCCTCGACGCAGGCTCGGACTACCTCGTCATCGGTCGCCCGATCAGTCAGGCGGCAGATCCGGCCAAGGCTCTGGCTGCCGTGGTTGCCGAACTGGCTTGATCAGAAGGGCGCAGCGCTCGGGCTGGCTGCACCTCGTTCCTCACGCCGCAGGGGGGGAGAAACGAGGCAAGTACAGCCTGAGGTTTTATTCCACTTTCAGGATCAGTTTGCCGTAGTTCTCGCCGGTGAACAGCTTCAGGAACGTCTCGGGGAACGTCTCCAGACCTTCTTCGACGTGCTCTTTGCTCTTGAGTTTGCCTTCCTTGATCCAGCCCGCCATGACCTGGCCGGCTTCGGCGAAGCGATCGCCGTGGTCCAGCACGATAAAGCCTTCCATGCGCGCGCGGTTGACCAGCAAGGACATGTAGTTGGCCGGGCCTTTGACGGCGGTGGTGTTGTTGTACTGACTGATGGCGCCGCAGATCACCACACGTGCCCCGACGGCCAACTGGCTCAGCGCTGCGTCCAGAATGTCACCACCGACGTTGTCGAAGTACACGTTCACACCGTCCGGGCAATGACGTTTCACGGCCTCCATGACGTCTTCTGATTTGTAGTCGATGGCCGCGTCGAAACCCAGCTCTTCGGTCAGCAGGCGGCACTTTTCCTTGCCGCCGGCGATGCCGACAACCCGGCAGCCCTTGATCTTGGCAATTTGCCCGGCCACGCTGCCGACAGCGCCGGCTGCGCCGGAAATCAAAACGGTATCGCCGCTTTTTGGCTGACCGACATCCAGCAGCGCCAGGTAGGCGGTCATGCCGGTCATGCCCAGTGCCGACAGGTACAGCGGCAGCGGCGCAAGGCGAGTGTCTACCGTGTAGAAACCCTTCGGTTCACCCACGAAATAATCCTGAACACCCAGGGCGCCCTGGACATGATCGCCCACGGCAAATTTCGGGTGCTTCGATTCGATCACTTCGCCCACGCCCAGTGCGCGCATCACTTCGCCCAGCTGCACGGCCGGAATGTAGGACTTGCCTTCGTTCATCCAGCCCCGCATGGCCGGGTCCAGCGACAGGTATTTGTTCCTGACCAGAATCTGGCCGTCAGTCAGCGCAGTGACCGGGACTTCCTTATAATCGAAGTCATCACGGCGTACAGTGCCCGAAGGGCGCTTGGCGAGCAGGAACTGGCGGTTGGTAAGATCAGTCATGGCAGGGCCTCTCAAAAGTGGTTCAAGGATGGAATCAAACGCTTGTCACGCTGTTCAGGCAAGAAGCGATCATTCAGCGAATGCCGTTTGATCCATGTGGTTGATAGGAGTCCACTCAGGCTTTGGCGTTCAAAGTGATCGACCCCACTGACCGAATCCGGCGATTTTGCAGCTTGAGTCGCGTACCGCTGTGCTCTACATTGCGGCTTAATCGACCGCTGGATGACTGCAATGCCCACCACGAATCTACAGACCCTCCACCCTCAGGTCCTGCGGGCTGGCGACGCCGTGGCGCTGGTTTCACCGGCCGGTCCGGTGGACCCCGCCAAGCTCGAAGCTGCGGTCGAAGTGCTCAAGGGCTGGGGCCTGCGCCCGCGTGTCTATCCGCATGCGCTGGGCAAGTATTCGTTTTATTCAGGGACCGACGAAGAGCGTCTTGCCGACCTCAACGCCGCGCTCGCAGACCCGGAGATCCGCGCGGTCGTCTGCAATCGCGGCGGTTATGGCGTGCAGCGGATTGTCCAGCAGGTAGACATGGACGCGGTGCGTCGCGATCCCAAGCTGGTCACCGGCTTTTCCGACATTACGGCCCTGCACGGTGCGCTGTGGAACCACGCGCGACTGGCGACCATTCACGGCCCGGTCGCGGCTCAATTAGGGGCGGGCGGGCTGTTTGTCAGTGGCATGCGCCACGTGCTGATGAGTACCGAACCGGTGCTGCTCAAGGCCGAGCCTGACTCGCCAACGGCCCGTGTCAGAACCGCCGGCAGCGCGCAGGGCCTGTTGCTGGGCGGCAACCTGTGTATTCTCGACACGTCCGTCGGCACGCCGTTCATGCCTGACATGACCGGGGCGATCCTGCTGATAGAGGAGGTCAACGAACCTGCCTATCGTGTCGATCGTATGCTGACTCATCTGGGCAACTGCGGCATTCTCGAACGGTTGGCCGGCATTGCGGTGGGCGAGTTCACCCCGGCGGCCAATACCGGCGGCACCATCAGTCCGGCCCACGTGCTGCTGGAACGGCTGGGCAGCCTGGGTATTCCGGTACTCGGGGGTTTACCGGTCGGTCACGGTGATCGCAATCAGGCCGTGCCGCTGGGCACTCAGGCGATACTGGATGCCGATGCCGGGACCTTGCTCGTGGCGGCTGCCACGCGCAACGGATGACTGGGGCGCCCAGCGCTAATCCGCTTTGCGCGCGTTCAGAATCAACAAGGTCAACAAGCCCGCCACAATGCCCCAGAAGGCCGAGCCGATGGAAAACAGCGTCAGTCCGGACGCCGTCACCATGAACGTGATCAGTGCCGGTTCGCGCTCTTTGGGCTCGGCCATGGCCACTGTCAGACCGTTGGTGATCGAGCCGAGCAGCGCCAGTGCTGCGATCGACAGCATCAGTTCCTTGGGAAACGCGCTGAACAGGCCAGCCAGCGTGGCCCCGAAAATCCCCGCAATGCCATAGAAAATTCCGCACCAGATCGCCGCCGTGTAACGTTTGTCCTTGTCTTCGTGAGCATGCGGGCTGGTGCAGATGGCGGCACTGATGGCGGCCAGATTGATCCCGTGGCAACCGAACGGCGCGGTCAGCAGCGAGGCGATGCCGGTCACCGAAATGAGCGGCGAGGTGGGCGGGAAGTAGCCGTCAGCGCGCAGCACTGCCACACCCGGCATGTTCTGAGAGGTCATGGCCACCACGAACAATGGAATGCTGATGCTGACCGTCGCTGCCCATGAAAACTCGGGGGTGGTCCAGACCGGCATTGCCACGTGCAGCGCCAGGTCGCCCATGTTCAGCAAGCCCAGCATGCCGGAGATCACGATGCCGACCAGCAACGCGAGCAGTACCGAGTAGCGCGGTGAAAGACGCTTGACCAGCAGGTAGGTGAAAAACATGCCCAGGACCAGGCTGGTACGATGTTGCGCGGCAATGAAAATCTCGCTGCCGATCCTGAACAGAATCCCCGCCAGCAAGGCAGCTGCCAGCGACGCTGGCAAGCGTCGGACCATGCGCTCGAAACTGCCGGTCACGCCGCAGAGAATGACCAGAACGGCGCTGGTCATGAAGGCACCGATTGCCTGCGGGTAGCTGACGCCGCCGAGGCTGGTGATCAACAGTGCCGCACCGGGCGTGGACCACGCCACTGTGATCGGCGTGCGGTAGCGCAGCGAAAGGCCGATGCTGCACACCGCCATGCCCATGAACAACGCCCACAGCCAGGATGAAATCTGCAGACTGCTCAGGCCCGCGGCCTGACCTGCCTGAAACATCAGCACCAGTGAACTGGTGCAACCGGTCATCATGGCAATGAAACCGGCGGCCATCGCAGACGGCGATGAGTCTGCCAATGGCCGCAGCGGGCGCCGTGGCACTTTGAGGGCTTCGTTCATGCAGGCGTTCCTTGAAGCGGGCAGGTCACAGGGGACGCCCAGCCTAAACGTATGGCTGCGCGGCTTTACGATACAGCGATACGAGTAAACGCCAGCACAGTTGCAACAGGTCTGTTTACTCGGCTTCAGGGCCGGCAGGGCAGGCGCCGGATTGCAGCGTCTGGCCCAGGGCGCGGTTGACCGCCATCCAGCCGTCCACCGCTTCCTGACCCGCTTCGTTGAACACGCGTTGCAACAGCTTGACCTGTTCGCGGCGTAACGCCTGCTCAAACCGGATGCCCTCATCGGTCAGTGCCAGCAGACGCTTGCGCTTGTCCGTCTCGGGTGCCGCGCTGTGTACCAGATTCATCGCAATCAGCTGGCGCAGCGGCGCATTCAAGGCCTGTTTGCTGACGCCCAGCACCGTCAGCAGTTCCTTGACGCTCAGGTCGGGATAGCGGGCGATGAAGAAGACGATGCGCTGATGCACGCGACTGAAGCCGCGCCTGTCGAGCATTTCATCAGCTTTGGCGGTGAAGGCCTGATAGCCGAAGAAAAACGCTTCCATGGCCATTTGTTGATTCGCTGGATTTTTAAGGTCAAGCATATTGACGTATTCGCGCGGGTTGTCGTAATTTGAGTCAACAAGTTTGACTTATTTCCATTTGTCTCGGCTACAGGTATCTGTCATGGCTTTCTCTGAACGTGTTTCCCGTCTGAAAAGTTCTCTGATCCGCGAAATCCTGGCCGCCGCCCAGCGCCCGGAAGTGATGTCGTTCGCCGGGGGGCTGCCTGCCGAGTCAATGCTGCCCAAAGTCGAGTGGGCCGATATGCCTGTCGCCCTGGGTCAATACGGCATGAGCGAAGGTGAACCCGCGCTGCGCGAGGCGTTGGCTGCCGACGCTCGTGCGCTGGGTATCGCCTGCGAGGCCAGTCAGGTCCTGGTGGTCAGTGGCTCGCAGCAGACGCTGGACCTGGCTGCCAAACTGTACATCGACAAAGGCACAGAGATTCTGCTGGAAGCGCCGACCTATCTGGCTGCATTGCAGATATTTCAGCTGTTCGGCGCCGACTTCATCACCGTGCCCTTGAAGGCCGACGGCCCGGACCTGTCAGCCATGCGTGAGGGCCTGGAGCGGCACGCACCGGCGTTTGCCTACCTGATCCCGACTTTTCAGAACCCTTCGGCGGTGCGCTACAGCGAGGCCAGTCGCGACGCGGTCGCCGCGCTGCTCGACGAGTATGGTGTGACGCTGATCGAAGATGAACCCTATCGCGAGCTGAGTTTCGATGGCGCCAGCGCCAGGCCCATTGTCAGCCGCCTGAAAAAGGCCAGCTGGATCTACACCGGCACGGTGTCCAAAACCTTGCTGCCCGGTCTGCGGGTGGGGTATCTGATCGCCAGCCCTGATCTGTTCCCGCATTTGTTGCGTTTGAAACAATCGGCTGACCTGCACACCAATCGCCTCGGACAATGGCAGGCCTTGCAGTGGATCGGCACGGACCACTATCGTGAGCACCTTGTGACGCTGTGTGAGTTCTATCGCACCCGACGCGATGCTTTTGAAGTTGCGTTGCAGCGGCATTTTTCGGATATCGCCGTCTGGAACAGCCCGCAAGGCGGCCTGTTCTTCTGGCTGACCCTCAAGCAGCCGATGGACACGCGCACGTTGCTGGATGCTGCACTGGCGCAGGATGTTGCGTTCATGCCCGGCGAGCCATTTTTTGCCAATCCTGACGCCCATCATGGTCACCTGCGGCTCAACTTCAGCCACATCGACCCGGCGCGCCTCGATGAGGGCATAAAACGACTGGCGTCTGTCGTCCGTGCAGCCCAGAATCTGCAGGCAGCTTGATCTGATTCAACACCGGATACACGAAGGGAGCAGGCAGATGTACAAGGTTTATGGCGATTACAACTCGGGCAATTGCTACAAGATCAAGCTCATGCTTAATCTGCTGGGCAGCGAATACGAGTGGGTGCCGGTCGATATTCTCAACGGCGAAACCCAGACCCCGGCGTTTCTTGAAAAGAACCCCAACGGCAAGATTCCTGTGCTGGAGCTGGATGACGGCACCTGCCTGTGGGAGTCCAACGCGATTCTCAACTTTCTCGCCGATGGCTCCCGGTATCTTCCGACCGAACCGCGCCTGCGTACCCAAGTGCTGCAATGGCAGTTCTTCGAGCAGTACAGCCACGAGCCGTCAGTGGCGGTCGCGCGGTTCATTCAGTTCTACCTGGGCCTGCCTGCCGAGCGCATGGTTGAATACCGTGCCATGCAAAAGTCCGGTTACCGGGCGCTGGCGGTCATGGAGCAGCAGCTTCACCGCACGACCTTTCTGGTCGGCGACAGTTTCTCCATCGCCGATATCGCCCTGTATGCGTATACCCACGTAGCGCATCAGGGTGGTTTCGATCTTGAACCCTACACCGGGATACGCCGCTGGCTGAAATGCGTAGAGGCTGAACCGGGCTATATAGGCATGCTGGACTGATTCGCCAGAAGACCGACAACAAGGAGATTTATGCGTATAACGATTCTGGCCGGTCTCATCGCTCTGGGTGTCGGTTGCTCCGCTCAGGCGCAGGATTGCGACGCCACTCAGGCGAGCATGAACAAGTGCGCCGCCACTGAGCTGGCGACTCTCGATGCTAACCTGAACACGCAATACAAGGCGCAGATGGCCTGGCTCAAGACGCCGGAGAAAAAACAGGCACTCAAGGAGGCGCAGCAGAAGTGGATAGCCCTGCGTGACGCCGATTGCCTGTATCAGGCCGGCAAGCCGGAGGACTCCGGCTCGATGTGGCCATTAGTGCAGTCGCAGTGCCTGGCCGAGCAGACCCGCGTGCGGCTCAAGCAGTTGCAAGCCTACGTTGCCTGTCGCGAGGAAGGTTGCCCGCGTTGATGTGCCTCGGGCAATAGCGGCTCAGATGGCCCCAAAGCGCTGATCAAGGTAATCGATGATTACCTTGGACTCGTACATCCAGACCGTTTTATCGCCTTCCTCGATCCGCAGGCAAGGCACCTTGATTCGGCCGCCTTCATTGAGCAGGGTCTGGCGATCCAGCTCGTTGTTCTTCGCATCGCGCAACGCGACAGGCACATTGAGGCGGCGCAGCGCGCGACGGGTTTTCACGCAGAACGGGCAAGCGTGAAACTGATACAGCGCCAGGTTTCGAGCCGCTTCATCGACGGCTGCCTGGCTTTGCGGATCGCGCTTTTTCCTGCTCGGACGGGTCAGGAAGTCGATGCCGATGACGAGCTGGCCGAGGCCCACTCTTAACGCTTTCATGAACACGGTCACACCTCTTGCGGACAACGGCTGAGTTCGACGCCGCGCCCATCGTGCGTTACGGCACGTGAACGCTGGCTGAATGCATCACTTGATCAGGCTGAGAAACTCACTGCGAGTGGCGGCGTTTTCACGGAATTCGCCGAGCATCACCGACGTGATCATGGCCGAATTCTGCTTCTCGACACCGCGCATCATCATGCACATGTGTTTGGCCTCGATCACCACGGCAACGCCCAGAGCGCCGGTCACCTGCTGAATGGCTTCGGCGATCTGACGGCTGAGGTTTTCCTGGATCTGCAGACGACGGGCATACATGTCGACGATCCGCGCCACCTTGGACAGGCCCAGCACTTTGCCTTGCGGGATGTACGCCACATGCGCCTTGCCAATGAACGGCAGCAGATGGTGCTCGCAGAGCGAATACAGCTCGATGTCTTTGACCATCACCATTTCGCTGGCTTCGGAACTGAACAGGGCACCGTTGGTGACCTCTTCCAGCGTTTGCGCGTAACCGCGACACAGGTACTGCATGGCCTTGGCGGCGCGCTTGGGGGTGTCCAGCAAACCTTCGCGCGAGACGTCCTCGCCCAGTTGCCCGAGGATGGCGGTGTAATTCTGTTCCAGTGTCACAGGGCTTTGTTTCCGTGTGGGTTTCGATAAGTGCGAGGGCAGGGCCGTTCGCCGAGGCGCACATAGTAACTTACGCACGAGTGCGGGTGTACGGCGGCTCGGCAAATCAACCGGTCAGTGCGGGATTTGTATCCCCTTGCTTACACGGTGGCGACCAGGTCGCTACCCACTTCCGGCATGCCGCGCGGTCTGAAGTGACAGGTCATTCATTCATCGCCTGTCGAGAGGGTAAATCCGGATGTTGAGTCGAGTCGCAAAAATAGCGTTGTTCGCCATCGTACTGTCGTCGGTTTCCGGTTGCTGGCCGTTCTGGCCGGGACCGGGCGGGCACGGCGGTGGGCATCACGAAGGGGGTGGTCCTGGGCCTGGCCCTGGTGGTCCGGGCGGGCCTGGTCCGCGCTGAGGGCTGGTCGGGCAGCAGGTAGCTGCCCGGCCTGCATTACAGGGCGTAGCGGGGGTTAGCGGCGGGGGATTACTCGTCGCGGCCTTCCATCATCGTGCGTTTGAGCACCACATACACCGCGCCTGCGCCGCCATGCTTGGCCAGGCACGAGTGGAAGCCCAGAACCTGGGGATGCTGGCGCAACCACGTATTGACGTGGCTTTTGATCATCGGGCGCTTGCCGTCCAGACGCACTGCCTTGCCGTGGGTGACACGCACGCAGCGTATTTCCAGTCGGGTCGCCTCGGCCAGAAATTCCCATAACGTTTCGCGGGCCACTTCCACCGTCATGCCGTGCAGGTCCAGGCTGCCCTCGAAGCTGATCTGCCCGAGCTTGAGCTTGCGCATCTGGCCTTCCTGCACACCGTCACGCGACCAACCGAGAATGTCTTCCGGCCCGACATCGATCACGAACTGATCCGACAACCCGTCAACGGTCACCGAATCGGTGCGCACGGTGGCCGACTGGCGCAGGCGTGCCAGCATTTTTCGATCAGCTTTGGGTTTGCCGACATCGGCGTGTTCATGCTTGAGCGGCTTGATGCCACGCGTCTCGCTTCTGAACAGGGAAAAATCGTCGT
This sequence comes from Pseudomonas syringae, assembly GCF_002157375.1. GTDB lineage: Bacteria > Pseudomonadota > Gammaproteobacteria > Pseudomonadales > Pseudomonadaceae > Aquipseudomonas > Aquipseudomonas syringae_T. Next base: position 133,544 of record NZ_MTSA01000011.1, read on the forward strand.
CTTGCATGAGGCCTCCGCGAAGGAGGCTATTCTAACCGGACGGGCAAGCGGGTCAGTGGTGTTTTTTCATCAAGTGGGCCGAGATGCTCAGGCCGCTCGCGCTGTGCTGACGACGGCAGCGCCGCCACAGCCGGATGCCCAGATAAAAGACCAGCAGCCCGCTGACTGCAACGAACGCCGCGCCGCCCGGGCTGGCATTCAGCTCACTCAGCATCTGAGGATGACCGATCAGGCTGGAGGCTCCGGCGAAGGTCAGCAGCAAGCCCGCCGCCGCCATCATCAGCGCGATCAGCATGCCGATGCGCTTGCCCCAGTTGCCGCGGCCTTTGCTGCGCAGGCGACGTGCATTGAAACCATCTGATGTCTTCATGCGCTTTCCTCGATAGGTAGCGGCTCAACGGGTATCGGCGCTCTGACTGGGAGAAAGAGGAGTGGTTCCCGCCCCCGGTGTGAACCCGGGCAGCAAAGGATCGGCGGTTATGTGAGCGCGGCCACACAACCCCTCGGTTCGGCTGCGTCAGATCAGGTCTTTGGTGAGGGCGAGTGTGGCGAAGTTGTCGGCCATGATTGCCATCTCGGTGCGGTGAACGACCTCTGCACTGACCACGCCATTTTGGCTTGGCAGGTCGCGGGTCGCGCAGGCATCGTCGACCAGCGTGCAGCGATAACCGTAGTCCTTGGTGGCGCGCACGGTGGTGCTGATGCTCGAATGACTCATGAAGCCACAGACCACCAGATCCAGACGGCCCAGGCCTTGCAGATGATCGTGCAGCCCCGTGCCATTGAAGGCGTTGGGCAGGCGTTTTTCGATCAGGTGTTCGTCGTCGTGCGGTAGCAGTTCCGGGACCAGTTGGCCGCGCTCGCCTTGCGGATCGAACAGGCCGCCCACCGTGCCCAGATGGCGGATATGAACGATCGGGCACTTGACCGCACGCGCCTTGGCAACCAGTTTACCGATATTGGCCAAAGCGTCTTCGACACCGGTCAGCGCCAGCGGACCGCTCAGGTATTCTTTCTGGGCATCGATGATGATCAGCGTTGCGTTACTCAGACTGGCGGGGGCATGCCCCCGGCCGCTGAGTTGGAACATGGTCTTTAAATCGGACATTCACGGGCTCCTTTGAGTGGGGCTTTTGCGACATTGTCCTCTGGCTGGAGCACTATGGGAATGGCAACCATCGCAAGCCCCGGTTTCCGCGGGCTGCAGGGCAGGTGGCCGGGGCTGCAGCTGGCGGTTTGCCTTGATGGCATCCGCCGAATCGTGGAAACTCCCGTGTTTGTCGGGTACGAAGAGTGCGACGTTGTTCGGATCCAGGCCTTTCACAGTGGCTCGTCGTTTTTTCCAAGGAGTTTGTTCATGATCACTTCCCGTTTGCGTACCGTGCGCGACCATATCCGTTGGGCCGTCAGCCGCTTTCACGAGGAAGACGTGTTTTTCGGTCATGGCACTGACAACGCTTGGGATGAAGCGCGGCAACTGGTGCTGGGTGCATTGCACCTGCCGTGGGAAATCGCTGACGGTTATCTGGATTGCCGCCTGGAAGTCGATGAGATTTCCGAACTGCAGCGCCTGATCAAGCGGCGCATCGACGACCGCGTGCCGACGCCGTATTTGCTGGGCGAGGCCTGGTTCTGCGGCATGTCGTTCATCGTGGACGACCGTGTACTGATTCCGCGCTCACCCATTGCCGAACTGATTGAAGACCGTTTCGCACCGTGGCTGGCCAGTGAGCCTGCGCGGATTCTGGACCTGTGTACCGGCTCTGGCTGTATCGGTATTGCCTGCGCCGACGAGTTTCCCGACGCCGAGGTGGCGCTGGCCGACCTGTCGTTCGATGCGCTGGAAGTGGCCAATCAGAACATCGAGCGCCACGGCATGGACGAGCGCGTCTACACGGTTCAGGGCGATGGTTTCGACGGTCTGCCTGGGCAACGCTTCGACCTGATCGTGTCCAACCCGCCTTATGTGGACTCCGAAGATTTTGCCGACATGCCGGACGAGTACCAGCACGAGCCTGAGCTGGCGCTGGCGTGCGGCAGTGATGGCCTGAACCTGGTACGCCGCATGCTGGCGCAGGCCGCCGACCATTTAACCGAGAAGGGCTTGTTGATCGTTGAAGTGGGCAACAGCCAGGTTCACGTGCAGGCACTGTACCCGGAAGTCGATTTTGCCTGGCTGGACTTCAAGCGAGGCGGTCACGGCGTGTTCATGCTCACTGCCGAGCAGTGCCGCGAACATCAGGCGTTGTTCCAGTCACGCGTCTGAGGCGAGGGTGACACGGGGCTGGCATCACGGCCCCGGTTGTGCCGATAAACCGCTTCAGCGGTGAGTGGCAATCCAGATCAGCAGCCCGGCCTGAAACACGGCGAAGGTCACCAGACAGGCAATCGTGAAGCGCAGACTGGCGTCTTCACGCTTGTATTTGCCGACCCGGTCTTCATGCTGGCGGATGGTGACTTCCTGCTCGATCATGCTCTTTTCCGCCTTTTCCAGCATTTGCGACGCTTCGAGAATCTCGACGATCTGCACCTTGTCATTGTTCCAGGTGCTGTGCAGGTTGCCGACGTGAACATCCTTGATGCTGCCTTTCATGTGCTGCGCGTCGGCGTAGGCCACTTCAAAGCCGAGGGTGCGCAGAAAGTGGTCGCGACGCAGACGGGTGTCTTCGTTCAGGCCGTCCTTGCTCGCCAGTGCCACGCCCTCAATTTTGTAAGAAGACCATCTTTTCTGCGCCCAGTGAACGGCGTGGGCGATCATGAAACGACCGATCCCCCGGTTCCAGGGCTCGATCTGCAGGCCTGACTCCGGGCCGAAACGCACGATACGTTTCTCGTGATCGGCCCAGACATCCAGATTGTTCTGTTCCTTACGCACTCGCTGGCCGGGCAACTGAATGTTGATGCGCAGCAGGCTCAACGGTTTGCTGTGCCGCTCGGCACGCCCGAACTGTACGAAACGCAGCGGCCGCCCGCCGGTGGCGCGGTCGGTAGGCTGAGGTGACAGACGCAGCATCTGAAAGTTTTCGGGCAGAACGTCTTCCCACGGCTGCGGCGGTGCCGGAACCTCGGCTTCTACGCTGGCGGGTTCTGCGGTGGTTTCGGTCATCATATTCGCGTCAGTCATTAGCGGTGGCCCTGTCCTTGACCTTGTGCGGCAAACACAAGGCCGGCACACCGCTATCGGCCAGAGCGGCCGAGACTGAAGGGTTGAGAAGGGGTGTCGGTCAGTTCTTTTTCGCTGGCGCGGGCAATGCCTTGATAAAGCCCACAATGCGTGACGTCACTTCATCGGCCAAGGGCTGGGTCGGATTGCGATAAGACAGCAATTGTTGCTGCAGATCGTCCGGTACGATGCGCAGCACGTGGTTCATGCCGTCGATCAGGGCCAGTTCGGCATCGGGTTTGGCTTTTTGCAGCAGCAGCGCGTCACCCACGCCGACCTGTATGTCGTTGCGGCCTTGAACGATCAGGGCCGGGACGTGCAACGCACCGAACGCCGCCGCGGGGTCCTGGCGGAACAGCGAGATTAGATAAGGCTGGACGCTGGGGCGGAACACCACTTCCAGCTCGGACGGGACGTTGTCGTCGGTCTTGCCCGCCTTGAGTTCGTCGAGCAACTGACGGCTGCGCTGTAACAGTTCCGGCGGAAGACGCTCCTGAAACTGCTCGCGCAGCACCTTATCGACAGGACGGCCGGTGCCGGCGACAGAGATCACCGCCGCTGCATCGGCCTTTTCCGCTGCCAGGCTTGCGACCAGCGCACCTTCGCTGTGGCCCAGCAAGATCAACTGGCCCAGACGCGGATTGGCCCTGATGGCTCTGACCCAGAGTTGCACGTCGGCCACGTAGCGCTCGACGCTCAGGTTGCGTTCGTCCGGCGTCACCGCTTTGCTGGCCGCGACACCGCGTTTGTCATAGCGCACGCTGGCAATGTCGTTATCGGCGAGGATCACCGCCAGACGTTTCATGCTGTCGTTACGTCCGCCTTCGGGGTTGTTGCCGTTACGGTCGGTAGGGCCGGAACCGGCGATGATCAGCACCACCGGCACCGGCTTGTCCGAGCGCGGCATCATCAGCGTGCCATACAGCTTGCCGTTTTCAGTGTCTACGCTGACCGCGCGCTGCACCGTTGTAGGGGCTGCAGCGCTGGCGGCACCTGTCATCAGGCTCAGGACCATCATGGCCGACAGCGCCACGAGGCGCAGTCGTTTTACAGCTTGAATCGGAGAATTACCGGATAACATCGCAGGGCCATCATGGGTGGGGTCTCGCTTGGACGCACACGGTCTCAGAAGGTTCGAGGATGAACTGAACCGCGAGGCTGCGTATACTGGCGCGCTTGATCAAACGAACTGGTTTTTTGGCTGACTTCACGGAGCGCCCGCATGTCCGGCAACACTTTCGGCAAGCTGTTCACTGTCACCACCGCCGGCGAAAGCCACGGCCCGGCGCTGGTCGCTATCGTCGACGGCTGCCCGCCCGGGCTGGAGCTTGACCTGCATGACCTGCAGCGCGATCTGGACCGGCGCAAGCCCGGCACCAGTCGCCACACCACTCAGCGGCAGGAAGCCGACGAGGTCGAAATCCTGTCGGGCGTTTTCGAGGGCAAGACAACCGGCGCTTCCATCGGCCTGCTGATCCGCAACACCGACCAGAAGTCCAAGGACTACTCGGCCATCAAGGACCTGTTCCGCCCGGCCCACGCCGATTACACCTACCACCACAAGTACGGCATCCGCGACTACCGGGGCGGTGGCCGCAGCTCGGCGCGAGAAACCGCCATGCGTGTGGCGGCCGGGGCCATCGCCAAGAAGTACCTGGCCACCCAGGGCATCGTCATTCGCGGCTACATGAGCCAGTTGGGACCGATCCAGATCCCGTTCAAGACTTGGGATTCGGTCGAGGACAACGCCTTTTTCTGCCCCGATCCCGACAAAGTGCCGGAGTTGGAGGCTTACATGGACCAGCTGCGTCGCGATCAGGACTCGGTCGGCGCGAAGATCACCGTCGTGGCCGAAGGCGTGATGCCTGGCCTGGGCGAGCCGATCTTCGACCGCCTCGACGCCGAACTGGCCCATGCGCTGATGAGCATCAACGCGGTCAAGGGCGTCGAGATCGGCGCCGGTTTCGACTGCGTTGCCCAACGTGGCACCGAACACCGTGACGAGATGACGCCCGAAGGTTTTCTGTCGAATCAGGCGGGTGGCATTCTTGGCGGCATTTCGTCCGGTCAGCCGATCATTGCGCACCTGGCGCTCAAGCCGACGTCCAGCATCACGACGCCGGGGCGTTCCATTGATGTGAACGGCGCTGCGGCCGATGTCATCACCAAAGGGCGGCATGATCCGTGTGTCGGCATTCGTGCCACGCCCATCGCCGAAGCGATGATGGCGATTGTGTTGCTGGATCACCTGTTGCGTCACCGCGGGCAAAACGCCGATGTCCGCGTCGACACGCCCGTGCTGGCGCAGTTGTAATGAGCGCTGTCACGGTTGCGGTCTGCTAGCGTGACGTCACTCCCCGACAGGCCGCTTCCGTACTGGCGGCTGTCCGGGTTTTACGTGTGTTACTTCGCTCTGTTGGGCTCGGCGGCGCCGTTCATGGCGCTGTACCTGAGCCATCTGGGCTTTTCCAGTGCCCGAATCGGCGAACTGATCGCCATCCCCATGCTGATGCGCTGTGTGGCACCCAACCTCTGGGGCTGGCTGGGCGACCACACCGGCCGACGGCTGACGATAGTCCGCTTCGGGGCGGTGTTCACGCTGCTGGCGTTTTCACTGATTCTGGTCCAGAAAACCTACGCCTGGCTGGCGATGGTCATGGCGCTGTATGCGTTTTTCTGGCACGCCATCCTGCCGCAGTTTGAAGTCATCACGCTTGCGCACCTGCAAGGCCAGACCTCTCGTTACAGCCAGATCAGACTATGGGGCTCCATCGGCTTCATTCTCGCCGTAGTCGTGCTGGGGCGTGTATTCGAGCGTGTCAGTCTGGACCTGTTTCCCTACATCTTGCTGGCAATCATGGCGGGCATCGCCGTCAGCAGCGTGTGGGTGCCCAATGCGCAGCCTGCGGCCTCGACCCGCGCGACAGAACCCGGAGGGTTTCTCAGGCAATTGATGCGGCCGGGCATCATGGCGTTCTACATCAGTGTCGCGCTGATGCTGCTCAGTCACGGTCCTTATTATACTTTTCTGACCCTGCACCTGGAGGCGCTTGGCTACAGCCGGAGTCTGATCGGCCTGTTATGGGCCGTGGGCGTGGTGGCCGAAGTCTTGATGTTCATGGTCATGAGCCGGATTCTGCAGCGGTTTTCGGTGCGCCAGGTGCTGTTTGCCAGTTTTCTGCTGGCGGCGCTGCGCTGGCTGCTGTTGGGGCTGTTCGCCGAACACCTGACGGCACTGCTGATTGCGCAGGTGATGCACGCCGCCACATTCGGCAGCTTTCACGCCGCTGCCATCCATTTCGTGCAACGTAGCTTCGGCCCGCGTCAGCAAGGGCAAGGGCAGGCGCTCTACGCCGCATTGTCTGGCGTCGGCGGGGCGCTGGGCGCTTTGTACTCGGGCTACAGCTGGAACGCGCTGGGGCCGGTCTGGACATTTGCCATCGCCAGCCTTGCGGCGCTCGCCGCAGCCGTCATGATTGTCACACCCAAGAAAGAGGAAGGTGCATGAGCCGCGAACAACTGAGTCAGGACATCATCGAGGCAGGACGATTCCTGTATGGCCGTGGCTGGTCGCCTGCCACCAGCAGCAACTATTCCGCGCGCCTGTCGGCCAGCGAAGCGCTGCTGACCGTGTCCGGCAAGCACAAAGGGCAGTTGGGGCCTGATGATGTGCTGGCCACCGACATGGCGGGCAACAGCCTTGAACCCGGCAAAAAGCCCTCTGCCGAAACGCTGCTGCATACGCAACTGTACAGCTGCCGGCCAGAGGTCGGTGCCGTGCTGCACACCCATTCGGTGAACGCGACCGTGTTGTCGAGGCTCACCGCCGCCGATCATCTGGTGTTCGAAGACTACGAGCTGCAGAAGGCTTTTCACGGCGTCGTGACCCACGAATCGCAGGTGGTCGTCCCTATTTTCGACAACGATCAGGACATCGCCCGCCTTGCCGCAAAAGTGCAGCCGTGGCTCGACACGCACCCTGAATGCGCCGGCTACCTGATTCGCGGGCATGGCCTGTACACCTGGGGCGCGAGGATGAGCGATGCGCTGCGCCAGATCGAGGCGTTCGAGTTTCTGTTCGAATGCGAGCTGAAAATGCGTTCGGTGCTGAACCGCTGACCCCGCTGCGTCAAATCCGGCGCGTATAAATCTGTTGTGACGCCTGACCGGCCTGCAAAAGCCGGAAGGCGCTGGCCCAAACCGAGGATTCCAGCCATGAGCAGCCTGTCCGTTTATCACGTTTCAAATCCTGATATGCCCAACAAGGTGCTGACCCACCTGGAAGACATCGCTTCGACACTGGCCGAGCACGGCGTGGCGTTCGACCGCTGGGAGGCGGCTACGCCCGTCACGCCTGGTGCCAGCCAGGACGAAGTCATCAACGCGTATCGCACCCAGATCGACACACTGATGACCGAGCGCGGTTATGTGACGGTCGACGTCATCAGCCTGAACAGTGATCACCCGCAGAAGGCCGAACTGCGCGCCAAGTTCCTTGAAGAGCATCGGCATGGCGAAGACGAAGTCCGTTTTTTTGTAGCCGGGCGAGGCCTGTTCACCTTGCACATCGATGACTATGTGTACGCTGTGCTGTGCGAAAAGAACGACCTGATCTCGGTGCCAGCCGGTACTCCGCACTGGTTCGACATGGGCGAAAACCCGCATTTCGTTGCTATCCGCCTGTTCAACAATCCCGAAGGCTGGGTCGCGAACTTCACCGGTGAAGACATTGCCGGCCGTTTCCCACGGCTGGAAGACTGACAGGAGCCCGATTCTGATGCCCATCAAAGCTGTTCTCACGGATATCGAAGGCACGACCAGTGCGGTCAGTTTCGTTTTCGATGTTCTGTTTCCGTTCGCCAAACAGCACTTGCCTGACTTCGTTCGCAACCATGCCGGGCAACCCCGGGTTGCGCAGCAACTGGAAGCGGTGCGGGCGCAAAGCGCAGAGCCTGATGCCGATGTAGAGCGGGTTATCGCGATCCTGCTGGAGTGGATCGCAGAAGACCGCAAGGCCACGCCGCTCAAAGCCCTGCAGGGCATGGTCTGGGAGCAGGGCTACAATGCCGGCCAGCTCAAGGGGCATGTTTATCCGGACGCCGTTGAAGCACTGAAGCATTGGCATCAGCAGGGTTACAGGCTCTATGTTTATTCCTCGGGGTCCATCCAGGCCCAGCAACTGATCTTCGGCTGTTCTGAAGCAGGCGATCTGTCGGGGTTGTTCAGCGGCTATTTCGATACGACGTCCGGCCCCAAGCGTGAAGTGCAGTCCTATCAGACGATTGCCGCTGCCATTGGCCTGGACGCGCCGGAGATTCTGTTTCTCTCGGACATCGTCGAAGAGCTGGACGCCGCAAAGGCTGCCGGTATGGCCACCTGCGGCCTGGTTCGTGATGGCGGCGCCCTGGCAGGGCACACGAATGTCGCAAGCTTCGCGCTCATCGATCCGGCTGCTTTCTAGACGAGTCCTGTTTTTGTCGAGCGGCATTGTCCTGATGCCGCTGCCTCTCCAGTCGTTTCCCGCGACGGGTGCTTCATCCTCTGTAAGTTTCGTCCTGCCAGATGGTGGGACGTTTCCTCCCTGGAAGTGCGTTCATTCTGTTTGTTTCGGCCGTTGTCGTTCAACACGATTATTCGTGTAAGTTCTGCGCGATCACTACTTGAGTCATGGACAACACCTGTACCGGCTCACGGGCGCAGAGGGAGCGGCAGCGATGTGCAATGCCATTACAGAGAGCGCAACCAAGGACTTACTGATACAGCAAATGGTGAGCACGATTACCGAACTCGATGGCCAGGCTGCTATCGAGAATGCCCTCGAATGGCTGCGGCGTGAATGCGGCAGTGAACGCGCCATGTTTTACCAGTTCAAAGGGCCAGTGCTGCTCACGTTTATCACCTCCAATGTCGACGACGCCTGGGGCGAGGCTTATCGCCAGCACGAGTTGATCAGGCAGGACCCGGTTATTCGCTGTTATCGCCATCAACTGGGGTTTCTGAACTGGCAGGATGCGTTCAGGCAATACCCGATGTCAGCCTGTTACGAGGAGGCGGTTGATGCCTGTGAATTGCTCCCGGCCGTCTCATATGGGTACACCAGTCACTGTCGCGGTACGGACAGCGTCACTTCGGTCTGCACCCTCGGCGAAATAGAAAGTGCGATCAGCGCCGAACAAAAATACCTGGTGAGCAGTCTCATGCCTGTGTTGCACAGCGTGGCGAGAGGGCTGAAGTTCAGTTCCCGCGGCCTCACTCATCGAGAGCTCGAAGTGCTGCAATGGGCCAGAGACGGAAAGACCGCCTGGGAAATATCCATGATCCGGGAAGTCTCAGAGTCCACGGTCAAGTTTCACCTCAAGACCATCTACTCCAAGCTGGGGGTGGCAAACAGGGCGCAGGCGGTAGGCGAGGCACTTTGCCGCGGATTGATCAGGTGACCCGCCAATAAGCCGGGCTACTCAAAATGCGGGCAAAAAAAAGCCGCGAGAACAAAGTGTAATCGCGGCAAACAAGGGATGAGAGCGTACAACAACAACGTACCGCCCACGAAGGGCGGTAATGAAAATCAGCGGGTGTGGTAGGTCGGCAGATCGAAACGGTGCTGGCTTTGCAGCATCGAGATCGCTGGCAATTCACTGGCTTGTGCAGCCAGGTCACGGCGAATCGCGCTGATGACCCATTCCAGCTGTACCGGTGTGTGCAGTTGTGCATAAGACACTGAACGACGGATCTGTTTGCCTTCGGAGCTGCGCAGCGAAACCAGAACACCACCGTCCGGACGCGGTTGAGTGGTCACGGTGTAGTCGGAGAATACGGAAGCGAATTTTTCTTGAATAAAGGTCATGTCTGGCGGCTCCATTGCTCATGGGATAACAAGCTTGCAAGTACTATTGCAGCGTCTGTGCCAGTCTTTGCCATGCCATTAATTTCTTTAAAATCAATGACTTGAAATATATGCGTATTTCGCGCCTCGTGCATTTTGCATGAACACCCATCGTGCGCCCTGCATTTTGCGGGTTTTGAACGGGTGGGCGTCGGGCAAATGAGCATCGGTGCGGTTGCCGACCTTCATTGACGGTCGAAGGCGGTCAAAACGGGTCAGGCATAAAGCGGATCGAACAGCCGGCGAGTCTTGCGGTCAGTGTTTTACCGCTGCCGGGAGCACTGGATTCCCGGAGTACCGCGTCCCAAGGAGTTATTGATGATCGATTCAGCCGTTAACCCGCCTAAGACGATGACCGAGGAGGAAGCAGCCGCTTTCGCCGAGCAGGTGTTCGACGTCGCCCGTCAGGGGGATGCCGTGATGCTTCAGCGACTGCTGGAGAAAGGTTTGCCGGCAGACTTGCGCAACCACAAGGGCGATACGCTGTTGATGCTGGCCAGCTATCACTGCCATGCGGATGCGGTCCGGGTCCTGCTGAACCACAGGGCCGATCCGGAAATTCGCAACGACAACGGCCAGAGCCCGATCGCAGGCGCAGCGTTCAAAGGTGATCTGGCCGTTGTGAAGTTGCTGGTCGAGGCCGGTGCCGATGTGGAGGCCACGTCCGCTGATGGCCGCACGGCGTTGATGATGGCGGCCATGTTCAACCGCATCGAGATAGTCGATTACCTGATCAGCAAGGGCGCTGACCCGCATGCCCGCGATGCCAAAGGTATCAATGCGTTCGACGCCGCCCAGGCGATGGGGGCGACCGTTGCCGTGGAGCACCTGAGCACACTGGGCGTGCAGTCTGCGAAGTCCTGATACGGAAAAGCTGCCGGCCTGAACACGCAGATAGAGGCGCAGGGGATTTACCGTTATCCTTCGCGCCTCTTTTTTGCCCCCTGCAGGATCGCCTTGTATGAAAGACTCATTGATCGAACTCATCAGCAAAATCAGCTCCGGCTGCATGGGCGATGATGAGATCGCGCAGGTTGCTGACGAGGCGGCGCAGGCTTATGCCGATCCGCAGACGTTTCTGGTCGCCAACCCCGATATCAATTACGACGACACCTTCCCGATCCCTCTGGGTGAATGGGTGGTGGTCGGCAGCCTGCCAGAGACCGTATTGTTTCAGGCAGACAGCTACATGGACCTGTTCGAGCAGATCGTGCAGTCATTCGGCAAGGACGTGACGTTCAACATCAAGCCGAAGCAACTGGCCAAGGTCGAGCCTTTGGTCGCGCTCAATCGCATTCAGATCCAGCTGAGCAGCATGAACAAGGACATGGGCGGCTACGTACTGATGAATTTCAGTCAGCCCCTGGATGATGAGCTGCAGGCCGTGCTGGTCTATGGTCAGGACGAAGCCCGGGTGATTGAACTGGCAGCCGGGGCGGGCATCCATGCCGCACCCGCACTTCAGGCATTGCGCAGTTAACCCAGCGCGGTATCCAGAAACATCATGACGGCAAAACCGCCCATCAGGCCCAGCGTCGCCGAGGTCTGATGACCGTTGCGATGGGTCTCCGGGATGACTTCATGGGACACCACGAAGATCATCGCCCCTGCCGCCAGGCCCATGCTCAACGGATAGGCGATGGCAAAACCGCTGGAAATGCCCAGGCCGACCAGCGAGCCCAGCGGCTCCATCAAGCCGGAGCCGATGGCCACCAGCATCGCCTTGAAAGCCGATAACCCGGTGGCGCGCAAGGCCAGGGCGATGGCCAGGCCTTCCGGTATATCCTGGATGGCAATGGCCGTGGTCAGCGGCAGGCCTACGTTCAAGTCGCCGCTGGCAAAGCTCACGCCGATCGCCATGCCTTCAGGCAGGTTATGCAGCGTGATTGCCAGCACGAACAGCCATACCCGGTTGATGCGCTCAGAATGCGGCCCCTGACGGCCCACGGTTTCATGCTCATGCGGGGTGAACCTGTCCAGACCCAGCATCAACAGCACGCCCAGCCCGAGGCCGGCCACCACCGTCGCCGCAGCCCAAGGGCCGCTGTCGGTAATATCCCGAGCAGCCTCAAGCCCCGGCAGGATCAATGAAAACGAACTGGCGGCCAGCATCATGCCTGCGGCAAAACCCAGCATGATGTCCTGAGCGCGCTGCGAAACGTTTTTCAGGGCCACCGCCATGACGGCCCCCAGCGCGGTGGCCAGAAAACCCGCGGTGCCGCCCATTAACGCGTGATTGAAGTTGACCTGATTGGTGCCATAGAACGCGTTGTAGACACTGATGCCGCCAAGGCCGACGACAATCAGCAGGGCGAACGCGAAACCCAGGCTTACCCACGGGCTGTTCTGAAAGTGGCTCAGCCATGTTGCCCAAGGCGTGCGGGGTTGTGCGGGTGTCTGCATGAAGAGAAGTACCTTTAAGAGTGTTCGGCGAGGGTGATCGGCACGATGGCGTGCAGGAAAACAGCGTTGCCCCGGTTGGGAGCCCGATAATATGAGGTTGGTTCAACGGAACCCCCGAACGGCGCGACTATCCTAGAAGGGCAAGCATTCATCTTAGGGGCAACATCATGGGTTCTAGCTTCAATGGCCTGGTCGGTCTGATCATTCTGGCGCTCGATATCTGGGCTATCATCAATGTCTTGAAAAGCGGTGCCGAGACCGGGAAGAAAATTCTCTGGGTGTTGCTGATCGTGCTGCTGCCTGTCGTGGGCCTGATCATCTGGGCGATCCTCGGGCCGCGTGGCAACGTGCGTATCTGACACGTCGTCAAACCGCTAAGAAACGCCTGATTACGCCCGTAATCAGGCGTTTTTCCGTTTATGGGTCCAGGCATTTGCACGTCATGCACGGTGATGCGGTTGCAGAGAGGTTCGACCTGTCATGTTCCTCGACGTAGAATGCGCGCCTTTGTTGTGGGCGGTCGGCCGTCCTGTCATCAGTACCCAGCGGGAGCTTACCCATGAGCGATTATCAGGAAACGTTGTACGAAGGCTACGGCCAGCGCTTTCGTATGGAAAAAATGCTTCACGAAGTCCGTACCGAGCACCAGCATCTGGTGATCTTCCAGAACCCGCGCATGGGACGCGTCATGGCGCTGGATGGCGTCATCCAGACCACCGAAGCGGATGAATTCATCTATCACGAGATGCTCACTCACGTTCCGATCCTGGCGCACGGTGCCGCCAAGCGTGTGCTGATCATCGGTGGTGGCGACGGCGGCATGCTGCGCGAGGTCGCCAAGCACCTGACCGTCGAACACATCACCATGGTCGAGATCGACGCCACGGTGGTCGAGATGTGCAAGGAGTTTCTGCCTAACCACTCCAACGGTGCGTTCGACGATTCACGCCTGAACCTGGTCATCGATGACGGTATGCGCTTTGTCGCGACTACCGAAGAAAAGTTCGACGTCATCATTTCCGACTCCACCGACCCGATCGGCCCTGGCGAAGTCCTGTTTTCTGAAAACTTCTATCAGGCTTGCCATCGCTGCCTGAACGAAGGCGGCATCCTGGTCACGCAGAACGGCACGCCTTTCATGCAGTTAAGCGGCGTGCAAACGACCGCAGGTCGCATGAACGGTCTGTTTGCCGATTGGCATTTCTATCAGGCAGCCATCCCGACCTACATCGGCGGGGCAATGACCTTTGCTTGGGGCGCTACCGACAAGAGCTACCGCAAACTGCCTCTGGAAACCCTGCGCCAGCGTTTTTCGGGCAGCGGTATTGTTACGCGTTATTACAACCCTGAAGTTCACATCGGCGCCTTCGCCTTGCCCCAGTACGTGCTGCAGGCTGTGAACAAAGCCAGCAACGATTGAGCGGTCTGCACAGCGCGCAGGCGTTAGCGCTTGCGTCTTCGCTCAGACGCTCCGGGGCGCTCTGCTGGCGACAGAACTTTCACACGTTCTGTCCCAGAATTGCGCGCGAAGCTGAACAGGCAGGCGCCTTCATGGGCGGACCTGACCCCAGGCGCCCCGCAATCAAGTAATATCTTCGCCCTGTTGCACGCCGCCGTCCCGAGAGGAGGGCGGTGTCGCACCACTGAACCTACTTCTGAATCCACCGGATCCTGACAACCATGGCCAAAACGGACGCCCAGATTCATCGGCAAGCCCGCCTGCAAAACCCGACTGTCAAATCGCATCTGGCGTACATTCTGCTCAGCGGCTTCGCCCTGATGGTGATGTACACCCTGTTGCGCATTGGTCTGCTGGTCTACAACCGCGAGATGATTGGCGATACGCCCGCCTCCACGTTCATCGAGGCGCTGTTCAACGGCATGCGTTTCGACCTGCGCCTGACGATGTACCTGCTGATTCCGCTGGTGCTGTCGCTGTTCAGCGCCCGGGCCATGACCGCGCGGGGCTTCTTCCGGTTCTGGCTGACGCTGGTCGGCAGCATCACGCTGTTCCTGGGCTTGATGGAAATGGACTTCTACCGCGAGTTTCACCAGCGCCTGAACGGCCTGGTGTTTCAGTACGTCAAGGAAGACCCGAAGACCGTTCTGAGCATGTTGTGGTACGGCTTCCCGGTAGTGCGTTACCTGCTGGCCTGGGCCGCGGTGACCTGGCTGTTGAGCCTGGTGTTCAAGGGCATCGACCGCATAACGCGTCCACGCTACGTCACCACGACAGGCACTCACACGGTCAGCTCGGTCGCGCCGTGGTACATGCGTGCCGGTGTTTTCGTGCTGGTGTTGCTGGTCATGGTGGTGTGCATTCGCGGCACGCTGCGCCAAGGCCCGCCGCTGCGCTGGGGTGATGCCTATACCACCGAGTCGAACTTTGCCAACCAGTTGGGCCTTAACGGTACGCTGACCCTTATCACGGCGGCCAAAAGCCGTATGTCCGAGGATCGCGACAACATCTGGAAAGCCACGCTGCCACAGGATCAGGCGCAACAGACCGTACGCGATATGTTGCTGACCCCTAACGACAAGCTGGTCGAGCCTGACATTGCTGCCGTACGCCGCGACTTCACACCCCCTCCGGAAAACACGCTGCCGATTCGCAACGTGGTCGTGATTCTGATGGAAAGCTTCGCCGGGCACTCGGTGGGCGCACTGGGCAGCGATGCCAACATCACGCCGTACTTCGACAAACTGTCCAAGGAAGGCTTGCTGTTCGATCACTTCTTCTCCAACGGTACGCACACCCACCAGGGTATGTTCGCCACAATGGCGTGCTTCCCGAACCTGCCGGGCTTCGAGTACCTGATGCAGACGCCAGAAGGCGCCCACAAGCTGTCGGGCCTGCCGCAACTGCTGAGCGCCGGTCGCAACTACGACGACGTTTACGTCTACAACGGCAACTTTGCCTGGGACAACCAGTCGGGCTTCTTCAGCAACCAGGGCATGACCAACTTTGTCGGTCGCGAAGACTTCGTCAATCCGGTGTTCTCCGACCCGACCTGGGGTGTTTCCGACCAGGACATGTTTGACCGTGGCGCGCAGGAATTGAAGGCCCGTCAGGATGGCAAGCCGTTCTATGCACTGCTGCAAACCCTGTCCAACCACACACCGTACGCGTTGCCCGATCCTCTGCCGGTCGAGCGCGTGACCGGGCATGGTTCGCTGGACGAGCATCTGACGGCCATGCGTTACGCCGACTGGGCGCTGGGTCAGTTCTTCGAGAAGGCCAAAAAAGAGCCGTACTTCAAGAACACCCTGTTCGTGGTGCTGGGTGATCACGGTTTCGGCAACAACAAGCAACTGACTGAAATGGATCTGGGCCGCTTCAACGTGCCATTGCTGTTGATCGGCCCGGGCGTGCAGGAGAAATTTGGTCAGCGCAGTAGCATCGTCGGTACTCAGGTCGATGTGGTGCCGACCATCATGGGCCGTCTGGGTGGTCTGAACCGCAACCAGTGCTGGGGACGCGATTTGTTGAACCTGCCGGAAGGCGACAAGGGCTTTGGCGTGATCAAGCCGTCGGGCAGCGAGCAGGTGGTTGCCATCATCAGTGGCAACCGCATCCTGATCGAGCCGACCGAAATGCCGGCCAAGTTGCTGACCTACACCCTGGGCGCCAAACCGCACGCCGAAGAAGTGCCTGATGCGCCTGACACACAGGAACTCAAGCAGAAGCTGGAGAGCTTCCTGCAGACGGCGACCAAGAGCCTGCTGGACAACACGGCCGGTGTCGAGGCCAGCAAGAACCGCAACTGACGGAGAGTGGCTCGTCGTAGTGGCGAGCCTTTTCAGTCCATAAAAGAAGACCCTTGGCATCCAGTGCAAGGGTCTTTTTTCGTGTGTGCGGGGTGCAGTGTGCCGGCACTCATCCGGTGGAACGAATGGGCGGGTAAAAAGGTCCTTATCACATAAGCCAGAGTGCCTGGCTTCGTTCTGGAGGCGTTGATGAAACAGTGGGCCATTTTGTATCTGGACAAGGACGGTGTGCAGCAGCGCCTTGAGGCCGAATTTGAAGCACGTCCCAGCGAGGAGGAGGTTGCGCAGCTCTTGCGCAAAGGCCTGTACCCGATGACTGATGAGCTGAATCTCAATGATCTGGATGGGCGTACTGAAGAGCCCACTGTAAAGACGCTGAAAGACCATAACAGCGTGGAGATCATTTCCATTACAGAAATGGACTGATCCTTCCCCGCTTAAAAACCTTTTCGTGCCAACCACTTGGCATCCGGTCCGCGATAGGGCTACTCTGCAGATGAGGCCATTCAAATGGCCTCTGACATCTCGATACCCGGTCTGTGCATGCGTTCGGTCCGGTCAGCTACATGCTTGATTCCCCACGTCGGATTATCTGTCGTGAGGCGGCCCTCGCAAGGGGGGCGCTCTGGAAGAGTTGAAACTCTATCTATCGTTGAATAGGAGGACGTTTCATGAGCACAGCCTATCAAGAGGACATCAGCAGTAACGTACTGCGTCGCATGAAAGAAGGCGGCTTTGATTTCGCGCGAATCTATCCCATCGAGTTCTACGCCATTTTCCCGGACGAGGAACGGGCACGGCAGGCTGCAGAGCAATTTCGCGGCGAATCCCTCAATACCCAGATAAACGTACGTGATGACGGTGCCTGGCACTTGCAATTGAGCAAGGTGATGTACGCCACCTATGACGGTATCGGTGACTTCGAGCAGGACTTCCAGACAGTGATTTCGCCAATGGACGGGGAAGTGGAAGGCTGGGGTGTCACTCAGGAAATCAGAAGACTGCACGCCTGATGTTTTTTGAGCAAACGGCGTGACACTGGCCGGCCGATGCGGGATGACATTCTGCATCGGCCGGTCTCGTTTCAGGCTCGCGTTGCGCGAATGGCATGTGCTGTGGGCAAAAAAAAGCCACTCAAACGAGTGGCTCAAAGGGAAGTCTGTCTGCAATCCGCGGGCGAGGCCTGGCGGTAATGCGTGGGGCAAAAAAAGGCGTCCGGCGCCCTGTTTGCTCGGTTGCTGGCGAGTATGGCGAACTAATACTGCTGGCGGAAATCAACTCTGGCTATGCTGTTCATAGATTTCACGGTTGAATGATGCTTCCGAATGAAGCGTAAAAGAATCGGCGCGTGCGTTTCATGCACAGGAATGGTGCGAGCAGCGACGGTTTTTTACTCAAGCTATTGATAATAAAGCGTTTATGCCGGTGGCACGGGCTTTGCGATGGTCTTGGTGTCCATGGTGACAAGGAGTACGGCATGATCCGCACCTTTTATGACGAGATGTACGATGCTGGCGGTGTAGTCCGTCCGCATTATCGGGAGTTCGCCCGCTGGCTGGGTGATACACCTCCCGAGCTGCTGGCTCAACGCAGGCGCGAAGCCGATCTGCTGTTTCACCGTGCCGGAATCACCTTCACGCTGTATGGCGATGAGCAGGGGACCGAACGGCTCATTCCTTTCGATACCATCCCGCGCAGCATTCCGGCCAGCGAGTGGCGGGTTGTCGAGCGTGGTTGTATTCAGCGCGTCAAGGCGCTGAACATGTTTCTGGCGGACCTGTATCACGACCAGCGCATCATCAAAGCGGGGATCATTCCTGCCGAGCAAGTGCTTGCCAACGAACAGTATCAGCTGGCCATGCAGGGCCTGAACCTGCACCGTGATCTGTATTCGCATATTTCTGGCGTCGACCTGGTGCGCGACGGTGACGGCACGTATTACGTGCTGGAAGACAACCTGCGAACCCCGAGCGGCGTGAGCTACATGCTGGAAGATCGCAAGATGATGATGCGATTGTTTCCGGAGCTGTTTTCGGCGCAGCGCATTGCGCCCATCGATCACTACCCGAATCTGCTGCTCGACACCCTCAAGAGTTCAAGCCATCTGGACAACCCCAGTGTTGTGGTCCTGACGCCCGGACGCTTCAACAGCGCGTTTTTCGAGCATGCGTTTCTGGCTCGCGAGATGGGTGTCGAGCTGGTGGAAGGTGCCGATCTGTTTGTCCGTGATGACCGGGTGTTCATGCGCACCACTGATGGCCCGAAGGCTGTCGATGTGATCTACCGTCGCCTGGACGATGCGTTTCTTGATCCGCTGGCGTTCAACCCTGATTCGATGCTGGGCGTTCCCGGCCTGCTGGCGGCTTACCGTTCCGGCAATGTCGTGCTGGCCAACGCCATCGGTACTGGCGTCGCCGACGATAAATCGGTTTATCCGTACGTCACTGACATGATTCGTTTCTACCTGGACGAGGAGCCGATTCTCAAGAACGTACCGACCTGGCAGTGCCGCAAGCCGGAAGAGCTGTCGCATGTGCTGGCCAATCTGGGCGACCTGGTGGTCAAGGAAACCCAAGGCTCCGGCGGTTACGGCATGCTGGTCGGCCCCGCAGCGACGGCCGCCGAGATCGAAGCCTTTCGGGCGCGTCTCAAGGCCAAGCCGCACGCCTACATTGCCCAGCCCACGTTGTGCCTGTCGACCTGTCCGACGTTTGTCGAGAACGGCATCGCCCCGCGACATATCGATTTGCGCCCCTTTGTGCTGTCCGGTCGTGAAACCCGCGTCGTGCCTGGCGGGCTTACCCGAGTGGCCTTGCGTGAAGGTTCGCTGGTGGTGAATTCGTCTCAGGGTGGCGGTACCAAAGACACCTGGGTGGTCGAGGATTAAGGATGCCTGCCAATGTTAAGTAGAACTGCCTCGGATCTTTTCTGGATGTCGCGTTACCTGGAGCGAGCGGAGAACCTCGCCCGAATGCTGGACGTGAGCTATTCGCTGTCGTTGATGCCGCAGGACGGGCGCGGCGACGGGCTGGATGAAATCGCCATGCCCTTGCTGATCACCGGAACGCTGGAAACCTACATCGAGCGTCATGGTGAATTGCATGCCGAACGCATGCTGCATTTTTTCGCGCTCGACGCGACCAACCCGGCCAGCATCTACAGCTGCCTGGGGGCCGCACGGGCCAGCGCACACGCGGTGCGCGGCCGTATTACTGCAGACATGTGGGAGAACATCAACTCCACCTGGCTGGAAATCCGTGGCATCGCCCAACAGGGGCTGACCCGTTACGGCATGAGCCGCTTCTGCGAGTGGGTCAAAGAGCGTTCGCACCTGTTTCGCGGTGCAACCTACGGCACCATCATGCGCAATGACGCTTTCCGTTTCATTCGTCTGGGAACATTCATCGAGCGCGCCGACAACACCATGCGCATGCTCGATGCGCGCTATGAAATGCTTGAGTTGCGTGGTCCCCAGGCCAATGCGGCGGCGGACAACTCGGCAGCGGGTTACTACCAGTGGAGCGCCTTGTTGCGCGCACTGTCGTCGTTCGAGGCCTACACCGAAGTCTATCGCGATGCACCGGGCGCACGTCAGGTGGCGGAGCTGCTGCTGTTGCGTGCCGACATTCCACGTTCGTTGCGCGCCTGTCTGGAAGAAATGGACGTCATTCTGGCCAGCTTGCCCGGCGTCAATGGTCGACCTGCGCAGCGCATGGCGGCCGAGATGGACGCAAGATTGCGCTACACCAGCATCGACGAGATCCTGGATGAAGGCCTGCATGAGTGGTTGAACGAATTCATTCCAATGCTGGCCCAACTGGGTGATGCGATTCATATTTCGTATCTGGAGGCTGCATGAGACTCTCTATAAGCCACGAAACCACCTACCACTACGATGATCAGGTGCGTTCCAGCATCCAGTATCTGCGCCTGACGCCCCACGACAGCGAACGTCAGCAAGTGCTCAGCTGGCAATTGACGCTGCCTCGCCCGGTGCGCGCGCAGATCGATCCGTTCGGCAATATTCTGCACGTTCTGAGCCTTGAGGAACCTCACAAGGCGATCATCATCGGAGCGCGCGGTCAGGTCGAGATCGACGAGACCCGTGAGGCCGAGCGTGAAAGTCAGTCGGCGTTGCCGTTTTTGCGCGTCACTCGCCTGACCGAGCCGGATGAAGCCATTCGCAGTTTTGCAGCAACGGAATGTCGCAAGCGTGCTGATCGCACGGCGTTGATTGACCTGATGCACGCGCTCAATCAGCACATGACATACACCCAGGGTTCAACGGAAGTCGACACCAGTGCCGCCCAGGCGTTTGCCGGACGCTCCGGCGTCTGTCAGGACCACACTCATGCGTTTCTGGCCTGCGCCCGCAGCCTTGGGGTGCCTGCACGTTACGTGTCCGGTTACCTGTGCAGCGAAGACAGCGAACACCTGTCCAGCCATGCCTGGGCCGAGGCGTGGATCGATGACGCCTGGTACAGCTTCGACGTGACTAACCAGTTGGCCATTCCCGAGCGTCATCTAAAGCTGGCGGTCGGGCTGGATTATCTGGATGCCTGCCCGGTACGCGGAATGCGCCGTGGCGGAGGGTCTGAGCAGATGCATGCCAAGGTGGTGGTTTCGCCCATGACCGGCACGCCAAAGGTGAAAACCCGAGTGCAGGTTCAGGCGCAGCATCAATAATGTTCAAGCCGTGACTACGAGTTGACCGGGCAGGTGGCCGGGGCGTGATAACCCGGCCGCCCGTTATTCCGCGGGGTCATCAGTGATGTCATAAAGCGCATTGTGCAGTTCTTCGTAATTGCCGCCATTGATGACGCTGAAGTAGCCTGCGGCCCTGAGCTTTTCCTGAGCCTTGTCGGCTTTACTGTCCGTACTGCTGAAGATGACGAACACCGCATTGCGGTCATTCAGCACCTGCTTCATCTGATTGACCAGCCGTCTCTCGTCAACCCGTACGGCGTTCAGGACCGTGCCTGCCTCGTAGTCGGTCTGACTGCGAACATCCATCGCCAGTTTGCCTTCCTTCAATGCCGTTACGGCCGCAGCCTGATCCACGACTCCCGCCTGAGCGGCCACACTGCCGACAAGCGCAAAAACCGCAATCCATTGGCGCATACACCTACCTCCCTCGATACGAGTGGAAATAGTGGCACAGTTGCCTGTGGTCCGAAAGCGTGCCGACTCAGCCGAACAGCCTATTCAGATTGGGCACGATCAACAGCAGGGCGGTGGTGAAAAGTATGAGCCCTGCCTGACGTACTTTGGAGTGTTTGAACTTGAACATGGCTGACCGCCTTTTGTTGTTATTCCTGAGCGACAGAAGCACGTCGAATTCCACAGCGGGTATTCGTCGGCTGGCAAGGTGTACGTTGAACAGGCAGGCCCGGTCAAATGACCGCTGACCCTGGCGCTGAATGGATTCTGCGCCGGTCCTGTTACAACACTAACCATAGAGCTCAGACATCGGCTGGTTTAGATCTGTTAGGCATGTGCGCGCAAAAAATTTGATCTTAGTGTTATTAACTAATCGGGTTCGGCACGCTCAGGCCCTTGCTAGACACTTCAAGCAGAACCGTAAGACCTCTACCGTTCGTCTGAGTCAGACATTTCGTACAGCGGCCAAACGCCCGGTACAGGCGCGCTCACTGCTTGATTTGATCAAGCCTTCAAGGCAGGCTCTGCCGTGCGCTCTTGCCTCATCACTGTTTCAGGGTCTCATTTATGTCGTTACGCATCTGTATTCTTGAAACCGATAACCTTCGTCCTGAACTGGTCGAGCAGTATCACGGGTACGGACGGATGTTCGAACGGCTGTTTGCCCGCCAACCGATTGCTGCCGAGTTATCGGTATACAACGTGGTACAGGGAATCTATCCACCCGAGAACGAACGATTCGATGCCTACCTGGTGACCGGCAGCAAAGCCGATTCGTTTGGCACCGATCCGTGGATTCAAGTCTTGAAGGCGTATTTACTGGCGCTTTATCAGCGTGGCGAAAAGCTGCTGGGGATTTGTTTCGGCCACCAGTTGCTGGCCTTGCTGCTGGGCGGCAAGACCGAGCGTGC
The DNA here is from genome assembly GCF_002157375.1 of Pseudomonas syringae. GTDB lineage: Bacteria > Pseudomonadota > Gammaproteobacteria > Pseudomonadales > Pseudomonadaceae > Aquipseudomonas > Aquipseudomonas syringae_T. The sequence continues at coordinate 155,832 of NZ_MTSA01000011.1, forward strand.
CGCACAAGGCTGGGGCGTCGGTATCCATCACTACCAGTTGGGAACCGCCAGACCGTGGATGACACCGGTCATGGACACGCTCACGCTGCTGATCAGTCATCAGGATCAGGTCACCGCGCTGCCCGAGCAAGCGACGGTCATTGCCTCCAGCGAGTTCTGTCCTTTTGCGGCCTATCACATCAATGATCAGGTGCTGTGTTTCCAGGGGCACCCGGAGTTCATTCACGAATTCTCACGCAGCTTGCTGGACCTTCGTCAGGAGGCGCTGGGCGAGCAGGTTTATCAGCAGGGTGTCGCCAGCCTGGACCATGATCACCACGGCGCTACCGTTGCGGAGTGGATGATGCGTTTCGTGGCGCACAAACCGGAAGGCCGGGCCTGATCCGAGCGCCATTTCCGGGCGACCGGCACTGGCGCTACAGCCATCCCGACCTTTTGAAGCTGGCGAACAGCGCTGCACAGCCACCAAAGATCACGCCCAGCACAATGAAGTAACCGTAGTGCCAGGTGAGTTCCGGCATGTTCTCGAAGTTCATGCCGTAGATGCCGGCAATCGCCGTCGGGAAGGCCAGGATCGCAGCCCAGCCGGCAAATTTACGCTGCACGATGCTCTGTCGCGACGACTCCAGCAGCAGGCCGATTTCAATGGTCTGGCTGGCGATATCGCACAGATTGCCCAGGTCTTCCATCTGCCGTTTGACGTGAATTTCGACATCGCGGAAGTAGGGCCGCATGTTTTTGTCGATGAACGGGAAGCTGAGACGCTGCAATTCCTCGCCCACTTCCACCATCGGAGCCACGTAGCGACGCATTCGCAGCAGGTCGCGGCGCAGGGCGTGAATGTGCTGGATGTCGGATTCGCGCAATGAACCGCCGATCACGCTCTGTTCCAGCAGTTCGAGTTCGGTGTGGATGGCCTCGGTGACCGGCTGGTAGTTCTCGGTCACGAAATCCAGCAGGGCGTACAGCACGAAGTCTTCGCCGTGCTCCAGCAACAGCGGCCGCGCTTCGCAACGCTGACGCACCAGCCCGTAAGACTTGGAGTGGCCATTGCGCGACGTGATGATGTAGCCCTTGCCGGCAAAGATATGGGTTTCGATGAACAGTAGCTTGCCGTTGTCGCGCACGGGGGCGTAGGTCACGATGAACAGTGCGTCGCCGAAGGTTTCGAGCTTCGGACGGCTATGAACCTCCATGGCATCTTCCAGGGCCAGTTCATGGAGATTGAACTGCGCCTTGAGACTGGTCAGCTCATCAGCGCTGGGTTGTTCCAGCCCGATCCAGACGAAGTGTTCGGGTTTGGCGGCCCAGGCGGCGCCTTCTTCGAGGGTAATGTCGCGTACTTTCTTGCCTTTGCTGTACACAGCTGCTGCAACAACTCGACCCATGGTGCTATCACTTCTTCAATATGTCAGTGGCGCAAAGGTTCATGCGCGGTTGCTGATCAGATTGATCAAATGCGGATGAGTTCGCCGGTAAAGAAAAGCCCGCGTATGCGGGCCGGAGTTGCGTATCAAAGCATGTGCTGGCGGTCCTGTTCAATGGCGGCTTCAAGCGTGTCGAGCAGGGCTTTTCTGACCTTGAGCTTGGTCTTCTTGTGGGCGTTCATGTTGATCTTCTTGAACTGGGCTGCGACCGCCAGCGCGGCGCCTTTCAGCTCTTCGACGCTGACCACCTTGTCCAGAAAGCCTGCAGCCATCGCACCCTCGGGATCAAACATCTCGGCGTTGATCACCGAGCGATTGAAGGCGGACTTGCGCAGGCGGTCACGCGCCAGTTCGATACCGGCGTGGTGCATGGTCATGCCGATCTGTACTTCGTTAAGCCCGATGCTGAACGGCCCCGCGACCCCGATTCGGTAATCGGCGGACAGCAGCAAAAAAGCGCCTTTGGCAACGGCATGGCCGGGGCAGGCGACGATGATCGGGAAGGGGTGTGACAGCATTCGCCGTGCCAGCGTCGAGCCTTGGGCAACCAGGTTGATAGCGGCTTCGGCGCTCGACGTCATGACCTTAAGGTCATAGCCACCCGAGAGAATACCGGGCTGGCCGGTCAGGATGACGATTGCCCGGTCCTTTTCCGCCTGATCCAGTGCGGCATTGAACGCAACGATCACGTCCGGGGAAATGGCATTGACCTTGCCGTTGTTCAGGGTCAGCGTGGCGACACCGTCGTCCAGATGGTACGAGACCAGATCACTCATGGCGTGATTCCTTTATTGAAGTGAGCAGACGTTACTCACCCCTAAACAAGAGGTAAAGCGCTGACTGCCGGGTCACGACACAGCTTTTCCAGAAATGAGCTGTTCTGGCGCAAACACCCCAGGTTCTGTACGAAAAGTCGGCGAGCGAAGGTCAGGCAAGGCAAAAACAGGCGAGGAACGGCCGGGGTCGCGCCCGACTCTACTGTTTGTAAATGAGCATTCCGATTGGACTCGCATCCGAGCCTGTTTTTAACGCAGCATCACCGAGCGCAGCCACTTTACGTACAGAGCCTAGGGCTCACGGCTGGATATCATTCAGCCCGCAATACTCTTCCCACTCCATGCCCAGCGCTTCTGCGACCTGAGTGTGAGCCTCCAGGCGCATGCTTTTCAATTGCTCTGGCGATTCGGCAATCAATTCCAGCGCCAGCTCCCAAGGCTCGATGCCCTGACTCTCGGCTTCGTCCTCAAACGCCCATTGCACCTGCTGTTTTTGTTCCTTAGCGCTCAACACGCTGATTTCATCCTTCAGGGTCGGATGGGTCGCGAGGTATTTCGCCAGCGCAGCCTCGTTCCACTCAAGTGTGTTCATACCCGTTCCTCGCACTGATTGATGGCCGGGCCGCCTCCTTGGGCCGCCTGGCAAGACGGCGTGATTGTGCGGGAGGCGTTCATTGATGTCAGCACCTGAACACGATAATCGCTAGAGTGTCCGAGCATTTATCACTATCCAGTCAAGAGGACATCGACATGATCAAAGTCAGCGTGCTGTATGCGTACGAAGAGGGTGCCCGTTTTGATCACGACTACTACCGCGACAAGCACTTGCCGCTGGTGCAGAAGCTGATGGGCAGCTATTGCAAGGGCTACAGCGTCGACAGAGGCATAGGCGGTGCGACACCCGGTTCGGATCCGCGGTACATCGCCATGTGCCACATCTACAGCGACTCCATCGAGGACTTCGAAGCCGGGATGGGGCCACACTCTAAGCAGATCAATGGCGACATCATTAACTACACCGATCTGATTCCCGAGATGCTGATCAGTGAAGTGCGCGCCGATGTCAAAACCGCGGGGTAGGTGGCGGCACTTCTCGCCGGATCTTATCGAGCGGCTGCCTGACGAGCCGCATCTTTCTTCGACGACGTGCCGCCCGATGGGTCAAAGCACTGGCTGTTGAAGAGGGGGCTGCGGCATTGCGACGGGACGCTGGGCGGCGGTGGACGGTTTCGCTGATACGCCTTGTAGCGTTCCGTCTCGATCACCGTCACATGGGCACGGCTGCTGACTCTCAGATATTCGGTGGCTTTGAGGTTGGTCTTGTGAACATAGTCCAGAGGCTCTCCCTCACGCAGAATCGGCGGCGGGCCACCCCGTTGCGGGTCGCTTTGGGCATTGCTTTCACAGGGGAGCGAGGCAAAGCTCACTTTCCCGTCGGGCGATGTGCATTTGAATATTTCACTGTGCGCGGCGCTGGCACCGAACAGGGTGGCCAGCGCCATTATCAGGGTTGAAAGCCTTTTCATGAGTCTCTCCGTGAATGGCGCAAGGCTACCATTTGGCGTTGAGCGCCGCCATATCAGCGCACAACGCCACTGAGCGCCGTTCGTCAGTCGCATCGCACGGCGTTGCCGATTCGTTCTCTGAATATCAGGTTCTGAATTTAACAGTGGAGGCGCATATGACTGGCACCAAGCCGAGCAGCAATCGCAAAGATAATCCGGGTTTCGACCCCGAGTCGCCGGACCTCGAAGATCCGCAAGTCGACCCGACCAAGCCTGCGAAGACCCCGGCGGGAAAAGATTCGGAAAGCGATTACCCGCCTTATAAAGAAGATAAGAAGTAGCTGACAAATTGCCTTTGGCTAATGGTCAGGGGCAATTAACACCGTTTGCTACATCCCCGCGCTATTTGTTCGCATCCAGATACTCCAGCAAATCTTCCATTCGATCATCGCTGCCCATCCACCACAGTTTCATTCGGGTGCCGGGCACAACGTCGCTTGGGTCCTTGATGTAGGTACGCAATACTTCGCGGGTCCAGATCAGCCCCGAGTTTTTCATTGCGTCGGTATACACGTAGCCTTCCTGTTGCCCTGCCTGCCGGCCAATGATGCCGTTCAGTGGCGGACCAAATGCGCTGCGTGCTGACGGGCCGATCTTGTGGCAGCCGGAACACAGGCGTGTGAAGACCGCTTTGCCGGCTTCAGCATCACCCGCACCCTGAGCGGTGGCATGCAGCGCCATTGCCATGACGAATAACGCAGTTTTTCTCATCGATATCCCGTTGCGCGTTCGGTCGTCTGGTCAAAGCGGCAAATGTTAGCGCACATTCCAGGTGTTCACTTGCTGACGGGTACCTGACTGGCCAGTTCATCGAAGTCACGCTTGTAGCTCGCCATCTCGGCGGCGCTGATGAAGCTCTGTTCAAGCACCAGTTTTTTCGAGCCGGCGTCGATGCTGTCCAGTTGATGGAGAAAGCGTTTCTTCTTTCTGGCTTCGACTCTTGTCCCGGCCGCTTCAATGGCGTTGCGAATCTCCGTTGCTCGCGTGTGGACAAAATCCTGTCCGCGACGATCAACCGTCAATCCGTCATTTTCGAGGTAGCCTTCCAGGCCGGTTTTCTTCAGCACCTGCCAGAGCGCCTGATCAGGCGTAAACGTGCCTTTGAATTTTTTCACTTTCTTGCTGCTGTCAGCGCCGAGATTGACGTTGACCGGACACCCGGAGCGGTGGGCCAGTTGTTGCAGCGCCTCATCCAGGCGTTGCGCGGGCATGTCGTAAGCAATCGGCTCCATCTGGCATGACGCGTAGGCCGAAGCCCCCGCCATGCATGCAACAGTGAGGACCAGCATTTTCAGGGTGTTTTTCATGTTCGGAAGGGTTTCATCTGGATGGACAGGGCTTGGAAACCGTTTTCTGCAGGATGTTCCCTATCTGCCCGACGCCTGCGAAAGCCGTCGTCTGCGGTGTATCGAAGCATGCCTGGACATCTGCCAAAGCGCGCGTACTCAAATCGCAGACAAAGAAAAGCCCGCGATGGGGGGTAGCGGGCTTAAGGTCTTGCTGGGAATTGAGTTAACAATAAACCCGTGAACGTGAAAAAAGCGTGAACGGCTGGATACAATTTTCAAACATTTGCAATCAGGGCTCGCCGTCCCAGTAATCAACGTTTTCAGAGGTCCGTTGGTTGGCCGTGAACACCCGGGTTCCGTTAGCCGAAACCATCGCCTGATACTTGCCCGAGTCCGGGTATTCGCACACCTCGGGCGTCTCCCGCGTGCTGATCGACAGGTACTTCAGCGGCTCCTGTGACGTGTTGATGATCTGATGAGGGTATTCAGGCCCGGCCGGGATGAACAAGACATCGCCCGTCCTGATCGGCAACATCTCGCCAGCGACACGCAAACTGCCTTCGCCCTCAATGATCACGAACATCTCTTCCTGCGCATGATGAAAATGATAAGGGCACGAACGTTTGCCGGGCGCGACGACATCAATAGAGGCACCAAGCTTGTGCGCCACCGTCCCCGTGCCGAGGCGCGCCGCTGCGCTTTCATACAGCGGCTCGCGAGTTTCCTGTGCGAGGGGGGCCTCATTGAAGTTGCGGATCAGACGAGACGCCAGTTCACGTGCGCGTTCATTCATGTCGGTCAGGGCTCGAGGGAGTTCAGGAGACGGTACTGTAGACCAGCGAAGGCAGCGACGCTTGCTGTGCGCCCGTTCGTGCGTGATCTTGACCGTGAGTGCCGTGTATCTTGAACAGATCAGCAACAAATTCGTGTGGAACCTGTCTACACTTGACCACATAACTTGGATTGCAGGGGATGCATGATGTATTCAAAGCCCGATATTCAGCGAGTGCTTGAAACCGCTTTTCTGCCCTCCAGATGCGAGTGCGTCGTGGCGCCGAATGAAACCTTTTCAGTAAAGCTTCTCCACCCCGAGTCAGGTGATATCCAGCTGTATGTAACAGGGTTGTCCTTGTCCGAGGTAGAGAGCAGCAGATCCATCGCGCGGCTGGTGCTTTCCTTGAGAGAGCAGCGAGACCTGATGGGGCAGATGGATTTGTCCATGCGGCGACTGGCATAGGGCAGGGCGGGCAGTCCGGTCCTGCGCACCCAGGGCCGCTGGGGAATAGCAACAGTGCCGATGCCGCTTTTCAAACGCCAGAAACCACAAAGCCCCTGAATTCTTTTCAGAATTCAGGGGCTTTGCGTTATCTCAATATGGCGGTGAAGGAGGGATTCGAACTTTATGACCCTACAGCCCTTTGATCCTTTTTATTTATGAGTGTTCGACCGGGGGGCATGTGTCGATTCGTCCACCGTGAGGTGGGATAGCTCTAGAGGTGAGGAGCTCCACAGCCCATGCTATTGAGCCATTATGAGCGTAGTGCAGTAAGTTCGATTACAGTGTGCTTTGCTCACGGCGAAAGTAACAGCCATAGGCAGCCATTTAACTGATAAATTGTTCAGTCCGCATATTTATCAATTGCAAAATTTACAAAGGCCGAACAAACGATCAGCATAAACCGAGCGTCCGTTTTAGTGAGCTTTTCAGTATTATTCATCACTGCATGACGGATGCCATCTGAGTTATTTGTATAGCCATAAAGTGCTGAAAGTGATTTCTTTAGCACAGGATCTAGGCTGCGCTTTTTCTCCAGTTCCGTAAGGGCATCGCCTAGAGTCGCCTTAGGTAATCCTGTAAGGTGTTTAGCAAGAGATTCTATAGCGCTAATACTTTCCTTCATAGAGTTTCTAGGGTCAGGATTTTTCTTATCAGTCAGCAACTGAAGTGCTGTCTCCAAATGCAATTTAACGCCGTGATACCCAGCACCTTTTGAAAGTGCAGTCTCCAATTCGTCTATTTCTGCGGGAGATGTAATCGGTGCTATTAACCCATTAATAAACCTATAGCCCGCATTTTCGTCACAAAGAATTTTGTTGCATGCCTTCATAAATCCCTCAGCTCGATCTTGAGGGCCGTTGTGAGCCACAAACTCTATAAAATCATATACTTTGTACCATTCAAAACTGAAATAAATTTTACGAACCGTCTCAAGATAGCTAAGCCATTGCGGTTGCATATCATCTAGAGGCGCTTTGAAAAAGCTTGACCATATACGCATTGCAAGGCTATCAAGATTGGAGCCCTCAACATGTTTAAAGCTGCTATGCCTTTCGTGCTCTGCCGATCTATACGTATTCCAATAGAAGATCAGAAGGATATTCCAGATCGAATTTCTGAGTTCGATGTCGATGGCCTCCAGCTGAATTGCCTTGACGCTCGGTGTGATCCCTGCTCTCTGCGAAAAGCTCATCATGACTCCGGAGGTAAATTTTTTTTAATCCTACTAAACGGTGCGCCGTGTGGATAGGTTTTTATGCATCCCCTACGCTCAAGACCCAGAATGCTAGGCGAGGTAATCCTGAAGGAGTTCACCGCCACAATCTGCATCCTTTTGGACCGCAGGGTGCATAAGGCTTTTCTAATCGGGTAGGTGACTGTGGCACGATGCAATCCCAGTAGATAACGTTCATACCCACTAATACTTGCCCACGACACTATTTCCCTATATGCATTCGTATTTTTCTATTTCTCTAGACCACAACAGGATTGAAGCCCTTGCAAGAGGTCGTACAGAGGTAAACCGGGCGAAGGCTACAGTCGCCATCCAAGAGCGTGTAGCGTCATGGTCTGAGAAAGTGCGTGACCCTATAGACTTGTGTATTCATAAGGGCGCTACATCCCTGCAACAGGTTGCTGATTGCTTGAATAACAAGAATATCTCAACGGCCCGTGGCGGTGTATGGTCTGCAATGCAGGTCAGTCGTGTGATGAAGACTCTCGAACTCGCATTTTGCTGATACGTAATTTATCACTGTTGTGCGTATTGGGCCTCGCCACGATATCCACAGCTTCTATGCCCAACATCTTTCATATCACGATATGCATGTGATCCGGCCTCATGTTAATAGCATGAGTCTATGTCCAACTTTATCTCAAAAAATAGTTGACTTATTTTGTAAAATATCCAGCTTGCAATAGGTCTGCGTGCGTTTCGCTTAATGGCTCTAGCATAAAATTACTGAGTCAAATTTATATTATTTTTCAGCTTTCATAAGTTATACATGTATTATGTTTTAAGGTTCTGGTTTTGGGAAGGGGGTATTTCAGGGAAAACCTTATATCAATATAAAGCTTTGATCGCAACTCACTTTTGTTGGCCCCCTGAATCTGTTCTTGTCGATGGCGAATCTATAACTTTAGACCAATCAATTCGGATTTTTACCTGGAGAAGAAATCATCTCAGAGCTGGCTTTGGCTGCCAAGAGCTTAAAGTAATGGATTTTAGAGACATAAATAATAAGCATCTTCTGAACCAAAATATACACAAGTACTATCCATGCAACTAAGCTGATGCCTATTATTTCAACGCTGTACATGGCGCTAAAAAATATGGAACCATAGATTAAAATCAACGTAATATAAAACTCGTTAATTGCCTTTCGACGCTCTATCTGCTTTTCCGCTAGCACTGCCTCATCTCGGGCTTTGGCCAATTGCGTAGCAAGAATTTCTATGCGAATGCTAGCTATGGCGCTATCTACCGCCTCAAAAAGCTTATCTGCATGACGCATTCGCCACTTAAGCAACAGATAAGCTGCTTTGTTAGCTAGTAATGGCCCAATATAGAATGCAGTGATAGCTAGTAATACTAGCTTATAAAAAGCTATGCTTGTGAGCGAGCTTAAAAGTGCGGCTCCTCCATCAGCTAAACTTCCTGTCCAAAAATCAAATTTTAATATAACTTCAATCGTCTTTGAAACAAAAGCCCAAGAAGCAAAGAAAACTGAAATGCGCCACTTAGTGATAAAGCGAGATGCTTCTTCGTAAAAGGCGTCAAATACTTTCTCAATAATCATAGCGGTGATGCAAAGTCAACAAATACAATATCCCCTCGTACAGGGTCAAACGAATCATGGATCGAGATGGGAGCAGCCCATATTGCAATGTCTTGGCTAAGTAAATTGTACGGGTGAAGTTTTAATGCGTCATCGTAGCCGTCTACTAATAGTTTGCTCTCTTGGCCCGTCACTCGACTTAAAAATTTAGCGGAGTATTGGAATTGCCCTGTCTTACGAAGTCGCTCTAACCCCGTAATGCGGCCAACATATATTGCCGGGTTAGCAAGCCTGCGAGTAGTAGCTATTTGAGCAAACCTAACAGCCCTGCTCTGATCAAACATAAAATCGTTGTGGCCTTTCTCCGCACTGACACCGACATTAAGTATTGCTCCTGGTGTTGAGCGCACCACAGAGAGCGCTTGACTCATATCTTTCAATACAGCTGCTTGAGCATAGGCAAGCTTCCTGTCGCCCTCCGTTGCAATCAGCTGCTCTTGTGTGACATGATCAAGATTGTCTAGTTCTGCACCAATCTTATTGCTTTCTAGGTCCGCCGCGAGAAGATTACTTTGCACTACTACCTGCGAAGCGGATTCCCGAAAAGGCCTTGACATAAAATCCGAGTATAGCTGCGGCACTCCCTGCAAAAGATCGCTGATGAAAGGGATCTTTAGTGATCCAGCTTCAAGCTGATCTATATAAAGATCTGCGTACCCGTGTAGCTCAACCGGAAGTGATGAGAATTTTCGAATCTCACCGATGTGTTTAAAGTAGACAGTTTTATCGATTGCCCGCTGAAAGTGTGGGATCGTATACGACAGCGTTCGTAGAGAAACACTATGACGTGGTGCAAGTGTTCCGTCAAAAGTTAAAACAATCTGCCTAGCACCGGTCGCTGACATTTTTCTATTCCGTTAGGTTTGCATTTTATGTGACATGCGAGAAAAGCATATTAGGTCAATGCATGGCAATAGTGAAGAGGGTAATTTGAGGTCGAATATCAGAAAATGCTAGGGCGGATGACCTGATGGAAATCAGCCAATCAAGCACGATCTTATTCCAGATAAACGCAACGCAACCATTTGCGGAGTGATCGGAGTGCTGGAACTGGCGCTCAAACGTGCCGATCATGGCGTTCAGTCATCGAAGTCGCCTACGGCCAACGGCCTGCGGGACCTGATTGGCGAAATTCTCGATATCGCACGCATCGGATCCGGGCGGCTTTCACTGAATCCGGAGCGGGCGAACCTGCGTCGACTGGTAGAGTCGGTACTGTGAGTATTCGACGGTCAGTAACCATGCTGACGAAGCTTCGGAATGAAGGTTTTCGCCGCTGTGAGGCTACAGCCACACGCGCTGGCGATGACGGTCTGATTGTCGAACCACAGCTTGCCTTCGCCGGTGAAGTAGTCGTGTCGATCCTTAGTGAACATCCACAGAAGTTTGTCCTGTGCAGAAAGGGCAACGGGCTGACGAAGTGGTCAGACTGAGAAACTGGTGGGGTTGGAGAAGGGTGTGCGGGCGTCGAGAATGTATGCACATCCCAGCCATCGGAGGAGGGGAAGCGCTGACCGGCGAGAATTTGCAGCACTGTGAGTAGTACAAACAAAAAACCCCGTGAACTCTAAGTAACAGAGTCCACAGGGTTTTCTTAATATGGCGGTGAAGGAGGGATTCGAACCCTCGATACAATTTCTTGTATACACACTTTCCAGGCGTGCTCCTTAAGCCACTCGGACACCTCACCGTATCTCGACGACAACGTTGTGTCTGCCGAGGCGCGCTAATGTAGTCGAAAGCTTTTCCTAACGCAAAACTTTTTTTCAGATTTTTCATGTGGTTAAGCAAATAAACGCTTATCGGCCACCAAAAGGCCCGGGCGGGCGATGCGGCCCCGATTCAGCGGGCCGCCTGCCGCGTGTGGATCAGGCGCTGAAGCCGCCGTCGATGGTCAGGCTGGCGCCGGTGATGAAGCCTGCTTCAGGACCGGCAAGGTAGGCGACGAAGCTGGCAATTTCTTCGCTTGTACCATACCGGGGAAGGGCCATGAGTGCCTTCAGGCTGTCAGCGAATTCGCCGTGTGCCGGGTTCATGTCAGTGTCGACCGGGCCGGGCTGTACGTTGTTGACGGTGATGCCTTGCGGGCCGAGGTCGCGGGCCATGCCTTTGGTGAGGCCGATCAGGGCCGATTTGCTCATGGCGTAGGTCGCGCCGCCTGCAAAGGGCATGCGGTCAGCGTTGGTGCTGCCGATGTTGATGATGCGACCGCCTTCTTCCATATGCCGGGCGGCTTCCTGGCTGGCGATGAACACGCTGCGCACGTTGATGGCCAGGGTTCTGTCGAAGTCCTGCATGCTGAACTGATCGAGCGGTGCGATGGCCAGTACGCCAGCGTTATTGATCAGGATATCCAGCCGTCCAAGGGTTTCTGCGGTGGTCTGTACGGCCTGGCGGATGGCTTTCTCGTCGGCGCTGTCTGCACGAATGGCCAGCGCCCGTCCGCCATTGGCGACGATGCTATCCTGGATCTCGAGGGCGTTGACTTCAGAGCTGACGTAGGTGAACGCCACTGCCGCGCCTTCCTTGGCCAGACGGTTGACGATGGCTGCACCAATGCCGCGTGAGCCGCCTTGCACCAACGCCACTTTGCCAGCGAGTTTAGGGTGTTCGATCATGATGTTCTCCTTTTGGGCAGGTCTCGGACAGGCCAGAGCCCGTCGACGATTGCGTCCAGAATAGACCCTGATTGCGATACCCTTGCTGAACCAAACGTTCAGATTGAGTGGTTATGAATATTCAAGGCAACAGCGCGTTGATCCTGATCGACCTGCAACAGGGCATCAATCACCCCAGGCTCGGACGACGCAACAACCCGCAAGCCGAGACGAATCTCGGCGCGTTACTCGACGCCTGGCGGCAGTCGGGGCGTCCGGTGGTACACGTGCGGCATTTTTCGACCTCGCCTGAATCGGTGTTCTGGCCCGATCAGTCGGGCGTCGAGTACCAGCCGGCGTTCGTGCCGCACGCCGATGAGCGGGAGATGAGCAAGCAGGTCCCTGACGCGTTTTGCGGATCGTTTCTGGAGATGTGGTTGCGTGCCGACGGGATCAGCCAGGTGGTGATTGCCGGGGTGATTACCAATAATTCGGTCGAGTCCACCGCGCGCAGCGGCGGCAACCTGGGGTTCGATGTCATGGTGGCGCATGACGCCTGCTTCACGTTTGATCAGCAGGATTTCTTCGGCACGCCGCGCAGCGCCGAAGAGGTGCATGCGATGTCGCTGGCCAACCTGCATGGCGAATACGCCACGGTCCTGTCCACGGCGCAGATTCTCCAGCGCGCCACTGTCGAATAAGCGCCTGGGGTCAGGTCACTTACGGGTCTTTTTCGGCGCGGCAGGCAGCGGCGCAAAGAGTGCCTGCAGGTCTTCGTCACGCAGCTTCCAGTCGCCGGTGGTGCGCCCGTCCAGTACACCGGCGGCCAGCGCCGACTTTTCACGTTGCAGGCGCTGGATCTTCTCTTCCACCGTGCCGCGCGCGATCATCTTGTAGACGAACACCGGTTTGTCCTGGCCGATGCGATAAGCGCGGTCGGTTGCCTGATTCTCCGCGGCAGGGTTCCACCACGGGTCGTAGTGAATCACAGTGTCGGCAGCGGTCAGGTTGAGGCCGGTGCCGCCGGCTTTCAGGCTGATCAGGAAGATCGGCAGCTTGCCGCTCTGGAAGTCATGAATCGGCGTGCGGCGATCTCGGGTCGAGCCGGTCAGCAGGGCGTAGGCAATGCCGCGCTGTTTCAGTTCTTCTTCGATCAGGCTGAGCATCGAGGTGAATTGCGAAAACAGCAGAATCTTGCGACCTTCAGCCAGCAGTTCTTCGAACATCTCCATCAGGCTGTTGAGCTTGCCTGACGTACCTTGTTTGCTGTTGACCGGCATGTCGTGATTGACCAGCCGCAGGTCGCAGCACACCTGACGCAGCTTGAGCAGCGCCTCCAGAATGATGATCTGGCTGCGCGCCACGCCCTTGCGGGTGATTTCGTCCCTGACCTTCTTGTCCATCGCCAGGCGCACGGTTTCGTAAACATCGCGCTGTGCGTCGTTGAGGTCGACCCAGTGAATGATCTCGGTCTTCGGTGGCAGTTCGGTCGCGACCTGTTCTTTGGTGCGGCGCAGCAGGAACGGCTTGATACGCGCATTCAGGTGATGCAGGCGGTCCTGATTACCGTGCTTTTCGATGGCTGTGCGGTAGTTGCTGTTGAATTCCTTGCTGTTGCCCAGCCAGCCAGGCATCAGAAAGTGGAACAGCGACCACAGTTCACCCAAGTGGTTTTCCAGCGGCGTGCCGCTCAGGCACAGGCGCTGACGGGCGTTGAGGTTGCGTGCAGCCTGAGCGGCTTTGCTGTTGGGGTTCTTGATGTATTGCGCTTCATCGAGAATCAACACATGCAGCGGCTGCTTTTCGAGCATGTCCATGTCCCGGGGCAGCAGCGCATAGGTGGTCAGAATCAGGTCGTAGTCCTGAAGATTGCCTGCGTCCTGGTGACGGTTGGCGCCATACAGCGCAAGCACTTTCAGGTCCGGGGTAAAGTGCTCGGCTTCGTCCAGCCAGTTGGGAATCAGGCTGGTCGGCATGACCGCCAGCGCGGGGCGGTCGAGGCGTCCGGCCTGTTTTTCCATCAGCAGGTGAGCCAGGGTTTGCAGGGTCTTGCCCAGGCCCATGTCATCGGCCAGCACGCCGCCGACTTCCAGCTCGCGCAGTGACTGCATCCAGCTCAGGCCTTCCAGCTGATACGGGCGCAGCGTCGCGTTCAGGCCGTCGGGCAGGCTGACCGGCGCGTCCTTGATGTTGATCAGGCGCTCGGCGAAGTGGCGCAGACGGTCGCCGCCCTGCCAGGTCAGCGGCAGGTCTTCGAGCTGGGTCAGGCGTGCTGCATCGGCCTTGCTCATGCGCAGCGCGTTGTTGCCGTCCTGGCGCCAGTAGAAATCACCCAGCGTCGCCAGCACCGGCTTGAGCCGCCCGTAGGGCAGGGCGATCTGCACCGGGCTGCCGCCGCTCTGGGTGAAGTGGTTGAGCTGCACCAGCAATTGTTCTTCATCGCCGCGCTTGGCCACGGCGGTGGGGCTCATCAGTTCGGGATGGCTGCGGATCAGGTTGATCAGAATCGGCAGCAGGCTCAGGCGTTCGCCATTGACGATGATGCCCAGTTCCAGATCGAACCAGTCGCGCTCGGTCTCTTCGTCGATGACCGCATACCAGTCGTCTACCGGCGTGACGTCGAAGCCGAATTCTTCCTGAATCTCGATTTCCCAACCTTGTTCGCGCAACCGAGGCAGGTCATCGAGCACAAAATGCAACCAGGCCTTGTCGTTGGGCAGCTCGTACATGTCGCCGGCGCTGTCAGGCAACGCCTTGCTCTGCCGGGTGGCGACCTTGAAGCCCAGATCGGCCAGTTCCTGACGCAGTTGCCGCTCCCGTTCGCCCTGACGGCGGATGCGCAGGGTTTCGGTTTCGGTGTGCTCGATGATGTCGCTTTTCTGGTTCACCAGGTCACTGCCCAGCGAACTGACCAGAATGCTGACGTTGGTCGTGCCGACCGCGTAATGCTTGCCGTAGGCAAATGCCAGTGCGGCGCGGTGCTGGATATGCCGTTGCATGCGGCCGTTGCGCGGCTCGTAGGCGCTGAACTCGATACTGGCCAATATCAGCCTGGGGCGAGGCTGCAGGTCATCGATCAAACGCTCCGGCAGCCGGAGCTTTTGCTCGGTCTGCTGCTCGACCTGGTGCTCTATTTCCCGCTGGTGCGAACTCAGCGCAGCTTGCAGCAGTGGCCGGTTTTCCGGGTCCTGGAGAAACAGCAGCGCGGCCACGCAATGCTTGCAGTCGTTGCGGACCGGGCACGTGCATTTGCAGGTCAGGTAGTTCTTGTAGCGATCCGGGTCCTTGAACAGCAGGGTCTGTGTGTAGATTTCCAGACCTGAGCCTCGGCACGCGGTGCGGATGATCTGCGGGCTGGAGTCTTCGAGCACGATGCGTTTTTGCCGGGCGTAGTCGCGCCCGCGCTCAAGCGTTCGATCATGGAATAAGTCTGTCCAGGCCGAGGCCAGGACTTTTTCGAGAATGGACGACAAGTTTTAAAAGGCCCTACGCCGCAGCGATGCTCAAAAGAAAGGGAGCGCCGCAGCGTCCCTTGCGTACGTAAAGATCAAAGGGGAGAAACTTTGATCAGCAACGCGAGGTTGCCATTATCCAGATAAGTCAGTTCGCCATTTTTCACCCTGGCGGTCTGCTTCAGTCGCTCACTGCTGATGACCACGCCGTGCGGGTCCAGCTGGTTGACCCAGAATTGCGCATCAATATCGGTGAAGCGTCCCATGGCGAGGCTCACGGTGCCCTCGATGGGGAAATGCCCGAGCTTTTCCTCGCCGTGGGTCACTGCCATTTTGCCGGGTTCGGCACCCACGGTCTGCTGCCAGGCGCGCTGCATCAGCACCTGATAGCTGCCGCTGTCTTGCAGTTTACTCGCCAGGTCCATCAACGCGGGGCTTCGTTCATTGCTCGAGTCGATCTTGCTGGCGCCGTTGTCCCAGTTTTCAGGCACAAGCTGGCGGGTCGACGCGGGCTCGCCGTTCTGGCGAAACAGCAGGATCTCGACCTGATACAGGCCGTCTGCGAACGCGGTCGGAGCGACCAGCGTCAGCAGCAGGATCAATGAACGAAACAAACGCATGCGTGAATCCTTCAAGCAGTTTTCGGGGTCAGGCGCTCAAACAGCGCTTCGATCGTGTTGAAGCGCTCTTCCGGACGCTCCATAGGCACCATGAATTTGAACAGGGTAGCGCCTTCGAATTTGTAACGGTTGGGCTGGCTCTGGATCAGTTTGATCAGCGTCAGCGGATCGACCGGGGTATCGGCCGCGAACTCGATACGTCCACCCTGCGGCCCGGCATCGACTTTCTTGATGCCCAACTGTTCGGCCTGCAGCTTCAGCAACGTGATGCGCACCAGATGCTTGGTCGGCTCCGGCAGCAGACCGAAGCGGTCGATCATTTCGACTTGCAGGTCTTTCAGGGCGTCTTCATCCGCCGCGTTGGCAATGCGCTTATAAAGAATCAGGCGGGTATGCACGTCCGGCAGATAAGCTTCCGGAATCAGGGCCGGCACACGCAGGTTGATTTCCGGTCCGCCGCCCAGTGGCTGATCGAGGTTGGGCTGCTCACCCTTGCGGATCGCCTTGACCGCACGCTCGAGCATTTCCATGTACAGCGTGAAGCCCACGGCCTGAATCTGGCCGCTCTGGCCGTCACCGAGCAATTCGCCTGCGCCACGGATTTCCAGGTCGTTGGTGGCGAGCACGAAGCCCGCGCCCAGGTCCTGAGTGTTGGCAATCGCTTCCAGGCGCTTTTCAGCGTCGGGCGTGATCTGCTTGCGTGGCGGGGTCAGCAGGTAGGCGTAGGCCTGGTGATGACTGCGTCCGACGCGCCCGCGCAACTGGTGTAGCTGTGCCAGACCGAACTTGTCGGCACGCTCGATGATGATGGTGTTGGCGCTCGGCACGTCGATGCCGGTCTCGATGATGGTCGAGGCGATCAGCACGTTGAAGCGCTTGTGGTAGAAGTCGCTCATCACCTGTTCGAGATCGCGTTCGCGCATCTGGCCGTGGCCGATGCCGATACGCGCTTCCGGCACCAGTTCGGCCAGGTCTGCTGCGCATTTCTCGATGGTCTTGACGTCGTTGTGCAGGTAATACACCTGCCCGCCGCGCAGCAACTCGCGCAACAGGGCTTCCTTGATCGTCGGCTTGTTCTGTTCCATGACGAAGGTGCGCACCGACAGCCTGCGCGCCGGTGGCGTGGCGATGATCGACAGGTCGCGCATGCCCGACACGGCCATGTTCAGGGTGCGCGGAATCGGCGTGGCAGTCAGGGTCAGAATGTCGACCTCGCTGCGCAACGCCTTGAGCTGTTCTTTCTGGCGTACGCCGAAACGGTGTTCCTCGTCGATGATCACCAGGCCGAGGTTTTTGATCTTCACGTCATCTTGCAACAGCTTGTGCGTGCCGATGACGATGTCGATCTTGCCCTCGGCCAGGTCGGCAACGGCGGCGCTGACTTCTTTGGCGGACTTGAAGCGGCTCATGACTTCCACGGTCACCGGCCAATCGGCGAAGCGGTCGCGGAAGCTGTTGTAATGCTGCTGGGCGAGCAAGGTGGTCGGCACCAGAATCGCGACCTGACGCCCGCCGTGTACGGCAATAAAGGCTGCGCGCATGGCCACTTCGGTCTTGCCGAAGCCCACGTCGCCGCAGACCAGGCGGTCCATCGGCTTGGGGGCCAGCATGTCGGCGCGCACGGCTTCGATGGTGGTCTGCTGATCCGGGGTTTCTTCGAACGGGAAGCCAGCGCTGAAGGTCGCGTAATCGGCTTTCGGGTCAGCGAACGCGTAGCCTTCGCGGGCGGCCCGGCGAGCGTAGATGTCGAGCAATTCGGCCGCCACGTCGCGGACCTGTTCGGCCGCCTTGCGCTTGGCCTTCTGCCAGGTTTCCGAACCCAGACGATGCAGCGGTGCCATTTCGTCGTCGCTGCCGGTGTAGCGGGCGATCAGGTGCAGGTTGGCGACCGGAACGTACAGCTTGGCGTCCTCGGCGTAGGCCAGCATCAGGAATTCTGCGACCTGATTTTCGACTTCCAGCGTCGCCAGCCCCAGGTAACGCCCGACACCGTGGTCGATATGCACCACCGGTGCGCCTTCGCGCAGCTCGGTCAGGTTCTTGATGACCGCATCATTGTTGCCGCCATCGGTGCGTTTTTCGCGGCGTCGACGTTGCATGACCCGCTGACCGAACAGCGGGCTTTCGGCAATCAGCGCCAGGGCCGGTTGTTCAAGCAGCAGGCCGTCGTCCAGTGGCGCGATGGTGATAGCCAGTCGATCTTTGCCGTCGACGAAGTCGAGCCAGCTGTCCACCGTCTTCGGGCGCAGCTTCAGGCGTTCGAGCAGCTCCAGCAATACTTCGCGGCGCCCGGCAGACTCAGCGGTGAACAGCACGCGACCGGGAAATTCATCGAGAAACGTCGACAAGGCTGCCAGCGGCTGGCTGGCCTTGGCTTCGATGGACAGGTCTGGCAGAACCTGCGCCGGAAAGCGTTCGCGTCCGGCCCCGGCATCGACGTCCTGCTGGCTGGCCACGACGCGCGGCCAGTTTTTCAGGCGCGCAAAACAGTCTTCCACCGGCAAAAACAGCTCGGCCGGGGGCAGCAATGGCCGGGCCGGATCCACGCGGCGTTCCTCATAGCGATTGCGCACGTCGTTCCAGAAGTTCTCTGCCGCCTGTTCGATGCCCGGCAGGGAGAACACCTGAGTGTCCTGCGGCAGGTAATCGAACAGCGTCGAGGTCTCTTCGAAAAACAGCGGAATGTAGTACTCGATACCGGCTGGCGTGATGCCGCTGCTCAAGTCCTGAAAGATCGGGCTGCGCCGGAAATCGACGTCGAAACGCTCGCGGAAGCGGGCCTTGAACCGGGTGACTTCTTCTTTCTGTAACGGGAATTCGCGAGCCGGCAACAGGCGCACCGATTCGACCTTGTCGATGGAGCGCTGGGTGTCGGGATCGAAGGTGCGCAGTGTTTCGATTTCATCATCGAACAGATCGATGCGGAACGGCAGCTTGCTGCCCATTGGAAACAGATCGATCAGCGCACCGCGAACGGTGAACTCGCCGTGCTCATACACCGTGTCGACATAGCGATAGCCGCTGGCTTCCAGACGGGTGCGCATGGCATCTACATCCAGCTTCTGACCGACGTCCAGCACCAGGCTGCTGCCGAGCAGAAATTTGGTCGGCGCGAGTCTGTGTAGGGCTGTGGTGATCGGTACTACCAAAACGCCATGTTCCAGTTCCGGCAGGCGATAGAGGCTGGCGATACGCTGGGAAATGATGTCCTGATGCGGCGAAAACAGGTCGTAGGGCAGGGTTTCCCAGTCCGGGAAGTGCAGAACCGGCAGCGTAGGGGCGAAAAACTTCAGCTCTTGCTCGAGCCGCTCGGCGCTTTGGCTGTCGGCGGTCAAAAGCAGGGTGAAGCGCTTGGCTGCGCTGGCGGCCTCGGCAATGGCCAGGCTCAGTGCTGCACCGGGCAGATTGCCCCAGTGTTGTTTGCCTGCAGCGGCAGAAAGATGCGGTAGACGCAGAACTGGCACGGAAGGTCGGGCTCCAGGCGTTGCAACAGGGGCGGCGATTGTAACGGGGGAAGGCGGTGGCTGTCAGGTTTCCAGCGTTACGGCCTGTATTTACGGGCAAAAATTATGTAGTGCCGGATGATCTGACAGCCGCGCATTGCTCATAAACACTGGCGCGGTCATAATGTAGCCCCTTTTTTCAGCCCCTACATGTGGAAGGTTCCCGTGACTCAGAAGCCCGACCAGTGTCTTGGTGAATGGATCGATCGTGAAGCGCTCGCCGAAGCGATGAT
The DNA here is from genome assembly GCF_002157375.1 of Pseudomonas syringae. Taxonomy (GTDB): domain Bacteria; phylum Pseudomonadota; class Gammaproteobacteria; order Pseudomonadales; family Pseudomonadaceae; genus Aquipseudomonas; species Aquipseudomonas syringae_T. The sequence continues at coordinate 175,410 of NZ_MTSA01000011.1, forward strand.
CCCGCTCATCGGTCAGCTCTACCGCAATAATAATGTGGTGAGCTCGATCTATGGCCGTAGCCTGATCAACCGTTCCGTCATCGCGATTCTCAAAGCTCACCGCTTTGCGCGTCATCGTCAGTCCGATGCGGTTGAGTTGTCCGTACATGAGACGTTCCCGCTCGTCAAAGCGATGAGCGAGCTCAAACTGGGTGCCGCTTCGGTGGACCTCGGCAAGCTGGCCGTGAAGTTCAAGACCGAAGGCAATGGCCGCACGCCCGAGCAGTTCGTGCGTGAGGAACTGGCCAGTGTAGTGGGTCAGCAGGGCACCAGCCCGCGTAAAGGCACCGACGTCGTGCTGTACGGTTTTGGTCGTATCGGTCGCCTGCTGGCGCGGATTCTGATCGAGAAGACCGGTGGTGGCGACGGTCTGCGCCTGCGTGCCATTGTGGTCCGCAAAGGTGCGGAAAACGACCTGGTCAAGCGTGCCAGCCTGCTGCGTCGCGACTCGGTACACGGCCCGTTCGATGGCACCATCACCATTGATGAAGCCAACAGCACCCTCACTGCCAACGGTAACCTGATTCAGGTGATCTACGCCAAGAACCCGTCCGAGGTGGATTACACCCAGTACGGCATCAAGGACGCCCTGCTGGTGGACAACACCGGTGTATGGCGCGATGCCGACGGTCTGGGCCAGCATCTGGCTTGCCCGGGTATCGACCGTGTCGTGTTGACGGCGCCGGGCAAAGGCAAGCTGAAAAACATCGTACACGGCATCAACCACGGTGAAATCACCGCAGATGACAAGATCGTGTCCGCAGCGTCCTGCACCACCAACGCCATCGTGCCGGTGCTCAAGGCGGTGAACGACAAGTTCGGCATCACCAACGGTCACGTCGAGACGGTTCACTCGTACACCAACGACCAGAACCTGATCGACAACTTCCACAAAGGCGATCGCCGTGGCCGCAGCGCCGCGCTGAACATGGTCATCACCGAGACCGGTGCGGCCACGGCTGCTGCCAAGGCACTGCCTGAGCTGGCCGGCAAGCTGACCGGCAACGCGATCCGCGTTCCAACGCCAAACGTGTCCATGGCCATTCTCAACCTCAACCTTGAGAAGCCGACTTCCCGCGAAGAAATGAACGAGTACCTGCGCTACATGGCGCTGCACTCGGACCTGCACAAGCAGATCGACTTCGTGAACTCGCAGGAAGTGGTGTCCACCGACTTCGTCGGCTCGCGTCACGCCGGTGTTGTGGATGCCGAAGCCACCATCGTCAACGACAACCGCGTTGTGCTGTACGTCTGGTACGACAACGAATTCGGTTACAGCCATCAGGTGGTTCGCGTGATGGAAGACATGGCAGACGTCAATCCGCCTGCGTTTCCACAGTAAGCGTTGCACCTCCTGAGTTGTCCGGTCTGACCGGACAGCGCTGAAAACGGGCCGAATCCTGTGTAAGCAGGGTTTGGCCCGTTTTGTTTTGCAGCGTGTCATGAGAATCTGTCAGGCATAGCCCTTTCGGATTCTGGAGCGATCAAGGATGAGCAGTTCGGCCGTGGACGGTTCGCAGCAGCAACTCAAAAGCAGTTTCTTTCTTCTCTTCCTGACAATCTTCATTCCGTTCGGTCTGGGGCATTTCGTTTCCTACCTGTTTCGTACCGTCAATGCGGTGATCTACGTTGATCTGCAAACCGACCTGAGCTTGCCCGCGAGCAGTCTCGGGCTGCTCACCGGCGTTTATTTCCTGACCTTCGCCGCTGCACAGATCCCGCTCGGCGTCATGCTGGACCGTTACGGTCCTCGCAGCGTGCAGGCGCCGATGCTGCTGTTCGCGGTCGCCGGTTCGGTCATCTTCAGTCTTTCCAGCAGCGAGGCAGGTTTACTGCTGGGGCGCGGGCTGATTGGTCTGGGCGTGGCGGGTTCACTGATGAGCGCAATCAAGGCGTGCGCCATCTGGTTGCCGCTCGAACGCTTGCCGCTGAGTACGGCCTGCCTGTTGTCGATTGGCGGCCTGGGGGCGATGGCGTCCACCACGCCCTTGCACATGCTGCTGAGCGCGTTCACCTGGCGAGAAGCGTTCCTGATTCTGGCGCTGCTGACATTCTGTGTGGCAGGTGTCATTCATTTCAGTGTGCCCAAGGCCTACGAAAGTAAAAACACCCGTTATGCCGATATGTTTGCCGCAGTGGGTAAGCTGTATGCGTCCTGGACCTTTTGGCGACTGGCGCTTTATTCCGTGTGTGCGCACGCCATCTACATGGCGGTGCTGTCGCTGTGGATGGGGCCGTGGCTGCGTGACGTGGCGGGGCTGAGCGATTCCGGCATGGCCAGTGTGCTGTTATTCGGGGCTGTTGCGATGGTGGCCGGATCGCTGGCGTTCGGCACGATCACGGACTGTCTGCGTCGCTACGGCGTGCAGCCGATCATGATCTGCGGCACCGGCATGGTGATCTTCATCGGGTTCCAGGTGCTGATGGCTAGCGGTCTGCCGGTATCGCCCTATCTGGTTGCGATGGGCTTCAGCTTTTTCGGCACCTCGACCACCATGAACTACGCCATCGTGGCGCAATCAGTGTCACCGGCGCTGGCGGGGCGGGTGAGTTCATCCTTCAATCTGGTGGTGTTCGTGCTGGCTTTTTTTCTGCAATGGCTGATGGGTGCGGTGCTGAACCTCTGGCCGGCGGTGGAGGGCGCGGGGCATCCGCTTGAAGCCTATCAATGGTCGCTGGGGCTGATGATTGCCCTGCAACTGCCGGGTGTGCTGCTCTGGCTCAGCTTCCGGCCCTGGAAGCGCAAGGCCTGAAAACGCAAAACCCCGGCCCGAGATGATCGGGCCGGGGTTTCTTTATGCGGGTGTGGCGATCAATCAGCTGGCGGAAGCCGCGACAGGCGCTTCAAGTTTTTGCCCGCCCTTGCGGAACAGCACCAGCGTGGCAACCAGGCCCAACACTGCGGCGCCGGTCAGCCAGATGCCTGGCGCGGCCTTGTTGCCCAGCTCATGGATCAGGTAGGTGCAGGCCGCTGGAGTGAAGCCACCGAAGGTCGCTGTCGCCAGGCTGTAGGCCAGAGAGAAGCCAGTGGTGCGCACGTCGACCGGCATGATCTCGGTCAGCGCCACGACCATCGCCCCGTTATAGGAGCCATACAGGAACGACAGCCACAGTTCGACCATCAGCAGGTTACCGAAGCTCGGGTGCGCCACCAGCCATGACAGGGCAGGGTAGGCCGTAGCAATGGCCAGCACGGTTGCCGCAATCAGCAGCGGCTTGCGGCCGATGCGGTCCGAGAGTGAGCCCATGATCGGCAGCCAGATGAAGTTCGACACGCCGACGCAGACCGTGACCAGCAGGCTTTCCAGGTCGGTCAGGTTCAACTCGTTCTTGCCGAAGGTCGGGGTGTAGGCGGTGATCAGGTAGAACGTCACAGTGGTCATGACCACCAGCGCCATACCGCCGATCACCAGGCCGAAGTTCTGGCCGATGGAGCGCACGACTTCACGCAGAGTAGGACGGTGGGTGCGGGCTTCGAACTCGGGTGACTCTTCCAGCGAGCGGCGAATGATGAAGATCGCCGGCACGATCAGGCAGCCGATCAGGAACGGCACGCGCCAGCCCCATTCACCCATTTGCTCGGGGCTCAGCCAGTGATTCAGGCCGACGCCCAGCAAGCCGGCGAAAACCACTGCCGCTTGTTGGCTGGCGGACTGCCAGCTGACAAAGAAGCCTTTGCGACCTGGCGTCGAGATTTCGGCCAGATACACCGAAACACCGCCCAGTTCCACGCCAGCTGAAAAGCCTTGCAGCAGGCGGCCAAGCAGGACCAGCAGCGGCGCAATCACGCCCAGTGTGGCGTAACCCGGTACACAGGCAATCAACAGAGTGCCCATCGCCATCATCGCAAGCGTGATAATCAGCCCTTTGCGTCGACCGTGACGGTCAATGTAGGCGCCAAGAAAGATCGCACCCAGTGGGCGCATCAGGAAACCGGCCCCGAAGGTCGCCAGCGAGAGCATCAACGACGCGAAAGCGCTGTCGGAAGGGAAGAATGTCTTGGCAATGGCCGTGGCGTAAAAGCCATAGACCATAAAGTCGAACATTTCGAGGAAGTTACCGCTGACAACGCGAAAGATCGCTTTGCCCTTACTGGTGGTGGAGGCCATTTAGTTACTCGCTCAGGCTCGTCGGCTTGGAGTCCGTTGTCGTTGTTATCCGTTTACATCGCCGCTACGTGTGTGCGAATGGCGATGCACACTTGTAACAGTATGTGTAACAGGGCTCAAAAACAACCGTTTCGGCGATTTGCTATCAGTCGGTGATCGCTTGACAGAAGGGAGAAAATAGGCAGTGTCGTCAGGCGTGATGGTGAATTATTTGATGAAAAAAGAAGGGGCTGACAGGTCGTTTGGGAACCTTCTGGCCGTCAGAGACCACTTAGTAGCCTGCTCATTTTCTGTCGGGCGTTATTTCTGGCTCTTCCTGACAGGCTGCGATGGGCACTTCGCTGACTTGCCCGTGATCGAACGCAAGTTGCTTGAATGATTTTCATGCTGTGGGGCACGGATTTGCGCGGGTTTGGCAGAATTGCAGGGTGCCTGTTATTAGCCGTGTGCGGCGCCTGCGGTCAGGGGCGCACGCTGGAGAGCTTTGGCGGGCCGACGATGGGCAGTCATTATTCGGTGGTGTACGTGCGCGCCGCCGGGCAGCCTGATTCAGCAGCGCTGCGTCCGGACGTCGAGGCCATCCTGACGGAAGTCGATCACCAGATGTCGCTGTGGCGCAGCGACTCTGACATCGAGCGTTTCAACGCGTTGCCTGCTAACAGCTGTCAGACCATGCCTGAGTCGGTTCTGAAGTTGATCGGCGTCGGCGAACAGCTCTCGCGTGACAGCAACGGAGCTTTTGATCTGACCATCAAGCCGCTGGCGGACGTGTGGGGGCTGGGCGCTCATGGCCTTGTTGAGCAGATGCCGTCAGCACGGCAGCTGAGTTTGACCCGTGGCCGGGTCGGTTACCGCAACTTGCGTATCGTCGGGCAGCAACTGTGCAAAAGCGCTGCGGTGCAGGTCGATCTAAACAGTATCGCTGCCGGTTACGCAGTCGACCGAATCAGCCAGAGAATGGAAGCGCTGGGGCTGCATGATTACCTGGTGCAGGCCACGGGCGAAATGAAAGTCAGCGGGTTCAAACCGGACGGCTCGCCCTGGCGGGTGTCACTTGATGTTCCAGGCAATGAAGGGTACGCCTCGCAAAAAGTGTTTCCTCTGGACGGTTACGCCATTTCCACCTCGGGCGATTATCATCGTTACGCAGAGAATCACAGGCCGCGAATGTCTGACACGCTTGATGCACGGACCGGCAAACCTATCGACCACGCTCTGGCGTCGGTGACGGTCATCAATCCGTCGGCGTTGATGGCTGACGGCCTGTCCTCTCTGCTGTTGACGCTGGGCCCGGAGCGGGGCTGGAATTATGCGCAAGAACACAAAATCCCTGCTTTTTTTGTGATTCATGCCGATAAGCGCTTTATCATCCGCAGCAACGCGTCGTTTGATCGTCTGGCTGTGGAGCAGCCGCGGTAACGCAAAGGGTCAGAACCATCGGCCCGTTGCACCCTTCTCAGACAAAAATTGGCCTTCGACGCGACCAAGGGTTAATGTTCGCCGCCTCGGCGCCGCGCTAGACTGCGCCGCGTGATTTAGCCAGAGATGCCAAAGTGGCGCCTCGGTCTGTTTAAGGAGTACGCATGGCTGTCTACAACTACGACGTAGTGGTACTGGGTTCCGGCCCTGCCGGAGAAGGCGCGGCAATGAACGCCGCGAAGGCGGGGCGCAAGGTCGCCATGGTCGACAGCCGTCGGCAGGTGGGCGGCAATTGCACCCATTTGGGCACCATACCGTCCAAAGCCCTGCGTCACTCGGTCAAACAGATCATCCAGTTCAACACCAACCCGATGTTCCGGGCCATTGGCGAACCGCGCTGGTTTTCGTTTCCGGATGTGTTGAAAAATGCGGAAATGGTCATCTCCAAGCAAGTGGCGTCGCGCACCGCTTATTACGCCCGCAACCGTGTCGACGTGTTCTTCGGCACCGGCAGTTTTGCTGACGAGACCAGCATCAATGTGGTCTGCTCCAACGGTGTGGTTGAAAAACTGGTCGCCAATCAGATCATCATCGCCACCGGTTCGCGCCCTTATCGTCCGGCGGACATCGATTTCAGTCACAAGCGTATCTACGACAGCGACACCATCCTCAGCCTGGGCCACACACCGCGCAAGCTGATCATCTACGGTGCCGGCGTAATCGGCTGCGAGTACGCGTCGATCTTCAGCGGCCTGGGTGTTCTGGTCGAGCTGGTGGATAACCGTGACCAGTTGCTGAGCTTTCTGGATTCGGAAATCTCACAAGCGCTGAGCTATCACTTCAGCAACAACAACGTGATGGTGCGTCACAACGAAGAATACGAAAAGGTCGAAGGCCTGGATAACGGCGTCGTCCTGCACCTGAAATCCGGCAAGAAAATCAAGGCCGATGCCTTGCTGTGGTGCAACGGCCGTACCGGCAACACCGACAAGCTGGGGCTGGAGAACATTGGTCTGAAGGCCAACGGGCGCGGTCAGATTGAGGTTGACGAGACTTACCGCACCAGCGTTTCCAACGTTTACGGCGCGGGTGATGTGATCGGCTGGCCAAGTCTGGCAAGTGCCGCGTATGACCAGGGTCGTTCGGCGGCGGGCAGCCTGGTCGACAACGGCAGCTGGCGTTACGTCAACGATGTACCGACCGGTATCTACACCATTCCCGAGATCAGTTCGATCGGCAAGAACGAGCACGAACTGACCCAGGCCAAGGTGCCGTATGAAGTGGGCAAGGCGTTCTTCAAAGGCATGGCGCGTGCGCAGATTTCCGGTGAGCGGGTCGGGATGCTGAAGATCCTGTTCCACCGCGAGACGCTCGAAGTGTTGGGCGTGCATTGCTTCGGCGACCAGGCGTCCGAGATCGTCCACATCGGTCAGGCCATCATGAGCCAGCCGGGCGAGGCAAACACGATCAAGTATTTCGTCAACACCACGTTCAACTACCCGACCATGGCCGAAGCTTATCGGGTAGCGGCTTACGACGGCCTCAACCGGCTTTTTTAAGCGACTCCGGCCGGTGGCCTGAGCCGGCCGGGGAGACCGATTTCAGCGATTCCCGAGCGTGGCGCTGGTCAAACCGGGAAAGTCTGTAATCAGGCTGTCGACGCCAAAATCAGCGAGCCTGCGCATCAGTGCAGGTTCGTTGACGGTCCACACCGACACATGCAGGCCCTGACGCTGTGCTTTCTGCAGGCGCTCCGGGGTACAGAGTGTCCAGTTCAACGCCAGAATTTCACAGCCGTAGTTTTGCGCGACCTTCAACGGGTCGAGCCAGGCGTATTCCGCCACCAGCCCGCGCGAGATGTCGGGTGTCAGCTCAAGGGCGGCACGTAACACTTCGCGGGAGCTGGACGTGATGGTGACCTTGTCCAGCAACCCGTGACGCTGAACCATTTCGCGAATCGCCAGCACCGTGTTGGCGGCGCGGGTGCGCGAGGCACTTTTGACCTCCAGTTGCCAGTGCTCGAAATCGCACTGCTCGAACAGTTCTTCCAGGCGTGGAATCGGGCAGGGCGATACCCAGCCCGGGCCACCTTTGCGTGCGTCGTAGGTCACCAGGTCGGCAGCCAGATGCTCATTGACCTTGCCCCGGCGATCGGTGGTGCGTTTGAGCGTCGGGTCGTGAATGACCATCAACTCTCCATCCAGCGACAGATGCAGGTCCAGTTCACAACGGCGTACGCCGTGCTTGAGGCATTCCTGGAAACTCGCCAGGGTGTTTTCCGGTGCTTCGCCCTTGGCGCCGCGATGGCCGTAGATAAGGGTCACGTTTACTCCTGGCCTGTAAGGCACCTGATGCTGATGAGAGATAAGAGGGCGGCCGCTCAATTGCCGGACGGCTGACCCTGTTCCAGAGCCTGACGCCGATGCTGGGCCTGGCGCTGCAGCACATGGCGGGCGAGCAATTGGCGTTGCGCGTCAGGCAGGTTGACGAAATCGGTGCTGATGTCGAAGGTGCCGTCTGCCAGTGTTTCAGACTGGCTGACCCTGGCACGCAGCATCAAGCCTGCTGCCTGAGGCATCAGCACCATCTTGATCGACAGCTGCTTGCCAACGGCAAAATCCTGTTGCGAATTGAATTGAATCCCGCCTTCGGACAGTTTGACCGGCTGAGGCGCCCCCAGCTTGCCCAGCGCGGTGTGTGCAACCACTTCGCCAAGCAGGTCGATACGCTTGCTCAGCGACTTGAGAAAACTGTTCAGCACCCGGTCGCGCTCGTCGAGTTGCCGCATCAGGTGCTGCGACTCGAACTCGCTGACGTGCAGTTCGCTGAGCAGGTCGAACAGGGTCGAGGTGTCCTGCATGGCGTCCTGGCTTGCCTGATCGGCGGAAGACAAGGGGTTAATTTCCAGTGCGACGCTGTCGTCGATACGGTAGTATTCGCGGCGTCCTGCTTCATCTAATGTCGACATGGCGAACCCAAGCTAACGGCGGTGGTCAGAGATTTTCGAGTGTAAAGCTGCACGGCAAGGCCCGCCACATGGACGTCCTCATTCCTGCGAACAAATTCCTACATGTTCAGACCTCTTTTTGTATTCATCGGCACGCGCTACACACGTGCGAAGCGACGTAACCATTTCGTTTCCTTCATTTCCCTGACGTCCATGATCGGCCTCGCCCTCGGCGTTGTGGTGATGATAGTCGTGTTATCGGTCATGAATGGCTTCGATCACGAAATGCGTACCCGCGTGCTGGGCATGGTCCCTCACGCGACCATCGAATCCGCCGACCCGATTACCGACTGGCGCGGCCTGGCCGCCAAAGTCCAGGAAAACCCTCAGGTACTCGCGGTCGCGCCCTTTACCCAGATGCAGGGTTTGCTGACCCATGACGGCAAGGTGCAGAAGGTGCTGCTCAACGGCATCGACCCGGCTGAAGAGCGCAAGGTGTCGATCATTGATCACTTCATCAAGCAGGGGCAGCTCGACAGCCTGTCGCCCGGCAGCTTCGGCATCATGATCGGCGACAAGGCCGCGACCAAGCTGGGTGTTGTGGTCGGCGACAAGCTGACCTTCGTTGCGCCTGAAGTCACGGTCACGCCAGCCGGCATGTTCCCGCGCATGAAACGTTTTGAGGTGACCGGTATCTTTCACGTCGGCGCGGGCGAGATCGACGGCTTTCTGGGCCTGACCAACCTCGATGACCTGGCCCGTCTGCATCGCTGGAAGCCCAATCAGGTGCAGGGCCTGCGCCTGAAGTTCGATGACCTGTTCGCGGCGCCACGCACTTCGTGGGAAATCGCCCAGAAGCTGGGCGAAAACAACTTCTATTCTCGTGACTGGACCCGCACCCACGGCAACCTCTATCAGGCCATCCGCATGGAAAAAGCCATGATCGGGTTGCTGCTGTTACTGATTGTCGCCGTGGCGGCGTTCAACATCATTTCCACGCTGGTGATGGTGGTCAACGACAAGAAGGGCGACATCGCCATTCTGCGTACGCTGGGTGCTACGCCGCGTCAGATCATGGCGATCTTCATGGTGCAGGGCACGGTGATCGGCGTGGTCGGCACGCTGATCGGCGCGGCGCTGGGCATTCTGGCGGCGCTCAATGTCAGCGCGGCCATTTCGATGCTCGAAGGGCTGATCGGACACAAGTTTCTCAACGCCGACGTGTATTTCATTGATTACCTGCCTTCGCAACTGATGGCCCAGGACGTGTTCCAGGTCTGCGGTGCGGCGTTGGTCCTGAGTTTCCTCGCCACCCTGTATCCCGCCTGGCGTGCTGCGCGCACCCAGCCGGCGGAGGCGTTACGTTATGAGTGAGTCGGGCATGTCTGATAAAGCAGTATTGAGTTGCCGGAACCTGGGTAAATCCTACGAGGAAGGCCCTGAATCGGTTGTGGTGTTGTCCGGCCTGCAACTGGAATTGCACCCTGGCGAGCGCGTTGCGATTGTCGGTACATCGGGTTCGGGTAAAAGCACGTTGCTGAACCTGCTGGGCGGGCTGGACACGCCGTCCGAAGGCAGTGTGTGGCTGGCTGGCGAAGAATTGTCGGCGCTTGGCGAGAAGGCCCGCGGTCTGCTGCGTAACCGCGCACTGGGCTTCGTCTACCAGTTCCATCATTTGCTGCCCGAGTTCACCGCGCTTGAGAACGTCTGCATGCCGCTGCTGATTGGCCGTACGGCCATTCCCGAAGCACGCCAGCGCGCGACGGCCTTGCTGGAGCGCGTCGGCCTCGGCCATCGCCTGGCCCACAAGCCTTCGGAACTGTCCGGTGGCGAGCGTCAGCGGGTGGCCATTGCCCGTGCGCTGATCAATCAGCCCGGTCTGGTCATGCTTGACGAGCCTACCGGCAACCTTGACCACCACACGGCCCAAGGCATTCAGGACCTGATGCGTGAGCTGAGCACGTCGTCGCGTACTGCGTTTCTGATCGTGACCCACGACATGAGCCTCGCCAGACAGATGGACCGAGTCCTGCGCCTGGAAGGCGGGCGTCTGGTCGAAGCCTGATTCATCCGGTCCGGCGCAAGTCATCGCGCCGTGTCCTGCACCTGCTTTAAGGTGCTCTTTTTTACGATGCGTTTTTTCACGGTGCTTCGCGAATGTTCAGACCGTTACCCATCTTCATCGGCATGCGCTATACCCGCGCCAAACGCCGCAAAAGCTTCATTTCGTTCATTTCGATGACGTCGATGATCGGGCTGGCACTGGGCGTGCTGGCGATGATTGTGGTGTTGTCGGTCATGAACGGTTTCCAGCGAGAAATGAGCTCACGGATTCTGGGCATGGTGCCGCACGCGGTGATTGCCGGTAACACGCCAGTGGATGACTGGAAGCCATTGGCTGCCGCCGCGCTGAAAAACCCGGAAGTCACCGCCGCCGTACCGTTCACCGACATGGAAGGCATGCTTTCCTACAAAGGTTCGATGCAGCCGATCCAGATCAGCGGTGTCGATCCGGCGCTGGAGCATGAAGTTTCCATCGTGACTCAGCACATCACCCGGGGCAGTCTCGCCGACCTGAAACCGGGCGAGTTCGGTGTGGTACTGGGTGATCTCACCGCGCGTCGTTTTCGCCTGACGATTGGCGACAAGCTGACCCTGATCGTGCCCGAAGTCAGCAGCGCGCCCGGCGGCATCACGCCGCGCATGCAGCGTCTGACCGTGGTCGGTATCTTCAAGGTGGGCGCTGAACTGGACGGGTCGATGGGCTTGATCAACATCGCCGACGCCGCGCAGATGCAACGCTGGCAGCCCGATCAGGTGCAAGGTGTGCGTTTGGCGCTGAAGGATCTTTACAAGGCCCCTCAAGTGTCCACCGCCATCGCCGCCGGACTGGGTGACGGCTATCACGCCGATGACTGGACCCACACCCAAGGCAGCCTGTTCAGCGCCATGAAAATGGAAAAGACCATGATCGGTCTGCTGTTGCTGATGATCGTCGCGGTGGCGGCGTTCAACATCATTGCCACGCTGATCATGGTGGTCAATGACAAGGGCGCGGACATCGCCATCCTTCGCACCATCGGCGCCACGCCGCGACAGATCATGGCGATCTTCATGGTTCAGGGCACGGTCATCGGCATCGTCGGCACGCTGATCGGCGGGGTTCTCGGCATCATTGCCGCCTTGAACGTCAGCAGTCTGGTGGGCTGGATCGAACGAGTGAGCGGCCAGCACATTTTCAGTTCCGATGTTTACTTCATCAGCAACTTGCCTTCCGAATTGCAGGGCGGCGATGTGCTGCTGATCTGCAGTGCCGGGTTCATTCTGAGTTTCCTCGCCACGGTCTACCCGGCCTGGCGTGCTGCGCAAATCCAGCCTGCGCACGCGCTGCGTTATGAGTAACAGGCAGCACGTCACTCGATAGCCCATCCTCACGCCTCGCGGCACCGCATAGCGGCCCGCGATGGCGCACGGCCTGACGCGTATTTTCGCTGAAAGCCCGCTACAAACCCTATAAACTCGCCGCGTTAATTCATGATCCAGGTATCGCCATGCATCCCGCAGCCGAACACTCGCCGCTGGGCAAGTCCAGTGAGTACATTGCCACCTATACGCCGTCCCTGTTGTTCCCGATCCCGCGCGCTGCAAAATGGGCCGAGCTGGGGCTGACGGCGCAGACGCTGCCGTACCAGGGTGTCGATTTCTGGAACTGCTACGAGCTGTCCTGGCTGTTGCCGGCCGGCAAGCCGGTGGTTGCGATTGCCGAGTTCAGCATTCCGGCCGACTCGCCAAACATCATCGAGTCGAAGTCGTTCAAGCTGTATCTCAACTCGCTGAACCAGACGGCGTTCGATAATGCTGCCGAAGTGCAGGCTACTCTGGAACGGGATCTTTCAGCCGCTGCGGGCAAGCCGGTTGGCGTGCGTATTCGCAGCCTGGCCGAGATTGAAAGGGAAGGTGTTGCGACGTTGCCGGGTGTTTGCATCGATGATCTGGATATCACGGTCAGCAGCTACGACCGACCGCAGCCTGAATTACTGCGTTGCGAAGCCTCGCAAGTGATCGAAGAAAGTGTGTACAGCCATCTGCTCAAATCCAATTGCCCGGTCACCAGCCAGCCCGATTGGGGCAGCGTGGTCGTCGAATACCGCGGTGCAGCGCTGGATCACGCCAGCCTGCTGGCGTACATCGTCAGCTTCCGTCAGCACTCCGATTTCCACGAGCAGTGCGTTGAAAGAATCTTTCTCGACCTGCAGCGCCTGCTCAAGCCGGAAAGACTGACGGTCTACGCCCGCTATGTGCGCCGTGGCGGTCTGGACATCAACCCGTACCGCAGCACTGAAACGCTCAACGTGGATAATCGCAGGCTGGCGCGGCAGTAGGCTCGTCACTCGATGTGCTGGCATGTGTTGAGTGTCGCTCTGTGTCACGTCGTTGTTGCTAATACAGCGTCATGCCTTGCTCATGGTCACTGCACATAAGAGTCCTTTTATCGCGATGGCACTGACGACGCAGATTGCGACGTAAGTGACGGCTGAGTCCTGATACGGATCCGGGGGATGCTCGGCAGGACGCCGAGCAAGCTGCACCGGGCCAAGGATGGCCCGTTGCAGCGACCCCCCGATCCGTGTCAGGACGAAGGAACCCGACGAAGTCGGGCCGGAAACGGAGCTAAGGGCTTTGCTCACTTTGGCCCCTCAAAGTGAGTCGCCGAGGGGCGAAAAGGTGCCTTGAGCCGTGAACAGGCATCACTGACATCGCAGAGTCGCTGTATAAGGCGGACCGCCAAAACGGCGGAACACAACCGAGTGAGCGATACACTCCCGATCAAACCCCGATATTGCCCAGCGTCTGCACGATGTTGCGCAACGTACCGGCAATACCCGGATGCTCCAGCTCAAAACGCTCGACGGCCAGATTCACGCCGTCGGCCAGGCTGCTGTCCTGTTCGTGAGTGGCGTGTTCAAGCTGAATTTTAGTTTCAATTTGTTGCATGAGTTCGTGCAGGTTGTTCTGCTCGGACTCCGAAAGCGGCGGGTTATGCTCAAGTTGCTCGCGCAGCGTGTTGAGTTGTTCTTGAAGTTCGCGGGCCGGCATGACGTGCTCCTTATTGATAAGTCTGTTTCATGGACTTCGCCGAAAGGCTAAAGGTCCGTGATGTAGCAAGACTAATCCAGTCGGCACATCTCTTCATGTGTATCAGGGTTTTTCGCCTTTACTGCGCCGCAAGGCGATGTCTGCCAGGCAGGACTCCAGTTCGCCCAAGTGGTCAATGACTGAATGCACGCCCAGTGCATAGAGCTTGAGCGTGGCCCTGGCACGTCGCTGTTCGCGTTCGGCATCGCTCAGCGCCTGCCACTGCGTGGGGGAAAGCCCGCACAATGGTCCGCAGGAAGCCAGACCGATTGTCCACAACCCGGCATTCAGGCCGGACTGCAACAGGCGCGGATCGCCGCTGATCAACACGCAACCGTCCAGATGGCTGACTTTCAAGGCCATCAGCGCCATCCAGCAGGCATCCGGTGCAGGCCATCCGGCGTTCGGGCGCGGGGCAGGGATGACCCAGTCGCTCACGGGCGCAGCAAGCGTCTTGCTCAGGGCATCGGGCAGTTCTTCGATCCAGGCGCACGGCATTCCCTTGTCACGTAATGACTGCAGGACTTGCTTGGCCCCAGGCGTGAGCTGAGCGTGTTCATGATCGGGCGCGTGAGCATCGGCCGCCTTGGCACCGAAATCCACCAGGCAGCCGCTGAGGCCGAAAAGCAGGGCGGGGAAGGTTGGCAAAGGGCTGAGCACCGGCGCAAGCATGAGGATCTCTCTGAAATATCAAGAAACGCTACCGGTGTTGTGTGACACTTCGATGAACGTGCGATGACGCGGTTTATCCACGCCGCTTTGCTGACAGATCTGCCTTATTCGCGACAGAAGGCTTTATACTCCTCGTCTTAGCGTGTGGGGCATAGCACCCGCGTCATTATTTCGATATCTCGATCAGGAGTGTCAGTTATGCCCGTGACCGGTGCAGGCTTTACCAAACGTTTGATGCAAATGTCCCTCTGTGCTGGCATTGCGCTCGTTCCGGTGGCTGTGCAAGCCGCTGAAGACGATCCGTGGGAAGGCATCAATCGCTCCATTTTCACGTTCAACGATACCCTTGATACCTACACGCTCAAGCCGTTGGCAAAAGGTTATCAGTACATCGCACCGCAATTCGTCGAAGACGGCATACACAACTTCTTCAACAACATCGGCGATGTCGGCAACCTTGCAAACAATGTGCTCCAGGCCAAGCCTGCGGCTGCCGGTGTCGACACTGCGCGCATGATCTTCAACACCACATTCGGGCTGTTGGGCTTCATTGACGTGGGTACCCGGATGGGCCTGCAACGCAACGATGAAGACTTTGGCCAGACATTGGGCTACTGGGGTGTGCCGAGCGGCCCGTTCGTGGTCATCCCGCTGCTGGGGCCGAGTACCGTACGTGACGCCTTCGCCAAGTACCCGGACACCTACACCTCGCCGTACCGCTACATCGATCACGTACCGACCCGCAACACCGCGCTGGGCGTCAATCTGGTCGATACGCGGGCCAGTCTGTTGTCGGCCGAGCGTATGGTCAGCGGTGACCGTTACACGTTCATCCGTAACGCTTACTTGCAAAACCGTGAGTTCAAGGTCAAGGACGGGAAAGTCGAAGACGATTTTTAATCGCTCAGCGGTACATGGTTCATCCATAAAGGCGACCTCGGGTCGCCTTTATTATTGTTCAGATGTGTGAACCCGTTCCGCTTGTGGTCAGCGCATGGCGATGATCGAAAGCCCCAGCTTCTGTCCGCCGCCTTCGACATCATTCACCCAGACGACTTCGGTTTCCGCCTCAAGGCCCTTGAGTGCCGGATGGTCGGAATCGATACTCACGCTGAGCTTGTCTCCTGTCTGAAACGAGCGGGGCGCCTGTACCTGCATGCCCGAGCTGGAAAGATCAATGCAGACGGCAGGAATGACCTGCCCTGCGTGAATAAGGTTCACGTCAGCATCAACGCGCATGCGGATGTAATCCCGCTTCTCCTCGTAGTCGCGATCATTTCGACTCATGTTCAGTCCTTCGTTTTAGTTGCTGATTTGTCTGTTCTTATAACTCCCGGTGATTTGTGATGTAAAGAGCGTAAAGTGAAGGTCTGCGCATGCTTGAAACGCCAGTCGGATGGGAGTACCGTCTGCGCCTTGAAGGGCAGCTCTGAAACACGATGGGCACATTCAGTTGTGTGCGTGTTATTGCGGAGAGGCTAGAAGCGAATCCAGTAAGCGACTTCCGGTTGAACCGGGCCGCCTACGCCAACCTGATCTGGCGCCGTTTGCCCCCATGCCAAAAACCAGTGCCAAGCTGCTGATTATCGATGACGACGACGTAGTGCGCGCGAGCCTCGCCGCCTACCTGGAAGACAGTGGATTCAGCGTTCTGCAGGCCAGTAACGGTTTGCAGGGAATTCAGATGTTCGAGCAGGAAACCCCCGATCTGGTGGTCTGCGACCTGCGCATGCCGCAAATGGGCGGTCTCGAATTGATTCGTCAGGTCACTGCGGTCGCGCCGCAGACCCCGGTCATCGTCGTGTCCGGTGCCGGCGTGATGAGCGATGCGGTCGAGGCGTTGCGCCTGGGCGCTGCCGATTATCTGATCAAGCCTCTTGAAGACCTTGCAGTCCTTGAGCACTCAGTGCGCCGTGCGCTGGATCGGGCGCGTCTGCTCACCGAAAACCAGGTCTATCGCGAAAAGCTCGAAAAAGCCAATCGCGAGCTCGAAGCCAGTCTTCATCTGTTGCAGGAAGACCAGGACGCAGGCCGGCAAGTCCAGATGAACATGCTGCCCATCACGCCGTGGTCGATTGATGCGTTCAAGTTTGCGCATCAGATCATTCCTTCGCTTTATCTGTCCGGCGACTTTGTCGATTACTTCCGGGTTGATGAGCGTCGTGTTGCCTTCTACCTGGCCGATGTCTCGGGTCATGGCGCGTCGTCAGCGTTCATTACAGTGTTGCTGAAGTTCATGACCACGCGACTGTTGTTCGAGTCCAAGCGTGGCGGAACACTGCCGGAATTCAAGCCGTCGGATGTGCTGGGGCATATCAATCGCGGGCTGATCAGTTGCAAGCTGGGCAAGCATGTCACTATGGTCGGGGGTGTCATTGACGAGGAGTCGGGTAAACTGACTTACGCCGTGGGTGGTCATTTGCCACTTCCGGTGCTGTATTCCGAGGGGCAGGCGCACTATCTGGAAGGCCGTGGTCTTCCGGTCGGGCTGTTCAACGAGGCGACCTATCAGGATCACGAGATCGACCTGCCAGCGTCCTTCAGTCTGACCATGTTGTCTGATGGCATACTGGATTTGTTGCCCGGTGATACACTCAAGGAAAAAGAGGCTGTGCTTCCCGAGTTGGTGAAGACGGCTGGCGGCAGCCTGGATGGCTTGCAGCGGGTTTTTGAATTGGCAACGCTAGGGGAGATGCCGGATGATATCGCCTTGTTAGTGTTAAGCAGGAATCTTGAATGAGTACCGGTAGAATCCAGTTCGCCGAGCAGGAAGGCACCTTCGTTCTCAAGTTCGTGGGTGAAGTGCGGTTGACGCTGTGTTCGGCCCTGGATGCGACTATAGAGCGCATTTTTACCGCGTTGAATTTTTCCGCAGTGGTCATTGATCTGACCGAGACGCGCAGCATTGACAGCACCACACTTGGCTTGCTGGCCAAGCTGTCGATCCTGTCGCGTCAGAAGGTGGGCCTGTTGCCGACACTGGTGACCACTCACGAAGACATCACGCGTCTGTTGCAGTCGATGGGCTTCGATCAGGTGTTCAACATCGTTGATCGCCCTCTGCCACGGCCTGAGAGCCTGACAGACCTGCCATCGCAGGACCAGTGTGAAGAAGTGGTCAAAGCCAAGGTGCTTGAAGCGCACAAGATACTGATGGGCCTGAACGACTCGAACCGTGAGGCGTTCCATGATCTGGTCAACGCACTGGAAGGGCAACGCTAGGCGGGCCTTCTGCAGGGCAGTCTGAATTGCAGACAGCAAAAAGGGCGACACCCGCGAGGGTGTCGCCCTTTTGTGTTTTCAGAGTTTGGCGGAGAGCAGGGCTTCCAGCTTTTCCTGATCGCGAGCGAACTGACGGATACCTTCGGCCAGTTTTTCGGTGGCCATAGCGTCTTCGTTGGAGTCCCAGCGGAACTGGCTTTCGGTCAAATTCTTGACCGTGGCTGGACGTCGCTCACCTGCATTATCCGGGGTAAGTTTACGTTCCAGTCTGCCAGTGTCTTCGGCGAGCTGCTTGAGCAGGTCGGTGCTGATCGTCAGGCGGTCACAGCCTGCCAGTTGTTCGATCTGGTTCAGGTTGCGGAAACTGGCACCCATCACGACGGTTTTGAAGTCGTTGGCCTTGTAGTAATTGTAAATGCGCGTTACCGACTGCACGCCTGGGTCTTCAGCACCCGTGTAATCGGTGCCCGACGACTTTTTGTACCAGTCGTAGATGCGGCCCACGAACGGCGAGATCAGAAATACACCGGCTTCTGCACACGCGACAGCCTGAGCAAAGGAAAACAGCAACGTCAGGTTGGTCTGAATACCTTGCTTCTCGAGGTACTCGGCGGCACGGATGCCTTCCCAAGTGGCGGCAAGCTTGATAAGCACCCGGTCACGGCTAACGCCTGCCTTGTCGTAAAGCCCCATCAAGTGCTCGCTGCGTTTAATCAGCGCGTCGGTATCAAAAGACAGGCGGGCGTCCACTTCAGTGGAGACGCGGCCTGGGACGACCTTGAGAATTTCCTGGCCGATGGCAACCGCGAAGCGGTCACAGGCCAGTCCGATGTCGCCGTTGCTGCCGCTGAAGGCGTCTCTGAGCATCGGCTTGTTACTTTCGCTCGATGCCGCTTTAAGCAGCAAGGAAGGGTTGGTAGTAGCGTCCTGCGGCTTGAGGCTTTCGATAGCGCCGAAATCGCCGGTGTCGGCTACGACTGTGGTGAATTGCTTGAGTTGATCCAGCTTGGAAGTCATGAGCGTGCTCTGTCCTGTGCGGTTGGATGACATTACCCGAGCGCTGCCGCCCACTCAAGGCCGCAGCGCATAACGCATGCAGATGAAGGGCTTCAAGGTCGGCATTGTCGTGAAAACCTTGTAGAGAGTGTTTTTGAGCCCATTGCGGAGCGCTTGTTCCCTTGGTGTGAATTTAACCGCTTCAAGCCCACCACTTGGCGCGTGAAGATCGAATCCATGTCCGGCAGCCGGTTGGTGCCGGCCCGTCGCGATGCGCCCCTATCAAGGACTGCGGGTTGAATCAGGCGCAGTGAGCGACAGTCCGGCGGGTGGATTTAGCGCGCCTTTTCAGTCTCGTGCATGAACTGCCCCAGCTCCTTGCTGTAAAACTTCGCCATGCTCGTGGTGCCGTGGCCACGGGTGTCGGCACTGGCGGGGATCAGTAAGAGCCGCGCCTGCCTGAGTGCTTTCATCGACGCTTCCAGCCGTCCGGTTTCCGGTGGGTTGCGCTCATCGTCCGCCGAGTTGATGACCAGCACCGGAGCCTGAATTTTATTCAGGCCGGGGGCAGCGTTGTAGTCTGCAGAGGCTTGCCATTGGTAGATGAAGTCATTGGCGTCGGCAGTTTGCACAGCGCTGAGGCGTTCATCCACCAGCTTGTCGGCCAGGGCGCGAGTCGGTGCGGCGGCCTGATACGCCAGGTTCCCGCCACTGGTCGCGACGCTGAACATTGTGTTGGCCAGGCGCAGGGACGGCGGTTGCGCACTGTAGTTGCCCTCGTTCCAGGCTGGGTCTTGCTTGATTGACTCCACCAGCAAGCGACGCATCATCCAGTTGCGGGATGACATTTCGGTGGGTTGGGACGCCATGGGCACCAATGCGTCCATCATCTGTGGCCATGTCTGGCCCCACATCCAGGTTTGCATGCCGCCCATGGAGTTGCCGATGATCAGCCTCAGGTGCCGGACCCCCAGGCCTTCGGTGACCAACCGATACTGGGCTTGAACCAGATCCGTGTAGTTGTACGCCGGAAACCGGGTGCGCAAGCCGTCCGAGGGTTTGCTGGATTGGCCAACGCCAATGCCGTCGGTGGAAATGATGTAGTACTTGCTCGCGTCCAGCGGCTGGCCTGGACCGAACAGCTCGCCGCCAAAATCCTTGCTCAGCATATCGCTGCCTGGCCGGTAGGTGCCGTGCAGGTAGAGGATGGCGGGGTTCTTGGGATCGCCAAGGGTGATGTAGTGCAGTTTGAGGTTGGCGAGTTTTTCACCGGTATGGAAGGTGAATTGCGGAGCGATCCAGTCGCCTTCGCTCGCGGCTGGTAACGACGCGGCGCTCGCGGCGCAAATCATAAACGACAAAGACCACAACAGCCCGAGCGCAGGCAGGGATGTGAAACGTTGCATGGGAAGTATCCTGTTATTTTTGTTTTGGAGCCCATGCCCAATGGTCAACAGAGGGCAGGGGTAACCTGGCGCGCCTTTCAATGCCCTACTCGTCCGCAAGCTCGAACAGGCAGGAGCGGTTCAACTCCCCGAGATTGTGCTTGTGTCGGTCGCAGACTCCTGCAGCGCTATTTTTTCAGCACGTCATGCGTGCCAGAGAGATAATCCACGAGCGATCTGATTCTGTGAAGTTAAATTCTTTTTAACATTATTTAACAGTTGGCGAATACCGGCTTTGCCCAGGCGCAACGAAAGATGGTCCGCATTCGGCTCTATGCCGAAGAAGGCACGCGTTGGCAGCACTGTGCCGCTTTTACGGTGAAGTGGTGAGCGGCCTTTCGGTAGCGCGCTGGTGTTGAAGGTGGCATTGGATAAAGATGTGGCTTCATCTGCACTGATCCGAGGGAACCCGCATGCATCCAGGACGCTTACCCATCATCGCCGCCGCCATCGGCCTCTGCCTGTTGTCCATGAGCGCATTTGCCGACAGTTTGTCGCCTGATGAACTCCTGAAAAAGGCCCAGACTGAACAGAAACCTTACCTTGCGACGGTCAAGGCGTTGGTGGATATCGACACCGGCACGGGTCAGGCACCCGGCCTGAAAACCGTCAGCACAATGCTGGTCGACCGCCTCAAGGCATTGGGGGCCGAAGTCAGGACGACACCTGCGGAGCCTTCTGCAGGTGACAACATTGTCGGTACGTTCAAGGGCACCGGCACCCGGTCCTTTTTGCTCATGGTCCACTACGACACCGTTTTCGGGCCGGGCACCGCCGCGAAGCGTCCTTTCAGAGTCGACAACGAGCGCGCTTACGGCCCGGGCGTGGCCGACGCGAAAGGCGGCGTGGCGATGATCCTGCACTCGCTGCAACTGTTGCAGGATCAGAAAATCAACGGTTTCGGTACGCTCACCGTGCTGTTCAATCCCGATGAGGAAACCGGTTCCGGCGGTTCTAAGAAAATCATCGCCGAACTGGCCCGTCAGCACGATTACGTGTTCTCGTATGAGCCACCTGACAAAGACGCCGTCACGGTCGCGACCAACGGGATCAACGGCCTGATTCTCGACGTCAAAGGCAAGTCTTCACACGCAGGCTCCGCGCCCGAGGCAGGACGCAATGCGGCCATTGAACTGGCGCACCAGATGCTGCAACTCAAGGACCTCGGCGATCCGGCCAAGGGCACCACGGTCAACTGGACGCTCAGCAAGGCAGGGGAAAAGCGCAACATCATTCCGGCCAGCGCCTCGGCCGAGGCCGACATGCGTTATTCGGACCTGAGCGAAAGCGACCGAGTGCTTGCGGACGGCCAGCGAATCGTGAAGAACACACTGATCGACGGTACTGAAGTGACATTGCGCATGGAAAAGGGCCGTCCGCCATTGGCGAAAAATCCGGGCACTGAACAGCTGGCCAAAACGGCCCAGGCTCTCTACGGAAAAATCGACCGCACGCTTGAACCCATCGCCATGCGTTTCGGCACCGACGCAGGCTATGCCTATGTGCCGGGCAGTGCCAGGCCAGCAGTGCTGGAAACAATGGGCGTCGTGGGCGCGGGGCTGCATGCGGACGACGAATACATCGAGCTGTCGAGCATTGCGCCCAGGCTTTATCTGACCGTGGCATTGATCGAGCAATTGTCACAACCCGGTACAGCGCCGCAGTGAATATTCCCGGGGCGATGCCAGCCTTGCGCATCGCTCCGACTGACGCCATTGGTCGAAGCAGGGGCCTTCAAGATTGACCTGAAGCCGAATAAACGATTAACTGTATATGCATACAGTTAATCACAAAAGGCTCACGTTCATGAGTGTCACCTTCCTCGGCCCGCTCTCTGCACAGGGTATCCAGCTCCCGTCAGCTTCCCTGTCAGCCGTCGGTTCGCCTTCGCGAGCACCGCGTCACTCCATCGCAGCGCTGTGCGACGTCCGCGAGCCCCACGTTTATCTGGCCAGGGTCGAAGATGAGGGCATGCGAGGCGGCGGCATGTGCAGCGGTGACATGCTGGTGGTCGACCGCAGCCAGTATGCCGAACACGGTGATATCGTCGTCGCCTCACTCAATGCCAGGCAGATATGCCGCCGGTTGTACATGCGTGGCGAGGTGGTGATTCTGGAATCCGAGAACGCAGACTATCCGCCGCTTCGCGTCACTGACAACGACGACCTGATCATCCTTGGGGTCGTGACCTACAGCACCTACAGCCTGAAAAGCCTTCTTGAGGGTCGCGCTGCGCCTCCCACGGCTGGATGACCTCTCTCATTGTCTTGCAATGCCTGACGCCCCGTGATCTGCTGCCGCCCCTAAGGTTTTGACAGAGAAATTGAACGCATGCAGGAACAACTTGATCAACTCAGGCTACCCAAACCTGTACAAGGGGAAATCAGCGATCTGGTGAGGGCGCTTGAAGCCGTTAGCACCCAAGCCGATCTGAAAATCGAGGCCGCGTTGCAGATCGAATATATCTATGGGCTGGAGGCCTCCAGAAAACTGCGTCCTGCCGATGCCGAGAAGCTTTACATCATTTTTGACGATGCGGTTCAGGCTCGTTTGCAGGCACTTTCCGACTAGACTCGGAGAAATACTTTGCCGCCCTGGCTGCGGAAAAGCGCACTCAACAACATGCACCCTCCCTCAAGACCGGGACCGGTGCTTGACCTAGGCCACGAACCTTCAGCTCGCTTGGTTCATTTTCAGGTTTGATTTGCTATGCGGTTATCGGGCTTCATTCTTGAGAACATCGAACCCATTGTGCGTGACTGGACTGATTTCGCCCGCACCATGGCAACAATCGGAGAGCCTCTGGACACCAGAGAACTCAGGGACCACGCCGAGCAGATGCTTCGGGCCATTGCTGCGGATCTGCAAACAGATCAGTCGTCGCAGGAGCAAATCGATAAATCACAAGGCCAGGTGCTGTCGGAAGACCAGACAGCAGCAAAAACGCATGCCATCACCCGACTGATGTCAGGTTTCACCATTGATCAGGTGGTTTCGGAATTTCGTGCGCTACGGGCAAGCGTCATCAAGCAGTGGATGATGCGGGAGGCCGCAGACCCGCAATTGCAGATGGAAGACATGATCCGTTTCAATGAAGCGATTGATCAGGCGCTTGCGGAGTCCATATCCAGTTACACGGGTGCCGTTCAGGCCTCGCGCAACATTTTTCTCGGTATTCTCGGGCATGATTTGCGCACTCCGTTGAGCGCAATATTGTTGGGTGCCGACGTGTTATTGCGCACCAGCGACCTGGGCGCGCGACCGACCAAGGTTGCGTCGAGGATCTACTCGAGCGTAAAGCGGGCCAGTCAGATCGTTGGCGACCTGCTTGACTTCACCCGGTCGCAAATCGGTCCTGGCCTGCCGTTGAAAAAAACGGAAATCGATATTCAGCCGATCTGCGCGCGCATTGTCGACGAGTCCCGCACGGTCAATCCCGAAGCAGACATTCGCCTGATCTCCGACGATCCGATCATCGGCAACTTCGACGGAGACCGGCTTGAACAGGTCTTTTCGAACCTTATTGGTAACGCCGTACAGCATGGCAATAGCCGTGACCCTGTCGAAGTAACGCTGGAAGCCGTTGATGGGACCCTGCAGTTCACAGTTCACAACATGGGCAGCCCGATACCGGAGGACGTGCTTCCGTTCATTTTCAACCCGATGGGACGCTACTCCCAGGAACAGGTGACGGACAACGGCCCCTACTCGAGCCTCGGGCTTGGCTTGTTCATTGTTGCCAAGATAGTCGACGCTCATGGCGGACGCATCGAAGTGACATCGAAAGTGGAGAGAGGGACGACATTTGCGGTGCTCATCCCTTTGAATGCAGACTGAGCCTCGGCCCACAGGCTGTGGGTTGTGACGGAAACTTGCGCGCTGAATGGGAGAGGTGTCCTCCCTGAAGGCGAGTGTGTGGGAACTCTCTTCGTGACACCCCGGGTCAGCTCAAGATGATCACACCCTGGCGGGCGACCCGGATCAGGTGCCTGTAGGTCTCCGATGTGCTGCCGTCGAGAGGCAGATGAATAATCAGCATATCGAAAGTGTCGTCACGCCACTGGCCCATGTCCGCCCGCTCGTCAAACAACTGCAAAGCCGGGTTCTGCCCGGTGGTTAGCCAGGTTTGTGAAACAGGCGAGGTCTCAGTGCCTACCGTGTCAGTTGCCAACTGTGCAGGGCTGCACAGCCCCAGCGTTCGCCAGGCCAGACGGCAGGATGCACAGTTGATCGTCACCCCATTCCCGAGGCCAATGACAGGGCTTCGGTTTCTATTGAATCTCACCTGTGTGCTCCCTGCAGATAATCGATCCTGACTAACGCATCACGTCATTAAGCTGATTCAGGCTTAGCCCTGACTGTAGAAAATCCAGGCCGTTCGAGTGTTCCAGCCCCAGTAGAACAGTTGAAATCTGCTGGTAGGCCGATCTAAACAGTGCGCTGCCAAGGCTGATTCGGCGAATGCCGGTTGCTCTGAGTCGGTCAATCGTCATGCCGGAAACAGGAAGGACATTGAGCGGTTTGGTAAGCGAGCGCTGAATGATTTCAAGGTCCTCAATCGATCTCACGCCCGGTGCGAACAGACAATCGGCGCCTGCTTCTTCAAACGCGACCAGCCGCGCAATAACCTCACTCAACGAATACGCGTGCGCACCAAGCAGATAGTCTGTTCTGGCCGTGAGCACGAAGTCGGCGTCCAGCATGCGGACTGCCTCGCTGGCAGCACGTACGCGGTCACACGCTTCTCCAATGGAGAAATACACCGGGGTATCAGGGTCACTGTAGTCAGAAATATCTTCAATGGACGCGCCTGCGCAGCCGATGGCCAGTGCTCGCCTGAAATGCTCTTCGACCTTTTCCAGGGTCTTCGCCAGACCATTCTCCAGGTCTGCGGTGACGGGTATGTCCACCGCGCGGACGATACGATCAATCGCCGCAAAGCGATCATCATTGTTCATTGAGGGTGATGAGTCCCGGTAGCCCTGCGCGTAGGCAATTCCCGCGCTGGTGGTGCCGAGGCTGGCATAACCCATCTGTTGAATAAGCCGCGCGCTTCCCTCACACCACGCATTGGGCATGATAAATAACGCATCGCGTTCATGTAAGGTTCTGAAGGCCTGACTGGTGTTCATGGCAACTCCCTGAAAGAGCAATATTAGTCCTCTTCACAAGAAACAGGATTAAAAAAAAGTGAAGGCTATTAAAAAAGTCTGAACAGACAATAAGCAGGGCCTGTGGAATGCTGGCAGTCACTTAATTGCAAGGACGTTGACTGATGAAGGGGATTGCTTCCGCCGCCTTGTTTTTTGTTTCCTGTGCCACGGCCCTGATGGGGGTTGCCTCTCCCGTACCCACAAGTTCAGTGGCGACTGTCGGGGGGATGGAAGTTCATACCGTTAAACTAAAAACAGACGCGATGAAGATGGCCCTCTGGCGCGACCCGCCTAAGGGAACTCATGCCCAGACCCTGAAAGAGTCAAACGTTGTTCTGTTTATTCATGGCGCAACGATTTCGGGCAATCTTTCGGCAGGCTACGCCATCGATGGTTATTCCTGGGCGCAGGATGTCGCCAATTCGGGGCGCGAGGCCTGGGTGGTGGACTTGCCGGGTTATGGCCGCTCTGATGATTACCCGGAAATGCGTGAGGCCAGTCCGCAGGCCAGTCATGAGCCCGTGGGCAATGCCAAAAGCCTGGTGCCCGTGATTGATGCCGCGGTTGACTACGTATTGAACTTCACCGGCGCTAAAAAACTCACGATTATCGCTACGTCCAGAGGCGCCATACCGGTGGGGTATTACCTGAGTGCGCACGGCGAAAAAGTAGACAAGGTCGTGTTCAACTCGCCCATCGTCCGGCGCGACAACACGGATCCTGCCATCGTACGAGGTTTGTTCGGAAGTGCCGACAGGCCCGACAAGAACTTTTATGAGATTCCTGTGGACAAGCGATTGTCCATGATCGAAGAAGATCGTCCGCCGGGCACCGAGACGCAACTGGAGCGCGCCTTCATAAAAAACTGGCCCGGTGACGCCGTGCTGGAAAGAGCGCATCAAAAAAACATGATCAAAGTGCCTGGAGGTTTCGCCCAGGACATCTATGACGCCTGGCACGGCGTGTACTGGGACCCCGCCAACATCAACGTGCCGGTTTTAATCACCCGTGGTGATTATGACCATGTGTTGACCACCGCGGCGGATGCCGACTGGTTGTACACAAGCCTGAGCAGTGCCCCCAGTAAACGGTACGTGCTGATTGATAAAGGCACCCATGCCATGTTGTTTGAAAAAAAGCGTTTTGAACTCTACCGCGAAGTTCAGGTTTTTCTGGACGGCTCGTGCAACCGATTGTCACTGACGTGCAGTTTCTGTGGCGGCCGCAACTAAGCAAGGAGCAGACCATGTTGAAGAAAGCACGCATTGTTAAATTCCCCGGCGTTTTTACCGAGCAGGTGTACAACGAGCGGGTTTCACGCAGCGGTTGTTTTCTCGGTAACACGAAGCTGGAACAACTGGCCAATCAGGGCAAACTCTCCAACGCTGTCGTCGGCGTGGCAGGCGCGGGGGGGATTGGCGGAGCGGTGGCATTGGGGTTGGCACGGTTAGGTGTCCGGCACATCAAAATCGCTGATCCCGACTCTTTTGACATCAGCAACATCAACCGACAGTTTGGTGCGTCACTGGAAACCATCGGCCGCAATAAGGCATTGGTGGTCGCCGAATTGGTCCACCGGCTGGCCGGCGACGTGAGCGTCGATGTGTTCCCTGAGGGCATCCAGAAACACACCGCTGAAGCGTTTGTGGAAGATTGTGATCTGGTGCTGGATCAGATGGACTTCTACAGCATTGCCGAGCGCTATGCGTTGCACCGGGCGTATCGCAAATCAGACAGGTGCAAGGGTTTATTGGCATCGTCGGTGGTCGGTTGGGGCGCTAATATTTACAAGTTCGACAAGACCGGCCTGACGCTGGAGGGTTTTTATAATATTCCAGAAGACGCAGAAATGACGACTGAGTTGGTCAAAGAGCTGGTCATGCTTCAGGCCTCCTACCAACCTCGTTTTCCGAGCGTTCCTGATATTTTCAGCTGGATGAAAGAAACCGGAAATGTCCCGATTCTGTCAGTGGCCCCGACGGCTTCTCATTACCTGATCCTCTGTCGTTCAGCGTTGATGCTGTGCGATCTGGAGGGCGCGCCTTACAGCACCGAACTTCCTCCGATGCCTAAGTATTACTGGTTTGATGGCTCTACGTTCGATAACGGCATTTATGAGTTCGACGGTAACTGGGCCAATCCCGAAGAGCACCGCAAGCATTTCAATGTCAATTGACCCACCTGGCCCGACGGGGCCAGGCCTTTGAGGGGTGTTCGGTGAATGAAGTGCTCGATACTCAGGAACGGCACAATGTGTCCAGATTCCTCGTGGCGTCCAGTTTGTGGTTCATTTGTGTGGGTGTACACAGTGTATTCCTGCCTTGGGTACTGATCAGCGTCGTTCAGGCATCGGCCTTTCAATTTGGCGTTGCGCAGATGTGCCTGATGTTGCCGGTGCTGATGCTCGTGATCTATGGAGGTTATGTTGCTGACCGCAAGCCGTTACGCAAGTTATTGGTCGGCGTGTACCTCGCCGGCGCACTGACGGCACTTGTGTTCGCGGTGTGGAGTTACCAGTCAGCAATCACTTACACCAAGGTCCTGCTGTATGCATTGTCGTTTGGGGTGCTGTCGGCATTCTGCGCCCCTGCCAGAGAGTTGTACCTCAACGTACTGGGCAAAAAGCAACTGCAAAAAATAGTCACGATCAATATCGGAATTGAGTTCGGGATTCAGACCGTGGGATTTGCCATCGGTGGTGTTGCGCAGCAGGTGGGCATCAGCCTGATGTTCTTGTTGTTGTCCCTGCTGTTCATGATGTCGTCTCTGGTCGCTTCTCGTATTTCGGTGACCACGCCGAGCAAGCGCCATTCGGGTCTGATCGCTGAAACCCGTGCGGCACTGCGGTTCTCCGTTCAGCACCCGATCATCTTTCCGGTGTTGTTGCTGAACGGCCTGATCGGTGTTTTCTTCCTGGGCTCGTTTTTCGTCATGATGCCCCTCCATGTTTCCGGTTTGCCGGGGTATGACGCTTCGTTACTGGCCCTGTTCAATATCGTGTTTATGGTCGGGTTGATCGCCTCCGTCGTGACACTGGTCGCCAGCGGAGGGATCACTCACAAGCTGCGGGCATTGATCGGTTCCTGCCTGCTGGCTTCAGTGCTGCTGGCTGCCATCCCGTCCGTCGTGACGGAGTGGGTTTTGTTTCTACTGGTTTTTGGCTGGGGTTTTCTAGGCGGCATAGCGCTCAGCATGGGGCAGACGCTGATTCAGGAGAATGCCCCGTCACGTAATAAAGCGCAGGTATTAGCGTTGCTGATGTTGTTCTTCATGGGCGGCAGTCCAATAGGGTCATTCCTGCTGGGCGCACTGCTTGAATTTGTCGATACACCGGTGGTGGGGTTCATCAGCGCAGGCGCGATGGTTGTTTCAATAATGGCAGTATCCTATATATACACACTGTGGAATACACAACATGAACGGATCGACACTGCCATTTAACAACGCCACGTCGACAGTATTGAAAGGCCGGGTGCAACTTGCGCACTCTGATCTCGAACTCGCCAGCGTCAAGGCTATTTGGCAAGAAGTGTACAGCGAAGAACTGGGCTGGCTGGACCGCGATGACACGGATCCTCGCAATGATCGCTACCATGCCCATTCGGTTTACTTGCTGGCCACTGACGACAGCGGCGCACCCGTCGGGGTGATGCGCATGATTATCGACGGGGACCAAGGATTGCCAATCGATAAGTTTGCCGATATTTCCGCGACACGAGAAAACGCCCAAGGCGCGTTGGTGGAATGCGCGCGGCTCATGATCCCGGCCAGATACCGTGATCAGACGTTTGCGGCTTACCCTTACGGCATCTTCGCCGCGCTGGTCAAAGCGGCACTGCAGCACTGCCTGAAAGAAAAGAACTACAACGTCCTGGCCAATTGTTTTCTCGACACGCCGCACACACCGATAAAAGCATTGGCGCACATGGGCTTCAATGACTTGAACATTCGCTTTCAAGACGAGTTGCATGAGGCGTCGGAGTGTACGGTGCTGCACCTGGACATCAAGGACATGCTGTCGATCTTTTACGGGCCTGAGAAAAGCCTGGGCCATTACATCATGGCGCGCGCGTAGTTTATCTTTTCAAGGCAAAGGACGGCAGGCATGAACCCATTACTCTCTCTCTACGCGCGTGAGTCCAACGTACGGTCTTATTGTCGTGATTGCAGCGTGGTGTTTGACACCGCAGAAGGCGCCATTCTCAAAGACGTCGAGGGGCGTCAGTTTATTGATTTTTTTGCAGGGGCGGGGTCGCTGAACTATGGCCACAATAACCCTCGTCTGAAAAAAGAGCTGTTGGATTACATTCAACAGGACGGCATTACCACCACCCTCGACTTTCACAGCGCTGCCAAATCCCGGTTTATCGAGCAGTTCGACCGGGTCATTCTCAAACCGCGAGGCATGGACTACAAACTACAGTTTACGGGGCCGACCGGGACCAATGCGGTCGAGGCTGCCTTGAAACTGGCTCGAAAAATCACCGGGCGTGCGTCCGTAGCCGCCTTCACCCATGCGTTTCACGGGGTCACGCTGGGCTCGCTGGCGGTGACCGCCAACACGGATAAACGAGCCGTCGCTGGTGTGGAACTGTCAAACGTCATTCGGCTTCCCTATGACGGGTTTCTGGGGCCTGATGTCGACAGCGCAGAGATCATTGAAACGATTTTTGCGGCAACCGGAGCGGGGTTCGAGCCACCGGCAGCCATTATTCTGGAGGTCGTGCAAGGCGAGGGCGGCCTGAATTGCGCGCGGCCGCAATGGTTACAGCGCATTCAGCGGTTGTGCAAAACCTCAGGTGCGCTGCTGATCATTGACGATATTCAAGCGGGTTGCGGTCGGACGGGTACATTTTTCAGCTTTGAATCCGCCGATATTTCTCCTGACATTATTTGCCTGTCAAAGTCCATCAGCGGCTATGGCTTGCCGATGTCTCTGGTCCTGATCAAACCGGAACACGATCAGTGGGCGCCCGGTGAACACAATGGCACTTTTCGTGGAAACAACACGGCGTTCGTGACGGCGACCGCTGCGCTGAGTTATTGGCAAGAAGGTACGTTCGAGGGCTCGATCGCTGAGCGGTCCGGCGTGGTTCACGCTGCACTGGAAAGACTGATTGCCTCTGCACCGCGAGAAGCCGTCAGCGTTGTAGGGCGGGGTCTGTTCATGGGATTGAAGTTCGGCGACTCACGGCGTGCAAGTGCGCTGGCTGCCGAGTGCCTGTCTCACGGTTTGCTTGTGGAAACCTGCGGTCCGTTAAACGAAGTCCTCAAGCTGATGCCGCCACTGACCATTGACCTACCGACGCTTGAGCGTGGGCTGGACATATTGAAGTACGCGTATCTTTCTACTTTACACACTGAATCATTGCGAGGGATTGCCTGATGTATCAAGTTGCTGAAAACACCCATACCCCGGCTGCCGGTTCATTGAGCAATGACTTCATACTGCAGGAACTGGCCCAGTTAAGAGATGAAATGATCCAGCAGGTTTCTGATCATCCCTTTCTGGTTCAGTGCCGTGCGGCGACTATGCCGATAGACCGGTTGAAAAGCTTTCTCGTGCAACAGGGAAAATACAGCCGTTATTTCACCCGGTACATCTGCCAATTGATGACGCACCTTGAGGGTGACGAAGATATCCTGGCAGTGTTCGAGAACCTTTTCGAGGAACTCGGTTTTGGTGAGGTCGCCGAGCCGACGCATTCGGCCATCTATCGAGACATGTTGCGCTCTTTCGACCTGAGCCTGGAGGCGCACGCCACGCTTCCTTCCACGCAACACCTCATCGATACCATGATGAATTTTTGCAAGCAACCCAACGGTGTTTACGGGTTGTCGGCACTGTGCCTGGGGGCTGAGGCCATTGTTCCTCATCTGTACAGTGACATTGTCAGCGGTTTCGCAGGTCAGGGCGTTGCGGCGGAGAAACTCAGGTTCTTCACAGTACACATTGAATGCGACGACGGTCACGCAGACACCCTGTTGGCCATTCTTTCGCGTCTGGTGGTAGAAAAATCGGCTCGCTTTGAAATCGTCCGTCACGCCGCCTTCATGATGATCAAGGCGCGACTTGAGTTCCTGGATAAACTGTGAGGCGAACATGAATAACTCTACTTTTTCTTCGCGTGATTTTGTTCATGTTCCTGCCTGCCTTGCTGCTGACGATGTCATGGGCTCGCTGCTGCATGCGGGGGTCAGAAAACCCACGCTGGATACGTTCAGCGAAACAAGAAAGCACGAAGTTCATGTGGTCGACTTGCCGTCCAGATCGATAAGCATGACCTTCGGAGCGCTACAACCGTTGCAGGGGTCGGGGCTGCATCGGCACAACTATGAAACCGTCATCTACATCCTTTCAGGTAAAGGTTTTTCGATGGTGGGAGAGACGCAAATTGCCTGGGCCGCCGGGGATGCGATTTATATTCCTGTCTGGCGTTGGCACAAGCACGTCAATACCTCAGAGGAGGCAGAGGCCACGTATATCGCGTGTGAAAATACTCCACTGCTCCAGGCACTGGGTGTGGCGCTGAGGGAAGAGGCGCCCTGACCGGGGGGGGCTGAACGTCACTAGACTTCCCTCCGTCAATGGCCTGTCCCAGAGCGACCCGAGAGCGGGAAAATCGATTCAGCCTGCTTTTTTTGCCGATACGGCCTCTGCTTGTCAGGAATGATTTGCGAATAGCCACTGAATGGCCTAACTATAAGGGGTGACATGGAAAGCCGGGGTGCAGTTGGAAAATCCCGGAGCAGGAAACCACTCGGTTGCCAACGTCGATCACTGGCGTTGCACCGGGTAATCAGGGAAAACGGATGTCTCGAATTTTTGATATTGATACAAACCTTTGGCGCACGTTCAAATCGGTGAGTGAAACGCGAAGTATCACGCGCTCTGCTGTCATTCTGTGCAAGACGCCACCTGCCATCAGCATGCAGATCAAAAAGCTGGAAGCGCTCCTGGAGCTGAAATTGTTCGTCAGAGGCGACGACGGTTTTCGCCTGACGCTGATAGGTGAAGAAGTACTGGCCGCCGCTGAAAAGATTCTCGCGATGCACGACAACCTGTTCCGTTTGAAGAACAAAAACCCTGACAGCGAATTACGCTTGGGCATGCCTGATGATTACGCGCTGTTTTTTTTGCACAGCATTGTAAAGTCTCTGACCCGCTCGGACCCCGCGCTTAAAATAAAGCTGGTCTGCAAGACGTCATTGTTATTGATAGAAGACATGAAACTCGGTCGACTGGACCTGGCCGTTGTCGCCGTGCCTGAGTCTCAGGTCATCGAACACTCTGAACACATCAGGCATGAAACGCTTCACTGGATCGGCGATGCCGAACTGGTCATGGCGGGGTATCCGATACCTCTGGTGCATTTCCCGGAAGGGTGCATATGCCGGGAAGTCTGCGTCAAGTCGTTGGAGCTTGCGCAAATGGCGTCTGAGATACGGTTCACCTCCGAGTCCAATTTTGCTGTGTTCAATGCCATCGGGGCCGGTGTCGGCATAGGGGTCGGCGAGTTGTCACTCATCCCGGCCGATACGCCTATCATCAGAAGTTCGTTACTCCCTCCGCTACCCGCGATAAAGATGTGCGTGCTCTCCAGCAACGACCGCATTTCAAGGTCTGTCCTTGCCCGAATAAGCACAAGCGTAGCGCTGAGTGTCAACAGCGTCTGCGAAACAAACATCATTGGAAACATTCACCCCAAAAATGCCTTCGCTGTCGGCGCTTTCTGACACATACATTTCCCGCGCCCAAGCCACTGCGCTGAATCAGCACGCCATCGAGGCTGTCGATTTTCTGATAATTTATCGGTCTTTTCCGATTGCCCACATCTCTGCGTGCAGGCCACTGTGTGGCCCCACGCATCATGTTATCTACCTAATCGTGTGTGGCAGCCAAATAGGCTCGCTGCCACTGGAACCCGCCTGTGAATGTAGTCATCTTCGATAGCTGCGAACGCAGAAAGACGATCAGGCAACGGGCCAAACTGACCGTTTTTTATGTCTGCGCATCGAAGCGATGAGTTTCCTCCCGCTCGCGAATGGCACGTGAGATGAGTGGGATTGCTATCGCACATCCCAGGTACGCAAACATGTTCCAACTGTTGATGAGTAGCATCAGCACGTCTTTACGGGTCATCGGGTCGGTGATCAGGCCGAACTTGAGCACTTGCCACCCGCTCGCCAGGCCTATCGCAACGCCGCCTGTTAAAATCACCATCATGACCGCCGTGGACAGCCACATCCTGACGCTGTCCAGGATTTTTCGTCGGTTCTCCGGGGCAATCAAAATCAGCGCGGCTATGCCCCGAATGATGGTGACCAGAGCCGCCACTGCGGCGAGAAATGGGAGGGCGTCCTTGATCAGATCCACGTTATTGTTCCTGTTGCGATGAATTCAAATTAATCAACCGGCACCTATTGAGCACGGCGGTGCTGTTGTTATGAGGGGGCGACGCGTTGATCGTTGAGGCTGGCCCGAGTCAGAGATTCAGGCCAGCCGCTTGCGGGCTTTATACACCCAGTCGTTTGGCCTCGGCCTCTAGGCGCGCTTTGCGCTCTTCCTCATTTTCGGGCAGGTAAATTCTGTCCCCGTCTACGTGGGGTGACAGGGCCTGGACCAAGAGCAGAATGCAGAACAACACGATGCCTCCAAGGCTGGTCTTGACCAATGCGGTTACCCAAAAGCCCTTCAACGCAGTGTGAAGTGTCGCGGCTGTCTGGCTTAGCGTGGCGGTATGGTCGTCACCCAGAACAAAGAAGTTAAGTGCAAGCAACATGGCCATGGCGAAGCCTATGTTCGTATTGATCATGTCCTCATCGTGTGCGGCCTGATTTTTATCGAGAATGTCGAGCATGACCTTGTCCCGGTCTATCAAGGCTTTTTCTCGCACTGTGGAGACCCAGCGGATGTTTGGATGGGTGTGCTGGTTATTTTTATTTGGCCATCTTATTGAGACGTAGGTCGTAATGGTCAAAAGCAAATGGCGCAGAGCGGGGAAGAGCAGCGTCATCAGGAACGCGAACAAACCCAAAAATACGAGCGCGTTACCACCACTCACCTCCGGCGCATCCAGCTTGGAAAAAGCACCGAGTAAATTCTTGTGATAGAAAACCACCAGACACGAGTCCAGCGCCAAAATGAACGAGATGAGCAGCATGAAGTGCCGCATCTCTATCGCTTTCTCAATGAATGACGTGGTGGTGGCAAGCGCTTTTGACATGCCTGAAGTTGAGTCGGCCATTAACGTCCCTTTACAGTTGATTGATCCAGCGCCGCATGATGCCTGTGCCAGTAACGGCTTTCAAACAACTTGGCCTTATAGTTATCGCTCAGCAAGCCCGCGCCAGGCTTGGCCAGCTCGCGTTGCCGACGTTTGAGCCTGACTTGTTCGGTGTACTTGATTCCACTCTTTTGTTCGTGCGTTGGGTGATCGTTCCCATCTCGTTTCTTCGGTGTTAAAAGTTTTTCTTCGGTGCCGAAGGTTCGCACCACGCCAAAATAATCCCGAAAGTGCTGAGCATCGCCTGATGAAAATGCAACATCGGGGCAGGGGGCTTATTCAGTTCACCGGGCAAGACAACTATGCCGCTTGTGCATAGGCATTAGGGCTGGATCTGCTCAAACACCCCGAACTCTTGGAGCGTCCAGAGCATGCGGCTATTTCGGCAGGCTGGTTTTGGCACCGTGCCGGACTCAATACTTTGGCAGATAAAGGGGACTTTCTGACGATCACCAAACGCATCAATGGCGGCACCAATGGCCAAGGCAGATCGGCAAATGCTCTACGAGCGTACCTTGAAGGTTTTGGCCTGATCAAGTCATGGGCCGTTCAGCCTTGAGCCGAAGGAGTCCCAGCAGCAAATTGAAAAAGAGCGACCAGCCGAGATGCGCGAACATCGCGGCTGGTCACCGTTCCCGCAGATTACCCCTGCAAGTCCAGCCAAGGCTCTCGCTTCTTGCACAAAGCGGAGCGAGCCTAGCACCTATCTATATACAGTAAAGGTCTTGCTTTCTATGCCCACACCCATCATCCCTTGGATGGGCGGCAAACGCCGCCTTGCCGACCGTCTCATCCCGCTGTTCCCACCTCACGAATGCTACGTCGAAGTGTTCGCAGGCGGTGCGGCCCTCTACTTCATGCGTCCCCAGGCCGCCCCCGTTGAGGTCTTGAACGACATCAACGGAGACCTGGTGACGCTGTATCGCGTCGTCCAAAACCACCTTGAAGAATTCGTCCGCCAATTCAAATGGGCACTCAGCTCGCGCCAGGTATTTGAGTGGCAGAAGATGACCCGCTCCGAAACCCTCACCGACATCCAGCGCGCCGCCCGGTTCTTCTACCTGCAGCACCATGCCTTCGCAGGCATGGCTGGAATGCGCAGAGCGTTATGACCGGCCTCACACCTTTCATTATATGGACCCGCCTTACTGGCAAACAGCTGGGTACGGCGTGGATTTTCCGTTTGAGAATTACGAGCGGATGGCTGATTTCATGCGGACGTGCAAGGGGAAAGTGATGGTCAGCATCAACGATCACCCTGACATACGCAGAGTATTCGAAGAATTTCATTTTGAAACGGTTGACATTAGGTACACCACCTCAAACCAGCGGAGGGGACGGACCGATGTGGTAGGCGAACTAGTTATCATGAATTGGGAGCCGAAAGCTTTAGGTGGTTTGTTCTGATCAACGGTGTAGAAGTGGGTATCAGGTACTACTTGGCCATTACAGTTTAAGGCGTAGTTGTGATCGGCAGAAAGCCGTAGGCTGAGTTCTAGGCTCGTACCAAGCTGTACCACTGTGCGAGTTTTTGGGATTTGAGTGTGTTCGCGAAACTGTTAAGCCAATGTTTTTATTGATTTTTATACTCTATGCAATACTGGTAACCCCTCAAGCAGTGGTGGAGTTGTTGTCGCTTCACATTCGTCAGCTAGGCGAATTCATGGGTGATCTGTTCATGGCTTCGCAGCCGGTCGCGGCGGAGAGGCTAACGTGGGGCACTGGATCAGTTCAATACGCTTTAGGGAAAGAGGACGCTAAAGACGGGAAGCGTGTCACTCATCCAGATTTTGCTATGCGTCGGCAAATGATGAGCCAGAGCTACCAAAAGGCTCGTTCAGCTCCGGACGCTCAAATGCTACTAAAAAGAAAATATGACCAAAATCTATCGGTAGTGCCATTTACTTTTTGTCTCTGTAAGTAATATGCTCTCCGAAATATTGAATGTCAAAAAAACCTTTGATGTTCTCGGGCTGCTGCGCCTTAGGTGCGAGCCCTGTAGCTTCTTGTTTTATGGTTTGGTGTTTGGAAATGTTTTAGACTGATTGCAGTTTGATGGTTGCTTTTAAGAAAACTAATGTGAGGCGGTAATGTGATGGCGATATTTCTCGCGCTTCTTGTGGGGGTGGCGTTGTTGATGCAGTTGCATGAAAATGAAAAAGAGTCAAAGGGGGAACCTCTTGGCGTAGGTTTTTATGTGCTGAAGTTTTTTCTTGTGGTTGTTGGTGTTGGGCTGCTTGTGATGATATATGTTGCGCGAAAAAGTTAAAAATTTATTATAGGGAGTATTGATATGGCATCAGAACAAAACGTTAATATCACTGTTGATCCTTTCATGTTCGGCAAGGGTGTTGATGACGCTCAGGCGGTATATGATGCCCTTGAGGCAACATATAAAAGTACTTCCGAAAACATCGCGTCTATGACTGATGTGCAAACGTTAGCTTTAGCCGCGACAGGGACTAAAGCTGTAGTCTCACTTCTTACAAAGCATCCAATTTTGGGTGTGCCCGCAACTCTTGGGCAAGCGTCCACCGCTGTGGCGGTGCTTGGCGAGGCTGCTGAGTCAGGAAATATTCAGCCAAGTCAAATTTTAGGGTTGGCATCTG
This sequence comes from Pseudomonas syringae, assembly GCF_002157375.1. Taxonomy (GTDB): domain Bacteria; phylum Pseudomonadota; class Gammaproteobacteria; order Pseudomonadales; family Pseudomonadaceae; genus Aquipseudomonas; species Aquipseudomonas syringae_T. The sequence goes on from NZ_MTSA01000011.1 coordinate 212,444, forward strand.
GCATAATAGGAATTGCATCAAGTTTTGCTGTTATGGCAACTCTAGGTACTGGAGTTGTTCTTGCAGGTATAGGCGGGGTTACGTTTGGCCCGTTGGCGCTAGGTCTGGGGTTGTCCCTAGCGGCAATTGGTAAAGCCTTGGACTACTTTCAGGATGATATTTCTAAGGCCTTGGGCGATGCGTATGATCAAGTAGTAAAGCAAGTATCAGATGCTGGAGAGTTTTTAAGTAAAATTGCTGAGGATCTTGGAAGTAAGTTTCAAAGCTTTTACCAAGGGCTGCAAGAAAAGTTTGATAGTGCATCAGATACATCTTCGCCTTTAATCTTGGATCTGAACGGAGATGGAGTGAGCACTACTTCAGTATCTTCAGGTACTCATTTCGACCATAACGCAGATAATCGTGCCGAAGCGACAGGATGGATTGCCGGAGCTGACGGTCTATTGGTTTGGGATAGGAATGAAAATGGAGTAATCGATAATGGTAAAGAGCTTTTCGGTGACCAAATGGTTTTGGTCGGCGGGGCCAGAGCTTCAAATGGATTTGAGGCCTTAAAAGAATTAGACTCAAATGGCGATGGGGTTTTCAGTTCAAGTGACAGTTTGTTTAGTAAGGTTGGTGTCTGGATAGACTCAAATTCAAACGGTGTTTCTGAGACTTCTGAAATCCACAAGTTGTATGATGTAGGTGTTGCGAGTATAAATGTTGATTATAAAGTTTCTTCTAGTTTAGATGCTGGTGGTAATGATCATAGGCAGCTGGGTAGTTATACTAAGGTTGACGGTTCGGTTTTGGCTATAGATGATGTTTGGTTTGCTACTAATTTTGTGGATTCGGTAGAGAAAGACCCCGTTATTATTAATGAGTACATAGCAGGGCTCCCGAACGTTAAAGGCCTTGGTTTTGCGCATGACTTGCATCAAGCTATGGCGCTGGATTCTAGTGGTGGTCTTGCGCTATTAGTCGATAAGTTTTACAGTGATTCTACTACCTCTGGCAGTATGTCGGTCGTTGATGATATTGTTTTTTCATGGGCAGGAAGTGCAAACATAGATCCTGGCAGTCGTGGAGGTTTTTTTGATGCTAGAAAATTAAGCTCTATAGAGTTTTTTCTAGGTGAAAAATTCTTTCAAAAGTATGGAGATAACGCTTCAACAAATAATCCTGCTTTGAACTCAGCTGTTGTGCTAGAGGAAATGTACTCTTCGTTAAAGAGTTATGTTGCGGATGCGCTAATACTTCAGAAAAAAGATTACTTGAAAATAATTTCTGATGTTTCGGTGGGTTTTGGCGTTGATGGTGCCGCGTTTAATGTAGACTCAGCAGTATCGGAGGTACAAAAAATATATGAGAAAAATTCAGATGAAGCGTATGACTTTTTAACTGTACTCTATCATGCGCTTGGAGCGTCTGGCAGATCAGGGGAGTTACTTGTGGATGGTTTCAGGTCTGCAGGAAGTCGTGATGGTAATGGCTTTGACTTTCTCGTTGCAACAGCTGATCAATGGGTTTTTGGTAGCGCAGAGAGCGAGCTTATTTCAAGTGGCAATAAAGATGTAGTTTTTGATGGTGGTGGTGGTGATACAGTTAAAGGCGATGGTGGAAATGATGTATTTATTTATAATGGTGGTTATGGTTATTTAGAGATTGACAACTCTTATTTGGTTGGTGATGTTCCGATACTTAAGTTCGGCCCCGGTATCACGGGTGCGTCATTGACGGTTACAACCACTCCATCCGGCAATAGTCTAATAATCACCAACGGCATCGAAGGGGACCAGATCGTATTGGACTATAGCCTTCTTAACTCTAACTATGGTGTAAAAAAGGTCCAGTTCTCTGACGGCAGCTCTTTGGCATTTGAGGATCTGGTCGCGATGAAGGATCAGTTACTGGAGCTCAAGAATTCGACCGGGACCCTTGGGAATGACACGCTGAACGGATCGGCTCGCGCCCAGACCTTTGATGGCAAGGGCGGCCAGGATGTGATCCACGGTGGCGGTGGCAATGACACCTTTATCTACAATGCTGGTTATGGCTACCTGGAGATAGATAACGCATATGCCGCCGGGGAGGTACCTATTCTGAAGTTCAGCGTCGGTATAACGGCGGCGTTATTGACGGTTACAACCACTCCATCCGGCAATAGTCTGATAATCACCGACGGCATCGAAGGGGATCAGATCGTGTTGGACTATAGCCTTCTTAACTCTAACTATGGAGTAAAAAAGGTCCAGTTCTCTGACGGCAGCTCCTTGGCGTTTGAGGATCTTGTCACGATGAAGGATCAGTTGCTGGAGATTAAGAATTCGACCGGGACCCTTGGGAATGACACGCTGAACGGATCGGCTCGCGCCCAGACCTTTGATGGCAAGGGCGGCCAGGATGTGATCCACGGTGGCGGTGGCAATGACACCTTTATCTACAATGCTGGTTATGGCTACCTGGAGATAGATAACGCATATGCCGCCGGGGAGGTACCTATTCTGAAGTTCGGCGCTGGTATCACGGCGGCGTCATTGACGGTTACAACCACCCCATCCGGCAATAGTCTGATAATCACCGACGGCATAGAAGGGGATCAGGTCGTGCTGGACTACAGTCTTCTTTACCCTAACTATGGTGTTAAGAAAGCTGAGTTCTCTGACGGCAGCTCCTTGGCGTTTGAGGATCTTGTCACGATGAAGGATCAGCTGCTGGAAATCAAGAATTCGACCGGAACCCTTGGGAATGACACGCTGAACGGATCGGCTCGCGCCCAGACCTTTGATGGCAAGGGTGGCCAGGATGTGATCCACG
>NZ_MTSA01000012.1:0-205068 GCF_002157375.1 Pseudomonas syringae
GGCTTTTGTGGGAGCGAACTTGTTCGCGAAGAGGGCGTGACAGTCGATGCATTTCCTGCCTCAGGATTAACGCTTTCGCCCACGTCTTGGCACGATCCTTGTCCTTGTTTGCTATCATTGCCGCTCGCTTGCACAGGCCCAAACTCTCCATGCTTTTCCTGATCGCTTACATCGGCAGTGTCGTGCTGATCAACTTCGCCTTTTCCAGCGCTCCGCATCTGGACATGATCTGGTCGGCCTGGGGCGGGCTGGTGTTTGTGCTGCGCGACATGGTGCAGGTTCGCTTCGGTCACGGTGCGATCATTGCCATGCTGGTGGCGCTGTCGCTGTCGTACGTGACCAGTGATCCCACGATTGCACTGGCCAGCGCCACCGCATTTGCCGTGTCCGAGTGCATTGACTGGCTGGTCTTCAGCATCACCAGGCTTCCGCTGCGTGATCGGTTGTGGATCAGCTCTGCGCTGAGCATTCCGCTGGACACCTTCATCTTTTTCGGCATGATCGATGCCCTGACCGCACCCGTGATACTGACCGCCCTGATCTCCAAGTTCGCTGGCGTGACAATGGTCTGGTTGATCATGGCCTGGCGAGCGCGCAACAGCGCTTGCCCCGGTTGAGCCCCATTTGTCCGGGCTTCGTGGTAAATTGCGCGCCTTTCTTCACTGCGGTTGCTCGCCTGAGGCGTGCAGCTCTCGATATCTGCTTCACGAGGACCTGAGATGACTCGAATCGGAACTCCACTGTCGCCCACCGCGACTCGCGTACTGTTCTGCGGCAGCGGCGAACTGGGCAAGGAAGTCGTGATCGAACTGCAACGCCTCGGCGTTGAAGTGATTGCAGTTGACCGTTATGAAAACGCGCCAGCCATGCAGGTCGCTCATCGCAGCCATGTGATCAACATGCTCGACGGCGCGGCCTTGCGCGCTGTTATCGAGCTTGAAAAGCCGCATTTCATTGTTCCTGAAATCGAAGCGATTGCCACCGCCACACTGGTTGAGCTTGAAGCCGAAGGCTTCACGGTCATCCCGACTGCACGTGCCGCGCAATTGACCATGAACCGCGAAGGCATTCGTCGTCTGGCGGCGGAAGAACTGGAACTGCCGACCTCGCCGTACCATTTCGCCGACACCTTCGAGGCCTACAGCAAGGCGGTCGAAGACCTGGGTTTCCCGTGTGTGGTCAAGCCGGTCATGAGCTCGTCGGGCAAAGGGCAAAGCCTGCTGAAAAGCACCGATGATGTGCAGAAGGCCTGGGATTACGCACAGGAAGGCGGACGTGCCGGTAAAGGGCGCGTCATCGTGGAGGGCTTCATCGACTTCGATTACGAAATCACTCTGCTGACCGTGCGTCATGCCGGTGGCACCACGTTCTGTGCGCCGGTTGGCCATCGTCAGGAGAAGGGCGACTATCAGGAATCCTGGCAGCCACAGGTCATGAGCCCTGCGGCCCTGGCAGAGTCAGAGCGCGTGGCCAAGGCCGTGACCGAGGCATTGGGTGGTCGTGGCATGTTCGGCGTCGAACTGTTCATCAAAGGCGATCAAGTGTGGTTCAGCGAAGTCTCGCCGCGCCCGCACGACACCGGTCTGGTCACCCTGATTTCTCAGGACCTGTCCCAGTTTGCCTTGCACGCCCGGGCGATTCTGGGACTGCCGGTCCCGTTGATTCGCCAGTTCGGCCCGTCAGCCTCTGCGGTGATCCTGGTTGAAGGCCAGTCCACACAGACCGCTTTCGCCAACCTCGGCGCCGCACTGGCAGAGCCGGACACCGCACTGCGCCTGTTCGGCAAGCCGGAAGTCAACGGTCAGCGCCGCATGGGCGTTGCCCTGGCCCGCGACGAGTCCATCGACGCTGCGCGTGCCAAGGCAACCCGGGCCGCTCAAGCGGTCAACGTCGAGCTGTAGGTTTGTAAGCGGCAAGCTGCAAGAAAGGACGCGCACGTCTTCTTGCAGCTTGCACCTCAAAGCTCCCTGTCTTTCGTTTCCTTCAGGCTCAACACCGCCAGCACGCTGATCAGCGCGGCTGCAGACACATACCCGCCGACCCAGCTCAAACCGCCCATCGCCACCAGTTTCTGGGCGAAGAAGGGCGCCACCGACGCACCCACGATTCCGCCCAGATTGTAGGCTGCCGAGGCGCCTGTGTAGCGAACCTGTGTCGGAAACAGCTCTGGCAGCAGGGCGCCCATCGGGGCAAAGGTAATGCCCATCAGAAACAGCTCGATGCACAGGAACAACGCCACCGCCCAGGTGCTGCCGTGGGTCAGCAGGGGTTCCATCGTAAAGCCCGACAGAATCGCCAGAACGCCACCGACTATCAGCACCGGCTTGCGCCCGAAGCGGTCGCTCGCCAGAGCTGCCAGCGGTGTCGCTGCCGCCATGAACAGCACCGCAAAGCACAGCAGGCCGAGGAACGTTTCGCGGGTATAGCCCAATGTGGAGACGCCATAGCTCAGCGAAAACACCGTCGAGATATAAAACAGCGCGTAGCAGACCACCATGGATGCCGCACCCAGCAGCATGGGCCTCCAATGCTGACTGAAGGTTTCGACAATCGGCAGGCTGAAGCGTTGATGGTGTGCCATCGCCTTGGCGAAGACTGGCGTCTCTTCCAGTTTCAGGCGTACGTACAGCCCGACCATCACCAGCACGGCGCTGAGCAAAAACGGAATTCGCCAGCCCCAGGCGCGGAACTGCTCGTCATCCAGCGTCATGGCCAAGGCCAGAAACAGGCCATTGGCCGCCAGAAAGCCGATCGATGGCCCCAGTTGCGGAAACATGCCAAACCAGGCTCGCTTGCCTTTAGGAGCGTTTTCGGTCGCCAGCAAAGCCGCGCCGCCCCATTCCCCGCCCAAGCCCAGCCCCTGACCGAAACGCAGTACGCACAGCAGAATCGGTGCCCATGCTCCGATAGTGGCATAGCCAGGCAAGACGCCGATCAGTGTGGTGCAGACCCCCATCAGCAACAGCGATGCCACCAGTGTCGATTTGCGCCCGACCCGGTCACCGAAGTGGCCGAACAGCGCAGAACCCAGAGGGCGTGCAAGAAAGGCGATGCCGAAGGTCAGAAATGACGACAGCATTTGTGCGGTGCCTGACGTCTGCGGGAAAAACACCGGACCAATGACCAGTGCGGCAGCGGTGGCGTACACGTAAAAGTCGTAGAACTCGATGGCGGTGCCGATGAAGCTGGCAGTGGCTACGCGGCTTGTGGAGTTGGCCGGTGTGGCGGGCACGTCATTATCTTCGCGAGCGAGCGGAGTACTGGTCATGCGGATTCCCTGACAGTCATCTCGCCGGTCGGCCTGCGCCGTGGCCCGGCAAGCGTTGATTATTGTGATTGTGGGTGCAGCGCTGAGCAGAGTAACGCGAATGCGGCGAGAGGCAACGGTGGCGCGATGGAATCTATTTGAACGTGCCCACCAGCGTGTTGTGCCACATGGCCACGCGAGTCACGCGGTTATCCTCGGTCTCGAGTATTTCCAGGCGGTAAGGCCCGATCTTCAGGCACACCGGAGCTTGCGGAATGGTTTCCAGCGCTTCGGTGACCAGCCCGTTGAGGGTTTTCGGGCCATCGGACGGCAGGTGCCAGCCAAGGCTTTTGTTCAGTTCACGAATAGAAGCTGCGCCTTCGACTTCAAGGCGTCCGTCTTCCTGGCGCTTGATGTGAGGGTTGTCCAGCCTTTGCTCGCTTTCGAACTCGCCGACAATTTCTTCCAGAATGTCTTCAAGGGTCACGATGCCCAGCACTTCGCCGTACTCATCGACCACCACACCCAAGCGACGCTGCTGCTTGTGAAAATTCAGCAGCTGCAATTGCAGCGGTGTACTTTCGGGTACGAAATAGGGTTCGTAGCAGACCGCCAGCAACTGCTCTTTGGTCAGCGTACTCTTGGGCAGAAGATGGCTGATATCGCGGGTGTTGATGACGCCTTGTACCTGATTGATGTCGTTGTGGTAGACCGGCAGGCGCGTGTGGCGGGAAATGATCAGGCGTTCGATGATCAGTTCGAGCGGGTCATCCAGATTGACACCGTCTACTTCATTGCGGGGTATCAGAATGTCATTGACGGTGATGCTGTCCAGCGCGCGGATGCCTGAGAGCACGTTGATGCGCGGGTTATGCTCCTGAACCACAACGTGTTGAACGGCTTTGTGCGAATCGTCATCGAAGGCCTGATGCTCAGGTTGCGCATGGCGTGACGTCACCGGGCGCAGGAGGGTCTTGGCAAGCACATTGAACACGTACGCCAGCGGCCAGACGATCTTCATCGGAATTCGCAGGACGCCATTACCCAGCAGCAATGTCGAAACCGGATGGCGGTTTGCAAGGCGACGCGGCATGTATTCGGCGAAGACCAGCATGATACTGAACGTGCCCAGCCACGCTACGGTCGGCCCGTTATAGAACCAATAGCCGGCAGCGATCAGCGTGGCAATGACGGTCACCAGCACCTTGATCATGGTGTTGCACAGAATCAGGCTGTTCAGGTTGAACGCAAGGTCGGGAAGCTTCGCGGCTTCATCTTTGCGGCTGGCGGCGCGCAATGTCTTGAGCTGATGGTGCGCGGCTTCGACTGCAGTCAGCAGGGCGGCCCAGAGAGTCAGCAGGGCGAGTACGCCGAGCAGGGGGCCGAGCGGCAAATTATCCATGATCAGAGGCCATCAGATGTGCAGAATGAATTCGCGTACCAGCTTGCTGCCGAAATAGGCCAGCATCAGCAGGCAGAAACCGCCCAGTGTCCAGCGGATGGCCTTGTGTCCGCGCCATCCAAGACGATTACGCCCCCACAACAGCACGCTGAACACCACCCAGGCCAGGCAGGCCAGCAGGGTTTTATGCACCAGATGCTGCGCGAACAGGTTCTCGACGAACAGCCATCCGGAAAGCAGCGACAGCGAGAGCAGTATCCAGCCGGCCCAGAGAAAGCCGAACAGCAGGCTTTCCATGGTTTGCAGCGGCGGAAAGTTTCTGATCAGCCCGGTCGGGTGCTTGTGCTTGAGCTGATGGTCTTGCAGCAGCACCAGCAACGCCTGAAAGACCGCAATGGTGAACATCCCGTAGGCCAGAAGAGACAGCAGAATGTGGCTGAGGATGCCGGGCTCTTCCATGATTGGTTGCACGGTGCCGCTGGGCGCGAATTGCGCCAGCAGGACGGTGATCATCCCAAGAGGAAACAGCAGCACCAGCAGGTTTTCCACCGGTATGCGTGACGTGGCGATCAGCGTGACGGCGATCACCGACGCGGCGATTAGGCTGGCCGAGTTGAAAAAGTCCAGGCCAAGGCCGACGGAGTGCGTCAGCTGGGAAAACAGAGCGAAGGCGTGCGCGATCACGGCAAGCGTGCCGAGCAGGCACAGCAGCCGTTTGTCGGGCCTGGCGGTCTGGCTCAGGCGCACGCCCTGATAGGCGGTCGCGGCGGCATAAAGAGCGGCGGCGGCGAGGCTGGGAAGCAGGCTGGGTGGCAAAGGGGACATAGATCCTGATGGACGGGCCTGGAAAGGCGCTGAGTTTGGCATATAACCGGCAAATCACGAAAGACCACAGAAGCAGTCTGCGTGGTGTCCGTGCGACGGAGTCTTCGCTATAATCCGCGACCTGCTCACGCCGCAGGCTCGCCGAGCGCCATTTCTGCATTACGGGCCGGGCCGCATCAACCGGGGTTCGACGAGAGCCTGAAAGGATCGCGCATGTTTGAAAATCTGACTGACCGCCTCTCGCAGACGCTGCGCCATGTAACTGGCAAGGCCAAGCTGAACGAGGACAATATCAAAGATACCTTGCGCGAAGTGCGTATGGCGTTGCTTGAAGCCGACGTCGCCTTGCCGGTGGTCAAAGACTTCGTCAACAGTGTCAAGGAACGCGCCGTCGGCACCGAAGTGTCGCGCAGCCTGACGCCGGGCCAGGCGTTCGTGAAGATCGTCCAGGCCGAGCTCGAAAGCCTGATGGGCGCTGCCAACGAAGACCTGGTGCTCAATGTCACGCCGCCTGCCGTGATCCTGATGGCGGGTCTGCAAGGTGCGGGCAAGACCACCACGGCCGGCAAGCTGGCGCGCTTCCTTAAAGAGCGCAAGAAGAAAACCGTCATGGTGGTGTCGGTCGACGTTTACCGTCCTGCCGCCATCAAGCAGCTTGAAACCCTGGCCAACGACATCGGTGTCACCTTCTTTGCCTCCGACATCAGCCAGAAGCCTGTCGAGATCGCCCAGGCTGCCATAAAAGAAGCGAAGCTCAAGTTCATCGACGTGGTCATCGTCGATACCGCCGGTCGCTTGCACATCGATGTCGAGATGATGGGCGAGATTCAGGCGCTGCACGCGGCGGTCAAACCGGCCGAGACGCTGTTCGTGGTCGATGCCATGACTGGTCAGGATGCGGCCAACACGGCCAAGGCCTTCGGCGACGCACTGCCGCTGACCGGCGTGATCCTCACCAAGGTCGACGGTGATGCCCGTGGCGGTGCGGCACTGTCGGTGCGCGCCATTACCGGCAAGCCGATCAAGTTCATCGGCATGGGTGAGAAGAGCGAGGCGCTGGAGCCGTTTCACCCGGACCGTATCGCTTCGCGGATTCTCGGCATGGGCGACGTGCTCAGCCTGATCGAGCAGGCCGAACAGACCCTCGACAAGGACAAGGCCGACAAACTTGCCAAGAAACTCAAGAAGGGCAAGGGCTTCGACCTCGAAGACTTCCGCGATCAACTGCAGCAAATGAAGAACATGGGCGGCCTTGGCGGCCTCATGGACAAGCTGCCAAGCATCGGTGGCGTCAATCTGTCGCAGATGGGCAATGCCCAGGGCGCGGCAGAGAAGCAGTTCAAGCAGATGGAAGCCATCATCAACTCGATGACGCCGGCCGAGCGCCGTGACCCCGAGCTGATCAGCGGCTCGCGCAAGCGCCGGATCGCAATGGGTTCCGGGACTCAGGTTCAGGACATCGGGCGTCTGATCAAGCAGCACAAACAGATGCAGAAGATGATGAAGAAATTCTCCGCCAAGGGCGGAATGGCAAAAATGATGCGCGGCATGGGCGGAATGCTGCCCGGCGGCGGCATGCCGAAAATGTAATTGTGTCGCGTGCAAGAGGTTTTGCACGCGTCCCATCCGGGGGGAGACTCCCGGCCAGCCCGTGTCATGCGGGCTTATACCCGCTGTCGTGATGACAGCTTCTTGGCAAATCTGGAAGGCATGCCGATAGGCGCCGGAAAAAGACATTTGCAAAAGTCCGGATATTCCTTAGAATATGCGGCCTTTCGGGCACCTATGCCCGCTGTGCATCTTAGATTTGCAGCACCGACTACAGGAACGATGTTCAATGCTAACCATCCGTCTTGCCCTTGGCGGCTCCAAAAAGCGCCCGTTTTACCACTTGACCGTAACCGACAGCCGTAATGCTCGTGACGGTTCCCACAAGGAACAGATCGGTTTCTTCAACCCGGTTGCCCGTGGTCAGGAAATCCGTTTGTCCGTTAACGAAGAACGCGTCAACTACTGGTTGAGCGTGGGCGCACAAACTTCCGAGCGCGTTGCCCAGTTGCTCAAAGAGCACAACAAGACCAAGGCCGCGGCCTGAGTCTTATGAACGCGACGCCTGCATCTGCCGACGATCTGATCGTCATTGGCAAGATTTACTCGGTTCATGGCGTTCGCGGCGAAGTGAAGGTTTATTCCTTTACTGATCCGATTGGAAACCTGTTGGACTACAAAACCTTGACGCTTCGGCGCGAAGGCAGCGTTGAGAAACAGGTGGAGCTGGTCAGTGGACGCTTGCAGAGCAAGTTTCTGGTCGTAAAGCTCAAGGGTCTCGATGATCGTGAGGAAGCCCGTCTTCTCTCAGGTTACGAAATCTGCGTGCCGCGCAACCTGTTCCCTGATCTGGACGATGGCGAGTACTACTGGTACCAGCTTGAAGGCCTCAAGGTCATCGACCAACTCGGGCAACTGCTCGGGAAAATCGATCACCTGCTCGAAACCGGTTCAAACGATGTAATGGTTGTAAAGCCCTGCGCGGGCAGCCTTGATGATCGTGAACGCCTGTTGCCCTATACGGAGCAATGCGTGTTGGCAGTCGACATGGCCGCTGGCGAGATGAAGGTGGAATGGGACGCGGACTTCTGAATGTCATGGCCAGCCTGCGCATAGAAGTCATCAGTCTGTTTCCCGAGATGTTTTCCGCCATCAGCGAATACGGCATTACCAGCCGTGCGGTGAAACAAGGGCTGTTGCAGCTCACTTGTTGGAATCCGCGGGATTACACCACTGATCGCCATCACACTGTGGATGATCGCCCATTTGGCGGTGGTCCGGGCATGGTGATGAAGATCAAGCCCCTTGAAGATGCCTTGGTTCAGGCCAGGCAAGCGGCAGGGGATGCGGCGAAGGTGATTTACCTGTCGCCACAAGGCCGCCAACTGAATCAGTCTGCGGTACGCGAACTGGCGCAGGAGGAAGCGATTATCCTCATCGCCGGTCGTTATGAAGGCATTGACGAGCGTTTTATTGATGCTCATGTCGATGAAGAGTGGTCGATTGGTGACTATGTTCTTTCCGGTGGCGAGCTGCCGGCGATGGTCCTGATTGACGCGGTTACGCGGCTGCTGCCTGGAGCTTTAGGGCATGTGGACTCCGCGGAGGAAGATTCCTTCACGGACGGTCTGCTGGATTGCCCGCACTACACCCGACCTGAGGTGTATGCGGATCAGCGTGTTCCCGACGTGTTGCTAAGTGGCAATCACGCGCACATCCGGCGTTGGCGTTTACAGCAGTCCCTTGGGCGGACCTATGAACGACGCGCTGATCTTCTGGAAAGCCGCTCGCTTTCTGGAGAAGAGAAGAAGCTGCTGGCGGAATACATCCGCGAGCGGGACGATAGTTAACGTATCGATGGTCGATCCAGACGGATTACCTTAGGAGCACCAGCATGACTAACAAAATCATTCTTGCCCTCGAAGCAGAGCAGATGACCAAAGAGATCCCTACCTTTGCACCGGGCGACACCATTGTCGTTCAGGTTAAAGTGAAGGAAGGCGACCGCGCTCGTCTGCAAGCATTCGAAGGCGTTGTCATTGCCAAGCGTAACCGTGGCGTGAACAGTGCTTTCACTGTTCGTAAAATCTCCAACGGTGTTGGCGTTGAGCGTACTTTCCAGACTTACAGCCCGCAAATCGACAGCATGGCTGTGAAACGTCGCGGTGACGTTCGCAAGGCCAAACTGTACTACCTGCGTGACCTGTCCGGTAAAGCAGCGCGCATCAAGGAAAAACTGTCCTGATACAGTTTTTCGATGCATAAAAAAGGCAGCCTCAGGGCTGCCTTTTTGCTGTCTGTTGTTTGATGATTTGCCTCCGGCATCTCCACATAGGGTTTGAGTAAAAATGGCTGCCGTCGACCATCCGCTGATTGACCGGTTTCTGGATGCGCTCTGGCTCGAAAAGGGCCTGTCCGATAACACCCGCGACTCCTATCGCAGCGATCTGGCGCTGTTCAACGGCTGGTTGCAGGAACGCAGCGTGGATCTGCCCGGTGCCGGGCGCGACGTAATCCTCGATCATCTTGCATGGCGCGTCGAAAACGCCTACAAGCCGCGTTCTACTGCCCGTTTTCTGTCCGGCGCACGCGGTTTTTACCGTTACCTGCTGCGCGAAAAGCTGATTACAGTCGATCCGACCCTGCAAATCGACATGCCTCAACTGGGCAAGCCGTTGCCCAAGTCACTCTCTGAAGCCGACGTCGAGGCGTTGCTGGCCGCACCGGACTTGAGTGAGCCCATCGGCCAACGTGATCGGGCGATGCTTGAAGTGTTGTATGCCTGCGGTTTGCGAGTAACCGAACTGATCAGCCTGACACTGGAACAGGTCAACCTGCGCCAAGGCGTGCTGCGGGTCATGGGCAAAGGCAGCAAGGAGCGGCTGGTGCCGATGGGCGAAGAGGCCATCGTCTGGGTCGAGCGATATATGCGCGGCGCCCGCGACGAACTGCTCGGCGGAAGGCCCAGCGACGTGCTGTTCCCTAGCACGCGCGGCGAGCAGATGACCCGCCAGACCTTCTGGCACCGTATCAAGCACCAGGCGACGGTTGCGGGTATCGGCAAATCCCTGTCACCGCACACCCTGCGCCACGCGTTCGCGACTCACTTGCTCAATCACGGTGCCGACCTGCGCGTGGTGCAGATGCTCCTCGGCCACAGCGACCTGTCGACGACCCAGATCTACACCCATGTGGCCCGCGCGCGCCTGCATGAAATGCACGCGAAGCATCATCCTCGGGGTTAGGCGTTGATGATATCGAGCCACGCCCCTGTTTGAGGCGGTTTCATCGGTGATTATTTCAAATCGTTCTTGTAGAAGGCGAGTGTCGGGGCGCGGGCTGACTATTCTTGACGTGAGGGTTTTAAAACCAATTATCAAGGATGATCGATATGCCTGTTGAAAAGAAACAGCTTTCATTTCTCGCGACGCTGGAGTTGAAAGACGGCACAAAGCTGGCTTTTTCAAAAGTTGTAGCGAATGGTGAGCAGAACGGTGAGCATAGCGAAGCCCATGAGTATCTTTGTGCGAACTCCTTGGCCAAAGATACTCTGAAGCTTTATTTCAGGGCGGGCAGCGACGGTGAGTACGTTTTGCTGAATAGAGGCGTGGTGCCTGGTGTTTCGGCTCTATTGCAGGTGTATGAGAAAACGCATGAGTATGAGTATGACCCGATGCCAGTGTCTGAGCGGACCCAAGGGCAGGTACTAGATTCAAGGCCACCGGTCGACGGTAATATTGATGAGTCGGAAAGTTCTCCTCCACCGCCCGCTTCTTCAACGCCTGAAACAACATCCCCCGTTTATCTCGGTGTCAACGCTGGCGGCTGGGTCTTTAAAACAGACAATTCGGGATTGGCTTACGTGGCTCGGATAGTGCCTGAGCAAGGTCGTGAGTTTTCAATAGAAAGCAATGACGCTCACTATGTTTATCTGACATCCGGCGCAAGCAAGAACCCTATGCAAACCTATAAGCGAGAGAGCTTCCCCAGCGGTGCATGGTTTGCCTGGATGACTGACCGTGACGGGGTAGATGAGGTCTTGAAGCTGACCATCATTGAGCGGTATGACGAAAACGGTGCGGTTCGGAAGTAGATTTCTGACGGGCCTTACACTGTCCGTTACTCCAGACGTCGAAATAGGCAATACACAGCCTGGGTGCCTCACCGGCACCCATGTTTCACTTGAAAGCCTGCAATCCATCCGGGAAACATCCGGAATGACGACGTCCTGTCGGCCCCGCGAGCCTTATGTGATAGGCTTTGCCGGTTTCGCAGAACAAGGCCGGACCCTCCTGTTTTTTGCAGCCGTCAGCCTGTCCGCCGTCATAGGAGTTTTCATGCGTTTGCCCCAGATTTTCGCTGCCGCCGCTTTCATGCTGGCCGGCACATTCAGTATGTTCGCCGTCGCAGATACCGCCCCCGATCAGGCTATTCGCAAGACGCTGGATTCGCTCCAGCTGGAACTGCCGGTCGAGAGCATTTCACCGAGCCCGCTCAACGGCCTTTACGAGGTCAAGCTCAAGGGCGGCCGAGTGCTGTACGCCAGCGCGGACGGTCAGTTCGTGGTTCAGGGCTACCTGTTTCAGGTGCAGAACGGCAAGCCGGTCAACCTGACCGAAAAAACCGAGCGTCTGGCCATTTCCAAGACGATCAATGCCATTCCGCTTTCCGAGATGGTGATCTATCCGGCTGTCGGCGAAGCCAAGTCGCACATCACGGTGTTCACCGACACCACCTGCCCGTACTGCCACAAACTGCATGAAGAAGTCGCGCAGTTGAACAAAATGGGCGTAGAAGTCCGTTACATGGCATTCCCGCGCCAGGGGCTCGGTTCGCCAGGTGATGAACAATTGCAGGCCGTCTGGTGTTCAAAGGACCGCAAGGCCGCAATGGACCGCATGGTCGACGGCAAGGACATCAAAGCTGCCAAGTGCGACAACCCGGTCAGCAAGCAATATGAAATCGGCCAGTCTATCGGCGTGAACGGTACGCCTGCAATTGTTTTGGCGGACGGTCAGGTAATTCCGGGCTACCAGCCTGCCGCACAGGTTGCCAAACTGGCGATGGGCGCTAAATAGAACGGCGTCGTGTGGGGCGCAACCTTCGCGCCTCGTCCAATTTGTGGCCGCATGGCGACATGCGGCGGTTTTCCACGGCTGATTCAGCATCGGCCGTTTTTCGGGGAGTTCATCAGTGAAACCGGTCAAAGTAGGCATATGTGGGCTGGGTACTGTCGGTGGCGGTACTTTCAACGTACTTCAGCGTAACGCCGAGGAAATTGCCCGCCGTGCCGGGCGTGGAATCGAAGTGGCGCAAATTGCGGTTCGTACACCCAATCCCGACTGCCAGATTGCCGGTACACCGACCACCAGCGACGTGTTCGCCGTGGCGACCAACCCTGAAATCGATATCGTCGTCGAACTGATCGGCGGTTACACCGTTGCCCGTGAACTGGTGCTCAAGGCCATCGAAAACGGCAAGCACGTGGTCACGGCCAACAAGGCGCTGATCGCTGTTCACGGCAATGAAATTTTCGCCAAAGCGCGTGAGAAGGGCGTGATCGTTGCGTTTGAAGCGGCTGTCGCGGGTGGCATTCCGGTCATCAAGGCCATCCGTGAGGGGCTGTCGGCGAACCGTATCAACTGGCTCGCAGGCATCATCAACGGTACGGGCAACTTCATCCTGACCGAAATGCGCGAAAAGGGCCGTACCTTCCAGGACGTCCTCGCCGAAGCTCAGGCTCTGGGTTACGCCGAGGCCGATCCGACCTTCGACGTAGAAGGCATCGACGCTGCACACAAGCTGACAATCCTGGCGTCCATTGCGTTCGGTATCCCGCTGCAGTTCGACAAGGCGTACACCGAAGGCATCACCAAACTGACCACTGCGGACGTGAACTACGCCGAAGCACTGGGCTACCGCATCAAGCACCTGGGTGTTGCGCGCAGCACGGCGCAGGGCATCGAGCTGCGCGTACACCCGACGCTGATCCCGGCTGATCGCCTGATCGCCAACGTAAATGGCGTCATGAACGCGGTGATGGTCAACGGTGATGCCTCCGGTTCAACGCTGTTTTATGGCGCTGGCGCCGGCAAGGAGCCGACCGCTTCGTCGGTGATTGCCGATCTGGTGGACGTGGTGCGTGCCATGACCTGCGACCCGGAAAACCGCGTGCCCCATCTGGCCTTCCAGCCCGACTCGTTGTCCGCTCACCCGATCCTGCCGATCGAAGCCTGCGAAAGTGCCTACTACCTGCGCATCCAGGCCAAGGATCATCCGGGCGTACTGGCGCAGGTGGCAAGCATCCTGTCCGAGCGCGGCATCAACATCGAATCGATCATGCAAAAGGAAGTCGAAGAACACGATGGCCTGGTGCCGATGATCCTGTTGACGCACCGCGTGCTGGAACAGCGCATCAATGACGCCATTCAGGCCCTGGAAGCTCTTCAGGATGTTGCAGGCCCGGTGGTTCGCATTCGCGTCGAGCACCTAAACTAACGTCAGCTGCGAGCCGTCAGTTGCACGTCTGACGCTCGTCGCCTTGAACTCGATGCTGAGCGCTTGAGGCTTTTCGCTTCGGGCGTTCAGCTCAAACCAAAGGTTTGATCCCATGCGCTATATCAGTACTCGCGGGCAGGCACCGGCCCTGAATTTCGAAGACGTCCTGTTGACTGGTCTGGCCAGCGATGGCGGCCTCTATGTGCCCGAAAACCTGCCGCGCTTTACTCAGGAAGAAATCGCCTCCTGGGCGGGACTTCCGTATCACGAGCTGGCCTTCCGGGTCATGCGTCCCTTCGTGACAGGCAGCATTCCGGATGCCGATTTCAAACAGATTCTCGAAGAGACCTACGGCGTCTTCGCCCACAGTGCCGTCGCGCCATTGCGCCAGTTGAATGGCAACGAGTGGGTGCTTGAGCTGTTCCACGGTCCTACCCTGGCGTTCAAGGATTTCGCACTGCAACTGCTCGGTCGTCTGCTGGACTACGTGCTGGCCAAGCGCGGCGAGCGTGTCGTGATCATTGGCGCCACCTCGGGTGACACCGGTTCTGCGGCCATTGAAGGCTGCCGCCGCTGCGACAACGTCGACATCTTCATCCTGCACCCGAACAACCGTGTTTCGGACGTTCAGCGTCGGCAGATGACCACCATCTTCGGCGATAACATCCATAACATCGCTGTGGAAGGCAACTTTGACGATTGCCAGGAAATGGTCAAGGCCAGCTTCGCCGACCAGGGCTTCCTGAAAGGCACGCGCCTGGTGGCGGTCAACTCGATCAACTGGGCGCGGATCATGGCCCAGATCGTCTACTACTTTCATGCGTCGCTGCAGTTGGGTGGCCCTGCGCGGTCGGTCTCGTTCTCGGTACCTACCGGCAACTTCGGCGATATCTTCGCCGGGTACCTGGCGCGCAACATGGGGCTGCCGATCAATCAACTGATCGTCGCCACCAACCGCAACGACATCCTGCACCGCTTCATGAGCGGCAATCAGTACGTCAAGGAAACCCTTCACGCCACGTTGTCGCCTTCTATGGACATCATGGTGTCCTCGAACTTCGAACGCCTGCTGTTCGACATGCACGGTCGCAAGGGATCAGCAATCGCCGAATTGATGAGCACCTTCAGGCAGGGGGGCGGTTTCAGTGTCGAAGAAGAGCGCTGGACCGAGACCCGCAAACTGTTCGACTCTCTGGCGGTCAGCGATGAGGACACCTGCAAGACCATCACCGACGTGTTCAAGAGCACCGGCGAGCTGCTTGACCCGCATACCGCTATCGGTGTGAAGGCCGCCCGTGAATGTCGTCGCAGTCTGGACACGCCAATGGTGATTCTGGGGACGGCGCATCCGGTCAAATTCCCGGAGGCAGTGGAGAAAGCCGGTGTAGGAAAAGCGCTTGAGCTACCTGCACATTTGTCTGATTTGTTCGAGCGTGACGAGCGCTGCACCGTACTGCCGAATGACCTGAAAGCCATACAGGCGTTTGTCAGCCAGCATGGTAACCGCGGCAAACCGCTCTGACAGAAGCCTCGTGTAACAACTTTAGGCCCGCCATTTGGCGGGCCTTTCTGTTTCTACGTGCCAAACTTCGCTGGTTTTTCGAACCAGAGAGTTGAGTCATTCGTGGTGAAGCAGGCAAGCAGGCAGCGCACAGTCAAGGAGACGGGCAGCATAATGAGAAGCCATGTATGGCGCATGGCAGCGATGCTGTTGGCGTTGTTTTTTGCCCGCTCGGTCGATGCTGCGCAGAGCCTGCCATTCACACTGACCGCCCCCTTCGTGGTATCGGAGGATCTGGCCATCGAGGGCAAGGACCGGGCATGGCTCGATCAGCGCAAGACACTTCGGGTCGGGATTGCGATTGCCGATTACGAGCCAATCGATATCACCAGTGATCGCAACCGCTATCAGGGCATCAGCGCCGATTACCTGGGTCTGGTCAGTGATCAGTTGAATATCCCGATGCAGGTGGTGGGCTTCATCAGGCGTGAAGAGGCGATTGATGCGTTACGCGAGGGCAGGATCGACCTGCTGACCAGCGCCAACGGTTTTGAGCGAGGCGTCCCCGGGCTGCTGTTCTCCAGCGAGTACATGCCGGACCGCTCGGTGGTTGTTGGCCGCGGTAACGATCTGAGTCCGCCACCCGGTCTGGCCGACAAAAAAGTGGTGCTGCTTGACGGATATGCCGATTCGGACGTGGTACACCGCGTCTATCCCCAGAGCGAGATCATTATCGCCCCCAACCTTTACAGCGCGCTGGAGGCCTTGAGTCAGGGGGAGGCCGACGTTTTCATCGGCAACGAAGTGATCGTGCGCACCTACACCGCCCTGCGGCCCTATCTCGGGTTGCAGATCAAGTTTGAAAGCCGCTTGCCGCCTGTGGGGTTTTCCTTCGCCATGCGCGGGGACGAGCAGCGCTTGCTGAACCTGATTGATCGAGCGCTGGACAGCATTGCCCCGTCAGTCAGCCGTGAGGTGCTCGGGCGCTGGACGCTGGGGCTTGGTGCCGACGTGGATGGGCAGCGTATTCGGCTGACCAGCGCAGAGCGGCGCTGGCTGCTGAAACACCCCAAGGTGACCGTTTCCACCACTCAGCATCCGCCTTACATCTACAAGGACAAAAATGGCCAGTGGGTAGGCCTGAATGCCGACGTGCTGGCGCGCATTTCGCGCATGACCGGGTTGCAGTTCGAACACAAGGAAGTGCCTTCCACGCAGCAGAGTATCGACTTGCTTCGTGCGGGGCTGGCGGACATGAACACCACGCTTGCGGAAAACGCCGAACGGCGACGTTATCTGGACTATACCTACTCGTTCGGCGGCACCAGCTGGATGTTCGTGGTGCATTCTGATCGCTCGTCCCGGGTATCGCTTGCCGGTCTAAGCGGGCAAGTGCTGGCGCTGCCTGCCCGGCATGCGCTTGAGGACATGATCCGGCAAGAGCACCCGTTGATTAAGCTTCGTCTGGTGGACACCTACGAGCAGGCCCGCGCGCTGGTCGAGAGTGGTGCTGCCGACGCGACCATTCAAAATGAAGCGGGCGCTTACATGTTCCCGTCGGGGCAGCTGAAAGTGGCCCGCAGTGTCGATGGCAAGTGGTCGCCGGACCGGTTTTCCGTGGTCAAGTCCCAGCCGGAATTGCTGGGCATTCTGAACAAGGCACTGGAAGAGTTTCCGGTGGCCGAGCTGCGCTCGATCCGCTTGAAATGGCTGGGGTCGACCTTGCCTCAGCCATCGCTCTGGGGGCGGATACCGCAATGGGTGTTCTGGGTCGTCGCATTGGCGTTGCTGACCGGGCTGGTATCGCTGGTCTGGAGCAGCCGTCTGAATGTACAGATTCGTCAGCGCCACAAGGCGGAACAGCAGCTCAATGATCAGTTGGCGTTCAAGCATGCGTTGCTCGACGGCATTCCCAATCCCATTTACGTGCGCGATCTCAAAGGGCGCTTGATCTCCTGCAATCGCAGCTACGAGCAAAGCCTGGACATCAGCTTCGAACAGATGAATGGCCGACGCCTGACCGATGTTCACCTCATTCCGCGGCCATTGGCCGAACAGATGCACGCGGACTACCTCAAACTGCTGGAAAATCATCAGCCGGCCTTTTCCGACCGCACCATTGAACTGTCTGGAAAACGCATGGAGGTCTGGCAATGGACGGTCCCGTTTTTTGCTGCCGACGGGCAGTTGCAGGGGCTGCTGGGTGGCTGGATAGATATCACCGAGCGTAAGCAACTGGAGCGGCAGCTCGAGGAGGCGAGGCGTCAGGCTGCCGACGCCAACGAGGCAAAAAGTATCTTTCTGGCCAGCATGAGCCATGAAATTCGCACGCCGATGGGGGCGATCATCGGTTTGCTGGAGCTGGAATGCGAGCAGGCGCTAAGCCGGGGCGAGACGCCTTCCCAAGGATTGCAGGTTGCCCACCGGTCAGCCACAGAGCTTGTGGCATTGATTGGCGAAAGCCTCGATCTGGCCAGAATCGAAGCCGGTGGCATGCAGTTGTCATTGGCTGTGACGCCTCTGCAAGCGTTTTTCGAGGGCGTCATCGAGCTCTTTTCGGCACAGGCTCGCGGAAAAGGTCTGGAGCTGCACCTTGAGTTCGCTGATCAGGCGCAGGGTGACTACTGGCTAGACCCGCTGAGGCTGCGCCAGGTGCTGCATAACCTGCTGGGCAACGCCCTGAAGTTCACCCGACAAGGGGCGGTGGTCGTCAGGGTAAATGCCTCCGATGAGGCGGCCGATGCATCGCGGATACACATTTGTATTCAGGACAGCGGCGCTGGCATTGAGCCGGAGCGCCAGCAGCAGATCTTTCAACCCTTCATTCAGGCCAGCGACGATACGGCGGCACGTTACGGTGGCAGCGGGCTTGGATTGAGCATCACCCGACAACTGGTGGAGTTGATGAAGGGCGATATCAGTCTGCACAGCGAGCCGGGGAAGGGGACGCGGGTCACCGTCGATATCCCGCTCGCGCGCGTCACCGAGCCGGTTGTGCCCGCTGACGATGCTTTGCAGGCACACCTGACCACGCGCAGTCTGACGCTGCTGGTGGTCGATGACATGTCAGCCAATCGATTGGTACTCACCCGGCAACTGGAGTTTCTCGGCCATCGGGTGGTGCCTGTCGAAGACGGCGAGGCTGCCCTGTCGACCTGGCGTGAAGGGCTGTTCGATGCCGTCATCACCGATTGCAACATGCCGGGCATCAGTGGCTACGCATTGACCGAGGCCATTCGACGGATCGAGGAGAAAGAGCAGCGCCGACGTTGCCCGATCATCGGCTGCACCGCCAACGCCATGAGTGACGAGGCCGATCGTTGCGAGCAGGCGGGGATGGACGGGCTGCTGATCAAGCCGCTGTCACTGGCGCGTCTGGCCAGGGAACTGGCGGATCGGGTGCGTGAGCCGACCTTTGACATACGCTCGCTGCAAGGCATGACCCAGGCCAATCCCGAACAGATGCAACGCTTGTTGGGCGAACTCTGGAAAAACCTGCGCCATGAGCATGCCTTGCTGGAACCTGCGGTACTGGCAGACGACTGGAAGACTTTAGGTGCCGGTCTGCATCGACTCAAGGGCGCGGCCAGTCTGGTCGACGCCGTCCCGCTGGCCAAGGCGTGCGCCGCGCTGGATGAAAGCGTTCGGCTGCAATGCACCGCGGGTGTGTCCGAGCGCTGGCCGGCGCTGGAGCGTGCAATGATCTGCCTGCGCGCGGACATCGAACTGCAACTGGTGACTGTACCTGAGACTGCGTTGCTGCGTCATTGAGCCTTGCGGATCGGGTCTCGCCGTTGCCAGATTAGGACAGGTCCTATGGGACATTTCTGCGGGAGTGACTAGAGTCAGTGTTACCCCGGCCAGATGGCTGTGATTCTCCAGGCATGACTGTGAATTCTCTCAAGGTTCTGATTCTCGAAGATCATCCGTTTCAGATGATGGCTCTGCACCAGATGCTCAACGCCAATCAGGTGTTCGACGTGTTGGCGGCCGACAGTGTCGAGGCCGCAAAACAATCTTTGCAAGGCCGTGGCCCTGTCGACATCGCGATCTGCGACCTGCAGATGGACGGCCCTGACGGTCTTGAGCTGATCCGCTTTCTCGCGGAAAACGGGCAGGCGAAGGCGCTGATCATTTTGAGCAGCTCGGCCGCCTGTGTGCTGGAAGGTGCTGCGCAACTGGCGCTCAATCAGGGGCTTGAGGTGCTGGGGTACCTGCAAAAGCCAGCCTCGGTCGTCGCGCTGTACGATCTGTTGGACGTGTACGGGCCGAGCCGGGCAGGCGTCACGTCGGCGTTGCCGGTCAATCGCGCTTCAGCGTCCCCCCCCGCACTGGAGTTGTTCGTCCCCACCGATGACCGGGACGCAGACATTGCCGCTCTCGCCGAACAGTGGATCGCGTATTTCCAACC
This sequence comes from Pseudomonas syringae, assembly GCF_002157375.1. Taxonomy (GTDB): domain Bacteria; phylum Pseudomonadota; class Gammaproteobacteria; order Pseudomonadales; family Pseudomonadaceae; genus Aquipseudomonas; species Aquipseudomonas syringae_T. Next base: position 19,433 of record NZ_MTSA01000012.1, read on the forward strand.
CAAGGTCAGCCTGGGCGGTGAGCTGCTGGGCGTCGAAGCGCTGGTTCGCTGGCAGCACCCTGTGCATGGCTTGCTTGCACCCGGTCGCTTCATGGATGTGATCGAAACCGAAGGGCTGACGGTTCCGTTGACCTGGCGTGTGCTTGATCAGGCGTTGCAGTTTTCGGCGCAGGTCATGCACGAGCGGGGCGAAGCCTTAGCCGTCGCTGTCAACATCGACCCTCAAGTGCTGCAACAAGTGGATTTTGCCGGGCAGATCATGCAAGCCCTTGCGCGTCATGGCGTGCCGGCCAGTGCGCTGACGCTGGAAATTCTCGAGCAGGATGCCGCCCGGCCTCAGAACTGGCAACTGGAGGGCCTGTTGAGGTTATGCATGCAGGGCTGCAAATTGTCCATCGATGACTTTGGCATGGGGGCATCGAATATCGAGAGATTGCTGCAGTTGCCGTTCACCGAGTTGAAGATCCCGACCGAATTCGTGCGCGGCATGGCCGATGACGCGCGCAAGTCCGCCGTGGTGGCCGGAGCCATGCTCATGGCAAAACGTCTTTCCATGTCGGTTGTGGTCGAGGGCGTCGAGACGGTGGATGACTTTCACAGCCTGCTGGCGCTGGGCGACCCTGCCGTTCAGGGGTATTTCATTGCCCGCCCGATGCCTGCGTCCGAGCTGTTACGCTGGATAGCCGAACGTGATGACACTCGCCGGCAGGCGGTATTGGAATGACACTTGTCGTCAGGACATCCCGCTTTCCTGCAAATAAATGAACAACGCAGCGTCGTTGGCCAGACCGAGTTTGCGCATGGCGCTGACTTTCTGCGCGCTGATGGTCTGTTTGCTGCGATTGAGCTGCGCGGCGATCTGGCCGACAGTATGCCCGGCCGACAACAGGCGCAGCACCTCCAGCTCTCGGGGCGACAGGTGTTCGTAAGTCGATAGCCTGTCAGGTCCATGCGGCTGTGCGTCTCTCAGGACCCGGCGCACCGAGTCAGCGACAAATACCCCACCGCGTTGCGTGCTTTTGATCGCAGCAGGCAGTTCTCCGGCCAGACTGGCCTTGCTCAACAGCCCCTGCACCCCGATGTCGAGCATGGACTGAAACAGCCCGCCGTTGCTCAACGTGGTGACCACGATCACCGGCAGTGCCGGAAAGTCCCGCCGAATACGCTGCAACAGGCGCAAGCCGTCATTCTGATGCTCAACGGGCATCATGAAGTCAGTCACCAGCACATCACAGGCGTGATGCGTCAGTACGTGCAACAGCTCATCCGGGTTGCAGGCTTCGGCCACCACTGTCGCCAGGTCCTTCTGTTCCAGCACGACCCGCAGACCAATGAGAAAAATAGGGTGGTCATCCGCCACGATGGCGCGCAACGGGCGATCAGGTGAATCGCTCAAGGTGTGGCTCCGTCAGAAAAAAAGGCTGAACGCATTGCAGGTGATCATTGTGTTTATCACAGGAGGCACAAGGATGGGCGCTGTGTAGGACCTGTAGCGGATTTTTGTCGGGTTTTCCTACGTCTTTCTTTCCTGCTTCGGAGGGTGCCGGTTTTTTCCGTGTCACATTCAACAGGCATGCTCGAAATAACAGCCGGTGCTGTGATCAGGTGACAGAAAGAACTTTCTGCTATCACCGACGGTCATTTGTTGGCACCTTTGCATTCAAACTGTTGAGTGGTGATCCGGATGGAAAATATCAGCTTACTGCTAAGCGAAGCGCTGGCGCCTTATCAGGCCACTATCGGTCAGGCGGGCGCTCGGGGCGAGCGTCTGGTGACTCTGAAAGATAAAACGGGTGCCTGTGTGATCAAGCGTACATTCAGCGCTGATCAATTGAGCGACAAGCGTCAGCTCACTGATGTGGTGGACGGTCTGCGCCGGGACCTGATGGTCGCTGAAGGCCGGATCGAACCTTGTGTCATTGCGGCCATGCGCAATCTGGCAATCAGCCGGAGCTTTGCAAATGCCCGGTCTTTTGCTTAACAGTGGCTTAACAGCCATCAACCGGGTCGGAACCTGACGGGTTCGCTGTAATCCTATTCATGACGCCAGACGTGATCATTGTGCTCCGGTGATCAGCGGCTGGCGTACTGACCCCAAAGGTCATGTTTACCCCGGGCAGGCCCCCTCTGCCCGGGGTTTCTTTTGCCTGATCAGTTCTTCTCGAACAGCGCTTTTACATCTTCCAGGTAGCCGGCCCGCTGGGCGGGGTCCAGCCATTGGGCGTAAAACCCCACCAGATGGCTTTCACGCAATACACGCATCTCGCGATTGATCGTAGCGATGGCCTGCTCGCCTTCAGGTGACCGGCTGCAACTGATGTAGATGAACTGGTAGGCCGGGTTGTTCTTGATCGGTAAAAAACTGAGCTCTTCCGGCAGGATGCCTTGTTGCATGGCCTGGTAACGCGCTTCCGGCCAGAAGCTGATAAACGCTTCCAGCCGCCCCAGCCGTTCCATTTGCAGCAGGCTGCCGACGGCGTCGTTGCCGTAGTGCGTGACCAGCGTGTCTTCATCGGCGGTGTGCAGGATAGGGTCGATCACTTCTCCGTAGCTGCGCTCGGCAACCACGCCCAGTTTGATGGTGTGGCTGGCCATCAACGCCGTGAAGTCGATTTTTCCGTCTTCGACGAACGGGGCAAAGGTTTCCATGTCCTCTTTGCGCACGATCAGGCCGCTGCTGATGATGGCGACAATGGGAATGGAGAACAGAAGGGTTTTGGCGCGCGCCTCAGTCCACAGCATGGTGGGGTCACAGCTCAAGGACGTAGCGTCATTCAGCATTTGCAGACCCCTGGCACGGTTGACCCGCATCAGGACATGATCGTATTCGGGCATTCTTTCGGTCAGCAACGGCATGAGCTGATCGATCGCGCCCTTTCCGCGCGAGGCCCCGGAGAATATCGTCGAAGGCGGTATGTCGCGCATCAGCCAGGTCAGCGTCTCCCTTGCCTGGCTGGCACACGACAGTGCCGTCAGCGAAAGGACGAGCATCAATCGAGCCATAATGCGACACGAGGCAGGAAGGGCCATTCGCGGGTGTCATCCTCGAAAAGGGGTCAACAATCTGGGTGGTGTAGCAGGTCTTTGAGTGGCGCTGCGCCAGTGGCGTCACATTCAAGTACCCGAAGCCCCCTCGGGCGGGCAGGCTGGCTGTCCTCCGGAGGTTGTTGCAAAAGATCAAGATGTATCAGGATTTTGTTTCAGGCTATCGTTTTTTTCACACGCCGCAAATCAGTGAATCCGGATGTCGACTGCATCACCTGCGCGAGCAAGTTCGTCCGCGAGGCGCGCATCGGTTAGACTTGCGCTCTTCCCTCCAGACTCTAGAAGCCCGTTCATGGCCCAGCCGTCCACGACCTACAAATTCGAACTCAACCTGACCGACCTCGACCGCGGGGTCTATGAAAGCGTCAAGCAGACCATTGCCCGCCACCCTTCGGAAACCGAAGAGCGCATGACCGTGCGCCTGTTGGCCTATGCGTTCTGGTACAACGAGCAATTGTCGTTCGGGCGGGGTCTTTCCGATGTGGACGAGCCAGCCCTGTGGGAAAAGAGCCTGGATGATCGCGTTCTGCACTGGATCGAAGTGGGCCAGCCGGATGCCGACCGCCTGACCTGGTGTTCGCGTCGTACCGAACGCACCAGTCTGCTCGCCTACGGCAGCTTGCGCGTCTGGGAGGGCAAGGTCATACCGGCGATCAAGAACCTGAAAAATGTCAACATCGCAGCGGTCCCGCAAGACGTGCTGGAAGTGCTGGCCAAAGACATGCCCCGGGTCATCAAATGGGATGTGATGATCAGTGAAGGCACCGTGTTCGTCACCGATGACCGTGGCCAGCATGAAGTCCAGCTGCAGTGGCTGGCCGGCGAGCGCGGCTGACGGCGATTGCCTGAATAGAACGCTTCATCCCTCGACACCCCAAAGAGAATCAGCTGACCCGCATGCGCATTGAACCTCGTCCGTTGCCCGACACCTTGCCGTTTCTCGGTGACCTGCCGCCCTTGCTCACCCGTCTGTACGCCGCCAGAGGCGTGGCCTGCGAGGCCGAGCTGGACAAGAGTCTGGCGCGGCTGATCCCCTATCAGCAGCTCAAGGGCATCGATGCCGCTGTCGATCTGCTGGTGACGGCGCTGCGTGAAGGCCAGCGGATGCTGATCGTCGGTGACTTCGATGCCGACGGCGCGACCGCCAGCACGGTGGGTGTGCTGGGGCTGCGTCTGTTGGGGGCGGCGCACGTCGATTATCTGGTGCCCAACCGTTTCGAGTACGGTTACGGGCTGACGCCGGAAATCGTCGAGGTGGCGTTGCAGCGCCAGCCGCAACTGCTGATCACCGTGGATAACGGCATTTCCAGCGTTGAAGGTGTGGCCGCTGCCAAGGCGGCAGGGTTGCAGGTTCTGGTCACCGATCACCATTTGCCCGGCAACGAGCTTCCGGCGGCCGACGCCATCGTCAATCCCAACCAGCCGGGCTGCACCTTTCCCAGCAAATCGCTGGCAGGCGTCGGGGTCATCTTTTATGTGCTGATGGCCTTGCGTGCGCGCCTGCGGGACATCGGCTGGTTCGAGAGCAATCAGCGTGCCCAGCCCAATCTGGGCGAGCTGCTGGACCTGGTGGCGCTGGGCAGTGTGGCCGATGTCGTGCCGCTGGATGCCAATAACCGCATTCTCGTGCATCAGGGCCTGATGCGTATCCGGGCCGGACGTGCCCGCCCCGGGTTGCGCGCAATTCTTGAAGTCGCACGGCGTGAGCCGGCGCGTATCACCTCTACCGACCTGGGGTTCATTCTCGGTCCGCGCCTCAATGCGGCAGGGCGCCTGGATGACATGAGCCTGGGCATCGAGTGCCTGCTGTGCGACGACCCGACGCTGGCGCGGGAAATGGCCGTTCAGCTGGATGAGCTGAATCAGGACCGCAAATCCATCGAGCAAGGCATGCAGCGCGAAGCGCTCGCCCAGCTCAAGGACCTGCCGCTGGAGTCCATGCCGTTCGGCCTGTGCCTGTTCGATGCCGAGTGGCACCAGGGTGTTATCGGCATCCTGGCCTCGCGTCTCAAAGAGCGTTATCACCGGCCGACCATCGCCTTCGCCAGTGCCGGGGAGGGCGTGCTCAAGGGGTCGGCCCGTTCGGTGCCGGGGTTCCATATCCGTGACGCGCTGGACGCCGTGGCGGCCCGTCATCCGCAACTGATCAGCAAGTTCGGCGGTCACGCGATGGCTGCCGGCCTTTCGTTGCCCGAAGAGAACTTTCCGGCGTTTGCCGAGGCGTTCGACCTGGAAGTGCGTCGCCAGCTCGACGAGCAGGACCTCACCGGACGCCTGCTGTCTGACGGCTCGCTGGCGGTCGAAGAGTTTCATCTGGAACTGGCACGCGCCCTGCGCAATGCTGGCCCGTGGGGGCAGCATTTCCCCGAGCCGCTGTTTCATGGCGTGTTTCAGCTGGTGGAGCAGCGTATCGTCGGCGAGCGTCATTTGAAGATGGTGCTCAAGACCGAGTGCGGCAGCGTCAAACTGGACGGTATCGCCTTCAGCGTCGACCGCGACATCTGGCCCAACCCCACTATTCGCTGGGTTGAACTGGCCTACAAGCTCGACCTCAACGAATTTCGTGGCAACGAGACCGTACAGCTGATGGTGGTACACCTCTCGCCACGCTGATAATCAGCAGGAACCCCTCGTGCTGCCGGGTTGTCGACAACAGACGGTCCACTGAAATCTGTTGCATGAATGAACAGAGCCTGGACCCCCGGATTTTCAACACGAGAGGTCGCCATGAGCCTGCTGCTAGAACCCTATACCCTGCGCCAACTGACCCTCCGCAATCGCATTGCCGTTTCGCCGATGTGCCAATACTCCAGCGTCGACGGGCTGGCCAACGACTGGCATCTGGTCCATCTTGGCAGTCGCGCTGTCGGCGGAGCCGGTCTGGTCATCAGCGAAGCAATGGCCGTGACCCCGGACGGTCGTATCACGCCTGAAGACCTCGGTCTCTGGAACGATGAGCAGATCGAGCCGTTGCAGCGCATCACCCGCTTCATCAATGCCCAAGGCGCGGTGGCGGGCATTCAGCTTGCGCACGCCGGACGCAAGGCCAGTACCTGGCGTCCGTGGCTGGGCAAGCATGGCAGTGTGCCGTTGACCGAAGGCGGCTGGACCCCGGTCGGGCCATCGGCGATTGCTTTCGATCCACAGCACACCGCGCCCGTGCAACTGAACGAAACGCAGATTCAGGCGTTGATCCAGGCGTTCGTCGACTCCGCACGCCGCGCCCTGACGGCCGGTTTCAAAGTGGTGGAGATTCACGCCGCACACGGTTATCTGCTGCATCAGTTTCTGTCGCCATTGAGCAACCAGCGCACCGACCAGTATGGCGGATCATTCGAGAACCGCATTCGTCTGACCTTGCAGGTCACTGAAGCGGTGCGTGCGGTATGGCCCGAAGAACTGCCGTTGTTTGTCCGGGTGTCCGCCACTGACTGGGTAGAAGATGGCTGGAACGCCGATGAAACCGTAGAACTGGCTCGCCGGTTGAAAGCGCTGGGCACCGACTTGATCGACGTGTCTTCCGGCGGCACGTCCGCCAATGCGGAAATTCCGGTAGGCCCCGGTTACCAGACGCGTTTTGCCGAACGGGTTCGCAAGGAGTCGGAGATCGCCACCGGCACAGTGGGCATGATCACCGATCCGGCGCAGGCCGAGCATATTCTGCGCACCGGGCAGGCCGATATCATCCTGCTGGCGCGCGAGCTGTTGCGCGATCCGTACTGGCCGCTGCGCGCCGATGAAGACCTGGGTGGCCGTCTGGCGACCTGGCCCGCGCAATACCAGCGTGCGACTCATCGCGACCAGCCGATTCATGAATCCGATCTGCGTGAATGACCGCTGACTGAAGCACTGAATGAGCGCCTGATGGCGCTCATTTTTTTGTCACTCACCTTCCAGCAGTTCAGTCACGCGGCTGATCAATTCGGCGATGGCAAACGGTTTTGGCAGCACATGCATGCCAGGCTCCAGCGTATCGTGTGCCAGCGCAGCGTTTTCAGCGTAGCCGGTCACGAACAGGATTTTCAGATCGGGCCGGACGTCTCGGGCCGCGTCTGCAACCTGGCGACCGTTCATGCCGCCTGGCAGGCCGACATCGGTGACCAACAGGTCGATGGCGGTTTTTGACTGCAGAATGCTCAGCGCATCGGCGCCTCGCTCGGCTTGCAACACCGCATAGCCCAGGTCCTCAAGCAGCTCGACCATCAGCAGCCGGACCGCAGGTTCGTCGTCGACAACCAGAATCGTCTCGTCGCCAGTGTTTTGCGTCGGCACTTGCAGCAGCGAGTCTTCCTGCGCAGGGTTTTGAGCGTCACCTTCGTGCATCGGCAGCAGAATGCAGACCGTCGAGCCTTCCCCGGATTTTGAGGTGATGCTGACGCCGCCGCCTGATTGTCGTGCAAAACCGTAAATCATCGACAGCCCCAGGCCGGTGCCCATGCCCAGCGGCTTGGTGGTAAAGAACGGGTCGAACGCGCGCCCGATGACGTCCTCTTCCATGCCGCTGCCCGTGTCACTGACCGACAACTCCACATAGCGACCAGCGGATAATCCGTGGTTCGCCGCTGCCGCGGCATTCAGGTTGCGGTTGGCGGTCCGGATCAGCAGTCGACCGCCATCGGGCATGGCGTCCTTGGCGTTGATACACAGATTGAGCAGCGAGTTTTCCAGTTGATGCGGATCGACCAGCGTTGACCACAGGCCTTGCGAAGGCACGACCTGCATATCGATGCCAGGCCCTACTGTTCGCCTGATCAGCTCATCCATGCCTGTCACCAGCCGATCAACGTCGATGGCCACCGGGGCCAGCGTCTGGCGGCGTGAAAACGCCAGCAGCCGGTGGGTCAGGGACGCCGCACGCCTCGAGCCTTCCAGTGCGGCGTTGATGTAGCGATCCAGCTCCGTGAAGCGCTCCTGCCGGATTCTCGACAGAAGCAGCTCCATATTGCCGGTCACCCCCATCAGCATGTTGTTGAAGTCGTGGGCCAGGCCCCCGGTGAGCTGCCCGACCGCTTCCATCTTCTGGGACTGAATCAGTGTTTCCTGCGCAATGCGCAACGCTTCGATGCGGTCCTTTTCATGGGTCAGGTGCTTGCCCAGCGCAAAGATGATTCCGTTGCCTGGCGCGGAGGTCCAGCCGAACCAGCGATAGGTCCCGTCGACGTGTTGATAACGGTTTTCAAACAACGGCAGAACATGATCTGCGGCGTGCTTGAGCGCATCCTGTGTGTTACTGAGGTCATCCGGGTGGAGCAGGGTCATGATCGAACTGCCCAGCAGTTCCTGCTCCGTGCGCCCGAGGATTGCGCTCCATGCCGGGTTGACTCTCAGGAACCTGCCGCTGAAATCGAGAATGGCCAGCGGGTCGGGAGACAGTTCCCAGAACGTGTCCAGTTCGAGCGTACGTTGCTCCAGCGTGGCGGCCTGCCGTTGTTCCAGCGAAATCAGTTCGTCGATCAGTTTCAGGCGCTTGCGCTCGCTGTCCTGCAAGGCCTGTTGATCGAGAACGTGGCGAGTGGTTTCGTTGGTGATGCAAAACATACCGACGGTGATGCCTTGTTCGTCTATCACGGGCGAGAACGAGAATGTCCACCACGTCTGCTCGGTTTCACCGTAGCGCGACATGCTCAGCGGCAAGTCTTTGAAATGGCATGCCTTGCCTTCGAATGCATCCATCACCAGCGGTGCGACCTGATCCCAGACGTCAGCCCAGAGTTCTGGAATGAGCGCCCCCATTGCGTTGTCCTTGCGCGGACCGAGAATGGGGGTGTAAGCGTCATTGTGGAAAAACACCAGGTCCGGCCCCCAGAGCAGGTACATCGACTCGGGTGAGTTCAGGATCAGGTTCAGGGTATTTTTCAGCGACACCGGCCACCGTTCGATAGGCCCGAGTGATGTTCGATTCCAGTCCTTTGATCGAATAGTCTCAGCAGCCTTGCTGTTACCTGCCGGGAAACCAATGGGGAAAATCACTTCAGGCACGCTCCTGGCGGCTGCATTCTATTGCGAGGCATTCAAATGGCACTGTCTGATGGCTGGATCAATTCAAAACGATTTATTGCTGCGTTCAAGTGACTCAATGCGCACATTATTGACCCTCTCCCCTAGGCGCGGGTTGCACGTATTCTGCAGATAAGTTCGACGAGGGGATGAGCGGGCGCTGTGCCTGACCGTAACATTCGGAAGCACACCGGTAAGGGAGTGGCAGGTGACTTCTCTTCGGGTTGTGGGTCAATGAATCATCTGACAACGGCCTATCGGAGGTTTCCTGTGAATACGCGTGGTTTACTCGATCAACTGCTCAAGTCCGGGCAAAGCATGTTGCAAGACAAAACGCAGAGCAGGCCCGGCAAGTCCTCTGGCACTGACTCCCTGATGAACGGGCTGGGCAGCCTGCTGGGCGGTAAGGGTCACGGCGCCAGCCAGGGCGGGCTGGGAAGTTTGTTGTCTGGCGCGGGCGGTGGTGCTTTGGCTGCCGGGGCGATGGGGCTGCTCAAGGGCAAGCGGTCACGCGGCATGGGCGGCAAGGTGCTGACCTATGGTGGCCTGGCAGCGTTGGGCGTGTTGGCTTACAAGGCTTATAACAACTGGCAGGCCAGCCAGGGTGTTTCTGGCCAGCGCGAACCGCAGACCATTGATCGCCTGCCCGAGGCTGAAGCCGAACAGCACAGCCGCGCTATCCTGCGTGCGCTGGTCGCTGCCGCTAAAGCGGATGGCCATGTCGATGAGCGCGAGCGCGAGCTGATCGAGGGTGAGTTCAGCAAGCTCAGCGCCGATCAGGAACTGCAGCACTGGCTTCATGCCGAGTTGAATAAACCACTGGACCCGGCTGAAGTGGCGCGGGCCGCCGCCACGCCGGAAATGGCTGCCGAGATGTACATCGCCAGTGTGATGCTGGTAGATGATGAGCATTTCATGGAGCGTACCTACCTTGACGAACTGGCGCGCCAGTTGAAGCTGGAGCCAGGCCTCAAGGCCGAACTCGAAACTCAGGTCAAAAACGCTGAGTAGACGGCTGTTGCGCGGCGGGGTTGCCAGAAGCCTTTGCAGCTTCTGACAACCTGTTCGTCACGGCTGCTCAAGCCCTTCTGCGTTGGTCAGCTCCCTGATCAGGGTCGCTTCCTGTTCCTTGAACGTTGTTTCGAACTCACGAATCCGTGCTTCGTATTCTGCACTGTCGAGGCTGATGTCGCGGCGCTCGAACTCGTCAGTGAGCCGGGTCAGGTCATTGCGGTAGACCTGTTCGAGTGCGTCAAACCGTCCTGAATGAGTTTCCCGCAGGTAGCTGACCCAGTAATCCTGTTGCGCAGCGAAGCGCAGGAACGGCTCGCCTCGCTCACCGGTCTGCACGCGCAAGAGGGCTGTTTCGAATTCACCCGGACGAATGCCGGCGTGGGCTTCGAACAGCATCGACTCCGGTGGCACGGGCAGGTCCAGCGCACTGGCCCAGTGCGTGCGATACGCCAGGCGGACTTCCGCTTCATCTCGGGTTCCGGCCTGTTCGAGGGCGGCAGCATCCAGCTCCGACAGGCGATAGAGGCGGGTCACAAGCCGGTATAGCTGGGCGCCGCGTTGCTCAGGCACGACATCCTGCAAGAACCTCCGGGTGAAGACCAGTACCTCCATCTGGTTGAATTCCAGAACAATGCCGTCAGGACACGTGTTGTTATTACGAAACAGCCTGAGCGGCTCTTCGGCGATGGCGTTGAGGGTCATTCTTGTCTGAGGGTCCTGTGTGACGGCAGCCAGTACCTGCCAGATGCGCTCGACGAGCGCAGGGCGGCTGTTCAGATTCCGGTAGTCGGCACTGCGACGCAATGAATCCACCAGGTCCAGCAGGTTGCGGGCCTGTTCGCCGTCCTCCAGTTGTTCCCAGATCTGGCGTCGCTCTGCGTTCAACGGGTGGTTGTCTTGCAGCCACGGTTCGACCGTGACGATTTCCGGCGTGGACGGGCGACTGTCGTCGGAAGACATGTAGTCAGAGAACGACGAATCCGAGTCGTGGTGTTCCGTCCAGTCCATTGCAACGAGTTCCGGTGGCAGATTCATGTCGAAAGTGAAGACGCGCCCGTAACGCTCCGACATCTGCGCGCGCCGCATGGTGGTTTCGGACAGCGGGTTGTTGAGCAGGCTGATCTCGGTATGTAAATGCGGACTGCTGGGGTTGGCCAGAATATGTTCCGGCAGGTCGATGATCTGGTTGCCCTCGAGCAGCAGCGTTTTCAAGGGGTCCGGAGCCATGTCATCCAGCCATGCCGGCCATTCGCTCAGCCCGACTTCGTTCAGTGAAAGCCAGTTCAGTGCGGTGTTTTTCAGTCCGGCCAGCGTGTTGATGTTTCCCAGTTGGTTGCGATCCAGTTCCAGCCGTTGCAGTGTCGGAATACGGCTGAAGAAATCGATATGCTGCTGATCGATCACCAGACCCTGGTCATTGAGGCTCAGCGAGCGCAGTAAGCGAAGCTCCAGTAGGGCCTGCGGCAGTTCGTTCAACGGTGCGATATGGCCGTTTATGTCCAGTGCGTTCAGCTCTGTCATGGGCCGCAGAAAACGGTCGAAATCAGCGGCTGTTCCGGAGATCCTGCTCAAGTGAAGGTGGCGCACCTGCCGATAGAAAGACTCCGGCAGTTGCGGTGGGAAGTCGACCAGCGCGATGTCGGCAAGGTGCAGCGGCATGTGAATCTGCCCCATGCTGAACGCCCGCCAGTATTCAATCAGCACCAGGCCAATGCGGCGGCGTGCTTCGACGGTCTGTTCACTCGGAGCAGCCATCGAGCTGGAGGCGTTTGCCCATTGGTCAAGTGCCGTGAACAGGTCGGCGCCTTGCTGCAATTGCATGTTCACTGCGGCTTGCACGGCCAGCGGCGTGTCTATGACAAAGCGGAAAGAACGATCAGACACGGCCTCGCTGATACGCGCCTGTATCGTGGTGTGCCGGGACAGACTGTTACCGCGTAAATCGATCAGTGTCTGATGGCTGGAGCCGGGCGGGTTGTCGAGAATCCACCCTGGCAGTTCTGTCAGGTTATTGTGCGCCACCGACAGCTCGCGGATGTTGCCCGGCATCAGATCGCTCAGCCAGGATGGCCAGCGGTGCATGCCGACCCGTTGCAGCACGAGGCGGTCGAGCTGAAGCCAGCCCACGTCCATAGGCAACAGGCTGATCAACCGGTTGCCGCTCAGGTCCAGTGATCTGAGACCGGTCAGGCTCCGCAAGTGATTCATCTGCGTCTGATCCAGAAAGATGCCCTGATTGATCAGCGCCAGTTCGGTGAGCTGCGGCGCGGCGTTTGCAATATGCTGAGGCAGGTTGAGGAAGACCGAAAAGTCGGGATCCAGCCCGGCGCTAGGCTCGCTGATCAGGTTCAGTGAACGCGCATTCGGGAAACGCTGCAGGAAATGTCCAAGCTCTACACTGTTGGTCAGTTGTCGGGGCAGATCCGGTGCGGCGGGCACCGCGCCTGCGCCTGTCTGTACTCGATGCTCGACCGAGATATTTTCCAGGTGCAATCCGGTTACCCGGGAATACACGAAGTCTGGCAACTGGCGCGGAAAGTCATTCAGCGCCACATATTGCAGGCGCAGCGGCTCGAGCGTTCGCCCGATTTCAGGCAGGCTGTTGAGGCGCCAGTGGTTCCAGAGGGCTTCGCTGATGCGTTCCCGACTGTCTATGTGCGCCTGACTCATGAGCGGCATTTCGATGATTTCATCGGTCCAGACTCGCAAACTGGCCCTTAGCGCCATTTGCTCGCCCAGCAGGCCGTTGAGTCGTTGGTCGATAGTCCTGTTATTCCAGCCGGTGTGGCGCAGGCGGTTGAGGATATCTTCCGGAAACGCGTCTTCCAGCTCCAGCATACGAATCTTGTCCAGCAGGCTGTCGTCGGTGATATGCCAGTCGGCTTCACCGCGTCCGCTCAATGGATAACCGAGACGGCCGTCCGCCAGACGCATGGGTGACTTTGCCCCGGGCTTGATTGCCTGCATGTTCAGCAAGGGAGCCAGGTTCTGGCGAGGCAAGGGGTGTTCCTGAATCCGGCTCGCCAGTGCCTGGCCCTGACTGGCGTGGTCAAAGCCCAACTGGCTGCGTTCGGCATCCGGCAGGGCACGAAGCAGGGATGAGTACAGGTCGTCTAGACCGTGCAGGTGCCGGTCATCGGCATCGCGCGTCTCGTAACGATTGCCCTCTCTGATCAGCACCTTGCGAATCGGCGCGTCATGCGGCCCTATGCTGTCGATCAGCGGGCCACCGAAATAACGGTCATGCACTTCCAGTCGCACGTGTGATGGCCATTGCGCGAGGGCTTCAAGGCTGTGCAAAACAAGGCAGTCGGTATCGGCGCTGGTAACGGAGGCCAGATACAGCCCTTCGTAGGCCCGCGCCAGCCGAACCTGTTGCAGATAGGCGCTGGCTTCCTCGGCAATTCGCAGCGGTACGCGGCGCTCCGTTGTCAGTTGGGCCAGTTCTGCCGGCGATGCGTGGCTGGCCAGTTCCTGAATGATCAGCGGCGGCAGCCCTGAAAACGCCTGCTGGATGACTTGAGCGCCTTCCGTATCCGCCACTTCCAGCGCGCGATAGCGAGTTTCGAACAGCCAGCCTCTGGTTGCCCGGGCACGAGCAGCCAGGTGCGTTCGCAGCGTCGTCAGTCGCGACGCGATACTCAGGCGGCCTGCGCCGAATTCTTCGTCGAGCAGCGTCTGGATTTCGCTGTTGCTCAGGCTCTCCAGCACCTGGCGCAGGGCGTCCGGCTGGTCGGCGCGGACAGTGATGGCTTCCCGGACGGCAGCCTGATGCACCGGCGTGAATGTCTGAACCGTATCATTTTGGGCATCCACCAGCGTCAGGGCACGATTGCCCGGCCAGCGAGGATCCTGGCTCAGCAGTTCAAGTTGAAGAGCGGCTGCGGCGTTCGGGTTGTTCGCTTCCATCTGCTCAATGAAGCGATTGATCTGCTGATCCAGCCTGAAGCGGCGTGCGGTGTCTTCAAGTAACGCGGGCGGGCGTTGCAGGTCGGCCAGCGCCTGGCGCATCACGGACTCGGACGTATTACTGACGTTCAGGATGTGCCTGGCAGTGGTATCGGAAAAGGCATCGCTGGAATACCCCAGCCGTCGAAACAGGGTCAGGCCTTCCATTTCCAGGGGTTGATCCAGCTCATGCAGCCAGGCTCCCGAGCCATTGTGTCGCAAGGCCGGCTGATAGCTTTCCGGGCGGGCCGGGTGCTCCATCAGGTAACCGTCGTCAGTCGCCGTTGGCGTGACGGAATAGACTCGCCCCTCAAGGGGCAGCCATTGCTTGCCTTGCCATGTGTACAGACCTGTGGCGTCGGGCTGCAGGTTGGCTGGCAGTACAACATCATGGGCAAAGGGCGCCAGGTCGGGCTTCCACAGGCGCGTGGCGCCGTCCGGCAGCTCCACGGGTTTGAGGCTGTTCACGAATTCGGGCACTTGCAGCGCAGGTACCGCCGCGCCGCCCGCTGTTGCCGCGCCGAGAGCCGACATCAAGGCGATGTTTTCCACCACGTCGAACAGATAAGCGAACGCCTGATCTTTCTCGTCTTTCGCCCAGCTCTCCACGCCTTCGTAAACTTCATGGACAAGCTGAATGGCCGTGACGGCCAGCATCAGTTCGCCCACTACCGGAACGACAAAGCCCGCGATGTTCAGAACGTCGAAGGCTCGGTCTTTGAAGTATTGCACGCGCTGGTCGAACGTCTTTTGATCCTCTGCCGCCGTCGGTACTCCATGAAACAGGGCATCGTCCTGCAAAGCAGCGCGTTTGCGATCATGCAGATTGTCCAGCAGGCGACCTTTGAGCGGCGTCTCTCTCAGGTCCAGACGGGCATTGCGGTCGTCTTCACGCTCCAGCCACTGACGCTCGAAAATGCCGCCTTTCTTGACCTTGGGGTGCAGGCGCTCGAACAACTGCTCCAGCAGCGCGCTTCGGTGGCGCGCCGGTATGAAGCGCTTGAAGAAGTTCAGATAGCCTTTGACGAACATCCGGTCGCGCAGCGAGTTTATGAAAACCGCCACCGAGTCGTACTCTTTCAGCGGAGCGATGGGATCGTCAGGAATGTAGACGACGACTTTCTCGAGTCCGGTTGCGATGTCCCGATCCTTGCCGAAAACAAGGATGCCGGTGAGCTCGACATCCCCCAGGCGCGGTGCGCTGCACTTGACCGGAATGTTATCCAGTCGCACGTTTTGCTGGCCATCGAGAATCTTCAGCAATGCCTGCTGCATGGGAGGGCTGATCAGCCCTTGAAGCGCTGCAATCTGCACGTGCAGCCGGATGGAAGACGACTCCAGCTGCATGAAATCCTGGCGAATTCTCGTGGCGGCCTGTTCCGGCGTTTCGCCAGGTGTGGACGGTGCGCTGAAAACGGACGTGAGATGAGCCTGATACTGGCCTCCCAGGTCCAGCTCACGGCACAGCGAGGCGAACCCTGTCGCAGAGATCGGCAGGGCTGTACCGGTGATGTAATTGCCCATGATCTCGCAAGAGGAAAAAACCTCGGCTTTGGTGCCTGTGTCAGCGTCCATTGCCCCAGGCGCTGTTTCCCAGGCCTCGAAATTCTGCAGAGCGGCCTTGAGCAAGGTCTGCTTCGCGGCCTTCAGGGCGAGGTGGGCCTGCGTTAAAGGGTCTTTGGACGCCGAAAGGAACGACTGATCGACCTTTGCGCGACGGGCGTGAAACAGCCACGAACCGGCAACGTCCACCTCCAGTCCGAATCGCTCCTTGATGGCCGCCGTCAGCAAGGGTTTTGCGAAGTCTTCCAGGGTGGAGATGCCTTCAAGCACCGGGCGAACCTTGTGTTCATTCCGGCGGTGCTCGGCATACAGCCTTTGCAGCTCGGCGACCTGCTTCGGGCTGGACGTGCGCGCGCTGTTCAGCCATTGCACTGAGCGTGCGGAGGACATGCGCAGGGTGGCGTGGGTCGCCGGTTCTGCTTCAAGCAGCCAGTCAGGTGCCTTGCTTTTTATGTGCTGCAGGTGCGGGATGGGTGGCGCAGGGGCCGCCATTGATGAATCAAGCATCGAAGTGCCTTGTCGTGATTGAAGAGACGACAAAGCTTACGGACGTGCTCCGGCCTGAAAGCGCTAACTATGTATATGCGCTGCATATTCCTGGTCGCTGCGCTCAAGTAGCGCTGAACGTTGCCGAAGACAAAGGATCGGTGTTAATAACACGCATCATGACTGGATGTCGGTATGACCCTTTTGGCCGTTGAAGGCTGGGCTATACTCACGCCGCCTGGACCGTTCGTCGGTCCGCTTCTTGAACACGGCCCGACGCCGTCGTTGAACTCTTGAGGGATGACTGTGAAGAACTGGACCTTGCGCCAACGGATACTGGCGAGCTTTGCCGTCATCATTGCAATCATGCTGTTGATGGTGGTCGTGTCGTATTCCCGGTTGTTGTCCATCGAGAACAGCGAGGAACAGGTTCGCCTCGACGCGTTGCCCGGCGTCTACTACAGCACGCTGGTCCGCAGCGCCTGGGGCGAAAGCTACATCCGCACACTGGAGTTGATCTCCGAAGGTGCCGCGCGCCCGCTGACCAAGCAAGAGAAAGACCAGTACAAAGGCTTCGAGGAAAACCTTCAGGCCCAGATGGACGGTTACAAGAAGTCCATTTTCGATAAAGAAGACAGTGACAGCTTCACGCTTTTTGAAAAGCGTCGCGAAGAGTACTCGCGCACGCTCAACGAAGTGCTTGCCAACTACGATCGCGGTGATTACGCGGCCGCACGGGCCGAGTTTTTCGGCGACGTGAACCCGGTCTGGCTGACGGGCCGCAAGCAGCTCAACGAACTCATCGTCGCCAACAAGAAGCTGGCTGACGAAGCCACCAACAATATTGTCAATTCGGTGTTGAGCGCCAAGATCAGCATGATCCTGTCGCTGCTGATTGCCGTGATGGCGGCGGCTGCCTGCGGCCTGCTGCTGATGCGTTCGATCATGGCACCGATGCAGCTCATCGTGCGTATTCTCGACATCATGCGCACCGGCGACCTGAGCACGCGCCTCAGCCTGGCTCGCAAGGACGAGTTCAACGCGGTCGAGACCGGCTTCAACGACATGATGACTGAACTCACCTCACTGGTCTCCCAGGCCCAACGCTCTTCCGTGCAGGTCACGACGTCGGTCACCGAGATCGCCGCGACCTCGCGCCAGCAACAGGCGACCGCGACGGAAACCGCTGCGACCACCACCGAAATCGGTGCGACCTCGCGAGAAATCGCTGCCACCTCGCGCGACCTGGTGCGCACCATGACCGAAGTCACGTCGGCCGCCGATCAGGCGTCGATCCTTGCCGGTTCCGGCCAGCAAGGTCTGGCGCGCATGGAAGAGACCATGCATCAAGTCATGGGCGCGGCCAATCTGGTCAACGCCAAACTGGCCATCCTCAACGAGAAGGCCGGTAACATCAATCAGGTGGTCGTCACCATCGTCAAGGTGGCCGATCAGACCAACCTGCTGTCGCTGAATGCGGCCATCGAGGCCGAAAAAGCGGGCGAGTACGGTCGCGGTTTTGCGGTGGTTGCCACTGAAGTCCGTCGTCTGGCCGACCAGACCGCTGTCGCCACTTACGATATAGAACAGATGGTGCGCGAAATCCAGTCAGCTGTGTCTGCCGGGGTCATGGGCATGGACAAGTTCTCCGAGGAAGTGCGCCGTGGCATGTTCGAAGTCACTCAGGTCGGCGAGCAATTGTCGCAGATCATTCATCAGGTTCAGGCGCTGGCCCCGCGCGTGCTGATGGTCAATGAAGGCATGCAGGCTCAGGCTACGGGTGCCGAGCAGATCAATCAGGCACTGGTGCAACTGGCCGACGCCAGCAGCCAGACCGTCGACTCATTGCGCCAAGCCAGTTTCGCCATCGACGAGTTGAGTCAGGTTGCGGTCGGCTTGCGCAGTGGCGTATCGCGCTTCAAGGTCTGAGTCCGGACCATGACGGAGCAATCGCCGAGGCGCAACGTTTCATCAGTGACCGCCAACAAGCTCTTCCTGCTGTTTTGCATCGGTGAAGACCGCTACGCGCTGGAAGCGACCGAAATCGCGGAAATCCTGCCGCGGGTAAAGCTCAAGAAAATTGCCAGAGCGCCCGACTGGGTTGCCGGGATTTTCGCGCACCGTGGCGAGATCGTGCCAGTCATCGATATCAGCGCGCTCAATTGCGGCCAGCCGGCGCGTGCGCGCACCAGCACCCGCATGATTTTGGTGAACTACCGGTACAACGATGCTCACCCGGCGCAGTTGCTCGGGCTGATTCTGGAACAGGCGACGGAAACCCTGCGCTGCCCGGCCTCTCAGTTCAAGGCGTACGGACTGGACAATCGTCTGTCGCCGTACCTGGGGCCGGTCCGCGAAGATGAACAGGGGCTGCTGCAATGGATTCACGTGCAGGAGCTGCTGAGCGAACCGGTGCGCGAGCTTCTGTACCCGGTGGTGCCGATAAACCTCGAATTGCTTGAGGATGCGCCATGAAGGTTGATGATTCGCGCTTCTTCAGTTTTCTGAAGGATCGCATCGGGCTCGATGTGACCTCGGTGGGCGAGGCCATTATCGAGCGCGCCTTGCGTCAGCGGGAAACGGCGTCCAACTGCCCCGACAGCGATGCCTACTGGCACCTGCTGATTACCTCGCCCCAAGAGCAGCAAGCGCTGATCGAGGCGGTGATCGTCCCCGAGACCTGGTTTTTTCGCTACCCGGAATCGTTTCTCACCCTGGGCCTGCTGGCCCGTGAGCGCGTAGAGAGCCTTGCCGGGGTGCGGCCGCTGCGCATTCTGAGTTTGCCGTGTTCGACCGGTGAAGAGCCCTATTCCATTGCGATGGCATTGCTGGATGCGGGTGTCGATCCGCGGCAGTTCACAGTCGATGCGATAGACATCAGCCCGGTGTCGATTGCCAAAGCCGAATCCGGCATCTACGGCAAGAACTCGTTTCGCGGCACTGACATTGGCTATCGCGAACGGTTTTTCAACCCGGTTGCCAACGGGTTTGCCATCGCCGATTCGATTCGCGCCTGCGTCAACTTTCAGGCCGGCAACCTGCTCGACCCGAAACTGGCAAAGCAGTTGGCCTATGACATCGTATTTTGTCGCAATCTGGTGATCTATTTCGATCAGCCGACCCAGCAACGGGTCTTTCAAGTGCTCAAACAGTTGACCCGGGAAGACGGCCTGCTGTTCATCGGCCCGGCCGAGGGCAACCTGCTGGCGGGGATCGGTATGCGCTCCATCGGCATTGCCCAGTCGTTCGCATTCCGCCATGCGCCCGCTGCGGCGCCCGCGCCGGTGCATCCAGCGGCCTACAGCTTGCCGCGTCCGGCGCCTGAACCGCCTCCGTCAGCGCCTGCACCGCGCCCCGTGCCTGCGGCCCGCACGTCCGCCGCCTTTGCGCCCCTCGTGAAAAAAGACACCCCGGCCGGCAACGCGGGCGTTTCGGCATTGCTCGAGAACATCGCGGCGCTTGCCAACGAGGGTAAAAGCGCCGAAGCCCGTGTGGCCTGCGACCGCTACCTGCAACAGCACGAACCGGTGGCGCAGGTGTTCTACTGGCTGGGGCTGCTCAGCGAAGTAGAGGGCAATGTGGCCCAGGCTCAGGGTTTTTATCGCAAGGCGTTGTACCTGCAGCCGCAGCACCGCGAATCGCTGGCCCAGCTGGCCGCGCTGTTGGCCGCTCAGGGCGACAGCGCCGGTGCCCGGCGTTTGCAGGACCGTGCGGCCCGTGGTGTGAATAAACAAGGAAATCATTGATGACGGGCCTGTCCGGTTTTTCCAGCCTTACTCATGATCAGGCACAGGACATCGACGATTGCTGGAACCGCATCGGTATCCACGGTGACCGCTCGTGTCCGTTGCTGGCAGAGCATATTCATTGCCGCAATTGCGCGGTGTATTCCGCTGCCGCTACGCGTTTGCTGGATCGCTATGCGCTGGCTCAGGAGCACCACGAGCAGTTTCAGGGCTCGGTGTTACAGCGCGACATCAAGACCCGTTCGATTCTGGTGTTTCGCCTCGGCGAAGAGTGGCTGGGGCTGGTTTCCCGTTGCCTGTCGGAAGTTGCCCCGCAACAGGCCATTCACTCGCTGCCGCATCAGCGTTCGCGTGCGATGCTGGGTGTCGCCAACGTACGTGGCGCTCTGGTAGCGTGCATATCCCTGGTTGAGTTGCTTGGGCTGGACAGTAACCCTGTGGTGGCGTCGGCGCGCGCTTTGCCGCGCATGCTGATCGTTGCTGTCGAGGGCGGTCCGGTGGTGGTCCCTGTGGACGAGGTGGACGGGATTCACGCCATCGACGAGAGCGAGCTTGACGCCGCCTCTGCGTCCGGCACGCACGCCAATGCCCGCTTCACCCGCGGCGTATTGCAATGGAAAGACCGCAGCCTGCGTTGGCTTGACGAAGAACAGTTGTTGTCGGCGGTGCATCGGAGCCTCACATGACGCCAGATCAAATGCGTGACGCTTCACTGTTCGAACTGTTTACCCTGGAGGCCGATGCGCAGACTCAGGTCTTGAGTGCCGGCCTGCTGGAGCTCGAACGTAATCCGACCCAGGCGGACCAACTGGAAGCCTGCATGCGCGCGGCCCATTCGCTCAAGGGTGCGGCGCGGATTGTCGGCGTCGATTTCGGCGTCAGCGTCGCGCATGTGATGGAAGATTGCCTGGTCAGCGCCCAGGAAGGTCGCCTGTTGTTGCAGGCCGAGCACATCGACGCGTTGTTGTCCGGCACTGACCTGCTGATGCGCATTGCCACGCCAGGCGGCAACAGCGTCGGCCAGCCTGACATCGACCGTTACGTCGAGCGGCTCAACGCGCTGCTGGCGTCCGGTGCCGGCGCGGCACGCACGGTCAGCACGCCGCTGATCGACCCGTTGCTGGCCAGTGCAATGCAGCAGCTTGAATCGGCCTCTGGCGCCACATCGGCATCCACGGCCCCTGTCATTGATCCGCTGGCCGCCGACTTGCGCCTCGATACGCCCGCGCCGCCACCGGTTCCCGAGCCCGAAGCGCCGTTCACCCCGTTGCGCGAACGTCGGGTGGCCGAGGGCGGCGAGCGTGTCTTGCGAGTGACCGCCGAGCGCCTGAACGGGCTGCTGGATATGTCGAGCAAGTCGCTGGTGGAAACCCAGCGACTCAAGCCGTTGCTGGCCGGTATGCAACGGCTCAAGCGTCTGCAAAGCAGCAGCGACCGAGCGCTTGAAGTGCTGGGCGCCAGTTTCGGCGAAGAAGGCCCTGGCGCCGATGTGCAGAAAGCGCTGGAAGATGCGCGTGGCCTGTTGTCTCAGGCGCAACACATGCTGGCCCAGCAAACAGCCGAACTGGATGAGTTCGGCTGGCAGTCGGCGCAACGCGCCCAATTGCTGTATGACACCGCGCTGGCCTGCCGCATGCGGCCGTTCGCCGACGTATTGACTGGCCAGGCGCGCATGGTTCGCGACCTGGGGCGTGAACTCGGTAAACAGGTCCGTTTGCAGATCGAAGGCGAAAAGACCCAGGTTGATCGCGACGTGCTGGAGAAGCTCGAAGCACCGCTGACCCATCTGTTGCGCAATGCGGTGGACCACGGCATCGAATCGCCGGAAAAGCGTGTTGCCTGCGGCAAGGAACCTGAAGGCCTGATTCGTTTGCAAGCCTCTCATCAGGCCGGGTTACTGGTCGTGGAGCTGAGTGACGACGGCGGCGGTGTGGACCTTGAACGTCTGCGCCAGAGCATCGTCGAGCGCAAGCTTTCGCCCGCCGAAACCGCCCTGCAATTGAGTGAAGAAGAGCTGTTGAGTTTTCTGTTCCTGCCCGGCTTCAGCATGCGTGACAAGGTCACGCAGATTTCCGGACGCGGCGTCGGGCTGGACGCCGTGCAGCATATGGTTCGTCAGATGCATGGCAGTGTCGAGTTGCAGCAATGGGCCGGCGAGGGCAGCCGTTTCAGAATCGAAATGCCACTGACACTGTCCGTCGTGCGCAGCCTGGTGGTGGAGGTGGGCGGTGAGGCCTATGCCTTCCCGCTGGCTCACATCGAGCGCATGCGTGACTTGCAGCCCGACGACATCGTGCAGCTTGAAGGGCGCCAGCACTTCTGGGACGAGGAGCGCCACGTGGGTCTGGTCTCGGCCAGCCAGTTGCTGAATCGACCCCCTGCACAGAACGCCGGAGAAGCCCTCAAGGTCGTGGTCATTCGCGAGCGCGACGCCGTGTATGGCGTGGCCGTCGAGCGTTTCATCGGCGAGCGCACGCTGGTGGTCATGCCGCTGGACGCGCGTCTTGGCAAGGTTCAGGACGTGTCGGCAGGCGCCTTGCTCGATGACGGGTCGGTGGTGTTGATCATTGACGTCGAAGACATGCTGCGCTCGGTGGAAAAACTGCTGAATACCGGACGGCTGGAGCGTATCGACCGGCGCAATCGTCAGGTCGATCAGGTTTCGCGCAAACGGGTACTCGTCGTCGATGACTCTTTGACGGTTCGCGAACTGGAACGCAAGCTGCTGGTGGGACGCGGCTACGAGGTCTCGGTGGCCGTGGATGGCATGGATGGCTGGAACGCCTTGCGTGCCGAAGACTTCGATCTGCTGATCACCGACATCGACATGCCGCGCATGGACGGCATCGAGCTGGTGACGCTGTTGCGCCGCGACACCCGCTTGCAGTCTCTGCCGGTAATGGTCGTTTCCTACAAGGATCGCGAAGAAGACCGACGTCGCGGTCTGGATGCCGGTGCCGATTATTACCTGGCCAAAGCCAGTTTCCATGATGATGCCTTGCTCGATGCGGTTGCCGAATTGATAGGAGACGCGCAAGGATGAAGATTGCCATCGTCAATGACATGCCCCTGGCGATAGAGGCTTTGCGTCGGGCGCTGGCCTTCGAACCTGCGCACCAGATCGTGTGGGTGGCGGCCAACGGCGCAGACGCGGTGCAGCGCTGCATTGATCAGACCCCGGATCTGATCCTGATGGACCTGATCATGCCGGTGATGGATGGCGTTGAGGCAACACGCCGAATCATGGCCGAAACGCCATGCGCAATCGTCATCGTGACCGTCAACCGCGAGCAGAACATGCGTCGTGTCTTCGAGGCCATGGGCCACGGCGCGCTGGACGTGGTGGACACGCCTGCCATTGGCGGCCCCAACCCCAGAGACGCAGCGATGCCGCTGCTGCGCAAGATCCTCAATATTGAATGGCTGATCGGGCAGCGCGGCAGCCGTGAACGGGTGGTGGCAGCGCCGTCTCGGGATTCGGTAAAGCGCGACCGGTTGATCGCCATCGGGTCTTCCGCCGGCGGTCCGGCGGCGCTGGAGATTCTTCTCAAGGGTCTTCCGGCCAATTTTTCACCGGCCATCGTGCTGGTGCAGCACGTTGACCAGGTGTTTGCAGCGGGTATGGCAGACTGGCTGTGTTCGGTGTCCGGCGTACCCGTGCGGCTGGCAACAGAGGGCGAACCCCCTCAGCCCGGTGTGGTGTTACTGGCCGGGACCAATCATCATATCCGGCTGTTGAAGGACGGTACGCTGGCGTATACGGCGGAACCGGTGAATGAAATCTACAGGCCCTCGATTGATGTGTTTTTCGAGAGCGTGACCCGTTACTGGAGTGGTGAGGCAGTGGGCGTTCTGCTGACCGGCATGGGGCGCGACGGCGCGCAAGGGCTCAAGGCAATGCGTGAGCGGGGGTTTCTGACCATCGCTCAGGATCAGGCCAGCTCTGCCGTGTATGGCATGCCCAAGGCGGCCGCCGCCATTGATGCAGCGGTTGAAATACGCCCGCTGCTCACCATTGCACCTCGCCTCATCGAGGTATTTACCCAATGATTGTTCAGGTCAAATTACTGACTGTCGGCGAACAGGAGACAATTCATGGATGACCTGCACAAGGACGACATCACCACACCGGACGAGAACAGCGCAATGGTGCTGCTGGTGGATGATCAGGCCATGATTGGCGAAGCAGTACGGCGCGGGCTGGCCGGTCACGAATCGATCGACTTCCACTTTTGCGCGGATCCACATCAGGCGATTGCTCAGGCGGTGCAGATCAAACCGACTGTCATTCTTCAGGACCTGGTCATGCCGGGGCTGGACGGTTTGACGCTGGTGCGTGAATACCGCAGTAACCCGCTGACTCGCGACATCCCGATCATCGTTCTGTCCACCAAGGAAGATCCGCTGATCAAGAGCGCGGCATTTACAGCCGGGGCCAACGACTACCTGGTAAAGCTGCCGGACAACATCGAACTGGTCGCACGCATTCGTTATCACTCGCGCTCGTACATGACGCTGCTGCAGCGTGATGAAGCCTACCGCGCCTTGCGCGTCAGCCAGCAACAGTTGCTCGACACCAACCTGGTGTTGCAGCGCCTGATGAACTCCGATGGCCTGACCGGGCTGTCGAACCGGCGTCATTTCGATGAATACCTGGAGCTGGAATGGCGCAGGGCGGTACGTGACCAGTCACAGTTGTCGCTGTTGATGATCGATGTCGACTACTTCAAAGCCTACAACGACAACTTCGGGCATCTGGAGGGCGACGAAGCCCTGCGTCAGGTGGCCAAGGCGATCCGTAACAGTTGCAGTCGCCCGTCCGACTTGCCGGCACGCTACGGTGGGGAAGAGTTCGCGATGGTGCTGCCCAATACGTCGCCGGGGGGCGCACGCCTGCTGGCGGAGAAACTGCGGCAGAGCGTGGCAGGCATGAACATTCCGCATATCGCCCCGACGCCGGGTTCCAGTCTGACCGTCAGTATCGGCGTTGCAACCGTGACGCCGCAGCTGGAGATGTCCAGTCGCCAACTGATTCTGGATGCCGACAAAGGGCTTTATGTGGCAAAGAACAACGGGCGCAATCAGGTGGCGGCGGGCTGATACGGCCGGCAGCCGCCAAATGGCAGGATAACGGTGCCATACGGGCTGCTTTCACAGCCCTGCCTGGGGTATACTCGTCGGCTTTGAAAATTTCGCCTGCGAGTGCTGCCTACCATGGAAATCAACCCGATCCTAAACAGCATCAAGGATTTGTCCGAGCGCTCCGAAACCATTCGGGGGTATCTTTGACTACGATCACAAACATGATCGTCTGACCGAAGTCAACCGCGAGCTCGAAGATCCAGCTGTCTGGAACAACCCGGCCTACGCCCAGGAACTGGGGCGTGAGCGCTCCCTGCTGGCGCAGATCGTAGAAACCCTGGACGAAATGTCCTCCGGGCTGGCCGATGCCAAAGACCTGTTGCTGATGTCCGCCGAAGAAGAAGACCAGGCGGCTGTCGATGACGTGGCTGCCGAAGTCGAGCGCCTGCGCGAGTCGCTGGAAAAACTCGAATTTCGCCGCATGTTCAGTGGCGACATGGACCCCAACAACGCTTACCTGGACATCCAGGCCGGCTCCGGCGGCACCGAAGCCCAGGACTGGGCCAACATCCTGCTGCGCATGTACCTGCGCTGGGCTGACAAGCGCGGCTTCGACGCAACCATCATGGAACTGTCTGCCGGTGAAGTCGCCGGTATCAAGGGCGCTACCGTGCATATCAAGGGTGAATACGCCTTTGGCTGGTTGCGTACCGAAATCGGTGTTCACCGTCTGGTGCGCAAGAGCCCGTTCGACTCCGGCAACCGTCGCCACACCTCGTTCTCGGCCGTTTTCGTTTCGCCTGAAATCGATGACAACATCGAAATTGACATCAACCCGTCGGACCTGCGCATCGACACGTACCGGTCCTCCGGTGCCGGTGGTCAGCACGTCAACACCACCGACTCGGCGGTGCGTATCACCCACGTTCCGACCAACACCGTGGTCAGTTGCCAGAACGAACGTTCCCAGCATGCGAACAAGGACACCGCCATGAAAATGCTGCGGGCCCGTTTGTATGAGCAGGAAGTGCAGAAGCGCAACGCAGCGTCCCAGGCGCTGGAAGACACCAAGTCCGACATTGGCTGGGGTCACCAGATTCGCTCCTATGTGCTGGACGCTTCGCGCATCAAGGACCTGCGGACCAACATCGAACGCAGCGATTGCGACAAAGTGCTTGATGGCGATATCGACGAATACCTGATCGCAAGCCTCAAGCAAGGGCTGTAAACCGTCAGCCGACCCCTCAAGCCCCTCGTCGCAAGGCGAGGGCGAACCCGTGATGGAATATCTAAAGACATGAGCGACCAACAACTCGACCCGCAAGCCCTGCAACAGGAAGAAAACACCCTGATCGCCCTGCGCAAGGAGAAGCTTGCTGCCGGCCGTGCCAAGGGTCAGGCCTTCCCCAACGACTTCCGCCGCGACAGCTACTGCAACGACTTGCAGAAACAGTACGTCGACAAGACCAAGGAAGAACTGGCAGAGGCAGCGATTCCGGTCAAGGTTGCCGGTCGCATCATGCTCAACCGTGGCTCGTTCATGGTGATTCAGGACATGACCGGACGCATCCAGGTCTATGTCAACCGCAAGACCCTGCCTGAAGACACCCTGGCCGAGGTGAAAACCTGGGACCTGGGCGACATCATTGCTGCCGAAGGCACCCTGGCGCGCTCCGGCAAGGGCGACCTGTATGTCGAAATGACCAGCGTGCGCCTGCTGACCAAATCGCTGCGCCCGCTGCCCGACAAGCACCACGGCCTGACGGACACCGAGCAGCGCTACCGTCAGCGTTACGTCGACCTGATCGTCAACGAAGACGTGCGCGAGACTTTCCGCGTCCGTTCGCAGGTCATCGCTCACATCCGCAGCTTCCTGATGAAGCGCGACTTCCTCGAAGTCGAAACGCCGATGCTGCAAACCATTCCCGGCGGTGCGGCGGCCAAGCCGTTCGAAACCCACCACAACGCGCTGGACCTGGAAATGTTCCTGCGTATCGCGCCAGAGCTGTACCTCAAGCGTCTGGTGGTCGGCGGGTTCGAGAAAGTCTTCGAGATCAACCGCAACTTCCGCAACGAAGGCGTTTCGACCCGGCACAACCCCGAGTTCACCATGCTCGAGTTCTACCAGGCGTACGCTGACTACGAAGACAACATGGACCTCACCGAGGAACTGTTCCGTGAACTGGCGCAACTGGTTCTGGGCAGCACCGACGTGCCTTACGGCGACAAGGTGTTCCACTTCGGCGAGCCGTTCGTGCGTCTGTCGGTGTTCGATTCGATCCTCAAGTACAACCCTGAACTGACCGCCGCCGACTTGCAGGATGTCGACAAGGCGCGTGCCATCGCCAAAAAGGCCGGTGCGAAAGTGCTGGGCTTCGAAGGTCTGGGCAAGTTGCAGGTGATGATTTTCGAAGAACTGGTCGAGCACAAGCTGGAGCAGCCGCATTTCATCACCCAGTACCCGTTCGAAGTGTCGCCGCTGGCCCGTCGCAACGACGAAAACCCGAGCGTGACCGACCGTTTCGAGCTGTTCATCGGTGGCCGTGAAATCGCCAACGCCTATTCCGAGCTCAATGACGCGGAAGATCAGGCCGAACGCTTTCAGGCTCAGGTGGCCGACAAGGACGCCGGTGATGACGAGGCCATGCATTACGACGCCGACTTCGTTCGTGCGCTGGAATACGGCATGCCGCCTACGGCTGGCGAGGGGATCGGGATCGATCGCCTGGTGATGCTGCTCACCGACTCACCGTCTATCCGGGACGTCATCCTGTTCCCGCACATGCGCCCCCAAGCGTAATCAGTGAAAAATCAGCCGCCTTCAATGGGCGGCTTTTTTTTAGGTGTTTTTTCAGAACGACTCAAAAGGAAGCTGTCGTGACCATTGCCAGAGAAGGGGCCGCCGGAGTAGCCAGTGCGGTGGCCAAAAGCGTCAAGTATCAAGGCCGAAAGGCCGCTCGTGAAGGCAGTGAGCAACGCAGGCAGGTGATTCTCGATGCGGCCATGCGCATCGTGGTGCGCGACGGCGTACGTGCTGTGCGCCATCGTGCAGTGGCTGCCGAGGCCTGCGTGCCGCTGTCGGCCACCACCTATTATTTCAAGGACATCGACGACCTGCTGACCGATGCCTTCGCCCAATACGTCCAGCGCAGTGCCGACTACCTCGCCAGGCTCTGGCAGAACACGGAAGTCGTTCTGCGCGAGATGATGAGCCGCAGTTCAGGAAGCCCGACCGACCGCTTTCGGCTGGCCGACGATATCGCCCGCATGGTGATGGAGCACATTCGGCATCAGTTGCTCACCCGGCGTGATTATCTGATTGCCGAACAGGCTTTCTATCACGAGGCGCTGATCAACCCGCGCCTGACCCCGCTGGTCATGGCTCATCAGGAAATTCTGTTGCAGGGCAGCTGTCAGTTTTTCCAGGTGATCGGCTCGCTGCAGCCTTATCAGGACGCTCAGGTGTTGACGGGACTCATCCGGCGCATGGAGTATCAAGGCCTGCTTCATGGTCCACAGCGTCAGGCAGACGAAGAAATGCTCTGTATCCTGACCCGTCAGATGCGTCTGGTACTGGGGACGCCGCAGCCGGCACGAGCGTGACGGTGCTTCGTGCCGCATGCTCTGGATCAACGGCCTGTCCGGATTGACGATCCGGCCATTTCCGATATTTTTCTACAGGTGGCGCATGGTCCATGCGTTGCCAAGCAGCAGGGCAACAGCCCGCCAGCCAAGGAGTCCCGGTGGACGAGTATCAACAGACTATTCGTGCGTTATCGGATCGGATCGTCGTTGCACAGACGCCGATTCGCATTCTGGATGCAGTGAAGTGGGATGACACGGTCCGCAAGGAGTTTCTGGCGGCCAATGGCAAGGCACTGCCTGCCGTGGACCGCGCCTATTATGAAAACCGCCCGTTGGGTTTCGATTCGGTTGCCTTGAAACAAGAGTTTCAGAACATCGAGCGGGACGTCACGCGTCAGTTGGGGCAGTTCAACCCGGTCGGGCAGATCATGCGGCGTATGTGCCGTGAGTACCGAATGGTGGTCCGCATGCTTGAAGCGCGCGGCACCCCCGACTTCGGACTGATCTCGCAGGAGCTCTACGGCGCGGCGTCCGACGCTTTTCACGCCGGCGACCCGACCCTGGCCGACCTGGGCCTGATGCTCTCGGACTACCTGAACAACATTGCCGGGCGCGGCGATCTGAAGGACGAGCCGAAAACCCTGACGGCCAAAGACGCGGTTTCGCTGTTGCAGTCGCGCTTGAACCGGGTGTTCGGCGAGGCGGAGGAAACCATTCGGGTGTTCGAGTCGGACGGTATCGTCGCCGATGCGGCTGCCGGTGCCGACTACATCAAGATCCGCAGTGACGCGATGTTCAACGAGCGTGACGTACGGGCGCTTGAGGTTCATGAGGGGCTGGTTCACGTCGGCACGACGCTGAATGGTCAGAACCAGCCGATCTGCACGTTCCTGTCCAAGGGGCCGCCCTCGTCGACAGTGACTCAGGAAGGGTTGGCGATTCTCATGGAGGTCATCGCTTTTGCCTCTTATCCCAGCCGCCTGCGCAAACTGACCAACCGCACGCGTGCCATTCACATGGCGGAGCAGGGCGCTGACTTTCTGCAGGTGTTCGAGTTCTATCGCGAGCAGGGCTTCGGCATGTCGGAGAGCTACGGCAACGCCAGCCGGGTCTTTCGTGGCTCGGTGCCGAACGGGTTACCGTTCACCAAAGACCTGTCTTACCTGAAAGGCTTCATCATGGTCTACAACTACATCCAGTTGGCCGTGCGCAAGGGCAAGCTGGAGCAGGTGCCACTGCTGTTCTGCGGCAAGACCACGCTGGAAGACATGCGCAGCCTGCGGCAACTGGTGGACGAGGGCCTGGTCGTCGCCCCCAAATACCTGCCCGACCAGTTCCGCGACATGAACGCCCTGTCGGCCTGGATGTGCTTCTCCAACTTCCTCAACCACCTCAGCCTGGATCGGATAGAAGCGGATTATTCGAATATTTTGTAGGGGTTGAGCGTTGGATCAGTGTCAGGGCGAAGAAACCCGACGAAGTCGGGCCGGAAACGGAGCAGCAGGCGTTGGTGACGTTGGCCCCAGGCAGGAGAGTCGGTCATGACCCACCCACAAGGAACCCCCCTTTGAAACTGCTCGGCATCCTCACCCTCGTCCTCGCGCTGACCGGTTGCAGCTCCATGCTGTTCTATCCCGAACGTGGCGTGCCGTTCACGCCGGACAAGGCGCGCTTGCAGTATCAGGAGGTCAACCTGACTGCCGCCGACGGCACGCGTCTGCACGGCTGGTGGCTGCCTGCCAAAGAGGGCGTGCCGGTCAAGGGCACGGTTCTGCACCTGCATGGTAACGGTGGCAACCTGTCGTGGCACCTTGGCGGCGTCTGGTGGCTGCCGGAACAGGGTTATCAAGTGCTGATGCTCGACTATCGCGGTTATGGTCAGTCGGAAGGCGAACCCGCCCTGCCGGCGATCTATCAGGACGTTCAGGCCGCGTTCGACTGGCTGAACGCCGCGCCACAGGTACAGGGCAAGCCACTCGTGGTGCTGGGGCAAAGCATCGGCGGGGCGTTGGCGGTGCATTACCTGTCTCAGCACCCGGATGAACGCTCCCGGTTGAAGGCGTTGGTGCTGGACAGTGTGCCCGCCAGTTACCGCAGCGTTGCGCGTAATTCCCTGAGCAGCTCCTGGCTGACCTGGCCATTGAGAACGCCCTTGTCGTGGCTGATTCCGGACGCCGACAGCGCTGTCAACGGCCTGCCGCAACTGGCGGGCACGCCGATACTGATTTTCCACAGCATGGACGACACCCTGGTGCCGCTTGCCAATGGCATCGAACTGTACAAGGCCGCACCCCCTCCGCGCGTGTTTCAACTGACGCGCGGCGAACACGTGCAGACGTTCGCTGATCCGCTGTGGCGTCAGGTCATGCTGCGCTACCTTGAGGATCCCGCCCACTTCAACGGCCTGCGTCGGCTGGGTGAAGTGCCTGATTATCCCGCCCCTGCAAAACAGCCTGCGCCATGAACCGAGATCGCAACGTCAATGGCATGATCCTGAGCGGCGTCGTCGCGATCATCGGCACGGTCGGTTGCCTGTGGTACTACGGCTACCTGCACTTCGCCAAACCCGAAGACGCGCTGTTACTCGGCGAATTCACGCTGCTCAAGACCGTGCCGGGCGAAGAGTACAAGGTGGCTGCGACGCCCGCCGCAGAAGTCGCTCAGTGCGTCGACGGCGTGCTGGTGCTGTTCGATACCACTCGGAAGGGGCTGTCTGGCGTGCTGATTGATGACCGCAGACAAGCCGTACGCTGCATCGGGCAGCAGACACCGCAGCCATAAATCAATGGAAGACACTGAAAACCGCTGAAAACTTTCGCCCACAAAAAAGCCCCGCCTGTATGCGCAGGCGGGGCTTCGGTGCAGCCGCTCGTTCGCTTATTTCATCGAAGAGCGCGGTGCAACAGGCTGGTTGTCGTTGGAAATGGTGACTTCCACACGACGGTTCATGGCGCGGCCCGAGTTGCTGGTGTTGTCAGCGACCGGGTATTCCTTGCCATAGCCCATGGTCACGACGCGTGCAGGGTCTACACCCATGCGTACCAGAGCCATGCGAACCGAATTGGCGCGACGCTCGGACAGCGACTGGTTGTAGGAAGCCGAACCGGTGCTGTCGGTGTAGCCTTCGACAATCACTTTACGGTCAGGGTTTTCCTGAAGGAAAGCAGCCAGTTTGCCAATGTCGCCCTGGGCGGTCGGCTTCAGGTCGGCTTTGTTGTAGTCGAACAGCACGTCACCGAAGGTCACCAGCGTACCGCGTTCGGTCTGCTTGGCATTCAGGCTGTTTTTCAACGCAGCGATCTGGGCGTCACGCGCTTCCAGACGAGCCTTGGCACGGTCGGCAGAAGCGTTCTGCAGAGCGGCTTCGGAGGTGCGCAGGGCGATAGTCTGCTTGGCCAGCTCAACGCGCTGGTTGGTCAGGTAAGCCAATTGATCGACTTTCTGTGCATCTTCATTGTCACGGAAAGCTTTATCAGCCTTGTCCAGCCACTCACTGGCGTCTTTGGTTTCAAGCGCCGCGACTTTGGTGGCTTCCGGATTGGTTTGCAGCGCGGTGTAGTTGGTGCGCGCCTGTTCCAGATTAGGGTTCGGCTTGGTTGCACAGGCTGCCAAAGCAACGCTCATGGCCAGCAGAGCAGGGATCATCAATTGTTTACGCATAATGTGGTCGTCCTTTAATCAGTTACGAATTCATGAAAACAGAAGGTTGGCGGGGCAATCACTGCACCTGGCGCAGGCCTTCTTCACGGAGTTCGTTGACGCCTTGACGGGCGTCCTGCACGGCCTTGGCAGCTTTGGCGGCCTGAGATTTACGTTCTGCTACGCGAGCGTCCCACTCGGCTTGTTCAGCCAGTTTACGAGCTTCGTCGTATTTGTGGTCCTGCATCGCCAGATCAGCGGCCTTGAGCTTGTCTTGAGCGGATTTCATTTCCACGGCGGCGAACTCGGTACCGCCAGCGCTGACGGCGCTGTTGACGGCCGATTGGGAAACCGCGTATTGCTCGGACGGCGGGTTGCCAGCGCAACCTGCGAGGATGAAGGTGCTACCGATTGCCAGCGCAGCAAGCTTCAAGCCGCGCAGGCCTTTGGATTTGTTTTTGGCAGTAGGGGTGTTCATGGTGATCAACTCCATTGTCTGACTCCGAACGTGGTTATCCATGACAGTTTTTTCATCAAGTCCGGGCATGAGGTCATACAACTGCCTGCTGCCTGACGGGCTTTCCTGTAATGGTTAATGGCTCCGACCTGCGCAGTTTTTGAATAGTTCAGATAAATATTTTCTGACCGGTCAGGAAACGTCATCCCCATTCAACATATTCACGCTATGCAGGGCGACATATGAAGCGATGCCGTCCCTGCACGATCAGGAGGGCCGTGATCAGGCTTTTTGCTGCGGGGAATTGTCGTGGCGAGGTCTTTTGATGCACTGTTGGCAAAGCGGATTTGAATTCACGTAGCCGTTCTTCTGAACGGGGACGCAACTGAGCCCATATAAAAACCGGGAGAGGGGACGATGGCCGATATCGATGCGCGTCTGCGCGAAGACGTTCACCTGCTGGGTGAGCTGCTGGGCAATACCATTCGTGAACAACGCGGGGCTGAATTTCTCGACAAGATCGAACGTATTCGCAAGGGCGCCAAGGCGGGCCGGCGCGGCTCTGCAGAAGGAGCCGAGCAGCTCAGCTCCAGCGTCGACGGGCTGGAAGATGATGAGCTGCTGCCAGTGGCCAGGGCCTTCAATCAGTTTCTCAACCTGGCCAATATCGCAGAGCAGTATCAGCTCATGCATCGCCGTGACGATACTCAGCCCCTGCCGTTCGAATCGCGTGTGCTGCCGGAATTGCTCGATCGCCTGAAGGCTGAAGGGCACGCGCCCGACGCCCTGGCGCGACAGCTGAGCAAGCTGCAAATCGAACTGGTGCTGACGGCGCATCCCACCGAGGTAGCACGCCGTACGCTGATTCAGAAATACGACGCTATCGCTGCGCAACTGGCGGCGCTGGACCACCGTGACCTGAGCAGTGCCGAGCGTGCGCAGATCACGTCCCGTCTGCAGCGTCTGATTGCCGAAGCCTGGCACACCGAAGAAATCCGGCGGATCCGGCCCACTCCCGTCGACGAAGCCAAATGGGGTTTTGCGGTCATCGAGCATTCGCTCTGGCACGCCATTCCCAACTACCTGCGCAAGGCCGATCACGCGCTGCACGCGGCCACGGGCATGCACCTGCCACTTGAGGCTGCGCCGATCCGCTTCGCTTCCTGGATGGGCGGCGACCGTGACGGCAATCCGAATGTCACCGCTGCTGTGACCCGTGAAGTGCTGTTGCTGGCGCGCTGGATGGCGGCCGACCTGTACCTGCGAGACGTCGACAATCTGGCGGCAGAACTGTCTATGCAGCAGGCCAGCGACGCCTTGCGCGCCAGCGTGGGCGACAGTGCCGAACCGTATCGCGCCGAGCTCAAACGCCTGCGTGAACGTTTGCGTGCCACCCGCAACTGGGCTAATGCCTCACTGACTGCACCGCAGCCGGCACCGGAAGCGGTGTTGCACGACAACCGTGATTTGCTGGACCCGCTGCTGCTGTGTTTCCAGTCCCTGCACGACTGCGGCATGGGGGTCATCGCCGACGGCCCGCTGCTGGATTGCCTGCGTCGCGCGGTCACCTTCGGCCTGTTCCTGGTGCGCCTGGACGTGCGACAGGACTCCACCCGGCATTGTGCGGCAATGACCGAAATCACCGATTACCTTGGGCTGGGGCGCTACGAAGACTGGGATGAACAGGCCCGGATCGATTTTCTGCTGCGCGAGCTGAACAACCGCAGGCCGTTGCTGCCAAGCTATTTCAAACCGGCGGCCGACACCGCAGAGGTTCTGGCGACGTGCAGAGAAGTGGCGGCCGCTCCGGCAGCCTCGCTGGGTTCTTACGTCATCTCGATGGCCGGTGCGGCGTCGGACGTGCTGGCGGTGCAATTGCTGCTCAAAGAGTCGGGCCTGCAACGGCCAATGCGCGTCGTGCCACTGTTCGAGACCCTGGCAGACCTGGACAACGCCGGGCCGGTGATCGAGACACTGCTGGGGTTGCCGGGCTACCGCTCGCGTCTGCAAGGCCCTCAGGAAGTCATGATCGGTTATTCGGATTCGGCCAAGGATGCCGGCACCACGGCCGCGGCCTGGGCACAGTACCGCGCGCAGGAAAAACTGGTGGAGATCTGCCGTGAACAGCAAGTCGAGTTGCTTCTGTTTCACGGTCGCGGGGGGACGGTCGGACGTGGCGGCGGCCCGGCGCACGCGGCGATCCTGTCTCAGCCACCTGGCTCCGTGGCCGGACGTTTCCGGACGACCGAACAGGGCGAAATGATCCGTTTCAAATTCGGGTTGCCAGACATTGCCGAGCAGAACCTCAACCTTTATCTGGCCGCTGTGCTGGAAGCGACCCTGTTGCCGCCTCCGCCACCGCAGCCTGCCTGGCGCACGATGATGGACCAGATGGCCAGCGACGGCGTCAGCGCCTACCGCGCGGTGGTGCGTGAAAACCCCGAGTTCGTCGAGTATTTCCGCCAGGCAACGCCTGAACAGGAACTGGGCCGCCTGCCGCTGGGCAGTCGTCCGGCCAAGCGCCGTGAAGGGGGTGTGGAAAGCCTGCGCGCCATTCCGTGGATCTTCGCCTGGACCCAGACACGTCTCATGCTGCCTGCATGGCTGGGCTGGGAGGCCGCGTTGAGCAAGGCGCTGGAGCGCGGCGAAGGTGACGTGCTGGCGCAGATGCGCGAGCAGTGGCCGTTCTTCAGAACCCGTATCGACATGCTGGAAATGGTATTGGCCAAAGCCGATGCGGACATCGCCAGGCTTTACGACGAACGTCTGGTCACCGCTGAGCTGCAACATTTAGGCGCACATTTGCGCGACCTATTGTCGCAGGCCTGCAACGTGGTGCTCGGTTTGACCGGACAGGCGCGACTGCTGGCTCATAGCCCTGAAACGCTGGAGTTCATCAGTTTGCGCAATGCCTATCTGGATCCGCTGCATTTGCTGCAGGCCGAGCTGCTGTCCCGGTCGCGCAACCGCGAGGCAAATCTGGACAGCCCTCTGGAACTGGCGCTGCTGGTGTCTGTGGCGGGGATTGCCGCCGGCCTGCGTAACACCGGCTGACGGTTTGGGGCGACGCCGTTGTCGGGTCGTTTCGATCCGGCGGCGGCAGCGCTCGGGTTCGCAGGTCAGCCCACCGAAAACGTTGATGCAGGTCACGTTGCTCTGTCATCAAGGCCCGCACGCCTGTACACCAGCGGTTACTGCGACTTTCGGCGGCTTGTGCGGCCTCGGTCTGCTGTGTATCTTGATCAGCCTTTCGGCCTGTTGGCCTGATTATTTTTTTAGATTGGCCCCCGAGGCGAATCCGTTGATTTCACTATAAAAATTTTGAGGAGCATGACGATGCGCGTGATTCTGCTGGGAGCTCCCGGGGCCGGTAAAGGTACTCAGGCAAAATTCATCACTGAAAAATTCGGCATCCCGCAAGTTTCGACTGGCGACATGCTGCGCGCTGCGGTCAAGGCTGGCACTGAACTGGGTCTGAAAGCCAAAAGCGTCATGGACGCGGGCAATCTGGTTTCCGATGACCTGATCATCGGCCTGATCAAAGACCGTCTGGCCGAACCGGATTGT
Organism: Pseudomonas syringae; assembly: GCF_002157375.1. Classification (GTDB taxonomy): domain Bacteria; phylum Pseudomonadota; class Gammaproteobacteria; order Pseudomonadales; family Pseudomonadaceae; genus Aquipseudomonas; species Aquipseudomonas syringae_T. Next base: position 55,562 of record NZ_MTSA01000012.1, read on the forward strand.
GCCAACGGCGTATTGTTCGACGGTTTTCCGCGCACCATTCCTCAAGCCGAAGCGCTATTGAACGCTGGCCTGGAAATCGACCACGTGCTGGAAATTGCCGTCGATGACGAAGAAATCGTCAGGCGCATGTCGGGCCGTCGCGTTCACGAAGGCTCTGGCCGCATCTATCACACGATCTTCAACCCGCCGAAGGTTGAAGGCAAGGATGATGTCACGGGCGAACCGCTGGTACAGCGCAAGGACGATGTCGAAGAGACCGTGCGCTTGCGCCTGAAGGTCTACCACGATCAGACCAAGCCGCTGGTCGAGTTCTACAGCAAGTTGCAAGCGAAGAACGGCAAGCCTAAATGCAGCCACATTCCGGGCGTCGGCTCGGTTGAAGAGATTACAGCCAAAGTGCTGGAGGCCCTGAAGCCCCTTGACTGAGGCACGCAGCCTGATCAATAAATGGCCCGCTTGCGGGCCATTTGTCATTTATACTGCGGCACTTTTTCACCAAGACGGAAACACCGATGACCACCTTGCTGGCCCTGGACACCGCCACTGAAGCCTGCTCGGTCGCTTTGCTGCATGACGGCAAGGTACTGAGCCATTACGAGGTGATCCCGCGCCTGCATGCCCAGCGTCTGTTGCCGATGATCAAGAGTCTGCTGGCCGAGGCGGGCATTGCAATGTCGGCGCTGGATGCCATTGCTTTCGGGCGTGGGCCGGGTGCGTTTACCGGCGTTCGAATTGCGATTGGTGTGGTGCAAGGTCTGGCGTTCGCGCTGGAGCGTCCGGTGTTGCCTGTTTCGAACCTGGCTGTTCTGGCCCAGCGAGCCTTTCGTGAGCACGGTGTTTCTCAAGTGGCTTCGGCCATTGATGCGCGCATGGATGAGGTCTACTGGGGATGCTATCGCGAGACCGGCGGTGAGATGCGCCTGCTGGGCACCGAAGCCGTCATGGCGCCTGAGCAGGCGGCGCTGCCGATGCAGGCGGATGGACAATGGTTCGGTTCGGGCACTGGCTGGGGTTACGCCGAGCGGATTCCCGTCAGCCTGACGGCCTACGATGCAAACATGCTGCCCCATGCGCAGGACTTGTTGACCCTGGCAACCTTCGCCTGGCAGCGCGGCGAGTCCCTGCCGGCCGACGATGCCCAGCCGGTTTACCTGCGTGACAAAGTCGCCACGCCCAAGGCGCGTTGATCCTGTTCATTCTGCGCAGCTCGAAAACGAGCAGGTCGGTGCAGAGGGCGAGGCGATTCACAGCTCATGAAATGCCTGTTCGTGCCGAAAAGAATATCAATAGGCCAGCTACCGTTTATCGTCTGGATGCGTCGTAATCTCATATAGCGAAAACAATTTGTAAGATGTGTGGTCTAGTTATCGTTAAGCAATTTGCGAACTACAAGGCAGTAACGTTAAATTGCCACTATCGACGCCGAGTATATAATCGATGCGCATAGACGGAACCTCATCACGCTCCTACCCGATCAAGCGAAAGCCGCAGAAGACGCCTGCTACTGTTGAAGGTTCTTTCGAGGAAGTCGCTACAGATGCCGAGTTGCCGCCCCCTGCGGCCCAGGCTCGTCGGGAATCGGGTGATTCACCTGTTGGCAGCACTGCCAATGTGCCTGCGCGTCCGCAAGACATCATCTTCCCGCGTTCCATGAGTTCTCGTGTGGCTCATGCGTTGGCCAGCTACCTGACCACTGCAACCTTTGTTGATTGGGACCTTGAAGTATCCGGGCTCGATCTTCACGTTTGATTGTGTCTCGCCTCCCTTACTACCTCGGCTGCCCGTCATGGAGTGAAAACGCCTGGCGTGAGTTTCTGTACCCCGAGGATGCCCGCCCCAATGATTTCCTGAGTCTTTACACCCAGGTGTTCAACGTCGTTGAAGGCAATACCACGTTTTATGCGCGTCCCGCCGCCACGACCGTGCAGCGCTGGGCCGAAATAATGCCTGACGATTTTCGCTTCACTGCCAAGTTTCATAGAGATATCAGCCACGGTGGCGACCTCCGTGAGCAGATCGGGGCTGCCGAGGAATTCATTCGTCTGCTCGCACCGCTGGGTGGCCGGATTGCGCCGTTCTGGCTGCAACTGCCCGCCAGTTTCACGCCGCAGCGGCTGGCCGAACTGGTCGGTTTCGTCGATGAACTGAACGTGCCTCTGGCGGTGGAAGTGCGCAACATGGCGTTCTTCATGAAAGGCGATGAAGAGCGCATGCTCAATCGCCTGTTGCTGGACCGTGGCATCGAACGCATCTGCCTTGACTCCCGGGCCTTGTTCAGTTGCATATCGAGCGACCCTGCCGTGCTGCATGCGCAGTCCAAGAAACCTAAAGTGCCACCCCGTCCGGCTGCCTTGACCCTGTTTCCTCAGGTTCGTTTTATTGGCCGTCCAGAACTGGAAGCCAACGATCCTTTTCTGGTTCAGTGGGTGGAGAAAGTGGCGATATGGATCGAAGAGGGGCGAACGCCCTACGTGTTTCTGCACACCCCTGACAACGTGCGGGCTCCCGAGCTGGCCAGACGCTTTCATGAGCAACTGATGGCACGCTTGCCAGGGTTGCCGTCATTGCCTGAGCTGGATCGCGGACCTCAAGTGGAGCAGTTGGGTTTGCTCTGAGGTCGCCATGTGTGGGCTTGCAGGGCGCTAATCGGTACGAAGGCTGAACATGCGCGCATTGCTGTTTTTCATGGTGATCCTCACTGGCTGTTGCCTGGCAATCTGGCGAGGGTGGATCGAAGTGCCTGCTCGCTGGAACCCTTGGGCGCCACTGGATGTAAAGGCCGAACCCAACGTCCTGACCTCTTACAAGTTGTCGCGCTTGCAGAATGACTCTGCGCTGTGTGATCAGGTGATGCTGACCTCGGGGCTGCGGTTCAGTCGTCAGGCCGACAGCGACCCTGGCGCCAAGTGCCCGCTGGAGAACACCTTGCGCATTCAGGGCGGGGACGTGGCGCTAAGCAGCAGTTTTCTGGCAAGTTGCCCATTGGCTGTCGCTTATGCGCTGTTCGATGTTCACACCCTGCAGCCGGCCGCCCAGGCGGTTTTCGGTCAACGCGTGGTGCGGATCGATCACTTGGGTAGCTTTGCCTGCCGCAACATCTACGGCCGCGCCAACAGCAGGCTCAGTCAGCATGCGACCGCCAATGCGCTGGACATCGCGGGTTTTCGTCTGGCTGACGGTCAGCGGATCAACCTGTTGAAAGATTGGAGCAACACCGGTGACAAAGGGCGCTTTCTCAGGCAAGTGCGTGACGGCGCCTGCAAGCAGTTCAGCACGGTGCTCGGCCCGGACTACAACGCGGCGCATCGTGATCACTTTCATATGGACATGGGGCGTTGGTCGGTGTGCAGGTAGAGGCGGGCCGCTTGCTGCGAGTCAAGCGTTCGGGTTCAGGCTTGACACTTATGCTGCCATCCGCAGGTTTTGCAGGATCAGCGGGCGCGCCCAACCGTTTTCATAGTCGAACTGGCGCTGTTGGGCGGCAATGGTGTGCGCGTCCAGTGGCAGGGCAGGTTTGTCAGCCAGGTCCCATTCAAGCTCGGCAATCGGCAAATGCAGTGGGCGCGGTTGTGGGCCGGGGCCTGGGGTGCCTTTGTCGTCGTAAGGGTTCAGAACGACCGGGCGTACCCAGTTGCTGTCGAATTCCAGGTGACGCTGCTGTTCGATCATGTCAGCGATGCTGAACGGTTCGGCAGGCGGCGGCAGCAGGTCGAGATCAAATTCAGCGATCGGCAGGAACAGAGGCTCAGGTGGTTTGACCTCGGTGTCAGTCACCGGGCAGGCTCGTTGCTCGACAATTTTGCTCAGGGTTTTCGCCCCAGCGACCGGTTCGCCTGTTTCGACGTCGACTTCAACCGCGGTCGGGTGGACGGGAACGGCATCGCTGTCACTGACCTGTTCTGCCATCGCTCGGGCAAATGCATCCGACCACAGCTGCGTCACACCACCCAGTGTGCGGCTGTTGCGGACGCTAAAGTCGCCTGAGTGCGACAAATAGCCGATGGATGATTGAACAATCTCTGACATAGCGATCAGTACTGGCCTTGGGTCTGGCAAAATGCCGGATACTTGGTTATCGGCAGATCTTGCCGATCATTAACAATTTTTGAGTGTGTGGACGTAATGATTGAGCAGCAAACAGGCAGCCGCATCCGGGTCGAGGCTCTGACGGTCGACGGGCAGGCTTCCGCCACCGATTGGGCGCAACGACTCGGGCTGCCGTTACAGGACGCCGAAGCGGACTTTGCCTTGCAGGTCACCGATGACGGCCTGCAATTGCAACAGTTGGGCAACGATGCGCCCGGCGCGGTAAGGGTCGATTTTGTCGAAGGCGCCGTGGCTCATCGGCGATTATTCGGCGGTGGCACCGGGCAGATGATTGCCAAGGCTGTCGGCATTCAGCCGGGCGTACGCCCCCGCGTGCTGGATGCCACCGCCGGGCTGGGCAAGGACGCATTCGTGCTGGCCAGCCTTGGCTGCGAGATGAGCCTGATCGAGCGCCAGCCGATCATTGCTGCGCTGCTGGAAGACGGCCTGACGCGCGGACGCAATGATCACGATGTCGGTTCGATCATCGCGCAGATGCGTTTGCTGACCGGCAACGCCATCGAGATCATTCGTCACTGGTCAGCCGAGCCACCGCAGGTCATCTACCTTGACCCTATGTTCCCGCACCGCGAGAAAACCGCGCTGGTGAAAAAGGAAATGCGCCTGTTCCGGCCGCTGGTGGGCGACGACATGGACGCGCCTGCGTTGCTGGAGGCTGCCCTTGCGCTGGCCACCCACCGCGTGGTGGTCAAACGCCCGCGCAAAGCGCCTTGCATCGATGGCCCCAAGCCGGGTTATGCACTGGATGGCAAATCCAGTCGTTACGACATCTACCCTAAGAAAGCCCTGAAGCCGAAGGCGGTGGAAAAAGAGCCGGTCGCGTAGATCATTCGCCCATGCACACTTTTCGTGACTCACTCCGGCGCGGAACACTTCACGTGATGCGCGGCGTCACAGCGCCCCGAACACTTTCTTCGCCAGCCCGGTCGCTGCTGCCTGTGGGTTGGCGCGGATGCTTTCTTCCTGTTTGGCGATCATCTCGAACAGCCCGTTAAGCGCCTGCTCGGTCACATAACTTTCGAGATTGGCACTTTTGCTGTCCAGTGCGCCGAGGGCGGCGGCTTTGCCGGCAAAGGCATTGTATTTCTGCACCAGGCCTACCTGATCGGTGGATTTCTTGACGATGGGCAGGAACCTGGCGCGAATCTGTTCGCGGCTGGTGCTGCTCAGGTACTGGGTTGCCGAGTCCTTGCCGCCGCTGAGGATGGCTTTGGCATCGGTCACGCTCATCTTCTTCACGGCGTCTACCAGCAACGCCTGAGCCTGGGGAACGGCGGCTTCAGCGGCCTGGTTCATGCTGGTTTCGAGTTGATCGACCTGACTTCCCATACCGAGCATTTTCATCTTTTTCGCGACCTGGCCCAGCTTGCCGGGCAACTCGATGCGCACGTCCTCATTCTTGCTGAAGCCGCCGGGTACGCCCAGTTGCTTGACTGCAACCTGCGCGCCCTGGGTCAGAGCGTCCTTGAGCCCGCCGGTAGCGTCCGATTGTGAAAGGTCACTGAGCGACAGGGCCAACACGTTGCCCGACAGCAGCAGGCCTGCACACAGACCGACAAAGGTAAACGAAAAACGAGGCATAAGGCGTCCTTGTGGAAATGGGTTCTGACCTGCACGGGGTCGATAATGGCTCAGTACGCTGTCAAGCGTATCAGGAAGTCATGAGAAGGCATTCAAAAGCTTGGCGTGCAGAATATCGCTCAGGAAAACTGCCCGGCTGAATAGACAGCGGCGCGTTGGAAACGCGCCGCTGAAGGATGCTTTGCCTGTGGACGAGTCAGTCGGCGACCTGAATAACCTTTATTTTCAGACCGCTCTGGTTGTCGTCTGTCAGTTCGATCGGGTGTACGGTGTCGTTGATCCAGAGCAACCTGCCGTCCTGTTCGATGCGCGCCGACAAGGCATAACGGTGGCCCTGCACGGGATATCGGCCCTCGGGATAGCCCAGTTCGAACGGTAACGGTACCTGGTGATCAATCTGTTTTTCGCACGTGGCGATGACATCGGCCGGGGCGTCAGCCAGGCTGATGTCACTCAGGGTGACGGTCATGTTGCAGCCGTCCGGCAGCGCGTTGCGTGACAGGTAAAATACTTCGCCCTGAATTCTGACTAGGGATTCGCTGGTCATTTCAATTTCCTTATTGAGTGAGCACCCGTCATGGGTGCAAACCCAACCCTAGCAGGCATTTGCACGCACAAAATGCCTGTCTGGAAATCCCCGTCGAGTTGCGGAAATACCCTACGCCGCTCCTGTTTCGCTTCTTACGTGTTGCTCTTCTTCGTTGCTGTGCAGAGCGACTTGCCGAATGGACAAGCGGATCTCGGCAGGCAATACGCGCTTGGCCGCACCTTCCGCCAGTTCGCCCAGCATCGGGTGGTAACTCAGCTTGCCGGCACTGTCCTTGCGCAATACACCCAGGTCGAGCAAGGTCTGAATGAAGTGCCGGAACAGGCTCTTGTCGAAGAATTCAGGCGCATTCAGACCATGCAGAATCGACAGGCGCTGAGCCATGACGGTACACAGATCTTCCAGTTCTTCGGCACTGAGTGTGTTTTGCCCGCTGTTGAGCAGCAACGAGATCGACATGTAGAAACGCTGGAGCGTTTGGGCGATGGCCCGTGACAACAGGGTCAGCAACACGAACTCGCGAGAGCTGGGTTCCGGACGTACATAAACGTCTTTTCGGAAACGCAGCAGGCCTTGCTCGACAAACGCATTCAGCCATTGATCAACCACCTCATCCAGCTCGCTCAATGGCCAGCGAATGAACAGCTCGGATTGCAGATACGGGTACAGCGCACGCGTGTAGCGCAGAATCTGTTCGCGACTCATGCGCGACGAACTCTGGAAAAAGCTCGCCAACAGCGAGGGCAGGGCGAAGATGTGCAGAACGTTGTTGCGGTAATACGTCATCAGGACCGCATTCTGTTCGTTCAGGTACAGAATCTTGCCCAGCGCATCCTTTTGCTCGGCCAGCAGGTCCATCCCTTTGACGTGTTCGATCAGTGAGCGGCCGTTGCCTTCCGGTAGCGTGGTGTGCGGAGAGTACGGCACCGCGCGGAGCAGCGTCAGGTACAGGTCCAGCACGCGCTCCATCGCCTGATCATCCAGTGCCAGTTTCTGGGTCGACAGCAACGCGACAGCGACCAGGTTCATCGGGTTGACGGCGGCTGCCTCGTTCAGATGTTGAGCAACGCGTTCGCCCAGGTGGTGGGTGGTTTCGCTCAACCAGTCGGGGCGAAACTCCGGCGTCAGCTCCTGCGTGCGCCAGTCGGGCTGCTCGCCATCAAGGAACTCGGCCAGCTTGATAGGCTCGCCGAAATTAACCGATACCTGACCAAAGCGCTGCTTGAATGCGCCGATGACTTTGAAAATATCGAAAATCGATTCTTTCTTCTTCGTCGCTCCCCTCAGTTCGCCCAGGTAGGTGCGGCCCTCCAGCACTCGCTCATAACCGATGTACACCGGAATGAAGACAATCGGCATCCGCGAGTTGCGCAAAAAACTGCGCAGGGTAATGGCGAGCATGCCGGTCTTGGGTTGCAACATACGTCCGGTGCGCGAGCGGCCGCCCTCGACGAAGTATTCAACCGGGAAGCCTTTGGTGAACAAGGTGTGCAGGTATTCGTTGAACACGGCGGTGTACAGCGGGTTGCCCTTGAACGTACGACGCATGAAAAACGCACCGCCACGCCTGAGCAGGCTGCCGACCACCGGCATGTTCAGGTTGATGCCCGCCGCGATGTGCGGAGGCGTAAGACCGTTGCGAAACAGCAGGTAGGACAGCAGCAGATAATCGATGTGGCTGCGATGGCACGGAACGTAAATCACCTCGTGGCCCGGCGCGACCTCTTGCACGCCTTCGATGTGGCTGACCTTGATGCCGTCATAGATCTTGTTCCAGAACCAGCTAAGCACCACTTCCAGAAAACGGATGGCGGAATAGGTGTAGTCCGACGCGATCTCGTTGCCGTAACTCAGCGCGCGCTCGCGGGCTTTCTCCAGCGTGATCTTTTCGCGCTCGGCTTCTTCGATGATCGCTTGCTTGACTAGTGGTTCGGCCAGCAGGCCTTTGACCACGTTGCGCCGGTGCGAAACGTCCGGCCCGATTACCGCGCTTTTCAGGTTGCGAAAATGTACGCGCAGCAGGCGCTGGGTCATGCGCAGGGTGAGTTCGTAACCTTTGTTCTGGTCGACCAGTTCACGCATGTGAATCGGTTCGGAAAACTGCACGCGGGTCTTGCGGCCCAGAATCAGGATGCTGACCAGACGACGTAAACGGCCGGTCACCGCCCAACTGTCGGCGAACAGCAGTTTCCAGGCACTGGACTCCCGGTCAGGAGACTGGCCCCAGAACACGCTGACCGGGATGATCTGTGCATCTTCGGTCGGGTTTTGGGTAACGGCCGCCACCAGACGCTCGAGCGTCGGCGGCGCGCCCCGCTTGTCCTGTCGGCCGAGCCAGTCGGGGGCCGGTGTGAGGTAGAAAAACGCCGCAGGCTCGATCAGATTGCCGACGGCCACGGACAGTACGGGTCTTGGCAGGCCGGCCTTGCGGCATTCGGTATCGATCACCGCCAGATCACTGATCGACGGGGACTGCAATGCGTAGAAAACCGGTCGGCTGCGGTCCAGATTGAGCGTGAAAGACGATTGGTTGATGGTTTCCGAGCGCACCCAGAGGTACAACAATCGGCGCAGAGTGCCGAACACAAGACGACGGAACGGGGATCGGGTCATACGGCTTCTGCTGAGTCAGGAACGGGCGGTTGCCCGAGATGGGCGTCAGTGTGACGTATCCCGGGACGATCGGCAAAAACCGCTGGCTGCCCGCTGATACACCTGCTTAAGGCCGAGGCCTGAAAAGGCGCCTCCACCAGAAAGCCGACTTCTCCGACGGCACACATCCAGACCGTCGGGGCGAAAAAACTTACGACGTCCGCCAGGTAATCTCTTCTTCGCCGTCGGCACTGACGCGGATCCAGCGGTCGGCGGTCTCGTCGCTTTCTTCTTCGATCCAGGTGCCGGGTGCGCAGCGCACTTCGACGTTCAGTGCCGCGAAGGCGGCGCGGGCGCAGGCGATGTCGTCTTCCCACGGGGTCTGGTCGCTGTCGAGGTGCAGGCTGTTCCATTTGCCGACGGCTTTTGGCAGCCAGGTCACGGCCACATTGCCAGCCTTGCACTTCCAGGTCTGGCCGCGTTGAGTCCACTCACTGCAGGTGCCCAGGGCGTTGCTCAGCCACTCGGCGATTGCCTTGTGGTCGACGTCTGCGTCTTTCAGGTAAATCTCGATATCGGGTTGGCGCATGGGTGCCTCTTTTGAATGCTTATTGCAGCACGAAATAATCGTAGCGCATGGAAACGGTGACCTTGAAAGGCCCGGGTTGCTCGATGACCGCAGTACGGCGTTCGGCACTGGCACGCCAGCCGTGAGGTGTCATGGCCAGAAGATCGGCACGCGACTGGCCGTCGATCAGCTTCAGTGTGTAGCTCAGGGTCTCACTGTGCTGCAACTGCATGCCTGGCGGCACCAGCGCCAGGTGCTTGTCGTCGGCGTAGTCGCGCACTTCATCGTAAAGACGCTGGCGCAGTTCCATCAGGTGTTCGCGTGTCGGGCCGACCCGCATCAGCCCGCCGCCGGGTGTCAGCAGGCGTTTGGCTTCCTGCCAGTCCAGCGGGCTGAACACGCTGGCCAGAAACTGGCAGCTGGCGTCCGGTAATGGCACGCGCGCCATGCTGGCGACCATCCAGGTCACGTTCGGGGTGCGACGGCAGGCGCGCTTGACCGCTTCGCGAGAGATATCCAGCGCAAAGCCTTCAGCGTGGGGCAGCGCTTCGGCAATCTGCGCGGTGTAATAACCTTCACCGCAGCCGATGTCCAGCCAGTGGGCCGGCGAGCGTTCGGCGGCCAGCTCTGCCAGGCGTCCGGCGACCGGCGCGTAATGCCCGGCGTTGAGAAAGTCGCGCCGCGCTTCGACCATCGCCTGATTGTCGCCCGGGTCTCGGCTGTTCTTGTGCTGCACCGGCAGCAGGTTCAGATACCCCTGGCGAGCACGGTCGAAGCAGTGATTGGCCGGGCACACTACGCCGTTGTCGGCTGCGCTGAGCGGTGCAGAACAGATCGGACAGGTCAGCATCAGGCGAGCAACTTGACCAGGGTCTGGTAGTAGATCTCGGTCAGCACGTCGAGATCGCTGGCCAGAATGCGTTCATTGACCTGGTGAATGGTCGCGTTGACCGGGCCGAGTTCGACCACTTGTGTCCCCAGGGTCGCAATGAACCGGCCATCCGAGGTGCCACCGCTGGTCGAGGCTTTGGTGTCACGCCCGGTCACATGCTTGATGCTGGACGACACGGCGTCGAGCAGCGCACCCGGTTCGGTCAGGAACGGCAGGCCCGACAGCGCCCAGTCGATGTGCCAGTCGAGTTCATGCTTGTCGAGGATGGCAGTGACGCGCTGTTGCAGGCCTTCGACCGTCGACTCGGTCGAGAAGCGGAAGTTGAAGACTGCCACCAGGTCGCCCGGGATCACGTTGGTCGCGCCGGTGCCGGCGTTCAGGTTGGAGATCTGGAAACTGGTCGGCGGGAAGAAGTCATTGCCGTCGTCCCAGTGCTCGGCGGCCAGCTCGGCCAGCGCCGGTGTCGCCAGGTGGATCGGGTTCTTCGCCAGATGCGGGTAAGCCACATGGCCCTGTTTGCCACGCACGGTCAGTGTGGCGCCCAGCGAACCGCGACGACCGTTCTTGACCACATCACCCACCAGCGTGGTGCTTGACGGCTCGCCGACAATGCACCAGTCCAGACGCTCCTTGCGAGCCGCCAGACGCTCGACGACGGCCTTGGTGCCGTGATGCGCCGGGCCTTCTTCGTCACTGGTGATCAGAAAGGCCACTGAACCCTTGTGGTTCGGGTGGTCGGCGACAAAGCGTTCAGCCGCCACCAGCATCGCTGCCAGGCTGCCTTTCATGTCGGCCGCGCCCCGTCCGCAGAGCATGCCGTGTTCGTCGATCAAAGCATCGAACGGATCGTTCTGCCAGTTCTCTACCGGTCCGGTCGGAACCACGTCGGTGTGACCGGCAAAACACAGCACCGGGCCTTCATGGGTGCCGTGGGTGGCCCAGAAGTTGTCCACGTCTTCGATACGCATCGGCTCAAGCGTGAAGCCGGCATCGCCCAGGCGCTGCATCATCACCGCCTGGCAATCGGCATCGACCGGCGTGACCGAAGGTCGGCGGATCAGATCGCAGGCGAGTTGTAGGGTAGGCGAAAGGTCGGCTGGGGCCGTCATGTACAGAACTCCGGTAGCAAGACTTTGGGCGCTAAAAGGCGGATATCTTAAAGCAAAACGACGACCCGGGGCCGTCGTTTATCGTGCGCGGTGGATATGTCGGATTGTGGAGCGGGCGGGCAGTGTGGCGGGCGTAGACACGGTGATCTGACGGAATACCTGCACCATTCGATATCAGGCAGGTGCGTCGCCCGGACAAACCCCTATAATGCGCGCCGGTTTTCGGGGTATTGATGATGAACACAGAAGATCCACGTTTCGCAGGCATCGCCCGTTTGTACGGTATCGAGGGGCTGGCGCGCCTGCGTGCGGCTCACGTGGCCGTGGTCGGTATCGGCGGTGTGGGTTCTTGGGCGGCGGAGGCGATGGCGCGCAGTGGTGTGGGCGAGATTTCACTGTTCGACATGGACGACGTCTGTGTCAGCAACAGCAATCGCCAGTTGCATGCGCTGGACAGCACCGTCGGGCGGCCCAAGGTCGAAGTGATGGCCGAGCGCATTCGGGCGATCAACCCGGATTGCGTCGTGCATGCGGTGTCGGATTTCGTGACCCGCGACACGATGGCCGAATGCATTACGCCGGACATGGACTTCGTGATTGACTGCATCGACAGTGTCAACGCCAAGGCTGCGCTGATTTCGTGGTGCAAGCGCCGCAAGATTCAAATGGTCACCACCGGTGGTGCGGGCGGGCAGATTGACCCTACGCTCATTCAGATCGCTGACTTGAACCGCACGTTCAACGATCCGCTGGCCTCCAAAGTGCGCTCGACCCTGCGCCGAGACTACGGTTTTTCGCGTACTCCCAACCGCCATTACAGCGTGCCCTGCGTCTTTTCCACCGAGCAACTGCGTTACCCGAAGCCTGATGGCAGCATTTGCCTGGAAAAGAAGTTCGTCGGTGATGGCGTCAAGCTGGACTGTGCGGGCGGTTTTGGCGCGGTCATGATGGTCACGGCGACATTCGGCATGGTCGCCGCCACGCGTGCGGTGGACAAACTGGTTGCAGGCACCCGCCGACCTTCGGAGCGGGTCAAGCCGTCGGCAGCGGTAGCCGATCAGGCTTGAGTCAATTGGCGCATCTTCTGTAGCACGGCATTCAGGCCGTTGCTGCGCGAGGGTGAGAGCTGGCGGCCAAGGCCCAACTGACTGAACCAGTCCGGCAAGTCCACGTTTTCCAGCTCCTCGGCCGATAAGCCGTTCACCCGCGCGAGCAGCAGGGCCACCAGCCCGCGAATCAGTCGTGCGTCGCTGCTGGCGCGGAACCGCCACGTGTCTGCGCTGACTTCGCCCGTCAGCCAGACCTTGCTTTCGCAGCCGTGTACCAGATGGTCGTCCGACTTTTCCTCGTCGCTCAATGGCGGAAGATGATCACCCCATTGCATCAGCAGGCGCGCGCGCTGTTCCCAGCTTTGCGGCTGAGAGAAGCTGTCAAAGGCGGCTTTTGCCAGCGGGGGCAGGTTCATCGAAGCAGTTCCAGCGCTTGATCCAGTGCGCTGAAAAAGCGCAGCAGGTCGTCCGAATCGTTGTACAGCGCCAGCGAAACCCGAATCGCCCCCGGCAGACCCAGGGTCTTGAACAGTGGCATGGCGCAGTGATGCCCGGCACGCACCGCGATGCCCTGCTCGGTCAGCAGGTGGGCCAGATCGGCGTTATGAACGCCGTCTACCACGAAGCTGACCAGTGCCAGGTCCGGGGCGCCCAGCACGTGAATGCCGTCACGCTGTTGCAGGCCCTCCAGCAGACGCCGGTGCAGATTGGCTTCGTGATCTGCGACGGCCTGATGATCGAGGCTGTCCAGGTAATCCAGCGTGGCACCGAGGCCGATCACGCTGGCGATGGGGGGCGTACCCGCCTCGAAACCCAGCGGTGCCGGACGAAATTTTGCGTGTTGATAGTCGGCAGTCAGCACCATCTCTCCACCGTACTGCCAGTGCGTCAGGCTTGGCAGGGCTTCATTGCGTCCATACAGCACGCCGAGCCCTTCAGGGCCATACAGCTTGTGGCTGGAGAACACATAGAAGTCGCAGCCCAGCGCCTGCACATCGTGGCGACCATGCACCACGCCTTGAGAACCGTCCACGACGGTCAGCGCACCCTGCGCCTTGGCCATTGCGACAAGACGCGCCAGTGGCTGCCAAGTGCCGAGTACATTGGAAAGCTGGCTGACCGCTAGCAGGCGGGTGCGCGGCCCGATCAGGCTGGCCGCTGCATCGGTATCGATCACACCGTCAGTGTCGATCGGCAGAATCACCAGGCTCAATCCCCGACGCTGCGCCAGTTGCTGCCACGGCAGCAGGTTGGCGTGATGTTCCAACGCGCTGATGGCAATTTCGTCGCCCGCAGAAAACTCATGCTCAAGCCCGTAGGCAAGCAGATTGAGGGCGGAGGTGGCGCCGTGAGTGAAGATGATCTGTCCGCTTTCACCGGCGTTCAGCCAGTGGGCGGCCTTGAGGCGGCTGGCTTCGAACGCTTGAGTGGCGTGTGCGCCGGGCAGGTGCTGGGCACGATGCACATTGGCGGCACCGTTAGTGAAGTAATGAGTCAGGGCATCGATCAGCGCCTGAGGTTTTTGCGTGGTCGCAGCGTTGTCCAGGTAGGTCTGGCCTTGGCGTTGCAAGGCGGCGATGGCTGGGAAGTCGGTGCGCCAGGGGGAAAAGAGGGGCATTGTGGGTCCTGCGTGTGAAGGTGGGTTCAAGGTCGGGAGACGTTGAACCCACACACAGCATCAGTTATGAGCGTGCAGTGCTTCGTTCAGCTCGATGGCCGACTTGTGGGTCTTGCATTCCACTGCGCCAGTCTGCGAGTTGCGGCGGAACAGCAGGTCGCTCTGACCTGCCAGTTCGCGCGCCTTGACGATTTTCACCAGCTCGTTGTTTTCATCCAGCAGCGCGACCTTGGTGCCCGCCGTGACATACAGGCCCGATTCCACGGTGTTGCGATCACCCAGCGGAATGCCGATGCCGGCGTTGGCGCCGATCAGGCAGCCTTCGCCGACCTTGATGATGATGTTGCCGCCACCCGACAATGTGCCCATGGTCGAGCAACCGCCGCCCAGGTCTGAACCTTTGCCGACGAATACGCCTGCCGAAACGCGGCCTTCGATCATGCCAGGGCCTTCGGTGCCGCCATTGAAGTTGACGAAGCCTTCGTGCATGACGGTGGTGCCTTCGCCAATGTAGGCGCCCAGACGCACACGAGCGCTGTCGGCGATACGCACGCCGCTCGGCACTACGTAGTCGGTCATTTTCGGGAACTTGTCGACCGAGAACACTTCAAGCAGCTCGCCTTTGAGGCGGGCTTCGAGCTGGCGCTCTGCAAGTTCGCCCAGATCGACTGCGCCCTGGCTGGTCCAGGCAACGTTAGGCAGCAACGGGAAGATTCCGGCCAGGTTCAGGCCGTGTGGCTTGACCAGACGATGGGACAGCAGGTGCAGCTTGAGGTAGGCCTCGGGGGGCGAGGTCAGCGTTGCGTCTTCAGCCAGCAGGGTGGCAACCAGAGGCTTCTGGCTTTCCGCCAGGCGGGTCAGCAGTGCGGCCTGAGTCGCGTCGACCGGCTTTACGGCTTCGGCCAGTTTGTAGGCCATGTCGACGTTGAACGTGATGGCCTTGTTGCCGTCGGTGTAACCCAGGACTGGCGCGATTGCGGCGACCAGTGCTGCCGAGGGGTTGATCAGTGGCTGGGCGTAAAACACTTCCAGCCAGGCGCCTTGACGATTCTGGGTGCCGACGCCGAAGGCCAGGCTGAACAGGGTAGTGGACATGTAAATACCTCTTAACTTTATCAAGGGGCTTTCAGTAGCGCTCAGGCTTACTGCAAAGCCGCTGCATACAGGTCAGGTTTGAAGCCGATCAGGGTCTTGTTGCCAAGATCGAGCACCGGACGCTTGATCATTGACGGCTGCGCGAGCATCAGTTCGATGGCTTTGGCCTGGTCGAGATCGGCTTTCTGTCCGTCATCGAGCTTGCGAAACGTGGTGCCTGCGCGATTCAGCACCACTTGCCATCCGTGTTCATCGCACCACTGCGTGAGGTGCTCACGATCAATGCCCTGTGTCTTGTAGTCATGAAATTCGTGGCTCACGGCATGTTCTTCGAGCCAGGTGCGGGCCTTCTTCATGGTGTCGCAGGCTTTGATGCCATATAGAGTGTAAGTCATTGTTTTAGGTGGGGTGGCTGATCTTGCTCGATACCCCCACATTTCTCCTCGCCATGTCAGCCGCGCATTATGCCACGTCAATCCGACCAATGTTGTGACAGCGTCGGTACGCTTGCTGAACAAAAATTAGATAATAAGCCTAACCATCATTAAGAAAACTTCACCCTGTCGTGCTTGAGTGGCAAGCCCTGAGCGGGCAATTATTACGCTCCACTTGAAGGCTGGGTGCGTTATGTCAGAGCAAGAAAAGAAGCGTCAGGAGGCGCTCGTCCGGCAACGTTATTACCGGGAGCGTCAGCGGGCCGAAGGATTCAAGCAAAGCACGCTGTGGATTCATGGCGAGGCCGAGACGGAAGGGCGATTGGCGGCGCGTGAGGGCAAGCCACTGTTGCCCATGCAGTCGCACGACCCGGTAAGCTGGGCGGTGGGATGGGTTGCGGAAAAAATGCGAACCCGATCTTGATCCGTCCGTTGGCAACATCAGGCCGCGCCACGCTTTCCGGGCTGGAGTCGGTGGCGCGGCTGATCGCCTGCGCGGTTTATCAGGCCAGGCAGTGCAGTGCCGTCAGATCAACCCACCGGGTTCGGTGAGGGCGTGCGGGGTACGCGGCCCGGATAGACGGCCCCCATCACTTCAATATCATTCTTGCTGAGCGTTTTGCCGACATTGATGATCTCGAAGTCGCCAAGGGTCAGGCCGTTGGGAATATCGAAGTGCATGATCGAGTCACGGTCATACGCTGAATGGTGGAAATCGGCGGCCTCGTAGCGGTCGAGGAAGTTGGTATTGACCTCTTCGTCACTCAGCCCTGCCTGTGCAAGCAAGGTGCGCAGCAGTGGCTCGTCCCACGGAATGTTTGCCTGAGGGTGCTGGTGCTCGTGAACGGCGCCCAGGGCGTGCCCGAACTCGTGGAGTACGATGCGCGTCAGTTCTGCGGCCGGTTTGAGGTCGGCTGTGTATATCTCTTTGACATTGAACTCCATCGTGGCCTCGTCCTGCGCTGCCAGCAGGGCATCGGTGCCGATTGCGCTCCAGTTCAGGTGCTCGTTGAAACCGATGCGGATATCGCTCTCACCCTCTGTCACGAATTCGAATTTCAGGTTGATGTGCGGTAGCCATTGCTTTGCGGCCTCGATGACCGGGCCGGTCAGGGTAGCTGGCGGGTGTTTTTGGAAAAGAATCTTCAAGGTTCGACCGCGCGCCCAGTACTTGGTGAATGACACCAGAAGGCGTGCCTGATGATGTGCCGTATCCGTGCCTTGGGCCGCCTCTGAGGTGTAGGGCGGAACGAGGGCCGCATTGGCCGGGTTTTCGCGGATGGCGACGTCGTATGCCGCCTGTTGGTTATCGGCAATGCGCATGCAGCAGGAGGCTGGCAGTTTTACGTTCTGATCGGATGAAACGGGCATGTAAGAGACCTTCATGGTAAATCGCTTCCATCGGGAAGCCTTGAAAATGAAGGGTGAAAGTACCGTCGCAAGCGGCGTGGCGGGTGGTAACTAATTACCCCGCCGCACATTGCATGCGGCGGGGCGGCTGGCTTACTTGAGCACGAAGGCCCGGATGCGTTCAGCGGCTTCGATGCACTCGGCCAATGGAGCGACCAGCGCCAGGCGCACGCGCCCCGCACCCGGGTTGACGCCGTCGACTTCCCTGGAGAGGTACGACCCCGGAACGGCGGTGACGTGTTGATCGACGTACAGATCGCGGCAGAATGCAGCGTCATCAGTGCCCACGTGTGGCCACAGATAAAAACCGCCGTCCGGACGCTGTACATCGAGCACCGGAGACAGGATGTCGAGCACGGCATCGAACTTTTCGCGGTACAGGTCGCGGTTGGCGCGTACGTGTTCTTCGTCGTTCCAGGCAGCAATGCTGGCCAGTTGGGTTTGCACCGGCATCGCGCAGCCGTGATAAGTGCGATACAGCAGGAACGCCTTCAGAATCTCGGCATCACCCGCGACAAAACCCGAACGCAGCCCTGGCAGGTTGGAGCGCTTTGACAGGCTGTGGAACACCACGCAGCGCTTGAAATCCTGACGACCCAGTTCGACGCAAGCACTGAGCAGGCCGGGCGGCGGAGTCTGCTCGTCGAAGTACAGCTCGCTGTAGCACTCATCGGCGGCAATCACGAAGTCATGCTCGTCAGCCAGCGCAATGAGTTTTTTCAGGGTTTCGACCGGGATCAAGGCCCCGGTCGGGTTGCCTGGCGAGCACAGGAAGAGAATCTGGCAGCGCTTCCAGATGTCCGGGCTGACTGCATCGAAGTCAGGGTTGAAGCCGTTTTCGCTCTGGCACGGAAGGTAGTGCGGCTGAGCACCGGCCAGAAAGGCCGCGCCTTCATAGATCTGATAAAACGGATTCGGGCTGATCACCAGACCGTCATCGCTGCGGTTGACCACTGTCTGGGTGAAGGCGAACAGCGCTTCACGCGTGCCATTGACCGGTAACACATGGCGCGCCGGGTCGATCCAGCCTTGCGGCACGCCAAATCGACGGCTGCACCAGCCTGCAATCGCTTCGCGCAGTGCAGGAATACCCAGTGTGGTCGGATACACCGCCATTTGATCGAGGTTGTCAGCCAGCGCCTTGGCAACGAAATCCGGAGAGCGGTGCTTCGGCTCGCCGATGGACAGCGCCACCGGGCGTTTTTCCGGGTTGGGCGTCACGCCGCCCAGCAAGGCGCGAAGCTTCTCGAAAGGGTAGGGCTGAAGCAGTTGCATGGCGTTATTCATGAAACGTGTTCCTCAATGAGCTGCGTTGAGCCGATGCGTGTAGTCGAGTGTTCATATGCTGATGCGCAGACCGCCACGGGTGTCCGAATTGACGCTCAGTTGCTTGACGATGGCTTCCTGCAGCCGGCTGCACAATTGCGGGTCGGAAAGCGGCTGATTGTGGGCATCGGTGATGAAGAAAACGTCCTCCACGCGTTCGCCCAGGGTCGCAATCTTGGCGTTTTGCAAGGACAGGTCAAACTCCAGAAAGATCTTGCCGATACGTGCCAGCAGGCCGGGCCGGTCCGGTGCCAGCAGTTCCAGCACGGTGACCGGACGCTGGGCATCATTGTGAATGGTGACCTGCGGCGCGAAGGCAAAGTGCTTGAGCTGGCGGGGTACGCGGCGCTTGATGATCGTCGGGTAGTCATCCGGGTTGCGCAGCGCTTCGGTAAGGCCGTCGCGAATGTCCTGAATGCGTTCCGGGTTATTGCCGATCGAGCCGCCCTCATGGTCCAGCACAATGTAGGTGTCGAGCGTGAACTGACTGCTGGACGTGATGATGCGGGCGTCATGAATGTTCAGGTTCAACTGATCCATCGCGGCCACGGTCACGGCGAAGAAGTCGTGCTGGTCAGGCGCATAGATGAATATCTGCGTGCCACCCTCGAATTCGCGCTGGGTGGTTTCCTTGATCAGTACCAGCGGCCCGCCGTCGGCTGGCTGCTGCAGGATCGCGTCACTGTGCCAGGCAACATCGCCCGCGGTGTGGCGCAGGAAATAATCGTCACCCAAGGCCGACCAGAGTTGCTCGACGTCGTCCGGATCGGTGCCATTGCGCACAAGAATATCCAGCGCGGCTATCTGGGTGCGTCGAATCTGCTCCTCTCTGTCGACCGGGTTCTCCAGGCCACGACGCAGGGCACGTTTGGTCTCGGTGTACAGCTGGCGCAACAGACTCGCACGCCATGAGTTCCAGAGCGTCGGGTTCGTCGCGTTGATATCGGCGACGGTCAGCACGTACAGATAATCAAGATGCACTTCATCGCCGACGAACTGGGCAAAGTCGTGGATGACCTGCGGATCGGAAAGGTCTTTGCGTTGTGCGGTGGTGGACATCACCAGATGGTTGCTCACCAGCCAGACGATAAGCCGGTTGTCCCACGCGGGCAGATGATGGCGCTCGCCAAAAGCCTGTGCGTCTACGGCACCGAGTTCGGAGTGGTCCCCGCCCCGGCCTTTGCCGATGTCGTGATACAGCCCGGCGAGGTAGATCAGTTCCGGTTTCGGCAGGCGGGCCATGATCTTGCTGGCCAGCGGGAATTTCTCGGACACCTCGGTGTACTGCAGCTTGCGCAGGTGCTTGATCAGATTCAGCGTGTGCGCGTCGACCGTGTAGATATGGAACAGGTCATGCTGCATCTGCCCGACAATATGGCCGAACTCAGGCAGGTACAGCCCCAGAATGCCGTAACGGTTCATGCGCCGCAGGTTGCGATGGATGCCTGTCTCGCATTTGAACAGCTCGATGAACAGGCTGGTGTTGCGAATATCGTTGCGGAAATCGTCGTTGATCAGGTGCCGATGTTCGCGCAGCAGGCGAATGGTGTCAGCGCGCACGCCCTTTATCTCGGGGTGCTGGGCCATCAGCACGAAAATCTCGATCATGGCGAAAGGCGTACGTTTGAAAACGTTCGGGTGAGTCGCTTCTATATAGCCGTCGTGCAACTGGAAACGCGAGTTGATCGGCTGGGGGGTGCCACTGTCGTCGGAAAGGATCACTTCCTCGAAGTGCTGGATGATCAGGTCGCTCAGCTCGGCAATGCTCATGACCACGCGGTAGTACTTCTGCATGAAGCGCTCGATGGCGAGCTTGGCGTCATTGTCTTCATAGCCCAGCAGCCCGGCGATACGTACCTGATAATCAAACAGCAGCCGGTCTTCGGAGCGTCCGGCCAGCATGTGCAGGGCATAGCGCACTTTCCACAGGAATTCCTGAGAGGACGCCAGCAAGGCGTTTTCGCTTCCCAGCAAAAAGCCTTCACCTGCCAGTGCGTGCAGATTCAGGGTGCCGTACTGGCGTCGTGCGACCCAGAGAATGGTCTGAATGTCGCGCAGCCCGCCCGGCGAGCCCTTGACGTTGGGTTCCAGGTTGTATTCGGTGTCGTTGTACTTGTGGTGGCGTTTTTTCTGCTCGGCGTGCTTGGCCAGGAAGAACTCTTTGCTCGGCCACATGTGCCGGGTGCTGGTGACTTCCAGCATGCGTTGCCGCAGGTGCTCGGGGCCGGCGATGGTGCGACTTTCCATCAGGTTGGTGATCACCGTCAGGTCGGCCAGCCCTTCCTGTGCGCATTCCCGCACCGAGCGTACGCTCTGTCCGACTTCCAGGCCAATGTCCCACAGCAACGTCAGAAAACGCTCGATAGGGTCGCGGAAAACTTCGTGATCATCGCTGTCGAGCAGGATCAGCAGGTCAATGTCCGAATACGGGTGCAGTTCACCGCGACCATAACCGCCCACTGCCAGCAACGCGATGTCGGCGTCTTCGCTCCATTCGAACTGATCCCAGGCCTGTTGCAGGATGTTGTCCACGAACCAGGCCCGGTCCTCGATCAGCCGGCGAATATCGCGGCCTGACCTGAAACGATCGTCAAGAACGTCCCTTGCTCTGCGGATCGCCTTCTTGAACGCAGCGATGGGGCTGGCTTTCAAGGCCAGTTCGGCCTGAAACTGGCCACGATCGAACAGGTCCGGATCTACTTGCGGCATTGAGCAGTATTCCTCGTATCGGGCTGCAGATGGGTCAACAGGCGTTCAGTCAGGCAAGCCCGTGTCAGGGCGCCTTTTGTGCAATGGTATCGTCGCTACGTAAAGTGAAGATTTCGTAACCGTCAGCGGTCACCAGCAGTGTGTGTTCCCACTGTGCCGACAGCTTGCGGTCCTTGGTGATCGCCGTCCAGCCATCACCCAGAATCTTGGTTTCAGGGCGGCCCTGATTGATCATCGGTTCGATGGTGAAGGTCATGCCTTCCTGCAGCTCGATACCGGTGCCGGCCTCGCCGAAGTGCATGACTTGCGGCTCTTCATGAAACACCTTGCCGATGCCGTGGCCGCAGAACTCCCGAACCACCGAGAAACCGTTTTTTTCAGCGTGTTTCTGGATGACGGCGCCGATATCGCCCAGGCGAGTGCCGGGTTTGACGATTTCGATGGCCTTGTACAGGCACTCCTGGGTCACTTTCGACAAGCGCTCGGCCCATACCGGAACCGTGCCGACATGGAACATCCGGCTGGTGTCGCCGTGGTAGCCGTCCTTGATGACGGTGACGTCGATGTTGAGCGAGTCACCGTCCTTCAGCTTTTTATCGCTCGGGATGCCGTGGCAGACCACCTGATTGATCGAGGTGCAGATGGACTTGGGAAAACCCTTGTAGTTGAGCGGGGCGGGGATCGCCTTCTGCTCGTTGACTATATAGTCATGGCAGATGCGGTCCAGCTCTTCGGTGGTGATGCCGGGTTTGACGTACGGGGCGATCATTTCCAGGACCTCGGCGGCCAGACGGCCGGCGATGCGCATCTTTTCGATGTCTTCCGGGGTTTTGAGGGTGATTGTCATACTGAATCTCTCGACGTGTCGGGCACGCGGCTGGTGCGCAAAGCGGCAATTCTATCAGACCGCCCGCGCCCGGTGATCATCGCTTCCTTCTATAGGCAATCGGTGCGCGCCTAAAGTGCTGTAAAACAAGAAGTTCACGGGAGTTCCGTTCTCTTCCCTTTTGTGATATAAAATGCGCCGCTTTCCAAGGTCCGTCCTTGAAGCACAAACCCACACACGTGTCGACACGATGACCTGGGTGCCCTTGGCAGATGCCACTGGTTGGTCATTGGGATACGTGGAGGCCTAACCCGACTTATCAAGGAACTATCATGTCCCAAGTCAATATGCGCGATATGCTGAAGGCTGGTTGCCACTTCGGCCACCAGACCCGTTACTGGAACCCGAAAATGGGTAAGTACATTTTCGGCGCGCGTAACAAGATTCACATCATCAACCTTGAAAAAACCCTGCCTATGTTCAACGAAGCTCTGACTTTCGTTGAGCGCCTGGCTTCGGGCAAAAACAAGATTCTGTTCGTCGGCACCAAGCGCTCCGCTGGCAAGATCGTTGCTGAAGAAGCAGCACGTTGCGGTTCGCCGTACGTCGATCATCGCTGGTTGGGCGGCATGCTGACCAACTTCAAGACCATCCGTCAGTCGATCAAACGTCTGCGCGAGCTGGAAGTACAGGCTGAAGACGGTACTTTCGCCAAGCTGACCAAGAAAGAAGCCCTGATGCGCACCCGTGATCTGGAAAAACTGGATCGCAGCCTGGGTGGTATCAAGGACATGGGCGGTCTGCCAGACGCACTGTTCGTTATCGACGTTGATCACGAGCGCATCGCGATCACCGAAGCCAACAAGCTGGGCATCCCTGTTATTGGCGTTGTCGATACCAACAGCAGCCCTGAAGGCGTTGACTACATCATCCCGGGCAACGATGACGCAATCCGCGCTATCCAGCTGTACATGGGTTCGATGGCTGACGCTGTTATCCGTGGTCGTAACAATGTTGCTGGCGGCACCGACGTATTCGTCGAAGAAGCTCCAGCTGCAGCCGCTGTAGAGGGCTGAGTAAAAACGCCTGGCGTTTACTCAGTACGCGAAAAGGGGGCTTAGCCCCCTTTTTGCCACCTAGGAAATGATTTTTCGGTCTGTAGCCATGACTTTGCTGTCATGTGTTGCTGCCACCCTGATTTTTCAAGAATTGCACGCCCGGCGAGCCGGGTGGAATGGTTGAAGACCTATCCAAGAGGATTTTGAAATGGCAGAGATTACTGCAGCGTTGGTCAAAGAACTGCGCGAGCGTACCGGCGAAGGCATGATGGATTGCAAAAAGGCCTTGACCAAGGCTGGCGGCGACATCGAAAAAGCAATCGACGACATGCGTGCTTCCGGCGCCATCAAGGCCGCCAAGAAAGCAGGCAACGTTGCTGCTGAAGGCGCTATCGCTATCAAGGACGACGGCAAGGCTGCCGTTATCATCGAAGTCAACTCGCAGACCGACTTCCTGGCTCTGCAGGAAGACTTCAAGAGCTTCGTCGCTGCAAGCGTCGAAAAAGCTTTTGCCGAGAAGATGACTGATGTCGCTCCGCTGATCGAAGCTCAGGAAGCTGCGCGTCTGGTGCTGGTCGGCAAAGTTGGCGAAAACGTCAATATCCGCCGCCTGAAGCGCATCGAAGGTGACGTTGTAGGTACTTACCTGCACGGCAACAAGATCGGTGTGGTTGTCACCCTCAAGGGTGGCGACGTCGAGCTGGCTAAAGATATCGCCATGCACGTAGCGGCAAGCAACCCCGAGTTCCTGTTCCCTTCGGAAGTGTCGGCCGAAGCGATCGAGCGCGAGAAGAATGTCTTCCTGCAGCTGAACGAAGACAAGATCAAAGGCAAGCCGGCTGAAATCGTCGAGAAAATGGTGGGCGGCCGTATCACCAAGTTCCTGGCAGAAGCCAGCCTGGTCGAGCAGGCTTTCGTCAAGAACCCTGAAGTCAAAATCGGTGATCTGGCCAAGAAGGCTGGCGCTGAAATCGTATCGTTCACCTACTTCAAGGTCGGTGAAGGCATCGAGAAGCCAGTCGACAACTTCGCTGAAGAAGTCGCTGCTCAAGTAGCTGCCAGCAAGCAGTAAGACGGTTTTCCAACTGTCGCCCCAAAGAGGCTGCCCGCTTACGCGTGCGGCCTCTTTGTCGAAAGAGAAAAGGAAATTTTCCTTGGAGATTGTGCTCACAAGGCTGCATTCTCCCGACGCTTTTGGAGCGTCAAGCTAAAGTAAGCGCAGGCTTGAAATAGCCCGCACAGATTTTTTTCAGAAAACGCCGCAGGAGAGATTCGCAATGGCTCAGCAGGGCAGTGGTTATCAGGCTCGCTATAAACGCATTCTACTCAAGCTTAGCGGCGAGGCCCTCATGGGCTCGGAAGAGTTCGGCATCGACCCCAAGGTGCTGGATCGCATGGCGCTCGAAGTCGGCCAACTGGTCGGTATCGGTGTTCAGGTCGGTCTGGTCATCGGCGGCGGCAACCTGTTCCGTGGCGCGGCATTGAGTGCTGCAGGCATGGATCGGGTCACAGGCGATCACATGGGGATGCTGGCCACTGTGATGAACGCGCTGGCGATGCGCGATGCGCTGGAGCGCGCTAATATCACGGCTATCGTGATGTCGGCCATCTCGATGCTGGGCGTGACGGATCATTATGATCGTCGCAAGGCCATGCGCCACCTCAGTGCCAAGGAAGTGGTGATCTTCGCTGCGGGTACGGGTAATCCGTTCTTCACAACCGATTCGGCTGCCTGCCTGCGCGCGATCGAAATCGACGCCGATGTGGTGCTCAAGGCGACCAAGGTGGATGGTGTGTACACCGCAGATCCATTCAAGGACCCGAATGCCGAGAAGTTCGATCATCTGACTTACGATGAAGTGCTGGATCGCAAGCTGGGTGTGATGGATCTGACCGCAATCTGCCTGTGTCGCGATCACAAGATGCCATTGCGTGTCTTCAACATGAACAAGCCGGGTGCCCTTCTGAATATCGTCCATGGTGGCGCCGAAGGAACCCTGATCGAGGAAGCCCAACAATGATCAACGAAATCAAGAAAGACGCTCAAGTGCGCATGCAGAAAAGCCTTGAGTCGCTGACCCATGCCTTTACCCGGATTCGCACCGGCAAGGCTCACCCGAGCATTCTGGGTGGTGTCATGGTTCCGTATTACGGTGCAGACACCCCGCTGAGCCAGGTCGCCAACGTGACCGTCAAGGACTCGCGCACCCTTCAGGTCGTGGCATTCGAGCGCAACATGCTGGCTGCCGTCGACAAGGCTATCCAGAGTTCCGGTCTGGGCTTCAACCCGACCAACCTGGGCGAGCTGCTGCTGATCTCCATGCCGGCCCTGACCGAGGAAACCCGCAAGGGCTTCACCAAACAGGCTCGCGATGCGGCAGAAGATGCGCGCGTAGCCGTGCGCAACATCCGTCGTGATGCCCTGAGCCAGTTGAAAGACCTGGTCAAGGACAAGGAAATCAGCGAAGACGAAGAGCGCCGTGCGGCTGACGACATCCAGAAGCTGACCGACAAGTTCGTGGCGGAAATCGAAGTGGCGGTGAAGCAGAAAGAAGCTGATCTGATGGCTGTTTAAGGTTTCGGACGCTTTCATGGAAAAGATAAAACCGGCCGTGCCATCATCGGTACCGCGTCATGTCGCGATTATCATGGACGGTAACAATCGCTGGGCCAAGAAGCGCCTTTTGCCAGGTGTCGCCGGTCATAAGGCCGGCGTTGACGCTGTGCGGGCTGTTATCGAAGTCTGTGCCGAAGCCAAGGTCGAAGTGCTGACCCTTTTCGCGTTCTCCAGTGAAAACTGGCAGCGGCCGGCCGAAGAGGTCGGTGCGTTGATGGAGCTGTTTTTCACGGCCTTGCGCCGTGAAACCAAGCGCCTGAACGAAAACGAGATCAGCTTGCGGATCATTGGCGACCGTTCGCGTTTTCATCCTGAGCTTCAGGCTGCAATGCGCGAAGCGGAAGCGCGGACCTCCGGCAACAACCGCTTTGTGTTACAGATCGCTGCCAATTACGGTGGGCAGTGGGACATTGCACAGGCTGCCCAGCGGCTGGCGCGCGAGGTTCAGGCCGGGCATCTGCAACCGGAGGACATCACCCCCGACCTGTTGCAGACCTGTCTGGCGACCGGCGACCTGCCGTTGCCAGACCTGTGCATTCGCACCGGCGGTGAGCATCGCATCAGTAACTTTCTGCTTTGGCAGCTGGCCTACGCCGAGCTGTACTTCTCCGACCTGTTCTGGCCGGACTTCAAACACGATGCCATGCGCGCTGCGCTGGCAGATTTCGCTTCTCGCCAACGTCGCTTCGGTAGAACCAGCGAACAGGTAGAAGCTGGAGCCCGGGCTTAATGCTGAAACAACGGATTATCACGGCACTCATTCTGTTGCCGATTGCACTGTGTGGCTTTTTCCTGCTGACCGGCATGTATTTCGCCCTGTTCATCGGAGGCGTCGTGGTGCTGGGCGCCTGGGAGTGGGCGCGACTGGCGGGGTTCGCCTCTCAGTCGATGCGCATAGGCTATGCCGCGCTGGTCGCCGTTCTGCTGTTTTTCATGTACCTGCTGCCGGGGCTTGAGCCTTGGGTGCTTGTCGCTGCAGTCATCTGGTGGGGCGTGGCGACCTATCTGGTCCTCACTTACCCTGATTCCAGCAATCACTGGGCGAGTGCAGCCTGCAAGCTGGTGATCGGTCTGCTGGTCCTGCTGCCTGCCTGGCAAGGGCTGGTGCTGATCAAGCAGTGGCCGCTGGGCAACTGGCTGATTCTGGCCGTGATGGTGCTGGTCTGGGCGGCTGACATCGGCGCTTATTTTTCCGGCAAGGCCTTCGGCAAGCGCAAGCTGGCACCCAAGGTGAGCCCGGGCAAAAGCTGGGAAGGGGTATATGGCGGTCTGGTGGTGAGTCTGGGTATTACTGCCGCCGTGGGTATTTCCCGCGACTGGACGGTCATTCAGTTTATCGCCGGGTTGCTGGGGGCTGCCGTGATCGTGTTCATTTCCGTGATCGGCGATCTCACCGAAAGCATGTTCAAGCGCCAGTCCGGGATCAAGGACAGCAGCAATCTGCTGCCTGGACACGGCGGCGTGCTGGATCGCATAGACAGCCTCACCGCTGCCATTCCCGTATTCGCCGTCCTGCTGTGGGCTGCTGAATGGGGTGTCATGTGAGTGGTCCGCAACAGATCACCATTCTGGGTGCGACCGGTTCCATTGGTCTGAGTACGCTGGATGTGGTTGCTCGTCATCCGTCCCTCTATCAGGTGTTTGCGCTCACCGGCTTCAGCCGGTTGGCCGAGTTGTTCGGGCTGTGCATCAAGCACACGCCGCAGTACGCCGTGGTGCCCGATCAGCTAGTCGCCCGTAAATTGCAGGACGACCTGGCCGCGGCCGGGCTTGATACGCGCGTGCTGGTTGGCGAGAGCGGCTTGTGTGAAGTGGCGGCGCATCCGCGGGTCGATGCGGTGATGGCGGCCATCGTCGGTGCTGCCGGTTTGCGTCCGACGCTGGCGGCGGTAGAGGCGGGCAAGAAGGTATTGCTGGCCAACAAGGAAGCACTGGTGATGTCCGGTGCCCTGTTCATGCAGGCTGTACGCCAGAACGGTGCGGTGCTGCTGCCTATCGACAGTGAACACAACGCTATTTTTCAATGCCTGCCGGGCGATTTTGCTCGTGGTCTGGGCGCTGTCGGCGTTCGGCGCATCATGCTGACAGCGTCAGGTGGACCTTTTCGCGAGACCCCGCTGGAGCAGTTGCAGGACGTGACGCCAGCACAGGCCTGTGCCCATCCTGTCTGGTCGATGGGGCGCAAGATTTCAGTGGACTCGGCCACCATGATGAACAAAGGGCTGGAACTGATTGAGGCCTGTTGGCTGTTCGATGCCCGGCCTGATCAGATCGAGGTGGTGATCCACCCCCAGAGCGTGATCCACTCGCTGGTCGACTACGTGGATGGCTCGGTGCTGGCTCAGTTGGGCAATCCCGACATGCGTACGCCAATCGCCAATGCGCTGGCCTGGCCTGCACGTGTAGACTCTGGCGTCGCACCGCTGGACCTGTTTCGCATCGGTCAGCTGGATTTTCAGGCCCCTGATGAAGGTCGTTTTCCCTGTCTCAGGCTGGCGCGTCAGGCCGCCGAGGCGGGTGGCAGTGCGCCTGCCATGCTCAATGCGGCCAATGAAGTGGCGGTTGCGGCATTCCTTGACGGGCGTATCCGTTACCCGGAAATCGCCGGTATGATCGAGGAGGTTCTGAATCAGGAACCTGTGACGGCGGTCGAAGAGCTCGACGCGGTGTTTGCGGCAGATGCCAAGGCACGTCTGTTGGCGGGCCGCTGGCTCGAACGAAACGGGCAATGACCGTCGGGCAATACCTGAAAGTGAACGCGAGGGTTGATGTGGTGCGTCAAGGGCAGGCCCCAGGGCTGCGATGATTAACACACTGGCCGACCAGTCGGTACCCGGAGAAATCTGATGAGCGCTTTATACATGATTCTCGGCACCCTGATTGCCTTGGGCGTGCTGGTGACATTTCACGAATTCGGCCACTTCTGGGTGGCTCGGCGCTGTGGCGTCAAGGTGCTGCGCTTTTCAGTAGGCTTCGGCACGCCGCTGCTGCGCTGGCATGACCGTCAGGGAACCGAATACGTCGTGGCTGCGATTCCTCTGGGCGGCTACGTGAAGATGCTCGACGAGCGTGAAGGCAATGTTCCGCCAGAACTGGCCGATCAGTCGTTCAATCGCAAGACAGTGGGGCAGCGTATCGCGATCGTGATCGCTGGGCCGACGGCCAACTTCATTCTGGCCATCGCCTTTTTCTGGGTGCTGGCGATGATGGGCAGCGAACAGGTTCGCCCGGTCATCGGGGCTGTCGAGTCTGGAAGCATCGCGCAGCAGGCCGGCCTGACCGCCGGGCAGGAAATTGTTGCAGTGGATGGCGAGCCGACATCGGGTTGGGCGGGCGTCAATCTGCAACTGGTCCGTCGTCTGGGTGAAAGCGGCACCATTGCCTTGAAAGTCAGGGATCAGGGCTCGACGGTCGATACCTCTCGCGAGCTGGTGCTGAACGACTGGCTGAGAGGCGCTGAAGAGCCTGACCCGATCAAGTCGCTGGGCATTCGTCCGTGGCGTCCGGCCTTGCTGCCGGTGCTGGCAGAAATTGATCCGAAAGGCCCGGCCCAGAGTGCCGGGCTCAAAACCGGTGATCGTCTGGTGTCGATGGACGGTCAGCCGCTCGATGAGTGGCAACAGGTGGTTGATCGGGTGCGCGAGCGTCCCGAGGCGAACGTCTCACTGCGTATCGAGCGTGACGGCGTCCAGATGGACGTCCCCGTGACCCTTGCTGCCAAAGGTGAAGGCAAGGCGGCCGCCGGTTATCTGGGGGCTGGCGTAAAAGCTGTCGAATGGCCACCGGAAATGCTGCGCGAGGTCAGCTACGGTCCTTTCGCGGCGATGGCCGAGGGCGTGAAGCGCACCTGGAGCATGAGTGTGCTGACTCTGGACTCGCTCAAGAAAATGTTGTTCGGCGAGCTCTCGGTAAAAAACTTGAGTGGACCGATAACCATTGCTAAAGTGGCGGGCGCTTCGGCCCAGTCGGGCATCGGAGATTTTCTGAACTTCCTCGCTTATCTGAGTATTAGCCTGGGGGTTCTGAATCTGCTGCCCATTCCCGTCCTGGACGGGGGGCATTTGCTGTTTTATCTGATCGAGTGGGCGCGTGGTCGTCCCCTTTCGGAAAAGGTTCAA
Source organism: Pseudomonas syringae (assembly GCF_002157375.1). Lineage (GTDB taxonomy): Bacteria > Pseudomonadota > Gammaproteobacteria > Pseudomonadales > Pseudomonadaceae > Aquipseudomonas > Aquipseudomonas syringae_T. The sequence continues at coordinate 85,218 of NZ_MTSA01000012.1, forward strand.
GGTTGGGGTGCGCAGATCGGTATCAGTCTGGTAGTGGGCGTCATGTTGCTCGCGCTGGTCAACGATCTGGGCCGACTGTGAAGCGTTGCCGAGTTGCGAATCTGCCGCATTTTGCGGCAGTTTGTTTATTGCCAGTTGGAATAAGAAAGGACTTCATGAAACGTCTGCTGCTAACTGCGGTTCTTTCCGCACTGATGATCGCTGAAGTTCACGCCGAGTCCTTCACCATCTCCGATATCCGTGTCAACGGCCTGCAGCGGGTATCCGCCGGCAGTGTCTTTGGCGCGTTGCCGCTGAACGTAGGCGAGCAGGCGGATGACGGTCGCTTGGTGGAGGCTACCCGTTCGTTGTTCAAAACCGGTTTCTTTCAAGATATCCAGCTGGGTCGCGATGGCAACGTACTCGTCATCAGCGTCGTCGAGCGCCCGTCTGTTGCGAGCATCGAAATTGAAGGTAACAAGGCCATCTCCACCGAGGACCTGATGAAAGGGCTTAAACAGTCCGGTCTGGCCGAAGGTGAAATTTTCCAGCGTGCGACCCTCGAAGGTGTGCGTAACGAACTGCAACGCCAATACGTTGCCCAGGGTCGTTACTCCGCCGAGGTCGACGCCGAGGTTGTTCCTCAACCGCGTAACCGCGTCGGTCTGAAGATCAACATCAACGAAGGAACGGTTGCGTCCATCCAGCACATCAACGTGGTGGGCAACACGGTTTTCTCTGACGAAGACCTGACCGACCTGTTCGAACTCAAGACCAGCAACTGGCTGTCGTTCTTCAAGAACGATGACAAGTACGCTCGTGAAAAGCTTTCGGGTGACCTTGAGCGTCTGCGCTCGTACTACCTTGATCGCGGCTATATCAACATGGATATCGCCTCGACCCAGGTGTCGATCACACCTGACAAGAAGAACGTGTACATCACGGTCAACATCAATGAAGGCGAGAAATACAGCGTCAAGTCGGTCAAGCTGAGCGGCGACCTGAAGGTGCCTGAAGATCAGGTCAAATCCCTGCTGCTGGTTCAGCCGGGTCAGGTGTTCTCGCGCAAGGTCATGACCACGACGTCCGAGCTGATCACCCGCCGTCTGGGTAACGAAGGCTACACCTTCGCCAACGTCAACGGCGTGCCGACCCCGAACAACGAAGATCACACGGTCGATATCACTTTTGTGGTCGATCCCGGCAAGCGTGCCTATGTCAACCGCATCAACTATCGCGGCAACACCAAGTCGGAAGACGAAGTGCTGCGTCGCGAAATGCGTCAGATGGAAGGCGGCTGGGCTTCAACCTACCTGATCGACCAGTCCAAGACGCGTCTGGACCGTCTGGGCTTCTTCAAGGAAGTGAACGTCGAAACGCCGCCTGTTCCGGGCACCGACGATCAGGTTGATGTGAACTACGCCGTTGAAGAACAGGCCTCCGGCTCGATCACCGCCAGCGTCGGCTTTGCGCAGAGCGCCGGTCTGATTCTGGGTGGTTCGATCAGCCAGAACAACTTCCTGGGTACGGGCAACAAGGTCAGCATCGGCTTGACCCGCAGTGAATACCAGAGCCGTTACAACTTCAGCTACGTCGATCCGTACTACACGCCGGACGGTGTCAGCCTGGGTTACAACGCGTTCTACCGCACCACCAACTACGACGACCTCGACGTTGATGTTGCAAGCTATGCAGTTGACAGCCTGGGTGCCGGTATCAACCTCGGCTACCCGATCAGCGAAACCTCGCGCCTGACGTACGGCCTGACCGTGCAGCAGGATGAGATCAAGACCGGCCGTTACACTGTCGATGAGATCTTTGACTTCGTTAACCGCGAAGGCGACAAGTACCTGAACTTCAAAGGCTCTGTGGGCTGGTCTGAGTCGACGCTGAACAAAGGCGTCCTGGCCACCCGTGGTCATTCGCAAAGCCTGGTGTTCGAATCCACCTTGCCGGGCAGTGACCTGTCGTTCTTCAAGCTGGATTACCGCGCTCAGTACTTCCACCCGATCACCGACAACTACACCCTGCGTCTGCACACCGAGCTGGGTTACGGCGACGGTTATGGTTCGACCTCGGGTCTGCCGTTCTACGAGAACTACTATGCCGGCGGTTTCAACTCGGTTCGTGGCTTCAAGGACAGCACGCTTGGTCCTCGCAGTACGCCAAGCCGGGGTATAAACCCGGGAACTCAGGAGGACCCGGATCAGGATCCACTGCCGTTCGGCGGCAACGCCCTCGTACAGGGTGGCGTAGAAGTGATGTTCCCGCTGCCGTTCGTCAAGGATCAGCGTTCGCTGCGTACGTCCGTGTTCTGGGACGTCGGCAACGTGTTTAACACCAAGTGCGATTCCAGCAAGACATCTGCAAGCGGCAAGAAAGTCGAGTGCAACGACATCGACCTGTCCGGCATGGCCAGCTCTGTGGGTATCGGTGTCACCTGGATCACGGCCCTCGGTCCGTTGAGCTTCGCCTTGGCAATGCCGATCAAGAAGCCGGACGACGAAGCCGAAACGCAGGTCTTCCAATTCTCCCTGGGTCAGACTTTCTAAGCGTCTGATCTTTGATAACGCAACGAATTTTGTAGGAGTTGTATTGTGCGTAAGTTGACTCAATTGGTAATGCTGGCCACCGTACTGGTCGCCAGCCCTGCATTCGCTGACATGAAGATCGCTGTACTGAACTATCAGATGGCCCTGCTGGAATCCGACGCTGCCAAGCGTTACGCAGTGGATGCCGAGAAGAAGTTCGGCCCGCAGCTCACCAAGCTGAAAAGCCTGGAAAGCAGTGCCAAAGGTATTCAGGACCGTCTGGTCAGTGGTGGCGACAAGATGGCTCAGCCTGAGCGTGAGCGTCTGGAGCTTGAATTCAAGCAAAAGGCTCGCGACTTCCAGTTCCAGTCCAAGGAGCTGAACGAAGCCAAGGCTGTTGCTGACCGTGAAATGCTCAAGCAACTCAAGCCGAAGCTGGATCAGGCCGTTGAAGAAGTCATCAAGAAAGGCGGCTTCGACCTGGTGTTCGAGCGCGGTGCCGTGATTGACGTCAAACCTCAGTATGACGTGACTCGCCAGGTCATCGAGCGCATGAACCAGCTGAAGTAACCATGAGCATACCCATCAAGCTCGGCCAGTTGGCCGAGTTCCTTGGCGCTACGCTACGTGGCGACAAGGACAAGGAAATCACCGGGCTGGCCGCTCTAGAAGAGGCCGGCCCTGGTCAGATCAGCTTCCTGGCAAAATCTCAATACCGTAAACACCTGGTCGATACCCAGGCCTCTGCTGTGCTGCTAAAGCCCTCAGATGCCGATGGTTACACCGGTGATGCGCTATTTGTCCCGGACCCTTATCTTGCTTGTGCGCGTATCTCGCATTTTTTCGACCCCAAGCCTAAAAGCAGCGCAGGTGTTCATCCGACAGCCGTGATTGCCGAGGATGCGCAGGTTGATCCTGCGGCCAGCATCGGCGCTTTTGCTGTGATCGAGAGCGGTGCCCGTATCGCGGCCAATGTCACCATCGGTGCGCATTGCTTCATTGGTGCCCGTAGCGAAATCGCTGAAGGTGGCTGGCTGGCGCCGCGTGTGACGCTCTACCACGACGTGCGCATCGGCAAGCGTGTGGTCATTCAGTCAGGCGCGGTGCTGGGCGGCGAAGGCTTTGGCTTTGCCAACGAAAAGGGTGTCTGGCAGAAGTTTGCACAAATCGGTGGCGTTACCCTGGGTGACGACGTCGAGATAGGCGTCAATACCACGATCGATCGTGGCGCGCTTTCTGATACGCGAATTGGCAATGGCGTGAAACTGGACAACCAGATTCACATTGCCCACAACGTGCAGATCGGCGACCACACGGCAATGGCTGCCTGTGTCGGCATCTCCGGAAGCACCAGAATCGGCAAGCACTGTATGTTGGCCGGCGGTGTCGGGCTGGTGGGGCATATCGACATCTGTGATGGCGTTTACATCACCGGCATGACCATGGTCACGCATTCCATTACCGAGCCGGGTTCCTACTCGTCGGGTACGGCGATGCAGCCAACTGCCGAATGGCGCAAGAGTGCAACTCGTCTGCGCAAGATCGATGACATGGCGCGACGTCTGCAAAAGCTTGAAAAGGCCTTGGAGACGGTGACCCGCGCCGATAATCGCTCATCTGATGGCTGATACCTTTTTAATATCAAGCGTGCTCAGTCGATAAACTGCCTCCTTGATGTAGAGGGGTGCTGCGCAGTCGCGACGCACTCCTAATCTTTACTACAGGCTTCCCCTCGAAATGATGGACATCAAAGAAATTCGCGAATATCTGCCTCATCGTTACCCGTTCCTGCTGGTGGATCGAGTGACCGAGCTGGATATCGAGAACAAGAACATTCGCGCCTACAAGAATGTCAGCGTCAACGAGCCTTTTTTCAACGGTCACTTCCCTGAGCATCCCATCATGCCGGGTGTGTTGATCATCGAAGCGATGGCGCAGGCGGCCGGTATTCTTGCGTTCAAGATGCTCGATTCCAAGCCGTCGGACGGCACGCTGTATTATTTCGTGGGCTCGGACAAACTGCGCTTCCGTCAACCGGTTCTCCCGGGCGACCAGCTGGTTCTTGAAGCGAAGTTCCTGAGCAGCAAACGCCAGATCTGGAAGTTCGAATGCAAGGCTACAGTTGATGGCAAGGCAGTATGCTCTGCTGAAATCATCTGTGCGGAACGTAAACTATGAGTTTGATTGACTCTCGCGCAATCATCGATCCGACGGCCGTTCTGGCCGACAACGTTGAAGTCGGCCCTTGGTCGATCATCGGAGCCGGTGTGGAAATTGGCGAGGGTACAGTCGTCGGTCCTCATGTTGTGCTCAAAGGGCCAACAAAGATCGGCAAGCACAATCGCATCTACCAGTTTTCGTCGGTGGGCGAGGACACGCCTGATCTGAAGTACAAGGGTGAAGAAACCCGTCTGGTCATCGGCGACCACAACGTGATTCGTGAAGGCGTGACGATTCACCGTGGCACTGTCCAGGATCGCGCCGAAACCACGTTGGGTGATCACAACCTGATCATGGCCTATGCACACATCGGTCATGACAGCGTGATCGGCAATCATGTGATTCTGGTCAACAACACCGCGCTGGCAGGCCATGTTCACGTTGACGACTGGGCGATTCTCTCCGGTTTCACCCTCGTGCATCAGTTCTGCCACATCGGTGCGCACAGCTTTTCCGGTATGGGCACGGCCATCGGCAAGGACGTTCCGGCGTTCGTGACGGTCTTTGGCAACCCGGCCGAAGCGCGTAGCATGAACTTCGAGGGCATGCGCCGCCGCGGTTTCTCGGAAGAAGCCATCCATGCGCTGCGCAGGGCCTACAAGACGGTTTATCGTCAGGGGCTGACCATCGGTCAGGCGCTCGATGAGCTGGCTGGGCCAGCGGCACAGTTTCCTGAAGTCGCTGTGTTCATGCAGTCCATTCAGACGTCGACCCGCGGCATCATTCGCTAACCATGACCAGTCCATTGCTTGTCGCACTGGTTGCCGGCGAAGCCTCCGGCGATATCCTCGGGTCGGGCCTTATGCGTGCCCTCAAGGCGCGCCATCCCGATGTCCGGTTCATCGGCGTGGGTGGTCCGTTGATGGAGGCCGAAGGCATGCAGTCCTGTTTCCCGATGGAGCGTCTGTCGGTGATGGGGCTTGTCGAGGTGCTGGGGCGGCTGCGCGAATTGCTGGCCCGGCGCAAGCTGCTGGTCAAGACCCTGATCGATGAAAGGCCGGACGTCTTCATCGGTATCGACGCGCCTGACTTCACGCTCAATATCGAACTTCAGTTACGCCGCGCCGGCATCAAAACGGTGCATTACGTCAGCCCTTCAGTCTGGGCCTGGCGCCAGAAGCGTGTGCTGAAGATTCGCGAAGGTTGCGACCTGATGCTCACCTTGCTGCCCTTCGAAGCCCGTTTTTACGAAGAGAAGGGCGTGCCGGTGAAGTTTGTCGGTCACCCGTTGGCAGACACCATTCCACTTGAGTCTGATCGCGTCGCGGCTCGTGCCAGGTTGAACCTGCCTGCGGAAGGCCCGGTTGTCGCGTTGATGCCTGGCAGTCGGGGCGGCGAAGTCGGTCGACTGGGCGGCCTGTTTTTCGATGCTGCCGAGCGCATGCTGGCCCAACGGCCCGGTCTGCGGTTCGTGCTGCCGTGTGCCAGCCCGCAACGACGTACTCAGGTCGAAGAACTGTTGCGCAGCCGTCATTTGCCCGTCACCTTGCTCGACGGGCAGTCTCATGTCGCGCTGGCGGCCTGCGACGCGGTGCTTATAGCCTCCGGTACCGCAACGCTGGAAGCCTTGCTGTACAAGCGGCCGATGGTCGTCGCCTATCGCATGGCGCCGTTGACCTTCTGGGTCCTCAAGCGGCTGGTCAAAAGCCCTTACGTCTCCTTGCCGAATCTGTTGGCTCAGCGTTTGCTGGTGCCGGAGCTGCTTCAGGACGACGCCACGCCTGAGGCGTTGGCCGACACGCTGTTGCCGCTCATCGAAGACGGCCACGCGCAAACCGCAGGCTTTGACGATATTCACCGGATTCTGCGCCGCGATGCCTCCAATCAGGCGGCCGATGCGGTATTGAATCTGCTCGGCCAGTCACCTTCACTGTGAGTTCGCCCATCATGCAAACAGGTCTGGATTTCACCCTCGTCGAGGATCTGGTGGCAGGCGTTGACGAAGTCGGCCGCGGCCCGCTGTGCGGTGCAGTGGTCACGGCGGCCGTCATTCTTGACCCGGCCAGACCCATTCTCGGGCTTAATGACTCGAAGAAACTGACCGAAGCCAGGCGTGAAAAGCTGTTTGTCGAGATTCAGGAAAAAGCCCTGTGCTGGTTTATCGCCCGGGCCGAGGTCGAAGAAATCGATCAACTGAACATTTTGCATGCCACGATGCTGGCGATGAAACGCGCCGTCGAAGGCTTGAGCATCACGCCGAAGCTGGCCCTGATCGACGGCAATCGCTGCCCGCAATTGTCAGTGCCTGCTGCGCCGGTGGTGAAAGGTGATTCCAAGGTGCCTGCCATCGCAGCCGCCTCGATTCTGGCCAAGGTGAGCCGGGATCGGGAAATGGCAGCTCTTGAGCATGTCTATCCGGGTTATGGCATCGGCGGGCACAAGGGTTATCCTACCGCGATGCATCTGGAAGCATTGGCCCGCCTCGGACCTACACCCATCCATCGACGTTCCTTCGGGCCGGTGCGAGCGGCCCATGAGGCGCGCGCGGCCATCATGCTCGACGGATCGATCCCGCTGCCGGTCGGTTTGTTGCAGGACTGACGTTTCCGCCGGAGGCCGCTACAATCCTGCCCTTCGTTTTTTGTATTTTCGCGTTATAGGATCACCATGCCGGCTTCTTTCGTTCATCTACGCCTGCACACCGAATACTCGCTGGTTGACGGTCTGGTCCGGGTCAAACCGCTGATCAAGGCGCTGACCGGCATGAACATGCCTGCCGTGGCGGTGACCGACCAGAACAACATGTGTTCGCTGGTCAAATTCTACAAGGCCGCTCAGGGCTCCGGGATCAAGCCGATCTGTGGCGTCGACCTGTGGCTGGCCGGCCGTGATGCAGACGCCGCGCTCAGCCGTATCAGCCTGCTGGCGATGAACGCCCAGGGCTACCGCAACCTGACCGAGCTGATTTCCCGGGGGTTCATCGAAGGCCAGCGCAACGGTCAGATCGTCATCCAGCGCCAGTGGGTCGCGCAGGCCAGCGAAGGCGTGATTGCGCTCTCCGCGGCCAAAGAAGGCGAGATCGGCATGGCGCTGCTGGGTGGCAACCCCGGTGAGGCAGACGAATTGTTGCGCGAGTGGATGGAGGTGTTTCCTGACCGCTTCTACATCGAAGTGCAGCGCACCAATCGCAGCAACGATGAAGAGCATTTGCATGCCGCCGTTGCCCTGGCCGAGCGTCACGGTGCGCCGCTGGTCGCGACCAACGATGTACGCTTCATCAAGCAGGCCGACTTCGAAGCCCATGAGACCCGTGTCTGCATCGGCGAAGGCCGGGCGCTGGACGATCCGCGTCGCTCGCACAACTACAGTGATCAGCAATACCTGAAAAGCCCGGAGGAAATGGCCGAGCTGTTCAGTGATTTGCCTGAGGCGCTGGAAAACACCGTCGAGATTGCCAAGCGCTGCAACATCGACGTGAAGCTGGGCACTCACTTCTTGCCCAACTTTCCGATTCCCGATGGCATGACCATCGATGAGTATTTCCGCAAGGTCTCGTTCGACGGTCTCGAAGAGCGTCTTGCTGTCCTGTTGCCCAAGGACACCACGGAAGATTACGAAGCCAAGCGTCAGGTGTATGTCGACCGGTTGAATTTCGAGCTGGATATCATCATCCAGATGGGCTTTCCCGGTTACTTCCTGATCGTGATGGACTTCATCCAGTGGGCCAAGAGCAATGGCGTCCCGGTAGGTCCGGGCCGTGGTTCGGGTGCCGGCTCGCTGGTGGCCTATGTACAGAAAATCACCGATCTCGATCCGCTGGAATACGACCTGCTGTTCGAACGCTTCCTGAACCCGGAGCGGGTTTCGATGCCCGACTTCGACGTCGACTTCTGCATGGACGGTCGCGACCGGGTCATCGAATACGTGGCCGAGAAGTACGGTCGCAACGCCGTCAGCCAGATCATCACCTTCGGTTCGATGGCGGCAAAGGCGGTGGTGCGTGATGTGGCGCGTGTGCAGGGCAAGTCTTACGGGCTGGCTGATCGTCTGTCGAAGATGATCCCGTTCGAAGTCGGCATGACCCTTGAAAAGGCCTATGAGCAGGAAGAGATTCTCCGCGACTTCCTCAAGGTCGATGAAGAGGCTGCCGAAATCTGGGAGATGGCCCTCAAGCTTGAAGGCATCGTGCGTAACGTCGGCAAGCACGCCGGTGGTGTGGTCATCGCTCCGACCAAACTGACGGATTTTGCCCCGATCTATTGCGACGAGGCCGGTGACGGTCTGGTGACCCAGTTCGACAAGGACGATGTCGAGGCCGCGGGGCTGGTGAAGTTCGACTTCCTTGGCCTGCGGACCCTGACGATCATCGACTGGGCGCTCAAGACCATCAACCGTGACCGCGCCAAGGTCAATGAAGCGCCGCTGGACATCGCGTTCATTCCGCTCGATGACATGCCGACCTATCAGCTGCTGCAGCGGGCTGAAACCACAGCGGTGTTCCAGCTCGAGTCGCGCGGCATGAAAGAGCTGATCAAAAAGCTCAAGCCCGACTGCCTGGAAGATTTGATCGCACTGGTGGCGCTGTTCCGTCCCGGCCCTTTGCAATCGGGCATGGTTGACGACTTCATCAACCGCAAGCACGGCCGTGCGGAGCTGTCGTACCCGCACGTCGATTACCAGTATGAAGGCCTCAAGCCGGTGCTGGCTCCGACCTACGGCATTATCCTGTATCAGGAACAGGTGATGCAGATCGCGCAGGTCATGGCCGGTTACACCCTTGGCGGCGCGGACATGCTGCGTCGTGCGATGGGTAAGAAAAAGCCAGAGGAAATGGCCAAGCAGCGCGGTGGTTTCATTGACGGCTGCAAGACCAACAATATCGACGCGGATCTGGCCGGTAACATTTTCGACCTGGTGGAGAAATTCGCCGGTTACGGTTTCAACAAATCCCACTCGGCGGCCTATGGGCTGGTGTCTTATCAGACCGCCTGGCTGAAGACTCACTACCCGGCGCCGTTCATGGCGGCCGTGTTGTCGGCGGACATGCACAACACCGACAAGGTCGTGACCTTGATCGAAGAAGTGCGCACCATGAAGTTGCGCCTCGACGCACCGGACGTGAACACGTCGGAGTTCAAGTTCACGGTCAGCGACGATGGTCGCATCCTTTACGGCCTTGGTGCGATCAAGGGCGTGGGCGAGGGGCCGGTCGAAGCCATTACCGATGCGCGCCAGGACGGGCCGTTCAAGGACCTGTTCGATTTCTGCGCGCGCGTGGACCTCAAACGCGTCAACAAACGAACGCTGGACGGTCTGATCCGCAGTGGTGCGCTGGATCGTCTCGGCCCTTACTTCGAGCTGGAACCCAAGGCGTATCAGGCCAATATCGACCGCAACCGTTCGGTGTTGCTGGCGGCGCTGGAAGAGGCCATTCAGGCCGCCGAGCAGACCGCCCGCAGCCATGACAGTGGTCACGCGGACCTGTTTGGCGGGCTGTTCGTCGAGGCGGACGCCGACGTTTATGCCAATCATCGCAAGACCCGCGAACTGAGCCTCAAGGATCGTTTGCGCGGTGAAAAAGAAACCCTGGGGCTGTACCTGACCGGGCACCCGATTGATGAATACGAAGGCGAGATTCGCCGTTTTGCCCGTCAGCGGATCATTGACCTGAAACCGGCCCGAGACACTCAGACGGTGGCGGGCCTGATCATTGCCTTGCGTGTGATGAAGAACAAGAAGGGCGACAAGATGGGGTTTATCACCCTGGATGACCGCTCGGCACGTATCGAAGCGTCTCTGTTTGCCGAAGCGTTTCATTCGGCTCAGTCACTGTTGCAGACCGATGCTATGGTGGTGGTCGAGGGTGAAGTCAGTAATGATGACTTCTCCGGTGGTCTGAGATTGCGCGCCAAACGTGTCATGAGTATCGAAGATGCCCGCACCAACCTGGCGGAAAGCTTGCGAGTGACGGTGCATGCCGACGCGCTCAAAGGTGATCGGCTACGCTGGCTCGGTGATCTGTGCAAGCGCCATCGAGGTGCCTGCCCGATCACGGTGGACTACACGGGGCAGGATGCCAAAGCACTGCTGCAATTGGGAGAAGCATGGCGAATTGATCCCGCGGACAGCTTGATTCAAGCTCTGCGTGACCAGTTCGGGCGTGAGAACGTCTTTCTCCAGTATCGTTGAACGCCGCAGGCTCGACTTGCGCTCAACCCTGACTTTTAATTTCGACCTGACCGCGCCTGTTCCGAGCAGGAAAGGCGCAGACGGATCAACCGGCCGGCCTCTTGGCCGTCGACCCAAGACGGATGCCTATGAACCCGAATTTCCTTGATTTCGAACAGCCTATCGCTGACTTGCAGGCCAAAATCGAAGAACTGCGCTTGGTGGGTAACGACAACTCGCTGAACATCGGCGACGAGATCTCCCGGCTGCAAGACAAGAGCAAGACGCTTACCGAAAGCATCTTCGGCAACCTGACCAGCTGGCAGATCGCGCGCATGGCGCGTCATCCGCGTCGCCCCTACACGCTGGATTACATCGAAAACATCTTTACCGAATTCGATGAACTGCACGGTGATCGTCACTTCTCCGACGATGCAGCGATTGTCGGCGGCATCGCCCGTCTGGACAATCAGCCGGTCATGGTCATCGGCCATCAGAAAGGTCGCGAAGTGCGCGAGAAAGTGCGCCGCAACTTCGGCATGCCGCGTCCTGAGGGCTACCGCAAGGCGTGCCGCCTGATGGAAATGGCCGAGCGTTTCAAGATGCCGATCCTGACCTTCATCGACACACCGGGTGCGTACCCGGGTATCGACGCCGAAGAGCGCAACCAGAGCGAAGCAATCGCCTGGAACCTGCGCGTGATGGCTCGCCTGAAAACCCCGATCATCGCCACCGTCATCGGTGAAGGCGGTTCCGGTGGTGCGCTGGCCATTGGCGTCTGCGACCAGTTGAACATGCTTCAGTACTCGACTTACGCGGTTATCTCTCCGGAAGGCTGTGCATCGATTCTGTGGAAAACCTCGGAAAAGGCACCGGATGCGGCCGAAGCGATGGGCATCACGGCTGATCGCCTGAAAGGTCTGGGCATTGTCGACAAGGTCATCCCGGAACCTTTGGGTGGCGCGCATCGTGACCCGGTGGCCGCAGCAGGCCTGATCCGTGATGCATTGAGCAGCCAGTTGGCCATGCTCAAGGAATTCGACAACGATGCGCTGCTGGCCCGTCGTTATGATCGCCTGATGAGCTACGGTCTGTAAGCTGCGTTGCGTCGAGTCATCGCTTTCGCTGGCAATGATGATCGGCGCCCCTGTTGCTCTCACGCCTTGCGGGCTTCTGCCCGAAGGGCGTGGGTGCGAACGTGTTCGCGAAAGCGCTGGCTTGAGCATTGAAGCCGTCAGTGTGCGAATCAGCGAAGCCCCGTGAGGCATACCGATGACCACGTCGACACACAGCGGTCATGACCTTCCTGCCAGGCTTCTTCAAGCGCTGGCCCCTTGGCGCAATGCGCTCGCCTGGCATGTCGGCTTCTCCGGCGGCCTGGATTCCACGGTGCTGTTGCACCTTCTCGCGTCACTCTCCCGGTATGAGCCCCTGCCTGTTCTGCACGCAATCCATGTTCATCACGGTTTGCAGGCGGCTGCCGATGCATGGCCTGAGCATTGTCAGCAGGTTTGTCAGGCGCTGGGTGTGTCGTTCGAGCGGGTGGACGTAAAGGTGGAAGCCGGTGCGAGCGTCGAGCAGGCGGCGAGGCAGGCGCGCTATGCCGCGTTCACTGACCGGCTGGGGAGCGGAGAGGTGCTGCTGACTGCGCAGCACCGGGACGATCAGGCCGAAACCCTGTTGTTCCGCCTTCTGCGCGGCGCCGGTGTGCGTGGTCTGGCCGCCATGCCCGTGCAGCGCGCTATCGGTCGTGGGCATCTGGTGCGGCCGTTGCTGACGGTATCGCGCGCGGAGCTGGAAGCCTACGCGCACGCAAACGGCCTGAGCTGGGTGGAAGACCCCAGCAATGGCGATGATCAGTTCTCGCGCAACTTTTTGCGCAATCAGGTCGTGCCCTTGTTGACGTCCAGATGGCCGCAAACGACTGCCAGCCTGTCACGCACCGCGGTTCATCTCGGCGAAGCTCAGCAGCTGCTCGACGAGCTGGCGCAGCTGGACCTGGCAAGCGCGCAGGCCACCACACCTTTTGCCTGGCTGGGTTTGCCAGTGCTGGCACTCAAGCCGCTTGTCGAACTGTCCGCCGCACGGCAGCGCAACGCATTGCGCCATTGGCTGGCGCCGCTGACCCGTTTGCCGGACACCGACCACTGGGCAGGTTGGGAGGCATTGCGCGACGCGGCACAGGATGCTCGTCCGCTGTGGCGACTTGTCGATGGCGAGCTGCATCGGGCGCAAGGCTGTATCTGGTGGCTGCCCGCTGGCTGGGCACAGGTATTTGACGGTGTTACGAGCTGGCTCAACGTGAATGACGCACTGCATCTGCCAGGCAACGGTCGCGTGAAGCTGGAAGGGGAGGCCCCGTCTGGAGTGCTGGACATACGCTATCGACAGGGCGGTGAGGTCATGCAAATCGATGGGCGCGGCAGCCGTGACCTCAAGCGGCTGCTCAATGAGCAGTCAGTACCGGCATTTATGCGCGGCAGATTGCCGCTGCTTTATCGCGACAACGTGCTGTTGGCCGTCGCCAACCTGCCCGGACTGGACGGTTCGCCCAATGAACGCTGGCGTTTGCGCTGGGTTGCACCGCCCCGCGACCAAAGTTTGAGCTGAAAGGTCCTTTCGGGTAGACTACGCTCCCTTCTTGATACAACTTCTGTTGGTTCTTTTGAAACAACGCAAGTTACCGGTTACCAACCCGTGTTTACTGGGTAATTCTTAAAATGTAGCGCATAACGCACTGGCTCTGGCCGGTCGGTTTCAACGCAGCAGTTTCGGGAGTACACCGTGAATTTTGTCGGTAATCGGAGGCTTCGGCCTTCCTTCGCTTTCCCCGGCGGCTCTGACCGCTTTAACGCAGACTTCTAGGGTTTTTCATGACGCGCTACATCTTCGTCACGGGCGGTGTTGTTTCTTCATTGGGGAAAGGCATTGCCTCGGCTTCACTGGCGGCCATCCTGGAGGCGCGGGGACTCAAGGTCACCATGCTGAAACTGGATCCCTACATCAACGTGGACCCAGGCACCATGAGCCCGTTCCAGCACGGAGAGGTGTTCGTCACCCACGACGGCGCTGAAACCGACCTGGACCTTGGTCACTACGAGCGGTTCATCCGCACCACCATGACCCAGAACAACAACTTCACCACTGGCCGTGTGTACGAACACGTCCTGCGCAAAGAGCGCCGTGGTGATTATCTGGGCGCGACCATTCAGGTCATTCCGCACATCACCGACGAGATCAAGCGCCGCATCATCAAGGGTGCAGGCGATGCCGATGTGGCACTGGTCGAGATCGGCGGTACGGTCGGTGACATCGAGTCGCAACCGTTCCTCGAAGCCATCCGTCAACTGCGCTTCGAAGTCGGCGCACGCCGCGCGATGCTCATGCACCTGACGCTGGTGCCGTACATTGCCACTGCTGGCGAGACCAAAACCAAGCCGACTCAACACTCGGTGAAGGAATTGCGCTCCATCGGTCTGCAGCCTGATGTCCTGGTCTGCCGCTCCGATCACCCGATCGACATTTCTTCGCGTCGCAAGATCGCTCAGTTCACCAACGTCGAAGAGCGTGCGGTCATCGCCCTCGAAGACGCGGACACCATCTACAAGATCCCGGGCATTCTGCATTCGCAGGGCCTGGACGATTTCGTGGTCGAGCGCTTCGGCCTGCAATGCGGCGGTGCCGACCTGTCCGAGTGGGACAAGGTGGTCGACGCCAAGCTCAACCCGGAACACGAAGTCACCATCGCGATGGTCGGCAAGTACATGGAACTGCTCGACGCCTACAAGTCGTTGATTGAAGCCATGAGCCACGCCGGCATCACCAACCGCACCAAGGTGAACCTGCGTTACATCGACTCCGAAGACATCGAGAATCAGGGCACCGGCCTGCTGGAAGGCGTGGACGCCATCCTGGTTCCTGGCGGTTTTGGTCTGCGCGGCGTTGAAGGCAAGATCACGGCGGTTCAGTTTGCGCGTGAAAACAAGGTTCCGTACCTGGGCATCTGCCTGGGTATGCAAGTTGCGGTCATCGAGTTCGCCCGTAACGTGCTGGGCTGGAAAGACGCCAACTCGACCGAGTTCGATCGTACCAGCGCGCACGCCGTGGTCGGTCTGATCACCGAGTGGGAAGACGCTACTGGCGCAGTCGAAACCCGTACCGAAAGCTCCGATCTGGGCGGCACCATGCGTCTGGGTGCGCAGGAATGCCAGCTGGAAGCCGGTTCTCTGGTACACGACTGCTACAGCAAGGACGTGATTGTCGAGCGTCACCGCCACCGCTACGAAGTGAACAACAATCTGCTGCCGCAACTGATCGAAGCCGGTCTGAAGATTTCCGGCCGCTCCGGTGACGGCGCGCTGGTTGAAGTGGTCGAAGCGCCGGATCATCCGTGGTTCGTCGCTTGCCAGTTCCACCCGGAATTCACTTCCACGCCACGTGACGGGCATCCGCTGTTCAGCGGCTTCGTCAAAGCAGCACTGGCTCAACATCAGAAAAACTCCTGACAGGGACTTCAGACATGGCTCAGAAAATCATCCGCGTAGGCTCGATCGAGATCGCCAACGACAAGCCTATGGTGCTGTTCGGCGGCATGAACGTCCTCGAGTCCCGGGATATGGCCATGCAGGTCTGTGAAGAGTACGTCAGGGTGACCGAAAAGCTCGGCATCCCTTACGTGTTCAAGGCCAGCTTCGACAAGGCCAACCGTTCCTCGGTGAACTCCTACCGTGGGCCGGGCCTTGAAGAAGGCATGCGTATTTTCGAAGAGGTCAAGCGCACCTTCAACGTGCCGCTGATCACTGACGTACACGAGCCTCATCAGGCGGCCGTTGTGGCGGAAGTCTGTGACATCATCCAGTTGCCGGCGTTTCTGTCGCGCCAGACCGATCTGGTCGTGGCCATGGCCAAAACCGGCGCAGTCATCAACATCAAGAAAGCCCAGTTTCTCGCGCCTCAGGAAATGAAACACATCCTGACCAAGTGCGAAGAGGCGGGTAATGATCAGTTGATTCTCTGCGAGCGTGGTTCCAGCTTCGGTTACAACAACCTGGTGGTGGACATGCTCGGCTTTGGCATCATGAAGCAGTTCGAGTACCCGATACTGTTCGACGTGACCCACGCCCTGCAAATGCCGGGTGGCCGCTCCGACTCTGCCGGGGGGCGTCGTGCCCAGGTGCTCGATCTGGCCAAGGCCGGCATCAGTCAGAATCTGGCCGGTCTGTTTCTTGAAGCCCATCCGGACCCTGACAACGCCAAATGCGATGGCCCTTGCGCCTTGCGTCTGGACAAGCTGGAGCCGTTTCTGGCCCAGCTCAAGTCCCTGGATGAACTTGTCAAAAGTTTTCCGATCGTAGAGACCGCTTGAGCAGGGTTCTCCGGTAAAGTGCCGTTCCCCGTCATTCGTGACGGGGTTGTTGCATTCAGGGCTGCCTTTTTCTGCGTCTGAATGCGGGCATCGTTTTTTTCCAGCTGCGTCGTTTTCGTCAATCTTGGAGTGTTTACAACAATGGCAAAAATCGTCGACATCAAAGGTCGTGAAGTTCTCGACTCACGTGGCAACCCTACTGTAGAAGCCGATGTGCTCCTCGATAACGGCATCATCGGCAGCGCCTGCGCGCCGTCGGGTGCGTCAACCGGCTCGCGCGAAGCGCTGGAGCTGCGTGATGGCGACAAGAGCCGTTACATGGGCAAGGGTGTTCTGAAGGCTGTTGCCAACATCAATGGCCCGATCCGCGACCTGCTTCTGGGTAAAGATCCGGTTGATCAAAAGGCCCTGGACCACGCGATGATCGCGCTGGACGCCACCGAGAACAAGGCAAGCCTGGGCGCGAACGCAATCCTGGCTGTCTCTCTGGCTGCGGCCAAGGCTGCTGCACAGGATCAGGACCTGCCGCTGTACGCGCACATCGCCAACCTCAATGGTACGCCGGGCGTGTACTCCATGCCGGTGCCGATGATGAACATCATCAACGGTGGCGAGCATGCCGATAACAACATCGACATCCAGGAATTCATGATCCAGCCGGTCGGCGCCAAGAGCTTCGCCGAAGGCCTGCGCTGGGGCACCGAGATTTTTCATCACCTCAAGGCGGTACTCAAGGCGCGTGGCCTGAACACTGCGGTCGGCGACGAAGGTGGTTTCGCTCCGAACCTGGCCTCCAACAAAGAAGCACTCGACGCTATCGCCGAAGCCGTGGCCAATGCAGGTTACACACTGGGCACCGACGTGACCCTGGCGCTGGACTGCGCGGCGAGCGAGTTCTACAAGAACGGCAAGTACAAACTCAGCGAGGAGGGCGAGTACAGCGCTGCCGAGTTCGCCGAATACCTTGCCGAGCTGACGCGCAAGCACCCGATCATCTCCATCGAAGACGGTCTGGACGAGTCTGATTGGGACGGCTGGAAAATCCTGACCGACAAGATCGGCGAGAAGGTCCAACTGGTCGGTGATGACCTGTTCGTGACCAACACCAAGATTTTGAAAGAAGGCATCGACAAGAAGATTGCCAACTCGATCCTGATCAAGTTCAACCAGATCGGCACCCTGACCGAAACGCTCGAAGCCATTCAGATGGCCAAAGCCGCCGGTTACACCGCCATCATCTCTCACCGCTCCGGTGAGACTGAAGATTCCACCATTGCCGACCTGGCGGTGGGCACCTCGGCTGGCCAGATCAAAACCGGCTCGCTGTGCCGCTCCGATCGCGTTTCCAAGTACAACCAGTTGCTGCGCATCGAAGAGCAATTGGGTTCCAAAGCTGTGTATCGTGGTCGTGCCGAGTTTCGCGGCTGAGCCATAGATGGTAAAAAGACGCAGAGCGCTGCCGAGAGTCGAGTCACCTGACTGGCCTTCGCAGCTCTGATGCTGACGCTCCGCGGTAATCTGGAGTGATTGAGCCTGGCTTATGTCAGGCTCAATGCCCTCAGTCATTTGTTCTTCACGTTGGCTCTGCTGTTTTTTTACTGGGTACCTGATATTTCAATGCGCAGTCCTAACTGGTTGTTCCTCGTCCTGCTCTTGTTGCTGGGTGGCTTGCAATACCGTCTTTGGGTCGGTAACGGCAGCCTTGCGCAAGTGGCCAGCCTGACTCAGCAGATTGCCGACCAGCACGCTGAGAATGAGGTGCTGCTTGAGCGCAATCGCGTGCTCGATGCTGAGGTCATGGAGTTGAAAAAGGGCCTTGAAACCGTTGAGGAGCGTGCCCGGCATGAATTGGGCATGGTCAAGGACGGAGAAACCCTTTACCAGCTCGCGCAATAATCAAGTGGGTGCGATGACAGATTTCCTTCCTGCCTTCTGGGCAGTGATACCTGCGGCGGGCATCGGTGCCCGTATGGCAGCCGACCGTCCCAAGCAATACCTGCAACTGGGCGGCCTGACAATTCTTGAACACAGCCTGCTCTGTTTTCTGAATCACCCCCGACTCAAGGGGCTGGTGATCAGCCTGGCGGTGGACGACCCTTACTGGGCTGAACTGCCCTGTGCGCATGACTCGCGTATCCAGCGGGTAAAAGGCGGCAGCGAGCGTTCGGGTTCGGTACTCAACGCGCTTCTGCATTTGCATGCGCAGGGGGCGAGTGACGAGGACTGGGTGTTGGTGCATGACGCCGCACGCCCGAACCTCGCACGCAGCGATCTGGACAATCTGCTGGGTGAGCTGGCGAATGATCCCGTCGGCGGCCTCCTGGCGGTGCCGGCTCGCGATACCCTCAAACGAGCCGACAGCCATGGTCGGGTGGCCGAGACCGTGGATCGAAGCCTGATCTGGCAAGCGTTCACGCCGCAGATGTTTCGCCTTGGCACGTTGCATCGCGCCCTGGCTGACAGCCTGGTGTCGAATGTCAGCATCACCGACGAGGCCTCGGCCATCGAGTGGGCAGGGCAGTCACCGCGTCTGATTGAAGGGCGCTCCGACAATATCAAGGTCACTCGTCCCGAAGACCTTGAGTGGTTGCGCCAGCGTCGTAAAGAGTTCGACCGCTAGCCGAGGCTATTGGCGATATTCATCCTGCATCGCCAGCCCTTCTTTCAGGTAATCGACCAGCTTTCGCACCTTGGGTGACAGGTGGCGTTGTTGCGGGTACAGCGCCCAGACGGCCGTGTTGGGCGGCTGGTGGGCGTCCAGCAGGGAAACCAGCGCTCCGTCCTTAAGGTGCCTTTGCACGTAATAATCCGGCAGCTGACACAGACCGATCCCGTGCAGCGCCGCGTCCAGCACCGCCTGGCCACTGTTGCAGCGCCAGTTCCCCTGTACTCGCTGAGAAAACTCCCGACCATTCTGCTGCAATTGCCAGGTATCGCTGCCCCCGATCAGGCAGTTGTGACGGCTCAGTTCCGACAGGCTGTGAGGCCGTCCATAACGTTCGAGGTAGGACGGCGAGGCGCACACGTACATCTTGCGCGGCGCAATACGGGTGGCGACCAGACGCGAATCCTGTAATCGACCCAGACGAATCGCCAGGTCCATTCCTTCATGCACAAGGTCCAGCGTGTCGTTGCTCAGCTCGATGTCGACGCGCAGTTGTGGATACAGGTCCATGAAGCGCGTGACCAGTGGCGTGATGAAGCGCTCGCCGTACGCCACCGCGCAGGTCATGCGCAACAGTCCTTTCGGCTCGCTGGCCAGATCACCGACAGCACGCAGCGCCTCTTCGCGCCCGTCCTGCAAGCGCTGGCAGTGGTGCAAAAACGTCTGGCCGGCTTCGGTCAGCGCGACCTTGCGCGTGCTGCGGTACAGCAGTCGAGTCTGCAAGCGCTCCTCAAGACGCACGATCTGTCGGCTGACGTGAGACGAAGAGACGCCCAGGCGCAGCGCCGCCGCCGTGAACTGCCCGCATTCAGCGACGGCGACAAATTCGTCCAGACCTTCCCAGCGATTGGTGTACATCTATTATCCCTGTACAGCATTAATGTTTTGCTTTTAGCCGCATTACTCGTCAATTGGCACTGTACTACACTGCAAACCTTGTTTTTACCCGTCGGAGAAAATTGATGATCAAGTCACGCGCTGCTGTCGCCTTTGAAGCCAAGAAGCCACTGGAGATCGTTGAAGTCGATGTCGCCATGCCCAAAGCGGGAGAAGTGCTGCTCAAAGTAGTGGCATCCGGCGTCTGTCACACGGATGCGTACACGCTGTCCGGGGCTGACCCCGAAGGGATTTTCCCGTCGATTCTCGGTCATGAAGGCGGCGCTGTTGTCGAGGCCGTGGGTGAAGGTGTGACCTCGGTGGCGGTCGGTGATCACGTCATTCCGCTGTACACACCGGAATGCCGACAGTGCAAATTCTGTCGTTCCGGCAAGACCAACCTGTGTCAGTCGATCCGTTCGACCCAGGGCAAGGGCCTGATGCCGGACGGCACGACACGTTTCTCCTACAAGGGCGAGCCGATTTTCCATTACATGGGCACCTCGACCTTTTCCGAATACACCGTGCTACCGGAAATCTCGGTGGCCAAAATCGACAAGAACGCACCGCTGGAAAAAGTCTGCCTGCTGGGTTGCGGCGTCACCACCGGTATCGGCGCAGTGCTCAACACCGCGAAGGTCAAGCCGGGCGATACCGTGGCGATCTTCGGTCTGGGCGGCATTGGCCTGTCTGCAGTGATCGGCGCGGTCAAGGCCAAGGCGGCCCGGATCATCGCCATCGACATCAACCCGGCCAAGTTCGAGATCGCCAGGCAGCTGGGCGCTACTGACTGCGTCAACCCGAAAGACTTCGACCGTCCGATTCAGGAAGTCATCGTCGACATGACGGACGGTGGCGTCGATTTCTCCTTTGAATGCATCGGCAACGTGCAATTGATGCGTGCGGCACTGGAGTCGTGCCACAAGGGGTGGGGCGAGTCGGTGATCATCGGCGTGGCGGGTGCCGGTCAGGAAATTTCCACACGTCCGTTCCAGTTGGTGACCGGTCGCGTCTGGCGCGGTTCGGCGTTTGGCGGTGTGCGTGGTCGTACCGAGCTGCCGAGCTATGTCGACATGGCGCAGACCGGCGAAATCCCGCTGGATACGTTCATCACCCACACGATGGGCCTGGAAGACATCAACAAAGCGTTCGACTTGATGCACGAAGGCAAAAGCATTCGTACCGTCATTCATTTCTGATCGAAAGCGGCGAGCGGTCAGCTTCACGCGGCACAAGGGTTGAGTGCCCGCCTGAAGCTGATGGTTTGTCACGGGAGGACTTTGCATGCCGTTGGAAAACATTTCGTGTCAGAAAAGCTTCGGTGGCTGGCACAAGCGTTACAAGCATCATTCCCACGTGCTGGGCTGCGACATGGTGTTTGCCGTTTACCTACCGCCGCAGGCCGAGCAGGGCGTCAAGTTGCCCGTGTTGTACTGGCTGTCGGGCCTGACCTGCACCGACGAAAACTTCATGCAGAAAGCGGCAGCCCTGCGATTTGCAGCGGACCTGGGCATGATCATCGTTGCGCCTGATACCAGCCCGCGCGGCGCCGATGTACCGGATGACCCCGACGGTGCGTGGGATTTCGGCCACGGTGCCGGTTTTTACCTGAATGCCACCGAACAGCCTTATGCGCGGCATTATCAAATGCACGACTACGTGGTCAAGGAATTGCCCGCACTGGTCGAAGCGCACTTTCCTGCGTCCCAGGCCCGTAGCATCAGCGGTCATTCGATGGGCGGTCACGGCGCGCTGGTGTGTGCCTTGCGCAACTCGGGCCGTTACAAATCGGTGTCGGCATTTTCACCCATCAGCAACCCGATCGATTGCCCGTGGGGGCAAAAGGCTTTCTCCCGATACCTGGGTGAAGACCGTTCCCGCTGGCGCGAGTGGGACGCCAGTGTGTTGATGGCAGAGGCCACGGAAAAACTGCCGACCCTGGTTGATCAGGGTGATCGTGACGATTTCCTGGTCAATCAGCTCAAACCCGAGGCCCTGCTTCAGGCCGCCAAAACCGCGCATTACCCGCTGACGCTGAGGATGCAGCCCGGTTATGACCATAGCTATTTCTTCATCGCCAGCTTCATCGAAGACCATCTCAGGCATCACGCCGAAGCCTTGAACAGCTAACGCGCGCCAAAGCAGGTAGAATCACGCCCTGTCTTTTTTCAGGGCGTTTTTTTATGCGTATTGGTCATGGCTATGATGTGCATCGTTTTGCCGAAGGCGATTTCATCACCTTGGGCGGCGTGCGGATTGCACACGGTTTCGGCCTGCTGGCCCACTCCGATGGCGATGTCCTGTTGCACGCCTTGAGCGATGCGCTTCTGGGGGCCGCGGCACTGGGCGACATCGGCAAGCACTTCCCTGATACCGACCCGCAATTCAAGGGTGCCGACAGCCGCGTGCTGCTCCGGCATGTGCTGAAGCTGATCCACGGCAAAGGCTGGAAGGTCGGTAACGTCGACGCCACCATCGTGGCTCAGGCGCCGAAAATGGCCCCTCATATTGATGCCATGCGTGCGCTGATCGCCGAAGACCTGCACGTGGACCTGGATCAGGTGAACGTGAAAGCCACGACCACCGAAAAACTCGGTTTTACCGGACGTGAAGAAGGCATTGCCGTGCATGCCGTCGCGTTGTTGCTGCCCGCATGACCGAACTGGAACTGTTGGGGCCGAGAGCCTACGGCGATGCGCTGGGTTGTGCAGCCCTCAAAGCCACGGCTGAAGATTTTCAGGTGGACGAAGTGCTGGATATCCCCCTGTCGGGCGACGGCGAACACCTGTGGTTGTGGGTCGAGAAGCGCGGTCTGAACACCGAGGAAGCCGCTCGTCGACTGGCCCGTGCGGCGGGCGTCCCATTGCGCACGGTCAGTTACGCCGGTCTGAAGGACCGTCAGGCTCTGACCCGCCAGTGGTTCAGTATCCAGCTCCCGGGCAAAGCCGACCCTGACCTGGCGGCGGCCCAGGACGAGACCCTGCGGATTCTCGAAAGCGGTCGGCATCGGCGCAAGTTGCAGCGCGGTGCTCACGCAGCCAATGGCTTCACCCTCAGGTTGACTCAGCTGAGCGCTGACAAAGACGCGTTGAATCAGCGTCTTGAAACAATTGCCCGGCAGGGCATCCCCAATTATTTCGGCGCGCAACGTTTCGGCTATCAGGGCGGCAATCTGGGCGAAGCCCGCGATTACGCCAACCGTCAGGCGCTGCCGGAGCAACGTGCAGTGCGCTCGCGACTGTTGTCCACGGCGCGTAGCTATCTGTTCAACCGGGTGCTGGCGGCGCGGGTGGCAGATGGCAGTTGGCAGCAAGCCCAGGTGGGTGATCTGCTGGCATTCACTGACAGCCGGAGCTTTTTTCCGGCCGGAATCGACGAGTGCAGCGATCCTCGCCTGGCGATTCTCGACCTGCATCCCACCGGCCCGCAATGGGGTGAAGGCTCTTCGCCAGCTAGCGGTGCGACGGCGGTGCTGGAAAACGCCATTGCCTGTGACGAGTCGGCACTGCGTGACTGGCTGGTCAGGGCAGGGATGGAGCACGAACGTCGCATCCTGCGACTGCCCATTGGGCGGCTGACGTGGCATTATCCCGAGTCTGACATTCTGCAACTGGAATTCGTCCTTCCGCCCGGATGCTTCGCCACTGTTTTGGTGCGTGAACTCGTGGATCTGGTGCCGGTTGGGCAGACGGACAGCTCATGCGTATTCTGATATCAAATGATGACGGGGTGACTGCACCTGGTCTTGCGGCGCTGTATGCAGCGCTGGCCGATTACACCGAATGTGTGGTGATCGCGCCTGACCAGGACAAAAGCGGGGCCAGCAGTTCACTGACACTCGACCGGCCGTTACACCCGCAAACACTGGCCAACGGCTTTATCAGTCTCAACGGCACGCCGACCGATTGCGTGCATCTGGGGATTCATGGCCTGTTGGAACGTGAGCCGGACATGGTCGTGTCGGGCATCAACCTGGGGGCCAATCTGGGTGACGATGTGCTGTATTCGGGCACCGTGGCCGCAGCCCTCGAGGGACGTTTCCTGCAGCGCCCGTCGTTTGCCTTTTCGTTTCTCTCACGTCAGCCGGATAATCTGGCGACGGCGGCGC
Source organism: Pseudomonas syringae (assembly GCF_002157375.1). Classification (GTDB taxonomy): domain Bacteria; phylum Pseudomonadota; class Gammaproteobacteria; order Pseudomonadales; family Pseudomonadaceae; genus Aquipseudomonas; species Aquipseudomonas syringae_T. Next base: position 109,070 of record NZ_MTSA01000012.1, read on the forward strand.
ATTATGCGCGTTTGCTGGTCGAGGCCCATGAGCAGCTCGACCTGCCACCCCGTACGGTACTGAACGTGAATATTCCAAACCTGCCGCTGGAGCACATCCGTGGCATTCAACTGACCCGATTGGGGCACCGTACCCGTGCCGCAGCGCCGGTGAAGGTCGTCGATCCGCGTGGTCGTGCCGGTTACTGGATCGCGGCTGCAGGCGATGTCGAGGATGGCGGAGCCGGCACCGATTTCCATGCGGTCATGCAAGGTTACGTCTCGATCACACCGTTGCAGCTGGATCGAACTTATCAGGACGGTTTCAGTAGCCTGAACCACTGGCTGGAGGGCCTGCGTTGATGTCGCGTGATCAGGATGATCTATTGCGTCGCGGGATCGGGATGACCTCGCAGCGAACCCGCGAGCGCCTTATTCAGCGCCTCTGTGAAGAAGGCATTTCCAACGAGCGCGTGCTGGACGTCATCCGCAAGACGCCCCGGCACCTGTTCGTTGATGAAGCGCTGGCGCATCGCGCCTACGAAGACACGGCGTTGCCCATCGGCCATAACCAGACGATTTCGCAGCCTTATATGGTTGCACGAATGAGTGAGTTGCTTCTGGCAGCCGGTCCGCTGGACAAGGTCATGGAGATCGGCACGGGGTCGGGGTATCAAACGGCAGTGCTGGCGCAGTTGGTAGAAAGGGTTTTTTCGGTCGAGCGCATCAAAGTGCTTCAAGACCGCGCCAAGGAGCGGCTGGTCGAACTGAACCTGCGCAACGTGGTTTTTCGCTGGGGCGACGGCTGGGAGGGGTGGCCGGCACTGGCGCCTTACAACGGCATCATTGTGACGGCCGTGGCAACCGACGTGCCACAGGCGCTGCTCGATCAGCTCGCTCCCGGTGGTCGGCTGGTCATACCGGTAGGCGCTGGCGAAGTTCAGCAATTGATGCTGATCATCCGTGAAGAAAACGGGTTTTCCCGGCACGTATTGGGCGCCGTGCGCTTCGTTCCGCTGCTCAACGGGCCGATTGCCTGAAGATTGTCTGCGGCAACGAGTGAATTCTGGCGCCAGTCATCGGTCTACACCGCGCGGCCGATAATGTTAGATTGCCTGATGGCGTCACGTCATGCAGCTTATTGATACATAACAACGTTTTTCCGCGGTTAATCACGGGCTGCCGTCGCTCTTACGACACAATAGGCATCTTTTTTGAATTCAGTCACCAGTAAAGGGAGTGGCGGGTGAGTCTCACAGTCATTCAGCAGCTCAGGTCTTCAAAAAGTTATCAGCGTCTGGTGATTGGCATTGTTCTCAGTGTCCTCTTGGTCGGCTGCTCCAGCTCGCCCTCGGGCGGCGTTCGCGTGGTTGATCGCAATGGCAATGCAGTTGCCCAGCGTCCGACAGTGACCACGGGTCAATATGTGGTCAGGCGGGGCGATACGCTTTTTTCTATTGCATTTCGTTACGGCTGGGACTGGAAAGCCTTGGCGGCCCGCAATCAGATTCCGGAGCCGTTTACCATCAAGCCGGGTCAGACGATTCGCTTTGATGGTCGCTCACCGTCAACACAAGGTGTAGCGTCGGCGTCCGGATCGGGACGTCCTGTCACCTCTACTTCAACCAGCACCAGCAGTTCTGGCTCGGTCAAAACCACCGTCATGTCCAAGCCTGTCGAGGTTGTACCTGTGGTGATACCTCCCTCTGCGACCACCGCCACAGGCCCGGCCGGCCGGTCTCCGACGGGTTGGACCTGGCCATCTAGTGGCATATTGATAGGAAAATTTTCCTCAAACGGCAGTTTGAATAAAGGAATTGATATCGCTGGTGATTTGGGACAGCCTGTTTTGGCAGCGTCTGATGGTTCAGTTGTTTACGCCGGAAGTGGATTACGGGGCTACGGCGAATTGATCATCATCAAACACAGCGATACCTACGTCAGTGCCTACGGTCATAATCGCAGGCTATTAGTACGGGAAGGGCAACAGGTCAAGGCAGGGCAGACGATTGCCGAAATGGGGTCAACAGGAACTGACCGGGTGAAACTGCATTTTGAGATTCGCCGCCAAGGGAAACCTGTAGACCCGCTGGGATTCTTGCCACGTCGTTGATAGTTGCCAGCCTGTTCCTGGCGTAATAGGAACAGGCTCAAGTGTTGCCATGGAACCAGGCGGCGCTGGAGCTTGAGGTCGAACTCACCAAAGGACTAAAACAATGGCTCTTGGCAACGAAGCGCCGGAGTTTGACATCGATGATGAAGTGCTCCTTATGGAAGCCGGCATTGTCCTGAAGGAAGCGTCAAACGAGAAGCAGCCTGCTGCTGCCTCGGGACGCACCAAGGCCAAGCCATCAACATCGCTCAAACAACACAAGTACATTGACTATACGCGGGCGCTCGACGCTACCCAGCTGTACCTCAATGAAATCGGTTTCTCTCCTCTATTGTCCCCGGAAGAAGAAGTTCATTTTGCGCGCCTGTCGCAAAGTGGAGACCCGGCCGGGCGCAAGCGCATGATTGAAAGCAATCTGCGGCTGGTGGTTAAAATTGCCAGGCGTTATGTCAATCGTGGTCTGTCATTGCTTGATCTGATCGAGGAGGGCAACCTGGGGTTGATCCGGGCGGTCGAGAAGTTCGATCCTGAACGTGGCTTCCGCTTTTCCACCTATGCCACCTGGTGGATTCGTCAGACCATCGAACGGGCAATCATGAATCAGACCCGGACCATCCGGTTACCGATTCATGTGGTCAAGGAGCTGAATGTCTACCTGCGTGCAGCCAGAGAGCTGACCCAGAAGCTGGACCATGAGCCGTCTCCTGAAGAAATCGCCAACCTGCTGGAAAAGCCGGTGGGTGAGGTCAAGCGCATGCTGGGCCTGAATGAGCGTGTATCGTCAGTGGATGTCTCGTTGGGGCCTGACTCGGACAAGACCCTGCTTGATACATTGACCGATGACCGTCCGACCGACCCGTGCGAGCTTCTGCAGGATGTCGACTTGTCCCAGAGCATCGACCAGTGGCTGTCCGAACTGACCGAGAAACAGCGTGAGGTGGTTATCCGCCGCTTCGGCCTGCGCGGTCATGAAAGCAGCACACTTGAAGATGTAGGGCTTGAGATCGGGCTGACGCGCGAGCGTGTAAGGCAGATCCAGGTCGAAGGTCTCAAGCGCCTGCGTGAGATCCTTGAAAAGAACGGTTTGTCCAGCGAGTCACTCTTCCAGTAACGTCCCCCCCTGCAGCGTCACCACAAGGCCGATATAACACTTGATGTGTGTATCGGCCTTTTTATATGTCTTCCGTCATTTTAATTCCTCGTAAAGCGCCTCTGTATCGTGCGAATGCAGTCGGAAGAAATCAGTGAGGGCGGGTGAAGAGTGCTTGCGCTTTGTAATCCATCGCGTACGGCTGCTGTAAGTCATTAAGGTATTGAGGGTGAGAATTGCGGCCAAGCGTCGTTTCAAACCCCTTCAACAGGCTGATTTCAAAGCGATTGTCTTTTCGGCGGGCATGATCGCGGAAATATTCAGGAGCGTTTCGGGTGTTGCTCTCCGACGTCAAATCTCTAATATCGAAGCTGTGCCAACGGACCGGCACAGGCCATCAAGGATGAAGGTCAGGGACATCGCGGGACGCGATTCATCAGGACGATGACAAGGGAATACAGGGATTAGGGAGAAAATGTGGGCGGGTCATACCGCCCCTTTTTTTGCCCGTCAAACAGCAAAACCGACTTAACAAAAAGGCCCTCTGAAGGGCCTTTTGTCTGTCTGGAATCTAGCGCTCCAGATCGGCGATCTTGCCAGGCTTGCCATCCCACTCTGCCGCATCCGGCATGGCGTCTTTCTTTTCGGTGATGTTGGGCCAGACTTCCGCAAGTTCTGCGTTGAGCTCGATGAAGTTCTCCATGCCGGCCGGGATCTCGTCTTCCGAGTAAATGGCCACCGCAGGGCATTCAGGCTCACAGAGCGCGCAGTCGATGCACTCGTCCGGGTGAATCACCAGGAAGTTCGGGCCTTCGTAAAAGCAGTCCACCGGACAGACTTCTACGCAGTCGGTGTACTTGCACTTGATGCAGTTGTCGGTGACGACGAAGGTCATTTCTAATTTTCTCCTCAGGCGGCTGCAGCAGAGCCCTTCCAGACAGGGTTGCCAGGTTCGGGAGAATTCCCGGCCCTATGAAAACACGTGCTTTTGATCAGTGGCCTTGAAGCAGTCTTGCTGCGTCGCGTGCCACCTACATTAGGTTCGCTGCGTTTTCACGCGGCTCGAAAAACACCCCGGCCAGGCTAAAAGCCGAGAGCATCCCAAACCGCGCGGGATTCTAACAGCTTGTTACGGTTCGCGTCACAGACGAGTTTGCAATGTGTAAAGCAAGTCCAGCGCCTGTCGCGGGGTCATGTCGTCAACCTTGATTTTCGACAGTTCATCCAGCACCGGGTGAGGCAGGCTTGCAAACATGTCGCTCTGCTGCGGGGCGGCAGGTTTTCCGGGTTTGGCGCGCGGCTGCTCGTGAGGAAGGCTGGTGGTTTCCAGGCGCTGCAGATGCTCTTTGGCGCGCGTGATGACTTTTCCCGGAACGCCGGCCAGCTGTGCCACCGCCAGACCGTAGCTCTGGCTTGCAGGCCCGGGCAGCACGCGGTGCAGGAACACGATCCGTTCATTATGCTCGGTGGCATTCAGATGCACATTGTTCACCAGCGGCTCGCTTTCCGGCAGGACCGTCAGCTCGAAATAATGCGTCGCGAACAGTGTGTAGGCACGCAGTTGCGCGAGGCATTCGGCCGCGGCCCATGCCAGAGACAGGCCGTCGAACGTGCTGGTGCCGCGCCCCACCTCGTCCATCAAGACCAGGCTTTTATCGGTGGCGTTGTGCAGGATGTTCGCTGTTTCACTCATTTCGACCATGAACGTCGAACGGCCACCCGCCAGATCGTCACTGGAGCCGATCCGGGTAAAGATCCGGTCCACCAACGACAGTTCGCAACTGGCAGCGGGTACGAAGCTGCCGATGTGGGCCAGCAGCACGATCAGCGCGGTCTGGCGCATGTAGGTCGATTTACCGCCCATGTTCGGGCCGGTGATGACCAGCATGCGCGTGCTGTCGTCGAGTGCCAGGTCGTTGGCGACGAAAGGCGTGCTCAACACCTGTTCCACGACAGGGTGACGACCTTGCTCGATGCGCATGCAAGGCTCGGTGACGAAGCGTGGGCAGTTCAGATCGAGGTTGAGCGCGCGTTCCGCCAGGTTGCTCAACACGTCGAGTTCGGCGAGCGCTCCTGCTGTGTCCTGAAGCGGCGCCAGATGGCCGATCAGGTCTTCGAGCAGCGCCTCGTACAGCATTTTTTCGCGTGCCAGTGCGCGGCTTTTGGCCGACAGCGCCTTGTCTTCGAACTCTTTCAGTTCGGGCGTAATGAATCGCTCGGCACCTTTCAGGGTCTGGCGACGTATGTAATCAGGCGGTGCCTGTTCAGCCTGTTTGCTGGGCAACTCGATGAAGTAGCCATGCACGCGGTTGTAGCCGACTTTCAGATGGCTCAGGCCGGTGCGGGCTTTTTCCCGGGCCTCCAGGTCGATCAGGAACTGACCGGCGTTTTCGCTCAGTGACTGCAAGTCATCCAGTTCGGCGTCGTACCCGGTCTTCAGGACGCCGCCGTCACGAATCACGGCGGGAGGGTTGTCGATGATGGCGCGTTGCAGCAGGTCAGCCAGTTCCGGGTACGTGCTGGCCGTCTTCGCCAGTTGTTGCAGGTGCGTCGTGTCCAGGTCTGCCATCGCCAGTTGCAGCTCGGGCAGGGCGCTCAGGGCATCGCGCAGGCGGGCAAGGTCGCGGGGCCGTGCGTTGCGCAGGCCGATACGCGCCAGAATCCGCTCGATATCGCCGATTTCCTTGAGCTGCGGTTGCAGGTGTTCGAAACGGTAGCGGTCCAGAAAACAGGCAATCGATGCCTGACGCGCTTGAAGAATCGGCAGATCGCGTAACGGGCGGTTCAGCCACCGGGTCAGCAGTCGTGTGCCCATCGCCGTCTGGCAACGGTCCATGACCGATTGCAGCGTGTTGTCGCGTCCCCCGGACAGGTTGATGTCCAGCTCCAGATTGCGGCGAGTGGCAGCATCGAGAATCACCGTGTCGTCAAGGCGCTCATGCCGCAGGCTGCGCAGGTGAGGCAGAGCAGTGCGCTGGGTTTCTTTGGCGTAGCCAAGCAGGCAACCGGCCGCACCAATGGCCAGCGTCAGGTTTTCGCATCCGAAGCCTTTAAGGTCCTGGGTTGAAAACTGCTGACACAGACTTTTATGCGCCGAATCACGCTCGAAATCCCATGGAGCACGACGCCGGGCGCCGCGGCGTTTTTCGGCTGGCAAACCTTGTGGCCAGTCATCCGGGATCAGCAACTCGACCGGATTGATGCGCTCAAGCTCGGCCAGCAGGTTTTCCCAGCCCTTGATCTCCAGCACGCTGAAGTTGCCGCTGGTGATATCCAGCACCGCAAGGCCGAACAGGCGCTCGTCACCCAGCACGGCTGCGATCAGGTTGTCCCGGCGCTCATCCAGCAGGGCCTCATCGCTGATGGTCCCCGGCGTGATGATCCGCACCACCTGACGATCCACCGGGCCTTTGCTGGTCGCCGGGTCGCCGATCTGTTCGCAGATGACAACTGATTCGCCCAGCTTGACCAGCTTGGCCAGATAGCCCTCGGCTGCATGGTAAGGAATACCGCACATGGGGATGCTCTGGCCTGCCGACTGACCGCGTGCGGTCAGGGTGATATCCAGCAGCTTGGCGGCTTTCTTGGCATCTTCGTAGAAGATCTCGTAGAAATCGCCCATGCGATAGAACATCAGTTGATCCAGGTGCTGGTTTTTGAGTTTCCAGTACTGCTGCATCATGGGCGTGTGTGAGGACAGGTCGGAAATTGCTTTATTCATCAGTGGCTTAGGCAAGTTCTTGAAAAGAGGGTGGGCAACCTTGAGGCATGACGGTCGGTCCCTCGTTGGATGAAGGGGCGTCTGCCGGGTATTTGCGATGGTCGCAAGGTTATCACGCACGATCAGGCGGTGCAGTTCTGGCGTGACGGCAGCTCATTGGTGACCAGGCGTTTCTCCGCAGCCCCTGACGCCGATTTGCCGTATAGACTTTGCTCGCTGCCACTCGATAAGCGACTGGCAACCTATAAAAAAGGATTTTTATATGAAAAACAAACGGGCCAGGGATTCCGTCAACGGGCGATTCATTCCCCTCGAAGAAGCCAGAAAAAGACCGAGAGAAACCACGGTGGAAACGGTCAAAAAACCCGAACGCAAAAAAAGCGACTGAACAATGAGTCATAAGAAGCCGCCGCGTTGCCTGGTCAGCGCGGCTGCTTTGCCAGCCAACTTTTACCGCCTTTTTGGCATGAACAGGACGATACCGTGGACGAGATAACCCGGCTCGCCGATGTGCTTGGCAAGCTTCTCAGCGCCATGAGCGCTCAAGTAACCACTGCCGAGTCCTGTACGGGCGGTGGAATCGCAGAGGCGATCACCCGCATCGCTGGAAGCTCGGCCTGGTTCGAGGCAGGTTACGTGACCTATTCGAATGCCCAGAAGACCAGGCAACTGGGCGTTCCAGATGCTTTGTTCGCGCAAGTCGGCGCGGTCAGTCAGCCAGTCGTTGAAGCGATGGTCAGAGGTGCCCAGCGTGAAAGTGGCGCGCGGTTCGCCGTGTCGGTCAGTGGCGTGGCCGGGCCGGGCGGTGGCTCGGTCGACAAACCGGTGGGTACGGTCTGGCTGTGCTGGGCGGACGCAGAGGCAGTCTTCGCGCAGTGTCGCCGGTTCGATGGCGACCGCGATCAGGTCCGCCGACAGACGGTCGAGGCCGCGCTACACGGGCTGATACAGCTCGCGCGTGGAGAAATGCTAAAACAGGGGTAGGCGCGCGCTCATCGCTGTGGAATAATACTGTCTACTTATACAGGTGTTGTGGCCATCAAGGCCCTAATTGAATTTGATTACGTGAGGACTTCAATGGACGACAACAAGAAGAAAGCCTTGGCTGCGGCCTTGGGTCAGATCGAGCGTCAGTTCGGTAAAGGTGCCGTGATGCGCATGGGTGACCATGACCGCCAAGCGATTCCTGCTATTTCCACCGGTTCGCTGGGGCTGGACATTGCCCTCGGTATCGGCGGCCTGCCAAAAGGCCGGATCGTTGAAATCTACGGTCCTGAATCTTCCGGTAAAACCACGCTGACCCTGTCGGTCATCGCGCAGGCCCAGAAAATGGGCGCTACCTGTGCATTCGTTGATGCCGAACACGCACTGGACCCGGAATACGCCGGCAAGCTGGGCGTCAACGTCGATGATCTGCTGGTTTCGCAGCCGGATACCGGCGAGCAGGCGCTGGAAATCACCGACATGCTGGTGCGCTCCAATGCCATCGACGTGATCGTTGTCGACTCCGTTGCTGCGCTGGTGCCGAAGGCAGAAATCGAAGGCGAAATGGGTGATATGCACGTTGGTCTGCAAGCGCGACTGATGTCCCAGGCGCTGCGTAAAATCACCGGTAACATCAAGAATGCCAACTGCCTGGTAATCTTCATCAACCAGATCCGCATGAAGATCGGTGTGATGTTCGGTAGCCCGGAAACCACCACCGGCGGTAACGCACTGAAGTTCTACGCTTCGGTACGTCTGGACATCCGCCGCACCGGCGCTGTGAAAGAAGGCGACGAAGTTGTAGGCAGTGAAACCCGCGTCAAGGTCGTGAAGAACAAAGTGGCTCCGCCGTTCCGTCAGGCCGAGTTCCAGATTCTCTACGGCAAGGGTATCTACCTGAACGGCGAAATTGTTGACCTGGCTGTTCTGCACGGCTTTGTCGAGAAGTCCGGTGCCTGGTATAGCTACCAGGGCAGCAAGATCGGTCAGGGTAAAGCCAACTCGGCCAAGTTCCTGGCGGACAACCCGGAAATCTGCAAGGCACTCGAGAAGCAGATTCGCGACAAGTTGCTCACCCCAGGCGTTGACACCAAAGCTGTCGGTTCCCGCGAAGCTGTTGTTGCCGATGACGTAGCCGAAGCAGACGCCGATATCTGATCCTCATGGTTGCTGTGCTTGATACACCTGTCGCCATACGGCGAACTGCAATGGACCTGCTCGCGCGACGCGAGCATGGTCGAGTCGAGCTGACGCGCAAACTGCGTCAGCGCGGCGCCCCTCCCGAGCTTATCGAAGCTGCTCTTGACCGGCTGGTCGAAGAAGGCCTGCTCTCTGAATCCCGTTACCTTGAAAGCTTTGTTTCCTATCGGGCGCGCTCGGGCTACGGCCCTGTTCGTATCCGGGAAGAGCTGAATCAGCGTGGTTTGCAACGCGCGGATATCGAACAGGCGCTCAAGGAATGCGGTGTGGACTGGCAGGAAAAACTTCAGGATGTCTGGCAACGCAAATTTGCCGGTGCGTTACCTGTGGATGCTCGGGAGCGTGCCAGACAGGGGAGGTTCTTGAGTTATCGAGGGTATCCGCTGGACATGATCGGCCGCTTGCTGAGCGGCCGTGGCGGCGATGACTGACAGATCAGAGCGTCTTTTGCGGCGCTTGAACGGTCATTGATCCATCTGCCCAGTTTTCCTTCAGGTTGATGTAATCAATCAGCTCACGAAGTCTGCCCTGGTTGCGCCCTGTGAAGGTGAACGCAAGCCGCGTCAGATGGCTGAATTGCGCCTCATCATGTTCTTCGCCCTGATAACCATGCTGATGGAAGTTTTCATTGATGCACAAGTCTCCGAACGCTTCCTGCAGATGCTCCAGGGCCTGCTCGCTGAGTGCGTGATGCATACGGATCACAAACTTGTTTTTCAGCCAGCGGCTGGAGTGGAAGTTGCCATAAAACTGATTGATCTCCTCCACCGCTTCGTCAGGGCTGTAAACCAGCCTCATCAGCTTCATGTCGGCTGGCAGGATGTAGTGATTGTCCTGCAACTGGTGCTTGATGAAATCCAGCGCGCCTTGCCAGAAACTGCCGCCAGGCGTGTCCAGTAGCACCACCGGCACCAGCGGGCTTTTACCCGTCTGGATCAGTGTCAGCACTTCCAGTGCTTCATCCAGTGTTCCGAACCCGCCCGGGCACAGCACCAGTGCATCCGCTTCCTTGACGAAAAACAGCTTGCGTGTGAAGAAGAAATGGAAGGGCAGCAGATTGTCGGTGCCATCAACGGTCGGGTTGGCGTGCTGCTCGAACGGCAGGGTAATGTTGAATCCCAGGCTGTGTTTGAGGCCTGCACCCGCGTGAGCCGCTGCCATGATGCCGCCGCCTGCGCCGGTAATGACCATCATGTCGGATTGCGCCAGTTTTTCGCCCAGCTCTCTGGCCTGTGCGTACAGCGGATGCTCTGTCGGGGTGCGAGCAGAGCCAAACACGGTGACCTTGCGGCGGCCCTTGAAACGCTCCAGTACACGAAAGGCTTTATCCAGCTCGCGCAGGGTTTGCAGCGTTATCTTGACGTCCCAGCGGTTGCGATCATCCTGGGCCATGCGCAGCACAGTCAGAATCATGTCGCGATACAACGGCAGGTTTCGCGTGCCGGGCGCCACTTCGTTGATGTGCGCTTCAATCTTGCCGGTCAGGTCGAGACCATTGCTTTGAAAGTGTCGGGATAGAAGATCGTCAGGTACATACGGCATTCGGGATTTCTCCTCCTGCAGAATCAATGGCCCCTCGGGGCGTGTTGAATCGATGATGTCCCGGTTTGCAGATAAAGGCTACCCATTCCCTGCTCGTTGTCAGGGCGGATTGGTTGCAGGATGTCTTGGCGTTGCAGAGGTGACGCGCCTGATGGCCAGGCGCGCGGGGAGGCTTTCGTCTATCGGGTGGGCTTACTGCTTGGGTTTGACCGTGCAGTCGGAGGCCTGGAAGGTCTGGGTCGCAACCGGGCGATTGGTCTTGTATTCGGTGAACTGATACTTGAGTACGGCGCCCTTGGTCATCAACTGGCGAAAGCCGTTGTTGTGGCAAACGCTGTTGCCCAGTTGATTGCGCATGACATCCGGATTGGCACGCATCTGCCGGGCCTGACCTTCACGCACGCTCAAGTGGTTGATCAACTGATTGCCGGTCACGGTATAACCCTGATCCAGAATGTCCTCGTTGATCGCTCTCGGCGTGCCGACACTGCTTTCCTTAGCGACTTTTTCCAGCATCTTGCTGAGTTCGAACTCCTGTTTCGACGCCGCCTGGGCGCACAGCGGAGCAACGAGCAAAAGCGTAAGGGTAGGTGCGATAAGGCGCAGCATTTAACTCTCCTGATTAAGTGGCTGGCCGTTGGACCAGCGACTTCAAAGTGCGTTCCGGGCAGCCTGCCGACCGTGCGGCGGGACTGTGGCGCAGCAGTATAGAGCAGGAGTCTTACAGCGGCCTAGGCCGAAAGCAGGTTCGAGCGCTGGCGCTCTGATAAACTGCGCGCACTTTATCCCTGCCGAGTCTCTGTGGTGTCGATGTATTTTCCCCGTTGGCGTGCCCTGCGATGAGCCATGCCGTTTCTCGTTTGCGCGACGAGCGTCTGGCGCGCAGCACCAAGCCCTTCATTGCCCGAGGGTCGCGGGCGCCGCGCTGTCCGGGTTGCAGGGTCATTTCCAGCTATTGCCTGTGTGAATGGCGGCCTACTGTCGCCGCCGAATCGGGCATGTGTCTGCTGATGTACGACACCGAACCGTTGAAGCCGACCAACACCGGCTGGCTCATCGCCGATGTCATCAAGGACACCTACGCCTTTGGCTGGTCGCGTGTGGATATTGACGAGCAATTGCTGGCCCTGCTGGATGACCCGCAATGGCAGCCGTACATCGTCTTTCCTGGCGAATTCGTCGCCAGCGAGCGGGTCGTGACTCGGGTATCAACGCCAGACGGCAAGCGCCCGTTGTTCATTTTGCTGGATGCCACCTGGACCGAAGCGCGCAAGATGTTTCGCAAAAGCCCTTATCTGGAGCGGTTTCCGGTATTGAGCCTCGAGCCTGAGCAGATCTCGCGTTATCGCTTGCGCCGGTCCCGGCGTGATGATCATTTCTGCACCGCGGAAGTGGCAGCCCTGTGCCTGGAACTGGCCGAGGATGTCAGCGCCAGTGGTGTGCTGGACGCCTACCTGGATGTATTCAGCGCTCACTACCTCGGCGCCAAGTTTCAGCGCCCGATAGATCCGGACGACGCAGCGCACACGCATTTGAAGGCTTTCATTTGAAGGCTGTTCTGCCGAGCAGCAGCACGGGAGGCCATGCGTTGGGCCGATTGCCATCTTTGTATCAGGTCGACGGCGCTTCGCGCTTGACCGTCATGGTGTTGCTGGGCATGCTTGGCGCCGCCTGGAAGCCGATTCATCGGGTCTGGTGCTGCATTTGCCGCCAGCCTTGCTGAGCGGCCGCTTTTGTCGGCCACTCACTATAAAAACAGGATCATTACATGACCTACGACATCCTGATCGCTGATGATCACCCCCTGTTTCGCAGTGCGCTGCGTCAGGCGCTGACCATCGGCCTGGGGCCTGAAGCAAGGCTGGTCGAGGCAGAAAGCATTGCACAGCTCGAGTCTCGTCTTGACGAGAAGGGCGACTGGGATCTGGTGCTGCTGGACCTGAACATGCCGGGAGCCTACGGTTTCTCCGGCCTGGTCCTGTTGCGTGGCCAGTACCCGCAGATACCGGTGGTGATGGTCTCGGCTCAGGAAGAAGCATCAATCGTGGTGCGCTCCAGGGAGTTCGGGGCCAGTGGGTTTATCCCTAAATCCAGTTCGCTCGAAGTCATTCAGCAGGCGGTCAGAACCGTGCTGGATGGTGACGTCTGGTGGCCGCCGCAGATCAACGAGGTGATCAGTGTTTCCGACGAAGCGAAAGCGGCCAGTGCCGGCCTCGCCAGCCTGACGCCGCAGCAGTTTCGCGTATTGACGATGGTGTGCGAAGGCTTGTTGAACAAGCAGATCGCCTCAGAACTCAGCGTGTCCGAGGCGACTATCAAAGCCCACGTCACAGCGATTTTCCGCAAGCTGGGCGTTCGTACGCGCACACAGGCGGCATTGCTGTTACAGCAGCTTGAATCCATCTCATCCAGCTAGCGTTGTTCAGGTAGCAAGCATTCACGCTTTTTTGACCTGTATTGCCTTAGCTTTCCTCATCTTTTTTACACAGCAGTCTTTCTATGTCGCCCTTTAAAGGCCAGACCGGCCTGAAACGTATCCTCAATGCCGCAGGTTATTCCATCGACGGTATGTCCGCTGCCTTCAAAGGCGAAGCCGCATTCCGTCAATTGGTCCTGCTCAATGTCGTGCTGGTCCCGCTGTCGTTCTTCCTGAATGTGAGCAAGGGTGAGCATGCCTTGCTGGTTGCCGTGTGCCTGCTGGCGCTGATCGTGGAGTTGCTCAACTCGGCGGTCGAGGCGGCCATCGACCGTATCTCGCTGGACCTGCACCCGTTGTCCAAGAACGCCAAGGACATGGGCAGTGCCGCCCAGTTCGTCGCGCTGAGCATGATTGCGCTGGTGTGGGGCATCGTTCTGCTGGGCTGATCCTGATCAGTACAGGCTTGGCAGCACGATCTCATCGCTGCGCTGTACCCCGGCGGTGAAGGCGCGGCACAGTTCGAGAAATTCGCGCATGGCGGAAGTCTGGTACTTCTGCTTGTGCCAGATGAAATAGAACTGGCGCGACAGGTCCAGCTCGGGTGTGGCCAGTTCGACAAGATTGCCGCGACGAAATGCGTCCCGCAACGCCAGTCGGGAAATGCATCCGATGCCCAGCCCCGATTCGACCGCCCGTTTGATGGCTTCGGTGTGCTCCAGCTCCAGTCGGACATTCAGCCCGTTGCGGTGATGGCGCAGAGCCTGATCGAAAGTCAGGCGTGTGCCGGAACCCTGTTCGCGCAGGATCCAGGCTTCATGCGTCAGCTCTTCCAGGGTGACATGGTCGCGCTTTGCCAGTGGGTGCTGAGGCGCGCAGAACACCACCAGTTCGTCTTCGACCCAGGATTGCACCTCGATGTCCGGGTGGCTGCAATCGCCCTCGATCAGCCCCAGGTCGATTTCGTAGTGGGCCACCTGTTGCACGATATGCGCGGTGTTCTGTACGTGCAGCTTGACCTGACTTTCCGGGTGCCGCTGCATGTAACCGCCGATCAGCAGCGTCGCCAGGTAGTTGCCGATGGTCAGGGTGGCGCCGACGGCCAGCGAGCCAAAACCTGATTTACCGTTGAGCAGGTCCTCGATTTCCTTGGCCTGATCCAGCAGTGCAACCGCCTGCGGCAACAGCTGCCTGCCGGTGGCATTAAGGCTGAGTCGCTTGCCGGCGCGATCAAACAGCTGGCAACTGGACTGGCGTTCCAGTTCGGTGATGGACGTGCTGGCAGCCGACTGCGAAAGCGACAGCAACACGGCTGCTTTGGACACGCTTTCCTGCCGGGCCACGGCGACGAACACTTGAAGCTGACGGAGAGTAAATCGCATATCTATATAACCGATAACCTATATCTTGATAATTCATTTAACAGATATTCTGTCTGCCACTAGAATGTCGCGCAATAGCGCAGTGCCCTGCGCGCACTATTTTTTCAGGAGTCTTCACGTACATGAGCAACATGAACCACGAGCGTGTCCTCAGCGTCCACCACTGGAATGACACCCTCTTCAGTTTCAAGTGTACCCGCGACCCTGGTTTGCGTTTCGAGAACGGTCAGTTCGTCATGATCGGCCTGCAGCAGCCAAACGGTCGCCCGCTCATGCGCGCCTACTCGATTGCCAGCCCGAACTGGGAAGAGCATCTGGAGTTCTTCAGCATCAAGGTGCCGGACGGTCCGCTGACCTCCCAGTTGCAGCACCTGAAGGAAGGCGATGAAATCATCATCAGCAAAAAGCCTACGGGTACGCTGGTGCTGGACGACCTCAAGCCGGGCAAACATCTTTACCTGCTGAGCACCGGCACCGGTCTGGCGCCGTTCATGAGCGTCATACAGGACCCCGAAACCTACGAGCGTTTCGAGAAGGTCATTCTCTGTCACGGCGTGCGCTACGTGAATGAAGTCGCCTACCGCGAATTCATCACCGAACATCTGCCGCAGAACGAGTTCTTCGGTGAAGCGCTGCGTGACAAACTGATCTACTACCCTACGGTCACCCGCGAGCCTTTTGAAAACGAAGGTCGCCTGACTGACCTGATGCGCAGCGGCAAGCTGTTCAGCGACATCGGTCTGCCGCCGATCAACCCTCAGGACGATCGCGCTATGTTGTGCGGTAGCCCGAGCATGCTCGACGAGACCAGCGAAGTGCTCAACAGCTTCGGCCTGACGGTGTCGCCACGTATGCGCGAGCCAGGCGATTATCTGATCGAACGTGCATTTGTTGAGAAGTAAATCGGTCTGACAAGACCCGCCTCTTCCTTGACCGGAGCAGGCGGGTTTTTTATGGCGCGGAGTTTGTCGCGGGCACCACTTCAAGGACGCAGATGACGCCTGCCTGCGGGTAGTGCCAGCGCACGTCAAGGTCCCAGAACTGAGCGCCATAGCGGCGTTCCGGCGCAGGCAACTGATAGGCCGGGCGCGGGTCCTGAGCCAGACATTGCTCGATCAGCTCGACCAGTGGCTCGTCAAGGCGCAAAGCGTGCTCACGGGCCTGCACGAGCGCAGCGTCCTGCCACTGCACCGGTATCAACGCTGGCGCGGCACTGGCCATGTGGTTGCTGGCCTCGGCAATGGCATCGGCGTAGGGCACGTAAGGTTTTATATCCAGAACCGGTGTGCCATCCAGCAAGTCGATGCCCGACAGCCATAGGCGTCCGGCTTCGACCTTGTCCAGCTTGACCACCGATTGCCCGATGCCGTTCGGGCGATGGGTTGCACGGGTGGCGAACACCCCCATCGACTGATTGCCGCCGAGGCGGGGCGGGCGTACTTTCAGGCGCGGTTTGTCTTCCAGTGCCAGGTGGAACAGAAACAGTAACCAGACATGGCTGACCTGTTCCAGCCCCTGGACGGCGTCGCCCTGATCGAAAGGCGCGACCAGCTCCAATACGCCTCGTGCTGCCGGCGCCAGTTGTGGCTGGCGTGGAATGGCGAATTTCTCCTTGAAACAGGAGCGCACGAAGCCGACAGGGGTGACGTTGTAGCTCATGGTGTCAGCCGCTTCAGCCGCGAACACGCAAGGTCAGGCCCTTGAGGAAGTTGCGCAGCAGCTGATCGCCGCACGCGCGGTAGTTGGTGTGGCCGACCTTGCGAAACAACGCGCTCAGCTCGGGCTTGGACACCGGAAACTCTGCGGATTTGAGGATGGCATGCATGTCGTCTTCTTTCAGTTCGAAGGCCACGCGCAGCTTTTTCAGGACGATGTTGTTGGTAATCGGCAGATCGATTGGCTGTGGCGGGCGGCTTTCGTCCTTGCCGCGCTTGAAGTAAACCAGCCCATCCAGAAAATGCGCCATGATTTCATCGCTGCAATCCAGATAGCCTTCTTCTTCCTCTTTCTTCATGAAAGCGATGACATCGCTTTTCGACACTTCAAAACCGGTCAGGCCGATGATCTCGACAATCTTGCTGTCGCTGATATCGAGCATGTAGCGCACGCTGCGCAGTACGTCGTTGTTCATCATGAGGCGTGTTTCCTGGTAAGTCGTATGGCGGCGCATGACGGTGGTCATGCGCGCTGTAATAAGGCTGGGGGCGAGAGGATTAAAACTTTTCCTTGGTCGTCATGTAACGCCACTGGCCCTCGGGCAATTTGCCCATGGACACGCCGCCGATGCGGATGCGGCGAATGGCGACGATTTTCAGGCCAACGGCTTCGCACAGTTGGGCAATGATGCCGGGCTGCGGGTTTTTCATCGCGAAGCGCAGGCGGTTCTCGTTCTGCCAGCTGGCTTTTACGGCTGGCAGCTCCTTGCCCTTGTAGGTCAGGCCGTGGTTGAGGCGATTCAGGCCGTGGGCAACCATTTCGCCCGAGATTTCCACCACGTATTCCTGTTCGATCTTGCTGCGGTCGTCGGTCAGTTTGCGCAGGATTTTCCAGTCCTGGCTGAACACCATCAGGCCGCTGGCATTGGCTTGCAGGCTGGAAATGGCTTCAAGGCGCATGAAGTGGCCTTTGAGCGGGCGTTTGCTGTAGCTGTGCTCTTCGGAAAGGGTGCCCGGCGTGATCATCTGCAAGGCGCTTTCTGCACTTGCCGAGGCAGGCGTGTGAAAGATGATCGTGACCGGCTCCGGAGAATCGGCCTTGGCGTCCGGGCTCAGTTCGATCTTCTGGGTGCTGACCTTGAAGTGTGGTTCTTCGATAACGACGCCATCCACCGTGACCCAGCCACCCTCGATAAACAGTTCGGCCTCCCGGCGGGAGCAACCGACCAGCTCGATAAGGCGTTTGGAAAGGCGAATGGGGTCTGTCATGACAAAAAAGCCGTTTGATAAGTTGAAAGGCGCCATTGTAACCGCCAAAGGCCGGTTAATCGCGGCAACATTGCAATTGCGCTGCAATCGGCATCAGCCGTGGTTCATCAGACGCATTCTGAGCATGGGATAAGGCTGGCCGAGACCGTCGACTTCCGAGCGACTGACCACCTGAAATCCGTGCCTGCAATAGAAACCGAAGGCCTTGGGATTCTGCTCGTTCACATCCAGCTCGGTGATGCCGAAATGGCCGACGGCATGCTGCAACAACTGCGTGCCCAGACCTTGATTGCGGTATTCCGGCGCGATAAACAGCATGTCCAGCCGGCCTCGGTTCACGCCCGCGAAGCCGGTGATGTTTTGCGCGTCGTTGCGGGTGCAGAACAGCGTCACGCTGTCCAGGTACTGCGTGAGCAGGCCCTTGAGCCGGACGACGTAAGCGTCTGGCATGAAGTCGTGGGTGGCGCGTACCGAGCGCTCCCACACCTCTATCATTTCCGGATAATCCTTTATGTCGGGTGCATACAACTGCATCTCGCCATCCTCCGTTCAGCCAGTCGTTCATAGACAACGCCGACAGACAAAAAAGCCCTGCCAGTTGAAGGGCAGGGCTTTTTGATGACGCGTTGCCCTTAGAGCATTTCGGCCCACAAGTCGTATTCGTCTGCATCGGTGACGCGGCACATGATCTTGTCGCCGGGCTGAACGTTGCTGCCGTCTTCGAGACCAATGAACACGTTGCCATCGATTTCCGGGGCATCGAAGAAGCAGCGGCCGACGGCGCCGCGATCATCGACTTCGTCAATCAGCACTTCGATTTCCTTGCCGATCTTCATTTGCAGGCGAGCCGCGCTGATTGCCTGTTGGTGCGCCATGAAGCGATCCCAGCGATCCTGCTTGATGTCATCCGGCACAATGGCGGCGTCCAGCAAATTAGCAGGAGCGCCTTCCACCGGCGAGTACTGGAAGCAGCCGACGCGGTCCAGCTGGGCTTCAGTCAGCCAGTCCAGCAGGTACTGGAAGTCCTCTTCGGTTTCGCCGGGGAAGCCCACGATAAAGGTCGAGCGAATGATCAGGTCGGGGCACTGTTCGCGCCAGTTCTTGATACGCGCCAGGGTCTTGTCTTCAAAGGCCGGACGCTTCATCAGCTTGAGGATCTTCGGGCTGGCGTGCTGGAAGGGGATGTCCAGGTACGGCAGGATCTTGCCAGCCGCCATCAGCGGGATCAGTTCATCGACGTGCGGGTAAGGGTAGACGTAGTGCAGACGAACCCACACCCCCATCGACCCCAGTGCCTGACACAGCTCGGTCATCCGGGTCTTGACCGGCTGACCGTCCCAGAAACCGGTGCGGTATTTGACATCGACGCCGTACGCGCTGGTGTCTTGTGAAATCACCAGCAATTCCTTCACGCCGGATTTGACCAGACGCTTGGCTTCGTCCAGCACATCACCCACCGGACGGCTGACCAGCTTGCCGCGCATCGATGGGATGATGCAGAAGCTGCAACTGTGGTTGCAGCCTTCGGAAATCTTCAGGTACGCATAATGACGCGGGGTCAGCTTGACGCCTTGCGGCGGCACCAGATCGATCAGCGGGTTGTGATCCTTACGAGGCGGCACGACGTCGTGTACGGCATTGACCACTTGCTCGTACTGCTGCGGGCCGGTCACCGACAGGACACTCGGGTGTACATTCCGGATGACGCTCGCATCGACGCCCATGCAGCCGGTGACGATGACCTTGCCGTTTTCCTTGATCGCTTCGCCGATCACTTCCAGCGACTCGGCCTTGGCCGTGTCGATGAAGCCACAGGTGTTGACCACGACCACGTCGGCGTCTTCATAGGTTGCAACGACTTCGTAACCTTCCATGCGCAGTTGGGTCAGGATGCGTTCGGAATCAACGAGCGCCTTCGGGCACCCTAACGATATCATTCCTACACGCGGGGCTTTTGCTGTCATCATAGGATGATCCTCATCAGGGCTTATATTTTTAATGGCTAAAATTGGCGCGCGAGTATACAGCTATTTACGCTTCTCAGACCCACGACAGGGGTCCGGTGGCAGTGCCGATCGTCAGCTGCTCTATGCGCAGCGGTGGGCAGCAGACAAGGGCCTGGAACTTGACGAGTCCTTATCCATGCGGGATGAAGGTTTGTCAGCCTACCACCAAAGGCATGTCACGCAGGGGGCACTGGGCGTTTTTCTCAGAGCTATTGAGGACGGGCGTATTGCATCCGGATCTGTCCTGGTCGTTGAAGGCTTGGACCGTCTTAGTCGAGCAGAGCCTATTCAGGCCCAAGCTCAGCTTGCGCAGATTATCAATGCCGGCATTACTGTCGTGACCGCTAGTGACGGGAAAGAGTACAACCGTGCCGGGTTAAAAGCTCAACCAATGGACCTGGTCTACTCGCTCCTCGTTATGATCCGAGCGCATGAAGAGTCCGACACGAAGAGCAAGCGAGTGAAAGCCTCGATCCTTCGGCTATGCCAAGCCTGGCAGTCCGGTACCTATCGAGGACTGATCCGGAACGGGAAGGATCCTCAATGGCTTAGGTGGACGGGCAGTGCCTGGGAAATGATCCCCGAGCGCGTGCTTGCCGTTCGTCGCGCCTTAGCTTTGTATCAAGAAGGTATGGGCGCGGCGCGTGCAACGAAGATATTGCACGCGGAAGGGCTGGACTATTCAGCTGGTGGTATATCGAAGCAGCAGATCTATCGATTGATCAAGCTCCAAGCACTAAGGGGCGCGAAATGCCTATCCGTTGATGGTGAGGATTTCATACTGGAGGATTACTACCCCCGGTTGCTTTCCGAATCAGAATGGGCAGACCTGCAGCATCTTGCTGGCCAACGACTGCGTCGCCGTGGGCACGGCGAGATCCCTGGGATCATCACAGGGATCGGCCTTACCTATTGTGGTTATTGCGGCACGGCACTGGTGGGTCAGAACATGATGACTCGGCAGAGAGCCGATGGAACAATTGCTGATGGTCATCGAAGACTTCACTGCGTTTCATATGGTGTGAATGGTGGTTGCACTGCCGGTGGCTCTTGCAGCGTGGTGCCAGTCGAGAGGGCTTTGCTTACGTTCTGCTCCGATCAGCTCAATCTGCAACGATTGCTGAAAGTAGGAGATGACGGGCAAGGGATTCGCCAACAACTTGCCGTCGCCCGATCAACTGCCGAAAAGCTTTCTGTTCAACTTGGCAGAATTACAGACGCTCTCCTTGCTGACGACAGCGGTACTGCGCCGACAGCGTTCATCCGAAGGGCACGAGAGCTTGAAGCAGAGCAGGCCGAGGCTCATAAGAAGGTGCAGCAACTGGAATATGAGCTGGCCACCGTCTCTGGATCCGGTAAGCCTGCCCAAGCCGAGAGGTGGGTAGAGCTGGCAGAGCTGGTCCGCAGTGGGGACTATTCGGCCAGGGAAAAGGTACGGCAGCTGGTAATGGATACGTTTGAAAGGATCGTTGTGTTTATGCGCGGCATGAGCGCAGAAGACAGGTCTGGCAGATTCATCGATGTTCAACTGCTGTCTCGTACAGGCCAGCAAAGGCTGCTGCAGATCAATCGCAAGACAGGCGCATGGGTGGCCAGCGAGGATTGGGACTGAGGGTTGCGTGCATAGTTTTTGCGAATATACTGTATGTTCATACAGTTATGACTAGGAGTCTTTATGCTGCAGGAAGTCCCTATAGGTGTCGCACCTCAGTCGTTCACGCCTTACCAAAGCCTGATAAGTCGCATTCACCGACAGATCAACAGCTCGGCTGCGCAGAGCACGCGACACACCACTATAGCCAGGCAGCCTGACGAAAGTGCTTCAGACTGGGACGTGTTCCTGGAGCAGTTAGAGCTTGAGGAAAGCGTGCGTGTCACCAGAATCGCCCGTGGGGTAGCGCGATTGATGTGGACCAACCAGCACCCAGCATGATGTTTACCGCAGGTTAATTTAAATAACCTGCGGTATTGATTTATTTCGTTACCTGAGGTTAATCTACGCCTATGAGTTCAGCGCCTGGCGCTGCACCGATCTAAGCGGAGATTAACGATGCACCTCGTAACCCTGTCCCCCGATGCAAGGAACCACCTCGTAGGCCAGTTGGCTAACAGCCAACACCGCAGGTCAGGGTTCCTCTGCGCTTTTCCGCTTGATGACGTCAGCGAACAGGTCGTGGTGGATGTTGCCCAGCTCATGGTTGTGCCTGGTGTAGCCGAATGGCACATCTGGATGGCCATGGCTGGTCGAACTTCAACCGTTGCGATTTCGTACAGCGGTGCAACGCCAGAGCGTTTCACTCAAGTCATTGAGGATCACGTCAATTCGTACTTTAAAACCTCACCAGGTGTAAGCGTAATCTTGCATGCCCGATGCGACCTTGAGTGGACGATTAGGATAGCTGTGGTCATGAAACAGGGTACTTACCTAATACCTTCCGTGGAGCTGGCCGACCTTTACTTGGTTATCGATGGGGTTCTTGAAGGTCGCAAGCGTCCGAATTTTAAATTTGTGCTGAACGGGGTCTCGCTTACCCTTCCACTGCATCTTCCAGAGTCGACTGATCTCGCCTTCGAGTTACTAATGGCTTGTGCCAAAGAATTCATTAGCAACTACAAGAACGCTTGAGGGTAGCTGAATGATTAGCTTACAAAATGAACAAGCGCGATTCGTTAATTGGGTCGTGGCATTGATCGCCGTTTTGTTGTCAAGTGTAACTGCTATGTCCGTTGGGATGGCGATGTTTACACTGATCGATAATTTGTTAATGGCTATGGTTTTCGCAGGCGCTGCAGTTGTTCTGGATCTCTATAAGTACCTTGCTTGGCCTTTGGCGATTGGGGCGTGGATTCATGGTAAAAAGATAACCGCTGTATTAATGGTCATGTCTGCCATAACTCTGGGCGCGATTTCTGCTTGGGCGACATATGATCGAATGTACAGCTCAGTAACTGCAAGTCATTCACGATATGTATCAGCACAAATCAAAGTATCCCAGCTCAAGAGCCAGCAAGCTGCAGAGCTTGATCGTTTAAAACTGGTTGACGCCGAGACTCGTTCAATGAGTGAGCAAGCCAGACTGTTGAGGGAGCGAGGAATGGTTACCAAAGCACAAGACCTTGATGCGCTTGCAATCTCATCTGCTATTGATCAAAGGCAGCGGATTCTCGATAGCGTGGCCGCAATTGCGAGAGAAGTATCTGATCAGCAGAGTTATCCTGTCCCGTCTGCTAGTTTACCAGCACTACTTTTGACTATGGTCTGCGCAGGCTTCGCATTGGCTCTAGAAATTGTACCGGCTCTCCTTGGAGCCGTATTGCGCCCAGGGAACAAAGATGACAATGGTAACGGCGGTGTTGCTGAGTCAACACGAATGCCGTGCCTTGGAGAGTCGGGTGTGGCAACAGAGCCGCCAGCTTTGGCAACGGCCGCCATTGCTGAGCCAGTAACCCTAGCAACTGGTCTAGAAGCGCGGATAACGTTGCCGGTTGCTATGACAACGGGCCAGCAACAGGACCTATTTGGAACTGACGATCCTCGTCTCATGCAGACGTTGATCAGCATGACCCAATCAACGAAGCCAGGAACACCTATTAAGGTTCGGGATTTTACCGCAGCTGCAAAGGTTGGAAACAGGCGGACTATCAAGTTGTTTCATGCAGCCATGGAAGTTGGCTTGTTGAAAAGAACTAGCGTTGGCTATGTGGCCGCATAAGGAATATGACATGACTCTCAAGATTAATATAACTGAACCTAACACTTTGAAGCTCTTGCTGGACAGTATAGAAGGGTATCGCGGTGCCAATGAGGCACTAGATGAAGCTGTCGAAAAGGAAAATTGGGGGGCGATCAGCGTGGTGCAGGGCTTGCGCACAATGCATGCAAGCACCATTGCTCTTATTGTCAACCAATATGCAGATTCTCAATCGGGAGAGGCACACTAATGATCGGTATTCCTAAGACGGGTATGTTGGCAAAGGGCTGTGTCAGTGCCAATGTCACTACCGGGTACAAGCTGACCACAAGCGACGGACGGCCTGCACGTCTAGCGATAATCGATGATGATGGAAATGTTGTCGAAGCTGGTGAAGAAGTCGCCAAAGAGGTATGGAATGTTGCAATTGCAGTCATGAAGAATTTCAGGATCGGCAAAGGCCATATCGTTGTTCACAGTTCTCCACCAGGCAGCACCGTTGATCTGAAGCAAAGTCTTTAATTGTGAGGGGAGGTAGGTACCCATGGTAAATGAATCGCAGTCTATTCCCGCTGTGTCGGCTGATATGAAATCTTTAGAGATATTGAAGCGCCATAAACCTATCGCAGTTGTTCTGGACGCGTTCGATATTGATGCTTTGGAAAGGCAGATACGGGCCGAGACCGAGTGGTGGAGCGTCATGGCTACTGAGAGTTATCCAGATCAAATGCAAGATATTCTCAAGGCGCAAAAAACAGTCGAAACGAGAAATGACGTTGTAGTGAAGCGACTGTTGTGGCTGCTCAAGCCCTTAGCAATCGGGCCACTTGCGGAGGCTATTTCGGGTAGGGCTGAGGCGATTAGGCAATTCAGTGAAAAAGCAGAAAACGATTCCAATCGATGATAACGCGCTGCAAAGCCAACTCGCTTAGAAGCGGGACGGGCAGTAAGAGGATGCGGTATCCGGAACCTACATGCCCGTTACCTTGGCATCTATCGCTCTGCCAATGATCTCCCAGTCACCCTCTACCTGCACGGTCTGGTAAGCCTGGTTCAGCGGCACCAGGTAACCGACCCCGGCGTCCAAGATGTACTGCTTGAAGGTCGTTTCGCCGGTAACTGTGTGCCGGGCTACGTAGAACTTTCCGCTGATGATATCGAAACCCTCAGGTCTGACCAGAATGGGCGTGCCTTCCGGGAATGTGGGAGGGGTATCCGATGTCATCGACTTTCCCTTAACGCGCAACCAGTATCCACTTGGCCCCGCGTTCTCGGTTGAGCTAAGCCACTCATCAGATATCCCTAAGGGATACGAACCTGCCGATTCGATGCCAGCGCCTGCGTCCACCCACGTGATTAATGGGTACTCCCTAGCCTCTCTCCGAGGCTGCACCATCGGGGTCACGTTGCTGTGATCCGTGGTAGCCGCCAGATCTGCAATCTCAGCGGCCAGTCGCGGACTAAATCGATCAACCGGCTCTCCCAAAAGCCTGGCAAGTGCAGATGCAAATTTTACGTTCAGTGCATTGACGCCGCTGAGGTAGTGCGCGACTGCAGCGGGACTGACTCCGATCTCGTCGGCAATCTTCCTCTTATTGAGCTTCAGCTCGTTTTTCTTCGACAGGTACAGCTCGTTGGCCGCTTGGCATTCGGCGAGGAGCTTAGGGGGGAGTGGGGGCTTCTTGGTCATAGGGCGCAATGATAAACCGGAGGTTAATCGAAAAAGATTACCTGCGGGTTCGTCATTGCTGACATTTAGGATACCTGAGGTTACTTTTATCTTGTCTATTGGATTACCTGCGGTTAACATTTGGGCGTCCAGTCAGAGAGTTCTGCCATGAATCAAATCCCATTGCCCGATCTAGTCGCCCAGATCGGTCAGGCATCGGTTGCTGAAGCATTCGGTATCAGCCCTGCAGCAGTGCATAAAGCGATTCGTTTGGGCCGTAAGATCATGGTCACAGTCCACGATGACGGTTCGTACTCCGCGCACGAGCAGCGCCCGTTCCCGCATCACAAAGCAGTGACCGTGATGCAGGCTAAAGCCGGCAGGCTCGTATGACTATGTCCAACTCCGGACAGTCATTGGTCTCGCGTGATCAGGTTCTGGTGGCCCACGCCGCAGACATGATTGCGCGTACCGGTTTTAGCCAGGACGACTTCGCGCAGTCCTTGAGCGTGCAACTGCATTGCCTGGTCCCAGATAAAGCAGTGGGGAAGGATGTTCCCGACTTCACCTTGCTCGCCCAGGGCAACGACACCGTCGCTTTCTTGAAAGCCTCCGGAGCCTGGCTGCGTAGGGTAGGCCGTTGGTTGAGCGGAGAGGTCGATCTTCCGAGCTGGATTGAAGAATCATGGGTTCTTTCTCTGGACGCTGATCATCAAGAGCGATGCATCAACGAGCTGGCCAGCCGACATGGTCTTACGGGGGCGCGTGAACTGAACGGTGATGGCAATCCTGTCGGTGTATTCGGGCAATTGGTGGCTCGCCTGGGGGCAACAGTGCAACTCGGCAGCGAGATCCTCGAGGACGGTCGGATTGACATCGATGACCTCGAAAAACTACCTGAGTTTGTCGACCGGCTGCGAGCTGTAGAGGCTCGTTGCAGTGAGCTGCGTTCTCGTGCTCAGACAGTTATTGACGACCGTCCAGGCGTCACCTTGCTTCATCAGGTGAATTAGCGTCTGTGACAGTTCTCGATAAGGACATCCACTCACGTAATCTAAAGGCCGGCCCCGGAAAGGGCCGGCCTACTGCCACGCCTCGCGACAAAAAAGACCCTCACGCCGCACTCCATGCGCCAGTGCGTCCCCCTCGTTTCCGAGAAAGGCGGAATCTAACGGCTGATCAGCTGAAAATTCCTCTTGTGCGCATGGCGTTCTCCAGGCTCAGCCAGATCCCAGATCTGCGTGGGAAGTACCTGCGGAGCCTCGACACGATCCATGGTAGCCGTCGCACGCGTTCAGAGCCCTTTGTTGCGCTTTCTAAGGTCGCTGAACAATTGTTGTTGCGCCTGGACCTTGCAACAGGTGTATTGGGTTGGCTCGACGTAGAGCGCGGACAGTTCTTTCTCAACACCCAGTGCGGTGTTGCCGAGGACAGTGATATTTCGCCAGCGTCACTTAACCGGCTTATCCGTGGGCTTGAGATCGCAGGCCTCGTCTACCGACGGATCGAGAAGGTTCGGCTCGATGAGAAAGATAACGCAGGCTTGAACCTGGTTCGTACTCGATGCCTGATCCGGTTTACTGAAAAGTTCTTCAGTGAACTCGGCTGCCGGTACCTTTGGCACAAGGCCAAGAAGGCAGCGATCAAGAAGCGTGAGCGCCAGTTACGCGAGGTTGGTGCCCTTCGTGCGGTCCGACAGGAAAAAGCGTCTATTGAGACCCTACGGCGGGAAACGTCGAGGCGTAATTGGCAGCAGAGTGAGGCGCGCAAGGCGTCTCCAGACGCTCAGGCTGCCCCTAGCTCGAACAGCCAGCACCGACCGCCATTAACGCCTGGCGGCGGGTCTGAAGGCCCTGACGACGCCTTAGCCCGCCTGCTGCGAAGTGTCCAGGTCAAGAAAGACACATAACCCCCGCACATATCGCGCCCCATGCGAGGCCAGGTCACGCCTGGTGTCTGAAAAACTCCATCTCCCAACCTGACTTCCCTTTAACGTACCGGCAGAACGCCACGTTTGCGTCCGTTTTCTGTCGCCATTTTTCGGCTGCGCCGGCGGAATTCGCCCTGGCCCAGGAAGCATTTGAATTAAATGGAATTTTAAACCCCCTACAGCACCCCCGTTGGGTAAAGAAAGAGGCTTCCGGAGTCGTTTGGGGTATCGCGTGTTGGGTACATTATTATGCCTTCGCCCAAGGGCTCAGCTCGCTGCGCTCAGCTTTCCAGAGGATCGCGGGCTACGCGCCCGCCTAGCGGCAGGGCAGTGCCCTGCACCCATCGCTGGCACTTCGGCACAAGGTGCCGAAGGTCCACCGGACCAAGATCGGTAATTGGGCGCGCCGAGGCGACATCGAAATATCGAGAGAGGCGCACGCGGGCTGAACGCTTGGGTGCTCTTCAGAGTTCTGGGTAAGGTTTTGTCGGACAACCGGCCGCTGCGCGGGTTCCGCCGCGCCGGATTTTTTTCAGTCAAGGGGGATTGTGTTGGCGGCTTATATGCCTGCGGAGCAGGCATGGCGGCGGATGTTATTGCGAGGGTAGCCTTGGGTAGGCGAGGGAGTGCGGTTACACAGACGCAGTTCTGTCCAAGCTGGCGAGAATTTCCTGCTGACGCTCGACAGGCATGTCCCGCAGTCGATCGAACAATGCTGATTCCAGCGTCCCTACTTTACGAGCAGATTCCCTCAGCGTATGTGAATACACAAGATTTGCGACCCAAGTATGGCCGCAAGTTGCGTCCAAGCATTGGCAATACAACTTCACATATTGGCACGTCACTTCCTCTCTTGAGCCGATCCGGCCCTTGTGACCGCACGATGTGCATTTGATCCTCATAAGTCCCTCTCCCAAGGTAATAAACTATGGCGTCATTTTGCCATGTTTTTGATTTGCTTACTCGATTTGTTGTTCATTTATACAGTGGTTTCCGCTGACGCCGGGACCGCTTTCCAGGCAAATCGCCTGTCTTCCCGCAGCGTCTCATTGGCCTGGTCAAACAGCTGACAGATCGGCCTGATCTCGTTGCTGGTGTAAACGCGATCGATCTTCTCGATGTCACCGAATCCGCCACTGTTCTCCGGGATGATTCCGGCCAGCGCCGGGTTCATGCGCCAGGCCGCGATCACGTCATTGCGCGTGATGTTCTTCACCTTCTCCAGTTCGTCCTTGGCCTGGAAGTCACCCACCGGGATGATCTGAATGGCCTTCTCGGAACCGCCTGGAATGTTGACGAACATCGATCGGAAGTTGCCCACGCCTTTGCTGGCCGTGATCTGGGCACGCAACTCCTCTTCGTCCTCCTCGGTCAGGTTCGGGTCGTTGGTGTAGAAGATGTATCCCGCGTGCGCGCCGTTGCTGTAGTAGCGCCGGCGAAACAGCGTCGCGGCTTCGTTGAGCAGCAGCGCCTGCAGACCGCCCAGGTACTCAGGCACGCCATAAATGTTCTGCTCTACGTCGTAGTTGAGGACGTGCTCGATCTCGTCGGCGTCGAACTCGGTTTCCTTACCGTTCTGTTCCAACTGGACGAACCCACCGTCGACCTTCACCCGCATGTTGATGGCAGGCAGGTGTCGCAGCTCCAGGATCTGGCCGAGCATATTGGGTACCCGGTAGAAGTACGCTTCGCCAAACACCATGAAGTCCAGCGCAGCCCGACTCATATCGGCCACTGACAGGCCGGCTGAAGGGATGAACTCACGCAGCAGCAGATTGCGTTTGAACCCTGGTATCGCGCCGTGGTGTGCGTTGGCCTTGAGCAGCTTGGCCAGCCCCCTGCGTGAGACTGGCGGCGTGAAGATACGACCGTCGTCGCTGGCGAACACGCCGAGGTACTGCGCGATGTTGTCGGTCAGCACGGATTCCGGCGCACCGAATGTGAATGCACGCATGGGCCGTTGCGCCGGTTTTTCCTGCTGCAGGGTTTTGGGTTTTGCCATGGGAAGTTGATCCAGTGAGTGCGTAGCGACTGCGCCGCTTTTTGTCCGTGTTGAGGGGTTCGTACTGCAGGGCGTGCATGACCGCCCAGGCCACGTCCGCGTGACCGGTCGCGTCGGTTCGCGACGCGCTGTAGGTCACCTGGCCGCTGGCGGTTGTGCCGCGCTTGATTGTCAGGAAGGCCTGGGCGATATCGTTCCAGCCGGCGTCCCATTCGATGCGGCTGCCCTGGATGGTGTCCTGCGCCTTGAGTACCAATAGGTTCTTGGTTTCCAGGCTGTAGTGGATCGAGGTCGCACGCGGGTAGAAGTCGCGCACCAGGTCGAAGACGCCGTAGCCGATGCCGGTCGTGTCGATCCCGATGTGCTGAACGTTGAAGCGCTCGGTCAGCTTCTTGACCTGCTCGGCCTGGTACTTGAATGACTGACCACGCCAGCTGTGCTTCTCCAGGATCCGGAACTTGCCGCCATTCTCCAGCGGCGGTGCGATGACCACGCACGTCGCGTCGTCGCGTGTCCGGCTCGGGTCGTAACCGATCCAGACCGGGCTGTTGC
The DNA here is from genome assembly GCF_002157375.1 of Pseudomonas syringae. Classification (GTDB taxonomy): domain Bacteria; phylum Pseudomonadota; class Gammaproteobacteria; order Pseudomonadales; family Pseudomonadaceae; genus Aquipseudomonas; species Aquipseudomonas syringae_T. The sequence continues at coordinate 138,271 of NZ_MTSA01000012.1, forward strand.
CATACGGGCGCGGATCGTCCGGGTCGAAGTCGGCCCACAAAGACAGGTCCGAATAGCAGCGTTCCAGATCTGCCAGGGAAAACGCGCTCTGGCTGCTGTCGATGAATTTGCACATGAACAGCTGCTGGAACTTGTCGTCGTCGTACTCCAGCTGCAGCTGCTCGAGGTCGAACAGATCGCAGCCGCCGGCGATGGCGTCCAGGATGGTGATCACCTTGCGCCACTGACCGTCCGGACACAGCGCGCCGGCAGAGATCTGCTTATCGCTCGGCCATGGCTCCTTGGCGTTCTTGCGCTTGCTGTTGCGGAACTTCTCGCCTTGCCAAAACGGATAGGCCTGGTGCGACACGGCGCTGGGCGTGGAGAAATAGGTTTTGCGCCACTTCTTGTGGGTCGCCATGGCGCTGGCCACGGTGTTCAGTTTCTCGAAGTCGCGGATCCAGAAATATTCATCAACGTACACATGGCCATGGTGACCCTGGGCAGTGCTGCTGTTAGTACTGAGAAAGCGCAGCTCTGCCCAGGGCTTGCCGTCCTTGCTGAGTACGATCGGGTTGCCGGTCAGCTCCAGGCCAAACCACGCCTGGGCAAAGGCGATGATGTAGCTGCGGAAAATCTCGGACTGGGCGCGGCTGGCCGACAGGAACACCTGGTTATCGCCGGTCAGCACCGCGTCCATGAAGGCTTCGCCGGCGAAGTAGTAGGTCAGGCCCACTTGGCGGCTTTTGAGGATGTTCCGGATCCTGGCGGTCAGCGGGTTCTGTTTCGCGGCGAACAGCTCTTTCTGGTAGCCGTACATTTTGCTGATGAACTTGTCGAGAAAGTCCACTTCGCGTAGCTCGCTGACGTCGTTCTTGACCTTCTTTTCCCGCTTCTTGCCGTCGCGCTTGCCACGCTCCCGACGCTCACCGCGTTGATCATCGCGGCGATGGCCATCGTCGCCCTGGTCATCACGAACCGGCGTAACCACCGGCTTTACACACTGCTTAACCAAGCGTTCGCGAACGGTCGTCAACCGGTCCAGTTCGTCCAGCTCGCCCTTGGTCAGCGAGTCGGCTTTCTCCAGAAGCAAGGTGATACGCCGGCTGACGGCGGTCAGCGGTTCTTCATCCGTCAGCATGTCTTCCCAGCCACCAACGCGGATCCAGTGGTACACGATCCGGATGTTGGGCAGGTTCAACTGCGCCTGAATTTCCTTGGCCTTGTGACGGCGTAGAAACAGGCGTTTGGCGGCTTCTTTGACTTCGGTTGAGTAGTACATGGGCCGCAGTCTATGCGGCGAAAACGCGGAAAACGTGCAGTTAAAATCCGTGTTTCTCCTATAAATCAAATATAGGAGAAGCGCGAAAGTAAACCGTTTGTTGGAGGCGTTGCGGCTCCCTATCTTGGGGCCTCAACTTACCGATGAGCGCAGTTCTTCCCATGCCCCGTTCCCTTGTCAGCTTCTGGAAACGCGTCGCCACCAGCGGTCCTACCGTAGATGGTCGCGTCATCACGCCCCAGGAACTGCGCGACATCGCCGAGACGTACAGCACTACTACTTACACGGCCACCATCTGGTCCGAACATGACCGCTGGCCAGGCTCCTACGGCACCGTGTTTGCCGTGCGCCTGATCGAGGACGTCGAGGGGCTGGCCCCCGGCCAAGTCGCGCTGGAAGCGCAGTTGAAGCCCAACCAAAAGCTGCTGTGGCTCAACGACCAAGGCGAAAAGCTCTTCACCAGCATCGAGATCATGCCCGACTTCGCTGGCACCGGCAGGGCGTACCTGACCGGCCTGGCTGTCACCGACGAGCCGGCGAGCCTGGGCACTCAAGAACTCTACTTCTCCCGCAACCCCGGCAACCCCGGAAAGCGCGTGCATTACGCGGCTGCCGTCCCGCTGGGTTCGATTGGTGAAGACGAACCGCAAGGCGAGGTGGCCAAGCTGTTCAGCATGTTCGCCGGCCTGTTCAAGCGCTTTGGCATTGAAGAGGTGCCAGCCGAAACCACTCCGCAAACCCCTACCGAGAGCAAACCCCCAATGGATGAAGCTACAGCCAAAGCGCTGCAGGCCTTGATCGAACAGCAACTGATCGTCACTGCCGGCATTCAGGCGCTGATTGACAGTTTCGCAGAGGCACCGCCGGCACCCGACCAGGCCCCAATCGACGACGTACAGACGGCGGTCGATGACATCGTGGCCACCGCCGAAGACGAAAAGCAATTGAGCCGCAAGGGCTCGTCCAACGCCGCAGTGCTGGCCGGCATGAACAAGCTGCAGGCGCAATTCAGCGCGTTGCTGGACAAGCCGGAAGGCCGCCACCTTTCACGCACCACTGGTGCCGCTGACCCTAAACCGAAGCGGGTACTCTGACATGGCCCAGTCACTGAGCGCATACGGCGCGAAGATGTTCGCGGCCCTGCAGGTTTCCCTGGCTGAGTCTTACGGCGTCGAGCTGGCCAGCAAGACGTTCAGCGTCGAGCCCACGATTGCCCAGGAACTCAACGAGGCGATCACCCACAAGTCCGATTTCCTGCAGCGCATCAACGTCATCGGCGTGACCGAGATCAAGGGTCAAAAGGTGTTCCTGGGCGTGTCGGGTCCTGTGACCGGTCGTACCAACACCAAGACCACCGATCGTGAAGCCAAGGATGCTTCGGCGCTGGATGACAGCAGCTATGAGCTGTTTTCCACCGAATCCGACGTCAGCCTGCCTTACGCCAAGATCGACGCCTGGGCCAAGTTTCCGGACTTCCAGCAGCGCTACTCTGCCGCTGTGCAGAAGCAGATCGCACTCGACCGTCTGATGATCGGCTTCCACGGCCTCAAAGCGGCTGCGCAGACCAATCTCACTGAATTCCCGATGCTGCAGGACGTGAACAAGGGCTGGTTGCAGATCGCTCGCGAGCAGATCCCGGAGCAGGTTCTCAAGGAAGGCAAGGTCGCTGGAAAGGTGACGCTGGGCGAAGGCGGCGACTATGCCAACCTCGACGCCCTGGTGCATGACACCAAACAGATGGTCGACGAGCGCGTTCGTGATGGCGGCGACCTGATCGCAATCATCGGCAGTGACCTGCTGGCCGCTGACAAAGCCAAGCTTTATGCCAAGCAAGGCGACCTGCCAACGGAGAAAGAACGCATCGAAGACGCTCAGGTTATCGCGACCTACGGCGGTCTACCGAGCTTCAGCGTGCCGTTCTTCCCGGTCAACACCGTGGTGGTCACCAGCTTCGACAATCTGTCGATCTACTTCCAGGACTCCAGCTGGCGCAAGCAGACCGTTGATAACCCGAAGCGCTCCCGCGTCGAGGATTACAACAGCCGTAACGAAGGCTATGTGATCGAGCAGCTGGAAAAGTTCGCCATGACTGAAAACGTCGAATTGGTGAAAGCATGAGCCTGGCACTGGCGCACAAACGCCGCTTGATCGCAGAAGGCCCAGCGGCTGCGGTCGCCGGTGCGCAGATGGCTTATTCGGCTGACACCGCGCTGTCCAGTCCTGCCAATGCACGCAAGCATTTGAAGCTGATGGAAGACGCCTTGGCGGTTGATTTGGAGCGCATCAGCGCGATCAACAGCCGCGAGCAGCGCCAGTTGCTCAAGCGTGACGAGCTGCTGCCCAAGTACCTGGATTACGTACAGCGGTACCGCGATTCGGAATTGAATTTCCAGAACTCGGTGCTGGTGTACGTCCTGATCTGGCTGTTCGACACCGAGCAGTTCACCCAGGGCCTGGAGCTGGCCGACTTCGCTATGTCCCAGGGCCAGGCAATGCCTGAGCGCTTCAACCGTGACATTCCGACCTTTGTTGCAGACGAGGTGATCGACTGGGCTGAGGCTGAGTTCAAGGCCAGGCGCAGCCCTGAACCTTACGTCTCCAACTTGCTGCCCCGCGTGGATGGCGAATGGCAGCTGTATGAGCGCATTCCGGCTCGTTACCACAAGTTGCTGGGGATGGTCGCGCTGCATCGCAAGGACTGGCCTGTCGCTATTCACCACTTCGAACGAGCCGAACAGCTTTACGAAAGCATCGGCGTAGGGACACGCCTGTCTGACTGCCGCAAGGCGCTGGCCAAGGCGCAAGCCAAAGAAAACGCCGGCAACGGCACCGAATAACCGACTACCCCCCCGGCGAGAAACTGTGGATGTGAGCCAACCATTTATGGCCCTGACCCACTGAAGCAGTTTTCCCGCCCCTATTTGAGCGGCCAGCAATGAGCTTTTCCGGGAAACCCACCACCTTTGTGGAACAAGCGATCGAGAACGACGGCTTCTGGCCTGATCTCTCTGTGACCGAGTTTCAGAAGGGTTACCGCCTGCCGGCGGAGTACCTGGTAGAGATGCTGGCCGCCGATCTGAACATGGCCATGGTCGAGGTCAATACCGACCTGGCCAAGTTAAAAGCGCGCTGGCAGGGCGCTGGCGTGTCCAACGTTGAATCCGCAGACACCACCGTCCTGCCAGAGCGCACCTTTCAAGCGGCGACCTATAAGCGCGCCGTCTACAGCCGCGCCAAAGCCAGCCTGCTGACTCAGTTCGCCACGGTCAATCGCCGCGAAAGCGCCGAAAACGTGGGCAAGGAATTGCCAGAGCGGTCCGAAACCTTCCTCGCTTTCAGCCAGGCTGCTGTGCGGTCGCTGCAGGGCCGTGGCCGCATCACGGCGGCGCTGCTGTGATCAAGCTCAAGGCGTTGACCGCCTACCTGCTCGAGCGCCAATTGGTCGCCCCTGAGCAGCTCGACAGCTGGACCGACCAGGTGCAGGTGGAGCTGATCTGGAAACCTGACACCCAAGGCATGCACATGGGTGACATGAATTACGGCGCGACCATCTCGATCGAGCGGTTCGCGGATCACCCTGCGCGCCTGTTTGCCTTGGTAGGCAGCTGGCTGGAAACCCACGACCAGGACCGAGACGGTCTGCCGAACGTGGTGTTCGATGTGGTCATGCTCGACAACGACCTGGCCGACGTCGACATCAAGCTGCAGTTCACCGAGGCGCAGTACCTGGCCGAGGATCCTGCCGGCGAGATCGAGGCGTTCGGCAATACCTGGTCGTTCGTGCCGTTCGAACTGTGGGTGGCTGAGAGCGGCGAGGTGACCGGTCATGGCCTTTGATCTGGACATTCGCGGCATGCTCGAAGCCCAAGACCTGCTGGCTTTGATGGAGCTTCCGACGCCCAAGCGCAGACGTCTGTTGAACAACGTGGCCAAGCGCGTGCGCAGTCTGAGTCGGCAGCGGATCCGCAACCAGCAGAACCTGAATGGAACCCCGTTTGCTGCCCGCAAGGACACGTCCAAGGGCAAGAAGAAGATGGAAACCGGCCTGGGCAAGCTGCTCGATGTCACTCGCCTGACCGGTACTGAAGCCGAACTGGGCTGGCGCAACACGCTGACCCGCTGGGTTGCCTCGCAGCAGCACAACGGCGTGTCCGAACGGCGCACCGCCGCGCAGATGCGCCAGTGGAACAAGGTTCCGCCGGGCACCGCCGCTACCGAAAAGCAGGCCAAGACCCTGCGCCGTCTGGGTTTCAAGACCCGTCAGGAAGGCAAAAAGACGCTGACTCGCCCATCCGTGGCGTGGATCCAGCAACACCTGAACTACGCCAGAGCGGGATTGCTGATCCGCGTCCTGGACGACGAACGAGCCGAATCCACCGGTGCGCAAAGCTGGAACATCCAGCTGCCTGCGCGTCAGTTCCTCGGTGCCAGCGACAGCGAAACCAGCCAACTGGTGAACCTGGTGCTGCAACAAATCCTTAATTCACCCCGCTAACGAGGCACCGCTTTATGGCACTCGGCAAAGTCAGCGTTAACAATCTCAACCTCGGCCAGGGTGCCGTGAGCGAGATCGAACGCTATTTCCTGTTTATCGGTCCCGCTGCCAAGAACGTCGGCAAGCTGGTCCCGTTGGACACCCAAAGTGATCTGGACGTCCAGCTGGGCGTTGCGGACAGCGACCTGAAAACCCAGATCCTGGCGGCGCGCAGCAACGGCGGCGATCGCTGGGCCTGCATCGCCGCTCCGATCGCAGGCGAAACCACCTGGCAACAGGCGCTTGAGAGCGCGACCCGCAGTTATTCCTTCGAAGCGGTGGTGATCGTCAACCCGGTAACCACTCAGGCCGAGCTGTCAGCGATGCACGTTGCAGCCAACGACCTGAGCAACAAGCTGGGCCGCCGTGTCTTCGTGATAGCCGCCACTGCCGGCATTGCTCCGCAGTTGAGCTGGAGCGCTTACGTTGTCGAGCAGAAAGCCATCGTCGACGGCCTGGCTGCGCCTCGGGTTCTGCCGGTACCGCAGCTGCACGGCAATAACCTGGGCGTGCTGGCCGGTCGACTGGCCAATGCCGCAGTGAGCATTGCCGACACGCCGATGCGCGTGGCTACCGGCGCGGTCCTGGGCCTGGGCGCTGAACCCAAAGACATGGACGGCATCCCGCTGAGCACCGCGGTGCTTTCGCAGCTCGACGCAGCGCGTCTTTCTGTGCCGCAGACGTACCCGGACTATCCGGGCACCTATTGGGGCGACGGCAACATGCTGGACACCCCTGGCAGTGACTTCCAGGTGATCGAGAACCTGCGTGTCGTCGACAAGGCAGCCCGCCGCGTGCGCGCTCTGCTGATCCGCTACGTAGGCGATCGGACCCTGAACAGCTCGGCTAACAGCATGGCGACCACTACTTCCAAGCTGATGGCCCCCCTGCGCGCGATGGCCAAGTCCACCAAATTCGCCGGCCAGGTGTTTCCAGGCGAGATCGAGCAGCCCAAGGACGGCGACATCGTGCTGACCTGGACGAGCAAAACCTCTGTCGTGGCCTACCTCAAGCTGCGCCCCCTCAACTGCCCGAAAGACCTGACCGCGAACATCGCGCTGGACCTTTCCGTTACGGATTCGGAGTAACCCATGGCCGCAAAAATTGGCGGTAAGAACTTCGACGTGAACCTGGGCGATCTGCTCGTTCACGTCGAGGCCGGCACCATCGACATCACGGATAACAGCACCGTGGCCCAGACCAAGGGCGTGCCCAACGGGCACGTCGACGGCGATGTCGCTGCAGCCGGCGAACTGGAGCTGGACACCACCAACTTCAATCTGCTCATCGAGCAGGCCAAGACTGCCGGCAGTTTCCGCGAGCTGGAGCCGTTCGACATCGTGTTCTTCGCCAAGGCCGGCGAAGAGGAACTGCGCATCGAGGCGTTCGGCTGCAAGGTTCGCGTGTCCAGCCTGCTGAGCATCGATCCCAAAGGCGGCGCGAAGAACACCCACAAGGTGCCGTTCGACGTCACCAGTGCGGACTTCATCAAGATCAACGGCGTGCCGTACCTGGCTGCTGCTGAGATCGAGGGCCTGACGTAATGGTCTGCCCGTTCGATCGTGCGCAGGCTCTGGAGCAGCGTCAACGCGACCAGGCCATTGCGGCCCAGTTGGCCAAGCCGCGAGCGAGCGGGCCGAGCCTCACCCATTGCCAGGACTGCGGCAAGGAGATCCCACCGGCGCGCCAGGCGTTAGGCGGCATGACCCGCTGCGTGCCTTGCCAAACCCTGACCGAAAAAGGACTTCGCTGATGAGCACAAATCAAGTTGCTCAGGACACAGCCATTGCCCTGGTAAAGGCATCGCCCGCCATTGGCGTTGCCGCCACGGGCGCAACCGGTGCCGTCGACTGGTCGACAGTGGCCTACATGCTGACCGCGTTCTACATGGTGCTGCAGATCCTGCTGCTGATCCCCAAGTACCGCCAGATGCTGCGTGAGTGGGAGACCAAGGTATGAGCCTGCGGGTCAAGATCACCGCCGGCATCCTGCTGCTCTGCAGCGGCACGTTGACCGCCTTCCTGGGCACCTGGGAAGGCAACGGCCAGAACGTGGTGTATGCCGACAAGCTGGCCAGTGGTTTGCCCACGGTCTGCAAGGGCATCACCAAGCACACCAGCCCGGATCCAGTGGTGGTCGGTGAATATTGGTCGGATGCGCGCTGCGCCGAGGTGGAAGGCCTGGTCATCGCCAAGGGGCAGTTGAGCCTGGCCGACTGCCTGACCAACCAGGCGATCGGGCAGAACACGTTCGACGCCTTGAGCAGCCATGGCCACAACTTCGGCGTGCCGACGACGTGCGCGAGCCGTGCGGTGGGCCTGATCAATGCTGGCCGCATTGCCGAGGGCTGCAAAGCGTTGGCCTGGGCTTCCGACGGCACGACGCCGGTGTGGGCCTATGTGACCGGTGCCGATGGCCGTAAGACCTTCGTTCGTGGCCTGCACAACCGCCGGCTGGCTGAAATGAGGCTGTGCCTGCAATGACCATCAGCCCGCTGCGCCTTGCCCTGTTTTTGCTGGTGGTCGGTCTGCTGGCCTGGTGCGCTTTTGAGTACCAGGGCAACCAGCTCGTCGCTGCCCGCGCTGAGCTGGTCGACGCCACTGCAGAACTGCACACCGCGCGAGAGGCGACGCGTCTGGCCGGCGAACAGCTCGCAGCGCGGGACCAGCTCGATACCCACCACACCGAGGAACTGAATCGTGCCCGCGCTCAAATCAACACTCTGCAGCTTGCTGTTGCTGATGGCAGTTACCGGCTGCGCATCAAAGCTTTCTGCCCCGCAATGCCCGGTACCGCCGGCACCACCGGCCTGGCTGATGCAGGCAGCGCCGAACTCGCAACAGACGCTCGATCGGATTATTTCACCCTCAGAGACGAGCTTGCCCTCAGCCGGCAAATGATCCTCGGCCTGCAGGACTACATCCGCCAGGTCGTGCAACGCACGCCGGCACAACCCTGACCCTTTGCAACTCAACCTTACGGAAACACCGACATGAGCGAAGTAAACCGCAGCATCACCCTGGAACGTGGCGACAAGGAATTCACGTTCAACCTGACACCGCAGGTGATCACCAAGTACTTCAACGCCACGACCCAGGCCAACAAGGTCGCGCCGGCCCACAACCTGCTGATGGGCACCGTCAAGGACGAAGACAAGGCCGCACTGAAGGCGTTGCTGGAAAACCCGATCACCACCATGACTCTGGCCGGTGCGTTGCTTGAAGAGTATTCGCCGGACGTTGAAGTGATCGTAAAAAAGCCCTCGAACATGCCGAAGGCCTGACCCAGGACGGGCTGGGCCAGTTGCTGGCCCTGACCCAACGTTGGCTACCTGGTGCTGAGCCCACCATTGAAAGCATGGGCACCGCCAAGTGGCTTGAAGACGAACACTGGAGGCGCATGGAAATTGCCGTCGCCAACGGCATTTCCACTGCCTTTAACGGATAACCCTGATGGCTGACCGTTCCGCCCGCCTGGCTTTCATCCTGAAACTGACCGACAAGGTCAGTGCCCCGTTGGGCAAGGTGAAAACCAGCTTTAGTGACCTTGCCGCCAAGAGCCAGCAGAACATCATTCAGATGGGTGCAGGCCTGGCCGGCATGGTAGGGGCGGGCAAGGCCATCACCGAATCGCTTGAACCAGCGCTGGAAGTGAACCGGGCGCTGGGTGACATGCGCGCCCTGGGCACAACCGAAGACGCGCTGGCCTCCTTGAACCGGACTGCCCTCGAATTCTCGATCACCTACGCCACCGGCGCCGCCGAGTTCGTGGCGTCGTCACGCGTCATCGATGGCGCGATCAAGGGCCTGGTCGGCGGCCAGCTGGCCACCATCACCAGTGCCAGCAACCTGTTGGCCAAGGTCACCAAGTCCGACGCCGAAACCACTGGCGCGTACCTGGGCACCATGTACAACCTGTTCAAGTCCCAGGCAGACAAGATGGGCCGGGTGGAATGGGCGCAGCAGCTGACCGGCCAGACCGCGCTGGCGGTGAAGCTGTTCCGCACCGATGGTGCCCAGTTGAAAGACGCCTTCAAGGAAGTAGGGGCGATCGCCACCCAGGCCGGTGTCAGCTTTGCCGAACAAATGGCGGTGGTCGGTACGCTGTCCAGCACCATGGAAGGCGGCGACGCGGGCGGGCGCTACAAGGCGTTTTTCGAAAACCTCAGCGCGGCTGCCGAGAAAACTGGCCTGAGCTTCACGGACGCCGCCGGCAATGCACTGCCCATGCTGCAGATCATGGACAAGCTGCAGGGCAAGTACGGCGACCTGACCAGCGCGGCTGCCGGCACCAAGCTGATGGAAGTGTTCGGCGGTGAAGGTGCCCAGGTGATCGGCGCGCTGGCCAAGGACACCGATCGCCTGCGCAACGGCATTGCCGAACTGGGCAAGGTCCGGGGCCTGGAGAACGCCGAGAAGATGGCCAAGGCCATGGTCGACCCCTGGGAGCAGTTTGGCAAAGCCGTCGAAGCGTTGCGCATCGCCTTCGGCCAGTCCCTGATTCCGACGCTGACCCCGCTGATGGATCGCCTGGTGGGCATTGCCAAGACCTTGACCCGCTGGACGCAGCTGTTCCCGAACATCACCCGCATCATCGGTATCACCACACTGGTGGTCTTTGGCTTCATCGCCGCGATGTCGCTGCTGACCCTGGTAGTCGGGGTCAGCAAAATGGTCTGGCTGGGCATGCTCACCGTGTGGAAGCTGCTCACCTGGCAGGGCTTCAAATCGATCGCCATGTTCCTGTTCCACACGGTCATGGTTGCGGCTTTCGTGGTCGGCCTGATCGGGCTGTACACCTGGATGGCGATCGTGCGCGTCGGCATGTTGCTGTGGCAGGGCGCGATCTGGCTGGTCAACGCCGCCATGCTGGCCAACCCGGTGCTGCTGATCGTGGCCGGCATTGTCCTGTTGGTCGCTGCCGTGGTTGCGGCGGTCGTGTACTGGGACGATCTGTGCGCCGCACTGATGAACACCACCGCGTTCCAGTGGATCAGCGATCAGATGGCCAAGCTGTCCAGCTGGTTCGACTCGATGGGTGGCTGGTCGGGTATCGCGAAAAAGGCCTGGGACAGCATCCTGTCCACGGTCAAGGGCGCAATCAATGGCCTGATCGAGATGGCCAACAAGATTCCCGGCGTCAACATCGAAACCACGTTTGGCGATCTGCCCGAGCCGCCGAAGGTGCCCGATCTGCCTGGTCAGGTGGGCGCACCTGTACCGGGTCCACAACTGCCGGCAGTGGTGACCACACCGCCGGCGGGCACCACACCGGGGGCCAAAGTCGCCTCGGCTGCACAAACTCCGGCTACCCAGACGCCTAAGCCGCTGGCCCTGGTGCCGGCTGCCGTCGCCCAGTCTGCGCGTGCGCAGGTTCCAGCGCCTGTAGTTCAGGTCCAACCGGCGCAGCCCATCAGACTGCCGCAACCCAACGTGCTGCCCTTCAAGCCGCTGCAGATGCCTGCCCCGCAGATCAAGCAAGCCGAGCCGATCATGCTGCCGCCAGCGTCGGCTGACCTGGCGTTTTCTATGCCGGCCAAAACGGCGCTGCCAGAGCGCGTCGAGAAGGTCATCGAGCTGCCCGCCAAATCGGACAAGGGTATCGAGGCCCGCAAGGCGATCAACGCCAATACGTCGATCAGTCCCACCAAACCGCAGGCCGTCCCGAAAGGAGGACTGATGCAAAGCTTCCAGAACCAGAGCAACGCCATGAACCCCAACCAGCGCCCCGGCACCCACGTCGAGACAGTGAACATCAATACCTCCAGGCAGATGACCCCGCTGGAGCTGGAAAACATGATGGCCATGGCGGTGGGCGGCTGATGAGTGAATACGTTGATCTGTTGATCATGAACAACGACCTGGTACTCGATCCGGCCCGCCAGCCTCTGCTGGTGGATGACCGCGCCTCGATCGCCCAGGACATTGCGCACCTGATCCGCGAAAGCGGCCTGCTGATCACCCTGGTGGCCGAGCGCGACCGGTTGCGTCAGCGTGACTGCATTCAGCAGATGGAGCTGCTCGTCGAGGATGACGACCGCCTGGTACCAGGCACTGCGCAGATCGAGCAGACCCAGCCGGGTGTGTACCTGGTGACCGCCACGACCGTGAAGTTCGGCCAGGTGGAGATCACCCTATGACCGTCGACTTCAAAAAGGCGCTGGGTGACTCCGGCATTCCGACCACTGAGGCGCAGCTCAAACAGGCCTGGGAAAAGCTGGCCGTTGAGCAGGGCAGCACGCTGACCAACACCAGCGCGTACAGCCCGTTCTGGCGGATCATCACGGCGCTGGTCACCAAGCCGGTGCTGTGGTTGCTGGAGTTCGTCAGCGGCACGGTGCTGCCGAATTTCTTCGTCAAGACTGCCGGCGCGCAGTGGCTGGACATGCTGGCCTGGGCGGTGAACATCGAGCGCAAGGCCGCGACGGTGGCCGTTGGTGAACTGCTCTTTACCCGCGCCAATACCGGTGGCGAGCTGGAAGTGCCGATCGGCACTGTCGTTCAGTCACCGACCCTCAATGGTCATATCTATCAGTTGGTGACCACCGAACCGCGCAGCTTTGAAGAGGGCCAGAGTCAGCTGGTGGTACCGGTTAAGGCCGTGGGAGCCGGCAGCGGCTACAACCTGGCACCTGGTTATTACGCCGTGCTGTCTCAGTCGGTACCGGGCGTTGTCCAGGTTGTGAACAATACCGACTGGCTGCAGACGCCTGGCGCGGATTCCGAGCATGACGACCAGTTGCGCCTGCGCGTGCGCAACCAGTTTTCGGCGGTCAACCAATGGCACACCGACGCGGTGTATCGGGCGATCATCACCGGGTTTCCTGGGGTTGCCGCTGACGGCGTGTACTTTGAACACGGCGCACCGCGTGGACCAGGCAGCGCCAATGCCTTCGTGCTGTTCGACGCCGGCGTGCCCGCCGATACTTTCCTTGAGCAGATCAACACGCATATCCGCGACGGCGGCAACCATGGCCACGGCGACGATCTGCTGGCCATGTCCATGCCTGAAACCCTGCACGCGATCAGCGTCAACGTCTGGCCGGTGGCCAACCTCACCGTGTTGCAGCTGCAGACGCTGCAGGCCGAGATCGGGTTGTTCATCCGCGCTGCGTTCCGCGAGAGCACCCAGAGTGACTACGCGCCGACTCGCACATTTCCCCAGTCGCGTTTCAGTTTCAGCCGCCTGACCGAAGAGCTGCACGTCCAGTTTCCGGATATCAGTTCGTTGCGGTTCGCCAACAGCGACATCGTCTCGGCCTTGGACATCCCGCGCATCAGCACCCTGGCGGTGGTCCTGCAATGATCAAGCTCAAGCTGCCGTTCTGGCTCGAAGGGCTGGAGCTGACCAAGCTGGTGGCCACCGCCCAGCGTTGGTGGGAACAGGCCACCGAATGGCTGCGCTGGCCGTACCTGCAGTTCGACGCGGACACCTGCCACCTGTCGATTCTGGAGCTGTGGGCTTGGCAGCGTGACGTCACGCGGTTTCCCGCCGAACCGGAAAGCCTGTTCCGGTTGCGGGTCAAGTACGCCTTTATCAACTCCGTGGACGCCGGCAGCACTGCCGGTTTGAAACGCATCCTGGAGCGCCTCGGCGTGGGTTATGTCGAGATCCAGGAACGCCTGCCCGAGCGCGACTGGGACGTCGTGTTGCTCACCCTGAGCGATTCCCAACTGTCCGAGAACCCCGACCTGTTGCGTGTGCTGATCCGTCAGTACGGACGCACCTGCCGCCGGTATGACTTCGTAACCATCACCCCGGTGCGGCTTGCCGTTGCCCTGGTGGATTTCAATGACGATCAGCAAACGCTGGTCGCCAGCCTTTAGGAGCCCTCATGGCTGCAAGTATCACCCTCGCCGGCGAAAAACTGATCGCCCAGAAACAAGCGGCCAACCTGCCGCTGACCGTGGCCCGCTTCGTGCTGGCCAACGTGCCCGGCCTGAATGTGAGCGGCCCGGTCAATCGCGCCGGCGTGAAGCCGCCAGCGGCCCAGATCGTCTACACCGCAAACATCACCCAGCAGGGTTACGTGAACCCTAACCAGGTGGTTTACAGCCTGCTGATGGGCACCGATATCGGTGACTTCGACTGGAACTGGATCGGCATGGAGACCAGCGACGACGTGCTGCTGTCGGTCGCTTACGTGCCTGTGCAACAGAAGCGCAAGAACATCCTGCCCGACCAGATCGGCAACAACGTCACGCGCAACTTCCTGTTGGTGTTCGACGGTGCCCAGCAGCTGACTGGCATCAAGATCGACGCCAGTACCTGGCAGTTCGATTACACCGCGCGAATGAAAGGCATCGATGAGCGTGAGCGCATCAGCAACCGGGACATGTTCGGGCGCGCATGCTTTTTCGGCGCAGGCCTGCAGCTGCAGAAGGTGGGCAATGCCTACCAGCTCAATCCGGGCGTGGCTTATGTCGAAGGCGTTCGTCTGCAGCTCGATGCTGTGTTGCCTGTGACCGTGCCGGCAGTGCCGACCAAAGCGTGGCTGGATGTGGTGCTGCAGCGCGAGCTGAGCGACGTCGTGGCCTCGTTCAAAGTGGTGTTCGGCCAGGAAGCGAAGGTCGACTACACCGACAGCGCCTCGGCCAGGCACTACCTGGTGCCGTTGGCCGACATCACCGGCACCAGCAGCCTGGTCGACCTGCGTCCGATCGAGGCGATCGACAGCGAGCTGGTGAGGCACTTCGCGGCGCGGGTTGGTGACTATCCAGATCTGCGCGCCCGTGCCACGACCAAGGAAGACGTCGGGCTGAGCAATGTGCCGAACGCGATCAGCGATGATCCTGCCAACAGCAGCAGCGCTGTGCTGGCGACCACCAGGATGGTCAATGCCGTGCGCACGGCGATCTTCCAGGCCATTGCTGCGATCGTTGATGGCTCGACCTCCGTCGGCAGGGCAGTGCGCCTGGTTACGCCGCGAGCCTTTCGATTCAACGGTGCAGCCAGCGGCATCGGGACCTATGACGGCGCGAGTGATACCAATATCACCCTGACGCTGGCTGATAGCGGCGTGCCGGCAGGCACGTACACAAAAGTAGCCGTCAACCTGAAAGGCCTGGTCACCAGCGGCAGTAACCCGACAACGCTTGCTGGCTACGGCATCACCGATGCGTACAGCAAGGATGACGCGAACAAAAGTTTCGTGAAGCAAGGCGGTGGGCCTGACCAGAAGGGCAATCAGATCAACATCGGCTGGACCGGCGCGATGCTGAAAGTGAGCGTTGACGGCACCGACATGGGCAGGATCTGGACGGAAACGTCATTCAACCCCAATGACAAGGCCAACAAGGCTAATACGCTGGCCGGCTACGGTATCTCCGATGCCTACACCACCACTCAGGTCAACGACCTGGTGGGCAGACGGGTACTGGCCGACTCCATTGTTCACGCCGGTTTTGCCAGCAACAACACCGACTATCCGTACTTCCGTCGCATCTCTGATGACAAGGTCTACTACCTACAGCCGCAGATTGGCTACACGCCCTTGCAGCAGGGTGGCGGTGCAGGCCAGAAGACCAACAAGGTGTTTATCGGTTGGTCAGACGTCGGTCTGAAATTGACGGTAGACGCCACAGATATGGGCCGAATCTGGACTGAGCAGTCGTTCAACCCCAACGATAAAGCTAACAAGGCCAATTCCATCGCCGGCTACGGCATCACTGACTGTTACACCGCTGCTCAGGTCAACACGCTGGTAGCCGCAAGGGTCGCCGCCGACTCAATTTCCACAGCGGGTTTTG
The DNA here is from genome assembly GCF_002157375.1 of Pseudomonas syringae. Lineage (GTDB taxonomy): Bacteria > Pseudomonadota > Gammaproteobacteria > Pseudomonadales > Pseudomonadaceae > Aquipseudomonas > Aquipseudomonas syringae_T. Next base: position 153,815 of record NZ_MTSA01000012.1, read on the forward strand.
CCAGTGACAACCCGGATTATCCGTATTTTCGACGTGCCTCGAACGGGGCCGTTCACTACCTGCAAAAACGCCTCGACTACACGCCCGTACAGCAGGGCGGCGGTGCAAACCAGGCAGGCAATCAGTTGCGACTGGGATGGGCAGCCAACGGAACAGGTGTTCGGGCGCAAGTGGATAACACTGACCTCGGCCTCTTGTGGGGCGAGCAAAACTTTTACCGGCCCGACAATAACAACTTCCTGGCGGTTTCTGTCACCGCGACTGAAGTGAGACTGCCCGCTGGCGGCACCTGGTGCTATTCGCTGATGCATTACTACTCGGGCGGTGCCGGGGTGATCGGTCGAAGTGGCCAGGCCGCTGGCGGGACAGTTATTTCATTCAGCGGCGGAAGCACCATTTACGGTTTCGCCTGGAGGTACGCAGCATGACAGACGTGAAACTTGAAACCCCTGAAGAGGTCCTGCCGCCGATTTTCGCGGCTCCCGAAGAGCCAGTGGCTTTGGGCGTGTCCTTCTCCGATGTGGCCACTAAAAACGATGGCTCGTTCGTGATAACCGTTGCTGGCAACCGTTGTCATGTTACCCAGGACTACAACCCGCCGCTTTACCAGGCTGTTGTCGACTATCTGGACGCCGGTGGCCACGCTACCGAGTACGCCGAGGACATCGTTGTCCAGGCCGACCCGGCGTTGCTGGCCAAGCTCTGGGTGGAGCTGCGTTTGAAAGTCTCGGACAACTTGGTATCGCAGTACCGCGATGCTCGCGATCTGGGCGGTGAACTGCCTATCACACCCGAGCAGTTCACCCAGTTGCTGACCTGGCGGCAGGCAGTGCGTGAATGGCCGCAGGTGTCTGGCTACCCAAAGGAAACCACGCAGCCGGTTACACCGGACTGGATCGAAGCGGTCGTGCTCGATGGCGAATGAATGGGCACCGATCAAACTGCAATGGCCGGTGCAGGCCACTCAGTGGATGGATCAGATGGCGGACGCTCGGGAGTTGATCCAGAGTGAAATGGTCATCACCGGCCAGCGCGTATCGACGCTGGCCGATATCGCCACCACCAGTCCTGGTCTGATCGCAGGGGCTGCGAAGTCGGCCATCAGCGCCGGACGCGATGCGTTGGTCGCACAGTTTGAAAACGTCCCGTCGTGCATTGTCGTGACGCCGTTTCAGTACGGTGTAGGGCAGGGCAGCGGTGGTCACCAGCGCTTTCTGTCTGCGCCGAACCTGCTGCAGCTGCTGGCCGACAAGCTGACCGACACCACCGACGCCGTCCGTCCGCAAGGTCAGCAAAGCGCCCTGGTACTGATATTCCTCGCCACGCGTCTGGACCAGCTCGCGGCGACGCTGGGCCGGTTCAACGTGGTGTTGCCTATGCCTGACCTGGTGCGCGCCGAGCGCCGTGCCGAACACCTGGCCAAGCTGGAGGTGGAAAAGTGGGTCATGCCGATCGCCGGGCAAATGCCGCTCTGGAGCCAGTTGCCGCTGCAGCGGTGCCCGATCACCAAGCTGGCCAGCCAGTCCATGGCCGGTCAGCTGGCGATGCTTGAGGGCTATGCCGCCGACAGCTCGCCGATGGCGGACCTTGCAGATCTGCAGGCACGAAAGAAGGCGCAGGCCCAGGAGCGCGATCAGCAGCTGGCCGACCTGAAAGCTCAGTTCACCAACAGTGCCGACGACGGTTCGATACAGTCCCGGATGCTGGGACCGGGTGACTTGGGCCAGCTGCGCCGCGAACTGCTCGAGGGCGAAGCACCGGGCCATGAATGGCCGCTGTGTGCCGGCGCGCTGCTGGTGGGATCTGCAGAGAGCCTGAGCTTTGTCCAGGAACTGGTGGGCCTATGACGCTGCTACTCAACGGCGAGCAGATCATCGGCCACCGGATGAAGCTGACGGCCAACCTCAAGATCGAGGCCGACGAGCTGGGCGGTCAGACATCGGGCACCGATAAGTCACACAAGGGTTTCAAGCCCAAGACGCTGACCGTAGCCCTGACGATCCCTTACAAGTCGCTCGATAACCTGCGCACTATCATGCGCCTGGCCGAGGCGACTGCAGGCGGTGGCCAACTGCAGACCTACCGCATCGTCAATGACACGGCCAAGGCCTTTGGCATCCGGCAGGTGACGTTCTCAGATGGGGTCAGCGCCCGTGAGGACGACACACTGGCCCAATGGATAGTCCAGTTCACTCTGAGCGAGAAGCTATCCAACCCGGAGAAGGTCGAGAACCGGCGCGCCGGCAACGGCGTCACGTCCCAGTCAGCACCAGGTGATGGTGTTGCAGGCAGCGGATCGGGCACGCCCGAAGAGCTGACAGGCTTTGAAGCGGTGCTCAAGAAAGTGGACACCTACCTGGGCAGCACGCCATGAGCATGAAGCTGCACAAGGTGCTGACGATCGGCGGCGTGACTATGCCGCTTATCAACGACGATGTTCGTCTGGACCTCAAGAGTCCGGGCCGTGCCACGTTCACGATCAAGATAGGTGCCACCGTCAAAGGTTTGGTCACGTTCGATATCGGCTACAACGAAGCGGTCCTACAGCGTCATTTCATTGGCTATGTCGAGCGCTGCACTGCCACCAACGGCATCGAGCAGGTGGTGCTGTGCCGCGAGTTAGCCGCGGTGCTGGCCAACCCGTTGCCCATGAACCTGCGCCATGTAGATTTGCGCGCGGTACTGGCCGATATCGGCAGCAAGACCGGCCTGCGTTTCCGGGTTCCGGATCAGGCCTACACACGCGTCAAGACGCCGTTTTTCTACAACCTGGCCGCTGGATACCAGGCGCTGGACAGCATGGCGCGGGTGTTCGGCATCAAGGACTTTATCTGGCAGCAACAGGGCGACGGCGAGATCTACGTCGGTGCCTGGGCTGACAGTTTCTTCGGCGCTCGATCGCCGTTGCAGTTGCCGGTGAACCTTTTCGACGGTTACCAGGGCAGCCAGAGCGCAATGATCGCGGCCTTGCCAGGCCTGCGACCAGGCGTATCAATCAACCAAGGCGAGCGCATCACGAACGTGACGCTGGCCGGCACACAGATGGCCATCAAATGGACGACGCAATCAAGCGCAGCGTAGAACGACAATTCCCTGAACTCACCGGCGGCTATCACTTGCCGCGCTTCGCCAAGGTGGTGGCCGTGGCGGATGCGCCGGCCAGTGCTGGACTGTGTGACGACTTCCGTCCGCGCTTCTCGGTCGACCTGCAGGTGATGGGGCCAGATGGCGAGATAGACACGACGTTGCCGGTACTGGCCGGCGTGCCGCTGCCCATGCCGGTGGGCGGCGATGAGATGGGATTCTTTGCCTTTCCGGAGGAGGGCACCAGCGTGGTGGTGTGCTTCGCTTATGGCCTGCCGCACAAGCCCTACATTCAAACCATCCTGCCGCACGGCCTGACATTGCCGAAGGTACCCAAGGGTGACCAGGTGTGGCAGCACAGTGACGCCGTGCAGCAGCGCGTCGACGCGGACGGTAACTGGCTGCGCAAGACTGACGGCAAGATCCAGGACCAGGCGATCGAGCGCGAAGTCGACGCCATGACGAACACTGAAAGCTTCCAGAGCCACACCAGAACAGTGGATGACCATTCGACTGAGTCAGTGGGTGGGGTTAAGAAGATCGAGGCCCTGGGCGCGCTCAAGCTGCTGTCCGGCGGATCCGCGAGTCTGGCGGCAGTGGACGACCTGCACCAGGCAACCGGTCGTGACCTAAACCTGGTGGTCGGGCAGAAGCATAACGCCACAGTGGGTGGCGATATGCACGAACGGATTCAGGGTCTGCGTGAGAGCATCACCAGTAAGAGCCAGCGTTTGCAGGCTCCGAAAAACTGGGTTGGATCGGGCGGTGTGAACATCTTTCAGGTCGTGTGTGACCTGCTCGATCTGGTTCAGGACATGAACACCCAGCTCGCTGCACATACCCATGGGCCGACGCCGGTGCCTGGCAACGCGGCTGCGTTTACTGCGGATGCAACGAAGGCAGCGGTACTGTCAGTGAAGCTCAAGACAGTAACGCTCTGATACAGGCTACTGCTCTGTTTTGTTGACCAGGGTGCGACCCCTTCCTTTACCTAGGACCTTGGATACGACGTTGCGAACACCGTTATCGAGTACTCCGAGCAACCGACGTCCGGTTTCCCCTGGACGACCGCTGAAAGATGTCACATGGAAGTAGTCGTGATCGTCCGGCGAGACCTCGGAAAAATAGTAATTCGAGACGCAGCAACGGGCCGTGCTTACGGATACTGGACTGACTGAATGCCAGGAATCCTTATTCGTTTCCATCACCACCAGACGGTTGAACGTAGACACAATGGTCTTTTGGTTCTTCACCTGATGGTCCCACAGCTCAAAGTTGCCGCCATTTTCGAGTGACCAGTTCGGCGTCACGTAATACAACAGGTTGAGCCGGCGATAGAGGTTGCGGGTTCCGTCGTGGCTGTTGTCGATGTGAGGATTGAGGAAATCCCCCTCAAACATCATCGACAGCCCAGCAGCGTAAAGTGACGGGTCGGGAGTAATCCGCTCGAAGCCGACCAGTTCTGAAACCTTGGCCACCACATCCGGATGCTGAATCGCGTAGGTGATGTTGCTTAGGATCTCGGGGAAGTGACTCAGATCCGTCATCGTTTTTTTCTTCTCGCGGAACGACTTGCGATCGAAAAAACCGTCGGCTGCTTTTGGAAAAGCATCGTAGATGGCTTGGGCCATGTCATCTGTCAGAAGGTCGTCTACGAAGAAATGGCGGGTGTGGGTACCTTGCGGGCTGGACCATTGCTGTCGGATGTCGTGCTGCAGGCCGTCAAGTCTTTTGACCAGCATTGCAGCGATATTGGGGATGTCCATCGCTATTCCTTAGGGCGAAGCAAAGTTCTTCAAGTCATTCATTGTCTTGCATACAGCGACCACGTGTCCAGTTACGTATCCAGAAACGCGCCCAGAAACGCGTCCATGTGTGTCAATTAATGTGTCAACTTACGTGTCAAGTAATGCGTCCGATTATGCGTCTACGTATCCGATTACTTGTCAATTAACGTGTCAATTTACTTGTCAATTTACTTGTCATGTTACGTGTCCAGTTAAGTGTTCAGTCATCTATTTGCTTTTTAGGTTTTTCGTTTTTCTGTTGGTCGTGATAGGTCGCTGGGCAAACTGTTTACAGTGTTTACATTTTTTGGGTTTATCTAAACCGTCTGTCGGGTAAATACCTTAAATATACCTCTAATAACTCGCTGTCGTGGCTGATCAAATTTGATCAATGCCCAAGCGTTATAAGGTTTTGACCGGTGAGTAGAGGTTTTTTGGAGGACGGAAAAGGAGCAGGCCCGCGCGGTGGCGGGCCTGACAAGGTGGTTTCGGGACTGATTTCTTATGCTACGATCTTCCCGTCACCGTACAGCCATGCATCTTGAAACGTCAGAAGCTTCGAGGGTATGGCTAGCGCATCGATGCGTCAACAGCCGATTACGCATTCCTCATGCGTAATTTGATTTAACAGCTTTGAACGAGCACGCGATCGATATCATAAATATCTGCGAAAGTTCTCTGTGCGCGCGGACGGTGACGATTTCAATAGAGGGCAAAACGATGTTCCGTTGCTATCCATTCATACAGAGGCAGTCCATATGATGAAGCGTTTCTTCCACGAAGACCTGATCCGAACTCTACAAGCCCTATACTGGACACTGCGACTGTACGGAGTCATAAGGCAGCTCTGATAAATAGGGGGCAGAGGTCGCTTCTCTGCCCCCTCTGATTTATCAATTACTCAATCCGCCTCAGTTGGTCCAATGGGGTAGTGTAGCCTTGACCCATTCGTTCCCTACGTATTACCAGTTACGCATAGCATCTGTCGGCCAAGCGTCGGCCTTACTGGTATTTGCACCACCAGGACTGGGCGTAGGCACAGCCCTCGATGTATTCAATACCACTGAGTACAAACCCGTTGTGGGCCATTGTGGCCAACGTGACGTCCAGCAGCTCTGGTAGCCGCTGTTCCTCTTTTGGCATGCCTGCCTCAAGCCAAGCAATTTTTGCATGCCTGCCTAAATATTCGCAGTGAATCGATCGGACTATCACGTTCCCTTGTATCGCTTCGTAACGCTCCCTCTCTCTCGGTTCCAACGCTACGCCCTTGCGCCTCATTGGAATGACCAAGACCTGCATCAGGCTGCACTTTCTGATGCGGGGAGGTACAACTGCTCCTCAATTGCATAGGCGAGCGCTCCGTCAGCGAGTTCCAGCATGTCGCTGTACTCCTCTGCGTTCACGATTTTCGATGCATACAGAGCGCAAGCACGTTGCAGCAACAGTTTGTGATGGACTCCGGGACAAGCGAGCAACGCGGTGCTGTCCTCAAGCAGCGCGACCCATGTATCAACCTCTGTTTTTTTCTCTGTGCTCACCACTACCATGACTATTCATCCTCCGAATTTAGCTGTATGTGCGTACAGTACATTCGCGTGCTTTGGCTTCGCCACAACTCTCCGATGGAAGGACTGAGTCACAGCTGAGCCGGGCTTGTGGAAAATTGGCCTGGGAATAAAAAAACGCAAGGAAAAGCACTTATCCCCCTCCCGCCGACGGCCTTCATGTCTCTTTTTTGTGCAAAGGTGGTATGGGGTGCAATCAGTGTTTCAAGCCAAGCCATCCGCGGGCTTGCGCAGGCAAGCGACGATTACACCAAGTGCAAGGTTTTGCGAAGAAATGTCAAGTATTTGCATTTCATCTGGCGAGTCTGAACCGCGGGGGTAATTATCGAACTCCCCGGCGTGCTTGGATGAAAAGTCAGAAAACATGTAGATCTGCCCCTTTTTACCCTGGTATCGGTCCGCCACTAAACAAATCTGCGCGTGTGCATGGCGACATACACGCGACGCGTAACACGAGTTATCACGCAGGCTTCAGCCCATTATCTTCGATAAGGAGCATTGCAAAAGCAGACATCACAGGAATCCAATGAAACATGGATTATTGCTGTTCATATATACAGTGCTAGCGCTATCGCAGCTTTCTCACACATTCTGAGTGCGTGGGCCGACAGCCTTCTTGTTGGAGGATTGATCCAATTTTTTTGCCGCTTGCGTAAGGGGAAATGCTGGACCCAACGATGCTCCATTCAGTATAAGATGCGGTAAAGTCGCTTTAGCCATGTATGACGTCGTCTGTTAGATAGGGAGATATTTTTTGCCTTGGATCAACGTAGTTTCAGAGTTTTCAGAGGTCGCTATACATAAGGCGCTTTCCAAGTTGTCATGGAAACTGCTAAAGAAGGAGATGGACAAGATTCCTTGGCGAAAGTATCCCGTAGAGTTTCTTGAGCTGATTATGCGATCCGACTCATTGCTGAATAAGCGAAAGAATACGGATAAAGAAAAAAAGCGAGAAGAGTTATTTTCAGAGCTGCTTGCGTATGTTGCGCAAGACTTAGACGCGCAGACTCTAGATTTGTATAAACGTAGGCTGGTTTTCTTTTGGGTGGCTGATGAGTGCTTCAGCGAAATACTGAAATTTGAAGAGGAGATGCTAGCGCTGAAAGATCTTCAGTCTGATAGCCGAGTATGGTCTGCTATGAAATGGTATGTCGGGGATTCGCAGTGTTTACAAAAGCAAGTTGAAGATAGGTTCAAGGGTGAGGCCCCGGTTCTGCTCAACACCTTGTCTATAATAGGAGAGGGTGGAATACCAGTCGATCCGTCGTCTTATCACATTCAGCAAGTTGGGGCACTCGGTTCAGCCATTTTAATGGAGGCTTACCGAAACAGCTGGTTTGACAGTTTAGATGCGGTGGTTATCCCGGATGAGGTTGAAACATCGGACGACGATGTGTACAAGGCAGGTTCGATTTTTTATAACGCTAACGTCTGGGCACTTCTGGATGATTTGCAACAACAAGTACGGTATCTAGGTCGCGACTTTCAATTGCGTGACAAGGACCAGTATGAAAGCCCGCCAGCGGAGTTTAAGTTCGGGGTTGAATTTGGGGCGACTACCGATGCTGAAATATTCGATTTTATCGCAGGTCAGAGAAATTCCAATAGAGAGTCATCAAACTACTTTTCATTCAATAAAGACGCTAAGCTAAATGATTTGCTTGATGCGATAGCAGCCATTACTGGGTCAACGTCTGTGAAGGAGCGTCACGTTTCCGTGTCGTCTCTCGCAGTGCTTTTGAATTATGATGTCGCGAAAGATGATACGCTCTACGAAGGGCTAAATCTTCTAGAGTGGGTTTATGGTTTTTGCGGTTTAAGAGAGTTTTGCAAAAAACTACACTCTAAATCAGCCGAAAAGATATATTTGAGTTCCGAGTTAATAACCTTTGGCAAAGCCCCACTGCTTGAGTATCTGATGTCCACCGGTCTGTCACAGGACAAGTCGGCTTGCTTTATCCATAACGTAACTTTTCATCGAAGATCAAGAGATTTGTTCGATTGTCCGCTGATTAAGACAAGTAGCGGCTATGTTGTTGTGTCTGACATACTTTTACGTTGTGTCGTCAGTCGAGCGGTAGTTTCTAATATTTTGAGTCGCAAATGTGAGTTCAAGAAAAAGGGTAGCGGGCTAGAGGGTGCGGTAAGAGGTATATTTAGTTTAAATAAAATAGAGGTAACGAACTATAAAAAAAAGTTTGCTGGCGCGGAGGGTGAGTATGAGTATGATGCTTTAGTTCTATGGGGTGGAAAGCTTTTCATTATCGAGTGTAAAAACAGATGGCTTTGTGAAGGGCGCTCAGTTGCTATTTTTAATCATTTGAAGCAGGTTCGCGAAGATGTTGCTCAGATCAATAGGCTTGTGGCCGGATTGAAATTGCATCCTGAAATGGTTAATGCAGCGTTCGGCCATACGGTAGCTTACGACCAGATAATTCCTTGTGTGGTTGCAGGACTAACTCATGCCATGTCTCAGAAAATTTCGGGCGTGTATTTTACCGACATATCCATTATCTCCCGATTTTTTTCGGATCGACATTTGGGAGTCGACTATGGGGGTGAAAAGGAGAGCAGTGCTCATATGCTTTATGATCAGTGGGCGGCCGATAAGCCTTCAGTATCAGATTTTATAAAGACACTTGAGCGACCGGTACAAGTGGCACTTGGACTGGGTGGGATTAGCTTTAGGCCAGTCGAGTTAGCGGTAGGAGCCTGTATATGCCTGAAAGCTGAAATTATAACTGGGAAAGATCTCGATTTCGATGGTTATAGGGAGCTAGTGGCGACGTTGTAAGGCGTATTCGAGCTATGGTGATGTATCAATTCGTCGAGCACTTTTCCGCCGGACCGGTCATTACATGGGTTTGCTTCAACAGCGGGCAGCCAATATAGCGATACCGTTGATGCCTTAGGAGACCGATAACGCACGGTCGGCTCTTCAGGCTGGCGTTTAGTAATGGTAATGAGGCCTCCGGTGGCGTTCGAGTATTCGGGAGACGGTTTAAGGGAGGTTAGGGTGCACAGTCCCAATCAGTGGGGTGTAAAAGCCGAGGTATAGAACCGGTTTGCAATATTTTTATGCCTAGTATCAAGGTTTATTTTGGATATCGTTAGGACAACCCAGAGAAACGAATCCGACCTTGGGGGCGGACGGCGTGGTAACGGTGGACATGGCAAACCTCGGCGTGAAGGGCACCTGAACGTGAAGTGCAGGCACCGACTGGGCGCTTGGGGCGCCTCTGATCAAAAAGTGCGCAATTCTAGCGGTGAGCGGGCGTGATGACCAGCGTTTGGGAGAGAATTACGACGAGTGCTTTGAGCATTCTGCCGCTTGCTGCCTGTATACGGGCTTAGTCACATTTCTTGAGCCGAATCACCGAAGGGCAGCAAGTACGTGCTCTGGATCATTGTGAATCGCACGTAACAGAGCACGCGCAGGGCCTTCAGGCTCTCGTCGACCTTGTTCCCAGTTCCTGAGTGTTCCGACAGCAACGTCGATGCGTTTGGCAAAGCTTGCCTGAGAGAGCCCTGTTGCCTGGCGGATTTTCTTGACTTGAATTGCGTCAATGTGAAATTCGCGAGAAGGCTGGCGCTCGTTACGATCAATTTCATCCATCTGCGCCATGCTGTCTACAAGGCGATCAAAAAGATTCTTTTCCATCATTTCCACCCTTTGTTGATTGCCCGAAGCTGACTCTTCTGCTTCGCAGTCAAGGAATCCATGACTCCTTTTCGATAGATCAATAGCATTCGTATCTGATGTGCGGAGCAAAGGTAGTAATAAATAACCCGAACACCGCCGCTCTTGCCTTTTCCATGAGCGTTCCAACGAATTTTCCTTAACCCTCCTGTGTCTTCAAACAGTGAGCCGGCTTCAGGTTGGTCAGCCAGATAAAACTGAAGCGCCCGGTACTCATCATCGTCCAGATGACATCGTAAGTCCGAGGTGAAAACAGGTGTTTCAATGAAGATCATGAGTCCCTTCTATGCGTCATTGGCGTATGGGTAATGCTAGGTGGCAAGCCAAAGGAGCGCAAGACCGTAATGTGTCGCGGGACAAAACAGGCCAATGGAGAGATGCCTTGCGTTTCCGCAAGAATTACGACGAGTGCTGCGTTATGCTTCGCGCCATCGCGGTCGGACGTGTCAATCTTCGGCTGAATCTGAATTGTTACGCGTTGTGAAGTTCTCAGTCTGTTGAACCTCATGTCTGGTTTCCTGGAGTAGTGGATGAGTCAAACAAACAGTCATGCGGAGGCCGGAGGCGCTGCAAAGCCGATAGGGTTGCTGGTTGCCGCCGTCGGCGTGGTTTACGGGGACATCGGCACCAGCCCGCTGTACACCTTGAAGGAGGTGTTTCAGGGCGGTTACGGGGTAGAGGTCACCCATGACGCGATTCTCGGCGTGCTGTCGCTGATCTTCTGGTCGCTGCTCTGGGTCGTGTCGTTCAAATACATGGCGTTTGTTCTGCGTGCGGATAACCAGGGCGAGGGCGGGATCATGGCGCTGATGGCGCTGGCGCGGCGAGCCTCTGCCAAGCACCCTAGGCTGCAAATGATGATGGTGGTGTTCGGTCTGTTCGGTGCCGCGCTGTTCTACGGTGACAGCATGATCACCCCGGCCGTTTCGGTTCTGTCGGCGATGGAGGGGCTGGAGCTGGCCTTCGATGGCCTTGATCACTGGATCGTGCCGATGGCGCTGGTCGTATTGGTGGGGCTGTTCCTCATTCAGCGTCATGGCACGGCGCGCATCGGGGTGCTGTTCGGGCCGGTGATGGTGGTCTGGTTTCTGGTGCTGGGCGCGCTGGGTGTGTACGGCATCATGCAATCGCCTGAAGTGCTGAAAGCGGTCAATCCGGCCTGGGGCGTGCGCTTCTTTATCATTCATCCGGGAATCGGCGTGGCCATTCTGGGGGCGGTGGTGCTGGCGTTGACCGGCGCCGAAGCGCTGTATGCCGACATGGGGCATTTCGGTCGCAAGCCGATCTCGCGTGCCTGGTTCATCCTCGTGCTGCCTGCGTTGCTGCTCAACTATTTCGGCCAGGGCGCGCTGGTGCTGGGCAATCCTGAAGCCGTGCGCAACCCGTTCTACCTGCTGGCGCCGGGGTGGGCATTGTTGCCGCTGATCGGCCTGTCGACGCTGGCGACGATCATCGCGTCTCAGGCAGTGATTTCCGGTGCGTTTTCCATGACGTTGCAGGCGATTCAACTGGGTTACATCCCCAGGATGCACATCCAGCACACCTCCAGCGATGCTCAGGGCCAGATCTATATTGGTGCCGTCAACTGGGCGCTGATGGCGGGTGTGATCATGCTGGTGATCGGCTTCGAGTCGTCCGGCGCGCTGGCATCTGCCTACGGCGTGGCGGTCACCGGGACCATGCTCTGCACCACGATTCTGGTGTCGACGGTCATGCTGATGCTCTGGAAGTGGCCGCCGTTGCTGGCCGTGCCGTTGCTCATCTGCCTGCTGCTGGTGGATGGTCTGTTCTTCGCGGCTAACGTGCCGAAGATTTTTCAGGGCGGTGCCTTTCCGGTGCTCGCGGGTGCGGTGCTGTTTATCCTCATGACCACCTGGAAGCGCGGCAAGCAGCTGCTGGCCGAGCGGATCGACGAAGGCGGGCTGCCCTTGCCGATCTTCATTGGCAGCATTCGTGTCCAGCCGCCCCATCGCGTGCAGGGGACGGCGGTGTTCCTGACAGCCCGCTCGGACGCTGTGCCTCATGCGCTGCTGCACAACATGTTGCATAACCAGGTGCTGCACGAGCAGGTGGTGCTGCTGACGGTGGTGTATGAAGACTCGCCCCGTGTGCCTGCCGCGCAGCGCTTTGAAGTGGAATCCTACGGCGAAGGCTTCTATCGGGTGATTCTGCACTTCGGCTTCATCGACGAACCGGACGTGCCTGCAGCGCTGGCTTTGTGTCACCTGGCCGAGCTGGACTTCAGCCCGATGCGCACTACTTACTTCCTCAGCCGCGAAACGGTCATCCCGTCCAAGATGGATGGCATGGCTCGCTGGCGTGAGGCACTGTTCGCCTTCATGCTCAAGAACGCCAATGGCAACCTGCGCTTCTTCAAGCTGCCGTTCAACCGCGTGATCGAGCTGGGCACGCAGGTAGAGATGTAAACAGACGCTGGCCAGACGCGCGGCGCAGATAAAAAAATCCCGGCCACCTCACGGTGCCGGGATTTTTCATGCCTGCATGACTGCTTCAGGCAATGCTTACTGAGCGGTCGTCTTGCCTTGGCGCTTGTTGATCGCGTCGATCAAGCGCTTGGCCAGTGCCGGATAGTCCTCATCGAAGTGGTGACCGCCTGGCAACTGAACCGCTTCGCCGACAGCGGTGGTGTCGGTGCAGCCACTGTCTTTTTTCTCTTCGATGCCGTAGACGCAAAATACCTTGGCGGCTGGCAGCTTGGCCATTTCCTGCCCGGTAGTGGCTTCTTTGCCCGCATTGCCGAGCCAGCCGTCCACGTGAATCTCGAAGCTGCCGGTACGGGCGAAGGCCAGCAGGATGATTGCGTCGACGCGATTCTGGTCATCGGCTGCCAGGCGGTTGTAGACCGCAGGCATGACGTCTGCACCGAACGAATAGCCCGCCAGAATGAAGCGCTTGGTGCCCCATTTCTGACGGTAGTGGTTCATCAGGTCGGTGAGGTCGGCAGCGGTCTGCTCCGGTGCCTTGTGTTCCCAGTAATAACGCAACACGTCGATGCCCACGACGGGGTAGCCCATCTTGGCCATGTCGCCCGCCACCACTTTGTCCAGATCACGCCAGCCGCCGTCACCGGACATGAACAGCGTGACGGTATCGGAGGGCTTGCTGGCAGGAACTTCCACGACCGGGATGCCCAGGCCGCCGCTGTCGTTTTCACCGAGCAGCAGGTGGCGCAGTTCGGTGTTCAGAACTTGCGGCAGCGGAATATCGTAATCGCTGATGCTGGTGTCAGCGTTGGTCTGATCGCGTACGAACGCTGCGCTCGGATCGTCCGGTGCGTCGTTCCAGGCGGCCAGCCAATGCCCGTGAGCGGCTTTTTGCGGCAGCGGTACGTCGCAGATCTGCGGTGCTGTTTCACCTTCTTCCAGAACCGGCGGCGGGTTCGAACCGTGCTCAAGTGCAAAGCCGACAGAGATGGCTTGTGCCTTGTCGTCAGTCTGTTCGGCCAGCCAGCGCCATGCGAGCGTTGCGCCGGGGCCTATGCCGCCGGCAACGTTGGCCGGGCCGTCAAGCTTCTGCAAGGCGGCCTGAAAGGTCTTCTGTTGCAGAACACAGTCGTCTTTGGGCAGCACGACCTGAATGATGCGCGCCGAGGCGTCCTTGCTGATCGCCAGCAACTGCTTGTCGGTCAGCATTTCTTCAGCGGTGACAGCCAGTGCGATGCGGGTCTTGATGCGGGTGGCCGGGGTCACGCTGGTCAGCGGCGCACCGCCTTCCAGGTCCAGGTGTTCCAGCGATGCAGGCGGAGCGGGGCGGGTCCAGATCCATACCCCGGAAGCCACGATAAAAAGAACAATTGCCAGAGCTGCGAGCAAAAGGCGCCAGGAGCGTCGAATCATCAGCGTTTCACCAATCCAGTCAGACCGCCCGCAATCAGGGCGGCGGTGTCAGCCAGAGCCACGAGCGGATCGAGTCCGGCGGGCACGGCCATATAACGAGGTTCCCAATCGGGCTGGAACTTGTCTTTGAAGCGGCGCAGCCCCTGGAAGTTGTACAGTTGCTCGCCACGGCGGAAGATCATCGAGCCCAGACGCTGGGTGATGGGGGCGCCCCGGCGAGGCTGCAGACCGGACAAAGGCACCATCCCCAGGCTGAAGCGTGCATAACCCTGAGCCTTGTAGTGCAGGATCAGGCCGACCATCATGAATTCCATGGTCAGCTTTGGTGCATCCGGGTGTGAGCGCATCAGGTCCAGGCTGGCCAGTTCCGGGCTGGTGGTTTCCAGCAGGTTGGAAAAAGCCACTGGCTTGCCCTGAAAGTGGACGATGGCGATGCGGAAATACTTCAGGTACTCAGGGCTGAAGCGACCCAGTGAGAAGCCTTTCTCGCGCACGTTCTTGCCGGTCAGCCATGCATCGGAAATCACTTTCAGTTCGTCGATTGGCGCTTGGCCCGGTTCGTAGATTTCCAGCGAAAGCCCGTCGCGACCGCCTCGGTTCCAGGTGTAACGCAGGTCTTTCATCTCCTTGCCTTTGGCATCGATGTCGAAACGGCGCAAGTCTACGCGCGCTTCCTCACCCAGCTTGATGGCGGTCAGGCCGATGTCCATATAGAAAGGCAGATTCTCTGCGCGCACCTGGTAGAACACCGGGCGAGCATGGTGTACATCGCACAGGTCACGGAACTGCCAGATCAGCTCGGCACGCTGTTGAGTCGGTCCGATCGGATCGTAAAGCGCTACAAGGCTGCGTCCGCGATGCGAGTACATCAGAAACGCATTGCCGGCAGGGTGAAACAGAATCGCCTTGTCGCCGGTCAGCACCAGCCCGCCATCGGGCTGGCTGGAAGCTTTGAGAATTTCGGCGGCCTTGTCCAGGTCGGCGGCGTCCGGCAGCTTGATCACCGGTCGGGCAGTGCGCAGCAGCCAGGTCAGGGAAACCACCACCAGCAATACCGCGCTGCCCAGTGCCGAGCGAAGACCGCGCGGGGCGTCGGCATCCAGGGTGAATTGCCACCAGAGCTGGTGGCTGTAGGGCACATCCTGATAGGCGAACAGCAACAGCCAGATCGAGGCACCGACCACGCACACGCTGGCGATCAGATAAAGCGGCGAGAACGGCAGTTCCAGCAGGCGGCTAGGGCGATAGAACGAGCGGCGGAAGGTCAACAGCAGGCAAGCGGTCAGCAACAACAGGCTGGCTTCTTCCCAGTCGAAGCCCTTGAGCATCGACAATACCGCGCCTACCAACAGCAGAATAACGGTCAGCATCCACGCCGCTGACAACCGGCGGCGCAAGCCTTGGGCGAGCAACAGGCACAACACACCTACCAGACTGGCACCAAAGTGCGAGGCATCGATCAGCCGGTGTGGAATCATGAAGCCGACGTTTTCCAGCCGGGTATCGATTTCAGGGGTGGCACCAGAGAAGAGCAGCACCACCCCCGACAAGAAAACCAGCAGTGCCAGAATGGGCGCCGCCAGCCCCGAGGCAACGCGCATGGCTTGCCGTGTCGGCAGCAGGCGCTGGGCTTCGGTGAACAGCAGTGTCAGACAGGCCAGCAGCAGCGGCAGCACCACGTAGATCAGGCGGTACAGCAGTAATGCCGCCGCAAGCGGCGCCGCGCCCAGTTCATTGGCGAAGGCGGCCAGCAGGATGGCTTCGAATACGCCGACGCCACCAGGCACATGACTCAGGACACCCGCCGCGAGCGCCAGCAGGTAAATGAGGATGAATGCGCCGAGAGGCGGAGCATGTGGCAGCAGCAGGTACAGCACCATCGCTGCGGCGGCGACGTCCAGCGCGGTAATCACCAGCTGGATCAGCGTCAGCTTCAGGTCTGGAAGGCGCAGTGTGCGACGACCCAGGCGGACCAGAATATTGTGCGGGATGTCCTGTTCCGGCAAGCGGCGGCGATAGACGAACACGGCCAGCAGCAGGCTGCCCACCAGTACCGCTGTCGCGACAACTGCCAGTACCTCGACGGGCAGTTTGAGTGCCAGCGAGGCGCCGGACAGATTGCTCAGCGTCGCCAGTGCGGCCAGCGGCGGCAATGCGCAGCCCAGTGAGAGGCTGGCGAACACCGTCATGCGGGCAATTTCGATGGCGCCTACGCCATAGCGCGAGTAAAGGCGATAGCGAACCGATCCGCCGGACAGCATCGACAGGCCCACCGCATTGCCGATGGCAAACGATGTAAAGCCGCCGAGTATCAGCGTTTTGACCGGCAGGTCGACATTGGCGTAACGGCTGGCGGACAGTTCATAGCCCATCAGAATGATGTAGCCCACCACCGCGGCCAGCAGCGCGCCGCCCAAAGCGGGCAGGGGAACCGCGAACAGCGAGTCGTGCAGCGCATACCAGTCCATTTCGACCAGCATATGGCGGCAGGCAATCAGGGCCAGGCCGAACAACAGCAGCATCACCGCCAGCCCGATAGGCTGTCGGTATTTGCTCAGCAGCTCCCGCCAGTGCAGGCGCGGTGGGATGCTCGGTTGTTCTGCATTAACTGCTTCATTGGAATCGGACGTGTTGTCGCGCATCAATCACTCCTTGGATCGTGCGCGACAGGATGGAGGTATACAGCCAAGTTACCAATCCCTACGCAAAAAATATTTCAGGATGTTAGCGCGTCAACGCCTAACGAGCGAATAGCGAATCGAGCTGGTTGAAGCTGTTCAGCTACGGTTCAGTCGTGATCAGCTTAGTAACAAGCCTATCGGCAGCGCACGCAAAAACTGTCGTCGGTGAGAGCATTACGTTACAGATGTGATGATAGGGTTTCAAAGGGCCCGGCAAATAGTCTTTTTTGTCAGACAGTTAGCCGTGGGCTGGAATGTTTTTCCGTCGGAAACAAAAAAGGCCACTCTTTCGAGTAGCCTTTTTTGATGTTTGGTTGCGGGAGCCGGATTTGAACCGACGACCTTCGGGTTATGAGCCCGACGAGCTACCAGACTGCTCCATCCCGCGTCTGTGTGGCGGCATTCTACAGCCGAACGCCGGAGTGTCAACCTTTAATGCGTAAATATGACAAATGAGCCGTTTCGGCTCATGCATGAGCGGCAGCAGCGAATCTCGGTTGCGCTCGATGTCGCGCGAAGACTCATCACGGCGCTGCACTGTGCTGTCAGTTTTCGGGTTGTACAAACGGCACTTTCCGAGCGCGCACAAAAAAGGCCACTCTTTCGAGTAGCCTTTTTTGATGTTTGGTTGCGGGAGCCGGATTTGAACCGACGACCTTCGGGTTATGAGCCCGACGAGCTACCAGACTGCTCCATCCCGCGTCTGTGTGTCGGCATTCTACAGAGAGATGGCGGGGTGTCAATGGCTAATGTTCAAAAAATGCTTTTTCTTCAATCGGTTAGCGAGGCAAAGGCGTGGTCTGATCACGCGTTGACGCCCGTATGACAGGGGGATAAGGGCGTACGCGTCGTATTGCCGGCTGTGTGAACAATTTTCAGGCGTCCTTCACATGATTGAGTGTTACTTGTCGACACGGGTGAGATACTGCACAGCCATTGATTTCAAAGTCGCATCAGTTCATGACGCAGCGCAAGATCATCCACATCGACTGTGACTGCTTTTATGCAGCCATTGAAATGCGTGACGAGCCGGACCTCGCTGGAAAGCCGTTGGCGGTGGGCGGCTCGGCGGAGCGGCGCGGTGTGATCGCGACCTGCAACTATGAGGCGCGTGCGTACGGTGTGCGCTCTGCCATGTCTTCTCGCCATGCGCTTACG
This sequence comes from Pseudomonas syringae, assembly GCF_002157375.1. Classification (GTDB taxonomy): domain Bacteria; phylum Pseudomonadota; class Gammaproteobacteria; order Pseudomonadales; family Pseudomonadaceae; genus Aquipseudomonas; species Aquipseudomonas syringae_T. The sequence continues at coordinate 171,647 of NZ_MTSA01000012.1, forward strand.
CTGTGTCCGGACCTGACCATCGTCAAGCCCCGCATGGAAGCCTATAAGGAAGCGTCGCGAGAAATTCACACTATTTTTCGCGATTACACTGACCAGATCGAGCCTTTGTCTCTCGATGAGGCGTTCCTGGATGTGTCCGACGCCGGCCATTTTTCCGGTAGCGCCACACGCATTGCCCAGGACATCCGGCGCCGGGTCTCGAACCAGTTGCATATCACCGTCTCGGCTGGCGTGGCGCCTAACAAGTTTCTGGCCAAGATCGCCAGCGACTGGAAAAAGCCCAACGGCTTGTTCGTGATTACCCCGGATCAAGTCGAAGACTTCGTCGCATCGTTACCCGTCACCAAGCTTCACGGCGTGGGAAAAGTCACCGCAGACAAGCTCGGCCGGCTTGGTATCATGGATTGTGCGGATTTGCGAAGCCGAAACAAGCTTGCCTTGGTGCGTGAATTCGGCAGCTTCGGCGAGCGTCTCTGGAGTCTGGCGCACGGTATAGATGACCGTCCCGTGCAGAACGACAGTCGACGCCAGTCCGTCAGTGTTGAAAATACCTACGACACGGATCTGCCCGATCTGGCCGCGTGCCTCGAAAAACTGCCTGTCCTGTTGGAAACCCTGGGTACCCGGATGCAGAGGATGGAAGGTCAGTACCGGCCGGGCAAACCATTCGTCAAAGTGAAGTTTCATGATTTCACCCAGACAACGCTGGAGCAGTCCGGAGCCGGAAGGGATCTGGGCAGCTACGAACAGCTGTTGTCTCAGGCTTTTGCGCGGGGTGGCAAGCCGGTTCGGCTGCTGGGTGTCGGTGTGCGTTTGCACGACTTGCGTGCCGCGCATGAGCAACTGGAGCTGTTCTCGGAGTAACGGCTGGCTGCAGCGGGCGCCGCAGCCAGGTGCGCTATTCGCTCTGGGCAGGTACCGCGACCAGGCGGCCGGCGTCTCTGGCCAGTGATTTGAGAAACTCGCCTTGCAGTTGGGGATCGTTGCGCGTCAATTCGATCAGGCTTTGTTCCAGCTCGCTGGCTTCCTCTTCCAGGCCCATATCGGACAGGCGTTTGACCCGATGGACCCATTGGCTGACCTCGTCATCCTCAAGGTCGTCATAGATCAGTGCGTGGGCTTCCAGCAGTTTGCCGCGCAGTGAATGACTGATCGGCAAGCTGGCATTGGCGTGCGCACTGTCCTGATCGTCTTCGACATTGATGTAAATGCGCGTGATCCGGCTCAGGTCCTGTTCGGCAAACGGGCTGTCCAGCAGGTTGATGCGCAGGATGCCGTTACGGTCAGTGCTCATCTCATGGGTTTCAGCGCCGGCCTTGACCATGACCGGGCGCTCGTTCCACGGCAATGTGGAGTTCTCGATCCGTTTGTCTTTCTGGACCTCGTCGATGCTCGCTAGATTCTGTTGAGCGCGGCCATGCGACGGGGCGTTCATGAAGGGGTTCAGACCTGCCACGCCGTAGTGAATCCAGTCTTTGGTCATGCTTTCCGGCAAATTGCCCAAGGCAAACACGTTGACCACATTCGCGCCAACGCCAGCCACCACCGCAACGGCACCGAGAGGAATTTCGTAGATCTCCCGCCACGGCTGATAGGGCGTGTAACGGTCGTAGTGACGGGTCACCTCGTAGTCGGTGACCTCGAACGATTTGTGCTCGTGAATCCGCACGCGACGTTGCGGTAATTCCAGCGTCTTGGGTTCGCCAATGTCGACCTGCAGTGTATGTTCGAGCAGTTTGCGTTCGACGCGCTCCTCATGCTCGCTGCGTTGCGACAATTGGTTGGCACAGCCGCCGACGAGGAAAGAGGCGCACAGAACGGCGCTGCCGAGGCTTGAAGTGCTTCGTTTGAACATGAGATCTCTGATGCGGATTGGGCGTGTGATGAGCGGCGCACCCGTACACGGGTGCGCCTTTTGACTCAGCGTTTCACTCGGCCCTGGATGAACGACAGCACATCCGCGACCGCAATGGCTTGCGGCTGCGATTCGGTACGGCTCTTGTATTCCAGATTGCCTTCGGCAAGCCCGCGATCACTGACCACGATGCGATGCGGAATGCCGATCAGCTCCATGTCGGCGAATTTGATGCCCGGGCTGGTTTTCTTGTCCCGGTCATCCAGCAACACCTCAAAACCGGCAGCGGTCAGCTCTGCGTAAAGCGTGTCGGTCGCCTCGCGGACGGCGTCGGTTTCATAGCGAAGCGGAATAAGTGCAATCTGGAACGGCGCCAGCGTGTCGTTCCAGATGATGCCGTTCTCGTCGCTGTTCTGCTCGATGGCTGCAGCCACCACGCGGGAAACACCAATGCCGTAGCAGCCCATTGCCAGGTTGACCGGTTTGCCGTTTTCACCCAGCACCTGGCACTTCATGGCTTCGCTGTACTTGGTGCCCAACTGGAAAATATGGCCCACTTCGATACCGCGCTTGATCTCCAGCGTGCCGTTGCCATCCGGGCTGGGATCGCCCGCAACGACATTGCGCAGGTCCGCAACTGTCGGCACCGGCAGGTCGCGCTCCCAATTGACGCCGAAATAGTGCTTGTCATCAATGTTGGCACCCACACTGAAATCGCTCATCAGTTCGACCGAGCGATCAATGATGCAAGGCAGTGGCAGGTTCAGTGGGCCGAGCGAGCCTGCGCCTGCGCCGATGGCGTCACGCAATTCGGCTTCAGAAGCCATGACCAGCGGGCTGGCCACCTGCGGCTGCTGGCTGGCCTTGATTTCGTTGAGCTCGTGATCGCCGCGAATGATCAGTGCGATCAGCTTGCCTTCTTCGGCCGCATGCACCACCAGCGTTTTGACAGTCTTTTCGATAGGCAGACCAAAGCCTTCGACCAGTTGTGCAATGGTTTTGGCATTCGGGGTATCGACCAGACGCAACTCTTCAGTGGCGGCCGGACGCGTCTTCTCGGCAGGGACTGCCTCGGCTTTTTCGATATTGGCCGCATAGTCGGAGCCATTGCTGAACACGATATCGTCTTCGCCAGACTCGGCCAGTACGTGAAACTCGTGCGAGCCAGCGCCACCAATCGAACCGTTGTCGGCTTCGACCGGGCGGAATTTCAGGCCCAGGCGGCTGAAGATGTTGCTGTACGCAAGGTGCATGCGGTCGTACGTGATCTGCAGCGAAGCGTTGTCGGCATGGAACGAGTAAGCGTCTTTCATGACGAACTCGCGGCCACGCATCAGGCCGAAGCGTGGGCGGATCTCGTCACGGAATTTGGTCTGAATCTGGTACATGTTGATCGGCAGCTGTTTATAGCTGTTCAACTCATTGCGTGCCAGATCGGTAATGACTTCTTCGTGGGTCGGGCCCAGGCAGAACTCACGGTTGTGGCGATCGACCAGGCGCATCAGCTCCGGCCCGTATTGTTCCCAGCGGCCGGACTCTTGCCACAGCTCTGCGGGCTGGATGCCAGGCATCAGGATTTCGAGTGCGCCAGCGGCGTCCATTTCTTCACGGACGATGGCTTCGACCTTGCGCAATACGCGCAGGCCCATAGGTAACCATGTGTAGAGGCCGGATGCCAGTTTGCGGATCATGCCGGCACGCAGCATCAGCTGATGGCTGACCACGACCGCGTCGGAAGGGGTTTCTTTCTGTGTGGCGAGCAAAAATTGACTGGTGCGCATGGTTGGCCGTTGTCGGTTGCTGTGACTGGAAATGACTTGGCATTGTACGGCGGTGTTCCGGTGACGTACAGGGCAGGGCGGGCTTGCGGCGCGTGGGCGCGGGCTTTATGGCGTGAATGAAGAAGCCCGGCATGAGCCGGGCTTCTTCTATTAACGAGTGCTGAGCTGCGATTACAGGATCGAAATCGGGTAATCGACGATCAGGCGGAACTCGTTGACATCGCCTTCGCCCTGATCGGCGTTTGCGCGATGCCATGCTTGACGTGCGCGGAAGGACAGGTTCTTGGCCGGGCCAGTCTGTACGACGTATTTGGCTTCGAGGTTGGTCTCGTGGTGTTCGCCATCTGCACCGTACAAGCCGGCGTAAGCACTGCCAGCAGGCGTTTTGGTGCCGTCGATGTCAGTACCCTTGATGTAGCGGGTCATGAAGCTCAGGCCAGGGACACCGTACGGAGTCATGTTCAGGTCGTAGCGAGCCTGCCAGGATTTTTCGCCCGGACCGTTGAAGTCGGAGTACTGAATCGAGTTGTTCAGGAAGATCGAGTCGCCACCACGGTTGTTGTCACCAATACCGATGTAGTCGAACGGGGTGTCACCGTTGATTTTCTGGAATGCCAGGGTCACGGTGTGTGCAGCAAGGAACGAGTAAGCTGCGGAGCCGGAGAACGCGGTGTTGCTGATCGAGCCGGCTTTCGCGCTGCCTTCGTCTACGGTGCGGTAGATGTTAGCGTCGAAGGCCAGGGATTGATCGTTACCCAGCGGCAGCGCGTAGTTCACGTTACCGTAGTATTGATCCCAGATGTCTTCAAGCTTGGCTGCGTAGAACGCGACGCCCAGGCTGTCGGTGATGGCATATTTGCCGCCAGCGAAGTCAGCGCTATTCGCACGAACGCCTGCGTAGTTGGCGAAGATGCTGCCGTTGTGGCTGGTGTCATCCTGGCTGGTGCCGGAGTAGAAGTGACCCGCTTCAACGTCCAGGCCTTGGAGCTCACTGCTTTGCAGGCTGATACCGCTGGCTGTCTGAGGCAGCAGGCGCGAGCCGCCAACCGCGAACACTGGACTGGTCGGCTGCATGTCGCCCACTTTCAGTTCAGTTTTCGATACGCGGAATTTCACTGCGCCGCCAGCTTTGCTCTGGGTGTCTTCGTTATTGCCAGCGGAATCGGTGATCAGGTTGCCTGAACCCGAATACTTGTCCGGGCCCCAGAGCTTGACGCCGGCGTAAGCGAACGCTTCTACGCCGACCCCGATGGTGCCTTGGGTGTAGCCGGTGCTGAAGTTGGCCCAGATACCTTGAGTCCAGTCACGATCGTCGGCGGCACCGGCTTTCTTGTCACGGTTGTAATAGTAATTGCGCAACTTCAGGTCAAGCGTGCTGCCTTCGACAAAGCCCTTGGCATCAGCCTGATCGCTGACGAAAGGTGCTGCCGTTGCCAACTGGGTACTGGCTGCAGTAACGGCCAGTGCGATTGCGCTCCACTTCATCACTCTCATCGTGATTGCTCCTTTGGTTTTTTAGAAGATTTTGTGCCGTCCCACCTGTTTTTTTATCTGGGCGGCTCTTTCTATTTTTGGTCGGCGGAATCTACATCACGCTGACTTTTGTTGCGATAGATACAGCTCTATCCTTTCAGAATCTTTACGGCGCTTTGCGGACCGAGCCGTTTTCCCTTGATCCTGTCACCCCTGTTTTCCGCCAGAGGTGCCGTGATCATGTGGGTGATAAAGCAACAAGCGTGCTCAAACCAGCCGGAAATGAAAAAATTTTGTGAAAAATCAGAATTCGCATCCGGTTGTTTTCCTAACTCCTTGTTTTTTAAGCAGATAGATAAAATATTAAAATTCATGCCCGTCATGCCCGGTCGAGGCGTGCGGAGCGTCGTGCAGCAAAAGCGTTACCCAGGGATGCGTAGGGTGTGTAGAAAACGAATTCCCGGTGTTGTCACAGCAACAGCTGTGTGTGGTTTTGGTGCAGTCCTGTTCGAGCGTGCCTGAACCTGGAGCGTTGTCCGGGTCATCCCTATGGTGGGGGTTGGATTGTTTCATTTTCATGTACCCGCGACAGACGATTGCCGCCCTGTTGTGGTGTGAGCGCCGTTCTGTCTTTTTTGCTACACCCTGAAACGGCCTCAAATCGGTGCGAAGAGTGTCCTGTCGGCTGCAAGCTGGTGCATCGATCAGTCAGGGGTGAAGCATTGCTCCATCGCGCGTATCCTTCCGGGTATCAAGTGCCAGCTTCATTACGGGGCTGGCCGGGCATCCACCTGGCTATCAGGAGTTCTTATCGTGTTCGTTCTGGACCCTCGTCTGCAGCAAGATACCTTGCTCGTGGGCGACTTCCCTCTGTGTCGTCTGTTGCTGTCCAACGATGCCCATTATCCCTGGTTCATTTTGGTGCCGCGTCGGGCCGATATCAGCGAGGTGTTTCAACTGGAACCCGCTGATCAATTGCAGTTGTGGCACGAGACGAGTGCCCTTGCGAAGGTGCTGAAAGACGTCTTTGATGCAGATAAAATCAACGTCGCCGCGTTGGGCAATATGGTCAGTCAACTGCACATGCACGTCATCGTGCGCAAACGGGACGATATTGCCTGGCCCGCGCCCGTGTGGGGCAAGCATCCTGCCGTCGCTTACACCGACGAGCAGTTCGCAGCGGTCCGCCGGCGACTAAAGCCGGTGTTGGCGAATGATTTCAGATTTGAGGGAGAGCAATCATGAGTCTTGAAAATCGAGTCATGGAACTGGAAAGCCGGATGGCCTTTCAGGATGACACCATCCAGGCGCTCAATGATGTGCTGATCAAGCAGCAGCGCGAAATTGATCATCTGCAGCAGCAAATGGCAGCGATGCTCAAGCGTCAGGAGGAAATGGGCAGTCAGTTCGATACCTTCGAGGAAGATGCGCCGCCTCCTCATTACTGACGGGCTGCTCCCATAAAAAAACCGCGACTTCCGTTGGGAGGTCGCGGTTTTTTATGACACTGGATCTGTATGCGTTTCGCAGCAATCAGCGGCGGGGCAGGGCTGCGATCACGTCTTCGGCCTGCAGGCCTTTGTCGCGATTCATGACAGAGAACTCGACGCGCTGGCCTTCGACCAGTACACGATGACCCTCTCCGCGAATGGCACGAAAATGCACGAAGATATCGTCGCCGGAGTCACGGGAAATGAAGCCGAAACCTTTAGACGTATTGAACCACTTCACGGTGCCTGTATCCCGATTGCTCATGTCGTGATTTTGAGGGGCGGGCGAAGGAGAATAAGACCTGTAAAAGCTGACGCCCAGGTGCAGAACGACAGCGATGACGGCAATGGCCAGGCTCGTCATGATCGCGGGTTGCCCGGCGATGGTCAGTAACGGGACGAGCAAGGCCAGTGTCTGCACGATGACTGCGATGACAAGCAAGGCACTGACCAGGTTTTGCAGGTTATGACGTGGGCCTCGATTCCAGTAAGGGATGACCGGAGCGAGTATCAGGTTAAGCAGGCCGAAGAAAGCCAGATAAAGCGCGTCAGGCTGTTGCAGGTAGGGAGACATGGCCTCGCTACGCAGGCTGGGTATGAAAGAAAGCAGCAGGGCTGCTGCTCCCGTTACCAGGTGGACAATTTTCAACATTTTAAAAAGCTCACATGCAAGAAGGATTACAAGAAATAGCTGGTTACGCCCGGTACGCTTCTGAACAAGATGAGGCGTGATGCACGAGCGGTGGGCCAGCCTATGCGCCGATGCTGGATGGCAACTCATTGGCGACACGCCGTGTATTTAACAGCAAAGCCTGATCCTACTCAAATCAGCAATTGATTACGCTCGCCCTATACGGCCTGCCTTGCCGGTGAGGCACAGGGCAACCCCCCTGAAGAGGCTGAGACAGAGCGCTCGGTCCGGTTTTCGCCTGCTTGCCCCGAGCATGCAGGAATTTCTCGTCGTGATCGCTGCCGCATGGAGGCTCGACGCGGCGTGCTATCCGTCACGGCCCTTGTTCGGCAGTGGCGCTGCCTCAAGGGAAAGCTGCGCCCGTCGGGTTCTCTTGATAGAGTAGCGGTCGTTACTGCTTTTCAATCCTCACTAAAAGGGCATGAAACATGGCAATTGATATTGGTATCAGTGAAGAGGATCGCAAATCGATCGTGGACGGCCTGTCGCACCTGCTGTCGGATACTTATGTGCTTTACCTCAAGACTCATAACTTTCATTGGAACGTCAGCGGGCCTATGTTTCGCACGCTGCACCTGATGTTTGAAGAGCAATACAACGAACTGGCACTGGCGGTCGATTCTATTGCCGAGCGTATTCGTGCTCTGGGCTTTCCGGCGCCGGGCACTTATTCGACCTATGCTCGCCTGTCTTCCATCAAGGAAGAAGAGGGTGTGCCGAGTGCGGAGAATATGATCAAAAGTCTGGTGCAAGGTCAAGAGGCCGTTGTCCGCACTGCGCGTAGTATCTTTCCTCTTCTGGATAAAGTCAGCGATGAACCGACAGCCGATCTGTTGACACAGCGCATGCAGGTTCATGAAAAAACAGCCTGGATGTTGCGTTCGATGCTCGAGCCGAAGTAACGACTGTGTCGAGCGGCCTTGACGGTCGCTCGTCCTTTACGTGCAGGCGCTGCCAGGAATGTGCCGAGCCCCGTTCCATCCGTGGCTGGGCGCGAGGCCGGCCTTGCAGGGTGTCGTGCAATTGAAGGTGGCTGCCATCTGGCGTACGCCACCAGGCAGTCCAGTATTTGTTATTCGCCTTCCATTACCTTTCAGCGTTAAACGATATTCCGCTGATTCCTGTGGCCATGTCCTACAGTGACAGGGTGTGAAGTCGGCTGGTTATAAAGTCTCGAATAATGTTTTATACATCGGGTATTTATTTGTTTTTGAATATTTCTTTCGGTGTTTTAAATTCATGGGTTCGAGGGTGGTAATCGTGATGACAAGAGGGGTTGATCAAGACGTCAAGGTTTTACACAGGGAGGTGGAAATACGCCATGATCCCTTTGTTCAGGATTTCAATATGACGCTGGCACAGCCTCATTCAAAGTCGGTGCGGCTTAATGGGCTGGCGACCTGTCTGCGTCTGGAGAAAGTGTACTGGAACATTTTGTCGGGCATTGCCAGTTCCAATGAGTGTTCCGTTAATGCTGTGTTGTCTTATATCGACAGGGAGGTGCATCTGCGCCACGGCGGCGTCAAGAATTTCAGTGGTTTGATTCGTGTTGTCTGCGTTGCACATTTGCTAAAGGCTGATTGTCTGGAAAATTCCCGCGCCTAGCTTGATCCTCATTCTGCGGGCTCGCTGCGGCGTGCCTGCCTCTCCCGGCTGCGGGCGGCCTGCGCAGCGCTGCGGGGTCGCAATGAACTTATCCGGGCCTGACAGGTTCGTTCGGCTGCACGGTGTCAATTAACTCTATATAATCCCCCGTCTTGCTAGCGGGCGTGACTCTGCGTGGGCCTGGGCTGATATGAGCCCTGTGCCGGTGCCTTGCACCACTGAGCGCAAGCCAGGAGCGAAAGCGCCACCGAATTCGAATTACGAGAAGTGAAAACACCATCATGATGCGCAGCCATTATTGCGGGCAACTGAACGAAAGCCTGGAAGGCCAGGAAATTACCCTTTGCGGATGGGTCCACCGTCGTCGTGACCACGGGGGCGTTATCTTTCTCGATATCCGCGACCGTGAAGGCATGGCTCAAGTGGTGTTCGACCCTGATCGTGCAGACACCTTCGCTGCCGCAGATCGCGTGCGCAGCGAGTACGTGGTCAAGGTCGTGGGCAAGGTTCGTGCTCGTCCGGCCGGTGCCGTGAACGCGAACATGGCATCCGGTGCCATTGAGGTTCTGGGTTACGAACTCGAAGTGCTGAACGAATCCGAGACACCGCCATTCCCGTTGAACGAATACTCCGACGTGGGCGAAGAGACGCGCCTGCGTTACCGCTTCATCGACCTGCGCCGCCCGGAGATGGCCGAAAAGCTGCGTTTGCGTTCGCGCATTACCACCAGCATCCGTCGTTATCTGGATGAAAACGGTTTTCTCGACGTCGAGACACCGATACTGACTCGCGCCACGCCGGAAGGCGCCCGCGACTATCTGGTGCCAAGCCGCACACACCCGGGCAGTTTCTTTGCGTTGCCGCAGTCGCCTCAGTTGTTCAAGCAACTGCTGATGGTCGCCGGCTTCGACCGCTACTACCAGATCGCCAAGTGCTTCCGCGACGAAGACCTGCGTGCCGACCGTCAGCCGGAATTCACCCAGATCGACATCGAGACCAGCTTCCTCAACGAGGAAGACATCATGGGTCTGACCGAGAAGATGGTTCGTCAGCTGTTCAAGGAAGTGCTGGACCTGGAGTTCGGTGATTTCCCGCACATGACGTTCGAAGAGGCCATGCGCCGCTACGGCTCCGACAAGCCAGACCTGCGCAACCCGCTGGAACTGGTGGACGTTGCCGATCAGCTTACCGGTGTGGAATTCAAGGTCTTCAGCGGTCCGGCCAACGATCCGAAAGGGCGTGTTGCCGCATTGCGTGTGCCTGGCGCTGCCAGCATGGCGCGCAGCCAGATCGACGACTACACCAAGTTCGTCAGTATCTACGGCGCCAAAGGCCTGGCTTACATCAAGGTCAACGAGCGCGCGAAGGGGCCGGAAGGTCTGCAGTCGCCGATCGTGAAATTCATTCCGGAAGAAAACCTGAATGTCATCCTTGATCGCGTCGGCGCGGTCGATGGCGATATCGTGTTCTTCGGTGCGGACAAGTTCAAGGTCGTCAGCGAAGCCCTTGGCGCGCTGCGGATCAAGATCGGCAACGACCTCAAGCTGCACACCTGCGAGTGGGCACCGATGTGGGTCGTCGACTTCCCGATGTTCGAAGAGAACGACGACGGCAGCTTCACGGCACTGCACCACCCCTTCACGGCGCCCAAATGCACGCCTGAAGAGCTGGAAGCCAACCCTGCGACGGCGCTGTCCCGTGCCTACGACATGGTGCTCAACGGCACCGAGCTGGGCGGCGGTTCGATCCGTATCCACCGCAAGGACATGCAACAGGCGGTCTTCCGTCTGCTGGGCATCGCCGAGGACGAGCAGCAAGAGAAGTTTGGCTTCCTGCTGGATGCGCTGAAGTACGGTGCGCCACCGCACGGAGGTCTGGCGTTTGGTCTTGACCGTCTGGTCATGCTGATGACCGGCGCGCAGTCCATCCGTGAAGTGATCGCGTTCCCGAAAACCCAGAGTGCCGCCGATGTCATGACTCAGGCACCTGGCGTTGTCGACGCCAAAGCGTTGCGCGAGTTGCACATCCGTCTGCGCGAGCAGCCAAAGGCCGAGTGATGCCGGGCAGGGCGTATCGCTGATACGCCCTGTGTCACCCTTATCGAGTGAAGCTTTTTGCCTGATGGTCTTGGGCGAAAGGTGAAAGTGTTTCAAAAAGAATCTGGAGCGAGAAATGGCAGGTCATTCCAAGTGGGCCAACATCAAGCACCGCAAAGAGCGTCAGGATGCCAAGAAAGGCAAGATTTTCACCAAGTGGATTCGTGAACTGACGGTTGCTGCGCGTCAGGGTGGTGGTGATCCAGGCTCCAATCCGCGTCTTCGTCTGGCGCTGGACAAGGCACTTGGCGCCAACATGACCCGTGACACCATTGATCGTGCCGTGGCGCGGGGTGTGGGGGCATCCGACGGTGATGATGTAGAAGAGCTGGGTTACGAGGGTTATGGTCCGGGCGGTGTGGCGATCATGGTCGAAACCATGACTGACAATCGCAACCGGACTGCCGCAGCGGTGCGCCATGCGTTTACCAAATGCGGTGGCAATCTCGGCACCGACGGCTCTGTTGCCTACCTGTTTGATCGTAAGGGGCAGATTTCCTTTGCGGCCGGCGTGGATGAAGACGCGCTGATTGAAGCCGCTATGGAGGCCGATGCCGACGACGTCGTCACCAACGAAGATGGCTCGATTGATGTCTTTACTTCGTTTTCCGGATTCTATGCAGTGCGTAACGCGTTGGAAGCTGCGGGCTTCAAGGCCGCAGACGCGGAAATCGTCATGTTGCCGACCACCAGTGCGGTGCTTGATCTGGAAACCGCTGAAAAGGTGCTCAAGCTGATCGACATGCTTGAGGACCTGGATGACGTGCAGAACGTCTATTCGAACGCGGAAATCCCGGACGACGTCATGGAGCAACTGGGCTGATCGCCGACAGGTAACACCGTGTCAGAAGCCGGGGGAGCGAAGCTGTGGGTATCACGCAGCTATCGGCCTCCGGCTTCTGCCTTTATGCTGCGCACATTGCCTTTGCGTTACTTTCTCAAGCTGCAGGCGTTATGACTCTTATTCTAGGTATCGATCCCGGCTCGCGAATAACCGGCTATGGCGTAGTGCGTGACACTGGCCGTGGCTGCGTTTACGTGGCTTCGGGGTGTATTCGCACGGGCAGCGGCGAACTGCATGAGCGTTTGCAGATCGTGTATCGCGGTGTGCGTGAGGTCATCAAGACCTACGAGCCTGTGACGATGGGCATCGAAAAGGTCTTCATGGCGCGCAACGCCGACTCAGCGCTCAAGCTGGGTCAGGCCAGGGGTGCGGCTATCGTGGCGGGTGCCGAAGAGGCGCTGGAAATTGCCGAGTACACGGCGACTCAGGTCAAGCAAGCTGTGGCTGGCACCGGTGGTGCGAATAAAGAGCAGGTGATGATGATGGTCATGCATTTGCTCAAGCTGACCCAGAAACCGCAGATCGATGCGTCCGATGCCCTGGCGATTGCGCTGTGTCATGCGCACACGCGTTCCAGCCTGATCCCTCACGGGCTGGGCACTGCACGCAGTCGCGGCGGTCGGTTGCGCCTCTGATGGCATCGCCCGCAGGCCTGTTTTTGAGGATGGATTGTGTTCAATTTCGTCGCACAAGCGACTGGCAACACGAAAGGATCTGAAACGTGATTGGACGTTTACGCGGCGCTATCGCCGAGAAGCAGCCTCCGCATCTGGTGCTGGATGTCAACGGTGTCGGCTATGAGCTGGAAGTGCCGATGACCACGCTGTATCGGCTGCCGCATGTCGGTGAAACCGTGACGCTGTACACCCATCTGGTGGTGCGCGAAGACGCGCACCTGCTCTATGGCTTCTACGAAAAGCGCGAGCGTGAGTTGTTCCGTGAGCTGATTCGTCTCAACGGCGTGGGGCCTAAACTGGCGCTGGCGCTGATGTCTGGCCTGGAAGTCGATGAGCTGGTACGTTGCGTTCAGGCTCAGGACACCTCGGCGTTGACGCGTATTCCGGGGGTGGGCAAGAAAACTGCCGAGCGTTTGCTGGTCGAGCTCAAAGACCGTTTCAAGGCCTGGGAGGCATTGCCCGGCACCTTTGCGCTGGTTTCCAGTGGGCCTAATCAGGCCGAACCCGTTGCGTCGGCCGAATCCGATGCGGTCAGCGCACTGATTTCGCTGGGTTACAAACCACAGGAGGCGAGCAAGGCTGTCTCCGCTATCAAGGAAAAAGATTTGAGCAGTGCAGATCTGATTCGTCGCGCGTTGAAGGGGATGGGTTAAGTGATAGATGCCGACCGCCTGATAACCGCCGTTGGCGGCCGTGATCGTGATGAGCAGATGGACCGCGCGATTCGTCCGCTGAGCCTCGCTGACTACATTGGCCAGCCCACTGTGCGCGAGCAGATGGAGTTGTTCATCCAGGCTGCCCGAGGCCGTAACGAGGCGCTGGACCATACGCTGATCTTCGGCCCGCCCGGTCTGGGCAAGACCACTCTGGCCAATATCATCGCTCAGGAAATGGGCGTGTCGATCAAGAGTACGTCCGGCCCGGTGCTTGAACGGCCCGGTGATCTGGCGGCGATTCTGACCAACCTTGAACCCAATGACGTGCTGTTTATCGACGAAATCCATCGGTTATCACCGATTGTCGAGGAAGTGCTGTACCCGGCGATGGAGGACTTTCAGCTCGACATCATGATCGGTGAAGGGCCTGCGGCACGTTCTATAAAGCTGGACCTGCCGCCCTTTACGCTGGTGGGCGCGACCACTCGCGCGGGCATGCTGACCAATCCTCTGCGTGACCGTTTCGGCATTGTTCAGCGTCTTGAGTTTTACAATATCGCTGATCTCTCGACGATCGTGTCGCGTTCGGCCGGCATTCTGGGTCTGGTTATCGAGCCTCAGGGGGCTTTCGAAATTGCCAGGCGCGCGCGGGGCACGCCGCGTATCGCCAACCGTCTTTTGCGTCGTGTGCGGGATTTCGCCGAAGTTCGTGGCAACGGGCAGATCACCCGGCAGACTGCCGACAAGGCGCTGAACCTGCTGGATGTCGATGAACATGGCTTTGATCATCAGGACCGGCGCCTATTGCTGACCATGATCGAGAAGTTTGACGGTGGTCCGGTAGGCGTCGACAGCCTTGCAGCGGCCATCAGTGAAGAGCGTCACACAATTGAAGACGTGCTGGAGCCCTATTTGATCCAGCAAGGCTATATCATGCGCACACCTCGCGGTCGGGTGGTCACCCGCCATGCGTATCTGCATTTCGGGTTGAATATCCCTTCACGAATGGGTGAGATGCCGGCAGCAGGTGACTTTGTTGATGACGCCGTGGATTTATAGCAATGCGGTGCAATTTATTCCCGGTTCCTGTGGTCACATTGCCAGTCTCGCGGCCGATACCGGTAATAAGCTGTAAAACGTTGAAAAACAGTTGCCTGAGCCGATTGGCAACCTGAGGAGTAAGCACTAGAGTATGCGCGCGCAAAACGGGGTTCAGTCGTTCGCACATCGCTGTCGCGTTTATTACGAGGACACCGATGCTGGCGGCATCGTCTACTACGTCAATTATCTGAAATTCATGGAGCGGGCTCGTACCGAGCGGCTACGGGATCTGGGGTTTGCCCAGTCCGAACTGGCGCAGGAAAACCTTTTATTTGTCGTGCATTCCAGTGAGGCGCGTTATCACAAGCCGGCGCGGCTGGATGACGAGCTGCTTGTCAGTGCAGAAGTAACCGAATTGAACCGCGTCAGCCTGCGTTTTACACAGCAGATCAGGCGGGCGTCAGATGCAACGCTGCTCTGTGAAGGGCAGTTCCTGGTGGCGTGCGTACGCGCCGATAGTTTTAAACCCCGGGCCATTCCCGAAGCTCTGCGAGCGGCCTTTGCCGACCAGGGCGGCGCGGGCATACATTCAGAGCAGGAGATAAAGCGTGGAAGCTAACGTCGTCGACCATTCCTCCATGTGGAGTTTGGTCAGCAATGCCAGCATTGTTGTTCAGTTGGTCATGCTGATTCTGGTGGCCGCTTCGGTCACTTCGTGGATCGTGATTTTTCAGCGCAGCAACATGCTGCGTGCAGGTCGGCGCGCACTGGACAGCTTTGAAGAGCGCTTCTGGTCGGGTATCGACCTGTCCAAGCTGTACCGTCAGGCCGGCAGCAATCCTGATCCGGATTCGGGCGTCGAGCAGATCTTTCGTGCCGGTTTCAAGGAATTTTCCCGCCTGCGTCAGCAGTCCGGTGTCGATCCTGATGCGGTCATGGAAGGTGTGGCGCGTGCCATGCGTGTGGCAATCTCCCGCGAGGAAGAAAAACTCGAAGCCGGTTTGCCGTATCTGGCGACCGTGGGTTCCACCAGTCCGTATGTCGGCCTGTTCGGTACTGTCTGGGGCATCATGAACTCCTTCCGCGGTCTGGCGACCGCGCAGCAGGCGACCCTGGCCACTGTCGCGCCAGGCATTGCCGAAGCACTGATTGCAACGGCCATCGGTCTGTTTGCAGCCATCCCGGCCGTTATTGCCTACAACCGTTTCGCCGCGCGCAGTGAGACCTTGATCAGCCGTTACTACACGTTCGCTGACGAGTTCCAGGCCATCCTGCACCGTAAAGTGCATACCAGCGAAGAGTGAGCAGGTAATTCCCCATGGCTTTAATCGCTCGAGATCGTCGCAGAAAACGCAAGCCGGTCGCCGAAATGAACGTAGTGCCCTACATCGACGTGATGCTGGTGTTGCTCGTGATTTTCATGGTGACGGCTCCCATGATCAACCAGGGCGTGAAGGTCGATTTGCCCAAGGTCTCCAGCGAGGCTTTGCCGCAAGACAACAACAATCAGGTCCTGACCATTTCGATCAAGGCTGACAAGACCTATTACTGGAACCTTGGCAGCGAAGTCGATACCGACAAGCAGATGGACAAGGCAATGACCCTGCCGCAACTGACCGCCGCCGTGACCAAGATCGTCGCCGCCGGTCGTGACGCAGGCAAGCAGACGCAGGTTTTCATTCGTGGTGACAAGACCGTCGATTACGGCTCGGTCATGGGCACGATGGGCGGGCTGCAGAAGGCTGGGGTCGGGAATGTTGGCTTGATTACCGAGGCACCCTGATGCAGCCGATTCGAGAGCCGTCCGCCTCGGAAAGCTACTTCTGGCCCAGTGTCTGGGCCGTGGCATTGCACATTCTGATTTTCGGCATGCTGTTCGTCAGTTTTGCCATGACTCCGGATTTGCCCGAAGCCAAGCCTATCGTTCAGGCAACGCTCTATCAGCTCAAGTCCAAGAGCCAGGCCACTACCCAGACCAACCAGAAGATTGCCGGTGAGGCGAAGAAAACCGCTGCGCGACAAACTGAAGTCGAACAGCTGGAACAGAAAAAGATCGAGCAGTTGAAGCAGGACGCTGTAAAAGCTGCGGAACAAAAGAAAGAAGAGTCGGCTCAAAAAGCCGAAGAGCAGAAAGCAGCCGACGAAGCCAAGAAGGCCGAGCAGAAAGCGGAGGAAGCCAAAAAGGCTGACGATGCCAAGAAAGCCGACGAAGCCAAGAAGGTCGCTGATGCCAAAAAGGCTGAAGATAAGCAACTGGCTGACATAGCCAAGAAGAAGGCTGAAGACGAGGCGAAGAAAAAAGCCGAAGAAGACGCCAAGAAAGCCGCCGCCGAGGAAGCCAAGAAACAGGCTGCTGATGAGGCCAAGAAAAAGGCCGCAGAAGACGCCAAGAAGAAAGCTGCCGAGGACGCGAAGAAAAAGGCTGCCGAAGACGCCAAGAAGAAAGCCGCTGCCGACTCCGCCAAGAAGGCGCAGGAAGCCGCTCGCAAATCCGCTGAAGACAAGAAGGCGCAGGCACTGGCCGATTTGCTGTCCGACAAACCGGAACGGCAACAGGCTCTGGCTGATGAGCGTGGCGATGAAACGGCTGGCAGTTTCGATGACCTGATTCGTGTTCGAGCGTCTGAAGGTTGGAGTCGTCCTCCTTCGGCACGTAACAACATGTCGGTAACGTTGCAGATAGGCATGTTGCCGGACGGTACGATTGCGTCGGTATCGATTGCAAAGTCCAGTGGTGACGGACCGTTCGACAGCTCTGCGGTTGCAGCGGTGAAGAACATTGGACGTTTGACAGAAATGCAGGGTCTGAAGCCGGCTGACTTCGCTCCCTATCGTTCATTCAAGATGACATTCACACCTGGAGATCTAGCCTTGTGATCAACCTTTTTCGAGGACTGCTCGTCGTTCTCTGTTTCGCGTCAGGAATAGTGGCGGCAGAAGAAAAGAACATTCTGGTCACCAGTGGCAGTGACCGCGCGGCTCCAATCGCGGTTGTGCCATTTGGCTGGCAGGGCGGCAGCGTGCTGCCGGAAGACATGGCAGAGATCGTGAGCAACGACCTGCGCAACTCAGGCTACTACGCGCCGATTCCCAAGCAGAACATGATCAGCTTGCCGACCCAGGCCAGCGAAGTCATTTTCCGTGACTGGAAAGCGCTGGGCGCCCAATACGTCATGGTCGGCAACATCACGCCGGCTGGCGGACGTCTGCAGATTCAGTACGCGTTGTTCAACGTGGCGACCGAACAGCAGGTGCTGACCGGCAACGTATCCGGTACCAACGACCAGTTGCGCGACATGGCGCATTACATCGCCGACCAGTCGTTCGAGAAGCTCACCGGTATCAAAGGTGCGTTTTCGACCCGGATGCTGTACGTGACGGCCGAACGCTTTTCGGAGAACAACACGCGTTACACCCTGCAGCGTTCGGATTACGACGGTGCTCGTGCGGTGACGCTGTTGCAATCCCGCGAGCCGATCCTGTCGCCGCGTTTTGCGCCTGACGGCAAGCGTATCGCCTATGTGTCGTTCGAACAGAAGCGTCCGCGCATCTTCGTTCAGCATATCGATACGGGTCGTCGCGAGCAGATCACCAACTTCGAAGGCTTGAACGGCGCGCCTGCATGGTCCCCGGATGGCAACAAGCTGGCCTTTGTTCTGTCCAAGGACGGCAACCCGGAAATCTACGTCATCAACCTGGCGTCGCGTCAATTGAGTCGTGTCACCAACGATTCTGCAATTGATACCGAACCTTTCTTCGGAAAGGACGGGTCTACGCTATACTTCACGTCGGACCGTGGCGGCAAGCCACAGATCTACAAGACGAATATCAATGGCGGCGGTGCCGAACGTGTAACGTTCGTGGGTAACTACAATGCCAACCCGAAATTGTCAGCCGATGAAAAGACGCTGGTAATGATTCACAGGCAGGACGGCTTCACTAATTTCAAGGTAGCAGTGCAGGATTTGGCCCGCGGTAGCGTAAAAATCCTCACAGATAGCAACCTTGATGAGTCGCCTACTGTTGCGCCCAATGGCACCATGGTAATCTACGCCACCCGCCAGCAGGGCCGGGGAGTCTTGATGCTCGTGTCCATTAACGGACGCGTAAGGCTCCCGCTTCCTACCGCTCAAGGCGAAGTCAGAGAACCTTCCTGGTCCCCTTACCTGAACTGACGCGGCGCTACACGTTTTGCTTAACACACTGGGGTTCATTAGGAGTTTCAAGATGGAAATGCTGAAGTTTGGTAAATTTGCTGCGCTGGCTCTGGCCATGGCTGTAGCTGTAGGTTGCTCGTCCAAGGGCGGCGACAACGCCGGCGCTGGCGGTGCTGCTGTTGATCCTAACGCTGGTTACGGCGCTAACTCTGGTGCCGTTGACGGTTCCCTGAGCGAAGAAGCTGCTCTGCGCGCAATCACCACCTTCTACTTCGAATACGACAGTTCGGACCTGAAGCCAGAAGCCATGCGCGCTCTGGACGTTCACGCCAAAGACCTGAAAGCTAACGGCGCTCGCGTTGTTCTGGAAGGCAACACCGACGAACGTGGTACTCGTGAGTACAACATGGCACTGGGCGAGCGTCGTGCGAAAGCCGTTCAGCGCTACCTGGTTCTGCAAGGTGTTTCCCCAGCTCAGCTGGAACTGGTTTCCTACGGCGAAGAGCGTCCAGTTGCTACCGGCAACGACGAGCAGTCGTGGGCTCAGAACCGTCGCGTCGAACTGCGTAAGTAATTTGACATGCGAACGTGCCGACGTGCTCTAACCGTTTTGGCCCTCACTCTTCCGCTTTCAGCGATGGGTGCGGCACCTGTGGTCGATAATAATTCTGGCTCTGGCAGCAGCAGTTATCCGCCAGCGGGTTATGGCACGTCCGGCGCCTACGCCGGGGGAGGGGTTACGGCCCCTGCCTCGGCGCAAGGTCAGCTGTTCATGCAGTTGCAGCAAATGCAGGACGAAATCGCGCGTTTGCGCGGTGTTGTCGAGGTTCAGCAAAACGATATCCAGCGCATGAAGCAGGAAGCTCTGGAGCGTTATCAGGAACTCGATCAACGCATAGCCAGTGGCGCTGCCGCTCCGGCTACCAATAATTCTCAACCTTCTGGTGGCGCTATCGACGCCAGTGGGACGCCTTCGGCCTCAGCGGCCCAGGCACCGGCAGCAGGCACCGAGCCTCCTGACCCGGCGAAGGAAAAGCTTTATTACGAAGCGGCCTTCGATTTGATCAAAGCGAAGGACTTCGATAAAGCCAGTCAGGCGTTTACCGCGTTCCTGCGTAAATACCCGAACAGCTCTTATGCGGGCAATGCCCAGTATTGGCTGGGCGAAGTCAACCTGGCCAAGGGCGACCTTCAGGGTGCCGGTCAGGCGTTTGCCAAAGTCAGCCAGCAGTACCCGAAGCATGCCAAGGTGCCTGATTCGCTGTACAAACTGGCAGATGTCGAGCGTCGTCTGGGTCATAACGACAAGGTAAAAGGTATTTTGCAGCAGGTCGTGGCCCAATATCCGGGTACGTCGGCTGCACAATTGGCGCAACGAGACCTCCAGCGTCTTTGATGCCCTGACCCGCTGATCAAGAAAGCCGCGCCAGTCGCGGCTTTTTTCGTTAGAATCTCGCCCCCGAAATTCCGGTACACCCTACGCTTTTCCGGATTCTGCGATTGCAGGGTCCCTTGAAGTGCCTGACGGAGGCGGACGGCCTGTTTAGCTGTTACGCCCGTGGCTGATATGCAAGACACATTACGCATCACCGAAATCTTTCACTCGTTGCAGGGTGAAACCCGTACGGCTGGCCTGCCCACCGTGTTTGTCCGACTGACCGGCTGCCCGTTGCGCTGTCAGTATTGCGACAGTGCTTACGCGTTCAGCGGTGGCGCCCTCCAGACGCTGGATGACATCCTCGGGCAAGTCGCGTCCTACCGTCCCCGCTATGTCTGTGTGACCGGCGGTGAGCCGCTTGCCCAGCCCAATGCGATTCCATTGCTCAAGCGTCTTTGTGATGCGGGTTACGAGGTGTCGCTGGAAACCAGCGGCGCGCTGGATATCTCTGCTGTGGACCCTCGTGTCAGTCGCGTCGTAGACCTCAAGACCCCCGGGTCGAAGGAAGTCGCACGTAACCGCTACGAGAACATGGAGCTGCTGACGTCGAACGATCAGGTCAAGTTCGTGATTTGCTCGCGGGAGGACTACGACTGGGCTGTTTCCAAGCTGATCCAGTACGGGCTGGACCGTCGCGCGGGCGAGGTGCTGTTTTCGGCCAGCCATCACGAACTCAAGGGTCGTGATCTGGCGGACTGGATCGTCGCGGATAATCTGCCGGTACGCCTGCAGATGCAGTTGCATAAAATTCTTTGGGATGACGAGCCGGGGCGCTGAAATGACTGAATTGACCATGAATAAAAAAAGAGCGGTGATCCTGTTGTCCGGTGGCCTGGACTCCGCCACGGTCGTTGCGATGGCTCGTGCTGAAGGTTACGTCTGCTACACCATGAGCTTCGACTACGGCCAGCGTCATCGCGCCGAGCTGGACGCCGCTGCGCGCGTTGCACGCGATCTGGGGGCGGTCGAACACAAGGTCATTGGCCTGAACCTCAATGGCATTGGCGGCTCGGCGTTGACCGACAGCTCTATCGCGGTGCCTGAGTCTCCATCCGAAGGGATTCCGGTAACTTACGTGCCGGCGCGCAATACCGTATTTCTCTCGCTGGCCCTGGGTTGGGCAGAGGTGCTGGGCGCGCGGGATATCTTCATCGGCGTCAATGCCGTGGACTATTCGGGCTACCCGGATTGCCGTCCCGAGTTCGTCGAGTCTTTCGAGCGTATGGCGAACCTGGCCACCAAGGCCGGTGTGGAAGGGCAGGGCTTCACCATCAGGGCTCCGCTGCAGAACCTGAGCAAGTCGGACATCGTCAAGGCAGGTAGCGCTTTGGGTGTGGATTACTCGCTGACGGTGTCCTGCTATCAGGCCGATGATCAAGGCCGTGCGTGCGGTAAATGCGACAGTTGCCGCTTGCGCGCAGAAGGCTTTGCGGCTGCCGGAATGGCCGACCCGACACGTTATTTTTAAAGTTTTTCAAAATAGGTGTTGAATTACTGATAAAAATCAGTAATATACGCGCCACACAACAGAGGGTCGTTAGCTCAGTTGGTAGAGCAGTTGGCTTTTAACCAATTGGTCGTAGGTTCGAATCCCACACGACCCACCATTTCGAAAATCTGGAAGGCCCATGAAAATGCGGATTTCCAGGTTTTTTTTTGCCTGTCTTTCGGGTGTAAACTTGTTCCTTGCGCTCTGGCGCCTTCAGGTCCCGCGAACATGACACAGATTTCCGAACGTTTTCTGGTGCAGGCTCATCTCGACGCCAAGCAGCCCAAAGCTTTGAGCCCCGATGAGCAGGCGCATTTTCGCGCCGAAATTGCGGCTGAGCTGAAGAAGCAGGACGCGGTCATGGTCGCTCACTATTATTGCGACCCGGAAATTCAGGCGCTGGCCGAAGAAACGGGCGGCTGCGTGGCGGACTCTCTGGAAATGGCCCGTTTCAGCAACAGCCACTCAGCCAGCACCGTGCTGGTGGCCGGGGTGCGTTTCATGGGCGAGACGGCCAAGATTCTCAACCCGGAAAAGCGCGTGTTCATGCCGACGCTGGAAGCCACCTGTTCGCTCGACGTGGGCTGTCCGGTCGATGAGTTTTCCGCGTTTTGCGATCAGCACCCGGAGCGCACCGTTGTGGTCTACGCCAACACATCGGCGGCAGTCAAAGCCCGTGCCGACTGGGTAGTGACTTCCGGTTGCGCACTGGAGATCGTTGAAAGCCTGATGGACAACGGCGAGAAGATCATCTGGGCTCCCGACAAGCATCTTGGGCGCTATATTCAGCGTGAAACCGGTGCCGACATGTTGCTGTGGGACGGTGCCTGCATTGTTCACGAGGAATTCAAATCCAAGCAGCTTGAAGACATGAAAGCCTTGTACCCCGAGGCTGCCATTCTGGTTCACCCGGAGTCGCCCGAAGCCGTGATCGAGCTGGCTGACGTGGTCGGCTCCACCAGTCAGATGATTGCCGCCGCACAGCGATTGCCTAACAAGATGTTCATTGTCGCGACCGACCGGGGCATTTTCTACAAGATGCAGCAGTTGTGTCCTGACAAGATCTTCATCGAGGCCCCTACGGCCGGTAATGGCGCGGCATGCCGTAGCTGCGCGCATTGCCCGTGGATGGCGATGAACACGCTTGAGCGCACCTTGCAGTGCCTGCGTGAAGGCACTCATGAGATAGTCGTTGACCCCGCGCTGATCCCTAACGCGGTTCGTCCGCTGCAGCGCATGCTGGATTTCACCCAGGCGGCGCGTATCAGGCAGGCCGGTAACGCCTGACAGCAAAAAGCCCGACGGCAGGGGCGGGCTTTTTGATTTCCGGACCGGCTCGCCGTGACGTGACGTCGGGTGGGCGGGCCTGATCAGTTCATCATGTCCTTGACCATTCGCTCCTGCTCGACCAGGTCCTTCTGCCGTGCGTCGATGCGCGATGCCAGCTGGAAGTTGTTGGCGGCCCTGCGTTTGGCGAAGTCCAGCTGCTGAATGGCCTGACGGAAGTCACCCACCAGTGCAAAGTACTCGGCGCGGGCCTGATGCAGGCCGATCGTGTTGCCATTCAGGCCGCGGGTTTCTGCCACCACATACCAGATGTCAGGATCGTCCGGACGGGTCTTGAGCAGTGCCTCCAGACTTTTTTCGGCTTCTGCGGTGCGATTCTGCTTGAGCAGCACATCAATGCGCACGTCATTGAGTGGATAGCTGCCTGGGTACAGCGTCAGCATGCGGTCAACGCGTTGCTGAGCATCGGCCAGTCGATTGTTGGTGATGTCCAGATCGATCTGCGACAGGTTGTACGTGATGTCGTTCGGCGCTTTCTCCAGCAGCGGCTTGAGGCTCTCGCGAGCTTCATTGAGCTGGCCGCCCTTGATCTGGGCGATGGCCAGTCCATAGCGTGCGGCATCGGAATTGGGGTTTTCAACCAGTTGGGCGCGGAAGCGTTTAGCCGCGATCCCCGGTGTTTCTTCATAGATCAGTGCAACGCGTGCGCGCATCAGTTGATACAGCAAGCTGTCTTCCTTGCCACCCG
Organism: Pseudomonas syringae; assembly: GCF_002157375.1. Classification (GTDB taxonomy): domain Bacteria; phylum Pseudomonadota; class Gammaproteobacteria; order Pseudomonadales; family Pseudomonadaceae; genus Aquipseudomonas; species Aquipseudomonas syringae_T. The sequence goes on from NZ_MTSA01000012.1 coordinate 194,975, forward strand.
GCTTGGCCTGTTCGGCGCGGTTGCGCGTGTCGGCAATCCGCGATTCGCTGACCGGGTGAGTCAGCAGGAACTCGGGAGGCTTGGCGTCGAATCGATACTGGCGCATGAGCCGCTCAAACATGGTCGGCATGTTGCGGGGGTCGTAGCCGGCTTTCTCCAGATTGAGGATGCCGATACGGTCGGCTTCCTGTTCGTTCTGACGCGAAAACCGGCGTTGCTCCTGGATCGCTGCCGCCTGAGAGCCGGCAATGGTTGCGATACCGGCATCACCAGCGCCGGCAGCCGCCATCACGATGCCCGCGAGCATCGCCGCCATCACCGGCACCTGCATGCGTTGCTGGGCTTCAATGCCCCTTGCGAAGTGGCGCTGAGACAAATGCGCCAGCTCGTGAGCCATGACCGACGCGTATTCGCCCTCGGTCTTGGCATTGAGAAACAGGCCGCCGTTGACACCGATAATCCCGCCAGGTGCGGCAAACGCATTGAGCTGCGGGCTGTTGATCAAAATGAATTCCAGACGGCGGTCCTGAACCTGACTGGTTTCGGCCAGGCGATACACCGTGGTCTCGACGTAATCCTTGAGTTGCGGGTCCGACAGTTGACCCACCTGGCTGCGCAGAAGGCCGAGCCAGGCACGGCCGAGACGATGTTCCTGCTCGGGAGAAACGATTGAGGAGCTGGCGTCGCCCAGGGACGGCAGATCATCAGCCATGCCGTGGGTTGCAAACAGGCAGGCGAGGGTGAGCAGTGTAGGACGCAAAAAATTCATGCACGAAGCTCTGGTCAGAAGAACCTGTACTGTAGCTGGCTGAATGGCGTGCTGACCAGAGTGAGGTATTCTTCCCGGCTTGTCCGCTGTGCCTTTTCGGACCTGCTCTTTGTAATTCAATGTGTCCGCCTGGAGAGAAAAGATGTCTGACGCTGTAGCGCCCCCTGACGCCTGTGACGCTGAGCTGGATGCCAGTGGGCTCAACTGCCCGCTGCCGCTGCTGAAAGCCAAGATGGAGCTCAATCGTCTGGCCAGCGGTGCGGTGTTGAAAGTGATCGCAACCGATGCCGGGTCACAGCGGGATTTTCGAACCTTTGCCAGGCTTGCCGGGCATGCGCTTATACATGAAGAGGTCGAGGCGGGTGTTTACCGTTACTGGCTTCGCAAGGCTTGATAGGCCGCCGTTTTTTTCCGAAAAGGATGTTTGATGTTCAATGTGATTCGCAACTGGGTACAACGCTATTTTTCTGACGAGGAGGCGGTGGTCCTGGCGGTTTTGCTGTTTCTGGCGTTCACCCTTGTTCTCACATTGGGCGGAATGCTGGCCCCGGTGCTGGCCGGGCTGGTTCTGGCGTTTCTGATGCACGGGCTGGTCAGCGTCCTGGAGCGCCTGCGCATGCCGGAAATGGCTGCGGTCGGTCTCGTGTTCACGTTGTTCATCGGCGTGCTGCTGTTGTTCTTGCTGGTGCTGGTGCCGCTGCTCTGGCATCAGATGATCACACTGTTCAATGAGGCGCCGGGCATGCTCGCTAAATGGCAATCGGTGCTGTTGCTGTTGCCTGAGCGCTATCCGCACCTGATTTCCGACGAGCAAGTGCTGTTGGCCATCGAAGTCGCTCGCGGCGAAGTGGGCAAGATCGGTCAGTTGGCGCTGACGTTCTCGATTTCCAGCCTGCCGTTGCTGGTCAATCTGATGATCTATCTGGTGCTGGTGCCCATTCTGGTGTTCTTCTTCCTCAAGGACCGGAACATGATTGGCCGCTGGGCGCGTGGTTACCTGCCGCGTGAGCGAGCGTTGCTCAATCGGGTCGCAGATGAAATGAAGCGCCAGATCGCCAATTACATCCGCGGCAAGGTCATCGAGATTTTTATCTGCGGTGGCGTGACGTACATCGCGTTCGTCGCGCTCGGGCTCAATTACGCTGCGCTGCTGGCGATGCTGGTCGGGATATCGGTCGTGGTGCCCTACGTCGGCGCTGTGGTGGTGACGGTGCCGGTGGCGCTGATCGGCCTGTTTCAATGGGGTTGGGGCGATCAGTTCATCTACCTGATGATCGCGCACGGCATCATTCAGGCGCTGGACGGCAACGTACTGGTGCCATTGCTGTTTTCAGAGGCCGTCAACCTGCACCCGGTCGCGATCATCTGCGCCGTGTTGCTGTTCGGCGGGCTGTGGGGCTTCTGGGGGATTTTCTTCGCTATTCCGCTGGCGACCCTGTTCAAGGCCGTACTCGACGCCTGGCCGCGCAATGAGCCGACGGTAGCGCCCTTGCTTTGACAGGCTGGAGTGAATCGCTGCGGCACCTTGCATGCCGCAGCCGGTCTCGGTAATCAGCCTTTGTTCAGGGCTTCGGCTTTGGCCAACACATCAGCCACATGGCCTGGCACCTTCACACCGCGCCACTCGTGACGCAGCACGCCATCCTTGTCGATCAGAAACGTGCTGCGGTCGACGCCCAGGTATTCCTTGCCATACAGCTTTTTCAGCTTGATGACGTCGAACAACTGGCAGAGCGCTTCTTCCTTGTCCGAAATCAGCTCGAACGGGAAGGACTGCTTGGCCTTGAAGTTTTCGTGGGTCTTCAGGCTGTCGCGGGAAACGCCCAGAACAACGGTATTGGCTGCCTGGAACTGCGCAATGTGATCGCGAAAGTCCTGGCCCTGAGTGGTGCAGCCTGGCGTGTTGTCCTTCGGGTAGAAATAAATCACGACCTGCTGACCCTTGAGGGCAGACAGCTCGACCGTCTGCCCGCTGGTAGCGGGTGCCTGAAAGTCGGGAACCGGTTGATCTACTGAAACGGCCATGAGAACTCCTTACATGGGGGCTTGTGGGCGCCAGGGTTCGATCAGCGCGTCGAGATTCAGTGCGTCGGCAAAGTCGAGGAACTGATCACGCAGCCAGCTGATTTGCGTGCCGGCAGGCAATGTCACCGTAAATGTGGCGTTGAGCATGGTGCCGCCGGTCTGCGGTGCCTGGTAGGTATCGCAGATGAGGTTTTCCAGTTCAACGTTGTGATCGATGAAGAACTGGCACAACTCGTTGATGATGTCCGGGCGATAGGCTGAACTGACGTACGCCACGTAGGGCAGGGCTTCGGGGCGATTTTCAAGCGTTGCACTGCGCACGACGCTGGTCGTGAAGGCGTGCTTCTTGGAAAGACCCGGAAGGCCTGTTTCGAGGCGCGCCAGAGCGTCCCACGTGCCGGAGATCTGCAGAATCAATGCGCTGCACTCGCCGTGGCGGGTGAGGCGTGACGTGACGACCGAACAACGGTTTTCATGGCTGGCGCGGCACAGGACGTTGGTCAGCTCCATGGGGTTGGCGCCAAGGGCACTGATGACAAGGAATTGTTCGCGAACTGTGGGGGTGGACGACATGCAGCATTCCTAGACGATGAGCGGTCGGTACTTTTTCGGACTTGCGGGGCTGTTTCGACAATCGATGGCGCGAGATTCCTTCCCGGTCCCCGGAACGTCTGGCTTGCATGAGCGAGCCATGACTGGGCTGGAGTGCGCTGGGGCAGGGCTTCTGGCGACAAATTCGACCGATTGAGCGAGGTACGCAGGTGACCAGTACCGATCAAAGGACAAAGGGTAGCGAAAACCAACGCTCAGGGGAATGCTCAGAGCGCGGTACTTCGCTTGTACAAGGCTGATAGCGCCAGTACCATTACGGCTCTCTTTTTCCGGCAGGAGCGGTTGCATGATTGCGGGCAGTATGGTGGCACTGGTCACACCAATGGATGCACAAGGTCGTCTGGACTGGGACAGCCTGAGCAAACTGGTTGACTTCCACTTGCAAGAGGGCACCCACGCCATTGTTGCCGTCGGCACCACCGGCGAATCGGCGACGCTGGATGTGAATGAACACATCGAAGTCATCCGCCGTGTGGTCGCTCAGGTTGCAGGTCGTATTCCGGTCATCGCCGGTACCGGCGCCAATTCGACGCGCGAAGCCGTCGAACTGACCACCAACGCCAAGACCGCTGGCGCCGATGCGTGCCTGCTGGTCACGCCTTACTACAACAAGCCAACGCAAGAAGGCCTGTTTCAGCATTTCAGCCACATCGCCAATGCCGTCGACATTCCGCAGATTCTCTACAACGTGCCGGGCCGTACCGCCTGCGACATGCTGCCAGAGACAGTTGCGCGTCTGTCGAACGTGAAAAACATCATCGGCATCAAGGAAGCCACCGGCAATCTGCAGCGCGCTCAGGACATTCTGGCCAGCGTCGGCAGCGATTTTCTGGTGTACTCCGGTGACGACGCAACAGCGGTCGAATTGATGTTGCTGGGCGGCAAAGGCAATATTTCCGTCACCGCCAACGTTGCACCGCGCGCCATGAGCGATCTGTGCGTTGCGGCCATGCGTGGCGACGCCGAGACGGCACGAGCGATTCATGAAAAGCTCATGCCGCTCAATAACACCCTGTTCATAGAATCCAACCCTATCCCTGTGAAGTGGGCCTTGCATGAAATGGGTTTGATGCCAGACGGTATCCGTCTGCCGCTTACCTGGCTCAGCGAAGCCTGTCACGAACCGCTGCGTCAGGCCCTGCGCCAGTCCGGCGTCCTGGTTTAATTGAGGAAGTATCACGCAATGAAGCGATTGGCCGGACTTTCCGCACTTGCTCTTATCATCTCCAGCACCAGCGGTTGCGGTTGGCTCTGGGGTGAAGATGGTTACTTCCGTGATCGCGGTAGCGATTACCTCCAGGCAACCCAGACCCCACCCATGCAGGTGCCCGCCGATGTCACAGGCGTCAAGCGTCTGGATCCGTTGCTGCCGATCCCGCGCAACGTGGCCGACAGCACCCAGAAAGACGGCGAATACACGGTTCCTCGTCCTCTGCCGCTGGCCACGACTTCAGAGTCGAGCGACTTTAGCCTGCAGAAAAGCGGCGATGCACACTGGATTCTGGCCCAGCGCCAACCTGCCGAAGTCTGGCCGGTGGCTCACCAGTATTTTGAAGACAACGGTTTCCGCATCGCTGAAGAGCGTCCGCAGACTGGCGAATTCAGCTCCTCGTGGCAGCGTCTGGACGAACTGTCCGCCTCGGTTGCCAAGCGTCTCAGCGCTGCTGGCGTAGCCGCCGATGCGGAAACCCGCGTGCGGGTTCGTATCGAGCCGGGCGTGCAGCGCAATACCAGTGAAGTCTATGTCGTCAGTGTTGAACGTCCTGCCGGCAGCACTGCCGACGTGGCGTTTCCTAATCGCACCACCAATATCGGTCTGGATGCGGCTCTGACGGACGACTTGCTTGCCAGCATGGGTCGCAACGCTGAAAAAGGCGGTTCGATCTCCCTGTTAGCGGCACGTGATTACGACACCCCGAGCCGCGTCGCGCTCAGCGAAGACGGCAGCGGCAACCCGGTGTTGAACCTCGGCGCCGACCTGGACCGTGCATGGTCGAGCGTCGGCCGTGCGCTGGATCAGGGCGACTGGCGCGTCGAGGACGTCAACCGCAGCCTGGGTCTGTATTACATCAACCTGGCCGAGAAGGCGAAAACGCCTGATAACGAGCCTGGCTTCTTCGGTCGGATGTTTGGCAGCAAGTCCACCAAGGAAGAGATCGATGCCCGCGCCGAGCGCTATCAGGTCCGCCTGAGCAAGGTGGGTGACAACGTTCAAGTGACCGTCGAGAAGAACATCAACACTGTTGCGCCTGCGGATGTCGCGCGCCGGGTGTTGAGCGTTATTCAAGACAACCTGGGTTAAGTGCGTTTCGCGGTTCTCGGCAGCGGCAGTCGTGGCAACGGCACGCTGGTCGCCAGCAACGATACGTACGTTCTGGTCGATTGCGGTTTCTCCCTGAGGGAAACCGAGCGACGTCTGGCTCGCCTGGGCGTCGCGGCCAGTCAATTGAGCGCGATTCTGGTGACCCACGAACATGCCGATCATGTGCATGGCGTGGGTCTGCTTTCCCGACGCTACAACGTGCCGGTCTACCTCAGCAGCGGCACCTTGCGCGGGATGCGCAAACCGGTGGAAGTGGCAGGGCTGCTGGCGGGCGGAGAGAGCTTGCGGATCGGCGCGCTGGACATCGATGTGGTGTCTGTTGCCCATGATGCGCTCGAACCGACCCAGTTCGTCTTCAATGACGGCAAGCGTCGTTTTGGCCTGCTGACGGACCTGGGGTCTTACTGTTCCAACGTATTGCAGCGTTATCACGGCCTGGATGCCTTGATGATCGAGGCCAATCACTGTCGCGACATGCTTGCCCGAGGCCAATACCCGGTCTTTCTCAAGCAGCGCGTCGGCTGTGAAACCGGTCATTTGAACAATCACCAGGCCGCCAGCCTGGTGAGCGAACTGGGATGGCAGGACCTTCAGCACCTGGTGCTGGCGCATCTCAGCAGCAAGAACAACCTGCCGCATCTGGCCCGGCAATGTTTTGTCGACACCTTGGGGTGCGACCCGGACTGGCTGCAACTGGCCGATCAAGATTCAGGGCTCGACTGGCGACATATCGCCTAGCCCAACTACTTAGCAAGCGGAGCCCATCATGGAAAAACGTGAAGAACTCTACCGCGGCAAAGCCAAATCGGTTTACAAGACCGACGACGCTGACCGCTTGATCCTGCTGTTCCGTAACGACACCTCGGCGTTCGACGGCAAGCGCATCGAACAACTGGACCGCAAAGGCATGGTGAACAACAAGTTCAACGCCTTCATCATGCAGAAACTCGAAGAAGCGGGCGTTCCCACCCAATTCGACAAGCTGCTGGGCGACAACGAGTGCCTGGTCAAGAAGCTCGACATGATCCCGGTCGAATGCGTCGTGCGTAACTACGCCGCCGGCAGCCTGGTCAAGCGTCTGGGCATCGAAGAGGGCACCAAGCTCAATCCGTACACCTTCGAGCTGTTCCTCAAGGACGACGCCAAAGGCGACCCTTTCATCAACGAATCCCACGTTGTGGCGTTCGGCTGGGGCACCGCCGAGCAACTGGTTCGCATGAAAGAGCTGTCGATCAAGGTCAATGACGTCCTGACCAAACTGTTCGACGACGCTGGCCTGCTGCTGGTCGACTTCAAACTCGAGTTCGGCGTATTCCACGGCGAAATCGTCCTGGGCGACGAATTCAGCCCGGACGGCTGCCGCCTCTGGGACAAAGACACCCGCAAGAAAATGGACAAGGACCGCTTCCGCCAGGGTCTGGGCGACGTCATCGAAGCCTACGAAGAAGTCGCGAAGCGTCTGGGCGTGCCGCTGTAAGCAGAAAAAGCACGCAAGCGCTTGATAGCACGAAAAAAATCAGCGGAAGGGCTTCGCCTTCCGCGCCGATGCTGTTATGATTCGCGCCGTTGGAGAGATGCCAGAGTGGCCGAATGGGACGGATTCGAAATCCGTTGTACCTTCACCGGTACCTAGGGTTCGAATCCCTATCTCTCCGCCATTATTAAAAGCCCTTGTAAATCAATGAGTTACAAGGCAAAAAAACGGTAATTATGTAGCAAAATTCTGTAGCAGTGCCTTTGAAGGCGGTGGAACAGAAAAAGCCTACAGATTGCCGTTTTTTTTCGCCCGCCTTTTTTCTGGGTTGCCTCTCAGTCGCTGAATCACTTTACCTTGCCCTTGGGGTGGCCTTTGGATAGCATCGGTGCTTATCACAAGGATGTTTGACTATGCTTACTCGCTCGTTCAAAGAAACGGTATGGTCCGTGGTGGAGGCTTCTCAGCAGCCTCTGACACCGCAAGAGATCAAAGAGGTCGTAAAGGCCCAATATCCAGAATTCCATGGTACGCCTTCACACCTTCGCAACGTTGAGCGGGGCCACTACACGACCTTAGATCATGCACTGTTAGCTCAGATTTATGGCGTGGTGAAGACCAATGATGAGTTCTTCTGTGACGACTCAACTAAACCTTACAAGGTATCGCTGACCACTGGCGAGCTTGCTGAAGATGCACCTGAGCTAGAAGACTTTGACGTATCCATCGGCAACGTTTACGTGTTGAAAACAGGAACCTATACTCAGCAGGGTCGCGAGATCATCAAAATAGGTTTCACATCTCAAGCTATAGAAAAGCGAATTTTGCAGCTCTACACAACTGGGGTGCCTTTCGAGTTCTCTGTTCATAAGGTTTACTCAACTCGGAATTTTATTGAACTTGAGCAAGCGCTGCACAAGTTGCTGACAGACTTTAGAATTAATAAGTCTCGAGAGTTCTTCACTGATGAGGTGATACCGTTTATTGACGGGGTAGTAGATCTTCATAAATTAATTCAGGCAGAAAAGCTTGATGACTATTTGTGCCCAGACAGGTAAGGAATGTTGATGTATGGGCGGCTTTCGGTTGCAGACGATTATTAAAATACGCTTATTGTACTCTGAGGTGATACATGGCTAAAGAATTACCATACCTTCCTACTTATAAAAATGTGGGTAAGCTATTTGAGGCAATTGAGTCAGCAAAAAAACCAGATATTTTAAATACAAGAGTGCTTGGGGAGACTTTTGGGATAAAGGGGACAGGTGATCGTCCTCTGATAGCTCTTCTTAAAACGCTTGGCTTTTTAGATCAGTCAGGAAGGCCAACAGCTAGTTACGATCTACTTAAAAATAGCGGGCAAGCGCCGCGTGCCATTGCCGAGGGTATACGGCGAGCCTATCAACCATTATTCGAAGCGAATGAATCTGCACACTTACTCGCCGGAGAGAGTTTGCGTGGTTTGATAGCTCAAGTTACTGGGGCGGACAAGGGCGTTACGGGGAAAATTGCCGGTACGTTGAATGCTCTTTTGAAGTTGGCCGATTTTTCGGATGATGACCAACGTCGGGAGAAAAAAACTCCGCAAGCAACGGATGAATTTATAGAGGACGATTTTTAAGAAAAAGAAACTCATAAGAAAAAGAAACCATCCGGGCTTCGTCCGGAGTTCCATTATAATATTCAGGTGCATCTTCCATCTAATGGTTCGGAGGAGACTTATCTAAATATTTTTAATGCTATTAGGAAAACATTTGAATGATCGATGAATCCAGGCTGGCGCTTTTTGTAATGCTCGGTCAGAGTGTCAGTGCCTCTATCGATGAGAAGATCGATCTAATTACACCACCTGCATTGAAAATCTCAGAAAATTACGATCTTTCCGCTGTTATTCCTGACCCCGTAAGGCGCGCATACGAAGCGTCTGAAGCCTATAGGCTGTTTTTTGTCTTTGAAAGCTATCTAAAGGAGTTTGTGACCGGCGCGCTAATTGCCAAAAATGGTGATGAATGGTGGGGTCAAGTTCCCAAAGATATCCAAGATGAAGTTGTAAAGCTGGAGGAAACTGAAGAAGCTAAAAGCTGGATGGCGCTAGGTTCCCGAGATAAATTGTCGCTGATGACATATCCACAGTTATTAAGAGTTATCGACGTCTGTTGGAAAACTCATTTTGAGGAGCTGCTAAGGGATAAGGCTCTTGTTCAGCAGGCTCGACTCATATCTCACTTGCGTAACACGATTTGTCATATGACGAATATATCGGTGGAGGAGTTGGAGCGGATAAGGCAGACGATGAGGGATTGGTTTAGAAGAATTGCACCTTGAGAGTGTTGGTGTTTTCATATAGTGAGTTTCGAGTGTTGGATATTAAAGATTGATACTATTTTAGTTGCTTTTGGTGCGAATTACGCTTCGAGTTTTCATTGGTGATATTTTAAGTTTTATCTTTTTTTAAAGACGTCAATAGTCCTCGTCGGTGCAGACGACGATTTCACGTATTTCTGTAGTAAAAATATGTAGCAAAAAATGTAAAGACCCTTGTAGGTGCTGGCTTTGTAAGCGCTCCATAAACCCCACCGAAATCAAAATGGATAGCGCGCTCAGCTAGGCGATGCGGGTGCGCAGTTCCACGGCAGCAACGCTTCGTAATCCTCAACCGAGGATGCCAGTGGCAAGCACTCAAGTGCGTTGCGCAGCCAAGCATAAGGCTCTTGGCCGTTGGCTTTGGCAGTCGCGACCACGCTGTAAAGTTGAGCACTGGCCGTTGCGCCCGTGGTCGTGTCGCTATACGGCTAGTGCTTTCTTCCGGTCACGAATGGACGGATCGCGCGCTCAACGGCGTTGTTGTCGAGTGGCAGGTAGCCTTCCTCGACGTATCGCTCCAGCTTGCT
>NZ_MTSA01000013.1:0-204270 GCF_002157375.1 Pseudomonas syringae
ATCATCCACTGCAGCGACGTCACCACAGGTTTCGCCGCACGATTTCCCAGTCAGGCATTGATGAGCAAGTACCTCGCATTCCTGCGCGAGGTACTTCCAGCAAAGACTCAATACACCGAAAAAGCCACGAACTGGTATCAGGGCTGATGCAACTCAGGCTTGAGCCATCCCCCCTCAAGCCCGAGAAAACAATCAGTGCGCGATCGGTACCGTAAAGCGGAACTCGCTGCCCTGGCCGAGCTGGCTGTGTGCGGCCAGTTCGCCGCCGTGGGCCTTGATGATGCCTTGGGAAATATACAGCCCCAGGCCGGTGCCGCCCGGATTGCCTTCCTTGACCGTCCAGTAGCGCTCGAAGATATGCGGCAATTGCTCAGGAGGAATGCCCTCGCCGGAGTCAACCACCGTAAACACGATCTCGTTGCCGTTGGACATTGCCGCCACGCCGATCTTGCCCTGCTTCGGGGTGAACTTGATGGCGTTGCCAATCAGATTGGACAGCACCTGAAACAGGCGCTCCGGGTCCGCGTTGACCTTGATGTCCGGCTCGGCGCTGAAGGAGATCTCGATGGACTTGTCCATCGCCAGCGGTGCCAGCAAGGTGTAGGCCTCTTCGAATATCTGGCTGACTTCCAGCGGTTGCGGCGTGATGGTGTAGCGGCCGGCTTCGATTTTAGAGGTGTCGAGCAGGTCTTCGAGCAGCACGTTCATGCGGCTGGCCGCCTGTTGCATGGTGTCGATGGCCGTAGAAATGCGTCGCGAGGTGTGCGGGCCGTCGGAGCTGAACGATTTCTGCATCATCCCGCAAAGCATGGAAATGACCGTCATCGGGTTACGCAGGTCATGGGACACGACCGCCACCAGCTCGTCGCGGGCACGAACCGCTTGCTGTTCCTTGCTCACTTGCCGGGCAAGGTCATTTTCCAGTGCGGAGCGGCGCAGGTCGTTGGCGGCGAACACGTCGCCGTGGCTCCACTGGGTGGCAATCCCGGTCATTTCGACCTTCCAGATCTCGAACGACGTACGCGGTCGCAGACGCAGGCCCTGCTCCGAGCTTTCCATGTTCAACGGCTTGTTCGGATCACCGCTCCAGCGAACACTTTCCTTGACCTCGGGACGGAACCAGATCACGCCGTTGTCCACCGGTTTGGGCAAGCTCATCGCCAATACACCACTGGCGATCGGCTGATAAGCCTCGGCTGGCGGGTACACACTGGAAAGATGATGACTGGCATACACCGGCTCGCCACTCGCCATCATCCAGGCGTGCAGTGCCCGGATATCGGCAGGCGCTGGACAGTGACCGAAACAATGCGTCTGACGGTCCTCGATGATCGCAACGCCGGTTGCGCCCACCAGATCCATCAACAGTTGCGGTTGCTGCGTCAGCCCATCAAACACGTCTGCGTCAGACGTCGCCATCAAATGATGCAACTGTTGCAGGGTCTGAAGCTTGGTCTCGCGCTGACGGCTGACTTCGAGCGCCTCCATTGCGCTGATCTGCAGCGACAACACCTGGCCAATGGCCTGGCAGGCGCTGCGCAGCTCGTGGGACACGTACAGCGGCGTACGGTGCCCGCAACTGATCAACCCCCACAGCTTGCCGCCCTGGATCAACGACACACTCATCGAAGACAGGACGCCCATGTTCTTCATGTACTGGCAGTGAATAGGAGAAACGCTACGCAGTGTCGAGAAGCTAAGGTCGAGCTGTTCTTGAGTGTCCGGACGCAATTGCGGCACCAAAGGCACCGGTGTGTAATCGGCGTCCGGAATGATGCGCAGCCAATTGCGGCGATACAGTTCGCGCGCCTGCTCGGGAATGTCAGAGGCCGGGAAGAACAGGCCGTTGAACAACTCCATCGATGGCGCCGACGCTTCGGCGATCACCTGGCCGTGGCCTTCTTCCTCGAACCGGTAGATCAGCACCCGGTCGTAACCGGTCATCTTCTGGATTTCGCGGACGCTGACTTCGTAAAGCGTCTGCAAGTCGGTGGCGGCATGCAACTGGCGCAACATGCGGCCCATATTGCCGGTACGCTCGGAATAACTGACGGCCTGAGCAAGCTTGTCCTGAATTTCGAGTTCCAGTACCAGAACATTCTGACTGCGGTGCAGCATGGCTTCAAACTCGACGCCGTTGACCGACATCAGCAGGCGCGGCGCATCGACAAGCGAATCGTGGGCGCTGGCGCTTCTGATCACGTCAGCCCAGCCGGCCCCCAGCACACAGTCCAGCGACTGCCCCGACAGTTGCTCCGGTGCCTGTCCCAACACCGCCTGCACATTGGCACTGACCTGCAAGATCGTCAGTTCCGGCTCTGTCAACGTGAACAGTATGCCGTGCGGCTGAATGGCACCCGGAAACTGGATAGGCTCATCCGCGCAATTGGCCAATAGGACTTCAAAAGAGTCCTTGTCGAGTTGGCTCATAACAGTACCTCTTTACCACCGAGCCAGTGCTCGAAAAATGCAAATGTAGAGTGTGCCGCCTGTGCAGCGGCTTCAGTAAAAACAACATCTCGCGGTACGGTATCAAGGTAGCCTAAAAAAGCTTTCCAGCGAGGCCCCGTCTCGACACCGTACACGTCAAGAAACGCCGCGCCGCTCTGTTCGTCCAGCCCCAGACGCTTGAGCACCTCGCGGCGCAGCACCTGCCCGCCCAGCGTTGCGCCTTCCAGCACGTACATGACGCCCAGACAGGCGCCGGGGGAATCGATGACCGGCAACTGCGGGCAATGCGGAAGTTGTCTGATGTCATGTTCAGACATACCCAGCGTACGCAAGTCCTTTACCAGCACGGACGTTTTGAGGCGCTCATCCGGAACGAGCGAAAACGGCACGAAACCGCTCTCGCGCAATGCCGCTTCAAGGGGCGCATAAAAACCGTAATAAGCCTGTAGCAAACGAAGGTAATGCGCATGGTCCAGAACAGGTGAAAAAAACGGCATGCGTTTTTCGAGTTGAACGTGCAACTGATTCGTTTCAGCGCGAAGTGCATCAAGCAACTTCGGCGGGGTAACACTTGAAGAACATGCCGGCATCCAGGAAGGCTCTTGAGTATGCGATAGACGGATAACGCTTCCGAACAGAAACTGGCGGCCAAAATACAGAGTCAATGCAAAACCTGACAGGTATTTCCTGTCTTAGCGATGAAATGCTCTTTTGCATGACGAAAACAGCCGACGCTCAAAGGCCGGCTATTTCAGTTGTCCGGACCCCGCTGTCAATGATGACGACAGTCCGGAAGGCAACCCTGTACGCGATTCGAACGGTGTCGGATCACATCATACGGCGTTTTAACATCATCCAGTACAATGCGGCCTTCGCGCAAGCACCGCCCCGCTCGGTTTGCACGGTCAGGCGCGAAAGAGCCACGCGCCTGATCAGCGCACATTCTGGTAAAGCATCATCCGCGACGTCTCATGCAGGCCCCGCGTGAGCTCATGCAGGCGCTGGAACTCTTGCGGGTGCTGCCCGGCGACGTTGTCCAGCGGCGTCGGCGAGGCCAGATCGTGAAGGGTTGGCGAGCTGCCGTCGTGCTCCATCTGCAACAGGAAGTGGCGCGTCACGCCACCGATCAGCGGGAAAGTGCCTTCGCGCAGGACCAGCGGGACAACACGTTCGCCCTCGGGTGAAGGCTGCTGGATGTCACGCCCCATCGTACCGCTGATGAACGGCATGCCTGTCATGCCCGCGAGTGTCGGCAGCAAGTCCGCCAGACCGACCGCTTCATCGATCACGCGTGTGCCGAGCAAGCCGGGAGCATGAATCAGCAGCGGGACGTTGTTGCTTTCCAGCCCCAGTTGCTCGAATGCCGGCGCCATGTGCGGGATCTGGCTGATGCGCGTGTTGTGGTCACCGAACAGCACGAAAATCGTGTTCTCGTAGTAGCCGCCCGCTTTGGCCAGCGCTATCAGCCGTCCGATATTGAAATCCAGCAGGCGCACCGCGTTGTATTGCTCGACACTGCGCGAGCCTGCCGCCTGAACCTGTTCCAGCGTCTTGTCGCTGACCTGAAAGCCGTCATTGTCCTTGGGAATGGTAAAAGGCCGGTGGTTGCCTGCGGTTTGCACATACGCGAAAAACGGCTTGTCGGCGGGCAACGCACGCAGAATCCGGTCGCTTTCCTTGAACAGGTCGAGGTCGGAAATGCCCCACACATCTACCTGCGGCGACTTCCAGTCTCGTTCATCGTACAGGCGCACGTCATCGATACTGCGGCGGATCAACGCGTTCATGTTGGCCCAGCCTGAATTGCCGCCAATCATGTACAGCTTCTCGTAGCCCTTGAAGTCATTGATGATCGTGTGCTGACGCGTCAACAACGGGTGACGCGTCGCGGTTTCCTGGCGGGTCACGTCGGGCACCCCGGTGATGCTCGCCCAGACGGTCTTCGCGGTGCCTGTCACGGGCACATAAAAATGCCTGAAGAACCAGCTTTGGGTCGCCAGATGATCCAGATTCGGCGTCGGATTGAGCGGGTTGCCATAAGCGCCGACTGCGCTGGTGCCCAGGGACTCGAGCATCACGAACATCACATTCAGCGGTCGCTCGCCTGCCAGTCGATACGCTTGTTCAGGCTGCTGACGCTTGAAACTCAGCGTCTGTGCATTGGGTTGCTCTACACCGAGGTAGTGCGCGACCACCGGATAATGCTCGCGCACCTGGGCTTCATCGAAGTGTGACTGAGCGACCTTCAACGTGTCGTACAAAAACAGCGCCGGATTGAGTCCGATAGCTGCGACCTGACTGTTGCCGGAAAAAAATGCATCGCTCCAGCGCAACGGCACCGGGTTTTCCAGGTTGAGGTGTTCGACCCGGCCCAGCAACCCGAGAAACGTCGCGCACACCACCACCGCCGACACCCACACCACGGACGCACGTTTGACCGGCCTGGCCTCGCGATCAAGCGTGGCACGTTCCAGCCGCAGTAGCGCCCAGCCCAGAACCGCGACGCTCAACAGCCAGCCGGCGGTGATCCACAGCACCGGGTAGGTCTGCCAGAGCATGTCGCGGGAAATCTGCGCATCTTCCAGGTAGCGCACCACGCTGGCATTCAACCTGACGCCGAGGTAGGCGTAATGACCGAAATCGACAATGTGGATCATCGTCAGCATCGCCAGCGCAATAATCAGGTAACCCCGAGATACCCAGCGCAGGGCCGGCACACTGATCAGGTTCCAGCGCGGCAGCCAGAGCAGCACGGCAACCGGTAGCAGGATCAGCAGCGCCAGACGCCAGTCGAAGCGCAAGCCGATGCCCAGCGTTTGCAACACCTCGGAGCGGTTGAACAACGCACCCGGCTCAAGGCCGGAGAAACCGTAGAAAAACACCAGCCTCAGCAGTGCCGACAACAGGAACACCAACAGGACAGCGCCCAGCCAATAGCGCAGACGTCGCGATTGCAACCCACTCATTCTTGTTCCTCTAGACGTTGCCGGCACGCAGGGCAGCCGAACGGCGCTGTCCTGTTGCACGACGGTATGCAAAACGGACTGCCAGAACCAGCAAAGCCGCACAACAGTAAAGTGCGAGAAGCGGGTCGATCAGGTAGTCCCAATAGTTTTCCGAGGGTTTTATCCGGAACGTGAACGCCAGCGTGGCAGCCGCCAGCATCACCACTGCCAGCGCGTTACGCAGCCAGATCAGCCCCAGCGCGATGACCGCCACGATGATGATCATCGGTCTCGGGTTGTAGCCCCAGCGGTAAGGATCGAAGTAGGTCAGGCCAAGCGTAGCCGGGTACAGCGTGAGGGCCAGGGCCGCAAAGACCAGCAACGCCATCAGGCGCGTCGAAGCGGCCAGCGGTTGCAGGACACCCAGCCGTTGCAGCGCCAGCCAGCCCAGCAACACCAGACTGCTGATCGCCAGATCATCGGTCAGACTGCGGGCGTAGGCCGCCATCGACAAGCCGTCAACCGAGACGACGCTCAACAGCGACGTGGCTGCCAACAGACCGCAGCGCCACCACAGTGATGAAGTCAGCGGTGCCAGCAAGACAAACAGTCCCCAGGCAAACGCCAGATGAGCCAATCCCAAAGCGATCATAAAAGCTGCTCCGCCAGCCAGGCCTCGTTGAAGCTGACATGCTTGATGAACGTGTTATTCCACGAATAGACCAGGTGATAAAGGCCGTCAGGGCTGCGGATGAAATACGGGTATTCGTACTCGAAATCACAGCCTTGCGGTGAACAGACGCGCTGATCCAGATTGCTCAGGAATTCCGCTTCCATCGGCTGACGACGTGCGCCGCTGGAGGCACGAAACCCTTCGCCGATGACTTCCTTGTAAGCGTCCAGAGAGAACGGCATGCCTGACGGGTCAGGCGACTTGTCGAAGTCCATCAGCGGTCGCCAGACGTCCATCTGCTCGTCAGTCCCATACAGGCTCAGCTTGAAGCGGCCTTCGCGCAGATCGTTGAGCGCGACCAGCAAGCCTTTGCCTGGCACGCCGACCGCCGCCAGCGAAGAGTTGGGGTTGCTGGGGGTCAACGGATACGGCTCGCTCCAGGTCTGCCCGCCGTCTTCGGTGCGGCTGGCCAGTACCCGGTGGAAGGTTTCACCGGCATAACGCAATAACGCCACGCCGCGCTGTGCATCCAGCGGCACCACGGTCGGTTGCAGGGAATTGTTACCGCGGCTGATGCGAAACTTGTCGATCACCTCGCCATTCGCGCTGAGGTACAGGTACTCGGCAAACTTGCCGAGAAACTCGTGGTACACCGGCAGGCCGATCGAGCCGTCGGCATGAAACACCGGCGCGCCGCGAACCAGCGTGCTGATGTTCAGAAACGGCGAGGTCACCAGTTGACGCGGCGGTGACCAACTGGCGCCCAGATCGCTGGAGACCATCGCATTGACCGAACTGCCCGCCCAGCCGCCCACCGAAACCGACACGTAGAACAGCCACAAGCGGTTGTCCGGGGCCAGCGCAATCACCGGATTGCCCAGTTTGCGGATGTACTTGCCGGTGCCGGTCTGGGTGGATTCACGGGTCGCCAGAACCTGCTCGCCGCCCCACTCTTCGGTCTGCGCATCGAATCGCGAGGTGCGAATCTCGACATCCCCCGCGCCTTCGCGGGAACCGGCAAACCACACCGACATCAGGTCGCCGCCGGGCAATGCCGTCACGGCAGAGGAATGCACAAAGTCGTCCAGGTCCGAGGAAGCGAACCGCGAGCTGTAAGACGCTTTGGGCGCAATGCTTTCAGCGCCGACGGGCGCCGGGGTTACCGCAAAGCCGGAAATCCGGTGCAGCGGATGGCTGAGCCAGGCGCTGACAAAAATCGCTACAACAATCAGGCCTGCGCTCCATGCAGTCAGGTTTCGGGAAATAGCACGCATCGGGAGGCATCACCGTGGTGAGAGACAAGAAGGGGAACTCAGCGAGGGGTATCGTCAGGCAGCGGACGTCGCTTTCCTGTCAGCATCGACAGCGGCAGGTTGTCACGCACCTGAACACTCTCGAAGACGGCCGCAGCCATGTGCAGCACCACCAAGGCGCACAGCGTGTTGGCGAGCACCTGATGGGCCTGCAATGGCCAGTCGGCGCCCCACAAGGCATCGACCTCTTCCATCAGAAAACCGGTCACGCCCATGCCGAAGATCAACGTCATCATCAGCACCATGACCAGCGCACCCAGCGGCGAATGGCCCAGGCGATGCATCGGCTGACGCTTGATCAACGATTGCACGTGAGACCGCAGACGCGCCGGGCTCGGCCAGAAATCGCGCCAGCGGGCGCTGGTCGGCCCGATGAATCCCCACACCACTCGCACCGCCAGCCAGGCAACCGCGTAATAACCCAGCCAGACGTGCCAGTCGTCGCCCGCTTCATTGAAGAAGTAATTGGCCACGAAAACACCCGCGATCGAGACGTGAAACAGCCTGACCAGCGGATCCCACAGGCGCAAGGAAGCGCGGTTCATTACTTGATCTCGGTCTTGACCGCCTTGCCGCTGACCGGATCGTGATAGATCTCGACCTTGCGCTTGTCCTTGTCGAAGCCGTAGATCTCGTAGCAGTTGCCGTCAGTCACCTTGAACTTGCTGATCTCGTAACCTTGAGCCTTCAGTTGCTCCTGGAATTTGGCCTGATCCTGCCATTGGGATTTTTCGGCGGTGGTGCATTGCGGGCCGGCGAGCGCCAACGGGCTGGCCAACAACAGGGAAACCAGCAGGACTTTACGCATGGCAGATGCTCTCGGGCAGTGAAGGAGCGCCTACTGTGCGAAACCAGTCTTAGGAAAAGCTTAATGTGCAACAGCTCGTAACATCTTCCCGGACACACGGCACTTCGCGGCACTGCAGGCTGACGGCATCATGGCGCCCTTCTCCCCCACTATCATTGGTCCACACCTATGCGCTTGCTGCTTGTCGAGGATGATCGTGCGATTGGCCAAGGTATCCGTGTGGCCCTGAACACCGAAGGGTATACCCTTGACTGGCTCGAAGACGGAGTGAGCGCGCTGCATGCCCTGCGCAGTGAACCCTTCGACCTGTTGCTGCTCGACCTCGGCCTGCCGCGCATGGACGGCTTCGACCTGCTGCGCCAGTTGCGCGCTGAAGCACTTGCCCTGCCGGTGCTGATCCTGACCGCCCGCGACGGCACTGCCGACCGCATCGCCGGGCTGGATGCGGGTGCTGACGATTACCTGGTCAAGCCGTTCGATGTCGATGAACTGAAAGCCCGGGTGCGCGCCCTGCTGCGGCGCAGTCAGGGGCGTGCGCAACCGCTGCTGGAGCACGCCGGAATCAGCCTCGACCCGGCTTCGCAGCACGTCAGCTTTCACGGCAGCGATGTTCAGATGACGCCGATGGAATATCAATTGCTGCATCAACTGATGATCCGCCCGGGCAAAGTGGTGACCCGCGAACGCCTGTCCAACACCCTGTACGGCTGGCAGGACAAGGTGGAAAGCAACACCCTGGAAGTGCTGATTCACAACCTGCGCAAGAAACTGTCCACCGAGCTGATCCGCACCGTGCGCGGCGTCGGCTACCTGCTGGAGCTCAAGGCATGACCTCGGTACGCGCACGAATTCTGGTCCCGGTATTGCTGCTGTTGCTGCTCGGCGACCTGTCCATCAGCCTGCTCGCCCTGCGCGACAGCCATCATGAAATCGAAGAAGTCTACGACGCCCAACTGGCCCAGAGCGCCCGTTTGCTGCAAGGCGTTCTAAGCCAGCGGGCAGCCGGCGAACAGGATCTGGACAAGCTCTATCAGGCGTTCGATCAGGCCATGAGTCGGGTCGGCACCAGCGGCGTTGCTCACCCCTATGAAACCCGGCTGACCTTTCAGGTCTGGCGCACCTCGGGCGAGCTGTTGGTGCGCTCGGCCGAAGCGCCACTGCTCAGCGCCCCGCCCGCCGAAGAAGGCTCCCATGACCTGATCGAGAACGGTCACGAGTGGTGCGGTTTTCTGTTGGCCGATCCACAGCAGGGTTTTCTGATCTGGGTCGGCGAGCGCGACGATGTCCGCCAAGACCTGATCCAGCGCATCGTCAGTCATACTTTGTGGCCGACACTGATCGGCGTGCCGTTGTTGGTGGTAGCGATCTGGCTGGCCATTGGCTGGGGCCTGCGTCCGCTGCAGTCGATGGCCCGGGTTATCCGCAAACGCGATGCCGAAAGCCTCGAACCCCTCGACGTGACGCCGCTGCCCAAGGAACTGGAACCCATGCAGCACGCGCTCAATCGCCTGCTGACCCAGATCGAAAGCGTGCTGGAACGCGAACGACGCTTTATCGCCGATGCCGCCCATGAACTGCGCACACCGCTGACCATCCTGCGCATTCATGCCCAGAACGCTCGCCAGGCGGAGAGCCCGGAGCAACGTCTGGAAGCACTGGATTTTCTGGTGCATGGTGTGGACCGCGCGGCCCGTCTGGCCAGTCAATTGCTGACGATGGCGCGGCTTGAGCCGCGCCTTGAAGTCAGCCAGTTACACACCTTCGAACTGAACACGCTGGTGCGCGAGGAAATGGCCGAGCTGACACCGCTGGCGCTGGAGAAGCGTGTCGATCTGGTGTTCGAAGCCGGTGAGGATTGCGTGATCCACAGCGACCCGGCGGCCATCACCATTGCGTTGCAGAACCTGCTGACCAACGCGCTCAACTTCGCCCCGCCCGCCAGTGAAATTCGCGTGATGCTCAACCGTCAGGAAGACGGCAGCGCGCACCTGTCAGTCGAAGACGCAGGACCGGGGATCGACGAGAAACAGAAGGCACGCCTCTTCGAACGTTTTTACAGCCAGGGCCACAGCAATGGCTCGGGACTCGGGCTGGCGATTGTCGACATGATCGTGCGCAAACTGGAAAGCAGCCTGCACCTGCGCAAGTCGGCGCAGGGCGGGCTGTGTGCAGAGTTGAGGCTCAAGAGCCAAACGGCCTGACGCCGGTTTGCTTCAGAGTACGACGCGCAGGCACTGTCCGGCGTGGTACAGGGTGAAACCGGCGTCATAGGCCAGGGCGCGCAGGCCGTTGGCCGACACTTTCTTGCTGCTGGAAAAGCCTACCGGCAGCGCCGCCTCGTCGTCGGTCAGCACATAATCGGCAAAGCACTTGCCCACCAGCGTTCCGGTGGTCACGCCGCGGCCATTGAAACCGGTCGCCGCCAGCAAGCCGGGCGCAGGTTCGAACAGGCGCAACAGGTGGTCTGGCGTAAAGCCGATCCGGCCGGTCCAGGTACTTTCCCATTCGACCCGGCCCAACTGCGGAAAGTAATGCTGCTGGACCCGATCAGCCCACTGGCGAATGAACCAAAGCGGATAGTTGCCGGCATTGCCGAGGCTGCCCAGCAGCAGTCGCCCGTGCGCATCGCGGCGGATATTGCTGAGCACGGTGCGTGTATCCCATGAGCCCTGCCCGCCACGCAGAATATCCGCCTGCGCCGCACCACTGAGGGGCTGCGACGCAACCTGATAGTAATAGCCCGCGAAAATGTGGTCCTTGATGTCGGTCCACTCGCCTTCGGTATAGGCGTTGGAAGCAATGATCACTTTCTCGGCACGAACGCTGCCGGTCTTGGTGGACACCTTCCAGCCATCAGCGGTGCGCTGCAGCCCGTTGACCGGGGATTCGCCATACAACTGACCGCCCCGCGCCACGACATTGAGCGCCATGCCGGAGACATAGGCCATCGGGTTCACCGTACCCGCGCGATGGTCAAGCAACGCGCCGCTGACCTTGTCAGTGCCACAGGCGTCTTCGCAGGGTTTGCCGGTCAGCAATTCGACGTTGGCACCGCGCCGTTGCCATTGCTCGGCACGGCTTTGTAAATCCGCCAGGCCCTTGGCGTTGTGCGCCATGTGCAGGTTGCCGGTGCGGGTGTCCTGACAGTCGATGCGGTACTGGTCGATGGTCGCGAACACCAGCGCTGGCGCTGCCCCCAATGCAGTATTGAGGCGACTGGCCTCAACGCTGCCCAGTACTTTTTCCAAGGCATCAGGCGCGACCCAGGTCCCGGCATTGACCAGGCCGACGTTGCGCCCCGAACCGCCGTGACCCACTTGATGGGCCTCGACCACGCAGACTGACTTGCCGCCCTCCAGCAATCGAAGGGCAGCCGACAGTCCGGTGAACCCTGCGCCGATAATGCACACGTCGGCACTTTGCTCACCGGTCAACGCCGGGCTCACCGGACGTTGCGGAGTCAATTGTTCCCACAGACAGCCTTGAGCAAACTGCACCATCGAAAAACTCCAGCAATGTCGGTCAAAAGCGCCCGTTCAGATCAGTCGAAAACGATGCCCTGCGCCAGTGGCAGCTCGCGGGAATAGTTAACCGTGTTGGTTTGCCGACGCATGTAGGCGCGCCACGAATCGGAACCGGACTCACGACCGCCACCGGTTTCTTTCTCGCCACCAAACGCACCACCGATCTCTGCACCGCTGGTGCCGATGTTGACGTTGGCGATGCCGCAATCGCTGCCCGCTGCACTCTGGAACGCCTCGGCTTCGCGCAGGTCCGTGGTGAAAATGCACGACGACAGGCCCTGCGGCACTTCGTTGTTCAGGCGCAAGGCCTCTTCAAAATCGTCGTAAGCCAACACGTAAAGAATCGGCGCGAAGGTTTCGTGACGCACCACCTCGCTCTGGCCCGGCATTTCGGCGATGGCTGGCGTGACGTAATAGCCGTTCGGGTATTTGTCCTGCAACTGACGCTCGCCACCGAACACCTGACCGCCCTCGTCGCGGGCTTTGGTCAGTGCGTTCTGCATGGCCGAGAACGCATGCTGGTCGATCAGCGGGCCGATCAGATTGCCTTCGCGCGGATCACCGACACGCACTTTGGCGTAGGCCGCTTTCACGCGGGTGACGACTTCATCCTTGATCGAACGATGCACGATCAGACGACGCAGCGTGGTGCAGCGTTGACCGGCGGTGCCCACAGCGCTGAACAGAATGCCGCGCACGGCCAGGTCCAGGTCGGCGCTCGGGGCCAGAATCATTGCGTTGTTGCCGCCCAGTTCCAGAATGCTGCGGCCGAAACGTGCGGCCACACGCGGACCGACTTCGCGGCCCATGCGGGTGCTGCCGGTGGCGCTGATCAGCGGTACACGCGGGTCATCGACCAGCGCTTCACCCGCGTCACGATCACCGATCACCAACTGCGCCAGCGCGGCGGGGGCATCCCCGAAAATCTTCAGCGCCTTGTCGAACAGCGCCTGACACGCCAGCGCGGTCAGCGGGGTCTTTTCAGACGGTTTCCAGATCACCGGGTTGCCGCAGACCAGCGCCAGGGTGGTGTTCCAGGCCCAGACCGCCACCGGGAAGTTGAACGCGCTGATCACACCCACCACGCCCAGCGGGTGCCAGGTTTCACGCATGTGGTGGCCGGGACGCTCGGAGGCGATGGTCAGGCCGTATAACTGCCGCGACAGGCCGACGGCGAAGTCGCAGATGTCGATCATCTCCTGCACTTCACCCAGACCTTCCTGAGTGATCTTGCCGGCTTCGACCGACACCAACTCGCCGAGGTCAGCTTTGTGCTCACGCAGCACTTCACCAAAGATCCGCACCAGCTCGCCACGGCGCGGGGCCGGGACGGTGCGCCATTGCAGAAAGGCGGCGTGGGCGGCGTCGATGCGCGCCACGACCTGCGCCTTGTCTTCGAGCGTGACCGAGGCAATCCGGCTGCCATCAATCGGGGTGTAAACCGGATAGTCCCCTTGGGTGTGGGCACTGTTCGCCACGCCCAGACGTGCTAATAACTCGGCAACCATGTTGATGCTCCTGTCATGGACTGAAAATCACTGATGACCGCAGTATCGACCCGGATGCTGCCGGTCCACAAACGACGATTTTGAAAAACATGATTCCTTTTAGGAATGAACTTTTGTGTTTTAAAGGCGTTAAGTGCGCCCACTTCGGGAATTATTGGAATGACCCGGTGATTTTATTTCGTTTGCGGGCGAAGTCTGATGTTTGCTTGGATAGCGCCATCATGATCACCCGCAGGCAAGGCCCGGCCGATGAGCGAATACATCAGCGAATCTATTTCCTTTGTCCACAGCATGACCCTGTCCCACGGCCGCAACGCTGAAGTCTGGGACACCACCGGCACGCGCTATATCGACTTCGTCGGCGGCATCGGCGTGCTCAATCTGGGGCATTGCAACCCGCTGGTGGTCAAGGCGATTCAGGACCAGGCGACGAAACTCACCCATTACTGTTTCAACGCCACACCGCACGATCCGTACATCCGGTTCATGCAGCAACTGACGCACTTCATGCCCGTGAGCTACCCGCTCAGCGGCATGCTCACCAACAGCGGTGCGGAAGCGGCGGAAAACGCCCTGAAGATCGTGCGCGGTGCCACCGGCCGCACTGCGGTTGTTGCCTTTGACGGCGGCTTTCACGGTCGCACGCTGGCGACCCTGAACCTCAACGGCAAGGTCGCGCCCTACAAACAGAAAGTCGGCGTGCTGCCTGGCCCGGTGTTTCACATTCCGTACCCCAGCAAAGACAACGACGTGACCACCGAGCAGGCGCTCAAGGCGCTGGATCGGCTGTTCAGCGTCGAGATAGACGTCAACGACGTGGCCTGCTTCATCTTCGAACCTGTACAGGGTGAAGGTGGCTTTCTGGCGATGGAGCCGGATTTCGCGCAGGCGCTGCGAAGCTTTTGTGATGAACACGGCATCGTGCTGATTGCCGATGAAATCCAGTCCGGTTTCGGCCGCACCGGGCAGCGCTTTGCGTTCACCCGGCTGGGCATTGAGCCGGACCTGATTCTGCTCGGCAAAAGTATTGCCGGGGGTATTCCGCTGGGTGCTGTGGTCGGTCGCAAGTCGCTGATCGACAACCTGCCCAAGGGCGGACTGGGCGGCACCTATTCCGGCAACCCGATTGGCTGCGCGGCGGGCCTCGCTTCGCTGGCGCAGATGACCGATGAAAACCTGTCCGCGTGGGGCGAACAGCAGGAAAACGCGATTGTTTCGCGCTACAACAGTTGGCGGGCGAACGGGCTGTCGCCGTACTTGGGCAGGCTGACTGGCGTTGGCTGCATGCGCGGTATCGAGCTGGTGACGCCGGACGGCAAACCCGGCACCCGACAGCTTGCCGAACTGCTGAACGCCACCAGAGACGCCGGGCTGTTGCTGATGCCCAGCGGCAAGTCGCGGCACATCATCCGATTGTTGATCCCGCTGACCATAGAGCCCGACATCCTGAACGAAGGGCTGGATATTTTCGAGCGTTGCCTGGCAGCGCTGGCTTGAACCTGTACGGAGAAAACACCCTGATGAGCACTGCACGCTTTGCCGACCCGGACAGTATTCGCGCCGGTTTCTCCAGCGCCATGTCGCACATGTACCAGCAGGAAGTGCCGCTGTACGGCACGCTCATGGCGCTGGTCAGCGAGATCAACGAGCAGGTCATGAGCCGCGACAGCAATGTGCTGAACAGCCTGCGCCAGACCGGCGAACTACAGCGTCTGGACAAGGAGCGCCACGGCGCGATTCGCGTCGGTACGGCACAGGAACTCGCCACCCTCGCCCGCCTGTTTGCGGTGATGGGCATGCAGCCGGTCGGTTATTACGACCTGACCGCAGCCGGTGTGCCGGTTCACTCCACAGCCTTTCGGGCGGTGCATGAACACGCTCTGCAGGCCAGCCCGTTTCGGGTATTCACCTCATTGCTGCGTCTGGAACTGATCGAGAGCGACAGCCTGCGCGAATTCGCCGGTCAGGTGCTTGCCCGACGCACGATCTTCACTTCCAAGGCCCTGGAGCTGATCGGGAAGAACGAGGCGGACGGCGGCTTGAGTGAGCCTGACGCAGCCGAGTTCATCCAGCAGGCGCTGGAAACCTTTCGCTGGCACAACACGGCGACCGTCTCGCTCGACGAATACCGACAGTTGAATGCTCAGCATCGCTTGATCGCCGATGTGGTGGCGTTCCGTGGCCCGCACATCAATCACCTGACCCCGCGCACGCTGGACATCGACGCCGTACAGAGCGGCATGCCTGACAAGGGCATTACGCCCAAGGCCGTGGTCGAAGGCCCTCCGCGTCGCGAGTGCCCGATTCTGCTGCGTCAGACCAGCTTCAAGGCGCTGGAAGAGCCGATCAGCTTCACCGGTCAGGGCAACACTCATTCAGGCAGCCACTCGGCACGTTTCGGCGAGATCGAACAGCGTGGCGCGGCACTGACGCCCAAAGGCCGCGCGTTGTACGACCGGCTGTTGAATGAAGCGCGCGACGAGCTGGGGGAGTTTCCCAATGAAGCCAATGCCGTGCGCTATGCAGGGCTGCTGGAGAAGGCCTTCAAGGCGTTTCCGGACAGCCATGATGAAATGCGTGCGCAGGGGCTGGCGTATTTTCGCTATTTTCCGACTGAATCGGGCGTTGCGGCCAGAGACTCTGGCAGCCTGGATGAGTTGATTCAAGCAGGCCACGTGCGTTTCGAACCGCTGGTTTACGAGGACTTTCTGCCGGTCAGCGCGGCAGGTATTTTCCAGTCCAACCTGGGTGACAACGCGCAGGCGCATTATGAAACCCATTCGAACCGGCAGGATTTCGAACGGGCACTGGGCTGCGAGACGCTTGATGAACTGGCGCTGTACGCCGACACCCAGCGGCGCTCGCTGGAAGCGTGTGCCGGGGCGTTGGGGCTGAAAGCACTGGGCTGATCTGATCTTGAATGCCATACCTTGTGGGAGCTTGCTCGCGAAGAAGCCGGTACAGTCGGTAACATTATCGTTCCTCACGCTCCAGCGTAGGAATGCAGTGCGCGACGCTCTGCGTGGCAAGAGGACGCGGAGCGTCCCGAACGGCATGCGACGCGGAGCGTCGCACGATAGTTAGATTGTCGTTCCCTACGCTCTAGCGCAGGAATGCAGTGCGCGACGTTCTGCGTCGCACGACAGTTAGATTATCGTTCCCTACGCTCCAGCGTAGGAATGCAGTGCGTGACGCTCTGCGTCGCACGACAGTTAGATTATCGTTCCCTACGCTCCAGCGTGGGAATGCAGGTCGCGACGCTCTGCGTCGCTAAAAAGGACGCGGAGCGTCCTGAACGGCATGCGACGCGCAGCGTCGCAAAACAGTCATAGCCGGATCATTTCACGCCCTTTCTGTGTTCTGTTTAACGCAACGATAAATAAAATTCGCAATATTGGTGTGCAACCCTCGGCTATGCATACTGCGATGGCGAGTGGACAGCAACGTGCCGTATTCAAAGGTTCATCCCTGCAAACAGGGCACGTGATGATCCCTCGCAAAAGGCTCGAAGCAGCCTGGTCCGGCTCACGCCAGACACTATAAAAAGACTCGGCCGGATACCGGTCTCCATGACGTCATGGACTTCAACGCTGCCCTGGCGCTTCACTGCGCCGACCTGAAAACAGAATAACGATTGATAAGGCCTGAAAAAGGCCATTCAGCAGGCAAGGGGATCATCATGCAAGACTCACACGCTGCAGTGTCGGGCGACAATCAGGCGGTTTCATCGATGGTGAAACTGTACGTCTGGGCCGCCGTTATCCTCATCATTGCCGAAACCATCGGTGCCATCAGTATTCCCCTCGGGCCTGGCAAGGTGGTGTTGCTGCCGATGGTATGGGCGCTGGTGTTAGGTGCGGTGATCGGCATCGCCAGCCGTCGTTTACCCGGCACCATCGGTATCGATCATGGCACCCAGCTGCGCTCGGCTTCGATCCTGCAACCTGCCCTGCTGATCTTCATCGCCAAGCTTGGCCTGGTGGTCGGCGGCTCGCTGCCGGTGGTGTTCGCCTCGGGATGGGCACTGGTGTTTCAGGAATTCGGTCACTTCGTCGGCACCGTGATGCTCGGTCTGCCAGTGGCGCTGATGCTGGGCATCAAGCGCGAAGCCATCGGCGCGACCTTCTCGGTCGGGCGCGAGCCAAGCCTGGCGATCATCGGCGAGCGCTACGGCATGGACTCCCCGGAAGGCCGCGGTGTACTTGCCGAATACCTGACCGGCACGCTGTTTGGTGCGCTGTTCATCGCCATCGTCGCCGGCTATATCGCCAGCCTGGGGATTTTCCATCCCAACTCGCTGGCGATGGGTTCGGGCATCGGTTCGGGCAGCATGATGGCGGCCGCAGCAGGTGCGATTGCCGCCCAGCAGACGCCGGAAGTGGCCAAGGAAGTCATGACCCTGGCGGCGGCGTCCAATCTGATCACCACCACCATCGGCACCTACTTCACCCTCTTTATTTCCTTGCCGCTGGCGGTGTGGGGCTATCGGGTGCTCGAACCGCTGATCGGTCGCACCACCAAAGCGTCCATGAGCGATGAAGGCGTCAGCCAGAGCGATGTGTCGCTGGAGGTTCCGGAACTGGGCTGGCCGGGCAAGATCAGCGCGTGGCTGGCAGCCGGTGCGCTGGCACTGATTGCCAACTATGTCGGCTACAAGACCCTGTCGGCCGACGCCTTTACCGGCATGGGCATCATGATCTTCTGTGCCTTTGTCGGTGAAGCGCTGTGCAGCCTGATCGGTCGCAAGATCCCGGCGGTGTGTACGGTTTCGCTGGTGGCTATGTTCCTGACGTCCCCTGCTTGCCCGTGGGCCACCGAGATCGCTCGGCTGACCAGTTCGATCAACATGCTGGCAGTCATCACCCCGATGCTGACCTTCGCCGGTCTGTCGATCGCCAAAGACCTGCCGGCTTTCCGCCGCCTGGGCTGGCGCATTGTGCTGGTGTCGTTCCTGGCCAACTTCGGCACGTTCATCGGTGCCGTATTGATTGCCGAGCTGTTTCATTGATACGGATTGACTGATCCGGATCAAGCTACCCCAGCGCCTCGCTCACCAGCCAGTCATGCACGGCGCGGCGTGCCGGGGTGCTGAGCGCACCTTCGCGGTAGGCCAGGACGTATTTCTTCCTGGCCTTGATCGGATGACCGAACGGTACGATCAGCAAGCCCTGCTCAAGCTCATCGGTGATCAGCGCCTTGCGGGCGATGGCCACGCCCATGCCCATGCGCGCGGCATCGATGGTCAGGTGGTTGCGGTTGAAGGTGTGGCCGCGGCGCACGTCGATACCGGCCGCCCCAATGGCCGTCAGGTAAAACTCCCACTCAGCGTATTCATAACTGCCGCGCCAGGCGGTGATGTCGTGCAGCAGCGGAAAATGCACCAGCTGGCTCGGCGTATCCAGCGGCGGCTTGCCCTCCAGCAGGCTTGGCGAGCAGACCGGGAACAGCTCTTCTTCCAGCAACGGCGTGGTCGACAGCCCCGGATAACTGCCGTCGTTCAGGTCGATGGCCAGGTCGAAATCATCATCACGCAACGACCCGCTGCTGTCCTCGGCGATGATCCGGAATTGAATGTCCGGAAACGCTTCCTGCAAACGCGGCAGGCGCGGCATCAGCCATTTACTCAGAAAAGACGGGATGCACCGCAGTTTGAACACCCCGCCGATACGCCCGGAATACAACAGTCGCAGTTCTTCGCTGATGCGGCTCTGCACCTCGTTGGCAACCAACGCCAGACGCTGCCCCTCTGCTGTCAGCTCAAGCCCGCGCCCGACGCGATGAAACAGCGCAAAGCCCAGGCGCTCTTCGAGCTGGCGCATCTGCTGGCTGATCGCGCCGGGGGTGACGTGCAGCTCTTCCGCACAGCGGGTGAAAGAAAGATGTCGGGCTGCACAGGCGAAAACCTGTAACCAGGCGTGCATCTGTGCGTTGAAGATTCTGCTCATTGAAGAGTTCCGCTAAAGCGTTGCATAGCAACAATCGTTTGTCGTTTCGAACGTCGAAGCCAAAGATAAGGACCAGAAAAAGGGGAATACCGAATTCCCGTGCATCATCTCACTTGAAGGACCTCCGTGATGGCCATCAGCGTCTTCGACATGTTCAAAATCGGCATTGGGCCGTCCAGTTCCCATACCGTCGGGCCTATGCGCGCCGGCGTACTGTTCGTGACCGAGCTGCGCAACCAGGACCGGTTGCACAGCGTAGAACGTATCGAGGTGCGATTGTACGGCTCTCTTTCGGCCACGGGCATCGGTCATGGCAGCGATCGTGCGACTGTCATGGGTTTGATGGGCGAGTGGCCTGACCAGATCGACCCCAGTCAGGTCAATCAGCGCATCGACGCGTTGCGCGCCGATAACCAGCTGATGCTGGCGGGCGAGCACGCCATCACCTTCGTCTGGGAGCGGGACATGTGCCTGCTCGATGAAAGCCTGCCCTATCACCCCAACGGCATGACCCTGTGCGCCTACGGCAAGTCCGGGGAAATTTACGAGCAAACCTATTATTCCGTGGGCGGCGGTTTTGTGATCGACGCCGAACAGGCCGCCAGTGGCGTGCTGGACAATGACACCACCGTCCTGCCCTACGACTTTTTCAGCGGTGCGCAGTTGCTGAGACTGTGCAAGACACACGGCATGAGCATTTCAGAGCTGATGATGGCCAACGAAAAGGTCTGGCGCAGCGAAGAGGAAATTCGCGAAAAAATCATGGTCATCTGGGCGGCGATGCGCGCCTGTGTCGACAAGGGCCTGCTTGAAACCGGCATCCTGCCCGGCGGGTTGAACGTGCGGCGACGCGCTTACCGGCTGCACCAGAACCTGCAGAACCTCGACAACCCGAACGTGATCGGCTCGACCCTGAGCGCTATGGAATGGGTCAACCTGTTCGCCCTGGCGGTCAACGAGGAAAACGCAGCGGGCGGGCGCATGGTGACCGCACCGACCAACGGTGCCGCCGGCATTGTGCCCGCAGTGCTGCATTACTTCATGAAATTCAAACCCACGGCCAATGACGACGACGTGGTGCGGTTCTTTCTGAGTGCCGCAGCGGTCGGCATCCTGTGCAAGAAAAATGCGTCGATTTCCGGTGCGGAAGTGGGCTGTCAGGGTGAAGTCGGTTCGGCCTGCGCAATGGCTGCCGCAGGCTTGGCAGAGATTCTTGGCGCAACCCCCGAGCAGGTTGAAAACGCCGCCGAGATCGGCCTGGAACATAACCTGGGGCTGACCTGCGATCCGGTCGGCGGGCTGGTGCAGATCCCCTGCATCGAACGCAACGCGATTGCCGCCGTGAAGGCCATCAACGCTGCACAAATGGCCCTGCGCGGCGACGGCGCTCACCACATCTCGCTGGACCACGCCATCCGCACCATGCGCGACACCGGCGCGGACATGCACGACAAATACAAGGAAACCTCACGCGGCGGGCTGGCGGTGAACCTGATCGAGTGCTGACAGGCAATCCATGACGCCTGACGCGCTCACCCTCGAGCGCGCAGGCCGGCGACTCAATCCACCGGCAGACACTGCTCCACCAGCGACGTCCAGACGGCTACGCCCGGCTCGATGACCTGGTCGTTGAAGTCGTAATACGGGTTGTGCAGTGCCGCCGAGGGTTTATCGCCATCGACGCCCATCCAGATATACGCACCCGGGCAGGCATGCAGCATGAAGGCGAAGTCTTCAGACGCCATCGAAGGGTTGCAGCCCCATTGCACATTGGTTTCACCCACGGCCGCGACCGCTGCACGACGAATCGTGGCGGCGGCTTCGGGGTCGTTTTCGGTGACCGGATAGCCCACGTTATAGACCAGTTCACCACGCACGCCGAATGCCGTCGGCAGGCGCTCGACGAATTCGCCGATCAAGTGCTGGACCTTCTCGCGAACCGGCGTCTGCAGGCAACGCACCGTTCCTTTTAACGTGGCGGTTTCCGGAATCACGTTGATGGCCTCGCCAGCATTGAACTGGGTGATGCTGACCACCGCCGAATCCAGGGGCGAGAGACGCCGGGAGACAATGGTCTGCAGCCCGAGTACCAGTTCGGCAGCCGCCACAATCGGGTCGTTGCCCTTGTCCGGCATGGCCGCGTGACTGCCCTTGCCGGTCAGGGTGATTTCGAATGTATCCAGCGACGCCATCATTGGCCCCGGGTTGATCACGACCTTGCCTGCCGGCACGCCCGGCCAGTTGTGCAGACCGTAAATGGCGTCCATCGGGAAGCGTTCGAACAGGCCGTCTTCGATCATGCGTTGCGCACCGCCCAGGTTTTCCTCGGCAGGCTGGAAGACAACATGCACCGTGCCGCGAAACCGGCGGGTTTCCGACAGGTGCCGGGCGGTGGCCAGCAGAATCGCAGTGTGGCCGTCATGCCCGCAGGCATGCATGCAGCCGGCGTGTGCCGACTTGTGCCCGCTGTCGCCCAGCTCCTGAATCGGCAAGGCGTCCATGTCCGCACGAATGCCGATGGTCGGGCCGTCGCCGGTACGCAGGGTGCCGACCACGCCAGTGCCACCCAGCCCGCGATGCACCTCGAGGCCGAAACCGGTGAGCAGATCAGCCACCTTGTCCGAGGTGTGCAGTTCCTGAAACCCCAGCTCCGGCGCGGCGTGGATCGTGCGGCGCCACACGGTTGCTTCGTCAATCAATGTCTTTGAAATAGGCATGTGTTTACTCCAGGCTCGCGCCGTAGCCAAAACTGGCTGCGGGCTTGGCGGCAGTTTCGACCCAGACGCTTTTCACTTCGCTGTACTCGCGCAGCGCATCCAGGCCCGATGAGCGGCCATAACCGCTTTCACCATAGCCGCCAAACGGCGAGCTGACGTGGATGGTCTTGTAACCGTTGACCCAGAATGTCCCGGCACGCACCTGTTTGGCAACCCGGTGGGCGCGGCCCACATCGCGGGTCCAGACGCCACCGGCCAGGCCGAAGCGGCTGTCGTTGGCGATGCGGATCGCGTCTTCTTCATCCTTGAAAGGAATCGCCACCACCACCGGGCCGAAGATTTCTTCCTGGGCGCAATGCAGCTCGTTGGTGCCCGCCAGCACGGTCGGATTGACGTAATAACCCGGCTTGTCCGGGATCGGATCAGCCTGCTCGCCGACCAGCCTGGCGCCGTCTTTCAACGCGCGCTCGACCATGCTTTTCACATGGTTGTACTGTTTGGCGTTGTTGATCGGGCCGATCTGGGTTTCCGGGTCGCTCGGGTCGCCGACCTTGAATTGCGTCGCCGCGACGGCCAGCGCATGGGTGAATTTCTCAAAGATCGATTCCTGCACCAGCAGACGCGAACCGGACACGCAGCTTTGCCCGGCGCCGGAGAAAATAGCGGCCTGAGCGCCGCGCAAAGCGACGTCCAGGTCGGCATCTTCAAATACGATATTGGCCGACTTGCCGCCCAGCTCCAGTACTGCCGGAATGCAGCGCTGCGCCGCCGCCACCGCAATGTGCCGACCGGTTGCCGGCGAACCGACAAACACCACTTTGCGGATATCGGCCTTGGCAATGAACGCCTGACCGATGGAATGACCGAAACCGGCAATCACATTGACCAGCCCTTTCGGCACGCCTGCGCGTTCGATCAGCACACCGACGACCAGCGAGCTGAGCGGCGTCAGTTCCGACGGTTTGAGGATGACAGCGTTACCCGCCGCAATCGCCGGGGCGATCTGCCAGCCGCAGGTGAAGATCGGCGCGTTCCACGGGGTGATCTGCAACACCGTGCCCAACGGCTCGTAGGTCACGTAGTTGAGGTGCGTGGTCGGCACCGGAATGATTTCGCCGTGCAGTTTGTCCGCCCAACCGGCGTAATACTCGAACATCTCGGCCACTTTGAGCACTTCGACGCGGGCATCGCGGATTGGCTTGTTGGCAGTCAGCGATTCGATCTGCGCGAGGTTTTCCTGCGCTTCACGAATCAGATTGCCCACCTGGTACATGGCACGCCCACGCACCTGGGCGGTCAGCGCCCACCACTGTTGTTGCGCCGTTTTGGCAGCCTTGTCGGCGGCGTCGACCAGAGACTCGTCGGCATCCGGAAAGCTCAGCAACAGGCTGTCGTCGTGGGCATTGCGCACATCGACCGGCGCGCCGTGGCCTTCGATGAACTGGCCGCCGACGTAGCTGGCGATGACACTGCGATCGCCCCAGTAAGGGCGCATCAGTTCAAGGATTTTTGCAGTGCTCATCATTTATTCTCCGTGACCGTAAAGTTTGGCGTCAGTGCGCTGCACGATGGCGCAGAAGTCTTCGTTGTCCGCCAGGGTCTGGCTGCTGGCTTGCCACAATTGCGCGACCACACGCGACAACGGCAGGTCCATGTCGAGGCTGTCCGCCAGATCGCTGGCCAGCCCAACGTCCTTGCGCATCAAACCCATGGTGAAGCCCGAGTCATAGGCCTTGTTCAGCACCCAAGTGGGGAACATGACCTGCGTTGCACCGCTGCGACCGGAACCGGCATTCAGGCCCTGCAGGAGTTTTTCCGGATCGACACCGGCACGTGCGGCCATCGCGACGGCTTCGGCGGTACTGATCAGGTGGCAGGCGGCGAGCATGTTGTTGGCGATCTTGGCCACATTGCCCGCGCCGCACTGCCCGACATGCACCCGTGTGCCGCTCATGCCTTCCAGCACCGGCATGGCGCGGGCCAGGTCTGCGTCTTCAGCGCCGATGACCATCGACATGGTGCCGGTGGCCGCGCCTTTCGGGCCGCCTGACACCGGGGCGTCGATGAATGCGATACCGGCTTTAGCCAGCTCAGCGGCCACCTTGCGGCTCATTTCCGGCGTCGAGGTGGTGGTGTCGACCACGATCAGCCCCTGGCGACCGAACTCGCGGATGCCTCCCTCACCGAGGCAGACCGACTCCACATGCTCGGCCTTGGGCAGCGACAGGATCAGAATGTCGACGCTCTGAATCAGTTGCTTGCGGTCGGCAACCGGCTTGACGCCTTTGCTTTCGGCCTGGGCCAGCGCGGCTTGCGACAGGTCAAAGCCACTGACGTCAAAGCCCTTGCCGGCCAGCGTGGCAGCCATGCCGCCGCCCATGTTGCCCAATCCGATCACACCTGCTTTCAAAGTCATGTCTGCATCTCGATTAAAGGTTTTGTATGCGTTCGAAAATGACGCTGCCAGCCGCTGTCGCCAGCCCTGTGCCGATGATTCGAGTATGGACAGCGCTTTCCCCTCTCAGCAATAATCCGAAAATCGAATTTATGTTGCCTTTAGCGCAACACAGGTGCCCCCCATGAGCCTCGTGCAAGATCGTCGCATCCTGTACTTCTTCGAAGCCGTCAGGCTGGGCAGCGGCCGGGCTGCCGCTGTCTTCCTGAACGTCGCGCCGTCGGCGGTCAGCCGCCAGATTGCTCAACTGGAACAGGAGCTCGGCTCGCCCCTGCTGGAGCGGCACCGGCGCGGGGTCAAACCGACCGAGGCGGGTGACAAGGTGCTGGCTTATTACCGCCAGCGATTGACTCAGCAGGAAGTGCTGCTGGATTCGATCCAGGCACTGAAAGGCCTGCACAGCGGCTCGGTGACGCTGGTGTCCGGCGAAGGTTTTCTCGAAAGCCTGGCGCAGCCGCTGGCGCGGTTTTCCGAGCTGTACCCCAGAATCGAGTTGATCGTGAACGTCTGTGGCAGCAACGAAGTGATCCGTCAGGTGGTCGAGGACGAAGCGCACATCGGGCTGGTCTTCAATCCGGCTGCCGACCCGAAAATCCGCTCGCACGCGCATCAGCGTCAGCCCGTCTGCGTGATCACCGGGCCTGATCATCCGCTGGCTCAAGAGCAAAACCCTGTCGAGCTTCGGACACTCGATCAGTATCGCGTGGCGCTTCCCGCAGTCTCCTACGGCATCCGCCAGATTCTGCTGCAAGCCGAACACCAATTGGGCATCACGGTGCAGCCGACGCTGACCTGCAGCACCTTCGCGATGCTCAAGCATTTCGCCATGCAGGGCGGCGTCACCTTGCTGCCGACCTTCGTTGTGGAAGAGGAGATCAAAGCCGGCACTTTACGTGCCCTGCCCTTGCAGCATGAAGTGTTCAGCAGCCCGCAAACCCACCTGATCAGCCGCCTGGGCCGTCAGCTCAGCGTGGGTGCCAGTCGTTTGATGGGCATGCTGCTGCAGGACATGACGGCGTTTCGCAATTGAGATAAACGGAGCCGGCCGGCATACCGTTAGTCCCACCTGAAACAATCGCGCTGAACCATCAAAATCCTCATGGTTCCTCTTTAGTAACGGATCAGAACGTCTGCTGCTATCGAGGATTAATCATGCGAGCTTTGACTTACCACGGCGCCAAAGATGTAAAAGTCGACACCGTGCCAGACCCGGAAATACAAGAAGCCGACGACATCATCCTGAAAGTCACCGCAACAGCCATCTGCGGCTCCGACTTGCACCTGTATCGTGGCAAGATTCCGACCGTGGAACACGGTGACATCTTCGGCCACGAGTTCATGGGCATCGTGGAAGAAACAGGTTCGGCGGTCTCCGCTGTGAAGAAAGGTGATCGCGTCGTGATCCCTTTTGTGATTGCCTGCGGCAGCTGCTTTTTCTGCAATATCGATCTGTTCGCCGCCTGCGAGACCACCAATACCGGGCGTGGCGCGATCATGAACAAGAAGTCGATTCCGCCAGGCGCAGCGTTGTTTGGTTTTAGCCATTTGTACGGCGGCATTCCCGGCGGGCAGGCTGAATACGTGCGCGTACCCAAGGCCAACACCGGCCCATTCAAAGTCCCCGGCACGCTGTCTGACGAGAAAGTGCTGTTCCTCTCCGACATTCTGCCCACGGCCTGGCAGGCCGTGACCAACGCCGGGGTCGGCAAGGGTTCGAGCGTTGCCATCTACGGCGCTGGCCCGGTCGGGCTGATGAGCGCGGCGTGCGCGAAAATGCTCGGTGCAGAGAAGATCTTCATGGTCGATCACCACCCGTATCGCCTGGCTTACGCGCAGAAAACCTATGGCGTGATCCCGATCAATTTCGACGAAGACGATGATCCGGCTGACACCATCATTCGCCAGACGCCTGGCATGCGTGGCGTGGACGGCGTGATCGATGCAGTGGGTTTCGAGGCCAAGGGCAGCACGACCGAAACCATTCTGGCCACCCTGAAACTGGAAGGCAGCAGCGGCAAAGCCTTGCGCCAATGCATCGCGGCGGTCAGACGTGGTGGCGTGGTGAGCGTACCGGGGGTTTATGCCGGGTTCATCCACGGCTTCATGTTCGGCGACGCGTTCGACAAAGGCCTGACCTTCAAGATGGGCCAGACCCACGTACACCGCTTTCTGCCTGAGCTACTTGGGCACATCGAAGCCGGTCGCCTTGAACCCGAAGCGATCATCACCCATCGCATGTCGCTGGAGGACGCGGCCAAAGGTTACAAGCTGTTCGACAAGAAGGAGGAAGACTGCCGCAAGGTCATTCTGACGCCGGGCAATAATACCCTTGCCGTGCCAGACACGGACACCGAAGCACTGGTGGGTGTGGGTGTGCCGGCAATGTGACAGCCGCGAGCTTGTTGTTCCTCACGCTGAAGTGGGAATGCCTCCGGTGAGGCTCTGCGTCATCTAGTTGAGCAGCGCTGCCGGCTCAATGTTCAACGGCTCAGATAGGCAAATCGTCCCTTGAACGGCTTGCCTATCGGGTCGGCCAGGTCGCCGTGCTTGCTGGTGGTCAGCCCCAGGTCCACCAGCGATTCCGCCAGCTTCACCGCTGCTGCAACGCCATCAATGACGGGCAGACCTATCGCTTCGCTGAGTTGCCTGGTCAGATCAGCCATTCCGCCACACCCCAGCACGATGGCGCCGGCACCCTCCTGATCGCGGGCAACAATGGCCTGCTCGGCCATCAGCTCGATGAGCTCCGGGCCGCTGTCTTCAAGTGCCAGCACCGGCAGATCGATACAGCGCACCGATGTACACAACTCACTGAAGCCATAACGCTGCAACAGGTGCTCGGCGATGATTCGGGTGCGGGTCAGCGTCGTCACCACTGCAAAACGGGTGGAGATCAGGCTGGCCATGTGAAAGGCCGCTTCGGCAATGCCGATCACCGGCGCGCTGGCGTATTCACGGGCGGCCAGCAAACCAGGGTCACCGAAGCAGGCAATGATGTGCGCATCTACCTGTTGCTCTCGGCCTTTGCGTATTTCCTCAAGCACGCCGAGGGTGGCAATGGCTTCGTCAAAGTGCCCTTCGATGGACACCGGGCCATCGTCCGGACTGCAGGCAACGATTTGAGTGCCTGGGCGTGCGATGGCTTGCGCCGCCAGTCCGATCTTGCGGGTCATGGCTTCGCTGGTGTTGGGGTTGATCACTTGAATACGCACTGGAACTCCCTCAGCGTCGTTTGAAGATGCTATGAAAATCGACTGTTTCGCTGACCGGCTCGTCCACGTTCAGGCTGGCCCGGATACGACGCAGGTGCTCGGCCATCCATTCCCGGGCCTGCTCGCCCTGCCCGGCCTCGAGCAACGCCAGCAGGTCCACGTGCTGACCACAGTCGCAGCCGACACTGCGCCGCGAACCGTACACGGCAACAATCAGGGATGAACGCGTGGTGAGTTGCGCAACCTGCTCGGTCAACACCTGATTACCCGCCAACGCACACAGCTGCACATGAAAGCGCGCCGACAGTTGAATGGCTTCGCTGTGGCGACCCGCCTGCTGGGCGTCGTGTTCCTGATTGCAGAGCGCACGTAACGAGTCCAGTCGCTGGCCGCTGGCCCGCGCAGCGATGTCGGCCATCAGCGCGGGTTCTATCAGCTGTCTGGCGCCAAGAACATCCTGAGCTTCTTGTGCAGACGGTTGCGCCACTTCAGCACCGCGCTTGGGCCGTAGCGTGACAAGCCGCTCCAGCGCCAGACGTTGCAACACCTTGCGAATGCCAGTCCGGCTGATTTCGAAAACTTCGGCCAACGCGTCCTCGGGCAGACGCGTGCCTGGGGCCAGACGGTGCTCGACGATGGCCTCCAGCACATGCTGATAGATCTGCTCGTCACGGCCTTTTTCATCAGTTGCGGGGGTGAGGAACAGCGGAGCGCTGGCAGGTCGGGTCATGATTGAAACCACTTTTTCAGTGCAGATCGTATACAGGAATAGTGCCCGATGTATCGCTGGATGAGTAGCGCTATCTAGAAGGCATCATCTGAGCCCTGAGCGCGCAATACATGACGCGCACCGTAACTGCGCAAAAGCGCCCTGTTTACGTGCGGTTTCTGCACGGGCACCCCGCCGCTCAAACCAACGACCTTCAGTCATAAGATCGCCACCCTGCACAGCTTTCATCAACTTCAATGACGCAGAAAAACCTGTGGCACAGCTTTTGCGTACAGGATCGTATACAAAAAAATCATCGATCGTACTCTGATCTCATCCCCACTCGACGAGGGAGTTTCGCAATGACAGATCAACGCCCGGCCGGATACAGCCCGCGCCTGCATAACCATGATCTGGGGCCGGTGCCGCAGAAATGGACCTGGTACAACATCCTGGCGTTCTGGATGAGCGACGTACACAGCGTCGGTGGCTATGTTTTCGCCGCCAGCCTGTTTGCCCTCGGGCTGGCCAGTTGGCAAGTGCTGATCGCCTTGCTGGTCGGCATCTGCATCATTCAGGTGATCGCAAACCTGGTCGCCAGACCCAGCCAGCAGGCCGCCGTGCCCTACCCGGTCATCTGCCGACTGGCCTTCGGCGTTTTCGGCGCCAATATCCCCGCAATCATTCGCGGGCTGATAGCAGTGGCCTGGTACGGCATACAGACTTACCTGGCCTCCAGTGCGCTGGTCATTGTGGTGCTGCGTTTCTTCCCGGAGCTGGCCGCCTACCAAAATGTGACCTTTCTTGGCTTGTCCTGGCTCGGCTGGTTCGGCTTCCTGGCGCTGTGGGTGGTGCAGGCTGCCGTGTTCTGGACCGGCATGGAGTCGATCAGACGCTTCATCGACTGGGCCGGCCCCGCGGTCTATGCCGTGATGTTCGCCCTGGCGGGCTGGATCGTCTGGCGTGCCGGCTGGGACAACATCAGCTTTACCCTGGCTGAAAAAGAGTTGTCTGGCTGGGCGGCGTTCGGTCAGGTGGTCATGGCCATTGCGCTGGTGGTTTCGTACTTCTCCGGCCCGACCCTGAATTTCGGCGATTTCAGCCGCTATTGCCGCAGCATGGCAGACGTACGCCGCGGTAACTTCTGGGGGTTGCCGGTAAACTTTCTGGCGTTCTCGCTGGTGACCGTGGTGATTGTTTCCGGCACCCTGCCAATCTTCGGCGAGATGATCCACGACCCTATCGCCACCGTGGCACGCATCGATAACACCACGGCGGTGCTGCTCGGCGCGTTCACCTTTGTGACGGCCACCGTCGGTATCAACATCGTCGCCAACTTCGTTTCGCCAGCCTTCGACTTTGCCAACGTGGCCCCCAGCCGCATCAGCTGGCGTGCGGGAGGCATGATCGCCGCCGTGGCGTCGATTTTCATCACGCCGTGGAACCTGTTCAACAACCCCGAAGTGATCCACTACACGCTGGACGTGCTCGCCGCCTGCATCGGCCCGCTGTTCGGCATTTTGCTGGTGGACTACTACCTGATCAAGAAACAGCAGATTGATGTCGATGCCTTGTTCAATGACACGCCGAGCGGCCGTTACTGGTACACCAATGGCGTGAACTGGATTGCGGTCAAGGCGTTGTTGCTGACTGCACTGGTCGGCCTGTGCTTTACCTTTATCGACTGGTTCAAGCCCATTGCCAACTTCGCGTGGTTCACCGGGTGCATCCTGGGCGGCGCCGTGTTCTATGCGATGACCCGCTGGTCGCCAGAGCAGGCGGCGAACGTGCCGGCAGCGCTCGGCCAGCACTGAATAACAGCGTCAGACGCCGGAGACGGGCATCCGTCGTCGGCGCCTGAAGGCTGTAGTACCTTCAGGCCATATGCTATTGATGCAACCCCTCCCGGGCCGATCGCTCTGAAACGCCCGCTCCAGGCAGCCCCTGCAAATTATTGCGCAAACAAGATGATATTAATTTAACATCACGCATAGTATGAAGTCATTGGATGATCAAGTGTTACTGACTCCTTGCACGAACGGATGCACAAAATAGAATAAATTTTGTACAACTTTCAGGCCGCCGCGCTGCCCTATGACTGAGGCTTTGCGAACCAGGCGTTCAAGTGGGTTGATAGTGATGAGCAATGATGTTTCTGGCGGCAGGCCGTTCGCCCCCCGATTACTCCACACCTCGGCGCAGGAAGCTGCCGAGCGGCTGCAACTCGCGCTTGATTCAGGCGCGGTGGTGGGCACGTGGGTGTGGGACATCGTTGCTGATCGCCTGACCGGCGATGAGCGATTCGCCCGGACATTCGGCCTGTGCCCGAAACTGTGTGCCAAAGGGCTGCCTCTGCACACCGTGGTGGCCTCCATCCACCCTGATGACGCACGCACGGTCAATAAAAGCATTCAAGACGCGCTGTCCAGTGGCGACACCTATCGATTTGAATATCGGGTGCTGCACAAGGACGGTGTCTATCGCTGGGTTGAAGCCAGTGGAAGGATTGAACGCGACGTTGGAGGCAAGCCGCTTCGCAGTCCGGGCATACTGCTGGATATCGACAGCCGACGTACCGCCGAAGCCGAGCGCGACCGACTTAACGAACTGCTGAAAATATTCACGTCAGCCGTGCCCGGCGTCGTCTACGCCAAGGACCTCGAGGGCAGAATGCTGGTCGCGAACCGGGGCACAGCCGAACTGATCGGCAAACCGCCCGAGTTCTTCATTGGCAAGACCGATCTCGAGTTTCTGGATGACAAGGATCAGGCACGTACCCTCATGGAGAACGACCGCCGGATCATGCACGGCAACGTCAGCGAGCAGATAGAGGAACAGGTCAATCTGGCCGATGGCTCCGCGGCCATATGGCTGTCCAGCAAGGCGCCACTGCTGGACGGCAGTGGCAAGGTGATCGGTCTGATCGGCTCATCTGTCGACGTGACGGCACGAAAGCAGGCTGAAGAAGCGGTCAGGGAGCTCAATCAGACCCTTGAGCAGCGTATCGAACAAGCCGTTTTCGAACGGGAGCAAATCGAGGACGCTCTGCGTCATTCGCAGAAGATGGACGCCGTCGGGCAATTGACCGGTGGCATTGCACACGACTTCAATAATCTGCTGGCGGGTATTTCGGGCAGCCTGGAACTGATCACCAAGCGTCTTGATCAGGGACGCGTAGGTGATGTCGACCGCTATGTGTCAGTCGCTCAAGGCGCCGTGCGCCGCGCGGCTTCTCTGACTCATCGCCTGCTGGCGTTTTCAAGGCGCCAGACCCTGTCCCCGAGAGTCACCGATGTCAACGCGCTGATCGAGGACATGGAAGAGTTGATCGCGCGCACGGTTGGCCCGGCCATAGACATCAAAGTGCTTGCCAGTGACGATCTATGGCCTGCATTGATCGATCACGCTCAACTGGAAAGCTCGTTGCTGAACCTGTGCCTGAACGCCCGAGACGCCATGCCCAACGGCGGGCGCATCGTCATCGAGACC
Organism: Pseudomonas syringae; assembly: GCF_002157375.1. Taxonomy (GTDB): domain Bacteria; phylum Pseudomonadota; class Gammaproteobacteria; order Pseudomonadales; family Pseudomonadaceae; genus Aquipseudomonas; species Aquipseudomonas syringae_T. The sequence goes on from NZ_MTSA01000013.1 coordinate 31,750, forward strand.
GCCAATGCGTCCCTCGAAGAGTGCGTTGACCCGGATCACGGCATTCCGGCCGGCGAGCATCTCAGCATCCGTGTCACCGACACCGGCAGTGGCATGAGCCCGGAGATCGTTACCAAGGCGTTCGAACCCTTTTTCACCACCAAGCCCATCGGCGCGGGCACGGGCCTGGGGCTGTCGATGGTCTACGGCTTCGTGCGCCAGTCCGGCGGGCAGATCCGGGTTGAGTCGGTCGAAGGCCAAGGCACCAGCGTGGTGATGCATTTGCCGCGTCACCTAGCTCAAAGCGCCCCTCGCACCGACGAGCCTGAAGCCGTGGAAGAGTCGACGCCTCACACTGGCGAAACGGTGCTGGTCGTTGACGATGAGCCCTCGGTCAGAATGCTCGTCGCCGAAGTGATCACCGGCCTGGGCTATCACTGCCTGGAAGCAGCCGACGCCCAGTCTGGCCTGGAGATCCTTCAATCAGACGCGCGTATCGACCTGCTGATCAGCGACATTGGCTTGCCGGGCGGCATGAACGGTCGGGAAATGGCTGACGCTGCCGGCCATCGCCGCCCTGGGCTGCCCACCCTGTTCATCACCGGCTACGCCAAGACTTCAGTGCTGGACGACTGCCACCTGCGGCCTTGCACACAGGTACTGACCAAACCGTTCGGCCTGGAAGCGCTCGCCGGGCGGGTAACCGGGCTGATCGGGGCTGATGCGATTGCCCGGGGTTATCCTTAACGTGCATCCAACGACGCCCGACGGTAGGTACTTTGTGGTCAAAGGCCAGCTGTGGCGTTGCTCGGATCCCTCATTGAGCGAAGACGTTCGTCAACAACGGGTTGACGAACTGATGGCTGCGCGACGCAACGTCAAAGCGGCCAAGGCTTCTGAGAATGCCGAGGCGCTGAAGGCCGCCCGAGCGGAAGTCGACAAGGCCAAGGTTGCGCTCGGAGAGCGCGGAAAAGTCTGGTGGACAGACGGAGCAGCGGACTTCAATCGGCGAAACGTTGAAAACACACCGTACGCGCAATGGTTTAAAGATCTGGACAGCCTTCAGCCCTGAAAGAGCACCTCATGATTTTCTGGCGTCGAGGGCAGAAGCGGACTCGCCGATCAGGTGTAAAAAAGGGTCGACCTGAGCGCTTTGCACTTCCAGTGCGGCCTCACCTATTTCGGTCAGGCCTGAAATAATATGCTGCACGTAAGGAAACGAGACGTCGTGATCCAGCACGGCGGCTGAAACCAAAAGACCTTCTTTCACTAGATCATCAATCATCGCCATAAAAGTCCCGATGGCCGGCACCTCAGACTGAAGACGTATCAAGGCCAGATACAGTTGGCCGGAGGTCAACTTTCGGGGACGAATGAAGTGAGCGCTGCGCACGATTTCCAGCACAGCCAGTTCATGGGATAACGGATTAAAACCCACAGCAGCCTCCCGCGTCTAAAGCCCCCGCCCCGCCTGTTCAGGCGTGTCAGGATCTTTAAATGAAGCACAGCTCGTGATGATCGGAAACACATCTGGTTTCCGTTACTCATCTTATGGTTCAACGAGCCAGGTCCTGCTGGCAGGCACGGATTTTATGACGTTGCGTGTCAACGCCCGAGAGGAATAACGGAGGCAATACGCTCGATGTTCATGCGCGGCCGGAGGTCATTGATGGCTGTCCGGTTTCAGAAATCTCATGGCTTCAGCCATCACCGACGGGTGATCGATCAACCGATTGTGACCCAGCCCTTCCGTGGTAAAGAGACGTGCTCCCGGCCACAGTTTTGCAAACAGGGCACCCTTTTCCCACGGTGTTTCACGGTCACGCCGGTCATGGATAATCAGCGCAGGACGATCAAACACGTGCAGCCGCGTACTGGCGTCGAAGTCCGCAAAGCGGTGCCCGGTCAGCGAATGCAAGACGCCTTCAAAGGGTTTGAATACCTTATGTGAAACACCGACCGTATCGAACAGTTGCAGCACGCTGTCGGTGGGTGCCAGGAACGGCGCGATCAACACAAACCGCTCGGGACGCCATTGTTCTTCTTGAGCAAAGACGATGGATGAAGCGCCCAGTGAGTGCGCAATCACCGCTGCCGGCTTTCCGAAATGACGCCCCACGCGCTGTTGCACGTCGACGAATTGAGTCATGTGGCTGATGCTGCCTGCGCTCAATCCATGTGCGGGCTGATCGAAGCCCACCACGGCGTACCCCATTGAACGCAACATCGGCACCCACCCGACAAATCGCATCGCATAGCTTGACCAGCCGTGCGCCAGCAGCACATAGGGTTGGCTCGAAGGGTCTCCCCACACGTAGGTGGAAATCTTGATGCCGTCCAGTTCCAGGGTACTCGTTTGCACATCCGGCGATGCGCCAAGGGCTGCCGCTGCCTGGGCACGTCCGGCCGGCTGGGGCGTAATGAAACGTCGAGCGAGATATCTTCCGGTGACGCCCGGTACAATACGGCTGGCCAGCGCGAAGAGGCCCCGTAGCGTCGATAGTCGAAGCGTATTGATAACCTTGCTCATCGGTATTCTCCGCCAGTCAAATGACTTGGGGGGCATTAAAACAGCCTATCTTGTCACTGACAAGATAGGCTGTGCGACGGGCACATAACTTTTATTTCATGATAGGGAGCCTTCCATGTCGACGTCAGACACCCCGCGGACCTACCACCACGGCAATCTGCCAGCCGTCTTGCGCCAGGCAGCCTGGGACATTGTGGGGGAAGCGGGCGTGCGCGGCATGTCGCTACGCGAGTGCGCCAGACGGGCGAATGTTTCCCACGCAGCCCCTGCTCATCATTTCGGCTCTCTGGAAAACCTGTTGGCGGAAGTGGTGGCAGACGGTTATGAGCGCTTGGCCGAGTCCATCATTACCGCGCAACAGGCGCTTGACGACACCCTCCTAGGCTGCGGCGTCGGCTATGTCAATTTCGCCAGAAGCTACCCGGAGCATTTTCGGCTGATGTTTGGCTCTGCCGTCAATCGCACGCTGCCCAGACTTATCGAGTCGGGTGAACGTGCGCTGCAAGTGCTCAGCCAATCGATACGCAACGCATGGATAGCGAAATACGGCAGCGAACCCGACCCGGCAGTGCTTGAACAACGCACCTTTCTCGCCTGGAGCACTGCACACGGCTACGCATCACTGACGATCGACAGGAAGACAGACCAACCGCCCATTCCCACCGCCGAGTCGATATTTCAATTGATGACGAACTTCGTGCTCGCGCCAGAAGCCTGAAAACAGGCGCACCCTCCCCCCGTCAGACCCCTATGCAAAACGCCGTCATGACCGTGCTTTTGAAGGCACGCGTCCAACGGCGTGCGCGCAATGTGGCAGCGACTTTTCTGACGACTTCCTTCATCGCCCCCTGCGAACGATGAACACGATCGCCCCTTTTGATGCCGATCAACATCAATAAATTGACATTTTAGATTTAGATCGTAATCATAAACGCCGACTCCACTTCCAGAAGCAGACACCATGTCCGAGAAAGCGCTTTTTGAAACGACAACGCCCTCCACTGTGCTGATCACCGGCGCCTCCAGCGGCATCGGTGCCGTCTATGCCGAGCGATTCGCCCGTCGCGGTCATAGCCTGGTGCTTGTCGCCCGAGACAAGGCACGCCTTGAGGCGTTGGCCGTGCGCTTGCGGGCAGAAAACGACGTTGCTGTCGAAGTGCTGCAGGCCGACTTGACAGATCCTGCCGACCTGACCGCGCTTGAAACCCGTCTTCGCGACGACGCCCGCATCGGCGTGCTGATCAACAACGCCGGCATGGCTCAATCCGGAGGGATCGCTCAGCAAAGCGCCGAGGCCATCGACAAGTTGATCACCCTCAACGTCGTTGCCCTGACCCGGCTCTCGGCAGTCGTGGCCCCGCGCTTTTCGCAGTCAGGCACAGGCGCCATCGTCAATATCGGCTCGGTGGTGGGCTTTGCGCCGGAATTCGGCATGACCGTTTACGGCGCTACCAAAGCATTCGTGCTGTACCTGTCCCAAGGCATGCACCTGGAATTGTCTCCTAAAGGTGTCTACGTCCAGGCGGTACTGCCGGCAGCCACCCGCACCGAAATCTGGGAGCGCGCCGGCATCGACCTCAACACCCTTTCCGAGGTGATGGACGTTGAAGAACTGGTCGATGCGGCACTGATCGGCTTTGATCGCCGCGAGTTGGTGACCATTCCGCCCCTGCACGTTGCGGAGCGTTGGGATTCGCTGGACGAAGCGCGCCAAGGATTACTGTCGGACATTCGACAGGCCCGCGCCGCTGAGCGCTACCGGCCACAAGTCTGAAATCAGGGTATCGGTCATGAGCAGCTCAAACCTGGCACAGTCATTTATCCAGGCACCCAATAAAATCGCGACAGTCGGCGGCATTGCCTTCGCCTATCGCGAATCAGGTTTGCGCAGTGGCGTGCCGGTTTTCCTGCTCAACTATTGGGGCGCAGTTCTGGACGATTTCGACCCGCGCATAGTCGACGGTCTTGCCGCTGAACATCACGTTATCGCGATCAACTACCGAGGCGTCGGTTTATCCGGCGGCACCTCGCCAGTGACGATAGACGAGATGGCTCGGGACACCGTCGAGCTTATCCGGGCATTGGGCTACAAACAGGTTGATCTGGTCGGTTTTTCAATGGGCGGTTTTGTGGCCCAGGATGTGGCGTCAAAGGCGCCAGGTCTGGTGCGCAGGCTCATCCTGGCAAGCACTGGCCCGGCAGGCAGTAAGGGCATCGATCAAATCGGCGCCATGTCCTGGCCGCTTATTCTCAAGAGTCTGCTGACGCTGCGCGACCCCAAGGCCTCTATGTTTTTCACCTCGACACTCAACGGCCGACATGCTGCCAGAGACTATTTGATGAGGGTGAAGGAGCGCACGGTTGCCCGCGACAAAGGGCCGACGCCGGGTCTGTTTTTTCGTCAACTCAACGCCATAAAGGCCTGGGGCAGACAGCAACCGCAAGACCTTGCACGCCTGCGCATACCTGTACTTATCGCCGCTGGGGACAGCGACATCATCGTCGCGAGCGAGCTGAGCCGTGACATGGCCCGACGTATCCCGCTGGCGCAACTGGTGATCTACCCGGACGCCGGGCACGGCGGCGTATTTCAGTATCACGCTGACTTCGTATCTAAGGCTCTGGTGTTCCTGAAGTAACGCATTCCACGTTCAGCCGCAAAGATGTTCATACAGCAATCCCATCATTGTTTTGACGCCCCTGGAAAACGAGCGACATGAAAGCACTGACATTTGAAAGCTATGGCAAGTCGCCTGAAATAGCGATTACGCATGTTCCTCGGCCGACACTCAAACCCGACGAGCTGTTGGTGGAAGTGTATGCCGCCGGTTTGAACCCGATTGACAACATGATCACAACAGGCGCGTTCAAACCGGTCTTGAAGTACGAACTGCCTGCCATTATGGGCAGCGATCTGGCCGGCGTGGTCATAGAGGTGGGCAGTGCGGTGACCCGCTTCAAAGTCGGTGACGCCATTTTTGCCAGCCTCTTCGACCTTGGCAGAGGGTCTATCGCCGAACTCGTCGCCGTGCCGGAGCACACGGCTGCGTTGAAGCCGGCCAACCTGGACTTCGTGCAAGCGGCCTCTATCCCAATGGTCGGGCTTACGTCGTGGCAAGCCTTGAAAGAGCGCGCCAATCTTCGACCCGGCCAGAAGGTATTCATCCCTGCCGGCTCTGGCGGCATCGGCACCTTCGCCATTCAACTGGCAAAACACCTGGGTGCCAAAGTCGCCACAACCACCAGCGCCGGAAATGTACCGCTGGTTCGCAGCCTGGGTGCAGATGAGGTTGTGGACTACAAGAAGCAGGCGTTCGAGCAGGTGGTGCGAGACTGCGACCTGGTACTTGGCACCACCCGAGGCGACACGATTAAAAAGGCCATTGGCGTCCTCAAGCCCGGTGGCTTGATCGTCTCCCTCGTCGGCCCGCTGGACAAAGCATTTGCTCAGGCTCGCCGAATGAATGTTTTCTTCGCCTTTCTATTCGGGCTGATGAGCCGCTCGATCATCCGCCGTGCGAGAAAAAACAAGGTCACGTACTCGTTTTTGTTCGTGCGACCGGACGGCGCTCAACTGGGGAACATTGCCGAGCTGCTTGAACGCGGACAGATCAAACCCGTGATTGACAGGGTCTTTCCGTTTCAACAAGCCAGAGAGGGCCTTGAGTATCTGGCCAAAGGTCGCGCTAAAGGCAAGGTTGTCGTGACGATCAAGTAAGTGTCGATGGCCAGCCTGGTCGTCTATCCGCATCACTCACGTGTTGGTATGCCACTTTTTGAGCATCGGAGTATTTCATGAGCACCACTTCCAGAAAAACCGCCATTGTCACCGGCGCATCCTCCGGCATTGGCCGCGCGACAGCCGAGGCGCTGGTGCAGTCGGGCTATACCGTGTTCGGCACGAGCCGCAAGATCGGCGACGGTTTAGCGCAGATGTCCATGCTGACGTGCGACGTTACAAACGATGAATCTGTGCGCACGCTGGTTTCCACCGTGCTCGCGCAGACCGGGCGAATAGACCTGTTGGTCAACAATGCCGGCATCGGACTGCTGGGTGGCGCAGAAGAGTTCTCGATCCCGCAGGTGCAGGCGCTGTTCGATGTCAACCTGTTCGGCGTGATCCGCATGACCAACGCGGTATTACCGTCGATGCGCCAACGTGGCGAAGGGCGCATCATCAATATCGGATCAATTCTGGGCTTGGTGCCCGCACCCTACTCGTCTCATTATTCGGCGGCCAAGCACGCGCTGGAAGGCTATTCGGAATCGCTCGATCACGAAGTTCGCGCTTTCAATGTTCGCGTCTCGGTCATCGAACCGGCATTTGTACGAACCGTCTTCGACCAAAACGGCATCGAGCCGGATTCGCGCTTGAAGGAATACGACCAGGCCCGGGTCGGGTTCAAGGCTCTGTTGGCCGATGTGATGCCAACAGCCGACCTGCCGGATGTCGTAGCGGCTGTCGTGCTGAAGGCGGCGAGCGATGCACGACCGAAACGTCGTTATACGGCTGGCAAGGCCGCGCGACAGATCAGCATGCTGCGTCGTTTTGCACCTGCAGGGCTGTTTGACAAGAACCTGCGCAAGCAATTTCGTTTGCCGGTGTGAGGTGTGGGGCACGGGTCATGGCCGGTTTGTCAGCGCTTCGTCCCATATCCGTCGACAATAAAAAACAATGCCAGCAAGGCACCACTGATTCCCAGGGTGGCGGGTGCTCCCAGTGCCGCGGCACAGAGCCCCGCCAACAGTCCGCCGATGGCTTCGAAACCAAACCTCATTGCAATGTAGAACGCGATGATACGCCCGCGAAGCTCTGAGGGTGCCTGGCTTTGCAGCAGCATGTTGGTGCTGACGTTACTGGCGGTAATCCCGAAACCCACCAGTGCCAGCAGCCCCAACGCCACGGTCAGCGGAAGACTGAAGCCCAGCCCGAGCATCGCAGCTGAACAACACACGACGGCCATCGAAATGAATACGTGAAGCCGGTCAAGCGTCCCGCCTAACGCAAGCATCAACGTAGCGATAAACGCGCCAGCGCCGGCAGCGCCCCACAACCACCCCAATGTCTGAGCGTCACCGGCATAGTCGGTCTTTGCCAGGATGGGCAGCAACACCGCGTAGTTTGAGGCCAGCAGGTTCACTGCCACCACGCTGATGATCAAGCGACGGACACTCACTGTGCGCCATATATAGCTCAACCCCTCCTTGAACATCTGACCGGTAGAACCGATTGCCCTCGCGACAGGCGCTATTTTCGTTCTGCTCAGGCTGACCAGCAAAAGCGTGAATGCGATGGAAGTCATGAGAAAGCATGCCCCCTCGCCACTGACCGTAATCAGTACACCTGCCAGGGGCGGGCCAATGAAGCGAGCTGCATTGATGAGCATGGCATTGAGCGCCAAGGCATTTGGAAGGTCAGCCGGGTCCGGTACAAAGCTCCCGATGAGTGCCTGACGAAGAGGCGTTTCTACCGCATTCAGCAGCCCGAGGATCAATGCCATGACGATGATTGCGACGTCCGTCATCCATCCTGTCCAGGCCAGCACGGCCAGGGAAAACGACTGGATGGCCAACAATCCTTGAGCCAGGATCAGCAGCCGACGCTTGTCATGACGGTCGATCCAGGCACCTGCCAACGGGCCGACCACCAACTGCGGCGCCAGTGTGAGAAACGTCAGCAGCCCCAATAACAGTGCAGAGGATGTCAGGTGGTAGGCCAGCCAGGATAGCGCCACCTGCTGCACCCACTTGCCGAGGGTAGAGATGGCCTGACCCGCAAAATAAATCTGGAAATTTCGATGCGCCAAGGCCCGCACCGGAGCGGGCCAACGCGTTGGAACTGAATCAGGGGACGATTGCATGGAGCCCTCACCTAAGGCCCTTCGCGTTCACCCCTGGCAAGCTGGAGATCGTGCGCGAAAGGCACGATTACGCCAGCTCATTCTGGAAGCTGACAGCCTTTTTTCTTCAGTGACTCGAGTACCCAGGAGCGATCATTTTCACCGTTGGCGATCTGCTCCAATTGCTTTTGCTCTGCATGGTGCTTGGCTGCTGCCCGGTCATAGACCTCGGCAACCTGGTCGTAAGGAACGCACAGCAAGCCGTCGTCGTCCCCAATCACCAGATCTCCCGCCTCGATGACCATGCCATCAATGGCGATCGGCACATTGATTTCACCTGGCCCGTCTTTATAAGGCCCCCGGTGCGAAACGCCCGCTGCAAACATCGGAAAGTCGCCTGCACCGATGCTGGCGGCATCACGGATTGCCCCGTTGATGACGATGCCCGCCACCCCCCGTTTTACAGCATAAGCCACCATCATTTCGCCGATCAGCGCATTCGTCAGGTCTCCCCCCGCATCCACCACGATCACATCACCCGGCTGTGCGATGTCAATGGCGTAATGCAGCATCAGGTTGTCGCCCGGGCGGGCTTTAACCGTCAAGGCCGGGCCGGCGAGAACACCGGCACGGTGCATGGGTCGCAGTTGCGATCCGCCAGCGGTCATCCGGTTCATCGAGTCACTGACATTGGCCACCGGGACATCGCGGTAGCGTGCGACCCATTCCGGGCTGACTTTGCGGGCTGCATCGAGAACTCTGAATCCGATCGTCATGTGGCTTTTCTCTCTTGAAATTATTGGATGCCGACAGGTCACAAGAACCTTATAACAGAATGTCATTTCATTTTAATACGTTCAAGAGGCGAAATTCTCAACGAAGCGCCGCTCGTCAAGATTATTTATCCGATTATATTGCAACGTCATTTCATTATGGTAGGGTTCAGTCAAGTGCTGATGACCTCTGGCCAACCGCGCACGAACCCTATAAGAACAAGGTATTGATCATGAATCGGAAGATCCTGCTGACAGGCCCCGAACTGGCGGCCGATGCGATGGCGTACGCTGCGTCCCAAGGCATCACCATCATCCCCACCACGCCCTACATGCCCGCCGAAGCGCTGACTGCAAAGATCCGTGATGAACAGCCTCATGCGATCATCGTGCGTCAGGGCAAGCTGACCAGGGACATGATCCAGGCCTCAAGCAATCTGAAGATCATCGCCAAGCATGGCGTGGGTTACGACACCATCGACATACAGGCGGCGGCTGACAGCAACGTTCCCGTGACCATCGCATTCGGTGCCAATGCCCAGTCGGTGGCAGAGCATGCCTTTGCGCTGATGTTCAGCGTGGCGCGCCAGACCGCCGCACTCGATGCCCGGATGCGGGCGGGCCACTGGGACAAGGCCACCGCCAACGGGGTCGAGCTTTTTGGCAAGACGCTGGGCCTGGTGGGCCTGGGTTCCATCGGCAGCATCCTGATGGACCTGGTCGCCCCGTTGCGCATGAACGTAAAAGTCTTCGACCCTTACCTCAAAACACTCCCTGATCGCGATTACGTCGCGCGTGAAACCGACTTCAATCGGCTGCTGGCTACCAGCGATGTCATCAGCCTTCACTGCCCTCTTACCGACGAGAACGGCAACCTCTTCGGCCGCGAACAGTTCGAGCGCATGCGACCCACCAGCATTCTGATCAATACTGCACGCGGCGAGCTTGTCGACACGGCAGCGCTGGTCGAAGCCTTGAAGACAGGTCAGATCCTCGGAGCCGGGCTGGACACTTTCAACCCTGAACCACCTTCCGCGGACAGCCCTTTGTGGAGCCTTGGGAATCTGGTGGCGACACCTCACGTCGGCGCCAACACCACCGACTCCCGCGACCGGGTCGGACTGCTGGCTGTTCAGCAGATCGTGATGGCGTGGGAAGGCGGTCATCTTGACCCCCGCAGCATCGTCAACCGACGCTTGCTATCGGCTGAAGCCTGACGTTTCACGACCGGATCGGCACACCCGAGCCCGCGATAACCTGCACACCGATTCTCCAGAAAAATAAGCATAGGAGAGCATCATGGCCGTAGCCCCAGCCTCACCCGGCATCAGTGAATTAGAACGTCTGACGATGAAACGCGTGGCCTGGCGCCTGCTTCCCTTTCTGATTATCTGCTACCTGATCGCTATCATCGATCGCGGCAACATCGGGATGGCATCGCTGCAAATGAACCATGATCTGGGCCTGAGCCCGGCCATTTTCGGGTTTGCCAGCAGTCTGTTTTTCGTTTCATATTTTCTGGTCGAAGTACCCAGCAACCTGGCCCTGCAAAAATTCGGCGCACGGGTATGGATCGCCAGAATCATGATCACCTGGGGCATCGTCTCCGCGGGCACTGCGTTTGTTCAGGGTGCGAACTCCCTGTACGTCATGCGCTTTCTACTGGGCGCGGCGGAAGCCGGCTTTTTCCCGGGCGTTCTGCTCTACCTCACTTACTGGCTGCCGGCAGCTTATCGGGCACGCATGGTCGCCATCTTCATGGTCGCGATCCCGGGCGCTAACTTTATTGGCTCGCCGTTATCCGGGTTGCTGCTCAGTCTGGATGGCTGGATGGGGATGCGAGGCTGGCATTGGCTGTTCATTCTGGAAGGCATTCCGGCGGTATTGCTGGGTATTGCCTGCCTGTTTGTACTGACGGATCGTCCTGAACAAGCGAAGTGGCTGACTGACCAACAACGCCATTGGCTCACCGGAAGGCTCGCGGAGGAGCGTGCGAAGAAAACCAACATCGGGCATATCTCGCTTTGGAAGCTGCTCAAGCACAAAGATATCTGGGTGCTTGCACTGATCTACTCCGGAGCCTCCGCAGCGGGCAGTACCATGAGCGTCTGGGCGCCGCAGCTGTTGAAAACCTTCGGCCTGTCCAACCTGGAAATAGGCCTGGTCAATGCCATCCCCTATGGCATTGCCTCGGTGGCGATGATCATTTGGGGCCGTAGCTCCGACCGCACCAACGAGCGCCGCTGGCACACCTCGCTGACCTTGCTGCTGATTACCGCAGGCCTGCTGCTGGCACTGGTGACGTCCTCGCTTGCCGCGACCGTCTTCCTGCTCACGATGGTGCTGATCGGTGCCTACTCGATGAAAGGCCCCTTCTGGGCACTGGTGTCTGGCTGGCTGTCTTCGTCCACCGCGGCCGCCGGCCTGGCCGCAATCGGCGCACTTGCCAACCTGATAGGCGGCGGGTTGATGGTCAACGCTTATGGCGCCATTCATGAAGCCACCGGCAGCTATGCCATTGCCATGCTGCCATTGGCTGCACTGTGTGCGACAGGCGGAATCATGGTGCTGATCATGGGCCGCAAGCGTCAGAAAGAAGCGTCTTCCTGCCCAGACCTTTCGAAAGCAAACTGACGCGTTCTCTGCGCAACGCCATTGGCATTGAAGATGCCAATGGCGTTGACGCTGGCACCCTGGACCTGTTGATCCAATGGGTTCCGAAGAGAAGGATCACCGCCGAACGCTTCGCGACAACCCTCTCGAACTCTACGGTTTCAGTTAACCGCGTCGGCTTTCAGAGCATCCTTTGAAAGCGGATCGGCCCGATGCTGTTTGCCGCCCAGGCTGCGCGTCAGGTCATCAGCAACGTCAGAGAACACTTTCCCCAATCGCTGGGCATGCTCTTCCGTCAAGCGGCTGGCCGGCCCGGAAATAACCAAGGCCCCGACCAGCTCATTCAATGGCCCGAACACAGGCAGCGCCATCGAGGCCGCATGAGGATCGGTGGCGCCGCACGAATAGATAGGCTCCATTCCCTCCACAGCGTCTGTGACGCGCAACGCCTGCGCACCCGCCGCCCGGTCCATCGGCCGCATATCACCGGGTTGAAGGTGGAGCCGAAGCGGATGAGGCGAATTCACGCGGTACTGACACAGCCGATAGGCGCCATGCCGGACATAAAAAGAAGCGGTCTCCCCGGTTTCATCGGTCAGGCGTTGCAGCCTTGGCAACACATGCCGCTCCAGGTCCAGTGCTTCCTGATAAACAGCGTTAAGCCGCATCACTTCACTGGCCAGCATGTAGCGACCATCCGACAAGCGCGTCACAAAACCATGATTCTCCAGGGACACCATGAGGCGCATGATCGTGCTTTTTATCAGGCCTGTGCGCTCGGTAAGCTCCACCAGATTCAGGGCCGTGTCCCCCACCTGAAACGCGGTCAGAACGGTCAGCACACGATCAGCAGACGCAACACCACTGACGGCTGGCCTTGGACGCGTTTTAACCATTGAATAGATGCTCCACTTGTCATGTGTCGTTCAGCGGTGACTGAACCTGTGGACGTCATTATCCGTTAGCCGCGCCTTGATCGCCATGAGTCAGTTGGGGGCTTCTGACTGAACGGGTTATGCCTGAGCGTCAAAGTGGATCAATCTGATAGGCCCACATGAACACGCCAACGGAAGACGTTGCCTCAACAGGATTTATCTCCCGCCAGCCATCTCCTGACACCCTCGAGGGCAGGACGTTTCGTGCCAACCGCACTCAGTCCTTTTAGGGTGTAAAGCCTGATCAGTGTCGAGGCCCCAGATACTGGGGCGATGTCGATTATGGAGAGATTCAATCGCACGCCTTGGGCGATCATCCGCTGGGTAATTCGACCCTCACGAATCTCTGAGTCGAACTCGTTCTCCACGGTCACGGGGGTGCCCATAGGTGAGTGCTCCAAGCAGAGACGGCTTGCGTCCCGAAGATTTCGATACGCTGCCGCAGCACTCAAATCTGTGTGGATCTCACCGTCAAAACTCCTGGAGTCGGTAAGCAGATCGGTAGCGCTGTTTGTGCAACCGACGAGCAAAATTGACGCAGCAAGAATTTCTGAAAGCTTCACGGATTTTCCTTAGGCAGGACGGATGACTAGACTCTAGACCGACAGCAAGGTAGTTGATAGTGGTGCAGCGGTCTTGAATATCAGATTGGCCTGGCGGGTATCGACACTACACTGATTGCCCGCTTTTACCACCTGTTGTCGCTGGACGTACATCAGTTGTGGGCATATTTGAGGCTCGGTTTTTGGCTGATTGCTGGGTTGTGGAAGCAGCAAAACCATGTAGCCACTCACCAACCCCACGACCAAAGTAAGCAGCGCATTTTTTAGCTCTTTTTTATTCATCATTGCCCACCTCTTTTTTTAAGGGCAACAGTTGGAATAACGGCAGATTTTTTTCTGACCAGGTTTGCTTACTATTTACTGGGGGGTGGTCATCGCGGTCTCGCTCGCTGTGTGATTTCTTGATCGTGCTGTCACGACCCATTGCAGGCGATATTTTCACTGGAGTTTTGCTGTGTCATCGGCAGGGGTTTGCATGGTTTTCGCAAATCCTGAAACCCGAATTTGCGAAGTCAGCTGGACGCGAACAGCCATTATGCGCACGTTGGTTATGTCGAATCGATCCGTTGTCATCGCGACTGGCGACTATGTCGAGATAGCGCAGAGAGGAACCGTCGTCATGGACAACCAGACAGGCTCTGATCGCTGTGCTGCAATCTTGAGTTCAACGTAATGGGGAGAGTCAGCCTTGGCCTCTCGAGCGTGATATCAACATCGATGCGCCAGCAGAAAACCGTCACTGGAAAACTTGAAAACTTTTAAAGCACGATCATATCTTCGATGGCTGCCTCATAGGCATACCTCTCAAATATGAAGGGGCCAATTCCAGCTATGATTTGAGGCTCTTCATAGCCGTTTTCGTAAGCAAATAAAGCCCACGTGAAACATTCATCACTTTGACGAACACATACTGAATAGGCGCCACAGCCCATGTCGCCGCACTCCGGACACATGTAAAGTAGAACACGATCACTTTCTATTTCTGTGTGTTCGCGTAGAAGCAAACGAGACTTGGACACGCTGTTTGACTCCGTAAAGCCCTTGACAAAACAGCCCATAAAATCTGAGTGACCGCCCGCAGCAGACACAAGAGCATCGAGAAGTGAACATTCATTAATGAGGAAATCAATGGAGAGTCGCTCGACCGCGGAGCAACCGTTCAAGGAGCTTCCCGGACGAAATAAACGCTGAGATGAGAGCGAGCTAATGTCCATGCCTGCGAACCATTTTATGCACTGAATACCCGAGGCATTAGATGCATTATCGAAAAAGGAGCCAGCCAGAAAAGACGATTGAGGAGGCAGATCCTAAACGCGCCAATCCTTTGATTATATGGTGTCCCAAGCGAGGTTCGAACCATTAACTGCAGTGACCAACTTATAATCAATCGTATAAAACACATATGGCATTGATTCTTATAGATTTTTTTAAAACATCAATGGCGCACCCAGGCGCGCTTTTGAAGGTACGCAAGTATTCTTTCCAATACAGACTTGCACTTCATCACTTGAAGGAAACCAGACACAAGCCGATATGACATGGTTGAAACCGAAGGTTTCAACCATGTCGGCATGTGACAAAATTGATATCGTTGAGATGCGTGAAAATGACTGAGGCACCGCTCACGAACAGCTTTGGTTAATCTGAGAGGGGCACTACAAGCTAAGCGGCGGGAAGCTGAAGCTCACCGTCGATGTAGGAGATGGATTAAGAGGATGCTGGCACCCTCATCAAGTGCTTAAAAGGCACGTAAAGTGGAGCCTGTACGTAGAGCCCTCACGAACCAACCCCAATCTCTCTCGCGTCAAGCTTCTTGTCAGAATGTCCTAAAGTGGGCACTCAGACCTCCTAGTCTTGAGATTTCGGAATACTGACCTAGAATACCATCATTATGCTACCATGCACGGTTTGCAGCTGACGTCGAAGCGTTCAGAATTTATAGCCACTACGGATGAAAACTAGCATGGATGATCACGCATCAACCTCTCCTCAAACGCCCCCTGAAGCAGAGGCACCAAAGCCTGACGTGAAACCGCTCGTTGTGCTGAACGCATGTGCAGCGAAGTTTTTCAAGAAGACGCTTGGCGGCCTGACGTTCTACGATAGCAACAAGGGAAGCAACTGGAACCTGAAATCCCCAGTGTGCGTTGATTTCGTCAATTTTATCGGTAAAAAATTTTCCAAGAGCGGGAGGATCTACGGATACGTGGACTCTAATATGCTCTCGGCTGCTGCCAACTTTTCAAAATATGCCAGCGATCTGAAATTCGATGCTTTCGTTAATGGTGTCATGACGCAACTGTGCGACGAGGCAAACGACCCCGCACGGCGCTCGCTGAGTGAAGGCTACGTAATATTTTCACACTACCAAGACCACAGGCAGGTGGATCATCTCTTAATCGTTATGCTGGGTAAAAAAGCTGGTTATGACTTCGACGATGACAACAACCTCAACCCGAAAGACACAGAAAGCCTGAACCTTCAGGATTTCCGCCAAGCTGCTTGCATGGATTTGACCGAGTTCAGAAAAGGCTTCCCGCTGAATACGGGTGATTCCTACCTTTACTTTATTAAAGGGAATTCAAAGAGCGAGTTCTTCACTGCTGCTTTGGGCTGCTCAGACTCGATTGCGGGAAAGGTGTGTATCGACAACTTGAAAAACGCCATAGGTGCGTATTTCCAAGAAGAGGCGAGCTCCCTGACAACAACAGAGCGACGCACAATCCACAAGCGCGTCGTTGAATATATTGAAAATAAAGCAGGTGAACGCATACACTTGTCAGAAATTCAGCACGTCATTAACAAATGCCTTAAAGAAGACTCGTCTCACCACGGCGGCCTCATAAAATTCATCTCGGAAAATTTTGAACGTTTCAAAGTGAGCGAAGAGTTCCAGCCCTCGGGTGTCACCGCCAAAAGCATAGCTTATGTTGATCTCAAGCTTCCATCAGGGGAGTTTGCGGGCCGTTTCAAGCTGGGTGCCGTAGCCGTCGACAAAAGTGATGCGGACCTGAGCGTCGACAAAGATTTCGTATATCTAAAGGTTAAGCTTCCAATTGAAGTATCGAACCAACTGAGAAGCATTAACGTTGACAATCCGTCTTCGGGCTCAAAAGATGTTTGATCGCATCTTGCTGGATGACGGCCAGCTCATTTTAAACACGCAGTCGCTCGATATAGGAGAGGTGCATGCGTTTCTCAAAACCTACGGCTGTCATAAACGGGCAGGATGGCAAGGCAAACAGCGAGCAATCACATTCCTGGGTAATTTGTGGGATCGTCACGATGCAGAGCAGAAAGAACCAGGCTCGCGCATCAGGTCGTTGAGGAATTGGGAGCAACGTAGAAAGGGACGACCAAAATTCCAAACCTTCTGCAGCCTGGCGAATGCAGTGACGGTGGAACAGGCGCTGCTTGCAGGTGAGTCCGCAGAAGGTCGAGATTACGACACTTGGATGCAAGCTGTAATTCTTCGCATAGGGGAAACGCTTACTGAGACCCTATACGCACTCAACACACTCGGTGTCGAAGCAACTCACATCGTGGGGATCATGGATGCCTATAGGCAGGAGTATCGCATTGCCCGCGAGGCGCTTGGAAAACCTATGAGTCAGCTCTGAGACCGAGACTGCATCTGTGCAGCCTCGATATCTGGTGAACATCAATCAAGAGCCTTTACGGCCACCTTGATTCGGATTCAGTTGCTTGCCGCGATTCCCTTGCGCCTTATCCCAGACTGCATTCGTTCCTGGTGTACCACGATTAGGATTCTTCCGATCAGAGTTAGCATCTTTAGGCGATTTAGGTGTGTTGGCCATCTCAGTTTTCCTCCTCAGAACGATCTTCCCAATCTTCTGGGCGCTCGTCGTAGCCGCGTGATTGCCAGTACGCGTCGTTGTTGTCGTTGAGCTGATTGGCGCGGTTGTCATCGTCGCTTTTGGTGCTCATAGTTTTGCCTCGTAAGCTTAGTTAACCCTTATGGCGGCTGCCTTGGAACGACTTCATTCTTCAAGGGTTGACCGCAAACCAATAGGGAACTGGGAAGGAAATTTTCTTACCCGAGCGTCAGTTCGCTCGAAATCCGCACCAGCTTGCTCCCCTCAGAGAGGGCTAGTGGCTCGGCAGGCTCAGCATCCGCACTGCGCCATGCGATGCTAGAATCAGTCCCGCGACATCCCTTCCTGCGAGAAACCTCATGAACACAGATTTGACCGAAGAAGAGATGCGCCAAGCCCTCTACGACAGCCCTGCGCCAGCGACACAAGTGACTATATCCCCAGCATCGACACCGATCCTTGATATAGCGGCACCACCGGCAAAACCGCTGACGAAACGCAAGGCCGCGAAGGCGTTCACTCCCCGCCAGCGAGTGACGATGCAGGTAGGCAACGAGTTTGAGGGCAAAACCTACGAGCTGATCCACGAGGCCGACACCTTGAGCACGCTCCTAGCAGAGCAGGAAGCGGTCAAGGTGGCCCGGAGTAAGTACCGCTACGTGGAAGTGATTTCAGAGAAGTCAATGTAAAGCCTGCTGCTCTGAAACTCGAACCGTCACGTTCTTCCACAAATGCTTAGCTCCCCCTCTCACCAGAGGTCTGTCAGCTCCAGAACCCTCCATAGCAACACACTAGCCTATCCATCCGATACGCGGCATGGCTAACTTGCCGATATCTTTCGTATGCACAGGCCCCCTATGGACACTCGACTTGCTACGCTCATCGACGATTACACACAGGCTGTTCGGACTGCTCTGACGCTGATGAAGAAGTCAGGAATCCCTCTTCCATACACCACCTCGGAGTGGAGTAGAACCAACCTGTCAGGGATCAAAAGCTTAATTGATGGAATCAAGTACACGAGCCACGGGAATGGATGCCTGGTGGAGCTACCAGACGGCGATGTAGATTTTGATTTCGGACAGCTGGGAGAAATTTGCGGATTTGATGATTGGCGGATTGCAAATTTTGCGAAGGCCAGACACTCCACCTATGGCTTCGCAACAGACGCAGAGCTGCGCGAATGCTTTAATCATGCAGTAGCAACTAAATCTATCCTCCCCATGGAGAGCCAGCTTTTCCGCCTTGCTGACAGGCCAGTGGAGAATGGTTCCTGCATCGACACTCGGCAAGCGGGCGACCTGCTTCCTTCAAGAGACCGAGATCAGGTGCTTACCCTTCAGGTACACCATTTTCACGCTGCTGACCTGATGCTTGAGCACTATGATTCGCTACTCGCGAAATGGAACAAAACACAGAGACTTAGTCGCGATGATCAATCCGACTTCAGGGTGTACATGAGTTCGTGGCTGGGATTCCTCGCTGTGACATGCGAAGGTTTCAGAAAGCTAAAAATGTATCTACTCCTAAACGATCACCGGCCAGTTGAGTATCAAGAGCTTCTTCCCGAATGTAATAAGCTGAACCGTGCCATCAATGCGCATTTTGACAGCTTACGGAAGTATAGAAACAATGTCTTTCATCTTCGCGACACTGCGGTCGATACCCTAGATTTCCTCGCTCCCAATGCTGGACGTCTTGGTTGGGCGAAGTCAATTCACGCTGACCTCAAGCAGTTTTTCTCTAACTATCGAATTTTGTGCGAATGCCATTACCTGGAAAACGAGAGGGAAAGTGAGTCCGAGTTCGGCCCAAAAGTTCATTGAAACGCAGTGCGTTAACACCCAGATTGTCGGCGCTGATTAAAAACCGGCCCACCTTGCCGGTTGAAAAATTACCCAGGGCAAATTGCCGATTTGTTATAAGCAATTGTGGATTAGGGTAGCAGCCCAGTCCGACAAGTCTCTGACCCAAGCGCCGGCGCGCTCCGCTTGCACTTTCAACAGAGCATTGAATGCGAGCCTGCTCAGATGGCCCCGTATTGAGGTTCCGTGCCCTTGTTGACGGTGGGGCTGCCGGCCAGGCAGTTCCTTCTGATGAACGAGCCCTCGCGCAGATCCTCTCCTGCGGTTGCGCCCGCCCCACTCCGCACATCCGCTGCGAGCTGACATTGCCGGATACTTGCGGGGTCACCAACCAAGGGACATCAGGACTCCTAACTTAGATCCTGGCTCTACCTGCACGGCTCAACGCCCCCCCCTATACGACCTTGGATGACAGCCGTACACTTCAATCGAAGCAGCGAACACGTCACAAGAATGTACGAAGATATAAAGCCATCCACTAACTCAGCGCAATAGGAAAGAAATGCAACAGCTAGAAAACATGATTGATGAGCTTTTTGATGAAAACCCCATCCTAAAGCTGCCATTTCCATACATTTACAACCAGTTCTGCCAAATTGTCACGCATAGCCTTCTTGATACCAAGGAAGTGCCATTCAGCACCCTAATACCCTACGCCTTTATATTCAATAAAGTCACAAACTTCACTAACCACACCCTAGAATCATGCACCGACTCAATGTATGAAATTAACCAGGAAGACTTCAAACATCTTTTTGCCTGCGCCAACCTAAACATAGTATTCCCCTTTATTCGACATGAAATCTACAGCCTGACACAAAAAGGTGAAACTGAATGGTACATTGACTATACCAGCAACGACGCTGAAACCCACGAACTAAACGACATCATAGTTACCCAGCTATCACTACCGGTAATCCCCGCACTTGAGCGCAGCCCAAAAACCTTGGCGGAAAACATTAGACACCGGCTAATCAGGGGAGAATCGATGGATCCATTAGCTTATCGTGAATACATAGCCGCGATGTACACTAACCCGAAAAACACTTTTATCGAAGCGGACATCGTCCCGGACGAGTTCTATACGCATATTGGTTTTTCGTCAGCAGAAGAATTCAAAAGAATCAGAAACGCGTTCGTGTGCGTTGGCCAAACCTACATTGACGTGTCGATCATGGTCAACATGCACCTAGCGGCAAACGAGATCTACGACAGCCCTCTAGGCAATCAGCTGTGGCAAGGCCTAGCTATGGCCAAACTCAAGAACTCCGTACTCAAAGAGCATATCCTGGATCTAACCAAGTCATCCGATGAGGATTACGAGAAATTCTCCGAATTTTTCTTTTGTGGCGCAGGCGAAAACACCGAACTGCACAACAAGTTTATACCTCCCTTCTGGCAAATTGAAGACGAGATCTACTTCTGCCCTGCCATAGTCCCAACTCTCTTGGGCGCCCGAAATCTTCTTATCTCCATTCAAAACAACAAAATCAAAAAGAAGAAATACAAATATGACAATATGATTTCCAAGCTATTTGAGCCTGCACTGCTAAGAAGAGCAAAAAGTCACTTTGAAGCGCACGGCTTCGAAACAGCTTTTGAGAAGAATTTCGAAGGTGGAGAAATTGACCTCCTAGCGTACTGCAAGAAATCTCACTCCATCATCACAATCCAAGCAAAAGCGACACTTTATGCCGAATCTGCCCGTATGGCCATAAGGCTGGGCGACAGAGTATTGGAAGGTATTGATCAAACAATTCGCTTCGACATGCTAGATAAAAACTCCAAGGAAGCACTTTACAAAAAAGCATTCCCTGAAATCAAAAATACAGAAGGGGTTAATCACCTCCGCGCTATTCTCACCAACTCCGGATTTGGAACCACTTTTAGCTGGGAGAAATTGGAAGAACATAACATCACCCCAATAAACTGCAATATTCTCAGAAACATTCTCCCACACTGCGAATCTCTACCTGACCTCCCCCAGAAGGTAAGCCAGTTCATTCAAAGGGCCAAGGCTGAAATTGAGTTTGATGAAACCACAAAGTTATTCGACCTGCCTGGACACACCATCTACCAAAGACATGTTGAGCCGTTAGGTATGAAAAAACTGTTCGATGCTCAGTATTGGGGCGAATAGTTAGAAACGACATCATCTAGGCCTTATACAGAGGCCTCGAGATCGCTCCGGGTAAGTGATCAGTGCCGACAGCGGTGCTGAGAGACCACTGGCCAATGCGGGCATCAACGCCATGGTGGCGGCATATAGGCCTACACAGAGCGCAGCGTGCTCCGGAAGATTCTTCTTCACCAAGGGTACATTCAGCACGTTTGCTGTGGCGATGCCCGTACCGATAAGCAACGGGCGGGTGTCTGCAGCGATCTGTGACGGCGTCCTTGGTTGCAAACCATTCATCATTGATTAGATATGGCACTGTCTTCCCTCAGGTAATGTCTCTCGCAAATTATTCGGTATGGCGGGGAGAGTTAACTACCTCCTTTATAGGTCAAGCTTCGAAAAAAACACGGCAGGCGTTCATCAAAGCAGTTGCGTCATTTGAAGCTCGGTGGTGCCTGGTTGTCGGCAGTAGTCGATAAATATCGCTGGCAGCCTGCCGCCCCACGAACACCTCCAAAGGCTTCAACTCGAAGGTAGGTCTCACATCTGCTGCCTCATAAAGGACGTCGAACCAAAACACGTCTTGAGGTGAGTCGCTGCAAAGCAGCTGCCCTGAAAACAGCTGATTCATTCGTTCCGCCACGGTGTGTGGATTATCACCTTCCTGAAGCAAATGATCCGGAGTGAGACCATGCATGTCTTGCGCATCGAACGACCAGTGCGTCCAGTACCGGACTGGCTTGATAAGCGAGCTAAAGGAGGTCTCACTCGACACGACAGCGACTTCGATAGGATAGCTGTCAGGCGCTATTCCAGAGGCTTCAAAATCAATAAAAAAAGAAGGCCGTTCCACCTTGCTGCTCCTGTTTGAGACTGCGATTTTCAGCGGATACAACGACCGCTTGTGTGCTTGCCCCGCCATCGCTCGAGCCAGCCGTTCTGGCTGGTAGGAGCTTGTGCAGCTCGGTGATTTTTCAGATGCTGCATCTCACGCTGCCATTCAGTCAGAAACTTCTTCCAGTCACGCGCATATGGCCCCTCAGGGAGTCGCGTAGAGCGCATGCCTGATAGCGTTGCCTTGGTGAAGATCCACGACCGTGATGGTTATCACTGCAGATTTTGTGGAGTGCCGGTTATCCGCAAAGAGGTACGCACGTTGCTAAGCAAATGCTACCCAAATGCCTTACGTTGGGAGCGCACGAACCTAGGACAACACGCTGCTTTCCAGGCTATGTGGGCACAGTACGATCACGTCTTGGCCCATGCACGAGGCGGTGATAACAGTATCGACAACACGATCCTCACTTGCGCGCCCTGCAACTTTGGCAAGATGAACTACACGCTGGAGGAGCTGAATCTCGTGGATCCTAGAGTTCGCCCGCCAGTAGCAAGCTCATGGGATGGTCTAGAACGGCTACTTAAAACGGAGTCGGTTTCTCGCCGTTACGACGAGATATCCGGGTGCAAGATATAGGATCGCCAAACCGCCGTCTGTTCCTGGGTACGGACGTCCGGCGTACCTATGCGGATGCACATCGCAGCTCCTGGCTCTCCAGCAAAGCGAGAGTCGTTCTGCCTTCGAATCGGTTGGAGAATTACATTCCACCTGACCAGGCGTTTGCATCGGACTTGACCCGCAAATTTCGTGTCCTTGACCGGCAGAAATCGGCCAGAAGCGGTCATTCGACTTGGTTTCCGTTCTGATTGAAATACCATAGGTCTCAGGCGATGCCCATATATAGGTATGGCACCCGGAGGCCATCATGTTCGTCTCATCATTGAAGAACGATGTGACTACAGCTACATATTCCGTATATGCTGGATATGCTGGATATGCTGGATATGCTGGCCAGATAGCGACTTCCTTTCCTGTCCACCACTAAATATTACAACTCGGATAGCCTAACTATCATTTTGTGAGCGTCTTCACGAGCAATCGGGGTTACTGATCGATGAAGAATGATTCCTTCAATCAAAGCATCTAGCGCGACTGCTGACAAGGGGGAGAAATAGAGTTTGAGTGTTCCTCTGATTTCAAGCATCCAGTCTTTCATAACATTCTTCATGACAGGGTTACGACCCGCAAAAATATAGAGCTCGCAAGTCAGCTGGATCGTTCTAGTGCCGAATGTGGATTTTTCAAAGATAACATCCACTATTGCATGGCAAGCGTCTTCTTTAGTCTTTGCTTTTCGAATTACTGCTGCAAATCGAGTAGATACGGACTGAGCCAACAGCTGAAATGCCTCCAGCAGCAGCTCCTGCATGCTCGGGAAGTAGTGTGTAAGTGAACCGAGAGGCACGCCCGACAGTTCGGAAATTTTTCGGTACGTTGTGCATGCAACCCCGTGCAGCTCGATGCAGTCTAGGGTTGCCTTGAGGATATGCTCCCTACGATGAGGGTCTTGCTGCCAAGTCTTCCGTTTCTCGTTCGTCATGCATGCTCCCATCTCAGTCAGCTGACACTAGCATAAGACGTAAAATCGTACAAATGTACGATTTCATTGACCTTGATCAGCGCTCACAGTAGGATAGAAATCGTACATCTGTACGGTTTCTACTGCTGAGCAAGAGACCGAGCCAAATAGTTGCTGTGATAGGAAACTTTGGGATGAACAAATTGACCGGTGTTGTTGATGGTTTTTTGTATGACGCGAATTTCGACAAATCGCTTATTGGTTTGAGGAAGAACCCGTACCAGATTGCTTGAAGAGATTTTATGAAAGCACTGAATACAGCAACTCAAGCATCGTTTCTTAGGCTGACATTCGGTAACAGTCGGTGCAGGGCATCGCTGATTGTCATGGTGACAGTTGACCCCTCCGGGCACAGAGCGGCTGCGCGCTGAAGCGTATTGCCCAAGATGCCGACGAAAACTTGGCTACTCACCAGACGTCTTCACTGTCGAGTGCTACATCCATAAGAAATGAGCCTAGCTGTTAAGGTCGCATGCATCATGCCAAGTTTTTTACTATCGGTCTGCAACATAAGTTACGGGCGTAGTGTCCATTTGCCAACAACAGGCTTTAGTAGATGAATAGTACGGAACAAGCTTTTTTTACCTCTAATACGCTACCTGCTTCCAGATATGCATTCTTCCTGGCCGGATGTGGCATGGGCGCATGGGCACCTTTGGTGCCATTTGCTAAGGAAAGGGCGCAAATAGGTGAGGCGGAACTTGGTCTGCTCCTCCTGGGCCTTGGTACCGGAGCAATGTGCATGATGCCGTTTGTGGCCCGTTTAGCGAATCGAGTTGGCTGCAGAAGTACGGTCTATCTTGCAAGCGCTTTTACCGCTGTCGGCTTGGTTGGCCTGGCAACAGCCACCTCATACTGGGTGCTCTTGGCTTTTCTGCTTCTGTTTGGGGCCGCCATCGCTACAGCCGATGTAAACATGAACCTTCAAGGCTCGCTTGTTGAGCGCCACCACGGCAAGCAGATGATGTCTGGCTTTCATGGGCTGTTCAGCGTCGGGAATATTTTCAGCGCGGGCACGATTAGCTTGCTGCTCTGGCTCGGCCTCAATCCCATACAGTCAATCGTTATATTGGCTCTTGGATTGGGCATGGCGCTCTTGTATTTTGGTCGTTACATGCTCCCGTTCGCGGAGCTGGAGGGGGCGCCAGCCAAGACGAAGCCAACCAAGCTGGTGTTGCTACTGGGGGCGCTGTGCTTCATCGCTTTTCTGGTTGAAGGTTCAATGCTCGACTGGAGCGCCGTCTATCTGACTTCGAACCGAGATATGGAGCCTAGTATCGCGGGCATCGGTTACGCCGCGTTTTCCGTAACTATGGCAGTAGGGAGACTGTTAGGCGATTGGATCGTAAGCAAGCTCGGATCGCGAGCAGTGCTACTTGTAGGAAGTGTACTGGCAATGGGCGGCATGGCCTTGGCGGTGGGCATCGACCATTGGATAGTTTCGGTTTTGGGGTTCGTACTCGTCGGATTAGGAATTTCGAATCTCGTTCCGATATTTTGTTCCAAGGCCGGGCATCAGACTGCTATGCCCGTCGCTCAAGCTCTGGCAATCATCAATGCGATTGGCTACCTAGGCATACTGATGGGGCCGGCTGCGATTGGATTTATCGCTCATGCTACGTCCCTAAGCCTCTCTTTGCTCTTAACCTCTGCGTCACTGATCCTCGTCCTCTGCAGCGCTAAGATCGCATCATACAAATAGCATTGGGCCTGGCAGGTGGTCGCCATCTCGGGGCACAGATGGCGATTACCTTTATCTTCCTGGATTACCCTGCTGCCGCGCTGGAGGGGGGAGATTCTCTCGCCCTGATACTTTCCCACTCCATAAGCGCCCAGCGTAAAAGTAGCACCCGATCCTTGGAGAAGAAATATCCAGCGAGCATCTTCCTTAGCGGCGTACTCGGCACCTTCACTCGTTTTTTATACCACTTCGCTACAAGGCTACATGGATGTCTACGCACCGTAAGCGTCTGCCGAAATCACCTTGCATGGCTCAGGCAAATACGCCCGAAAGGATAGTTGGGGGATCTCGTTCCGCCTCGATAATGGGTGAACGGAAACTCTACAAAAAGGATCTGCAAATGGTCATTGGCAAGGCAATGTTTGTTGATCCCCCTCGTAGAGATTTGAGGCTCCGAGTTAACTTACCAGCCATGGTGTTCATGATTGCCAATGCCCTCTCACTAAATTATTCTAGGTCTTTCTGGGTACCGCTGACATAAAGTTCTTGGCAAGGCATTCGGTATAAATGTCTTCCTTGGGGACAGCTATGTCATACCGAACCTTTTGGTCTATCGCGCTTTTACTGGTCACGGCTGTATGGGGCTGGAGCTTTGTAGCTAAGCACGAAACGTTGGCAGTCATGGCTCCATCCACGCTTAACGCATGGATGTTCACCTTAGCGGCTTTAGCGCTTCTTCCATTTTCAATCCGCTCATTTCGACATCTGAAGCCGCGTGACTGGGCGAATGCAGTATTTGCTGGAATAGTCCTCTTTGCCGCGTTCTCACTGCAGACTTCAGGGACAGCCCT
Organism: Pseudomonas syringae; assembly: GCF_002157375.1. Lineage (GTDB taxonomy): Bacteria > Pseudomonadota > Gammaproteobacteria > Pseudomonadales > Pseudomonadaceae > Aquipseudomonas > Aquipseudomonas syringae_T. Next base: position 57,812 of record NZ_MTSA01000013.1, read on the forward strand.
CACAACGCCCTCCAATGCCGGGTTCATCACGGGCTTGTGCACAGTCTTCACTCCGCTGTTTGTTTATTTTATAGGTAGAGGACGCCCAAGCCCTAAACAGGCAGCAGGAACAGTGATTGCCGTATTTGGGCTCGCTCTACTGAGCCTTGACGGATTCGCGCTGCACTACGGTGATCTATTGATTTTGGGGTGTGCTGCATGCTTCGCATTACACATCGTGATCGTCTCAACGTTCGCAACACCCGCCATTTCCATGGCATCAACTTCAATCCAGCTAGGGCTGGTTGGCTCGCTTTCTTTGATATGGAGCTTGGCCGGTAACCAGTTTTCTTTTCCCAGCGCGCTCCCTTCGACAGTTACCATCCTTTCGCTCGCGCTGTTCGCTACTGCCTTGGCTTACGCCATTCAAAATCGCGCTCAGACTGTGCTAGCTCCTGAAAAAGTCGCCCTAATACTTATTTGCGAACCCGTGTTTAGTGGGGTTTTTGGTTATTTTCTCGCTGGAGATCGTTTCCCCCCTGAAAGACTTGCAGGGGCGGCGCTAATCCTTCTGGGCATTGCAGTCACCGAGCTTAGAATCGCGCGTACGGAAGGGAGACCAAACCGTCCTGCGGGACGATGCGCAGATGGCTTGCGATCAGAGGCAAGCGAGGCGCGCAACCCGGCCAGACGAACCTAAGAGTTCACATAGAACCGAAAGTCGCGAAGCAGCCTCTCATGCTTACCGGAGGCGACCTCGATGACACGTGCACCGTTCGCCTTTGGCTTGCCCGCCGGCGAAGAGTATTGCCATACCCTGAACTGGATTCGCCTTATGTCTCGGTTGGGACTGTAATCGCCTTTGAAATTTCAATTATTGAGTACACATGATGCAGTTTAGCGAAAGTAGCGATATAACGCTGGTGGTCACCAGTTGCGGACGGTTCGACCTGTTGACGCGCACGCTTGAAACGTTTGACCAGTTCAACTCCGCACCGATTCGCGCCGTGCTGATCACCGAAGATTCTGGGGATGCTCAGGTTGAAGCCTGTATTCCCGAGCATTGGCGCCCGTTCACCCGCTTTATCATTAACAACCCCAAGTTGGGGCAGATGCGTTCGGTGGATGCCGCTTATGCGCTGATCCAGACATCCTGGGTATTCCACTGCGAGGACGACTGGGATTTTTACCGCCCAGGTTTTGTTGAAGAGTCCATGACTCTGCTGGAAAACGACCGTCAGGCATTGCAAGTCTGGCTGCGCAGCTACAACCATGATCTTCGGGTGCATAGCCCTTACCTGTACCTCAATGCCCGGGAGGTAGTGCAGGGCATCGCCTTCTACAAGCTGGGCTCGCACAAGCCCGAGTGGCAGGGTTTTTCATTTAATCCTGGCCTGCGGCGCCTGGCTGACTATAAAGAACATGCCCCCTATGCCGCGCACAGCGGCGAAAAGAAGCTGGCGGGCATTTATGCAGCGCATAACCGTTACGCGTTGATTCTTGAAAACGACGCGGTCTTGCACACTGGCTTCGACAACCATGTCGAGCTCCCTCAGGAACGCGTTAACAAGCAGCGGCGTAAGCTTCGTGATCGCATTAAATTGCTCGCGGTACTGGTTGTCGGGGTAATGGTAGGTTGGGCTTTCAGTAATGTTGGCTGACAAGCTGAACACAGACTCGGGCAAAGATCGCCGCTTGCTTCAGGGCAGCTTTGGTTGCCTGTATTGTGAGCTACATCCTTTGGGATTCGGCCAAGTCCACCAATAACCTGTTTTACGCATTGATCGCTTTGCCAGGGCAGGTCTTCCTGATGCCCGTTGAGGACAGCCGCTTGTTACCTCCGATCAGCCATTGGCGATCCTGCTCGTAACGCAGCACGTGCTTGAAGTTGCGCAGGGGGCGGTGGAAGGTTTTCATGTCGGATATGTCGATCAGACCGAGTGTACCGTCCGGGGTGAGGATCACGTTGGCCAGATGCATTGAGCGAAAATAGATCCCTTTTTCATGCAGGTCGATTTCATCCCTACCCAACGAGACGAATGCCCATATTTTTTCGCGACTTTCAGGAAGTAGGCATACCTGACGACTGAGGGGGCAGCCAAGCGGCTGCTTTTGGCCGATTTCTGCCGGTCAAGAACACGAAGTGCGCGGGTCAAATCCGATGAAAACGCTTGGTCGGCGTCGAATGCAAATGACTGGTCACGTCCATGAATTACGCAGCGGTCAGCGGGCGGCGGCGATCAGGAGTCCAATCCAGTAGATGCGCCTGGATGGGCATGTCCAGTATTCTCACCGGCAGGATGTTTCCACGTGCCTGCCTACGCAGCGCGCCAGTGAGATTAACGGGCTGCGGCTGCAGACGTGGTCTGCACGTTTAAACAGACATTGCCTGTCCCCTTGTTTGACGATATCCATATATATTGCCCTTGCACGTGTGTGCATGGAGGCTGGCTTTGCTTAGGAAAATAGTAAACCGTGTACTAGCGCTTTTAGGGGTTGTAATCGTCTCTATCGCGCTCATAAGAGTGCTGGTGGATGCCAGCCATTCACCATCCTATAGCGTGCCGCTCGAAATCTATCGCCCCGTCAGCAAGACCAACTTATCGGTACGTGTAAGCAAATCTGATACCTACACGGTTTCTCTGAGCTACCCCTACATCGACGGTGGCCAACGGGAAAAAGCTTGGACGCTTGCAGGAGGTGGATCACTCAACGGCGGCTCAAGGCAAGAGCCGGGTTCTCCATTTACTTTTCAAATCCGCATTAATGAAATCCCAAGCGGAAAAGAGATGTTGAATCAGGAAGTCACCCACCCAAAATTGACCTCGTGGGGCAGCAGAAATTTAAACGCTGACTTGGTTCGTGTAAAACTTGAACGTGGTCGTTATCAAGTGTTTGTGCAGCGCTCTGGTAGCTTGGCCGAAGCGCCCCCCGCCGAACTCCAGCTTCAGTTTCATAGGGCACATCAAGGAAAGTGACGTTGGCTTACTGAGTCGACCGCATGCGTTAGATAGCAGCTCTTTTCTATCGTCAGATTCAGTCCAACAGCGAAGCTTCCATGAGCAGATCAGATAGCCCCTCAGGGACTAATCGGGAAGTGGCAGTGAAACTGGAACTGTTATGCCACGAAGCTCTGAACGATGCACCGTCACTTTCACAGCCGTCTAGCCAAGGTTTCTCATAGACCGTTACGTCGTCAAATCTTGCGTCGTATATCTGAACGATCTCGTGTCCAGTCTTACCCTCGTAGATGAAAATACTTTCCAAGGTGCCAATCAATCGGACGTCGCTGATCGAAAGGCCCAGCTCCTCCTGCACCTCTCGGGCAATGGCATCGATACTCCGTTCACCAAATTCAATACCTCCACCTACAGGACGAAAAAGAGTCTGCCCTCCAGCAGCGTCATGGAACTGGTTGACCAGTATTTTTCCGTGATGATGAAAGATGCAAAGCGCGAGTGGGCGAATGCGCGGCTCTGGCATGAGTGAAACTCCCTTTAGATTGTCGAGCAGTCGGTACTGCCTCCCAGGCTAGGGGTCAGTGGCCGCCAGATGGCGGAGCATGATACTCCATCTGTGAACATGGAATTTCAGGCATTGACCTTCCTCAGTAGCGCAATCCTGCACTGCAGAAAGCCACAGGACGGCAACTATCATTACGTGCATTACGGTTATTTCGAATCGATCCTATGCGTTCCCTGCTTCCGACTATGTTGAGATAGAACATGGAGGAAACCGTCATCATGGACAGTCAAGCAAGAGAAGCCAGAGAGGCTCTGATCGCTGTGCTAAGCACTGCAGCGTCTATGGGCATCGACATAGATCAGCTATGCCATCTGTCCGCAGAAGAACTGTCGTGTGAAGACGTCCGGGAGGATGTGAAGCCCTACGTCGCTGGTGCGATTTACCAGCTAGCGGTTTGCATGAACTACGTCGTTGATCCCGGTTGATCTGGATTGTCAGCGACCACCCTCGGGGGTGATCAGTGGTTAGATTATCGACGTTTTAGAGTTGGTAATCCTGCTGCTCACAATGCCTTCCCGATCCGACGCCTGAGCTTGACGGAGCTGTCTGGAATACTCACCTACCCAGCTCCAACAATTACAGGTCGATCCCACGATTATGGTGCCATGGGTCTGGAAAGCGGTATCCAGACATCCAAGTAACCACTGCCTTTAGACGGTTCGAAATCGGAACTGTGCTGTTCGAACTCAGAGGCATCGGCAAGCTCATAACGAGATCTAGGAATCCAGTGGTTGAAAATGGTGAAAAATGTTTTATGGATTGCCGAGATGTGCCCTAGGTGTCGGAACGCAGCATAGTTTTGCGTTGGAACTTTGAAGTACCTAACTAAGCCCAAGCTTTTAGCTGTAGCAGTCGGCTTGTCTTAGTAAACCCACGACATCAAACCTAATCAATAACCAAGCGTGTAACTGACACCCAAGGGTATATCGCCGGTTTTACGATACTGAAGTATATTACGCGCGACTATTAACGAAGCGGTCTTAGTGTTGGTTGTCGCTGCGCAGTGAGGTAGAACTGAAACCTTGGTGTGGAGCCACTGCCACGCATCTGCGGGTAGCGGCTCGATATTGAACACATCTAGCACCGCATGCCCCAGGTGTCCGCTGTCCAGTGCGCTTTTCAAGGCGTTCTCATCAAAAATGGCCCCGCGACCAAAGTTGATCACGCTGGCACCGACTGGTAACCGCGCGAGCTGGTGGGCGTCCATCAACCCCGTAGTCTGGGCAGTGAGCGGCAACAAGCAGATCAAGATATCTGTTGCTTTCAACATCTGCTGCAACCCTTCCGGCCCGGAAAAACATGTAACTCCAGGGATGTCTTTGAGCAGGCGACTCCATCCTTGAACCTTGAAGCCCAAGGTAAGCAGTAGTTTTATCGAGGCTAAGCCCATCTCGCCCATCCCCATGATACTAACTGTCCTCGCCTGAGCCGCAACATATGGTCGCGCAGACCATATTTGCTGCCTTTGCTGGCTAGTGTATAGCGGTACGTGTCGGTGGAGATGCAGTGTCCAGGTTAGTACGGCTTCGCCCATAGCAGCGGCGAGGTGAGGGTCAACCAATCGCACAATCGTGACTGCTGCAGGGTCAACGTTCGAGACTAGCTGCTCCACGCCAGCCCAGACGCTTTGGATCCAGCGCAGATTCGGAAATTTTGCTAGATCTGCGGGATCTGGGTTTGCGACGATTGCGAAACTGCAGTCCTCAAGGTCAGTATTAGACAGTAGAGAAAAAGGCACGACACGTTCATCTGGCATGGCGCGTACCAGCGGGCCGATCCAGTGATCTACCTGCTCAGGCGCTGCGATGAAAGGAATGACATGTTTCATATAGCATATACCTGGTCGGCGTCATCAAAGCCCTTGATCTCGATGGCGTTTCCGGAGGGATCCTTTATAAACAGTGTGGCCTGCTCTCCAGGTTCACCTTCGAAGCGAGTCGTGGGTTCCAACATGAACTCCGTGCCATGGTCTCTAAGTCGCTGAACAACCGACCGCCAGCCCGCCATAGGTAGGATGACACCAAAATGCGGCATCGGTACCTGGTGGGAACCGACCAGACCTGTGTTTTCTGTTGCAAACGGCTTACCTAAGTGAAGGGAAATCTGATGCCCGTATAAATCGAAGTCGATCCATGTTTCCGCACTTCGCCCCTCCCGGCATCCCAGCGCCGTAGAATAAAACTCTCGCGCCGCAGCTAAATCAGAGACGTGGTAAGCCAAATGGAATAGCGATCTCATGGGAGCTTCCTCTAGTTTCGTTCGTTGACGCGAATGTATCGGGGAAGCAGCGAAAGTGATAACTTGTAATTATTGAGGTGAGCATTAGGAAAACTTTTGGATAGCCGTTATCTTGCGAGCTTGATCAAGGTGGTAGAGAAAGGCTCGATTGCAGAAGCAGCCAGGCTGGAGCACCTGACGGCGGCGGCCGTCAGTCAGCGAATACAGACCCTCGAACGCACCCTTGGAATTGCTTTGTTGATCCGTACGGGTCACTCGGTAAAGGCATCGGAGGCATGCTTGGCATTGTTGCCACGTGCACGGCATATCGTGCAATCAATGGCATTGCTGGCAAACGACGCAGATTCCAGCGGACTTTTAGGCCCCCTGAGGGTCGGAACGATTTCAACCGCCTTGACTGGTTTGCTACCTTCTGTGCTGCGCCAGCTAGTCATCACGGCACCACAGGCCAAGCCATTGATACTGCCCGGTACTTCGCGGGAGCTTTATGCTGCTCTGTTGAATGACGAACTGGACGCAATCATTGTGGTCGCACCGCCTTTTGAACTGCATGCCTCGCTTAGGCGCGTCGATTTGCGCAAGGAACCCTTAGTGCTGTTGACCAACGCTAAACCGCACTTGTCGATAAGAAATGTCCTGCAAACAGAGCCATACATTCGATATGACCCAAACGCGTGGGGGGGACGCTTCGCAGAGCACTATCTCAAAGATCAAGCCATTGAGACTCGGCCTTTGTTTGATCTGGACGGGCTTGAGGCTATTGCGAGCCTGGTTTCGGACGGGTTGGGGGTTAGTCTTGTCCCCTACTGGACGGGGTTGGAGAGCATAACAAAAGACTGTTTCACTACCGTGATTGACGACAGTGCCTATGAGCGCGAGTTAGTCATGCTGTATAGGCATAACACCGGCCGCCCCAAGTTGGTTGCCATCCTGCAGTCAGCGTTGCAAGGCGCTTAGGCTCTGTAAAAAATGATGCTGCACACCGCAAGGTGCGAGCTAGCGAGACCATGGCTCAAAGGTGACTTCACTGAACTCTTGCGATGGGATACCCTTCCGAGATGACCAAGGTTGTGCCTCAGAAGCCACCGAGTTTTTCCAATCGACCTCAAGGCTCAAGTGCCCGAACAGTCGAGCTAGCGACACCAAAAACAGAGAGGCGCACTTGGACTACCTAGCAGCACTGACCGCTTTCGTAGAGTCTGCCAATGGGAATAGCTTCTCCAAAGCAGCAGAGCGTTTGGGGATAAAAGCTTCTACGGTGTCGCGTTACATCAAAGATTTAGAGCAAGATCTTGGCATTGCACTTTTCAATCGATCAACACGAAAACTTGTATTGACGGAGGGTGGGCAAACGTTCTTGTACCATGCCCAAAAAGTTCTCTTTGAATTGTCAGAAGCCAGGGCGGCAACGTCCGCTCTCAACCAAAATCCCCGAGGGAGATTGAAGGTTAGTCTTCCGCCTGCTTTTGCGCGTCATCATATACTCCCTGTAGTGGGCGAGTTTATGGAGCGTTACCCAGACATCACGCTAGATCTATGCATTGAGGATTCACAAGTCGATTTGATCGCCACTGGAATCGATCTTGCGATTCGCATTGGCAGGTTAGCCAACTCCAATCTCAAGGCGAGAAAGCTGGCAGAGGTAAAGACTTTCCTATGTGTGAGTCCAGAATTTGCCACTCGTTATCCTCAACCGGATTCCCCTGATCAACTGCCCGTCGACATGATGATCATTGGACGCCAGTGCCCGGAGGCGTTGATATGGGCCAACGACAACGAGCAGGTTTCGTTGCCCATTGGTGCTGTACTTTGGATAAATGACCTCGACGCTCAGCTAATCGCGGTGAGCAGCGGGTTGGGAATGGCATTGCTCCCAGATTGGCTTGCCAGCGCCAGTTTGCGCGATGGTCGACTGGTGCGTTGGCTGCCTGATTGGGAGGTCAAGGCCTCACATGAATCTGGCGCCATCTGGTTTGTATATCCGCCGAAGCGAATCGTTTCTTCGAAGGTGCGATGCTTCATTGATTTCATTGCTGAGCGCGTGGTTGACCCGCCCACGTGGCAGCGATAATTCCCGGTATGAGCCAGTCATACCGGGAGTCCATTTAGCTGAACCTAATATCGAGTGATCGCAGATATGTCTGTAGACCTGCATCCTGAATCGGGATCAGAAATGCTTCGCGATCCGACTCGTTGAAGTGAGCATGCCAGTAGCCAGGCGGTGTAACGAACGCAAGCCCTGGTGTCCAATCTACGCGTTTTGGATTGCGAATATGGCCATTTTCGTCCAGTTCAGTACCCACGAGCGAATAGCATCCAGTTGGGCAATCAATGATGAAGTCCAGGGCGATGGATTGGTGCCGGTGGGGTTTTTGGATTGAGCCGGCTGGGAGGATGCCGTACATAGCCCACAGCACATGGGTCACTGTGCGTGTCTGAGGGAAGTGACTGTTACCCAGCAGAACGCTGATGCGGCTGCGATCCTGTGCACGTGGATCATCAGCGGCTTCACGAAGCTTTGCAGATGCGACAGCCGCAGGGTAGAGAGTCGGGGTGAAGCGGTCTTCACTTCTGCTTACGCCTAAGTAGCGAAGAAGAGGCTCATCATGTACCCAGTAGAATCGTGCGTCCGCCGATGCCTTGAGAATTGTGCTGTTCATCCCTGGCAGGGCGATAAAACAACCTTTCGTCCATTCAAATGCTGTTTCACCGTACGCAAGGCTGCCGCTACCATCGATTACATACAAGACCTGTGAGGTCGCGTTGGGCGCCAATGTGACGTCATCGCCAGCGTTCAGTCGAATAAAACTAGCGCAAAGACCTGGGCCGGTTGCGGGGCCTTCACACTCTAGTTTTTCGCTCAAATCGAGAGCAACTGTTCGAGATGTGCCCGAATCATAGAGCGAAGCAGGGAAAATCTGGTACGGGATGCGGGTGATCAAGTTTGCGCTGATCGGATTTGCCGCTTTGCTGTACTCGAAGTATTCGGCATCGATCTCATGTGGAGATACTTCCAGATTTGAATGCGGTTGAATTGCACTGTTCATAATGTGGTCTCGTTTTGGGGTCTCATCATCAGCACGCTGCAGGAGCCAGCACGCCACGGTGGATTCAATATACGAGTCTGGTACGGCGCCATGAAGAACCGAACCGGCACATCACTTGTGTGTAAAGGGGTGTTTACCTCAGTAATGAAGTAGACGATGCGCTAGAAATGGCTGAGCAAACAGAGGTATGACAAGACATGCACGCCGAAAGTTCTTCGACTTGCACGCGACCAACAAGAGCCAGATCGCCGGAAAAGCGCTGCACTACATCGCGGCCTTGTATGAAGTTGAACGAGAGGCACGCGAGCTGGAACCCCGTGATCGGCAGCGAATACGGCGAGAAAAAGCAGCGCCAATCATTGAGGCACTTCATGCCTGGATGATTGCCCAGAAACAGCTTGTGCCTGAAGGATCGGCCATCGCCAAAGCCCTGGATTACAGCCTCAGACGCTGGATACCGCTGACGCGTTATCTCGATGACGGGGCCGTCCCCATTGACAATAATTGGTGCGAGAACCAAATCCGGCCGTGGGCACTTGGGCGCTCGAACTGGTTGTTTGCGGGCTCGTTACGCAGCGGAAAACGTGCGGCTGCGATCATGAGTTTGATCCAGTCGGCGCGGCTCAACGGGCATGATCCGTATGCTTACCTGAAAGACGTTTTGATGCGTTTACCGACGCAGCGGGCGAGTGAAATTACCGAGTTGCTGCCTCATAAGTGGGTATCAATTTAGCCAGGGTGGCTGGATTAGCTTGAGGCATCACAATGATGCTCTACTGACCGGCATTATTTACTCGCTTCAGGATCCTGTGATGCCATCACCTGCCCATACTCCGATTATCGTAGCAACGCGGAATACTTATGTGGAACGCATCCACTGGGGATCACTCGCCGTGGTGGATGCCACAGGCGCATCAGTTGTGCATGTCGGAGCCCCTGACACCTACGTATTTTCGCGCTCGACATTGAAGCCTTTTCAGGCGGTACCACTGGTAAGGGATGGGGGGCACCATCACTTTGGATTCTCTGCGGCAGAGCTAGCCATTACCTGTGGCAGTCACTCGGGCGAAGATTTTCACGTGATAGCAATCACCCGGCTGCTTGAAAAAATTTCCAAGTCAGAAGCTGACCTGCGTTGCGGATGCCATCTACCGATCCAATACGGTGAACACAACCTTCCACCGCTTGGGAGCACGTTCGATCAGAGACATAACAACTGCTCAGGTAAACATGCGGGATTTCTAGGTTACTGTTCTTTACATGGACATAACCAAAATTACCTTGATCCGGATCACCCTCTCCAAGTAGATATCCGTCAAGGCATTGCGAGGCTGGCAAACCTCCCGTCAAACCAGCTTTGGTCTGGAATAGACGGTTGCAGTGCTCCAAACTAGGGCATGTCTTTGTCGCGCCTTGCGTTGCTCTGGGCGCGTCTTGCCACTGGCGAGTCGGGCATCGATAGTGATCACGATAATGCATTGTCTTCGATTGCTTCCGCGATGGCTTCCCACCCCGAGATGGTGTCAGGTACGGGTCGTTGTGATCAGGCCATAGCGCTAGCATCTAACGGCGATTGCATTGCTAAGGTCGGCGCAGATGGTGTCTACACGGTTGGGATTCGTAGTCGCGGCCTGGGTAAAGCTATTAAAATTGCAGACGGAAGCCTAGGGCCGCTTTACACGACTGCTGTCAGCGTACTACTACAGCTGGGCTTGATTCGCGAACATGAGCTTCTAAAGCCATGGATTGATCCAGCTGTGAGGAGCATTGCGGGTGAGTGCGTAGGTCAATTGCAGACAAGATTGAAGCTAGCCAAGCTCTGAGATCGGCCACACGATCCCGATAACCAAGCTGCTCCACGGTATGCTCGTTACAAAGCCGCAAGGTGGGTTCGCCAGACGCTTACCGACTTCGAGTGTAGGATGGGCGGCGGATAGATAACTTCGCCGGACGGTTACGGATCAGCGGCAAAGCGTCGTGATTTTTGGATAAGTCAAATGGGCTCTATAGCAAGATGGCATGCTTAGACCGTTACGATTATTTGGCTAGCCATCGCCTTTGAGCGAAAATTTACCTTGCATGATAGTCACGCATTCGCCGGAGATTCTGACCTCTTCCGCACTATCGTAGGTGTACCGCACATTGATAACGCTCGGCCTTCCTACACTTACTCCTTGCATCACACGAGCTGTCATTGTCTTCTTTGAGTACAACCTCGCGAGTAGCGCAACGGCTGCAGCTGTTGCGCTACCAGTTCCAGGATCTTCGGTCATACGATTAGTGAAGGTACGAGCCTCCAGATTGACATCAGCGGTGTCATGCAAGCCCCCCGAGACTTTCGTGTACGCGTAAATCGAGGTAGCTCCACTGACAGGTACCGTAAGCTTGTACTCCGTTAGATTCGGGACGCATTGTCTTAACGCTTCCTGACTCTTTAGCTCGACAATAATGAATGGTAAACCCACGGATGCAACCTGGGGTGCATGAGTGGCGACCTCTATTTCGTCAGCACTCAAAGACAGGCACGCTGCTATCTGCTTTAGCTCGACTGTTGCAAGCCTAGATAGCTGCTCTGGCGCAACCAACTCAGCTCCAATAGGCTTGCCTGCTTCAAAGAGAATCCGTATGCGAACCAGGCCCGCAGCCTCTTCGAAAATCATGGTTTTAGGTGGCAAGCTCCCAGCGTTATACATCTCCATAGCAAGGACGTACGCAGTTCCGATGTTGGGGTGCCCGGCGAAAGGAAATTCCTTTGAAGGAGAAAAGATTCGTACCCATGCTGAGTTTTCAGGATTTTTCGGCGGCAATAAAAAAGTAGTTTCGCTGTACCCGAATTCAGCTGCAATACGTTGCATTTGCTCGCTCGAAAGACTATCAGCATCCAACACCACAGCCACTGGATTGCCCTGAAACGCTAAGGATGAGAAGACATCCGCAGTTACGTATCGACGTTCCATCTGAAGATCTCGTCTTAAAATTGTTATGATACTTGGTGTTGCGCGTTAGAGAAATGCATTGAGCAGTCAGTCAGGCGCCCACTGCATCGTCCCTTATCATGTAGCCACGGCCCGAGGTACACGGTAAATGCGAGGGCTGTGGGGGTTCGTAAGATGACTTGGCCGGACGCTTACTATACTCTCGCTCCGATAGCTGCTTCAACATACCTTTTGCAGCGGCGTGTAAACGCTCAATCGAGCAACCTCTTTTGAGGGGGCTCCACAGACTGGTCGCTAAGAGTCGAAAGCGGCCAGCTACGAAGGCAGCTTTCGGCCAATCTCAGAAGGTCATACCGCCAGCGACATCAAGCGTGGTACCCGTTACCCAGCCTGCATCTTCCGATACGGCATACGCTACCGCTGCTGCAATGTCTTGAGGCTTGCCTACGCGACCCAGCGGGGTCTTGGCGATGAAAAACTCATCCATGCCTCGTGCAGAGTCCGCGTTTCCTTCTGTATGAACAAACCCCGGTGCTATGCCCATAACACGAATGCCCCGAGGGCCTAGCTCCATGCCCAGGGAGCGGGTCAGCGTGTTCACCGCTCCTTTTGTTGCGCAATACACGTGCACCTGCGGATAAGGACTGTGGGCCAGGCCTGAACTGATATTAACGATGACTGAGCCGGCATTCATTACCCGAGCAGCTGCTTGTGTGGTGAGCAACAGCCCGCGTACGTTTAGGTTGAAATGCTCGTCGAAACTGTCAGCACTCAACTCGTCGAGTGAGTCAGGTTTATATATGCCAGCGTTATTCACCAGAATATCCAGCCTGCCAAACGCTTGAACAGCCGAGTCGATCAAAGGCCCGATATCTGCGGGACGAGAGATGTCAGCCTTGAACGCGATGGCTTCACCGCCAGCGTCGACAATGCGCTTTACCACACGATTGGCGTCTGCGACGCTTCGTGAATAGTTGATGATAACTTTTGCACCGTCTGCCGCCAGCCGCTCGGCAATACCTGCACCGATGCCTTTTGAAGATCCTGTCACGATGGCAACTTTCCCTTCTAACTTACCCATGAATAGCGCTCCTGTGAATGTAGGCGCCATGTTAGGCTTGATCACTCCTTTTATTAATAGGCGCAATCGGCATGCAATATGAAGCTTTGCTTCACAATAATGCTATTCGCCCAGACCTCTTATCCGGTATCGCTGCCTTCGCTCAGGTCGCAAAATACGGGAGCTTTACCAAAGCGGCTGCAGTAATGGGTATCTCGCCATCGGCTCTTTCACAAACCCTGCGCACACTAGAGAGCCGGCTGGGCGTGCGGCTGCTCGAGCGCTCCACGCGAAAAGTCGGTTTGACCGAACTTGGTCAACGTTTTTTGGGATACGCGCAGCCGGGGCTTGCGACCCTTGCATCAGCCATCGAAGATGTAAACGAACTACGAGATAAACCTACCGGCCTTTTGCGACTCAATGTGTCTCGCACTGCTGCCGACATTGTCCTGGCGCCTCACTTGGCGGCGTTCATGGACGCCTATCCTGACATCACTCTGGATATCCATTGCGACAACGCACTGCTGGATCTGGTGGCAGGCGGCTTTGATGCCGGCATCAGGGTCGGCGAAAACCTTGCACAGGACGTAGTCGCGTTACCCATGGGAGGCAGTCATCGTATAGCTACCGTATCTGCAGGTTCTGATCCCGGATTTCATTCACCGACAGCTGGATGCCTTCAAAGCTTTCACGTGCGCTTCCAATGGAGGAAACGCTGGCGCGTGACAGCTCCAGGCAACTCTCCATCTTCTGCGACACTTCCTGAGTCTTGCTACCGAGCGCGCTGAGCAACTGATCGATTTCCCCAGTGGAATCCGAGGTACGCTTGGCCAGCGCGCGCACTTCATCAGCGACGACCGCAAACCCTCGGCCCTGGTCACCGGCACGCGCCGCTTCGATTGCCGCGTTCAGTGCCAGCAGGTTGGTCTGCTCAGCGATGGCGCGGATGGTGCCCAAAATCTGGTTGATACTGCGGCTACCCTCCTCCAGCTCCACCATGGCCTGCGAAGACTCACTAAGGCGATGGCCCAGGCGATTGACGTTGTCGGTGGTCAACTCGATCTGCTCTTTGCCTTCGGCGACACGATGATGGCCACTCTCGGCGGAGTTGGCCGCTGCACTACACGAGCGCGCCACTTCATTGGCAGTCGCGACCATTTCATTGAACGCCGTGGACACCAGCTCCACCGCCTCACGTTGACGTCCAGCCGCCTGATTCATGTTATTGGCCACCTCACTATTCACGCGTGAAGCATCCTGCAGGTTGGTCGATGCCGCGCCGATGCTCTGAATCAACTGGCGTATTGCAGCGAGAAACTTGTTGAACCAGCCTGCCAGCTCTGCCGTTTCGTCTTTGCCCTGCACCTTAAGATCATGGCGCAAGTCGCCCTCACCTTCAGCAATCGACTGCAACCCACTGCTGACTTGGCCGATAGGCTTGACGATCACCTTAGCAAAAGCCGCCGCCAGCAGTGCAAAAAGCAGCACCAACACCACGACAATAGCGACCGTCAGGTAGGTCATGCGCGTGGCCTCGGCCATGACTTCGCTGTACTCGATCAACCCCACGTAGCGCCAGCCCATGCCCGGCGATGTCCATACATTGGCCATGTACCGGACGCCGTTGATTTGCACCTCAGTGGAACCCTGCGCAGTGGCTGCCAATTTGGCATAAGGCTCACCCAGATCCTTGAGCTGCTTGAAACTGTGCCCGGCATCACGCGGGTCAACCAGTACGACGCCGTCCTCAATGAGCATCACGTAACCGCTTTCGCCAAGCTTGATGCTTTTGACCAGTTCGGTGAGGTTGGTCAGCGATACGCTCACCACAAACACACCCTTGGGCTTGCCTGCCTCATCGAGCATGGCCCTGGCGCTACCGACCAGTGCCACGGCGTCCTTGTCATAATAATACGCAGCGGTTCTTACTGCTTTGCCGGGGCTTGCCATCGCGGCCTTGTACCACGGGCGCGCACGCGGGTCGTATTTTGACAACTGCGGGTCATCCGGCCATTTCGCGTAACTGCCGTCTTCCAGGCCAATGGACAGGATTGCCGCTGCCGGATGCGTCGCGCCATACCGCGCGAACGCATCGATGACTTGTCGGGCTGCCGCAGGCAAAGGCTGGCTGGCTGCATCGGCAGCCTCGTAGTGTTTGAGGCTGGCAACCGATGTGTAGAAGGGGTCTGTGGCCATTTGATCGACGTTTTGCTGCGTGCCATCAAAAAACTGCCGGATATTACCGTCGATCTGGCGTATTTCTCGGGTGCTGCCATCCATGAACTGGTTGACCGCTTCAGACCGGGTATTGAGCACAGAGATCACGGCCACCAGACTTACGGGGATGAACGCAACGAGTACAAAAGCCAGGACGAGCTTGTTTTTTATTTTCATTTTGCAAATCCCTACCTGTAATAAGTGAGCTAACGCACCCGGAGCAACCCTGCTGGACGCGAGTCGCCGCAAAAGCGATGTCGGCCTGCGTCGCGCAATCTTTACAGTCATCTACGCGAATGCCGTTTGGAACGTAGCGCATAATAAAAGTGGCTGTGAGCCCTGCAGATGTCGCTGCCCTCAAATGATCACGAGGACAAAGGACTGCATTCCGTACCTCAAGAGCTGCGAAGCACCTTACCGGCTGCGTCATAGGCAGTCAGCGATATGGGAACTTCGAGCTCATCAGTGAGTGCATTGGCCAGCGCAACCGACACTCCCGAGAAAACTGCAGTCTTCTCGTCAAGCTTCGCCAGAACAGGGTTGCCGAGATTGATTGCAACCCACAAGGCTCCATGTGGAGCGATATCCTTTCCTACAGCGGCAAGATCGAATTCCACGGTTATTCGCTCCTTAGGGTTTCGGATTTATCACCGGTAGCTTCATTCCAGAGGACGTCAGGAACTCGTACCCAGCCTTCCATCAGCCGGCGAGCACTGCGGCTCATCACAGCCTTTTCCACACTCCAGCCACCCTCTTCCAGCACGGGAGTCTACCCCACGTAGGGCTTCGCAACTCGCGCATCCTCCTCCCCACTGTCGTCCAGCGCTTTGGCAATGAGTCCGCTGCGCAGACAGCCATTTATGAAGTTCTGAACGTACTCAGCAGCAAGCGCTCTGCCTTTCGGAATAGCCATCGCCTGACGAATTTCCGTAAAGTTGTCACTCAACACTCTGACGCCTGTCGTACTTCGGGCGAAGCGCTCCAGAGGCTGACGAACTCCTGCAGCTGCATCGAGGCCTAGCTTCAAGAACTCATCAACGGCGACGGCTGAAGTGGTCGCTCGAACCAACTCGGCATGTTTCAACGTCCGGGACAAGAACAGGTCATAGGCCGCTCCCCTACCCACTGCGATCCTGCAACCGCCAGCGTCTAAGGCAGAAGCGAGATTAAACTTGCTTTCCGTTCGCACCAGATAGGTTCCATCGATGTAGACGTAGGGGCTTGAGAAGGAAATTTTCTCAGCCCTGACTGGCTCAATGGCTAGAAACGCAAGATCCCAAGCTCCTTCCTCAAGTGCTGCGAAGACCTTGCCGGCGGCGTCATAGGAGGTCAGTGAAATAGCAATTTCAAGCTCATCAGCGAGTGCATTGGCCAACACGACCGACACGCCAGAGAAAACTTGGGTCTTCTCGTCAAGCTTCGCCAGTACAGGATTACCGAGATTGATTGCGACCCGCAGCTTTCCCTTTGGAGCGATATCTTTTCGTATGGCGGCAAGATCAAATTCCACGGCTACTCACTCCTCTCTGTTTCTGATTTCTTACCCGCAGTTGCATTCGAACTGACAATGCATTTTCCGATGATCAATACCATTGCCACGCCAACGATGCCGGCACCGTAATGAGCCCAGGCCGGTACCGCCGGCAGGCTTATATCAGTGATCGCCATACTGCCCGCGATCCAACCGAGCAATGCAGCTCCAAGGGTGATGACAATCGGATATCGATCCATGAAATGCAGTACCAACTTGCTGCCCCAGATGATGATCGGGATGCTGATCACGATGCCAAAGATCACCAGCTCAATCTGCCCGCCGGATGCCCCTGCTACTGCGACCACGTTATCCAGGCTCATTACCGCATCGGCAACGATGATGGTCTTGATCGCCCCCCAAAGCTTTGGGCTCGTCGACATGTTCTCGTGTGCGTCCTCACCCTCAGGAACCATCAGCTTGATACCAATCCAGAGGAGCAATACGGCACCCATCAGTTTAAGGAAAGGCAATTCCAACAGCTGAAGTGCGAAGAAGATCATTCCTATCCGCAATAGGATCGCGCCCAGCGCGCCGCCAATAATGGCGCGATTACGCTGTGCTTCAGGGAGCTTGCGACACGCCAGCGCGATGACAACCGCGTTGTCACCACCCAGCAAAATATCGATGGCGATGATTTGCATCACGGCCAGCCAGAACCCTGGCGAGTTTATGAGTTCGATCAAAATGAGCTCTCCAGGCCGTCAGCGAACTTCAGGAACCCGTACCCAGCCTTCCATCAGCCGGCGAGCACTGCGGCTCATCACAGCCTTGTCCACACTCCAGCCACCCTCCTCCAGCACGGTTTTCGCGCCTACTGCAACGCTGCCGGCGGTATGCCCCATACGAACCTGGCGATCCCCGATGTCGCCAACGATACGATTTACCAGCGTGCCATCGAGAGCAGCCGCGACGGCGACAGCGACAGCGCCAGTACCCGTTATCGCGTGGTGCAGCTTACCCATCGACAGGATCCGCGCGATCACGTCGATATCATCTGGTTCGACAAACTTGCCACCCGCAGCCTGATAGCGCTGAGGCTTGGCCACAAAGCAAAGCTTGGGCGTATGCGGACGCAGACGAGTTGCCTCTTCGGCGGTTGCGGCCAACCCCATCGCAACAGTGCAATGAGCACGGATGGTTTCACAGCGCGCCAGCAGCTCGGCATCGCTATTGACCTGATCCTGAGTCTCGGTGCCCTTCAGCCCTACTCTGTCAGCGTCGAGAAAGATGGTGGGGTTGCCGGCGTTCAATAGCGTGACAGACAGGTTGCCGACGCCAGGGATGTCCAGCTCATCAATGGCGTTACCGGTGGGCAGAATGCTGCCGTCCGTCCCGCCAGGCTTGAGAAACTCCAGCACGATCTCAGCCGCCGGAAACGCCACACCATCGAGTACGAAGTCACCCTCCTCCTGAACCTCACCGTTGCGCATCGGCACATGGGCGATGATTCGTTTCTGTATATTGGCCTGCCAGATACGGACAACGGCGATGCCATCACGAGGAGCATCCAACAAGCCTTCAGAGATCGCATACGGGCCAACCGCCGAGCTCAGGTTGCCGCAGTTGCCCGACCAGTCGATAACTGGCGTCTCGATGGCGGGAGCCCCGAACAGGTAATCAACGTCGCAATCTTCACGACTGGATTTACCGATGATCACCACCTTGCTGGTACTGGAGGTCGCACCACCCATTCCGTCGATCTGCTTGCCGTACACATCTGGACTGCCGATCACACGGAGCAGGATGGCATCTCGCTCCTGGCCAGCAGGCGGCAGATCCTTGTCGAGAAAGAACACGCCCTTACTGGAGCCGCCACGCATGTAAACGGCTGGGATACGTCTTTGAGTCATTTGATATCTCCTACGACAAATCAGCGGCGCATCAGTTAGCGGATGCGTTCTTCATACTTTCGATCAGCAACTGCGGCAACAAACCACCGCTGCGGAAGTAACGAACATCCTCGAAGGTATCCAGGCGGCTCACGACGCTGACGCGCTCGGTTTCGCCGTTTTCACGCTCAACCACCAGAGTGACCTTGGCGCCTGGCTGGAAGTCATCGGTGATGCCTTCAACGCTGAAGGTTTCGCGGCCATTGAGAACCAGACTTTGACGCGAGACACCTTGCTCGAACTGCAGCGGGAGAATGCCGAGACCCGCCAGGTTGGTACGGTGGATACGCTCGAAGCTCTCAGCTACTACCACGCGCACACCCAGCAGGCGTGGGCCTTTAGCCGCCCAGTCACGAGACGAACCGCTGCCATACTCTTTGCCAGCGACAACGATCAGGGATTGCTTGCGATCTGCGTAGATCTCGGCAGCCTGGAAGATCGTTGTGACCTCCTTCTCAGGCAGCAGCAGCGTCCATGGGCCTTCGCGACCATCTTCGAGCAGCTCGTTCTTCAGGCGTGGGCTGGCGAAGGTGGCGCGCTGCGCAGCCTCGTGGTTGCCGCGACGTGTGCCATAGGAGTTGAAGTCAGGCACCGCGATACCGTGCGATTGCAGGTATTGGCCAGCATCGCTTTCCGGCAGGATCGCACCCGATGGAGAAATGTGGTCGGTGGTGATGTTGTCCGACAGCATGGCGAGGACGCGCATGTTGCTCAGGTCTTTGCTGGTGTCGGTGGCCGTCACCGCATCGCTCCAGTACGGAGGTTTGCGGATGTAGGTGCTTTTCTCTTGCCATGCGTACTGGTCGCTGACCCCGGCGCGCAGGTCGCTGGCAATCAAACCTGCTTCACGAGGAACATCTTCATAGGCCTTTTCGAAGAGGTCTGCGGTCAGGTTGTCCGCTTCGATCCGAGTTAGTTCTTCGTCACTTGGCCACAGCTCGTGCAGGTAAACAGGTACGCCATTCTCATCCAGGCCCAGAGCATCTTTCTCCGGATCGATCAGGTAGGTACCCGCAATCGCGTAGGCAACGATCAGCGGCGGCGACATGATGAATACTTCGCGAGCCAGCGGATGAACCCGACCTTCGAAGTTACGGTTACCAGAGGTCGCAGCTACAGTTTCCAGCTTACGGGTGCGGATCTCTTCTTCGATCTCTGGGCTAAGCAGTGGGCCGGACATACCGTTGCAGGTGGTGCAGCCGTAACCGACCAAGTTGAAGCCCAAGGCGTCGAGATCTTCGTTAAGCCCGGAACGTTCAAGGTAATCAGTCACAACCATCGAGCCTGGTGCGAAGGACGTCTTGACCCAGGGAGCGCGCTTCAAGCCGCGTTTGCGTGCGTTTCGAGCAACAAGGCCGGCGGCGATCACACCGCGTGGGTTAGAGGTGTTAGTGCAACTGGTGATAGCCGCGAGGACTACCGAAC
The DNA here is from genome assembly GCF_002157375.1 of Pseudomonas syringae. Taxonomy (GTDB): domain Bacteria; phylum Pseudomonadota; class Gammaproteobacteria; order Pseudomonadales; family Pseudomonadaceae; genus Aquipseudomonas; species Aquipseudomonas syringae_T. The sequence goes on from NZ_MTSA01000013.1 coordinate 77,662, forward strand.
CGTTGTCCAAGCCAACTGGAAGGTTGGTCGCTGGTGCTTTTTGACCCAATACAATTCGTTGGTGTGGTTGCTTGGGCCCCGCAATTGAACGCGCCACAGAGCTGAGATTCAGCGTTACGACGCGGTTGTACTCAGCCTCACCCAAGCTGTCATGCCACAGGCCTTGAGCGCGAGCATAAGCCTCAGTCAGGCCGGAAATCTGACCGCCACGACCCGTCATACGCAAGTAATGCAGCGTGCGATCATCAATCGCGAACATCGCCGCGGTTGCGCCGAACTCAGGCGCCATATTGGACAACGTGCCACGATCAGCCAGCGACAGTTGCGGTACGCCAGGGCCGAAGAACTCCAGATATGAACCGATTACGCCCGCCTTGCGCAGTTGCTCAGTCAGAGCCAGTGCGATGTCCGTTGCCAAGTAGCCTTGAGGCAGCGTTCCTTCCAGACAGACGCCGACAATTTCCGGCAGACGCAGCATCAGCGATTTACCCAGCATTGCCGCTTCAGCTTCGATACCGCCTACACCCCAGCCCAGCACGCCAATGGCATTGATCATAGTGGTATGGCTGTCGGTACCGACCAATGTATCCGGAAATGCCCACAGCTCGCCGTCACGGCGTTGAGTCCCCACGACCGTAGTCAGCCGCTCCAGGTTGATCTGGTGAAGGATGCCTTTGCCCGAAGGAATGATCGACAGGTTGCTGAATGCCTTGTTGCACCAGTCCAGGAACTGAAAACGTTCGGCATTACGTTCACGCTCGATGGCTTCGTTATCGGCAAGTGCGCTGGCATCGCCCCATCGCTCTACGTTGAGCGAGTGATCCACCACCAGGTGGGTCGGCGTGACCGGGTTGACCAGGCGTGGATTGCCACCTCTCTCGGCAACCGCATCACGCAGCCCGGCGAGGTCGACCAACGCGGGCGTACCGAGCAGATCCTGCAGGACGACACGGGCGGGTCGAAAAGGGATATCGAATTCTTGGGAGCGGGCGCAGATGACTTTGAGCGCCGCTTCAGGGTCTGCCTCCCCGCGCAAAACGTTCTCGGCGAGGATTCGCAAGCTATAGGGCAGCTTTGCGTAATCACCGCCCAGGTCAGTCACGACCCCACGAATGTCGCTGACACGGTAATCGATTCCGTTGGCGGAAACGGTTTGACCCTTTGACTCAGGCATTGGCTAATCCTCACAGGCTGTACAGGCAATGTTTTTGTGAGGCTGATATTGCACTTTGTAATGATATAGGTCAATGTTGATTCATCCGATCCGTTCAGCCACTGAGATCGGGCGTACCCCTTTTGGCAGCGTGCCAGGCCGGTACAGCAGAAAAATAAACATAAGAAAATGAGGCCCTCCATGATCCAGCTTTCACACTCCGAATCCGTTCGACCTCCCGTCCGCATCGAGCCTGTCTCGACCTGAGCCACGCTGGCTACTTTGCAGCTGTCAGGCTGCCAGACGCCCCACAAATTCAAGAAAAAAGGGAGTTCGACCGTGCTAACAGTCCTTGGCTTTTCAATGGTCATTTGCTTCATGTACCTGATCATGACAAAGCGCCTTTCGGCGCTGGTCGCATTGATCCTGATCCCCATCCTGTTTGCCCTGATCGGCGGACATTACGCTGGCTTAGGAGCCATGATGCTTGACGGCGTCAAGACCCTTGCCCCTACAGGGGTGATGTTGACGTTCTCGATTCTTTACTTTGGCGTCATGATTGACGCAGGGCTCTTTGATGGGCTGGTGCGTTTCATTTTGAAGGTCGTGAAAGGCGACCCCCTGAAAGTGTCGGTAGGCACAGCGGTGTTGACGATGCTTGTCTCTTTAGACGGTGACAGTTCGACAACCTACATGATTGCCTGTGCTGCCTTTCTGCCGCTCTACCAGCGACTTGGCATGAGCGTGTTAGGAATGACCTGCCTCGTGAACATCGCCAGCGGCATCATGAACATCTCGCCGTGGGGCGGCCCTACAGCACGTGCCGCCGCTGCACTGCATGTGGACGCCATGGAGATATTTCTGCCGATGATCCCTGCCATGTTGATGGGCGCCGGATGCTTGATTCTCACTGCCGTTGTCATTGGCCGTAAAGAACGCGCGCGTCTTGGCATTCTCCATCTAGATGATTTCCACAAAGGCTCAATGGCGCTGGGCAACGGCTCTGCCGAAGAGTGCGATGAAAATCGTCGCCCTAAGATGTTCTGGCCGAACCTAATTCTGACTCTGGTGCTGATTGCCTGCCTGATCGTGGGCGCAATGCCGATCCAAATCCTATTCATGGTCGGCTTCGCGATTGCTATCATGCTGAACTATCCGAGGATCGAAGAACAAAAAGCGCGTATTGCCGCTCATGCCACCAACGTACTGGCAGTGACCGCAGTGATTTTCGCCGCTGGTATCTTCACCGGCATTCTTTCAGGTACTGGCATGGTCGATTCCATGGCTAAGAGCCTTCTGCATGTGATCCCGCCTAGCTTTGGCCCATTCCTGGCTGTTTTCACGGCACTTGTTAGCCTGCCATTTACCTTCTTCATGTCCAATGACGCCTTCTATTTCGGCATCCTGCCTGTGATTGCGCAAACTGCTGCGCAGTACGGGATAACGCCGCTGGAAATAGCCCGAGCATCGGTCGTGGGGCAGCCGGTTCACCTACTTAGCCCATTGGTACCCTCGCTGTATCTGCTCGTTGCTTTGGCGAAAGTGGATCTCGGTGATCACCAACGTTTCGCGCTTAAGTGGGCCATTTTGGCAAGCTTCGGTCTATTGGTAGGTGGACTTCTCTTTGGGGCGTTCCCCTTTTATCAAGTCCGCTAATGGAAGCTTGAGGCGTCGGGCAACTACGGCAGAGTCTAGAAATGGTCTCTGCCGTTAATCTTACCGACACGCTAGAATGGGAGTTCCATGGTCAGCTCTATTCGGTTCTCGATCCAATGCCTCTAAGTCCTCTTCAAGCACGCATAGCGCGTGACATTGTTTCTCACGTGCGTCGTGAGCGCTTCGATATTGGACATCACCTGGTCGAGTCTCAGCTGGCGGCAACGCTCAATGTCTCCCGCACTCCCGTCAAATTTGCCATGGGCCATTTGGTCGAAAAGGGCATGCTTACCTACGACCGTAATCGGGGCTTTTTCCTAGCCCGTTCCAGCGACGATCTGGTAGATATTGCTTTGGAAGTCATGGAGGGCAGTGATGATCCGCTGTACCTGAAATTTGCCGAACTACGTCTTAGCAGACAGCTTCCTGAGCTCTTTACCGAGATCGAGTTCATGCGTCAGTTTGATGTGTCTCGGGCAGCATTGAGGGCGGTGCTGTCGCGTATTCAGCAGGAAGGATGGATCGAACAGCGTGCAGGTCAAGGATGGCGATTACTGCCCATGATCGACTCGGTTGAAGCGTATGAAGAAAGCTATGCATTCCGAGCGACTATTGAGCCCTCCGGGCTGCTATCTCCAACATTTCAAATAGACCGTGAAACGCTGGCAGCCTGTCGTAGACAGCAGCAGTTCATAGCCAACGGTGGTTACCTGACCATGACTCCCCAAGAGTTGTTTGAGGCAAACTCACTGTTTCACGAGACGCTCGCTGCTTGCTCCGGCAATCGCTTCCTCCAGCAAACTGTTCGTCGTCTCGACCAATTGCGTCGGCTTGTGGAATACCGCCAAGCCAGCACGCGGGCTCCACGTAAAGGCCAGGCAGAGGAGCATCTCGCTATCCTCGATTGTCTGGAACAAGGAGATCGGCTCGCCGCAGCAGACCAGATGCGCAAACACCTGGAACAAGCGCGACGTAAGAAAGTAGATCCCGCGCTGTTCGAATAACAGCTACCCACCTCGATTTTTCCCAGCGCGTCCTCTCGGGTAATGAATGCTCGCTCGCCCCTGCCATTTCTTCGCAAGCGATATAGCCCCAAGCTAATCTTCGACCTGATGCCCCCCCACAAAAATCCACAATTGATTTATATCGCAACAAAGCTCACCTTAACTCAGGCAGATCGAGTGCTGCCTGACGTCCGACTGAACACCACCTATACGAGCGAAGGCTAAATTACGAGCAGTGTCAGAGATCGTCCTTCTCTTCTCTAATTTCGAACTCACCCCATGTGCCCAAATAAATGCTCTTACACAGCACTTTACTGATGAGGCCTTGTTCCAGGAGCTGTCTCGGGATGTCTCTCATCAGATCAAATATCTCCCGTTGCTCCGCAGTCGGAGGCATCACCCTTTCAACAAATAAATTCAAGTCAAAGTCCTGCGTTGCAACAAATGGCCCCACGCGGTCGTACTGCTCAAACACACATGATGCTAAGCAGATGTGGCATCAAAACATTACCGACTGACGGAAGAAGACTGCGTTCTATCAATCGCCAGCATCATCGAAGCTACTGCCCCATCTTTAAATAAGACGTGATCGCTAAGCAGCCTATTCCTGAACGACGGAAGGGAAACTTCCTCCGACGGCAACCTTGTGGTGCCTCGGCCCAAACACCCTCAAGACCGTCTTCTAGCTGATGGAGCTTTGTGATGGGAACGGTAGCGACTGAAGAAGGACGCATGGTGTGCGCAGTGCGCGTAGCTTGTTGCCAGATGAGTAGCAAAAGACTTGGGAAGGGAAGGAAAGCAAATGCGGATGATGTGTCCCCTGCTGGAATCGAACCAGCATCTAGCCCTTAGGAGGGGCTCGTTCTATCCGTTGAACTAAGAGGACATTGAGCTCGATATCTTACGTAAAACCATGCACTTAGGAAAGCTCATCCCCCTTTCCATACCCTATCATTACCAGAATTTCAGCTTCTCGCTTAGGGGCGGATGACGACTTATCTCAACAGGAGACTAGATCCCACCCCAGATAAGAACTGCCAACCTTCCCCTTAGGAGGGGGATGCTCTATCCAATTGAGCTACTGAGACACTGCGTGCCGGCACACCGATTGGTGCCAGCGAGGACGGCGTGCATCTTAGCGAGATGACGAGCGTTTGTCATGTCGTCATTGCCCTTCAAGCCTGTAGCCGATGTCCGTTCGAAACACCGCCGAATAAACCAATCATGCAATTTGCAATACCGCAAAAAGCCATCATTGCAAAACGCATTGGATGGCTCTTTTTTTAGTTTTGTAACTAACTGATTTTTATAGGATTTTTCTCAATTTAAGCTTGGCATGCAGACTGCATTATCAGTATCAGTGAACACATCTCATCCCAAACGGTCGGGCACAGGTACTGGAAAATGAACAAGACTCTCTCAGTGTTGAATGCGGCAGCTCTGGTGGCTCTGGTGGCGTTTCATTTTCAGGATTCTGGCGCTCAAAGCGAGCAGGCCACTGCGCCGGTTCGTATTCATCACCAGATCAGCCAGGCTCCCCAGCTGGCGATCATGACGGACCGTAAATCCAGCGCGATGGTGCTGGCAAATGATGGCGATGACACGCTTCAAATGCCTCACGCCGATCAGCGTTGGGTTTTCTGACAGCGCCTTCATCAACCGGCTTCAAGCCCCTACCATTTTTGAGAAAGTAGCCATGTCAAAATCTGCACTGTCATTTCTGGTCCTGGCACTGATGGCTGTGATCGTTGATATGCTCTTGCCTGTTCAGGCACACGCCATGAGCATTGCAGCCAACATTTGCGCCGGGGTGTTTGCCAGCCTGTTCGTGGTCGCATTGTTCGTCGGTCGGCGCTTCAAGTTTGATCCCGTGCTTCGCTGAGGTTCGTCAGATCACGTAACACCTCCCCTGGCGCGCTCGCGCCCGTGAAAGCTTTTCCAAAAAAGCTGCGCATGCCCCACCCTTCCCGAAGCTCCCCCGAAGACCCTCGGTCGGCTCGCCTCCGTTTGTTTTGAATTCGCACCTAAGCTGAGAATCAGACGAAAATGATGGCAAATAGCACTCAGGCGATGTCTGAATTTTCTGAAGGCAAAGGCGCTGACTTTGCAAATTCGTTCGCATTTCCGACAATTAGTACTGGCTAAACGCCTCCACCTGAGTCAATATTTGTCACAGAATTGACGCCAAGGATTCGACGTATTGCGGCATTATGTTGGCCCTTGGATTCGCGGTTGAACATTTGACCAAAACGACTGTCTGACAATGACAATCTTGCGGCCACTTGCTAGAACCGCTCCCCCTGAACTAACCGGTTAAATATATGAGCCCTATGAAACAGGCTACTTATTCCAGCCGCACGGCTGACAAGTTCGTCGTTCGCCTACCAGACGGCATGCGTAATCGCGTGCAAGAGGTAGCCAAGAATCATCACCGCAGCATGAACTCGGAGATCATTGCCCGTCTCGAACAAAGTCTGATTCAGGAAGGTGCTCTCGGCGACGAGCCAAGCCTGCGCCTTGACAGTCCTGAGCTGTCCCTGCACGAACGCGAACTGCTGCAACGTTTTCGTCAGCTGTCGCATCGTCAACAGAACGCCCTTGTTTCGCTGATTGCCCACGACACGGAACTCGCTTCCGAAGAGTCTTGAGATTTAGCGTAAACGACCAAAGGCCAGCGAAAGCTGGCCTTTTTTTGTTGTAGTATTTTTCTTACTTAACGGTAGGTTTTGTTAACGAGTGCAGTAATACAATGATGTGTCCGGGAATAAAAAACCGCCTGTTTATGGCGGTTTTTTAGTTTAAAGGGTTTTAAAAGCCGACTTAGAGCAAGAAGATTGTCGCCAGCCCGAGAAAGATGAAGAACCCGCCACTGTCGGTCATCGCCGTAATCATGACGCTTGCGCCCATTGCAGGGTCCCGCCCCAAGCGCGCCAGCGCCATCGGAATCGAGACACCCATCAGCGCAGCCAGCAGCAGATTGAGCGTCATGGCCGCCGTCATCACGACGCCAAGCGACCAACTGCCATACAGCATGTAGGCGACAACACCAATCACCCCACCCCATAGCAAGCCATTGATCAGGCCGACCGCCAGCTCCTTGCGCAGCAACCGGGCGGTATTACCTGTATTGACCTGATCAAGCGCCATCGCGCGCACGATCATGGTGATGGTCTGATTACCGGAGTTACCACCGATGCCGGCCACGATCGGCATCAGCGCAGCGAGTGCCACCAGCTTCTCGATGGACCCTTCGAACAGACCGATAACCCGCGACGCTAGGAATGCGGTGACCAGGTTGACCGCCAGCCAGGCCCAACGGTTACGCAGCGAGCGCCATACAGAAGCGAAGATGTCTTCTTCTTCCCGCAGACCCGCCATGTTGAGGACTTCGTTTTCGCTTTCCTCACGAATCAGGTCGACGATTTCATCGATGGTCAGACGGCCGATCAGCTTGCCATTCTTGTCCACGACGGGCGTGGAGATCAGGTCGTAACGCTCGAAGGCCTGCGCGGCGTCATAAGCATCATCTTCAGGGTGGAAGCTGACCGGGTCGCTGGCCATGACTTCGCCGACCTGTTTTTCCGGGTCGTTGACCAGCAGACGCTTGATCGGCAGCACGCCCTTGAGCACGCCCTCGGAATCAACCACGAACAGTTTGTCGGTATGACCGGGCAGCTCTTTGAGCCTGCGCAGGTAACGTAATACGACCTCAAGGCTGACATCCTCACGGATCGTCACCATCTCGAAGTCCATGAGTGCGCCGACCTGGTCTTCGTCGTAAGACAAGGCAGACCGCACACGCTCGCGCTGTTGGGAATCCAGCGCTTCCATCAGTTCATGAACGACGTCGCGGGGCAACTCGGGAGCCAGGTCAGCCAGTTCGTCGGCGTCCATGTCCCGTGCCGCCGCGAGCAACTCATGATCATCCATGTCGGCGATCAGGGTTTCACGAACGGAATCGGATACTTCAAGCAGAATGTCGCCGTCGCGATCGGCCTTGACCAGTTGCCAGACGGTCAGACGGTCTTCCAGAGGCAAGGCTTCGAGGATATAAGCGACGTCAGCAGAGTGGAGGTCTTCGAGCTTGCGCTGCAGCTCGACGAGGTTCTGCCGGTGGACCAGGTTTTCTACGCGGTCCTGATGCTGACCTTCCTGACGGTGGGTCAGGTCTTCAACAATACGCTGGCGCTGCAGCAGATCAACAACCTGAGCCAGGCGATCCTGCAAGCTTTCCTGCGTCTTCTTTACTTCTCTTTCGGTCATAGGCGAACTCCACTCCCAGCAGCAGAGCACGCCGGGAGATCAATCAGTTAATTCATGATTGTCAAAAAACACTATTGAGTTACGACTGGGTAAGTCCATGGAGGTATTCCACAAGCCCCGGCGGGGCTGACGGGCGCAATGATACACCGCTTTGAGCGAAGCGCACGCGAGAAATTCAGCTTATAACAACCGTTTGCAGCGCAAAGTTGCAAGCTTGCGTGAAGCGACGAGGGCTCGACGTCACATCCAGCCAACAAATCACGCTGGTTCCGGCAAAAGGCCGCCGCTAGGCTCTCACGACACTCAGTCATGGAGGACCTGATCATGCGCGCCATCATTCATTTACCATTATGGAGCACCCTGCTTTGCCTGCCGGCCCACGTCACCGCCAATAGCGTTCAACGCTGCGAGGATGCAGCCGGAAAGATTACATTCACCACCCTGGGCTGCCCGGCAGGCCAAACCAGCCGAATACAGAACGCCTTCAATGCGCCGCCCGGAAGCCACATCGACTTACTTCCGCCAGGAAACACCCGGGAGCCTGCGCGTCGAAAATCAGCAGAAAAGGAATTGGTGGTGGTCGGCACACGTGACGACGGCTGCGGTAATCGCCTGAGCGCAGAACAGCGCCGAGCAGCCATCATCAATCAGCGCACACCGCCCGGCATGACACAGCGTGATGTCGAAAGCCTGCTGGGGCGCCCGGACAAAGTCACCAACCGCAATGGCGAGCTGCATTACGAGTACCACCTGAAGAAAGGCCGCAGCAACAAAGTGACGTTCGACGAAAACGGATGCGTTAAAGGAAAACGCTAGAAAGCAAAAAGCCCACATCTTTCGATGTGGGCTTTTCGTTGTATGGTGCACTCGACAGGATTCGAACCTGTGACCGCTCGGTTCGTAGCCGAGTACTCTATCCAGCTGAGCTACGAGTGCATGGGTATTTTTAGACCAGATCACTTCTGGTTGAAGCCAGTTATCGGAAACCTTGTAATTGCTTACAGTGATTCAAACAACTTTAAATGGTGCACTCGACAGGATTCGAACCTGTGACCGCTCGGTTCGTAGCCGAGTACTCTATCCAGCTGAGCTACGAGTGCATGTGTTGGTGCCGCGCATTATAGGTCGTCAAATTGCTTTGTCAATCACTTTTTCTAGTAAATTCAACAACTTACCGATCAAGCTCAATCTGACGCACTACATAAATAATGGCGGAGAACGGGGGATTCGAACCCCCGACACCCTTTTGAGGTGTACTCCCTTAGCAGGGGAGCGCCTTCGGCCACTCGGCCAGCTCTCCGCAACACGGGGCGTATAATAACCACCCTTTTCCCCGTTTGCAAACCAAAAATTCAATAAAAATTAATGGCTTGGTTCTTCGTCCTTCTCTTTCTTGATGCGAAGGTAGATCTCTTCACGGTGGACAGCGACTTCCTTGGGCGCATTGACACCAATTCGCACCTGATTACCCTTTACACCGAGCACGGTGACGGTGATTTCACCGTCACCGATGATCAGGCTTTCCGCGCACCGACGAGTCAGAATCAGCATACTTTTCTCCTTACGCCTTTATTCAGGGACAACAGTCTGCAAAACCTATGGGCAATGGCCAGTAGCAAAACGCCATAACCATTACCTGTGTATCGACTTACGCAAAGAAAACATCAGCCTTTCTGCGCAGTACCCGAAAGGCGCGGTCAGACCGCGCCCTTCGACGGCAGCATCACTCACCCTGCCGAGGAGCATCCAGCTCAAACGCCGTGTGCAAAGCGCGCACAGCCAACTCCAGATACTTTTCTTCAATGACCACGGAAACCTTGATCTCGGACGTGGAGATCATCTGAATATTGATGCTCTCCTTGGCCAGGGCTTCGAACATGCGGCTGGCAACACCTGCGTGTGAACGCATGCCGACACCGACGATGGACACCTTGGCGATCTTGGTGTCGCCGGAAACTTCACGTGCGCTGATCTCGCGCGCGGTTGTTTCAAGCACCTGCAAGGCCGCCTGGTAATCGTTGCGGTGGATCGTGAAGGTAAAATCGGTGGTGTTATCGTGCGAGACATTCTGCACGATCATGTCCACTTCGATATTCGCCGCACTGATCGGGCCGAGAATCTTGAACGCCACGCCGGGGGTGTCTGGCACGCCACGGATGGTCAGCTTGGCTTCATCGCGATTGAAAGCGATGCCGGAAATGATCGGCTGTTCCATGGATTCCTCTTCATCAATGGTAATGAGGGTGCCCGGCCCCTCTTTGAAGCTGTGCAGAACGCGCAGCGGGACATTGTATTTGCCGGCGAACTCGACCGCACGGATCTGCAACACCTTGGAGCCGAGGCTGGCCATTTCCAGCATCTCTTCGAAGGTGATCTTGTCCAGACGCTGAGCCTGCGACACCACACGCGGGTCGGTGGTGTAGACACCGTCGACGTCGGTGTAGATCTGGCACTCGTCAGCCTTCAGCGCAGCCGCCAGCGCCACACCCGTGGTGTCAGAGCCGCCACGCCCCAGCGTTGTGATGTTGCCGTTCTCATCGACGCCCTGGAAACCGGCGACCACCACCACCCGACCCGCTTTCAGGTCGGAGCGGATCTTCTGGTCGTCGATCTGCAGAATGCGCGCCTTGTTGTGCGCGCTGTCGGTGAGAATACGCACCTGATTACCGGTGTAGGACACCGCAGGCACGCCGCGCTTCATCAGCGCCATCGCCAGCAACGCGATGGTCACCTGTTCACCCGTGGAAACGATCACATCCAGCTCACGGGGAACCGGCTGGTCGCTGATCTGCCTCGCCAGCTCGATCAAACGGTTGGTTTCGCCGCTCATGGCAGACAGGACGACCACCAGATCGTCACCCGCCTCGCGGAATTTCTTGACCTTGTCAGCCACCTGCTCGATGCGCTCGACAGAGCCCACGGAGGTGCCTCCAAATTTCTGTACGATTAAAGCCATCTCAAAGCCGCCTCAAAACCCGTTAAGAGCACCCATTGACATTCGAACCCTCTGGCAGCGCCCGCCGTCAATCGACGGGCCTGCGGATTCGACTCAGATTCCCTGCGCTACAAAAGGAACGGCCAGTGCCAATGCTGCATCCAGCGCGCCTGCATCGACACCACCGCCTTGAGCCATATCAGGACGACCGCCGCCTTTACCACCGACAGCGGCGGCCGCCTGTTTCATCAAATCACCGGCTTTGAGTTGGCCAGTCAGGTCCTTGGTCACGCCTGCGACCAAGACAACCTTGTCTTCATGAACACTGCCGAGCAGGATCACTGCGCGGCCGAGCTTGTTCTTCAACTGGTCGACAAGCGCCAATAGCGCCTTGCCGTCCTGACCATCCAGGCGCGTGGCCAGAACCTTGACCCCTTTGACATCCTGCGCGGCAGACGACAGGTCGTCACCGGCTGCGCTGGCTGCCTTGGCTTGCAGTTGTTCCAGTTGCTTTTCCAGCAGACGGTTGCGCTCAAGCACCGCCGTCAGCTTGTCCAGCAGGTTGTCGCGATTGCCTTTGACCAGCGTCGCGGCTTCCTTGAGTTGATCTTCGGCCGAATTCAGCCAGGCCAGCGCGGCTGCACCGGTGACTGCTTCAATACGGCGCACGCCAGCAGCAACGCCGCCTTCACTGACGATCTTGAACAGCGAAATGTCACCCGTGCGTTTGGCATGAATGCCACCACACAGCTCGACGGAGAACTCGCCGCCCATGCTCAGTACCCGAACGCTGTCGCCGTACTTCTCGCCAAACAGCGCCATTGCGCCTTTCTTTTTGGCGGTTTCGATGTCGGTTTCTTCAGTCACCACCGGCGTGTTTCTGCGAATCTCGGCGTTGACGATATCTTCCAGCGCACGCAGTTGGTCAGGCTTGATCGCCTCGAAATGGCTGAAGTCAAAGCGCAGACGCTGACTGTCGACCAGCGAGCCTTTCTGTTGAACGTGATCGCCCAGCACCTGACGCAGTGCTGCGTGCAGCAAATGAGTGGCCGAATGGTTCAATGCGGTTGCATTGCGCACCTCGTCGGACACCTGAGTGTCCACCTGCACGCCGACGCTCAGGCTGCCGGACGCCACAACGCCGTGGTGCAGAAATGCACCGCCGGTCTTGGTGGTGTCGCTGACGTCGAAGCGCACGTCACCGGCCAGCAGGAAACCGCTGTCGCCGATCTGGCCGCCCGACTCCGCATAGAACGGCGTGGTGTCGAGGATCACGACGCCCTCTTCGCCTTCGTTCAGGTGCGTGACCGATTGACCTTCTTTATACAAGGCAACAACGCTGGCGCTGCCCGTGGTCGCCGAGTAACCCGTGAACTGAGTGGCCACATCCACTTTGACCAGACTGTTGTAGTCCATACCGAACGAACTGGCGGAACGGGCGCGCACACGCTGGGCGTTCATTTCGCGCTCAAAGCCCTCTTCGTCCAGCGTCAGATTACGCTCGCGGGCGATGTCGCCGGTCAGGTCCATCGGAAAACCGTAGGTGTCGTACAGCTTGAACACGACTTCGCCAGGAACCACGGTGCCCTTCAGATCCGCCAGGTCCTGTTCAAGGATTTTCAGCCCCTGCTCGAGGGTCTTGGCGAACTGCTCTTCTTCGCCTTTCAGCACGCGCTCGATGTGCGACTGCTGTTGCACCAGCTCGGGGAACGCAGAACCCATCTCGGCAACCAGCGCGGCCACGATCTGATAGAAGAAGCTGCCTTTGGCACCGAGCTTGTTGCCGTGACGGCACGCGCGACGAATGATGCGGCGCAACACGTAGCCACGGCCTTCGTTGGACGGCAGCACACCGTCGGCGATCAGGAAACCGCACGAGCGGATATGGTCCGCCACAACTTTCAGCGAAGCCTGATTGTCGTTGCTGCAACCAATGGCCTTGGCCGACGCAGTCAGCAGGCTCTGGAACAGGTCGATTTCGTAGTTGGAATGCACGTGCTGCAGAACGGCACTGACACGCTCAAGGCCCATGCCGGTATCCACCGACGGCGCCGGCAGCGGGTGCAGCACGCCATCGGCAGTGCGGTTGAACTGCATGAAAACGTTGTTCCAGATTTCAATGTAACGGTCGCCGTCTTCTTCCGGCGAACCCGGTGGGCCGCCCCAGATTTCCGGGCCATGATCGAAGAATATCTCGCTGCAAGGACCGCAAGGGCCGGTATCGCCCATGGTCCAGAAGTTGTCGGACGCATAAGGTGCGCCCTTGTTGTCGCCGATACGGACCATACGCTCGGCAGGCACGCCGATCTCTTTGGTCCAGATGTCGTAGGCTTCGTCATCGGTGGCGTAAACAGTGACCCAGAGTTTTTCCTTGGGCAGGTTCAGCCACTTCTCGGAGGTCAGGAAGGTCCAGGCGTAGGTGATGGCATCACGCTTGAAGTAGTCACCGAAGCTGAAGTTGCCCAGCATTTCAAAAAAAGTATGGTGACGAGCGGTGTAGCCGACGTTTTCCAGGTCGTTGTGCTTGCCGCCGGCACGCACGCATTTCTGACTGGTCACGGCACGGGTGTAAGCGCGCTTTTCCTGGCCCAGGAAGCAATCCTTGAACTGGTTCATGCCTGCGTTGGTGAACAGCAGGGTCGGGTCATTGCCCGGGATCAAGGAGCTCGACGCGACACGGGTGTGGCCTTGCTCTTCGAAGAAGCCAAGGAAGGCTTCACGGATTTCTGCGCTTTTCATAGGTTCTTCCACGGAGACTGCGGCCAGAGGCAATTGCATACCGTCATACTGACGTTGCGACGGCAAAGGGCCGCATTATATAGGCGTTGCGCCCTCGGTACAGTGTGTTTGTGCGATAGAAACAAGTAACTTGACGCCCGGCCTGTCATGAGCGGTCGAACGCTGCGAACGCATCGACGACCTGCTCCACCTGCGCACGCGAAATATTCAGGTGGGTGACCATGCGCAGCCGGGACGCAGCGGTCAGCACGATGCCGCGTTCGGCGCAGAACGCCTTGAGTGACGCGGCATGATCACCGACCTGCACATAGACCATGTTGGTCTGAACAGGCTCGACGCTATAGCCCAGCCCGCTCAGCCCCTCGGCAAGGAGCGCCGCATTCGCATGATCGTCGGCCAGCCGCGCGACCTGATGATCCAGCGCATACAGCCCGGCTGCTGCCAGGCCGCCCGCCTGACGCATGCCGCCACCGACCATTTTGCGCAAGCGGCGAGCCTTGGCGATCAGCGGCTGCGAACCGCATAGCACCGAACCAATCGGCGCACCCAGGCCTTTGGACAGGCACACCGAGACGGAATCGAAGTGTCGGGTAATCTCCCGCGCCTCGACGCCCAGCTTGACCACTGCGTTGAAAAGACGGGCGCCATCCAGGTGCAACGCCAGGCCTTTTTCCAGCGTCAACGTGCGCGCCGCGGCCAGGTACTCCAGCGGCAAGACTCTGCCCTGCATGGTGTTTTCAAGTGCCAGCAAACGCGTGCGGGCAAAGTGAAAGTCATCCGGCTTGATGGTGTCGAGTACCTGCTGCAGGCTCAGCGAACCGTCTGCCTGCACGTCCAGCGGCTGAGGCTGGATCGAACCGAGAACGGCCGCGCCGCCGCCCTCGTATTTATAGGTATGGGCCAGTTGACCAACAATGTATTCGTCACCGCGCTCACAGTGCGCCATCAGCGCCAACAGATTGCTCATGGTGCCGGACGGAACAAACAAGGCGGCGTCGAACCCGAGGCGCTCGGCAAGCGTCGCCTCAAGCAGATTGACCGTCGGGTCCTCACCGTAAACATCATCGCCCACAGGCGCATGCGCCATGGCGTCGAGCATGCCTACCGTGGGCAGAGTCACTGTGTCGCTGCGCAAATCGATGACAGTCACAAAAAAGCTCCCTGAAATTCGAAGATCGATAATGCATGCAACCTTTGGCTTGCAACAAGGCATTACTGAGGCTGAGGCACATGATAATCAAGCGCCGTCGCTCTCGATACTCCGCGTCCTTATAAGAAAAAGGCAGGAGTACCGTACGAAAGTGTCCATGCATGATCAGAAGATCTGTGATAAAAATCCCGCGCCGGCCACGAAATGTGACGGCAACGTTCTCAGGGCGGGGTGCAATTCCCCACCGGCGGTAATGGCGCGCAATGCGTCTAGCCCGCGAGCGCTTGGGGGTCGAGGCTTTGGCTGACGACCTGCAAGGTCAGCAGACCCGGTGTGATTCCGGGGCCGACGGTCATAGTCCGGATGAAGAGAGAGCGGGATTGGTGTCAACAAGAACGTCTGTAAAACCTCCCCATGAACGACCTCGTTCAGGAGGCTTTCCTACGCGACTTGAATCCCTTTCGATCCAAATGCCCTGTTTTTTTCATAAACAGGAGTCAGAACACGTGCAACCCACCGCAATCGACAGCAAGAGCAAAAGCCATCCAAACGAACGCGTCGCTTTTATCCAGGCCTGCTGGCACAAGGATATTGTCGATCAGAGCCGTAAAGGGTTCATCGCCGAAATGGCCAACCACGGCTACGCCGAAAGTGACATCGACATCTTTGAAGTGGGCGGCGCCTTTGAAATCCCGCTGCATGCAAAACTGCTGGCCAATACCGGCCGCTACGCCGGTATTGTCGGCGCTGCGCTGGTGGTGGACGGTGGCATTTATCGCCACGAATTCGTCGCGCAGTCAGTGGTCAGCGCGTTGATGCAGGTCCAACTGGAAACCGAAGTACCGGTTTTCTCGGTGGTCCTGACACCGCACCACTTCCATGCGGGCGAAGAGCACCAGAAGTTCTTCTTCGATCACTTTTCGCACAAGGGCGAAGAAGCGGCCAAGACCTGCGCGGACACCCTGAACAAGGTCCGCAGCCTGCGCCGCCTGGATGCACAACAAAAAGCGGCCTGCTGAAACACGTAGCAGCGGCACGGGAGGTGTTCGTCAGAACGACTCTCGTTCCGCACGTTGTAAAGAGGACGCGGAGCTTCGCACGCTAGTTGCAGCGCACTGGCTCGCCAAGTCAGCCAAGCCCCTCAGCATCAGCCGGCACAATCAGAATCCCCGCCCGCAGGCCGTTTTTGACCTTCGGGTTGGGGAAGATGATTCTTGCGCCCTCTTCTTCCACCACCCAGCGTGAATCACTCACGTCTTCAGCCAGCACGTAGCCTTTTTCCAGTTCAGAGAAGTTCTCGACGTCATCCGCCAGGTTGAAACTGAATGCATCGCTGCGCTTGATGACTTCCCGCGCCACGCTGAACAGTTGCAGGCCTTCCAGTTGCTCATCCAGTTCAGGCTCGGTGCCTTCGATGATCTGCTCCAGACGCAAACGCAACGGCGCGAGGTTCACCTGCTGGTTGTGGCCGAACGGCCTGGCCTTGCCGAGTTCAAGCGTGAAAGCCTCGGCCCCCAATTGTTCATAAGTGTAGGCGCTGAACACAATGGATGGCTTGTTCTGCAGCAGCACCGCACTCATGCCCGCAGCACGCAACCGGGCCAGTTCGCGACGCGAGTGCTGACGGCCTTGTTTCCACGGGTACAGCGCAAATTGCTCGATCTTCGAGCCACGAATCGCGGTGTGCAGATCGTAATGCAGGCGATAGCGGTCCGGCACGCTGAAGAAGCTGGCGGCCAGCCGTTCCAGCTCGCATGCGCGCAACGCTTCCACACCGCCACTTTGCTCGTGACGACCGTTGAACAGTCGGTTGACATCCTGCTCGACAAAGCGCGTGCCGCGGCGCATGGCATCAGGGTTGCCGAACAGGAACAGAATACGGGCGCGCGGTTTCAGATCGCCACGCGCGAGGCTGCGGATCAGCTCATCCAGCAGCTCGATGGGCGCCGTCTCGTTGCCGTGAATACCGGCGGACAACAGCAGATCAGTGCCATTGTCCCGCGCCTCTGGCGGACGGACTTCAAGAGCCCCTTCGCTCAGCCATCGCATGCGCACGCCTTCGACGGTCAGTTGAGTCTTTTCCGCCGGCTCACGCCCGGCCAGGGTCAGTTCAAGCAGTTTGCCGAGGGCGAGCATGGCGGGCGTCCTCAGTGGTTGCAGTCAGGGCCGTGAACGTGACCGTCTTCTTCAGCGCCGATGTCGGCCGGCTCCATTTCCAGTTGCAGGCTGACCAGATTGGTCGCCAGCGGACGCAGCAGCAGGTTGGCGTATTCGGCATCGTCTTCTTCGACGTCAACGCCGATCAGCAGCTGGCCACGGCCATCCTGCTGAATCCACAGTTCCTTGCCCTGCCAGATCACGGCAACGCGGGTGCAGGACGTTTCCAGCTGGGTGCCGTCGGTGTCTTCAAGGATCAGTTGCAGGGCGTCGCTCATGTTGGAATGCTCTCTCTAAAGGAAATCGTGCGTCGGGCGTTTGCCCGGCGCGCAAGGTGTTTCAATTCAGTTGAAAGGGATAAACAGCGCCCAGTTTAAGGATTTGCGTCAGTTCATCCAATGCTGTCCGGCACTCGGTCAGCAATTGCGGATCGGCCAGGTCGTTTTCACTCATGCGATCACGGTAATGCCTGTCGACCCATTGCGTCAGTGTTTCATAAAGCGGAGCCGTCATGATCACGCCCGGATTCACCGCCGCCAGCTCGGCTTCCTTGAGTGCCACACGCAAACGCAGGCATGCCGGGCCACCGCCGTTCTGCATGCTTTGCTTGAGGTCGAACACCTTGACCTCGACCACCGGGCCCTGGTCGGCGATGAGCCGCTGCAAGTACCCCCAGACGTTCGCATTGGCCTGGCACTCCTGAGGCACGATCAGCACCATCGAGCCATCGGGGCGTGACAGTAATTGACTGTTGAACAGGTACGAGCGCACCGCGTCCTGAACCGAAACGTCGGCACGCGGCACGCAGACAGGCCGTAATTGCCCGCCCGCTCGGCCCAGCTTTTCGCGCAGTTCGCCGAGCAGCCGCTCGGTATGGAGGAAGGCGTCCTCGTGATAAAACAGCACCTCGCCATTACCGACCGCAATCACGTCGTTGTGAAACACGCCCTGATCGATCACGGCAGGATTTTGTTGCCCGTAGACGACGCCCTCTTCACTCAGGCCGTGCAGACGGGCAACGGCTCGTGACGCCTCAAGGGTCTGGCGGGCCGGGTATTTCTGTGGCGCCGGGTAGCGGGTGTCGAAGGCGCTGCGCCCAAACACAAAGAACTCCACACCGGCCTGGCCGTAATCCGCGCAGAAACGGGTGTGGTTGGCTGCCCCTTCGTCACCGAACTGCGCGACTGGGGGCAACGCCGGATGATGAGCAAAGTGCTTCGCATCAGCAAACATCGCTTCCAGCACACGACGGGTGGTCGGGTGTTCGATGCTGCGGTGGTATTTGCAATTGAGGTTGGCCGCGGTGAAATGCACACGACCGTCAGCGGTGTCGGCACTGGGGCTGACCGTCGCCGCGTTGGCCACCCACATGCTCGACGCCGAACAGCTGGCAACCAGCAGCGGCATGTCCTGGCGGGCAGCCTTTTCGATCACCTGCGCGTCGCTGCCGGTGAAACCCAATTGCCGCAGACCGGCAACGTCAGGACGTTCCTGAGGCGCGAGCACACCTTGAGTAAAACCCAGGTCCATCAGCGCTTTCATTTTCGCCAGACCCTGCAGCGCCGCTTCACGCGGGTTCGCGCACTGCTGGCTGTTGCTTTGAGAGGCAACGTTACCGTAGGACAACCCGCCATAGTTGTGGGTTGGCCCGACCAGACCGTCAAAATTCACTTCACAGGACTTCATCGGTAAGGCTCCGTGGATCTGTTTTTATAAGCAATCGTGGCGCACACGGTCAGTTCAGTCGGAGGCCGGGCGTCAATGCCGCCGGCAAGGTCAGGCTGCCGGTTTCCAGCGAAGCAACCGGGTACGCGCAGTAATCAGCGGCGTAATAAGCGCTGGCCCGGTGATTCCCCGACGCCCCGACGCCGCCGAACGGCGCGCTGCTGGCGGCTCCGGTCAACGGCTTGTTCCAGTTGACGATACCGGCGCGGCTTTGCAGCCAGAACTGTTGATAGCGCGCGTCTGAATCAGACAGCAAACCCGCCGCCAGACCGTACCGTGTAGCGTTGGCTTCAACGATGGCTGCATCGAAATCGGCGTAGCGAATCACTTGTAACAACGGGCCGAACAGCTCTTCGTCCGGCCTGTCCGGCACAGCGCTGACATCGACAATCCCCGGCGTCAGCAGCGCCGCGCCGGGTTGCGGCTGGCGCATTTCCAGCAACGTCACGGCACCATTGCCCAGCAGACTGCGCTGGGCGTCAAGCAAGGCACGCGCCGCCTCGAGCGAAATCACCGAGCCCATGAACGGTGCTGGCTGTTGATCGAAAGGGCCGACTTCAAGGGTCGCGCTGACAGCCACCAGGCGAGCCAGCAAGGCATCACCCCAGTCGCCTTCCGGCACCAGCAGGCGACGCGCACAGGTGCAACGCTGGCCTGCGGAAATGAATGCCGACTGAATGATCGCGTAGACCGCAGCGTCGATGTCCTGAACCTGATCGACCACTAGCGGATTGTTGCCGCCCATTTCCAGCGCAAGGATCTTGTCCGGATGCCCGGCAAACTGGTGGTGCAGCGCATTGCCTGTACGGCTCGAACCGGTGAAGAACAGCCCGTCGATGCCGGGATTGGCCGCCAGTGCGATACCGGTTTCACGACCACCTTGCAGCAGGTTCAGAACCCCGGCAGGCAGCCCGGCTTCGATCCAGCACTTCACCGTCAGTTCGGCGACTTTCGGCGTCAGTTCGCTGGGCTTGAACAGGACCGTGTTGCCAGCCAGCAACGCCGGGACGATATGACCGTTAGGCAAGTGACCGGGAAAGTTGTATGGCCCGAATACCGCGACCACGCCATGTGGCTTGTGGCGCAGCACCGCCGTGGCATCGCCGAGCGGGCCGCTTTTTTCGCCGGTTCTTTCGCGATAGCTCTGCACTGAAATGGCGATCTTGTTGACCATGCTGGTCACTTCAGTCGCCGATTCCCACAACGGCTTGCCGGTTTCCTCACCGATGCAATGCGCCAGTTCATCTGCATGCTGTTTGAGGCTGGCCGCAAAAGCTTCCAGCACCACAACGCGCTGATCCAGCGAGCGAAGCGTCCAGCCGGGAAACGCCTGACGTGCAGCCTGCACCGCCTGTTCGACCTGTTCTGCCGTGGCACCTTGCCCGGACCACAGCGTGTGCTGGGTCACCGGGTTCAACGAATTGAACAACTCGCCCTGCCCGTCGCACCAGGCACCTGCGATATACAGCGTATTCATCAAACGCCCTCCCGCGCCACAGACAAAGGCACTGCACGGACATTGTCGCCAGCGCTCATGCGCAGGCGCTTGGCGGTTTGCGGGGCCACCACCAGTGTGCCGGCAGCAAAGCGCGCAGCGCCGACGGTGACGCGGCAATCTTCACGTTTGCGGTTGTAGATCAGAAACTGCGGGGCGTCATCGCCCGGGGTGCCGATGGCCAGCACCAATGCCTGACTGTCCTTCACGGCGCGGATCTTGCCGGTTTCGCACTCGATGGCCGGGCCGGCATCGAAGATGTCGACATAACCCTGATACGAAAAGCCCTCACCCTTGAGCATGGTCAGCGCAGGCTCGGTGTCGGCGTGTACGCGCCCGATCACGTTACGTGCGTCTTCGGACAGAAAGCAGCTGTACAGCGGAAACTTGGGCATCAGTTCAGCGATGAACGCTTTGTTGCCCACGCCGGTCAGGTAGTCGGCCTGGCTGAATTCCATTTTGAAGAAGTGTCGCCCGAGACTTTCCCAGAACGGCGAGCGGCCGTTCTCGTCGGACATGCCGCGCATCTCGGCAATGATCTTGTTGCCGAACAGTGCCGGGAATTCAGCGATGAACAACATGCGCGCCTTCGACAGCAGGCGACCGTTGAGGCCGTTGCGCGAATCGCTGTGCAGAAACAGCGAGCACAGTTCGGAATTGCCGGTCAGGTCGTTGGCCAGAAACAGCGTGGGGATTTCCCGGTAGATGTTCAGTTCTTGCGATGCGCTGACCGTGAGGCCCACCCGGTAGTTGTACCAAGGTTCGCGCAGGCCGACCGCCCCGGCGATGGCGGAAATGCCGACCACCCGGCCGTCGTCGTCTTCGAGCACAAACAGATAATCAGCGTCACCGCGCTCGGCTTCGCCGCGAAACGTCTTTTCAGCCCAATCGACACGGTGCGCCAGACGTTGCTCATTGGCAGGCAGCGTCGTCAGACCGGCGCCGGTGCTGCGCGCCAGCTCGATCAACGCGGGCAGGTCGCTGCTGCGTACGGGACGAACGATCATGTTATCTCCTCAGCGGCTCATCGAGAGCCTTGAAACTCGCTAATCAGCAATCGAACGTCTGGCTCAGACCGCGACGATCCGCACACTGGCACCTTCACCCACGCCCAGCGCATCGGCGGCCTGCACACTCAGCACCACCGGCCGGCCCGGCGCCCAATCCAGTTCCAGCAATACTGCGCGGTAATCCTGCAGCAGCCCGTTGGCAACCAGATACAGCCGCCCGCCTGTACCGACATCGCTGCTGTTCGCTGTCTCGACCTTGACCGGCACCAGACGGCTCTGGGCGATAGAACGAATGCCGGACACCTTGGCATGCAAGGTCGGGCCACCGTCGAAAATATCGATGTAGTGATCGGTTTCAAAGCCTTCGCGCATCAGGATATCGAAGGTGATCTGCGCCCGAGGATGCACCTGGCCCATCGCCTCCTGCGCAGCATCGGGCAGCAAGGGCACGTAGATCGGGTAATGCGGCATCAGCTCGGCGAGGAAGGTCCGGCTTTTCAGCCCGCACAGGCGCTCGGCGGCGGCATAGTTGAGGTCGAAGAAGTTGCGCCCGATGGCATCCCAGAACGGAGAGTCGCCCTGTTCGTCGCTGTAACCGACAATCTCGGTGACCACCGAATCGGCAAAGCGCTCGGGGTGACTGGCAACAAACAGCAAGCGGCCACGGGAGTTAAGCTCCGACCAGGACGTGCCCACCAGTTCCGGCACCACGTAGAAACTGGTCAACAGGCTGTTGCCGGTCAGGTCGTGGCACTGGGACAGCACATGAATCTTGTTGTGAATCTTCAGTTCGCGGGAAGCATGCACGAAGGTTTCGTTACGAAAGCTGTAGAACGGCTCGGAATAGCCCGCCGAGGCGACGATGCCCGAGCAGCCCACCAGCTTGCCGTTTTCGCTGTCTTCCAGGACGAAGAAATAGGTTTCTTCACCGTTGAAGCTGACCTCGGCGGCGAAAGACGCCTCCGACGAACCGATCTTGTCGGTCAGACGGCCAGCGTCGTCGGGCAAGGACGTGACACCGATAGGGCTGTCGGCAGCGAGGCGTTGAACCTCGGCCAGATCAGCCATTTGCGCAGGGCGCATTACCAGCATGGTGCCACTCCTTGTAGATCGACCGGTGTCTGCGACCGGCTCTGATGAACGCGCCAGGCAGCGTAATGCTGCACAACGCAGGAAAAGGTACGGCGCCGGCCCGTCAGGCCAGCGCCGGAGACAGCACTCGAATCAGGACGTCAGCTTGGCAATGGCACGCTCGAAGCGGTTCAGGCCCTCCTCGATGTCGGCATCTTCGATCACCAGGCTCGGCGCAAAACGAATCACGTCGGGGCCGGCCTGCAGAATCATCAGGTCCTGAGCTTCGGCGGCGTTGAAGATGTCTTTCGCTTTGCCTTTCCAGGCTTCGGACAGCACGCAACCGATCAACAGGCCCAGGCCACGCACTTCGGTGAATACACCGTATTGCTGGCCGATGCTTTCCAGACGGGTCTTGAACTGCTGATGCTTGCGCTGCACGCCAGCCAGCACTTCAGGCGTATTGATGACGTCGATCACCGCCTCACCCACTGCACAGGCCAGCGGGTTACCGCCATACGTGGTGCCGTGGACGCCAACGGCGAAGTGTTTGGCGAGCTTTTCAGTGGTCAGCATGGCTGCCAGCGGGAAGCCGCCGCCGATGCTTTTGGCGCTGGAGAGGATGTCCGGGGTCACGCCGTAATGCATGTACGCAAACAGATGGCCGCTGCGGCCCATGCCGCTCTGCACTTCGTCGAACACCAGCAGTGCGTTGTGCTCGTCACACAGTTTGCGCGCGCCTTGCAGGTATTCCAGCTGGCCCGGCAAAACGCCGCCTTCGCCCTGAATCGGCTCCAGCACCACGGCGCAGGTCTTGTCTGTCACAGCCGCTTTCAATGCTTCAAGGTCGTTGTACGGAACATGACTGATGCCGGTGATCTTCGGCCCGAAACCATCGGAATATTTCGGCTGGCCGCCGACGCTCACGGTGAACAGGGTACGACCGTGGAAGCTGTTGACCGCGGCGATGATTTCGTACTTCTCCGGGCCGTGCAGATCATGCGCCACACGGCGCGCCAGCTTGAAGGCCGCCTCGTTGGCTTCGGCACCCGAATTACAGAAGAACACGCGCTCGGCGAAGGTCGAGTCCACCAGCTTTTTAGCCAGACGCAGGGTGGGCTCGTTGGTGAACACGTTGGACACATGCCAGAGGTTATTGGCCTGCTCGGTCAAGGCACCGACCAGCGCCGGGTGGCAGTGGCCCAGTACATTGACGGCGATCCCGCCCGAGAAATCCACCAGTTCGCGCCCCGCCTGATCCCAGACCCGGGAACCCGCACCGCGCACAGGGATGAACCCGGCCGGGGCGTAATTGGGGACCATTACCTGGTCGAAATCGGCGCGTTGCACCGCAGCATGCTCAACGGACATCGGAGTCTCCTGATGAGGAACGCCTGCCTGAAACTGGCGAGCGATGGGAAGATTGTAAGGACTGAATTCTGTTCGGCCTTGCCGCCAGGCGACAACTTGTTACAGCGCAAAACCGGGTTTTTTCAAGGTTTTCGGCAATGCGACATATTGCGTCACAAAGGCGCAGTTTAAACGGATTGAAGATGAGTGTCTGGACCAGCGCTGTCGGCACAGCACTTGCGTTGTGACAAGACACTCACCCGCGCTCGGCAGGCACCGGTGAAAGCTCGAACGGGCTGCTGCTGCGTCGCTGGTTGCGGTCTTCACGCGGCGTGGCGCCAAAAAAGTTGCGGTAGGCGCTGGAGAAGTGCGGCCCTGACGAAAACCCGCAGGAAAGGCCGATCTGGATGATCGACTTGCTGGTCTGCATCAGCATCTGCCGTGCCTTGTTCAGGCGCAGTTCGAGGTAGTACTGGCTGGGCACGCGATTGAGGTATTGCTTGAAAATCCGCTCCAGTTGACGGCGCGATACGCACACATGCTGGGCGATTTCATCGGTGGTCAGCGGCTCTTCGATATTGGCTTCCATCAACAGCACCGCCTGGGTCAGCTTCGGATGGCTGGAACCCAGGCGATTCTGCAACGGAATGCGCTGACGCTCGCCGCCCTCACGAATGCGCTCGACCACCAGTTCTTCGGAAACCGCACCGGCCAGCTCGGCACCGTGATCGCGAGACAGCACCGCCAGCAACAGGTCGAGCACCGACATGCCGCCACAGGCAGTCAACCGGTCGCGGTCCCAGTCAAACAGATGGCTGGTGGCAATAACCTTCGGGAAGCGCTCGGCGAAATCATCCTGCCAGCGCCAGTGGACGGCGGCGCGGTAGCCGTCCAGCAAGCCCAACTGAGCCAAGGGATAAACGCCGGCAGACAGCCCGCCTATCGAACAGCCGGACCGCACCAGTTGCTTGAGCGCGCTGCTCAGCGCCGGGGCCACGGACGCAGGCGGCTCATCGGCCAGCAGAAACAGCTTCTGCAAACCCTCCAGTTGCCCGGCCCACGGCTCGCCCGGCAATTGCCACCCACCGGCAATCGGGTCAGGTTCGGCCGCTTCGGCCTGCAGAAACGACAATTCGTAGACCACTTCAGGATGTACGCGCTGAGCAACGCGCAAGGCTTCCTCGGCAAGCGCCAGGGTCAGGGCTTTGGTGCCAGGCCAGACGAGGAAACCTATTCGATGGGCAGTCATTGGGACATCCGTTACGTATTGCCGCAAAAGCCGGGCCTCGGGAAAAAGGCTCGATCTGGAACATCCAGGTCATGTCGCGCGTCGCGCAGCATGACCTGTTCTGCCATAAAAGGGCATCGCTATGCGATGCCGATCGTCACTTGAGGCTGCCGGACAAAAACTGCTGCAAGCGCTCGGTCTGCGGATTGGCCAGCACTTCGCGCGGGTTGCCACGCTCCAGCGCGACACCCTGGTGCAGGAAAACCAGCTGGTTGGAAACTTCACGGGCGAAGCCCATTTCATGAGTGACCACCACCATGGTCCGGCCCTCTTGAGCCAGCCCCTGCATGACCTTGAGCACATCGCCGACGAGCTCAGGGTCGAGTGCCGAGGTCGGCTCGTCAAACAGCATCACTTCGGGTTCCATCGCCAACGCGCGGGCGATTGCCACACGCTGCTGTTCGCCACCGGACATGTGACCAGGGTAGGCGTCCTTGCGATGGGAAACACCAACTTTGGCCAGGTAGTGTTCGGCCTTTTCCAGCGCTTCCTTTTTCGAGACGCCCAGCACATGAACCGGCGCTTCGATGATGTTCTGCAAGGCCGTCATGTGCGACCACAGGTTGAAGTGCTGAAACACCATCGACAACCGCGAGCGCATGCGCTGCAGTTGTCTGGCGTCCGCAGCCTTCAGGCCGCCCTCTTTGTTCGGCACCAGCTTCAACTCTTCATTGTTGAGCAGGATCTTGCCGGCATGGGGCTGTTCGAGCAGGTTGATGCAGCGCAGGAAGGTGCTTTTCCCGGAGCCGCTGGAGCCGATGATGCTGATCACATCGCCCGCTTTGGCGGTCAGGGAAACACCCTTGATCACTTCGTGACTGCCATAGCGCTTGTGCAGATCCTGCACTTCCAGTTTGTTCATGCTTTCGGTTCCCACAGAACGGTCAATCACTGAGCAGACGTCCGTGACGCAGCGCGGTGCGCCCCGCCACTTTGGCCAGCCAGAAGCCGGGTTGAGCGTAACGAAGCCGCTCGATAGCGAACAGCACACCGGCCGTCTTCGCACACAGGGTACTGACCTGATCGGACAGCGGATCGATGACTTCGAACACCGGCTCGCCCACCTCGACCCAGTCACCTGCGGCCCGCAGAAAAGTCACCACGCCGGGATGCGGCGCGTAAATCAGTTCGGTGCCTTCGAACGGCATGCCTTCGCAGGCGTCGTGAGCGGGCTGCGGCCAGTCGCCACTGATGAAACCCTGCTCGGCCAAAAACGCCAGAATACCTTCAGCGTGCGCTTCGGCCTGCGGTTTGCCGGTGTCGGCCTGACCACCCAGTTCAATAGTGGTGGAGAGACAGGCCAGCGGGATTTGTGCCTGCGGAAAGATCCGCGACAGGCGCAGCCAAGGCAGCGAGCAGGCCTCATCGAAGGAACTGCCGCCGGAATCCTCGGCCAGCAGCGCCACTTGAATATTCAGGTGCGCCGACAGCGAGCGCCACTGCGGCCAGTGTTGCGGCAACGCGTACATGTGCAGCGCGGCATCGGCATCGCAATGCAGATCCAGCACGACGTCAGCAATGCAGGCGTGCTTGAGCAGGATGCGCTGCATGCCCTGCAATTCGGATTGCGCGGCGGGCAAACGGTCCAGTGCAGTGGTCATCGCCTGACGAATCAACTGGGTATTGGCACGCGGATCATCGCCCAACTGACCTTCCAGCAACTCGGCGACCGGCTCGCTCAGTTCGGTGAAATCACGATTGAAATTCTTGCCGCTGCCAAACTCGAAACGGCCTTGATGCGCACCTTGCAACAACTGCCCCAGGCCCAGCGGGTTGGCAACTGGCACCAGCTCGACAACGCCTTTGAGCGCGCCCTGCTGCTCCAGCTGAGTCAGGCGTTTTTTCAGTTCCCACGCGGTGCGCATGCCCGGCAGCTCGTCCGCGTGCAGGCTGGCCTGAATATAGGCCTTGCGCTCGCCAGTGCCGAAGCGAAAGACACTGAGCGTGCGTTCGGTGCCGAGGGTGCTCCACGGCAATACATGATCGATTCGTTGCATTTCAGGCCTTCCGTGGGGCGAGATAGCCCAGCCAGCGACGTTCGGCGATCTTGAACAGTCGCACCAGAATGAATGTCAGGCACAGGTAGAAAACGCCTGCGGTGATATAGGCCTCGAAAGGCAGGTAGAACTGCGCGTTGACCGTGCGGGCCGCACCGGTGATGTCGATCAGCGTGACAATGGAAGCGAGGCTGGTGGTCTGCAGCATCATGATCACCTCGTTGCTGTATTGCGGCAGCGCGCGGCGCAACGCCGACGGCAGCAGGATGCGTCGGTACATTTTGGCCTTCGACATGCCCATCGCCCGGGCCGCCTCGATTTCGCCAGCTGGCGTGGCCTTCAGGCTCCCGGCGATGATCTCGGCGGTGTAGGCGCTGGTGTTGATCGTAAACGCCAGACAGGCACAGAACGTCGCACTGGACAGCCAGGGCCACAGGAAGCTCTCGCGCACCGCGTCGAACTGCGCCAGCCCGTAATAGATCAGAAACAGCTGAACCAGCATCGGCGTGCCGCGAATCACGTACGTGTACAGCCAGGCCGGCATGTTCACCCACGGATTTTTCGACACCCGCATCAGGCCCAGTGGCAACGCCGCAAGCAGCCCGAAGAAGAGGGAAATCGCCAGCAACTTCAGGGTGGTCAGCAAACCGCCGAAGTACAGCGGCAGGTTTTCCCAGATCATGTTGTAGTCGAAGATCATAGGTCAGCCGCCCTGACGCCTACCGAGTAGCGTTTTTCGAGATAACGCAAAGCGAGCAGCGACACGCTGGTGATCACCAGGTACATCGCCGCAACCGCCAGAAAGAAAGTGAAGGGTTCGCGGGTGGCATCGGCCGCCTGCTTGGCCTTGAACATCATGTCCTGCAGGCCGACCACGGAAATCAGCGCGGTGGCCTTGGTCAGCACCAGCCAGTTATTGGTGAAGCCGGGTATCGCCAGACGAATCATCTGCGGCACCAGAATGCGGAAGAACACCTTGCCGCTGCTCAGGCCATACGCCATGCCCGCCTCGGCCTGCCCTTTGGGGATCGCCATGAACGCACCGCGAAAGGTCTCCGAAAGGTACGCGCCAAAGATGAAGCCCAAGGTGCAGATACCGGCCAGCAGCGGGTCGAGGTCGATGTAGTCGTCGAAGCCCAGCAGCGGCGCGACGCGGTTGAGCAGGTCCTGACCGCCATAAAAGATCAGCAGGATCAGCACCAGGTCGGGAATGCCGCGAATCACCGTGCTGTACAGATCGCCCAGCCAGGCGATCCAGCGCACCGGAGAGAGGCGCAGTGCCACGCCGATCAGACCGAGAACGATCGCCAGAGCCATCGACGACAGGGCCAGCTGCAACGTCAGCCAGGCACCTTCGAGGATGACAGCTCCGTAACCTTTCAACATGATGTGCGGTCCTCAAGCGTGGAATAAAAAATGGCGCAAGCCAGGGTCTGTCCCGTTTCATCGCGAGCCGCGCTGCCGGGCCTGTTTGCGCCATCTCGTGACGGTGAATTACTTGCCGTAGATGTCGAAGTCGAAGTACTTGTCCTGAATGGCCTTGTACTTGCCGTTGGCGCGGATCGCGGCGATGGCAGCGTTGAGGCGATCGAGGTTGGCCTTGTCACCCTTGCGCACGGCGATACCGATGCCGTCACCGAAATATTTCGGGTCAGTGAACGATGGCCCTACAAACGCGTAGCCCTTGCCGGAGTCGGTTTTCAGGAAACCGTCCTGCAGCAGCGTTGCGTCGGCCACCGTGCCGTCCAGACGGCCTGCGCCGATGTCCAGGTAGATTTCGTTCTGCGAACCGTACGGCGTCACGATCACGCCTTCCGGGGCCAGAACCTCACGAGCAAAACGCTCATGGATCGAGCCGCGCTGCACGCCGATCTTCTTGCCCTTGAGTTCGGCGAGGCTGTCGCTGACCGTGGTGCCTTCCTTCATCACCAGGCGCGCTGGCGAGTTGTAGTACTTGCCAGTGAAATCCACTGACTTCTTGCGGTCGTCGGTGATGGACATCGACGACAGGATTGCGTCGATCTTGCGTACTTTCAGTGCCGGGATCAGGCCGTCGAATTCCTGCTCGACCCACGTACACTTGACCTTCATTTCTTCACACAGCGCATTGCCGATGTCGTAGTCAAAACCGACGATACTGCCGTCCGGTGCCTTGGAAGCGAACGGAGGGTAAGCCGCTTCGATACCGATTTTCAGCGGTTTTTCGTCAGCGAAGATCGGCTGCGCGAGGACGGACAGCGCCATCGCACCAATAAGCATGAGCTTTTTCATTTCCAGGACTCCATCGGTAAAGCACGACAAGTGGCAAAGTGAGCAAGCGCCCACTGTGCGAAAGGACAATCTCGGGGAAAGCGACGTCAAGCGCGTGACACCGCTTTGGCGGCTCACAGACCTTTGGCGAATGACGGGCATTTTAACGACAGGCTCGAAGTCGATATTTCTTCAATGCGACAACTAGTTACAGAAGCACATGAAAAGCCGCTCCACGCTATTGACGGAGCATCTTTCTGCTGATCCAGCCAGGCAGGTTCAACCTGTCAGCGCAGCAAAAAGCGCGCCCATTATTGGCAAACCCTTCTAATCCGGCAAGCCCAGCGTTCCACATGACTGATGAAACACGCAGATGCGTCGTCTTTTCCTACAAAAGCCTGAAGAACGTCCCCCGATGAAGCACCCGGCGTGTAAACCCGTAACAACTCGATATATATCCCGTTTCACACACATAAATCCGCCCGAAAACAACAGCGCCCCGCCCGGCTTTCACCGGACGGGGCGCGCTTGATACCAGGCGGTCAGGCCGCGTTCATGGTCTTGTGGGTGTCGATCAGGTGCTGCACCACACCCGGATCAGCCAGGGTGGAGATGTCGCCCAACGCATCGTATTCGGCGGTCGCGATCTTGCGCAGGATCCGGCGCATGATCTTGCCCGAACGTGTCTTCGGCAGGCCGGGCGCCCACTGGATGAAATCCGGCGAGGCAATCGGCCCGATTTCCTTGCGCACCCAATTGCGCAGTTCGGTGCGCAGCGCGTCGCTTGGCTCCTCACCGGCATTGAGGGTGACGTAAACGTAGATGCCCTGCCCTTTCAAATCGTGCGGCACGCCGACCACCGCAGCTTCGGCGACTTTCGGGTGCGCAACCATCGCACTTTCGATTTCAGCCGTGCCCATGCGGTGGCCGGAGACGTTGAGCACATCGTCCACACGTCCGGTGATCCAGTAGTAGCCGTCTTCGTCGCGACGGGCGCCGTCCCCGGTGAAATACATGCCCCGGAACGTCTTGAAGTAGGTGTCGACAAAACGATCATGGTCGCCGTACAGCGTGCGCGACTGGCCCGGCCAGGAATCGAGGATCACCAGATTGCCCTCGGCCGCGCCTTCGATCAGGTTGCCCAGGTTGTCCACCAGCGCGGGGATCACGCCGAAGAACGGACGCGTGGCCGAACCTGGCTTCAAGGCTGTGGCGCCCGGCAACGGGCTGATCAGAATGCCGCCGGTCTCGGTCTGCCACCAGGTATCGACGATCGGGCAGTTCTGCTTGCCGACGGTGTTGTAATACCAGCCCCAGGCCTCGGGATTGATCGGCTCGCCGACCGAACCCAGCAGGCGCAGGCTTGAACCGTCAGCACCTTCGACCGACTTGGTGCCTTCGGCCATCATGGCGCGAATCGCGGTCGGGGCGGTGTAGAGAATGTTGACCTTGTGCTTGTCGATGATTTTCGACACGCGGGTGATGTCCGGATAGTTCGGCACGCCTTCGAACAGCAGCGTGGTCGCGCCATTGGCCAGCGGTCCATAGACGATGTAACTGTGCCCGGTGACCCAGCCGACGTCAGCGGTACACCAGTAGATTTCACCCGGTTTGTAGTCGAACACGCGCTCGTGGGTCAGCGCCGCGTAGAGCAGGTAACCCGCTGTGGTGTGCAACACGCCCTTGGGTTTGCCGGTCGAGCCGGAGGTGTAGAGGATGAACAGCGACTCTTCGGCACCCATCTCTTTCGGCGCGCACGTGCTGGACGCCACTTCCAGAAGCGAGTGGTACCAGATATCGCGATGACGGTTCCATTCGATCTCGCCACCGGTGCGTTTGCAGACGATGACCTTCTGCACGCTGCTGGTTTCCGGGTTGGTCAGGGCGCGGTCGACGTTAGCCTTGAGCGCGGTCTTCTTGCCGCCACGCAGCCCCTCGTCCGCAGTGATGACGACCTTCGAGCTGCAATCGATGATACGGCCCGCCAGTGCTTCCGGCGAAAAGCCGCCGAACACGACCGAGTGAATGGCACCGATCCGGGCGCACGCCAGCATGGCGACCACAGCCTCGGGGATCATCGGCATATAAATAGTGACAACGTCGCCACGGTGTACGTCCTGACCACGCAGGGCGTTGGCGAATTTGCAGACTTCTTCGTGCAGTTCGCGGTAGGTGATTTCGCGATGCTCGGAAGGATCGTCGCCTTCCCAGATAATGGCGAGGCTGTCGCCGCGTTCGGCCAGGTGGCGGTCCAGGCAGTTATAGGCCACGTTCAACG
Source organism: Pseudomonas syringae (assembly GCF_002157375.1). Taxonomy (GTDB): domain Bacteria; phylum Pseudomonadota; class Gammaproteobacteria; order Pseudomonadales; family Pseudomonadaceae; genus Aquipseudomonas; species Aquipseudomonas syringae_T. Next base: position 109,183 of record NZ_MTSA01000013.1, read on the forward strand.
TGCCATCGGCGAACCATTTGATATCGACACGGTGATCGTCGAAGGAAGTCTGTTTGACGACGCTGAAGGGCTTGATCCAGTCGAGTCGCTGAGCCTGTTCACGCCAGAAGCCATCCGGGTTGACCACCGACTGCTGGTACATGGCCTTGTAGGTCGCTTCATCCGTCAGCGTCGTCGCTGCGACTTCTGGACGTACGGGGTACAGGGAAGCTGCACTCATCTTGGTTACCTCGGTGGATAGTTGTTGTTTTATACACCCGTTGTATCCCGCCACACCCGGAGGAACCATTCGACGTTGGTATTACCGGCGGACCGGAGCGGCTGACGTTGAGCCACAAGCCGCGCGCGTGACGCTCAACGCGTGTCGCGGCTTTAGATTATTACCATTTTGATAAAAGCGCTTATCCAAAGCCTTTATATATGTGGCCTCGCAACAGGCCTAGAATTCGCTCCGCCAGCAAGGCAAACATCAGCTGCCCCCACGCAGCGTTGTTCTGATCAGGAAACCACTTCATCAGCGCTCGCCCATGACGTCAAAAGCGTGATGCGGACGCGCTCACTTTCAAAAAGGTAAACCGCAATGAAAGCTTCATTAATAATGGCATTGGCACTGTGCGGTATCAGCAGCATTGCCGTGGCCGAAGAATCACAGACCAAAGTTGCCGCACAACAGGCCCGTGTCGAGCAATACACCTACGGCACCCATCTGGACATCGCCAAGGTGATCTCCATCAGCCAGATTCCCAATGTCTGCGAAGTGGTGCCCGCGCGCATGGTCTACGAAGACTCCGAAGGCGCACGGCACGTCATGAGCTATCAGGTGATGGGCAATGGCTGCAGCAACGGCTGATGGTCAGCGCTGTTGTCACGTATGCAAACGCCTCGCCTGTTTGACGGCGAGGCGCATGCAGCCGTGGATTGGCCTGTACTCGACTGACCATCGCTACTCGGCTGTAGACCCTTTGCTTATTTGATGATCACGCAACTTATTGGCGACCGTTGTATGTGAAACACCCAGACGTTTTGCCAATTGGCGACTGCTGGGATATTGCACATACAGTTGCTCCAGCACCGATTTTTCAAAGCGCCCGATAATGGCGTCCAGGCCACCTTCCAGAGCGCCCTCGGTCAAGTCATGGCGCCCACCATAATCGGGCAACCGAATATGCTCGGCCTGCACTTTGCTGCCTTCGCACAGCGACACGGCCTGAAACAACACGTTTTCCAGTTGCCGGACATTGCCGGGCCAATGGTATTGGCTCAGGCGCTTGAGCGCCGCAGGCGACAGGCCGGGCAACGGACAGCCGATCTGACGGCTGGCGTGATCGAGGAAATGTTCCACCAGCGGCTCAAGACCGTCCAGGCAGTCACGCAGCGGCGGAATGTGCAGCGACAATACGTTCAGCCGATGGTAAAGATCCTGCCTGAACGCCCCGGCGGCGCACAGCTCGGACAGATCGACCTGCGTCGAACACATGACGCGCACATCAAGGAACATGTCTTCATCGCTGCCGACCCGACGAAAGCTGCCGTCCTGAATGAAGCGCAGCAGCTTGGCCTGCATACGCGCACTCAGCTCGCCTACACCGTCCAGAAACAGTGTTCCGCCCGCCGTCAGCTCCAGCAACCCGAGCCGGCCTTCTACCCGCGCCCCTTCGAATGCGCCGGGGTCGTAGCCGAACAGCTCGATCTCGGCCATCGATTCCGACAGCCCGGCACAATTGAGTGCCATCAACGGCGACTGGCCACGCGGGCTGGCGAGGTGACAGGCGCGGGCCAGCAGTTCCTTGCCGGTGCCGGTTTCGCCTTCGATCAGCAACGGAGCATCCAGCGGGGCCATGCGTCGCGCCTCACGAACGACTGCGGCCATGACCTTCGAACTCTGGAAAATGCTGTCGAAGCCGCGCAGCTCCTGCTTGCGCACATGGTAGATGCGCTCGCCGACCCGATCAGCCCGATGCAGGGTCAATACCGCGCCGGCCATCGCTTCGCTGTCATCGTGTTCGGATTGCAGCGGCGCGATGTCGGCCAAAAACACATCGCCGCGCACCTTGACCCGCAGGCCATTGATGCGTGACTGGCTGGCCCGCACCAGTTCAGGCAGGTCGAAATCCTCGGCGTAGCGCGACAGCGGGATACCCGGTACTTCATCGACACGCACGCCCAGCAACTGCGCAGCGGCGCGGTTGGCGGCCACGATGGCGCCGGACATGTCGATGGAGAGCACCGGAAACTCCAGCGCTCCAAGCAGGGCATTCAGTTCCATGTGGCGGCGTTCACTGGGCATCAGCCCGACCCGTTTGACGCCGAACACGCCGGTAATCGCCTCGAATTTCGGACGCAACGCCTGAAACTGCAGATTGATCAGGTTCGGACAGTGCAGATAGATCGCGTCGCCATGCTCGCCGCCTACTTCACCGCGTGCCACGTTTACGCCATAGGCGACCAGCAGATCGAGAATGTCGCGAAGGATGCCGATGCGGTTCTGGCAATGCACCTTGATGCGCATGAGTGGTCCATCCTGTGAGCTTCGATTTTTATGAATTGGCTAACTTGCCCGTCAACAATACGTTACAGCAAGACGCTTGCCGAGCGTGCAGGACGCGCAATCCAGAGCGCAATCAGGCCATTCGTAAAGTTTTCGTTACGAAACACCTGAAAACAAGACGAGATGGCGCCTCACAGGTCGCTGACTTTGCCGTAAAACCGGGTTATTCCTGCACACAGAGACGTGACAATAACAACAGCCTTCCGAGGGGATCAGCATGACCCAGACGCACTACGTTGCCCGTGAGCCGGATGCTTCGGGCTTCATTGATTACCCCGCAGCCGAACACGCCGTCTGGAACACCCTGATCACTCGACAGCTGAAGGTCATCGAAGGCCGTGCCTGCCAGGAATACCTGGACGGAATCGAGCAACTGAACCTCCCCCACGACCGGATTCCACAGCTGGGCGAGATCAACAAGGTGCTGGGTGAGACCACTGGCTGGCAAGTTGAGCGCGTGCCTGCACTGATCCCCTTCCAGACCTTTTTCGAATTGCTGGCCAGCAAGCGGTTTCCGGTAGCGACGTTCATTCGCACCGAAGAAGAGCTGGATTACCTGCAGGAGCCCGACATCTTCCACGAGATATTTGGCCACTGTCCGCTGCTGACCAACCCGTGGTTTGCCGAATTCACCCACACTTACGGCACACTCGGTCTGAGCGCGAGCAAAGAGCAGCGCGTCTATCTTGCCCGGCTGTACTGGATGACCATCGAGTTCGGGCTGGTCGATACGCCACAAGGTCGGCGAATCTATGGCGGCGGTATTCTTTCCTCGCCCAAAGAAGCGGTTTACAGCCTGTCGTCAGCCCCGGAGCACCAACCTTTCGACGCGCTTGAAGCGATGCGCACGCCTTACCGGATCGATATTCTGCAACCGCTGTACTTTGTCTTGCCGAACCTCAAGCGGTTGTTCGATCTGGCCCAGGAAGACATCATGGCGCTGGTCGAGCAAGGCATGCAGTTGGGGTTGCATGCGCCAAAATTCCCACCCAAACCTAAAAGCAACGCGGCCTGACCGCGGCCAGGTATCTGAAAGAGGAACGCCTGTTTATGACCACTTTGAATCAAGCCCATTGCGAAGCCTGCCGCGCCGACGCCCCACAGGTCAGCGAAGCCGAACTGCCGGAATTGCTCAGGCAGATCCCTGACTGGAACATCGAAGTTCGCGACAGCGTGATGCAGCTGGAAAAAGTCTTTCTGTTCAAGAATTTCAAATTCGCCCTGGCGTTCACCAACGCAGTCGGTGAAATCGCCGAAGCCGAAGGCCATCATCCGGGGCTGCTGACTGAATGGGGCAAAGTGACTGTCACCTGGTGGAGCCACTCGATCAAAGGGCTGCATCGCAACGATTTCATCATGGCTGCACGTACCGATGAAGTGGCCAAAGGTGCAGAAGGCCGTAAATAAATTCTGGCGGGCAAACGGGCAGCGGCAATGCCGTTGCGACCCGTAAAACGGCGCGGTCTGACGCTCGCAAGGCGAAGCCGGAGACAGTAAAAAAGCGATTTTGTTTCGCAGGATGGCCATTGAGGGTAAAAAAATATCCTGATTGTCATTTTCAGTGGGTTATCCTGCGCATGCTTTTTTGAAGCACGGTTCTATCTGCAACCCCTTGCGAGGAGCGATCACGATGCATGAGATTCCAAACTTCCCACCAGGCCAACAGGAACCGCAGCAGTCGACTCTGGCTCAACAAGAGCTTGGTCAACCTGTCGCAATGAAAGCAGCACCCTCGGCTCAAGAGAGCCAGAAAGCCGGAAGCAAAGACTGAAGGCGATTGTTTTCAGGCGTATCGAAAAAGGGTTTTGCCGATTTTCAATACGCCTGAAAAACCAGCAACAGGCAGACACTGATTCATGAGTGATTTCACCGAAACCCAAGCCAGCGCACTGATCGGCACCGCCGAGAAGATGATCGAGATCTGGTCAAGGCTCAGCCCCGAAAAACAGAGCGCCCTGCTCGCCCGCTTCGGTTCTCAGGAAAACGCACTGGCCGCCCTCGTGACCACTCAACTTGTAGCGCCCGAGAACAAATAACCCTTCATTGGCTGTTTATTTCAATCTGTTGCACCTGCATCGCCAGATGCGTCGGTATGATGAGCACTTCGAGAGCTTGCTAAGGGTTTTCCCTGCCCGCTCGAACGCCACGCCCGAACAGAATGAAAGCCTGCCCCATGCCCGAGACACAACACACCACGCCGCAAACCCCGATGGCCGTCACCCTGACAGTCGTGTCCATTGTGATGTTCACCTTCATTGGTTACCTGAACATCGGTATTCCCCTTGCCGTTCTGCCCGGCTATGTCCACAGCGATCTGGGTTTTGGCGCGGTGATCGCCGGGCTGGTGATCAGCGTGCAATACCTGGCAACGCTGATCAGCCGACCGTGGACGAGCCGCATCATCGACAATCTGGGCAGCAAGAAGGCGGTGCAGATCGGCCTGACAGGGTGTGGCGTGAGCGGCGTGTTCATGCTGGTGCCGGTCTGGCTCGACGACTGGCCGATGACGAGCCTGGTGATTCTGCTGATGGGCCGGGTAATCCTCGGCAGCGCGGAAAGCCTGGTGGGTTCTGGCTCGATTGGCTGGGGGATCGGCCGGGTCGGCGCACAGAACACCGCCAAAGTGATTTCCTGGAACGGCATCGCCAGCTACGGCGCATTGGCCATCGGCGCGCCTCTCGGCGTGTGGATGGTCGACTCACTGGGCCTCTGGACCGTGGGCGTGAGCATCATGCTGCTGTGCGCGCTGGGGTTATACCTGACCTGGCACAAGCAGGCCGCGCCGATTGTGCAAGGCGAACGACTGCCCTTCATGCATGTGCTGGGACGGGTCTTTCCGCACGGCATGGGGCTTGCGCTGGGCGGCATCGGCTTCGGCACCATCGCGACCTTCATTACCCTGTACTACGCGAGCAATCACTGGCCGAATGCGGCGTTGTGCCTGACGGTGTTTGGCGGCAGCTTCATCGCGGCGCGCTTATTGTTCGGCAACCTGATCAACCGCCTGGGCGGCTTTCGGGTGGCCATCGTCTGCCTGTCGGTAGAAAGTCTGGGGTTATTGCTGCTGTGGATCGCCCCGACGCCTGAGCTGGCGCTGGCAGGTGCGGCGCTGACCGGTTTCGGTTTCTCGCTGGTGTTTCCGGCGCTCGGCGTGGAAGCGGTGAATCTGGTCCCGGCCTCCAGTCGCGGCGCTGCGGTGGGCGCCTATTCGCTGTTCATCGACCTGTCAATCGGCATCACCGGGCCACTGGCAGGCGCGATTGCCGCAGGCTTTGGCTTTGTCTCGATCTTCTTGTTTGCAGCGCTCGCGTCCCTCACCGGGCTGGGGCTGAGTGTTTATCTGTACAAGCAGGCACAGGCGTTGCGCCAGTGATGCCTCCCGCTCCCAGCGCTTGGCGTTACATCCAAGTCTTGAATAGCCCGAAAACCTGGCTTTTGTGGGAGCGGACTTGTCCGCGAAGATGGTAGGTCAAACGATGCATTTTTGAGCGTGGTGAGGCTCTACGTCGTCAAGAGGACGCGGAGCGCCACACGATAGTTGCGATGATCGTTCCCGCGCTCCAGCGTGGGAATGCAGGTCGCGACGCTCTACGTCGTCAAGAGGACGCGGAGCGTCCGGAACGGCATGCGACGCGGAGCGCCGCACGATAGTTGCGATGATCGTTCCCGCGCTCCAGCGTGGTAACGCCGTTCTGGACGCTCTGCGTCCGATCTTGAAGGGCCGGTCGTACTCAGAAATCCACTTTTCCGCGCCCGGCCTTGATCGAGCCGCGTTTGCTCTTGGACTCCAGCCGGCGGGTTTTAGAGCCCAGGGTCGGTCGGGTCGGGCGGCGTTTCTTCTCGACTTTGGCGGCGTTGACGATCAGCTCGCTCAGGCGCAGCAACGCGTCGGCACGGTTCTGCTCTTGCGTGCGGTATTGCTGGGCCTTGATCACGATCACCCCATCGCTGGTGATCCGGCTGTCATTCAACGCCAACAGCCGTTCCTTGTAGAACGGCGGCAACGAAGAGGCGTTGATGTCGAAGCGCAAATGCATGGCGCTGGATACCTTGTTGACGTTCTGCCCGCCCGCACCCTGGGCACGGATGGCAGTCAACTCGATCTCGGCGTCCGGCAGATGGACATTGTTGGAAATCACCAGCATCACGGCATCTTCTTTTCTGGAATAGGCACGTTTACTTGCCAGTATCGGCATTCACGACAACGCTACGCCTGTTTTTGGCCCGATAACACACCCACATCACCGCCAGCCACACCGGAATCGCGTAGACCGAGATCTGGATGCCGGGGATCATCAGCATGATGCCAAGGATAAACACCACAAACGCCAGGCAGACGTAGTTGCCATAGGGATACCACAGCGCCTTGAACAGCGGCACTTGCCCGGTTAGGTTCATGTGCTGGCGGAATTTCAGGTGCGAGTAGCTGATCATCGCCCAGTTGATGACCAGCGTGGCCACCACCAGCGACATCAACAACTCCAGTGCCTGTTGCGGCACGAAGTAGTTGAGCAGCACCGCCACCAGCGTGACAGCGGCAGACGCGAAGATGGCCTTGACCGGCACGCCGCGCTTGTCGACCTGGGCCAGCGCTTTGGGCGCATCACCTTGTTCGGCCATGCCCACCAGCATCCGGCTGTTGCAATAGGTGCCGCTGTTGTAAACCGACAGCGCTGCGGTCAGTACCACGAAGTTGAGGATGTGCGCCGCCGTGTCGCTGCCCAGCATCGAGAACACCTGCACGAACGGGCTGCCGCTGTAGGAATCGCCCGAGGCGTTGAGGCTGGCCAGCAGGCTGTCCCACGGCGTCAACGACAACAGCACCACCAATGCGCCGATGTAGAAAATCAGGATGCGATAGATGACCTGATTGATCGCCTTGGGGATCACGGTCTTGGGCTGTTCGGCCTCGGCAGCGGTAAAGCCAAGCATTTCCAGGCCACCGAACGAAAACATGATGATCGCCAAAGCCATCACTAACCCGCCGACGCCATTGGGGAAAAACCCGCCATGCTCCCAGAGGTTGCTGACCGACGCCTGCGGGCCACCGCTGCCGCTGACCAGCATGTAGCTGCCCAGCGCGATCATGCCGATAATCGCCACCACCTTGATGATCGCGAACCAGAACTCGGTCTCGCCGAAGACCTTGACGTTGGTCAGGTTGATGGCATTGATCAGAACGAAAAAGGCCGCAGCCGACACCCAGCTCGGGATATCCGGCAACCAGTAATGAATGTATTTGCCGACGGCGGTCAGCTCGGACATGCCGACCAGAATGTACAGCAGCCAGCAGTTCCAGCCCGACAGGAAACCGGCGAAACCGCCCCAGTAGTTATGGGCAAAATGGCTGAACGAACCGGCCACCGGCTCTTCGACGATCATCTCGCCCAGCTGGCGCATGATCATGAACGCGATGAAGCCGCAAATGGCATAGCCGAGAATCATCGAGGGGCCAGCGGATTTCAATACGCCAGCCGAACCCAGGAACAGGCCGGTGCCGATGGCGCCGCCGAGCGCGATCAACTGGATGTGCCGATTCTTCAGACCGCGTTTCAATTCGCCTGACGGGGCGGTTGTTTCACTCATTCGATAGCCACCTGGTTGTTCTTGTTCTGTGACGAAAAAGGACCTGTCGCGCTTGTGGCGCAACAGAACTGCAGCGCACTGAGCGCGTGGCCCAGCGTCTTGAACAGCAATGATTCACAGAAAAAAGCGCAGCATTGTACACCTGCGGTCAGGCATAGGTTCAAAACAGGAAAATGATGCCTGCAGGCTGTGTGACAACGTTTTACACACGTCCAGAAACAACAACGCCAGCCCCAAGGGGCTGGCGTTGCCGTGCAGTCACATCCCGCAATCACTCAGGCTTGCGGCGACCGAAGCCAGGGCGCTGACCTGAACCTGCCGGTGGGCCACGACGCTTGCCGGAGGGCGCATCGTCGTTGACCAGCTTGATGCCGACACGCTTCGGTCCAGGCTTGGCCGGACGCTTGTTCATGTCACTCGGGCGCTCGGCGACCGGTGTGCCACGGCTGTTGTCGGCCGGGCGCGGCGCACGCGAACCGGGCTTGCCCGAGTCCTTGCGCGGCGACGGACGCTGAGTGGAATCACCACCACGCGGACGATCACGCTCGCTGCCGGTAATCTGCGGCTGACGCGGTGCGCGGTCGCCGGTCGGGGCGCCAACAGCAGGACGCAGGGTACGAACAACGCGCTCGCCCTTGCCCAACGGGCGGGACGATTGGCGCTGCAGACGCTCCATCTTGTCCTTGGTCTTGGCGTTCATCTGCGGCTGAGCCACAGGCTGTAGACCGACTTCGGCAGCCAGAATGTCGACTTCGTACTGGCTCATTTCGCGCCAGCGACCCATCGGCAGGTCGGAGTTGAGGAACACCGGCCCGTAACGCACGCGCTTCAGGCGGCTGACCACCAGCCCTTGGGATTCCCAAAGACGACGCACTTCGCGGTTACGGCCTTCCATCACCACGCAGTGATACCAGTGGTTGAAACCTTCGCCGCCCGGTGCCTGCTGGATATCGGTGAAACGGGCAGGACCGTCTTCGAGGATCACGCCGTTCTTGAGACGCAGCAGCATGTCGTCATCGACTTCGCCACGCACACGAACCGCGTACTCACGGTCCATCTCGAACGAGGGGTGCATCAATCGGTTGGCGAGTTCACCGTCGGTGGTGAACATCAGCAGCCCGGTGGTCTTGATGTCGAGACGACCGATGTTGATCCAGCGGCCTTCTTTAGGGCGCGGCAGACGATCAAACACGGTCGGACGGCCTTCCGGGTCGTCACGGGTGCAGATTTCGCCATCGGGTTTGTTGTACATGATCACGCGGCGAACCGTTTCGGCGGCTTCTTCGCGCTTGATGACGCGACCATCGACACTGATGGCGTCATGCAGGTCGACGCGTTGACCGAGGGTCGCGTCCTTGCCGTTGACCTTGATACGGCCTTGGGTAATCCAGGCTTCTACGTCACGGCGCGAACCCACGCCAATGCGCGCCAGAACCTTCTGCAGCTTTTCGCCTGCGGGTCCGATTTCCTGGCTGTCCTGCTTGTCTTTTTCACTCATCTGGGCACCTCCCGGTGTGTCGAATCAGGGCTGGCCGAGAACCGGCGAGACCTGTGCCCGGCGCGCGGTGGAGCGCGGCAAGGCGAAATACTTGATAGCCCGGGCGATCACTGATCGCCGACGGTCGACCATCATACGCCTCCGCGGCGGATTAAGCATCCAGCGGCAGCGGTAATAGCCGGCATCACTTCTTCTTTTTACGACCGGCGGTCTTGAGCTTCGCCAAGCGCTTGGCCGACTCTTCGAGCACCGTGCGCTTGTCGTCCTTTTCCAGCTTCTTCCAGGCCTTGATTTCCCGCTTGCTGCGACCACAGCCCAGGCAAATGTCATCATCGAATTTGCACAGGCTGATGCAGGGGTTCTTGGTCGAACTCATCGGCAGCGGCTCTCATGGCGTGGGGTATCAGATGTGACCGTGGGGTGGCGAACGAATTCGACCGATGTTCACGAAGCATTGACACGACCGTCAGAGAATATCGTTCGGCACGCCCCGGCGCTCAGTCCATACACACGTCTGTTTTTTATTCTGGCCGAAGGCCGTGGCAGCGAACCGGGCGACGCTTCGCTTGTTCGCGAAGACGGTGTTTCAGACGACGCATTTTCGGCGATCATGCCGGCCTCTTCGCGAACAAGTTCGCTCCCACAGGATTTATGTACGGCGCGGGAGTGAGCCTCTCACAAGGTTTATGTACAGTGTGGGAATGAGCCTCTCACAAGGTTTATGTGCGGTGTGGGAGTGAGCTTGCTCACGAAGAGGCCCGTATGGCCGCCAATGATCTATGTCCTGTCAGTCCAGCCTCCCACAGGTTTTATGTATGGTGTGGGAGATTCTCACGGGGTCTATGTACAGTGTGGGAGTGAGCTTGCTCACGAAGAGGCCCGTATGGGCGCCGATGATTTATGTCAGCCTTCGCGAGCCAGGTCCCTATGCCCCGCGCCGCTCTACGGGCCTCTTGAGACGTGTGTGTAACACTGGAGCGCAGGCACGAGAATCAGACCTCGCCGTCCTCATCCTCAGCCTCTGGCTCCGCGCGCAACAGGTCGTCGAAGTCGGTCTTGAGGCCCTGTTCCATCGAATCGAGTTCCACCAACAGGCTGCGAAAACTGGTTTCGTCGCGCGGGGCTTCAGGGGCTTCGTCCGGGTCGAGGCTGGCGTCGGCCAGGGCTTGCAGGTGCGCAGGCACGGGGGCTTCTTCGAAGTCCATGACCGGCTCGGTTTCCATCTCCCGCAGGTCAGCCAGCGGCGGCAGTTCGTCCAGGCTCTTGAGGTTGAAGTGGTCGAGAAAGCCTTTGGTGGTGGCGAACATTGCCGGTTTGCCCGGCACATCGCGATAGCCCACGACCCGAATCCACTCGCGCTCCAGCAGCGTCTTCACGATATGGCTGTTGACCGCAACCCCACGCACGTCTTCGATCTCTCCACGGGTGATGGGCTGGCGATAGGCGATCAACGCCAGGGTTTCCAGCATGGCGCGAGAGTAACGCTGCGGACGCTCTTCCCATAACCGTCCGACCCACGGCGAAAACCGGTCACGAATCTGCAGACGATAACCCGAGGCCACCTCCTTGAGTTCGAAGGCTCGGCCCTCGCAGGACTTGCGCAGCACTTCCAGCGCCTTCTTGAACACCGGCGGCTCGGGCCGCTCACCCTCCTCGAACAGCTCGTAAAGCCGTTCAAGCGTCTGCGGTTTTCCGGAGGCCAGCAGAAATGCTTCAAGCAACGGGGCCAGTTCGCGAGGTTCGTTGAGGTTCATGGGTGTGTTCTTGCTCTACTCGGCTCGCGCCCGGACATGGATCGCCGCAAAGGGCTCGTTTTGGACCAGTTCGACAAGGGACTCCTTGACCAGCTCAAGCACGGCCATGAATGTCACGACCACCCCCAGACGCCCTTCTTCTGCGGTGAACAGCTCGGCAAACGGCACGAAACCGCCGCCTTTGAGCCGTTCCAGCACATCGCTCATGCGTTCGCGGGTGGACAACGCCTCGCGGCTGACCTGATGGCTTTCGAACATGTCGCCCCGGTGCAGCACTTCGGCCATGGACATCAGCACTTCTTCAAGGCTGACATCCGGCAACAACTTGCGCGCACGGGCTTCGGGTGCGTCGAGTTTCGGTACGATCACATCGCGCCCCACCCGTTTCAAAGCGTCGATGCCTTCGGCTGCCGCCTTGAAACGCTCGTACTCCTGCAGCCGGCGAATCAGTTCGGCGCGCGGGTCGCCCTCTTCCTCTTCGATTTCCGCCGAGCGCGGCAGCAGCATACGGGACTTGATCTCGGCCAGCATCGCGGCCATGACCAGGTACTCGGCAGCCAGCTCCAGGCGCACGGTTTTCATCAGCTCGACGTAACCCATGTATTGCTTGGTGATTTCCGCCACCGGGATGTCGAGGATGTCGATGTTCTGTTTACGAATCAGGTACAGCAGCAGGTCGAGCGGCCCCTCGAACGCTTCGAGGAAGACCTCGAGCGCGTCCGGCGGGATGTACAGGTCCAGCGGCATTTGCGTGACCGCGCGACCATAGACCAACGCGAACGGCAATTCCTGCTGGGCGTCGGCCTGGCTGTCTGCGGCCTCGACAACCGTCATTAAGCGCGTTCACCGAACGGGGTGGGATCACCGCAGCCGACCCGCACGATCTGCGGCTCGCCCTCGGACAGGTTGATAACCGTGGACGCGGAGATGCCACCTATCCCGCCGTCGATAATCAGGTCCACATGGTGTTCGAGCACCTGGCGCATTTCGTACGGATCGCTCAGCGGCACAGTATCACCAGGCATGATCAGACTGACGCTCATCAGCGGTTCGCCCAGTTGCTCCAGCAATGCCTGGGCGATGGGATGACTCGGCACCCGCAGGCCGATGGTGCGCCGCTTGGGGTGCAGGACCAGACGCGGCACTTCGCGGGTGGCGTTGAGAATAAAGGTATACGGCCCGGGCGTGTGCGCCTTGAGCGCGCGGAAGGCGCCCGTGTCGACTTTGGCAAACAGCCCCAGTTGTGACAAGTCGCAGCACATCAGGGTGAAGTTGTGCTTGTCGTCCAGTTGGCGCAAACGACGAATACGCTCGATAGCGCTCTTGTCGCCGATCTGGCAGCCCAGCGCGTACGACGAGTCTGTCGGGTAGACCACCAGCCCGCCGGCCTTGATGATTTCCGCAGCCTGTTTGATCAGGCGCGGTTGCGGGTTTTCCGGATGGACCTGGAAAAATTGACTCACGGTAACTTCCTGTTCAGACGGCGGCAGTAGGCTGTTCATGTTTGAATCTGCACCACAAAGGCGGCAGATCCTCCGGCACGGGACGGTAGGTGCCGATCTCGCCCCAGGCACCCGGACCGTGGAAGTCGCTGCCGGCAGAGACCAGCAGACCGAACTCGCGGGCGAGGATGGCCAGGGTTCCGACCTGATCGGCAGGCTGCATGCCATTGACCACTTCGATGGCATGACCACCGGCCTGGACGAAATCGCCGACCAGTTTACGCCGTTTACTGCGGGTAAAGTCATAATGCGAAGGATGCGCGAGGCTGACCCAGGCCCCCGAAGCGCGTAACGTCGCCACGGTCTCTTCCAGCGTGGGCCAGTGCTGCTTGACGTCACCCAGCTTGCCCGCCCCCAGCCATTTGCGAAACGCCTCGGCGCGGTCCTTGACGTAACCGCCCCGCACCAGAAAGTCGGCAAAGTGCGGACGCGCAGGCGCATTACCGCTGTCGCCGAGTTCCTGCTGGATCGCCCGTGCGCCTTCCAGCGCGCCAGGCATACCTTTGATCGCCAATTTACGGCTGATTTCTTCGGCCCGCAGCCAGCGTCCGTCATGCAGACGAGCGATGGCGTCGGTCAGCGCCGGGGCCTGAATGTCGAACCCGTACCCCAGCACATGAATGGTCGCGCCCCCCCAGACACAGGACAGCTCGACCCCGTTGACCAGTTGCATGCCCAGTGAATGCGCCGCCGTACGGGCTTCTTCAAGCCCTTCGAGGGTGTCGTGGTCGGTCAGTGAAAGGACGCGCACGCCGTTTTCATGAGCACGGGCTACCAGCGCCGTGGGCGAGAGCGCCCCGTCGGAAGCGGTGCTGTGGCAATGCAGGTCAACATTCATAGTGGTGCTTTCGTGTTCATTGATGTTTGTTATTATGCCGCCACATCCTGCTTCTGGCTGCCATTGTGAAACAATTCATCGACTTCATCCCGCTGCTCCTGTTTTTCATCGTGTATAAAACCGAGCCGCGCGCCGTGGATATCCTCGGCAATACCTATATGGTAGGCGGCATTTTCAGTGCAACGGCGATGCTGATCATCAGTTCGGTGGTGGTTTACGGCATTCTCTACATCAAACAGCGCAAGCTGGAAAAAAGCCAGTGGCTGACGCTGGTCGCCTGCCTGGTGTTCGGCAGCCTGACATTGGCGTTCCACAGCGAAACCTTCCTTAAATGGAAAGCACCGGTGGTCAACTGGCTGTTTGCAGTCGCCTTCGCCGGCAGCCACTTCATCGGTGACCGCCCGCTGATCCAGCGCATCATGGGCCATGCACTGACCTTGCCGGCCGCCATCTGGACCCGGCTGAACATCGCCTGGATCATCTTCTTCCTGTTCTGCGGCGCAGCCAACCTGTATGTGGCGTTCACTTATCAAGAGTTCTGGGTCGACTTCAAGGTATTCGGCAGCCTCGGCATGACCCTGCTGTTCCTTGTCGGCCAGGGGATCTACCTGTCACGCCACCTGCACGACACCGCTCCCAATACGACCAAATCCGAGGACTGACATGCTCTACGCCATCATCGCCACTGACGTCGACAACTCGCTGGAAAAACGTTTGAGCGTTCGTCCTGCCCACCTTGATCGCCTGAATGCGCTCAAGGATGCAGGCCGTCTGGTCCTGGCCGGCCCGCACCCTGCGGTCGACAGCAACGACCCCGGCGCTGCCGGTTTCAGCGGCAGCCTGATAGTGGCCGAGTTTGAATCACTGAGCGCCGCCAAGGCCTGGGCCGACGCGGACCCGTACATTGCAGCAGGCGTCTACGCCGCTGTCGTGGTCAAGCCGTTCAAGCAGGTTTTGCCCTGATCCGCGCCCTGACCCCATCGTCTGCAGCGCTGGTTCCCGATGAATGCAGAGCTGCGTCCCGGCAGAGCCTATATTGAGTGAGTCATGAGCGAGCTGTTATTGATCGATGATGACCAGGAGCTGTGCGAGCTGCTGAGCAGTTGGCTGAGCCAGGAAGGCTTTCAGGTTCGCGCCTGCCACGACGGCACCAGCGCGCGCCAGGCGCTGGCCGAAGCGGCCCCGGCTGCCGTGGTGCTGGATGTCATGCTGCCCGATGGCAGCGGGCTGGAGCTGCTCAAGCAATTGCGCGCCGATCACCCCGACCTGCCGGTGGTCATGCTCTCGGCACGCGGCGAACCGCTGGACCGCATTCTGGGCCTTGAGCTGGGTGCCGATGATTACCTGGCGAAACCCTGCGACCCCCGCGAACTCACGGCCCGGCTACGCGCCGTGCTGCGCCGCAGCCATCCGGTTGCGTCGTCTACCCAGCTTGAGCTGGGCGACCTGACCTTCAGCCCGATGCGTGGCGTGGTCAGCGTCGATGAAAAGGAACTGACCCTTACGGTTTCCGAGAGCCGCTTGCTGGAAGCGCTGATGCGTCAACCTGGCGAGCCATTGGACAAACAGGAACTGGCGCAACTGGCGCTGGGCCGCAAGCTGACCCTGTACGACCGCAGCCTGGACATGCACGTCAGCAACCTGCGCAAGAAGATCGGACCGCACGCCGATGGCCGGCCACGCATCGTCGCTCTGCGCAGTCGCGGGTACTATTACTCTCTTTAATCGGCTTCAAGCGGCAAGTCACAGCACGCACTTGAAGCTTGCGACGGCTTTTCCCTTACACAAGCTTTACCAAGCGCTGACCGCGCTTGACCTTGATCTCCCTAGACTGGGCTCATCGGCATCGAGCCGCACTAGAGACAAGGAGATACACCATGCGCAAGACCCTGATCGCTTTGATGTTCGCAACTGCTCTGCCTACCGTTGTGATGGCCGCGCCACCGCCGCCTCCACCAGGCGGCCCTGACGCTGACGCACCCGCCATGCGTCTTGATCGTGATGACCGTGGCCCAGGTCCGGAAATGCGTCGGGGCCCAGGCCCGATGGGCCCCATGGCCGAGCTGGACCTGACCCGCGAGCAGCGTCAGCAGATCGACCGTTTGATGCGCGAGCAGAAACATGAGCGCCGCGAAATCACTCAAAGCTACCTGGACAAGATGCCTGCTGCGGACCAGAAGGCAATGCGGGACGAAATCGAAGCCAAGCGCTCCAAGACAGACAGCGAGGTTCGCGCCCTGCTTCGCCCTGATCAGCAGAAGCAGTTCGACGAAATCAAGAAGCGAGAAGATGAGCGCCGCGCCGAATGGGCTGAATTCAAGGCCTGGAAAGCGGCAAAAGCAGCAAAAGCACTATAACCGTCGAGCCCTCTGGCCCGGTGGGTTGAAACGAACCCGGCATGCACACGCATGCCGGGCTTCTTTTATTCAGATCGAGGAAATCCGGTGCGTTCATTGTTCTGGCGAATCCTGGCCAGTTTCTGGCTGGCCATTGCTCTGGTGGGAGGCCTGTCGATACTCGTAGGGCACATGCTCAATCAGGACGCATGGATCCTCAATCGTCATCCGGTGCTCAACACGCTGCCGGAACAGTGGACGCAACGCTTCGAGGAAAAGGGCGCGGATAACGCGCAGGAATTTCTGCAGGACATCAAACGCCGTAACCGCATTGACGTGCAGGTACTGAGCGACAGCGGCGAACCCGTGGTGCGTGGCACTTTCCCGCCACGCGCCGCAGCGCTGGAAGCCCGGCAACAGGCCGACGAGGATCAAGGGCGCAAATTACCCTGGCGGCGTCTGGCCACCGAATACAGCAGCCCGAAGACCGGCGAGACCTATCTGTTTATCTACCGCGTGCCGCACCCGGAACTTGATGCCTGGCATCGCCAAAGCCTGATGTGGCCACTGAGCGCCCTGGGTATCGCGCTGGTGGTCCTGACCCTGTTCAGCCTGTTTGTAACGCTGTCGATCACTCGCCCGCTGAACCGCCTGCGCGGCGCGGTGCATGATCTGGGGCAGACCAGCTATCAACAGCAAAGCCTTGGGCAACTGGCCAATCGTCGGGATGAATTCGGCGTGCTGGCCACCGATTTCAACCGCATGGGCGCGCGTCTGCAAAGTCTGATTGGCAGTCAACGTCAGTTGTTGCGCGACGTGTCTCATGAACTGCGTTCACCGCTGGCCCGACTGCGAATTGCGCTGGCGCTGGCCGAACGTGCAGAACCTGCCGAGCGTGAGCGGCTGTGGCCGCGCCTGGGCCGTGAATGCGACAGGCTGGAAGCGCTGATCAGTGAAATTCTGGCCTTGGCGCGGCTGGATGCGGATTTCGGCGGCCCGGAGCCTGTGGACTTGAACGCGCTGTTGCAGCGGCTCAAGAACGACACGCACCTGGACGGTGTCGAGCAGAACATTCAGGTCGAGGTTCAGAACGCGCTGCAACTGCGCGGCTGGCCGGACATGATCGAGCGGGCGCTGGATAACCTGTTACGCAACGCCCTGCGCTTCAATGCGCCAGGGCAGAGCATTGAGTTGCAGGCGGTTCAGGTTGGCAACCATGTGCGCCTGAGTGTTCGCGATCACGGCCCGGGCGTTGCAGAAGAACACCTTTCACAACTGGGCGAACCGTTTTATCGCGCCCCCGGACAGACCGCGCCGGGTCATGGCCTGGGCCTGGCCATTGCCAAGCGCGCGGCCGAACGGCACGGCGGCAGTCTGATTCTGGGCAATCACCCTGAGGGCGGTTTCATCGCGACGCTCGACCTGCCGCTCGAACCGGTCAATTCTGCGTCGGTTTAACCCTGCCACTCGCTGACGAACTCACCGGCATCAACCTTCGGGGCCTGACGCGGTGGGTTCAGCGGGGTGCCCAAGTACAGAAAACCGATCACTTCTTCGCCCGCTTCAAGCCCGAAGCCCTTGGCAACCTGCGGCGCATAAGACAGCTCACCCGTCCGCCAGACCGCACCGACACCCAGCGCATACGCAGCCAGTAGCACGCCGTGGGCCGCACAACCGGCGGTGATTAACTGTTCAGAACGCGGAACCTTGAAATGGTCCTGCAAACGGGCGATCACCACCACCACGAGCGGCGCACGCAGCGGCCCCAGACGGGCTTTTTCCAGCGCCTGCGGGGTGACTTCGTTGCCGCTTTGCTGCAGCGCTTCAACCAGTAACTCGCCCATGCGCTCGCGGGCCGAGCCTTCGACAGTCAGAAAACGATACGGCTTCAACTGGCCATGATCGGGCGAACGCAAGGCGGCACCAAACATGATTTCCCGCTGCGCCGCGTCCGGGGCCGGGTCGATCAGTCGTGGCACCGATACGCGATTGAGCAAAACGTCGAGCGCCTGCATGGACGGTCTCCTTGAAAAGTGATCTGACAGTTTAGAGTCTGTTTACGGTCAATAACGAGCATAACAGGCAAATCCTTACCCTCCGTGTCGAGCTTTCCGCCCGCCAGTGCCGGTTTACATGGCACAAAGCACAGGTAGAATGGCGCCTTTCCTTGATACCTGCCCGAGCCATTCATGTCGTTGCCGACCCTTCGCATCATCGGTTTCATTATCGGCATCTTCCTGATTACCCTGGCTGTGGCCATGATCGTGCCGATGGTGACGCTGGTCATCTATGACCGTTTCGAAGACCTGCGCGAGTTTCTGTGGGCCAGCGCCATTACCTTTATCGCCGGGCTGGCGCTGGTGGTGCCCGGACGCCCCGACAACGTCCAGCTGCGCCCGCGGGACATGTACATGCTCACGGTTTCCAGCTGGATCGTGGTGTGCATCTTCGCCGCCCTGCCCTTTCTGCTGACCCAGCACATCAGCTACACAGACTCCTTCTTCGAAAGCATGTCTGGCATTACCGCCACTGGCTCGACCGTGCTCAGCCATCTGGACAGCATGTCGCCGGGCATTCTCATCTGGCGCTCGATGCTCCACTGGCTCGGAGGAATCGGCTTCATCGGTATGGCGGTGGCCATTCTCCCGTTACTGCGTATCGGGGGCATGCGCCTGTTCCAGACCGAATCTTCCGACCGCTCGGAAAAAGTCATGCCGCGCTCGCACATGGTGGCCAAGTTCATTGTCCTGGCCTACGTCGGGTTTACCGCGCTGGGCAGTCTGGCCTTCTGGGCGGCAGGCATGAGCCTGTTCGATGCGATCAACCACGCGATGTCGGCGATTTCCACGGGCGGTTTTTCCACCTCCGACCTGTCGCTGGCGAAATGGCCGCAGCCGGCCGTGCATTGGGTCGCCATTGTCGTGATGATCCTCGGCAGCCTACCGTTTACGCTGTATGTCGCCACCCTGCGCGGTAACCGCAAGGCGCTGATCAAGGATGAGCAGGTGCAGGGGCTGATCGGGCTGTTGCTGATCACCTGGCTGGTGATGACAGTCTGGTACGCCAACACCACCGACCTGCCGTGGACCGAGGCATTGCGCCATGTCGCACTGAACGTCACGTCGGTGGTGACGACCACAGGCTTCGCACTTGGCGACTACAGCCTGTGGGGCAACTTCTCGCTGATGCTGTTCTTCTATCTGGGTTTCATTGGCGGGTGTTCCGGCTCGACGGCAGGCGGCGTGAAGATTTTCCGTTTCCAGGTGGCCTATATTCTGCTCAAGACCAACCTCAATCAGTTGATCCATCCGCGTGCAGTGATGAAGCAGAAGTACAACGGCCACCGTCTGGACGACGAAATTGTCCGCTCGATCCTGACCTTTTCGTTCTTTTTCACCATCACCATTTGCCTGATCGCACTGATGCTGTCGCTGCTCGGGCTGGACTGGATGACCGCGCTGACCGGCGCTGCCAGCACTGTGTCTGGCGTAGGGCCAGGGCTGGGCGAAGTAATCGGTCCGGCGGGCAACTTCTCTACGCTGCCGGATGCAGCCAAGTGGATTCTGTCAGGCGGCATGCTGCTGGGGCGGCTGGAAATCATTACCGTGCTGGTGCTGTGCGTACCGGCGTTCTGGCGGCATTGAGGTCTGGCTTGGCGCGGGAGCGGACCGGGCGACGCTTTTATCGTTCCCACGCTCCGCGTGGTAATGCATGTCGTGACGCTCTGCGTCACACAGTTCTGCGACTCAGTGAGATTCAGACTCGACTTGAGTCATTTTTTCGCCCCTCGGCGAGTGACTTTGATGGGGCTAAAGCAGGCAAACCCCTGGGCTCCGTTTTCGGCCCGACTTCGTCGGGTTCCTTCGCCCTGTCACTGATCCGGGGGTCGCGTCGTCAGTGCCATCGCGTTCGAAAAGCACTTCGTTGGCAGCGGCTGCGGGCAAGGCTTGAGATTGTTTTGCACGGGAGATTTGTGACGCAGAGCGTCACGAACTGCATGCCAACGCGGAGCATTGGCACGATAGTCGTCAATATGAGCACGACTCGAATACTCCACATCGGCACGACGATCGGCTAAATTTGTGTATAACAACAAGAACAAACACGAGAGTGTGCGCCGTGGATACCATCAAGCGTTTCTCAAGCTTTGCCGAGTTTTATCCCTTCTACCTGGCTGAACACAGCAGCAGTACCAGCCGGCGCCTGCATTTTGTGGGCACGTCGCTGGTGATTTTTCTGTTGGCGTTCGGTGTGGGCAGTGGCCGTTGGGGGTTGTTGTGGTTGTTGCCGGTCGCGGGATACGGTTTTGCCTGGGCCGGGCATTTCTTTTTCGAGAAAAACCGGCCGGCCACGTTCAGGCATCCGTTCTACAGCCTGCTCGGCGACTTCGTGATGTACCGTGACATGTTGCTCGGCAAAGTCTCTTTTTAAAGAGCATCTGCTTAACGCCGTCCGGCTCAGGCGACCGGCTCGCTGAGCGGTTCCTGCTCGGCTACCTGCTGCGCCTTCAAGTGCGCATCGGCCAGGCGGAACAGTTCGATGTTGCCGTCCAGGTGCTCGATCAGGGCCGTGCAGGATTCGACCCAGTCGCCGCAGTTGAGGTATTCCACACCGCCCACCTGACGGATTTCAGCGTGGTGAATATGCCCGCACACCACGCCGTCCAGCCCGCGCTTCACGCACTCGTGGGCGATGGCTTCCTCGAAGTCGCTGATGAAGTTCACGGCGCTTTTGACCTTGTGTTTCAGGTACGCCGACAACGACCAGTAGCCGTAGCCATACCTGGCGCGCCAGTGATTCAGCCAGCGATTGAGGGTCAGGGTGAATTCGTAGGCTGAATCGCCCAGAAACGCCAGCCAGCGGTGATAACGGGTGATCACGTCGAACTGGTCGCCGTGGATGACCAGAAAGCGTCGGCCGTCGGCGGTCAGGTGTTCGACTTCGTCCACCAGTTGTATGTTGCCCAGCACCAGCTTCGAGTAACGGCGCAGAAACTCGTCGTGATTGCCGGTGACGTAGATGACCTCGGTGCCGCGCTTGCTCATGGTCAGCAGGCGGCGGATCACGTTGGTATGGGCCTGAGGCCAGTACATGCCACCGCGCAGCTTCCAGCCGTCGATGATGTCGCCCACCAGGTACACCTTGTCAGCCTGATAGCGCTTGAGAAACGCCGACAAGTGCTCGGCCTGGCAATCGCGCGTGCCAAGGTGAACGTCGGAGATCCATAACGTCCGCACACGTTGTTTGCGACTGGGTGTGGCGAGCTGGGCACTGCTCATGGGACGACCTCCGGCATGGTTTTGAAGAGAGTGGAGCATGCCGGTTAACTGAATGTGACACGCGCATGGCGATGTCGTGACAGCGACGCCTATGACTGAGGGCTGTCGGGTGTGCGTCGGTCGTTATGGCCGAGGTCACGTGCCGGGTCGATCTGGTCACGGACGCGCTGCTTGAGCACTTTGGCCTCGGGAAAACCGCCATCGGCTTTGCGCTCCCAAAGCTGCACACCGTCGCAGGTGATGCGAAACGCGCCCCCGGTGCCCGGCTGCAGAGACACCTTGCCAAGGTCGTCGCTGAAAGTGCTGAGCAATTCCTGAGCCAGCCAGGCCGCGCGCAGCAACCACTGACACTGAATGCAATAGGTGATGATGACTTCGGGCTTTTCGGCAGTCATGAACGTCCTCTCCAGCAAATACCCCACATCATACTCGCCACGCACCGGATCAACGAGCAGGAGTGGTGCGCTGTAGCCACTCAGTATCGCCGCATTAAACTTTAATTATCAACCCGCCAGATAATGCATATTTTTTATAATTAACTTAGACCGAAATCGAATTTCACAGCGCCTGCTCATTGCCTTTATGGTGCCTGTCAACACGGTCGAACGGACCTCAACCCTTGGCAGGAGTTTTCATGAGCATCGAATTCATTGGCTATATTGCCACGCAACCCGGTTCTGAAATCCATCCACGCAGTGGCGCAACCATTCAGCCCGACTACGTGCAGAAGGTGGCCAAGGCTCATGAAGACGCCGGCTTTGATCGGGCGCTGATCGCTTACCACTCCAACAGCCCGGACAGCACGCTGGTGGCTGCGCATGCCGCCAGCGTCACCCACACGCTGAAATTTCTCGTCGCGCATCGCCCCGGCTTTATCTCTCCGACGGTCGCCGCGCGGCAGTTTGCCACGCTGGATGTCTTCAATGGCGGGCGCACCGCGGTACATATCATCACCGGCGGGGATGACAAAGAGCTGCGTGCTGACGGCAGTCACATCGGCAAGGACGAGCGCTATGCCCGCAGCGACGAATACCTCAGCGTGGTGCGTCAGGAGTGGACCCGCGACACGCCGTTCGATCACACGGGCACTTACTACCAGTTCGAAGGCGCCCACTCGCTGGTCAAATCCCCGCAACAGCCGCATATCCCGCTGTATTTCGGCGGGTCATCGGCCGCGGCGATTGCCGTGGCAGGCAAGCATGCGGATGTGTACGCGCTGTGGGGCGAGACTTACGAGCAAGTGCGTGATGTGGTGAAACAGGTCCGTGCCGAAGCCGCCAGGCATGGTCGGACCATTCGTTTCAGCCTGTCGTTGCGACCGATCCTGGCG
Source organism: Pseudomonas syringae (assembly GCF_002157375.1). Lineage (GTDB taxonomy): Bacteria > Pseudomonadota > Gammaproteobacteria > Pseudomonadales > Pseudomonadaceae > Aquipseudomonas > Aquipseudomonas syringae_T. The sequence goes on from NZ_MTSA01000013.1 coordinate 131,854, forward strand.
GACACCGAAGCGCAAGCCTGGGCCCGTGCCGACAGCATTCTGGAAAAAGCCAGGGCATTGGCCGAGAGCAACGGCTTTGTGCGCCGTGAACCGCCCAACGAAGGATCACGTCGTCTGCTGGCCGCCGCCGCACAGGGTTCACGCCTGGACAAACGCCTGTGGACCGGTATCGCCGGGCTGCTCGGTGCCCAAGGCAATTCCACGTCGCTGGTCGGCACCCCGGAGCAGGTGGCGGAAGCGCTGCTGGATTACTATGACTTGGGCATCACCACGTTCCTGATCCGCGGTTTCGACCCACTGGAAGATGCCATTGATTACGGTAAAAAGCTGATCCCGCTGACTCGCCAACTGGTCGCCCAGCGTGTGCAGCAGGCCCGTGAACAGGTCGCCTGACAGAACGCGCAGGCGGGCAGCGAGCGCCTCGATCAGGGACAACCTGCCCGCGACGACACCGTCAAGCCGCCGCTGAAACCGGCTTGAGGGATCGGGCCACCAACGCACCGAAGGCGTCCACCGGCACTTGCAGGTTGCCCAGAAAGCGCGGGTAAAACAGCCACAGGTCCATGACCGGTTTGAAGTCTTTCAGCGGCAGCACCGCCAGTTGCTCACGATGGACGCTGCGCTCCAGAAGCGGCCTCGGCACCAGGCCAAGCCCCATGCCGTCAGCCACCAGCCCTAATTGCAGCTCGGTGCCGAAGGTTTCCAGGTTGACCTTCATGCTCAACCCCTGATCGGTCAGCGTGCGTTGCAGACCGGCACGAAACCCACAGCCATCAGGGTTGAGTACCCAGCCTTGCTCGTAACAGTCAGCCAGCTTGCCGGGCTTTTTCGGCACAGAACCGTTGGCACAGACCACCACCAGCTCCATCTTGCCGATGGACTGCCCCATGATGTTTTCCGGGAAGATCTTGCCCGCCGGGAATAAGGCTGCCGCGGCATCCAGCTCACCGTTTTCGATCTTGCCAATCAGGTGGCTGCCCCAGCCAGTGCTGACCTGCGCACGCAAGTCAGGGAATTCGCCGCGCAACTGCTTGAGCGCATCCAGCAACACCACATCGCCAATGGTCTGTGGCACGCCAAGGCGCAACAGGCCGCTGGGCGGGGTGTCGCTGGCCACCAGTTCACGCAGCGAATCCATCTCGCGCAGGATCGCCAGGCATTTCTGATAGACCTGATGACCCATCGGGGTCGGCTTGAGCGGCTTGGTGTGACGGTCGAACAGCTCCACACCGAGGGCCTGCTCGAAATTCTGCACCCGGCGCGTGATGGCCGGCTGGGTCAGATCCAGTGACTCAGCCGCATGGCTGATCGACTGACAGCGAATGACTGCAACGAACGCATCGATATCATCAATTTTCATTCGGACCGCACATAAAAATAAGAGGGCAACATAGGCAAAAAGCATAGTACCAGCGGGCGTCGATTAATAGCCCGGTACAAGATTCGCTGCGTCCACGAAAAAAAGCAAAAGACGTTTTTGTTATAACCTAATCATTAAAAAATAGCATATTAAATAGCAATATTATGCTTATATCGAGCCATTACCCGATCAGGAAATGGACATGACCCGGCGAAGACTCCCTGAACAACACCCCGAGCGGCTCGGGGCCTTCATTGATGCGCTGGCGCAACTGATCGGCAGCGAGCCACACGAAAGCGATCTGTTGCGGCGAGGCGGCAAGCTGCTGGCGCAACTGGTCAGCCACAATGACTGGTTACCCACAGAGTTCGCCGTCCCCTCCTCCCAGCGCTATCAACAATTTCTGCTGCATGCCGACGCACAGCAGCGCTTTTCGGTGGTGAGTTTTGTCTGGGGGCCAGGCCAGAGCACACCGATTCACGACCACCGCGTCTGGGGCCTGATCGGGATGCTGCGCGGCGCAGAGCATTCACAGGGGTATGCCCGCACGCCCGAAGGGGGTTTCGTGGCCAGCGGCCCGGCAGTCCGCTTGCAGCCCGGACAGGTCGAGGCATTGTCGCCACTCAGCAACGATGTTCACCAGGTCAGCAACGCGTTCGACGATCAAGTGTCGATCAGCATTCATGTCTACGGCGCCGATATCGGCACCGTGAAGCGCGCCGTCTACGCACTCGACGGCAGCGAAAAACCGTTTATTTCCGGCTACTCCAATGCCGTTGCCACGGCCCGTCAGGATCAGCCCACAGGGAGCGTTACCCCATGACCACATCCGCAGTCCGATCTTTCGTCGAGATTCGTCAGGCGTTGCTGGACCGCCAGGAACTGGCGCTGGTGGATGTCCGCGAGGAAGCGCCATTCGCCGAAGCCCATCCCTTGTTTGCGGTGAACATTCCGCTGTCGAAACTGGAGTTGGAGGTGTTCGCGCGAATTCCCCGTCGCGACACTGCCGTCACGCTGTATGACAACGGCGAAGGACTGGCGCAGATCGCCCGGCAACGCCTGCAATCATGGGGCTACAGCGACGTGACACTGCTCGACGGTGGCTTGCAGGGCTGGCGCGAAGCAGGGGGCGAGCTGTTCATTGATGTCAACGTGCCAAGCAAGGCGTTTGGCGAACTGGTGGAACATCACCGCGCCACGCCCTCGCTGACCGCCGAAGAGGTCAAGGCGTTGCTCGACAGCCATGCCGACGTGGTGGTGCTGGATGCCCGACGTTATGATGAATACCAGACCATGAGCATACCGGGCGGCATCAGTGTGCCGGGCGCCGAACTGGTGCTGCGCGCGCGCGAGCTGGCACCGGAGCCGAATACCCGGATCATCGTCAATTGCGCCGGCCGCACGCGCAGCATCATTGGCACTCAATCCCTGGTCAATGCAGGCCTTCCCAATCAGGTTCACGCCTTGCGCAACGGCACGATCGGCTGGCTGCTGGCCGGCCAGACGCTAGACCACGGCCAGAACCGGCGCTTCGCGGCGGTCAGCGACGACACTCGTGAAACCGCCAGCGCCGATGCTCGCCGGGTCGCCGACCGGGCAAAGGTCAAGCGTGCCGGCCGCGACGAACTGCACCGCTGGCAAGCCGAGGCGTCGCGCACCACTTACCTGTTCGACGTGCGCACCCCGGAAGAGTTTGCCAAGGGCCATTGGCCTGGCGCGCGCTCCACGCCGGGCGGCCAACTGGTGCAGGAAACCGATCATTTCGCCAGCGTACGCGGCGCACGCATTGCGCTGCTGGATGATGATGGCGTTCGCGCCAACATGACAGCGTCCTGGCTGGCACAGCTGGGCTGGGACGTGTGGGCCATCGATGATCTCAACGCGGCAGACTTCAGCGAGTCTGGCGACTGGAGCGCGCCCGCACCTGTTGCGCCACAAGTAGAGGCGATCAGCGTCGAAACCCTTGCCAACTGGCTGACGCACGGCGAGGTCGCGGTGCTGGATTTCACGGCCAGCGCCAATCACGTCAAGCAGCACATCCCCGGCGCCTGGTGGACCCTGCGCGCAGACCTCAAGACCGCGTTGGCAAAACTGCCTGCCGCCGAGCGCTATGTACTGACCTGCGCAAGCAGTCGTCTGGCGCGTTTCGCCGTGGCCGACGTCGAAGCGCTGACCGACAAGCCGGTGTTCCTGCTCGAAGGCGGCACCGCCAGCTGGATCAAGGCCGGCCTGCCCGTGGAGCACGGCGAACAGCGCCTGGCCTCGCCCCGCATCGACCGCTACCGCCGCCCTTATGAAGGCACCGATGCGCCCCGCGAAGCCATGCAGGCGTATCTGGACTGGGAATATGGTCTGGTGGACCAGTTGGGCCGGGACGGGACACACGGTTTTAACGTGATTTGAAGTGGCAGGACGGTGCCGATGCTCGCGTTGGCACGCATTGATGGACACACGGAGCGTCACCCAAGGCACTTCCACGCAGGCGCGTGAGGAACGTCAAGTGTCTGGCCAACAATCAACTTAATGGAGACACCTGATAATGCTGCCTTTTTTCAAATCACCTTTACCGCTCAAAAGCCTGCTGCTGGGCGCACTGCTCAGCCTGCTGACAGGTCAACAGATGCTGGCTGCCGAGCTGGCGCCTCTGTTGGTGGCCAATCAGAAATCGCTGCTGAAAACATTGTTGCAGGTCTCCGGCGAGCTCAAGGATGTGCCTTATGAGATTCAGTTCTCGGAGTTCCCTTCCGCCGCGCCTCTGGGTGAGGCGCTGAATGCCGAGGCCGTGGACATCGGCGCGCTGGGCGATGCGCCCTACGTGTTCGCCCTCGGCGCAGGCGCGCCCTTGAAAGTGGTCAGCATCACCCATGCGCAAGGTCGTTTCACCACCGCCGTGCTGGTGCCGAAAGACTCGCCGATCAAGACCGTGGCCGATCTGAAAGGCAAGCGCATTGTCACTGGACGCGGTTCCATTGGTCATTACCTTGCAATCCGCGCCCTGCAACAGGCCGGGTTGAAGACCCGCGATGTCACCTTCATCAACCTGCTGCCCAGCGAGTCACGCCTGGTGCTGGTCAACGGCGATGCCGATGCCTGGGCCACGTGGGACCCGTACACCACAATTGCCATCAGCCAGAGCAATGATCGCGTACTGGTCAGCGGCAATGAGCTGCTCAGCAACCACCTGTACCTCGCTGCAACCAGCAAAGCCATCGAAGGCAAACGCGTCCAGCTGGATGATTTCGTTGCCAGGGTCGAACGTGCGTTCGACTGGTCCAATACGCACCCCGAGGAGTATGCCGCCGCACAGGCGAAAGTCACTGGCCTGCCGTTGGAGGTCCATCTGGCCGTTGCCAAGGCAACGAACATGCAACGCACGCCGATTGACGACACCATTATTCAGGGCTTGCAAAACACCGCAGACACTTACCTGGCCGAAGGCATTCTGACCAGGCAGGTCGATGTGTCGACAGGCTTCGATAAAAGCTTCAATGCTGCGCGCGCGCAGGTTGCCCAGGCGACTGCCCCCTGATGGTTCGATAACCGCCTGAGACCCGTTGCGAAAAGGAACCCGCATGAAACTTTCCCCGCTTCGTCAGCACTCTGAACCACCGGAATCAGCCGAAGACTTCACTGCCCGGCTGGCAGGCCTGACCGCAGCACTGGCTGAAACCGCCGAACAGTACGATGTCAGCGCAGCATTTCCTCATGCCAATTTCAGGTTGCTGCACAGCCACGGCTTGCTTGGCCTGACGGTGCCGGCAGAACTGGGCGGTGGCGGTGCCGACCTGGTGCGGGCGCAGCAAGTCGTCAGCGCAGTGGCCAAAGGCGAGCCTTCGACCGCGTTGATTCTGGTCATGCAGTATCTGCAGCACTCACGCCTGCAAGAGAACCGCAACTGGCCGAGCCATCTGCGCGAGCAGGTTGCTGAAGAGGCGGTACGTGACGGCGCGCTGATCAACGCCTTGCGCGTCGAGCCGGACCTGGGCACACCTGCCCGTGGCGGCCTGCCGGGCACCCTCGCCCGCCGCACCCGCGAAGGCTGGCGAATCAGCGGCAGCAAGGTCTATTCCACCGGCAGCCACGGCCTGACCTGGTTCGCCGTGTGGGCACGCAGCGATGATGCCGACCCGCTGGTCGGCAGCTGGCTGGTTCACAAGGACACGCCGGGCATTACCATTATCGAAGACTGGGACCATCTGGGCATGCGCGCCACCTGCAGCCATGAGGTCAGATTCGACAACGTGCTGGTGCCGCTCGAACAGGCCGTCAGCGTCAGCCCGTGGAGCGCTCCCCATGCCGAGCTGGACGGCTCGGGCATGCTCTGGATGGCGGTGCTGCTGTCCTCGGTCTACGACGGCATCGCACATTCCGCCCGCGACTGGCTGGTGCAATGGCTGGAACAGCGCACACCGTCCAATCTCGGGGCTGCCCTCTCGACCCTGCCGCGCTTTCAGGAAACGGTCGGGCATATCGACACCCTGCTGTTCGCCAACCAGAGCCTGCTGCAAGCCGCGGCACAGGGCCACACGTGCGCCAGTCATGCCGCACAGATCAAGTTTCTGGTAACCGGCAATGCGATACGCGCCGTGGAACTGGCCATCGAAGCCTCAGGCAACCCGGGCCTGTCACGCAACAACCCGCTGCAGCGGCATTACCGCAACGTTGTGTGCGGCCGGGTGCATACGCCGCAGAACGACGCCGTGCTGACCAACGCAGGCAAGGCGGCTTTTGCCAGGCGCAGCACAGCGTGAGGTGCGCCTGCGGATCAGCTCTTCCGGTCACCCGGCTCGATATTTGAATCAAGACGCTCACGCAGAAACTCGATAAACGCCTGCACCGGCCGCGAGGCCTGACGGTGTTGCGGGTAGACCGCCGACAGCGTCAGCGGCTCAGGCCGAAGATCGTCCAGCACGCGGACCAGACTGCCGTCATGCAGCGCCGCACTGACAATAAAGGTCGGCAGGTAGGTGACACCCAGCCCGGCGACGGCTGCATCCTTGAGCAACTCGCCGTTATTGGCGCGCATTCGGCCACTGACGCTCAGACTCGACGCCTTGCCCACGCCCTGAAAACGCCACTGCACCTGACGAGCGTGGCCATAAGGCAGGCAGTCATGACCGTGCAAGTCTTCAGGTGTCTGGGGCGTGCCACGTTCGGCCAGATAAGCCGGGCTGGCGCAGTAGACCCGATCAATCGACGCAATGCGTCGCGCAATCAGGCTGGAGTCTTCCAGCACACCGATGCGCAGCACCAGGTCATAGCCTTCGCTGATCACGTCCACCGGACGGTCGCTCAAATCGACCTCTACCGCCACATCGCGATAACGCTGTAAAAACTGCGGCAGCAGACAGCCCAAGTGGGCGACCGCAAACGACAACGGCGCACTCAGGCGCAACGTGCCCCGTGGCTCGTTGTTCTGCCCGGTAATCCCCTGCTCGACCTGTTCGACCTCGGCCAGCAAGCGCTGGGCCGATTCATAATAACTCTGGCCCAGCGGCGTCACATCCAGACGTCGCGTCGAGCGATTGAGCAGGCGCACACCCAGCCGGTCTTCCAGTTGCATCAGGCGGCGACTGACAAATTGCTTGGACAGGCCGAGCTTGTCGGACGCCGCCGTGAAGCTGCCAGACTCCATGACCTGGCAGAAAATACGCATGTCTTCAAAAGGGTTCATGGTCGCGGCCCGAAGGTGAGCAGAAAAGTATTCTGCATGGAGCGTAACGCGCAGCCCGATACTGTCAACCTCAGCGAGACAGTGATTCATCTTTCAGCTACTTATTGCGACAGTCGATAAGCCGTAACCTTCGTCTCACTTGATCGATCGCTGAATGTGCAGCGTCGATACCCGATGGAGAATGAATCATGCTCGATGTTCGCAAAGCTTCCGACCGTGGCGCGGCCGATCATGGCTGGTTGAAATCCTTCCATACCTTTTCCTTTGCCGGCTACAGCGACCCGCAGGAACAGGGTTTTTCCGATCTGCTGGTGATCAATGACGACCGGGTAACCGCAGGCAAGGGTTTCGGCCAGCACCCGCACCGCAACATGGAAATCTTTTCCTACGTGCTGGAAGGTGCGCTGGAGCACAAGGACACGCTGGGCACCGGATCAGTGATTCGTCCTGGCGACGTGCAGTTGATGAGTGCCGGCAGTGGCGTTTCGCACAGCGAGTTCAACCACTCGCAGACCGAGGGCGTGCATTTTCTGCAGATATGGATTGTGCCGAATGTCGTGGGGGCAGCCCCGAAATACCGTCAGACGCACTTCGCCCCGGAACAGAAACGTGGCCGTCTGCAGTTGATCATCTCCCCGGAAGGTGAGAACGGATCCCTTGAGGTCCGTCAGGACGCTCGTGTGTACGCCGGTCTGTTCGATGGCGACGAAACGGCCACGCTCGAACTGGCAGCAGACCGTTACGCCTACGTGCATGTTGCGCGTGGCAGTGTGGTGCTCAATGGCAAGCCACTGGGTGAAGGGGACGGTGTACGTGTTCGTAGCGAACAGCGGATCAGCCTGAGCAAAGGGGTTGGCGCCGAAGTGCTGGTATTCGATATGCGGCCCAATGAACAACCGCAAATGCCTTGAAGGTTGGCACTGAATAACGCCGCTCAAATAAGTGGCGTTGTTTATAAGCCGATCAATAAAACGCACAAACAAAAACGCCGCTCTAGTGAGCGGCGTTTTTGTGAATTTGGAGCGGGAAACGAGACTCGAACTCGCGACCCCGACCTTGGCAAGGTCGTGCTCTACCAACTGAGCTATTCCCGCATATGGCGTCCCCTAGGGGACTCGAACCCCTGTTACCGCCGTGAAAGGGCGGTGTCCTAGGCCACTAGACGAAGGGGACACTGCCTGAAACACAATGGTGTGTGTTTCAGTTCCAGACATCATCCGGAGATGTGTGCTGGTTTCACTCAACACCGCCCTTGAGCAATGCTGCTTAAAACTGGAGCGGGAAACGAGACTCGAACTCGCGACCCCGACCTTGGCAAGGTCGTGCTCTACCAACTGAGCTATTCCCGCATATGGCGTCCCCTAGGGGACTCGAACCCCTGTTACCGCCGTGAAAGGGCGGTGTCCTAGGCCACTAGACGAAGGGGACACACGTACAACATTCACTACTTATTTGCGCTACGCTGTGTGCTTTACGCTGTAAGTGGCGCGCATTCTATGGATGGTTTGGGGGGTCGTCAACCCCAATCTGAAAATTTATTGAAATCAATAACTTCGATGCCGTTCAGACGCTGACCGATGGTCACCGAGGGTTCGGCAGCCTGACCTATATCGTTCACCTGCCTAATCTATATAGAAGAGATGCCGACAAACTCCCAAAGGGACATCTATGCGCAGTAGTGCTTAGCCACTACACTCGCACTAAAACTAATTGCACAAATGAGGTTTGCACAGTGACTCCACTCATGATCACGCTGATGGTAGTAGCAGGCATCGCACTGCTGATCGCGATCGGCTACCTGAATCACGTCGCTGAAAACGGCAAACTGGAAAAAGCCCGTACCAAGGTCGAACTCGGTGATCGTCTGCGTCGTTGCAGCGAAATCACAGAGGTATTCCCCGGCCAGTTGATGTCCCCCGCATTGAAGCTGCTGCTGGCACGACTGGAACTCAATGTCGTGCAGCGCATGCTTAATATGGAAAAAGGCAACGCTCAGCTCAAGCACCGCATCGGAGAACTGGAAGGGCAGATTGCGAAGGGGGAAGGCATTGAAATACCCAACCCGGTCACGCCGATCCAGACCGAAGCCAAGGCCAAGGACGTCCGCTTTCTGCTGGAGGCCCTGCATGGCCAGGTGACGCGGGCGGCGCATGACGGTTTTCTGCAGACCAGCGAAGCCAAACACTGGATCCGTGAAATACGCACCATTCTGGTGACGCTGCACATCGAGTTTTTCAACAACCTTGGTCAGACCGCCCTCTCGCAGGACCAGCCAGGTCAGGCACGCCTGGCCTTTGAGCGTGGCGTGCAGTATTTGCGCAATCAGCCGGACCCGGTGACCTATCAGCAGCAACTGCTGGCAATGGAAAAACAATTGGCCCGCGCCAATTCGATGGTTCTGACCAACACGGCGCCAACCGAAGACGACGATAACGCACTCACCGAAGGCCTCAAGCAGGACGACACCGAATCGGAATGGAAGAAGAAAGTCATCTACGATTGATGACTGCCTCGCCGCCGCTGGAGCCTGACTCCAGACGGCGGCCGGTCGACCGGCTCAGCAGTCGGTCGATGCCAGAAAGATCGCCGCCAGACGCTCGATACCTGCCTGATCCTCTTCCTTGAAACGCCCCACACTCGGACTGTCCAGGTCCAGCACGCCAATCAGACGCCCTTCTTTGACCAACGGCACGACCAGTTCGCTGTTCGACGCGCTGTCGCAGGCGATGTGTCCGGGAAACGCGTGTACGTCCTGAACACGTTGAGTTTGCCGGGTGTGCGCTGCCGCACCGCAGACCCCGCGACCGAAGGGGATGCGCACGCAGGCGATCTGCCCCTGAAACGGCCCAAGCACCAACTCTTCGTCACGGTTGAGGTAGAAACCGGCCCAGTTCAAATCCTCGATCTGGGTATAGAGAAACGCCGAGAACTGCGCCGCGTTGGCAATGAAATCCCGCTCATCGGCCAACAACGCCTCAAGCTGCGCGGCCAGTAGACCATAGCCTTCCTGCCCTGCTCCGGTGTTTTGCAAATCAATCATGTCTGTAGCTCCAACAATTCAAGTCCTACCCAATAACGCGCAAACTGATAAGCGCAGCGGCCATTGCGATTGCCCCGGGCGGTTGCCCAGCGGATCGCCGCCTTGTCCAGATGTTCATCGCGCTGCCAGTGCAACCCGGCCTTTTGGGCCAGTTGCGTGATCCAGTGCTCGACCACGTTCAGGTAATGCTCCTGGGTGAACGGATAGAACGACAGCCACAGCCCGAACCGGTCAGACAAGGCAATCTTGTCTTCCACGGCCTCACTGGGGTGCAACTCCCCGTCAACGTGCTGCCAATTGGCGTTGTCGCTCTCTTTTTCCGGCACCAGGTGCCGGCGATTGGAGGTGGCGTAGAGCAGCACGTTATCCGGCGCCTGCTCCAGCGAACCGTCAAGCACGCTTTTCAGCACTCGGTAATCGCCCTCCCCCGACTCGAACGACAAGTCATCGCAGAACAGCACAAAACGCTGCGGCAGTTTTTGCAGTTGCTCGACCACGCGGGGCAGATCCCCCAAATGGTCACGTTCGATTTCGATCAGGCGCAAGCCTGCCGACGCGTACTCGGCCAGTAGCGCCCGGATCAGCGACGATTTGCCGGTGCCACGCGACCCCCACAGCAAGGCGTGGTTGGCGGGCAACCGCTCAATGAACTGACGCGTATTGCGCCCTAGCTGATCACGCTGCCGGTCAACGCCGACCAGGTCGGTCAGGCGCGTCTCCAGACTCACCTGCAACGGCATCAGGTAGCCACTGCGCCCCTCGCGCACCCAACGGGCTGCCAGTGTTGCGGCCCAGTCGACCGGTTCACGCAGGGCGGGCAACAAGGGCTCCAGACGGGCCAGCACCGCATCTGCGCGTTGCAGAAAAGCATCCAAACGAGAATCCACGGGATCTCCTCACTATTTAACTGATTGGTCACGGGTGCCGATCAGCTATGCTTGACCCGCACCGGGCACCAGAAGTGACAGTTATTACTCATGGATATATCGCTCAAAAACAGGCTTTCATTCAAACAGGCGCGTCTTGCCGTTCTGATCGGCTTTGCGCTTGGAACCCTGTTGAGCGTGGCGCAGATTGCGATTGATTATGCCAGCGAAGATGCGTCCATCAATCGGGAAATCAAATCACTGCTGGAAATCATCCAGAATCCTGCATCGCGTATTGCCTATAACATCGATGCCGAACTGGCTCAGGAGCTCACCCTCGGGCTGCTGCACTCCCCTGCGGTGGTCAGTGCCAGGCTGACCGACAACAATGACACCGTGCTCGCCAGCGTCGAGCGACCGACGGCCACAGGCCGTTACCGGGTACTCAGCGACTGGCTGTTCGGCGAAAGCCGGCAGTTTCAAGAGAAGCTGCACCTCGATCACCTGCCAAGCGAAACCATCGGCACACTGTACCTCACCGTCGACACCTTCGCGTTTGGCAGTCACTTCCTGCAACGTGCCGAAATCACCCTGCTCAACGGGTTCGTGCGCAGCCTGGCGCTGGCCGGCATCCTGACCATTCTGTTTTACGCCACCCTGACCAAACCACTGGTAAGGGTCATACGCGAATTGAGCAGCCGCGACCCGCGCAGCCCTGATCAGGCGCAAATCACCTGCCCGCCGCACCACGAGCAAGATGAAATCGGCGTCCTGGTCGCGACGTTCAATCGCCAGTTCGAAACCGTGAGCACCGAATTCTCCAGACGGCGCGCGGCCGAAGACCGACTTAACGACCACCTCAACGAGCTGGAAAACATCGTTTCGGCGCGCACCACCGAGCTCAAGGCCAGCAACATGCGCCTGCGCGAATCCAACGAAGAGCTGCAAATAGCGCGCAGCACTGCACTCGACATGGCCCACGCGCGCGCCGCCTTTCTGGCACACATGAGCCACGAAATCCGCACACCGCTCAACGGTTTGCTGGGCATGCTGGCGTTGTCGCTGGACAGCCCGCTCGGCGCCGAACAGCGTCAGCAGCTGATGATTGCCCACGACTCGGGCAAGGTTCTGGTGGAGTTGCTCAACGATATTCTCGACATGTCCAAATTCGACGCCGGCCATCTGGAGATCGAGCGCATTCCTTTCGATCTGGGCGCCTTGATCGAGGACACCGCCAACCTGCTGTCGCAGAACGCGGCGCCCAGTGTCGAACTGACCTGCCTGATCGCGCCGGACTTCCCGGCCATGATCACCGGCGACCCGACCCGGGTGCGGCAAATCGTCAGCAATTTGCTGTCCAACGCCCTCAAGTTCACCCGGTTTGGGCGCGTAGATGTGCGCCTTTCACACCACCTGGACGCTGCCTCCGGAGAGAATCGCATCCGTATCGAAGTGCGCGACACCGGCATAGGGATCGCGCAGGATGCCCAGACCAGAATCTTCCAGCCGTTTACTCAGGCAGAAACCGCCATCACCCGCCAGTACGGCGGCACCGGACTGGGTCTGGCACTGACCAATAACTTGTGCGAAGCCATGAATGGCACGCTGAGCATTCAGTCGCTGTCCGGTTTCGGCAGTCAGTTCTGTGCCGAATTGCCATTACCGGTTCACGTGCCCGCCGTCGCCCAGACCCCGCTCACAGGACGCGTCACCGTGATCAGCTCGGCGGGCAGCGGCCTGGTCGAGCTGCTCGGCAATCTGCTGCCGTACTGGGGCGTGGACCTCAAGCGACGCAGCGCGGATAACCTTGACCCGGACGACACTCCGGACCTGGTGATCACCGATTGCCCGGAGTGCCTGTTCGCGATCCGCCCGATGACGCCCGTGCCGATATTACTGGTCACCGCCTACGGCAACTTCATGCCAGGTGAACAGGTGGCCGCCCTCGCCCCGCTTCAACAGCAGGCACGCCCCTTGGCCCGCAACGCGCTTTACCACACGTTGCGGCGAATCCTGAACCATGAAGAAACGAGCGCCAAAGACGCAACAGCGCGGGAAAAGACAACGCAGCGCCTGGCGCGCGTGCTGCTGGTGGAGGACAACCCGGTCAATCAACTGGTTGCCAAAAGCATACTGGCCAAACTGGGCTGCGAAGTGGTCATCAGCAGTCATGGTGGCGAAGCGCTGGAACAATTGGAGAAAGGCCATTTCGACCTGGTTTTGATGGACTGCAATATGCCGGTCATGGACGGCTATGAGGCGAGCCGCCAGATCCGCAGCAGCGGCCGCTGGCCCAACCTGCCGATTGTCGCCCTGACCGCCAACGCCATGCCCGACGAACGCGAGCGCTGCAAGGCGGCAGGCATGAACGACTATCTGGCCAAGCCGTTCAGACGTGCCGAACTGATCGGCATTCTGGACCAATGGATACCGCTTGCCGAGAACAGCTGAACACGCTTAACGCAACAGCGCCTCGATTTCACCCTTCAACTCTTCGGGCTTGGTCAAGGGCGCGAAACGCTTGACCTGCTTACCGTCCTTGCCAATCAGGAATTTGGTGAAGTTCCACTTGATACGCTCGGTGCCCAATACACCGGGCGCCTGCTGCTTGAGCTCTACGAACAAGGGATGAGCCTGCGCGCCATTCACCTCCACCTTTTTGAACAGGGGGAAGCTGACCCCGTAGTTCAGCTCGCAAAAACCGGAAATAGCCCCTTCATCGCCCGGCTCCTGTTTACCGAACTGGTTACAAGGAAAGCCGAGCACCACCAGCCCCCGGTCCTTATAGTCTTGCCAGAGTTTTTCCAGCCCCTGATATTGAGGCGTAAAGCCGCACTTGCTGGCCGTATTGACCACCAGCACTGCCTTGCCGGCGAAATCAGCGAGGGTTTTCTGTTCTCCCTTGATCGTGGTGACCGGGATGTTCAGCAGGTTTTCACTCATGAAAAAGAGGCCTCGGCGCTAGGGTTGGGTCAAACGTAAGCGTTGACGTTAGCGTGCTATTGAACAGCACGCACGCCAATTTCCGGGATTGATGCAGGTCAATAAACGCACACGCGCTATTGGCGAGGTTCCAGCGTCAGGCACACCGAGTTGATGCAGTAACGCAACCCGGTCGGCGGTGGGCCATCGGGAAACACATGACCCAGATGAGCATCGCATTTGGCGCAGACGACTTCCGTACGAATCATGCCATGGCTGATATCGCGCACTTCGACCACCGCACTGCCTTCCAGCGGCGCGTAAAAACTCGGCCAGCCGCAGCCCGAATCGAACTTGGTTTGCGAGTCGAACAGCGCCTCATTGCAACAGATGCAGTGGTAGACGCCTGCTGTTTTCGTGTCGTTGTATTGGCCGGAAAACGGCCGCTCGGTGCCTTTCAGGCGACACACGTTGTATTGCTCCGGGTCGAGCATCTGCTTCCACTCTTCAAGCGTTTTCTGCAACTTGTCCACAGGTACACCTCCAAACTCGAAAAAGCCCGATCTGTACCTTTTCCGCAGATCAGGTGGCACGTATGATTGCGCCCATTCAGACCCCAGTCTGTCACCCGTGTTTGTCGCATACAAACCCATTTTCATGGCGAACGTGCAGCAACCTTCATTGCAGGCCGGTAACACCTCGTCCATTTTCGGGATCATCACCATGCAGTTCAACAAATCGAACAAGCTCGCAAACGTCTGCTACGACATTCGCGGGCCAGTGCTCAAGCACGCCAAACGCCTGGAAGAGGAAGGTCATCGCATCCTCAAGCTGAACATCGGCAACCCGGCACCGTTTGGTTTCGAGGCGCCGGACGAAATCCTGCAGGACGTGATCCGCAACCTGCCGACCGCTCAGGGCTACAGTGACTCCAAAGGTCTGTTCAGCGCCCGCAAGGCGGTCATGCAGTACTACCAGCAAAAGCAGGTAGAAGGTGTCGGTATCGAGGACATCTACCTGGGCAACGGCGTTTCCGAACTGATCGTGATGTCGATGCAGGCGTTGCTCAACAATGGCGACGAAGTGCTGGTTCCTGCCCCCGACTATCCCTTGTGGACAGCAGCCGTTGCCCTGTCCGGTGGCAGCCCGGTGCATTACCTGTGCGACGAGCAGGCCAACTGGTGGCCGGACCTTGAAGACATCAAGGCCAAGATCACCCCGAACACCAAGGCCATGGTCATCATCAACCCGAACAACCCGACCGGGGCCGTGTATTCCCGCGAGGTGCTGCTGGGGATGCTGGAACTGGCTCGCCAGCACAATCTGGTGGTGTTCTCCGATGAAATCTACGACAAGATCCTCTACGACGACGCCGTACACATCTGCACCGCCTCGCTGGCTCCGGACCTGCTGTGCCTGACGTTCAACGGCCTGTCCAAGTCCTACCGGGTGGCGGGCTTCCGGTCCGGCTGGATTGCCATTTCCGGGCCGAAACACAATGCGCAGAGCTATATCGAAGGCATCGATATCCTGGCCAACATGCGCCTGTGCGCCAACGTGCCCAGCCAGCATGCGATCCAGACCGCTTTGGGTGGCTACCAGAGCATCAACGACCTGATTCTGCCACCCGGCCGCCTGCTGGAGCAGCGCAACCGTACGTGGGAACTGCTCAACGACATTCCCGGCGTCAGTTGCGTGAAGCCGATGGGGGCGTTGTATGCGTTCCCGCGCATCGACCCTAAGGTCTGCCCGATCTTTAACGACGAAAAGTTCGTCCTCGACCTGCTGCTGTCGGAAAAACTGCTGGTGGTTCAGGGCACTGCGTTCAACTGGCCGTACCCTGATCACTTCCGCGTCGTGACCCTGCCGCGGGTCGACGAACTGGAGCAGGCCATTGGCCGTATCGGTAACTTCCTGAAAGGTTATCGCCAGTAACCCAGCGCCTCGCTATCGTTACTCCTGACTGCCCCGACCCGTTCGGGGCCGTTTATTTCCACCCCGCCAAAATAGCCGCCAGGCACTGCGTCAAACCCTTCAGGCATCGAATGCTCTGGCTCAGGCGCCGTTCAGCTTCCCGGGATTACCATCGATTGTGACCAGAGGACACAGTTTGAAATAGTCCCTGTGTTGAATAGCGACGGGCATCACCTTATATACCCGGCATCGAGTTACATATTTACCTGAGGAGTACGTTTCGACCATGATGCGCATTTTGCTGTTTTTGGCCACTAACCTTGCGGTCGTGCTGATTGCCAGCATCACCTTGAGCCTTTTTGGCTTCAACGGGTTCATGGCGGCCAACGGGGTTGATCTGAACCTCAATCAGCTGCTGGTTTTCTGCGCTGTGTTCGGTTTCGCGGGCTCACTGTTTTCGCTGTTCATCTCCAAGTGGATGGCGAAAATGAGCACCGGCACTCAGATCATTACCCAGCCTCGCACTCGCCATGAGCAATGGTTGCTGCAGACCGTTGAACAACTGTCACGCGACGCGGGCATCAAGATGCCGGAAGTCGGTATCTTCCCGGCCTATGAGGCCAACGCGTTCGCCACGGGCTGGAACAAGAACGATGCACTGGTAGCGGTAAGCCAGGGCTTGCTCGAGCGCTTTTCGCCGGATGAGGTGAAAGCCGTACTGGCGCACGAAATCGGCCACGTTGCCAATGGCGACATGGTCACCCTGGCGCTGGTGCAGGGTGTAGTGAACACCTTTGTGATGTTCTTCGCCCGCATCATCGGCAATTTCGTCGACAAGGTGATCTTCAAGAGCGAGAACGGTCAGGGCATTGCCTATTACATCACGACGATCTTTGCCGAGCTGGTACTGGGTTTTCTGGCAAGCGCCATCGTCATGTGGTTCTCGCGCAAGCGTGAATTCCGCGCTGACGACGCCGGTGCCCGCCTGGCCGGCACGGACGCGATGATCGGGGCACTGCAACGCCTGCGCTCCGAACAAGGCGTGCCGGTGAACATGCCTGACAGCCTGACCGCGTTCGGTATCAACGCCGGCCTGTTCATGAGCCACCCGCCGCTGGAACAACGCATCGAGGCCCTGCGCCGCCGCGGTTGATGGCACCCGCCACCCGCCGTTGATTATCGTCCCCACGTTCGCGTGGGGACGTCGTAGGCGGCACCGGCAAATCAAGACACAGAGCATCACGACCTGAAGGCCAACGCTGAGCATTGGCAAGAACGTTAAAACATCTGAAAACCCGATCAAAAAGCGCCAGAACTTATATTAGATTCAGATCATGAGAATGATCGACTATGGATCATTCTCATGTTCTGGAGCTTCGGAATGTTTCCCAGCCTGTTTATTTCCCACGGCTCTCCCATGCTGGCACTGGAGCCGGGCGAGAGCGGCCCTGCCCTGGCGCAGTTGGCAGCCAGCATGCCCAGGCCTCGCGCCATCGTCATGGTATCGGCCCACTGGGAAAGCCATGAGCTTACCGTAAACGGCAACCCTCAGCCGGAGACATGGCATGACTTCGGCGGCTTTCCAGCCGAATTGTTTGCAGTGCAGTACCCGGCGCAAGGGCTGCCGGAATTGACGCGCACGATGGTTGATCTGCTTGCCGCCAGCGACCTGCCCGCACGCATCGACAGCAGACGTCCGTTCGACCACGGCGTATGGGTGCCGTTGTCGCTGATGTACCCGGACGCCGATATTCCGGTGGTGCAGGTTTCGCTGCCCAGCCGCCAGGGACCGGAATTACAGACTCGTGTGGGCCGGGCACTGGCCAGCTTGCGCGAACAGGGCGTACTGATCATTGGCTCAGGCAGCATCACGCATAACCTGCGCGATCTGGACTGGAACGCAGGGCCAGAAAAGTCCGAGCCTTGGGCCGAGCGCTTTCGCAGCTGGATGATCGACGCACTGCAGCGCGACGATGAAGACGCCCTGCACCACTACCGCAGCCTCGCTCCCCACGCCGCACACGCCCACCCGAGCGACGAACACCTGCTGCCACTGTACTTTGCTCGTGGCGCAGGCGGCGTGTTCAGCATTGCCTATCAGGGCTTCACGATGGGCGCACTCGGGATGGACATCTATCGGTTCGACTGACCCCGACAAGGGCCGCCGCCCTGAATCCGGAACAAAAAAATCCCCGAACCAGTCGGGGATTTTTTATTGGCCGATCAGCTCAAGAGCCGATCAGTCTTCGCGATAGCGACGCAGCTTGAGCTGCTTGCCGGCAACGCGGGTGTCCTTGAGCTTGGTCAACAGACGCTCAAGACCATCTTCCGGCAGCTCGACCAGGCTGAAGCTGTCACGGACCTGGATACGGCCGATGGCTTCGCGGGCCAGGCCGCCTTCGTTGAGGATGGCACCCAGCAGGTTCTTGGCGGCGATACCGTCACGCGCACCCAGCGCGGTACGGCAACGGGCACGACCTTCGGCCAACGGAACCGGCGCACGACGCTCACGCTCAGGACGGTCACCACGATCACTGCTGCTGCGCTCTGGACGATCACCACGAGGGGCGTTGTTCGGAACCAGTGGACGCTCGCGTTCGATGGCTGCCAGGGTCAGTGCCTGACCGTTGGTAGCCTTGCGCAGCAGTGCGGCAGCAAGGGCGCGAGGGCTGCAACCGATGTCGGCAGTCAGGCGATCCAGCAGATCACCATGAGTCGACTCGGCGTCAGCAACCAGCGGCGACAGGCTGTTGGTCAGTTTCTTGATGCGGGCATCCAGAACGGCCTGGGCATCCGGCAGGCGGACTTCCGCAACCTTCTGACCGGTGACACGCTCGATCACTTGCAGCATGCGGCGCTCGCGAGGCGTTACCAGCAGCAATGCACGACCTTCGCGACCTGCACGGCCGGTACGGCCGATACGGTGAACGTAGGATTCCGGATCGTAAGGCATGTCCACGTTGAAAACGTGGGTGATACGCGGAACGTCAAGACCACGGGCAGCAACGTCAGTCGCCACAACGATGTCCAGACGGCCATCCTTGAGGGATTCGATGACGCGCTCACGCTGGTTCTGGGCGATGTCGCCGTTCAGTGCAGCAGCCTTGTAGCCTTTGGCTTCAAGGGCGCTGGCCAGATCAAGGGTCGCCTGCTTGGTGCGGACGAACATGATCAGCGCGTCGAAATCTTCGACTTCCAGCAGGCTCAATACAGCCGAGGTCTTCTGGTCAGCGTGAACCAGCAGGTGAGCCTGCTCGATCGCGGTAACGGTCTGGGTCTTGGTCTGGATCTTGACGTGCTTCGGATCGCGCAGGTGGCGTTCGGCGATGGCACGGATCGACTGTGGCAAGGTGGCCGAGAACAGTACGGTCTGGCGGGTTTCAGGCATGGCCTTGAAGATGACTTCGAGGTCGTCCATGAAGCCCAGTTTGAGCATTTCGTCCGCTTCGTCGAGAACCAGATGGTTCACGGTCGCCAGGACTTTCTCGTCGCGACGCAGGTGGTCGCAGAGACGGCCCGGGGTGGCGACAACGATCTGTGCGCCATTGCGGATGGCCTTGAGCTGAGGGCCCATTGGCGCGCCGCCGTAGACCGCTACAACGGTCACGCCCGGCATTTGTTTTGCGTAGGTCTCGAACGCGGTGGCAACCTGAAGTGCCAGCTCGCGGGTCGGGGCCAGGATAAGTGCTTGCGGCTCGCGCTTGCTCGGGTCAATACGATGCAGGATAGGCAGTGCGAACGCGGCGGTTTTACCCGTACCGGTTTGCGCCTGACCAATCATGTCGTGACCGGCGAGAATAATCGGGATCGACTGCTGCTGAATGGCCGAAGGCTCTTCGTAGCCAGTGGCGACGACAGCTGCAACGATATTGGGATGAAGTTCGAGAGCGGCGAAGCCGCCGATTTCCTGGGTCATGGGTCTGCCTCTAGTGCATCCGCAAAGACCCATGCTTCAAAGCTGCGCGTGCCGTGTACGACCTTGAGGTCACCCTGGCTGCTTTGTCGGCGGGGATTTGCGAAAACGTTTGATGAATGGATCGTCCAGGCTAGTCCGCTATGCGAACAAGCGACCGAAGCTGGCTTCGGGGAACTGCAATACCTCGACGAGGGCCGTGTTAAGGCCGGCGCGCACTATACCGGAAATACGCACCTGAGTGAGTCTTTTTTTATGAAACATCGCACTCTGCCGGCGTAAAAGCAGGCATCAGACATCGCCGGAACACGACTTGGCCAGGGCGCGGTCCCGAGATTACGGGCATTACCGCTTAAACGTTTAATCTATTCCTGCAGATGACCGGTATCGCGCCCTGCGAGGTGTGGCGAATTGTCTCACCCTGATTTCGGCCTGACTCACGCATGCCCTGCCCGCTCAGGTCGCCGAACGAACCGCCCGGATCAACGGCGCCAGCGAGTACCCCAGACGTGGCGCAAGGGCTTCGGCGCGCACGCTCAGCGCTTCGATATCAAGCGTCTGATCCAGATCGGCGGGCACAATCAGAATGACGTTGCCCTCCTTCACCGGCAGCTCCCAGTAATGGCGGTGGTACAGGCCGCGCAGCAGCGCAGCGCCTAGCGGTTTGCCATCGTCGGTCGCCCACTGATTGATGATCAGCCAGCCGCCGGGTGTGAGGCGTTGCTGACAGCCTTGCAGGAAATTCCAGGCCAGATGCCCCACGCCAGGCCCGACGTCGGTGTAGAGGTCGACAAAAATCAGGTCGGCAGGCTCGGCGCTGCCCAGCAGGTCCAGCGCATCGCCGATCCGGATGTAAAGACGCGGGTCATCATCAAGCCCCATGAATTCCATTGCGAGCCGTGGCACATCCGGACGCAGCTCGATGACCTCCACGTCTTCCAGCGGCAGAAACTTCATGCAGGCCTGGGTCAGCGTCCCGGCTCCCAGCCCCAGAAACAACGCGCTTTCAGGCGCGTCGTGGCACAAGGCGCCGATCAACATCGCTCGGGTGTAGTCGTACTCCAGCCAGCTCGGGTCAGCAGTAAAAGTGCAACTCTGTTCAATCGCATCGCCGAACTCGAGGAAGCGGTAATCCTCCACTTCCAGCACGCGGATCATGCCGAAGTCGTCGTGGACCTCGGCCAGCAGTCGTTCTACGCGCTCACGCTCTTCCGTCATCACCGTTCCTGGTCCTGGCTGCGCCGAGCGCAAAACGCGAATTGTCGGGCAAGCGCGCTGTTTTGTCACACTTTGCAAGCCGCAACTCCCGTCCGGTGGTCTGCGCCACGCTGGCAGCGCCACAACGAACTGCTAACATGCCGGTCCGATTGCGCAATCAAGAGCCAATAATGAGCCAACCCTGGAGCCCCGACAGCTGGCGGGCAATGCCGATTCAGCAGCAACCTCACTACCCTGACACCGCGCATCTGTTGAAGGTCGAGCAGACGCTGGCCAGCTACCCGCCGCTGGTGTTCGCAGGCGAAGCCCGAGAGTTGCGCCGCCAGTTTGCCGAGGTCACTCAAGGCCGGGCGTTCCTGTTGCAGGGCGGCGATTGCGCAGAAAGTTTCATGGAGTTCTCTGCGGCCAAGATTCGCGACACCTTCAAGGTGCTGCTGCAGATGGCAATCGTCATGACCTTCGCCGCAGGCTGCCCGGTGGTCAAGGTCGGGCGCATGGCCGGGCAATTCGCCAAACCGCGTTCAGCCAACGATGAAACCATCGACGGCGTGACCTTCCCGGCGTATAGGGGCGACATCGTCAACGGCATCGGTTTCGACGAAAAAAGCCGTGTCCCGGACCCGGAACGTCTGCTCCAGGCCTATAACCAGTCCACTGCGACCCTGAACCTGCTGCGCGCCTTCGCTCAGGGCGGGTTCGCCGACCTGCATCAGGTGCATAAGTGGAACCTGGACTTCATCGCCAACTCGGCACTGGCCGACAAGTACAGCCAGTTGGCGGATCGTATCGACGAAACCCTGGCGTTCATGCGCGCGTGTGGAATGGACAGTTCACCGCAACTGCGCGAAACCAGCTTTTTCACCGCTCACGAGGCGTTGCTGCTCAATTACGAAGAAGCCTTCGTGCGGCGCGACAGCCTGACCAATGATTATTACGACTGCTCGGCGCACATGCTGTGGATCGGCGACCGCACCCGGCAACTGGACGGCGCACACGTTGAGTTCTTGCGTGGGGTGAACAACCCGATTGGCGTGAAAGTCGGCCCAAGCATGAACACGGACGACCTGATCCGTCTGATCGACATCCTCAACCCGGATAACGACCCGGGACGGTTGAACCTGATTGCGCGCATGGGCGCCAACAAGGTCGGCGATCACCTGCCGCAACTGATTCGCGCCGTCGAACGCGAGGGTCGCAAGGTGCTGTGGAGCTCCGACCCGATGCACGGCAACACCATCAAGGCCAGCAGCGGCTACAAGACCCGCGACTTTGCGCAGATCCTCGGCGAAGTGAAGCAGTTCTTTCAGGTGCATGAGGCCGAAGGCACCTACGCTGGCGGCATCCACATCGAGATGACCGGCCAGAACGTCACCGAATGCATCGGCGGCGCTCGCCCGATCACTGAAGATGGCCTGTCGGATCGCTATCACACGCATTGCGACCCCCGCATGAACGCCGACCAGTCACTGGAGCTGGCGTTTCTGATTGCCGAAACCCTGAAACAGGTCAGGCGCTAATCAGAGCAGACCGCTTCAACAGCCCGCTCAGCGCTTGAGCGGGTCGTCCCAGAAAGGCCCTGCTGAATGTCGGCCCGACTCAAGCCCAGATCCTTCAGCATCCCGTCGCTCATCTGTGCCAGAAAGCGGCGTTGGCGATGCAGCTCCCACCAACGCTGAATAGGCCGTTTGAACGCGATCAGCGATTTGGCAATCCGCGAATGCCCGGCAGGCCTTGCAACCAGTACACAACTTTCCTGACCTTTCATCATCTTGCCCTCCAAGTGGGATGACTAAAGTCTCGCGCCAAGAGTAGGATCAATCCAACGAATGTTTCTTATGCAGTCCATCTGGGAGATTGATGTATTGGCCAACTATCCGGGCATCGATACCGAGCTGCTGCGCACGTTCGTGGCAATTGCCGATCACGGCGGATTCACCCGCGCAGGCGAAGCGGTCAATCGCACGCAGTCGGCGGTCAGCATGCAGATGAAGCGTCTGGAAGAAGATGTCGTGCAACGCCAGTTGTTCCAGCGTGATGGCCGTACACTGAACCTGACGGCCGAGGGTCAAGTATTGCTCGGCTACGCACGGCGCATCCTCAAGCTGCACAGCGAAGTGTTCAACACGCTGCGCGAGCCGCACATGGTGGGCGTGGTGAAAATCGGCTCACCCGACGATTACGTGATGCGCTTTCTGCCCGGCATTCTGTCGCAGTTCGCTCAGGCTTACCCGCTGGTGCAGGTGGAGGTGCATTGCGAGCCTTCGGACCTGCTGTTGCAGCGTCACGACCTGGACCTGACCATCGTGACGCGCAAGCCCGGCACCGAAATCGGCACACTGTTGCGCCAGGAACGTCTGGTCTGGATAGAAGCTGTCGGCTTTGCCCCTCACGAGCAGAATCCGATACCGCTGGCGATGTTCAATACCCATTGTTTTTGTCGTGACTGGGCCTGTAACGCGCTGGACAGCGTGGAGCGCGATTACCGCATCGCCTACAGCAGCTCCAGCATGGCGGCCATCACCGCAGTGGTGAGCGCCGGTCTGGCCGTCACCGCGCAGTTGCAAAGTCTGGTGACGCCAGATTTGCGCATCCTGGGTGAGGCCGAACAATTGCCGCAACTGCCCACCGCCAGCATCGTGCTGCTGCGCAATCCGAAAACGCCCTCGCCCATTACCGAATGCATGGCCGACTACATCGTCGACGGGTTCAGACTTTGAGCGCGAGAATCACCGCACACAGCACCAGAAACACGCAGAACATCAGCCGCAGCGTTCGCTCCGGCAAGGCGTGCGCCAGCTTGACGCCCCAACTGATACTGGCCAGGCCGCCAATGGCCAGCGGAATGCCCATCGACCAGTTGACGTGATCGTGCAGCGCGTAGGTGACCAGCGTGATCCCGGTGCTCGGGGCTGCAAGCGACAGCGCCAGTCCTTGCGCCACCACCTGCGTTGCGCCGAACACACTGGTCAGAACGGGGGTCGCTACCACACCTCCGCCCACACCGAACAAGCCGCCGGTTATACCGGAGCCGACGCCCAGCAACCACAACCACTTTTCATGACGCAGCCCGGTGCCGGCCTGATTGCTGCGCCAGTACATCTGCGCGACGTTGAACACTGTCAGGACCACCAGAAACGCGATAAAACCCAGGCGCATGCCTTGAGGGTCTATCCGCACGGCCAGCAGCGACGTGAGCCAAGCCAGAAAGAAACTGGGGATAATCAGCATCAGCGCATTGCGCAGCAAGATCCGGTTACGCTGGTTGTAGCGCCACAACGCGAGCAACACATTGGGCAGCACCATCAACAGTGCGGTGCCCTGAGCCAGTTGCTGATCCAGCCCGAACAGCACCCCCAATGCCGGAATCGCCACCAGACCGCCGCCAATCCCGAACAAGCCACCCAGGGTGCCCATTGCAGCACCCAACAACACGAACATCACAATTTCAATCACACTGCATCCCCAACCATCCAATGGCCAAATGCTACGCAGTCCTGCCCGCGATCAACAGCCGGTAATGTCTGTTTTTTCACATGCAGCGCATGATGGCATTGCCGCCAGCCTTGCAGGCATGGAAATTATCCGTCGCGTTAACAGCGCAACACTGAGTTAAACTCGTTTCACCGAGTACGAGGATCCGACATGAGTGCAGACAAGAGCCCGACCCACCTTGAATCCGCGGATTGCGACTCGTTGCTGCTGGATAACCAATTGTGTTTCGCCCTCTACTCCACCTCGCTGATGATGACCAAGGTCTACAAACCCTTGCTTCAGGCATTGGGCCTCACTTATCCGCAATACCTCGCCATGATGGTGCTGTGGGAAAAAGATGGCTTGACCGTAGGCGATGTCAGCACACGCCTGCTGACCGATCCTGGCTCGCTGACACCGTTGCTCAAGCGCCTGGAAGGCGAAGGCTTCATCAGCCGCACCCGCAGCAAGGAAGACGAGCGTGTGGTGTTGCTGCACCTGACCGAACAAGGTCGAGCATTACAGCACAAGGCACTGACCGTGCCCGGCTGCATCCTCTCGACCAGCGGCCTGACCATGGACAAGCTTCGCGAGCTGCAAGATCAACTGCTGGACTTGCGTGGCCACCTGCACCAAAGCCTGTAAACCGGGCCGACCCCAGCGCCTCACCTCTCGTGAAATTTAACTTGCGCGCTAAGCAATTGAAGATTACCTTTGCCGTGTAATTAGTTTGCGCGCAAGTATATTGCATACAAAAACCATTTCATGAGCCGAGGAAATACTATGGACACGCTTTACACCGCAGTTGCAACCGCCACCGGCGGCCGTGATGGTCGTGCTGTTTCCAGCGACAAGATTCTGGACGTGAAGCTGGCGACCCCGAAGGCACTCGGCGGCGCAGGCGGCGAAGCCACCAACCCTGAACAGCTGTTCGCTGCGGGCTACTCCGCCTGTTTCATCGGCGCACTCAAATTCGTGGCGGGTCAGAACAAGCGCAGCATCCCGGCAGACACCGCGATCACCGCTCACGTGGGCATCGGTCAGATCCCCGGCGGTTTCGGTCTGGACATCGACCTGCATGTCAGCCTGCCAGGTCTGGAACAGGCCGACGCTCAGCAACTGGTCGAAGCAGCGCATCAGGTCTGCCCTTACTCCAACGCCACCCGTGGCAACGTTGACGTACGCCTGCATGTAACGGTGTGAATCTGTTCGAAGCCTGAGTACAAACGATCCGTCTGGATTCCAGGCATAAAAAAACCCGCAGCGATGCGGGTTTTTTGCGTAACGGGGTTACAAAAGCATGCTTATTTTGCACGGCCTTTGTAGGAACCGCCTTCACGGGTATCGATTTCGATCATGTCGCCGATCTCGATGAAATCAGCAACGCTCAGCTCGGTACCGTTTTTCAGTTTGGCAGGTTTCATGACCTTGCCCGAGGTGTCGCCGCGCGCAGAACCTTCGGTGTAGTCAACCTGACGCACGATGGTGGTCGGCAGCTCTACGGAAACCAGACGCTCTTCGAAGAACACGGCTTCGCAGACGTCGGTCATGCCTTCTTCAACGAATGGCAGAACGCTTTCAAGGTCTTCAGCGTTCAGCTCGTACATGGTGTAGTCAGTGGTGTCCATGAACGTGTAGGTGTCACCGCTGATGAACGACAGCGTGGCTTCCTTGCGATCCAGGATCACGTCGTCCAGTTTGTCGTCAGCGCTGTAAACGATCTCGGTCTTGTAACCGGTCAGCAGGTTTTTCAGCTTGGTTTTCATGATCGCGCTGTTACGACCAGACTTGGTGAATTCAGCTTTCTGAACCAGCCAAGGATCGTTTTCGAGACGGATCACAGTACCGGGTTTCAGCTCTTTACCAGTTTTCATTGCATATATCCGAATTTGGATGAATTAACCAAAGGCTCTGTACGAGAAATAGCCTGCACAGGCACTTTTCGTACAGAGCCTGATATCAAGGCCGCGTATCATAGCGAATTTCCATAAAACTGCACCAGCGCCGTGGCAAGATCAGTCCGTGCGGCGTGTTGCAGGCACCAGCGTTCGGCGTGCCTTTCGATTTCCGGCCAATGCATCATCAATGCTTTCCAGTCCTCGGCAATATTCCCGCCGACGCTCCAACCCTGCCAAAGCCGGCTTAAAGCTTGCCCGGCAGGCGGTGTAAGCCCATCCACATAGAGCGCCAGAAAAGCCTCAAGCTTGGGCAGATGCGCATCGTCCTCCTGCTGATAGATGTGCCAGAGCATCGGGCGCCCCGCCCATTGCGCACGCACGAACGAGTCCTCGCCACGCACGACGTTGAAATCGCAGCTCCATAACAGCAGGTCATACTGCGCCTGACTGACGAACGGCAAGACCTGCACCGTCAACGCGCCTCTTGTCCGGGTCATGCCGACCGACAATTCACTGCCCAGCCAACGCTGCAAGTCCCCGAGGATGCGCCCGTCCGGCACCAGCATGTGTGTAGGCCGCTCGTCGTTGGCCAGCACGTCAAGCCAACTGCCCAACCCCGGGTTTTCATAGGCAAACACCGACACCAGCCGGGCATCGTCCAGTGGCTCGATGCCCAATCCCCGAAGAAACACTCGTTGTGCGACCTCATCACACTGAAAGGCCTGACGCCTTTCGACAAGACCCCGTTCGCGCAGCAAACCGCCTGTGGCATCGGAAAAACCAGGAAAGAAAAAGAACTTCTTCAGCCCGTTCGATTGCGGTGACGGCAGGCCATGACACCCGGACACCCATTCTTCGGCACTCAGGTAATCAAGGTTCACCCACAGCGGCCTTGGCGAGCGTTGCAGCATCGCTTCGGTGTACAACGGCGGCAATCGACAGGCGAAGGCTTCGATCACAGCGTCAGGAACGACGGTGTCTGTCCATTGCACCGGCCACTGACAGACGCTGACACCCTCGTGCCGTTGCTGTACAGCAGCCGGATCGGCATCCGGGCACAGACGAGCGAACGCCGACAGATCATCCGTCCATAAACGAACCTGCAACCCATGTTCGGCAACCAATTGACGCGCCAGACGCCAGGTCACGCCTGCGTCACCGTAGTTGTCGACTACGCTGCAGAAAATGTCCCAAGAGGCTTTCATCCTGCTCCCTGAAGCTGGAGGGTAAAAAGCTGATTGTCGTTCAGAACGGCCTGTTGCGACCAGCCTGGCAACCAGGCTCTGCAAGAAAAACCGGCGAGCGCAGCCACTTTTCGTACAGTCCAGGGAACGCACAGCACGATGTTCATGCACCGCCGTCAGGCGTGGCACAATTGCACCTGTTGCCCTGAAAGGAGTTCAGCCATGCCAGCCACACCCCGCCGTCGCGACCTGTACGTGTCGTTGAAGTTGATTGTCTGTATTGCGCTGGGCATCTGGCTGGGTGCAATGGCCGTGTTCCTCACGGGCCTGCTGTACGTCAAGAGCTTGCCGCCCGCGCAAAGCCAGGCACTGGAAAATGCCGCCACACAGCTCTCCAGGCCGCCAGCGAAAGCAACGGTGTCCGAGCCCGACACTGAAATGTTTCGCAAGTACGAGCAAAGCCTGCGCGAAAGCGAGGCCCGACAGGCCCGAGAGCAGGCCCAGGAACAACAGCAGCGTACGTTCAGCCGCTCCAAATGCGATTTCTGGTTACAGCAGGATCGCACGGCGCCCAGTGAGAAAAGTCGGGCGAGCATCAATCAATACTGTGGATAAATCATGAACAAGCAGGACGTGTTGCAACTGATCATCGATAAACTGGAAATCGATCTGGATGTTGCACAGCGGGCGGCCCAGACCGCTTACGAAACGGCCACTCACGAAGAAAACATCGCCGAAAACAAATACGACACGCTGGGGCTGGAGGCTTCTTATCTGGCAGCAGGCCAGGCGCGACGGGTCGAGGAAATACGCCAGTCGCTGGCGCTCTATCGAAACTGGTCGCTCAAACCGTTCGATGAATCACGGGGCATTCAGACCGGTGATCTGGTGATTGTCGAAGCTCAGGGTGGACAGACCCAGGCGCTTTTCCTGGGGCCTGATGCGGCGGGCCTGAAGGTCAGCGCGGGCGACCAATTGATCACGGTGATTACCGCACGGGCGCCGCTTGGGCAAAGCCTGCTGGGCAGATTCGAAGAAGATGCCGTACAGATTGTCATCAATGGCAGCGGACAATCTTACGAGATCACACAAACGTTGTGACACAGCCGCCATCTACAGGGTTGATCACGCCGACTTTTTATGGGTAAGGTGACCCGTCGCTACAACCACCGCAACCGGGGCTACATCAAAGCAAACAAGGACTAAAACCCAAGGAGATTTTTCATGACGAACGTCATCGCTTTTCCTGACGCCCATGAACGTGATCGCCTGAAGTCCAGTCAAGATCCGGCGTTGAGATACCTGAACAAGAAAGAGCGACAACTGATCGACCAACTGCGTTCGACCAGTCATGCGGGACGGCAGTACGTTTACGACTACGCAAGCATCATGCACCTGTCCAGGCCGTTGTACCCTGAACCGGTGGATTGACTGCACACCGTAAAGCCTGACTGTGAGCTGCACCGGCACACCGGCGCAGCTCACAGGGGTCAGCGTGTCAGCGAAAAGATCAACGCTGAGATAGCCACCAGACCGGCGCCAATCACAAAGTAGTTGGACCACGCGCCTGCATATTTGCGCATGGCTGGTACTTTGTAGATCGCATACATCGGCATCAGGAACAGCAACGCTGAAATGACCGGCCCACCCAGGGTTTCGATCATCCCCAGAATGCTCGGATTGAGCGTTGCCACCAGCCAGCACACCACCAGCATGAATACCGCTGTCATCCGGTCCAGCACCTTCGGTGCAGGACGACGGCCGGCTTTCACGACCAGCCCCTTCAGGCCTTCGCTGGCTCCGATGTAATGCCCGAGGAACGACTTGGAGATGGCCACGAACGCAATCAGCGGCGCGACAAAGGCGATGGTCGGATTATTGAAGTGATTGGCCAGGTAGGACAGGATCGAAATGTTCTGTGCCTTGGCTTCAGCGAGTTGAGCTGGCGAAAGCGTCAGCACGCAACTGAACACGAAGAACAGCACCATCACCACCATCAAACCATGCGCGCGGGCCAGAATCTGCGAACTGCGCACCTCGGCGTTCTCGCCGTACTGACGCTTCTGGTCTACCGCAAAAGCGGAGATGATCGGCGTGTGGTTGAAGGAAAACACCATCACCGGAATCGCCAGCCATAAGGTAGGCAGAAATGCCGACGGCTCAGGCAAGGTGGTTGCGGTGCTCAGGATGCCGCCGGTCCAGTGCGGAATCAGGAATACCGCAAGGAACAGCAAGGCGACAATGAACGGATAGACCATCAGGCTCATGGCCTTGACGATGAATCGCTCGCCACACCGCACCACTGCCAGCAAGCCCATGATCAGCACAAAGGCCAGCACAGCGCGTGGGGGCGGCGCTATGTGCAACTGGTGCTCGAGAAAACTGCCTACCGTGTTGGTGAGCGCAACGCTGTAGATCAGCAGAATCGGAAAGATTGCAAAGAAGTACAGCAAGGTGATCATCGCCCCGGCGCTTTTGCCGAAATGTTGCTCGACCACCTCGGTGATATCAGCGCCTTCGCGACCGGACAGCACGAAACGGGTCAGGCCTCGGTGCGCGTAGAAGGTCATCGGAAACGCCAGCAGCGCCAACGCCATCAGAGGCCAGAAACCGCCAATGCCTGCGTTGATGGGCAAGAACAGCGTACCGGCGCCAATCGCGGTGCCGAACAATCCGAGCATCCAGGTGGTGTCATTGCGATTCCAAGCGGCGATGCTCTCGGGAGCTACATCCAGACGTTCTACGACGCCATTTGCCTGATCATTCATCCGGTCGACTCTCCGTGGCCGGTTTATCAAAAAGGGAAACGCGTCGAAAAAGCGGGCAGTTCAGCGTCTCCCTCGAAAACAGCGGGGCAGATTCTCCGGGATTGCCGACAGAAGTCAAAGACTTGTAGGACAGTTCTCATGACAAAGGGGGGTCAACGGGCTCCTAATAGATTGTTTTTCATACAGAAAAAGCTATCGTCCAGCAGGCCGACACGCGAGGTTTGCCGGGCCGGGACTGACCCTCACTGCCCTGCAAAGACGGGTACCAGTTCGCATAACCATGATCCGGGCACGCACAACCCGCGAAAGCCTGCTGCATCGATTCACCTATCCATGTATAAATGCCCTGACACATTGGTCATCTTTGGAGACTCAGCGCATGCGTTACGCGCTCGATCATAAGGCCCAAACCCACCAACGCATCGTCAAGGAAGCGTCCATGCGCTTTCGACGCGACGGCATTGGTGCTACGGGCTTACAACCTTTGATGAAAGCACTAGGCTTGACCCATGGCGGTTTTTACGCGCATTTCAAATCCAAGGATGATCTGGTCGAACAGGCATTGAATCACGCCCTCGACGAGGTAAAGGGAATCACCAGCGAAGTTTTCGCCAGGCAGGACTCGCTCAGTGAATTCATTGATCTCTACCTTTCCCTAGATAGTCGCGACGCGCCGGATGGCGGATGCCCGCTACCGAGCATGTGTCTGGAACTGGGGCATCGCGACCAACCCAGCGAGGTGACAGACAAGATCATTCTTCATCTGCTGGAGCTGTTCGACAAAGCGCCCTCCGGCCACGAATCCAGAAGCCTGCCGATATTGTCTACTCTGGTAGGTGGCCTGGTGCTGGCACGCAGCGCTTTCAACGACGAGTTGTCGAAACGCATCCTTGACGAGACACGGGACTTTCTCAAACAGGAGATAAGAAAAACCGCAAATTGATACGCTGAAGAAAGGAGGTTTTCTCTGGATTACATTTCCCTTTGAACGCTGTATTAAAAACAGGCCGATCAGTGATCGGCCTGTTTCTTTTCAACGTTGCCATTCCTCAGTCAATGGACAACTTGTCGCGGTTCTTGTCCAGCAGGGCTTTGCCAATGCCTTTCACTTCAATCAGTTCATCAACCGACGTGAATGCGCCGTTAGCGTCTCTGTAAGCCACTATGGCATCGGCCTTGTTCTTGCCAATACCTGCCAGTTGCTTTTGGAGGGTTTCGGCGTCAGCCGTGTTGAGATTGACCCGGTCGCTACGTGGCTCATGGACGACAGCTGGCGCTGCGCTTTGAGTGGGCGGCGGGGACACCTGTGCAGCGTTGACCGCAACCGAGGTAGTGGTCAACAAGGCAAAGACCAGAGCGCTGAAAAGAGTGGTTCGCATAGATAAAGCTCCATAGCAGTTCAAGGCAGCATTCCAAATGCTGTACCTGAAACTTAAACCACGGTTTCTCCCGAGAGAAGAAACGGAGCGTTGCGGCCTGTTTCCACATCAAACAGCGTGTGTCTGCGCGTGATCAGCCTCAATAAAAACAGCGGCCATCAGGTTTCACCGCTGCGTTCCTGATACATCCAGTCAACGATCTCACCTTCCGGCGTATACCCGTTGACGGTCTCACGCAGCAACTGACGAACCGTGTTGTAATCGTCCCGATCAACAGCATCCAGCAGTTTTGTAAGACGCCCCTTCAGCACATCCCATTGCAGGTAGTCTTCATTCGCACTCATGATCATCGGGTGTTCGGTGGCCACGACGTTGTCGCCGATCAGCAGTTCTTCATAGAGTTTCTCGCCTGGACGCAACCCGGTGAACTCGATGGAGATGTCGCCGTGGGGGTTTTTCTCGGACCGAATGGCCAGACCGGAGAGGTGAATCATCTTCTCCGCCAGCTCGATGATCCTGACCGGCTCGCCCATGTCCAGAACGAATACGTCACCGCCATGGCCCATTGATCCGGCCTGAATGACCAGTTGAGCGGCCTCCGGGATGGTCATGAAATAGCGGGTAATCTTGGGATGAGTAACCGTCACCGGTCCGCCTGACTGAATCTGTTTGTGAAACAGCGGGATCACCGACCCCGAAGAGCCAAGCACATTGCCGAAGCGAACCATCGTGAAGCGGGTCTTGTTGACCTGATACACATTGGCCTTGTCCCCGAAAATCACCGGTGCCGTTTCGCGGCTCAACGCTTGCAGTATCAGCTCGGCGAGACGCTTGGTACTGCCCATCACATTGGTCGGCCTGACCGCCTTGTCGGTGGAGATCAGGACAAAGTTGGAAACCCCCGCCTGCAAGGCCGCCTGGGCAGTATTGAGCGTACCGACAACGTTATTGATCACGCCCTCGGCAATGTTGTGTTCGACCATCGGCACATGCTTGTAGGCAGCCGCATGGTAAACCGTGTCGACCTTCCAGGTTTTCATGATCGACAGCAGTTTCGGATGGTTGCGCACCGAACCGAGAATAGGCAGCAATTTGACCGAAAGCGATTCGCGGGCCGAACGCTGCTCCAGCTCGGAGAGGATGCTGTAAAGATTGAACTCACTGTGGTCCAGCAACAGCAGTTGCGTTGGCTGCAGCAGCAATATTTGCCGACACAACTCGGAACCGATCGAACCACCGGCCCCCGTAACCAGAACCGTCTTGCCCTTGATGCAATGCTCCAGCAGATTTTCCCGGGCAGGCACCGAATCGCGCCCCAGAAGGTCAGCGATATCGACTTCCTGAAGGTCGTCCACCTTCACCCTTCCGGCCGCCAGGTCCATGAAACCGGGAACGCTTCGTACGTGGAGCGGGAAGCCTTCCAGAAAGCCGAGAATTTCCCGACGGCGCCCACGCGACGACGACGGAATCGCCAGAAGGATCTCCTGAGCGCCGGTTGAATCGATCATTCGCTGGATGTTTCGTGGCTTGTAGACCTGAAGACCTGAAATCACCCGGTTGGAGATCGACTCGTCATCATCGATGAACGCCACGGGGTGCATCAGGCGCCCCATGCGCAAGGCAGCGACCAACTGGTTGCCAGCAGCGCCAGCACCGTAGATGGCCACTTTTTGCAGGCCATTGTCGCTTTTGGCAAAGGGCACATGCTGCGCTGCCGCAAACCAGTCACCGAGAAAATATTGACGCATGGCCAGACGCAGACCGCCGATCATGACCAGACTCAACCACCAATAGTTGAAGATGACCGAGCGCGGGACCAGTTGCTGATGATTGCTGTAGACGTAAACCATGCACCCCAGGATCAGGGATGACATCGTGACAGCCTTGATGATCGCGATCAGGGCGTCGTTGCCGAAATACCGCATGACCGCACGGTACATGCCAAAACGGATGAACAACGGGATAGCGGCAAGCGGCGCGCTGATGAACAGCCAGGTGTGTTTCTCCAGCGGATTGATCAGCTCGTCGATACCCAGTCGCACGACAAACGCCATCCACAGGGCCAGCCAGACGAGAAGCACATCGGCAGCCACCTGAATTATCCGTTTTTTACGGCGGGGTAACGCCAGCAAACTGGACCGCAACCTGCTCATCAATTATTTAATGCTCCGTTATGCTACCGGTTGAACATCGCTGGAAACCGGCATCTGAAAACCCACTACGTTTCTGAGACAGCCGGAAAACCGCTTCGTTACATCCTTTCCGCCTCACCCGCCCTGAACCTGAGGGCCAGGATAATCAGCGGTACGTAGGCAATTGCCGTCCATGTCAGCCCGTCTCCTCCCATCAGCGCCACCCACATTGCAACAGGCAGGAGCCAGAACAGATTGATCGCTCCGACGGCCAGGGTGACGGGCGAGTGCCTGCCATAATCCCGTGAAGCGAACTGATAAGCGTGACTCCGATGGGCTTCATAGACCTTCTCTCCACGCAGCAGTCGGCGTATCAGCGTCAGGGTCGCATCGACGATAAAGACCCCCAGCAGGATCAGCCAGCACCAGAATAGCTGAGGTGACGCCCAGGAACCCTGAATGGATAGCAATCCGAGGACGATGCCCAGAAAGCCACTGCCGGCATCACCCATGAATATTTTTGCCGGAGGGAAGTTCCAGCAGAGAAAACCGGCGGCAGCGGCGGCCAGCAGCAGCGATTCCCAGGACAATCCGATATGACCGCTTAACGCATAGATGACGCTCATGCCCAGGCACACGGTCACAGCCTCTACGCCCGCTATTCCGTCGATGCCATCCATGAAGTTGTAGAGGTTCAACATCCACACCAGATAGAACGCGGCAAGCACCTGACCGATTGGCCCCGGGTTGAAGCTCCAGCCCATGATAGTGAGCGGAGCAAGCCCGTCCAGCCAGAACAAGGCCCAGCCGGCAGCCAAAAAATGGCCCAGAAGGCGCCAGCGTGCAGCGATATGCCCATGATCGTCCATGAAACCGACCACTGCGACCAAGCCTCCCGAGCCAATGATGGCAATCAGGGACGCCGCCGACAGATGCCCGACCCATGCCAGTATCGACACGGCCACGAGAAAGGCGATGACAATGGCAACGCCTCCCCCACGGGGGGTGGGAATGGAATGCGAACTGCGTGCATTGGGCACATCCATCAAGCTTCTGGCCAGGGCGTACTTGCGCAGCAACGCCGTCAGGACCAGAGAAAGGAGCACAATGACAATGACTGACAACCCTTCAATCATGCTTGTCATGTTCCAGATAATAGCGAGCCGTGTCGTGCATGGCGTGTTCAACACTCACAGGTGGATGCCAATCCAGCATCGTACAGGTTTTACGGATGTCGACCTGCAATGAGCTGCATAAACGTCGTGAAAACGCACGCTTGCCAAGCAATGCCGCCGCCCCTTTCAATACGCTGACGGGAACAGGCAACAAGCGGGCCGGCTTTCCGAGGGCCTTGGCCATCTCGCGCAAGAGCCGACTGGTGGACAGATCGTCACCGTCACTCACCAGGAATGTTTGCCCCGCCGCCGCAGGGTGATCGACACAACGCGTCACCAGATCAGCCAGATTTTCCACGGCCACCAGGCTGCGGCGATTATCAATGGCGCCGAGCGGCAACGGTAAACCCTTGTCGAGCCATCGCATCATGCTCTTGAAGTTGGCCTTGACCCCGGGGCCATAGACCAGAACCGGACGAATGATCACAACTTCCATGCCGGTACGGTCAGACAACGCCCGCAGCCCTTCCTCGGCTTTTTGCTTGGAAACGCCATAGGCATCCAGCGGATTGCAAGCGTCGTCGGCCCTGAACGGCGCATGCGCAAGTGTCATCTCACCATTGGCCTTGATGGAGCTGAGGAAGATGAACCGCTTCACTCCCGCCGCTGCAGCTTGCTCCGCCAGATTCAAGGTGGCGGTAACATTGGCACGAAAGTACTCTTGGTCTGCCTCGGAGGCGGTTTCATTGAGCACATGAACGCGAGCGGCACAATGAATGACAACCTGCGCACCCCTGACAAAGTCCGTCCATTGATTATCCGGCGCCAGAGACGCCACCTGGACGACGTCAATACGCTGCGCAGGGCGTTCATATACGCTTGCACGCCGCACGGCGACCCTCATCAGATAATCGGTACGCTCAATCAATTGACGAACCACCGCGCTGCCCACGAAACCCGTCGCACCTGTTATTGCAACCAATGCAACATTACCGCTCATGCAAGAACGCCTTTCCAAATCGGGCAAATATTCCTTATGCGACGCTTTTTGACAACTAAAATATTTTCAACCTGTTTGAGTACTTCTCTCGCTGCATGTTTCACAACACCGCTGCACAGGCACTGAACGATTAAACCCCTCGGCATGCTCACTCAATAACCAAGTACGCCAGACTATAAAGAAACCTGTCAGGGGATGATGAGTTCCACGGTTTGTTTTTCAAGGGCGTATTTGCGAGCCAGAATATTCCCCAGCACCTTTTTGGCACTGGCTTCGCCATGCACCAGACGGAGCTGCGCGGGCCACTCTTTCATGCCCGTGACAAACTCGACAAGCTCGGCCTGATCAGCATGAGCTGAATAACCTTTGGCAGTATGAATGCCGGCACGAATATCAAAACGCTCGCGATCCAGTTCGACATACCCCCCCAGCGGACCGTGCGCCTGAATGGCCGCGCCTGGCGTCCCCTTGCTCTGGTAACCGACGAACACCACATTATGCCGACGGTCGCCCAGCATGGCTTTCAGGTAATTGACGATCCGGCCTCCTGCACACATACCGTTGCCGGCAATGACGATAGCGGGACGTGCCGTGCTGGCGAGGTAATTGACGGTGCGCAGGTGCTGTTCATGGGTATCGATACCGATCAACTGGTCGAAGCCCAGCGGTTTTCTTCCGACGCCAGACCGAAGCCGGGCATCGTCGTCCCAATAGTCTTCAAATGCCTGGTAGACCTTCGTGAAACGACTGGCCAGCGGTGAATCGAGAATGATCGGCAACCGCGACCAGTCCCCAGGCAGAACGTCGCCACCGTCAGGGCCTGCAGAACCCTCGTCAGCATGATTCAGCAGCATCTTGCGGCGCAGAATGTCCTCCAGCTCATAGAGCAATTCCTGGGTGCGACCGATGCTGAACGCCGGAATCAGAACCGTGCCATTGTCTTCCAGCGCCTTGTCTATGATGCGCTCGAGCCCTTGCTGGCGGGTGCTGCGATCTTCATGGAGACGATCGCCATACGTGCTTTCCAGAACCAGGATGTCCGCGCGCTCGGGAGGCTTTGGCGCAGGCAGGAATGGCGTATGACTGGCGCCCAGATCTCCGGAAAAAACCACGCGTGTGGAACGCCCCTCCAGCGGGTAATGCAGATCGCATTCCACGTACGCAGAACCCAGAATGTGCCCCGCCCGCTGCAAGCGAACCTTGCAATGCAGCGATTCGCGGTCGATCAGGCTGAACCAGTTATCGAACGGCAGCGCAATGATCCGCTTGTTGATGATGTCCAGGTAACGCCCGATCCGTTCGGGATCATGAGCGAAACCGATTTTCAGCATGTCTTCCATGACCAACGGCAGCAGATGAGCACTGGGCTCGCTGCACAGTATCGGCCCCTTGTAACCCGATGCCAGCAACTCGGGAATGCGCCCGACATGATCGACGCGTACATGTGTCACCAGAAGCGCCCTGATGACCTCTGGATCGAATGCAAACGACACTGCCTCACCACGCCCTCCACGCTCCTGAACCGCGCCGCAGTCGATCAACAGACTGCTCGACACATCCATCCGCAGTTGATGACACGAACCCGTGACCGTATCGATGGCGCCGTGGTGAATGATTTCAGGATAAGACATGCAAGTACCTTTTGTTGCCATCCTGAATCGGGTGATTGCCACAATCCGGCATCAGGTCTGGACCGTAAATTTCGGCGCATTCTGAACGCGAACAACTTATTTTCAAGACTTGACACAGCGCTGTTACAGCAACTGAAATTGTGGCCGAGCATCAATATAACCGGATACGCCTTTAGAACGGGCACCCTGCTTTAGAAAGGGAATATTCCTACACATCACAGTAAAATCTACCCATCTAACATAGGAATAGACCTACAGTATTATAAGTAAGATTTTGGAATAAACAGGAGACGATATTGTTGGAAAGCAGCCTGACACGAAAGTGCCACATGCCGTTCTATCGAGAGGAGGAGAAATCGAAAAGATGCAAGATCACGTCGTCAGGTCTGCAACCGACGACGCCTGACCGGCTCGGCTCAGATGGAACGAGCGGAAGACGTACGTTTTTTACGAAAGCTTGCGATCCACGCCAAAAACGGACCGATAAGCATGCCCAAGAGCAGCGCAAGCACCACGGGCAAAGCCAAAGGGAGCTCGGGCGCCGACCAGCCAAACAGGTTCACGGCAACAGATTGCCGGTTTTCAAGTACAAACACGGTTGTTGCCAAAGCAACGAACAAAACGGCGACGATCAAAATGACTCGTTTGAAGATACGCATCTGATAACCCTTTGGTGGACGGCTTTAAAAGCCCTCTTCTTCGTCTTCGTTAACCCGGTCTCGCAGCTCTTTGCCCGGCTTGAAATGCGGGACAAACTTGCCGTCAAGGCTGACTGACTGCCCGGTCTTCGGGTTACGCCCTACCCGCGGTGCGCGGTAATGCAGAGAGAAGCTGCCGAAACCCCGAATCTCGATTCGGTCACCGGTTGCAAGGCACTGAGACATTTGTTCAAGCATGGTCTTGATAGCCAGCTCTACATCCTTGGATGAGAGCAGCCCTTGATGGGTGACAATTCGTTCGATCAACTCCGACTTCGTCATATTTTTCCCTTCTTTTTCAAGCAGCTAGATCAGCGCTCCGAAGGTTTTAGCATGACCGGATGAATTTGAACAGCCCATGTATTGACTTATGTTCAGAGGTCCCAACCAGGCACAAAGCGTTTACAGCCATGTTACAGCCAAGAAACGCCTGACCCTGCAATGAACTGACAAGGCCTGAGAGGCTGCTGGAGGGGTTTTACAACCAAAGTGGTAGGCGACAAAGCGGCGAGATTGAAGACCGCGAGGCGTGAAGGACGGGCATAAAAAAGGGCGACCGAAGTCGCCCTTTTTGTGGTCAAGCAGAACTTAGTTCTGTTTTTCCATTTGCGCGCGCAGCAGGTCACCAATGGTGGTTGGACCAGTGCTTTCAGCAACTTCAGGCTTGCTACGCAGGCTCTGGATTGCTTCTTTCTCGTCTTCAACGTCTTTCGACTTGATGGACAAGCTGATTACGCGGCTCTTGCGGTCAACGCTGATGATCTTGGCTTCGATCTCTTCGCCTTCTTTCAGAACGTTACGCGCGTCTTCAACGCGGTCACGGCTGATTTCGGAGGCTTTGAGGGTCGCTTCGATGTCGTCGGCCAGGGTGATGATGGCGCCTTTGGCGTCAACTTCTTTAACGATACCGCGAACGATAGCGCCCTTGTCATTGACAGTGACGTACTCGGAGAACGGATCGCTTTCCAGCTGCTTGATACCCAGCGAGATACGCTCACGCTCAGGATCAACCGACAGGATCACAGTGTCGAGCTCGTCGCCCTTCTTGAAGCGACGTACGGCTTCTTCGCCCACTTCGTTCCAGGAGATGTCGGACAGGTGAACCAGACCGTCGATGCCGCCGTCCAGACCAATGAAGATACCGAAATCGGTGATCGACTTGATGGTGCCGGAGATTTTATCGCCCTTGTTGAACTGGCCAGAGAAATCTTCCCATGGGTTGGATTTGCACTGTTTGATGCCGAGGGAGATACGACGACGCTCTTCGTCGATGTCCAGAACCATGACTTCCACTTCGTCGCCAACCTGAACGACTTTCGAAGGGTGGATGTTCTTGTTGGTCCAGTCCATTTCGGAAACGTGTACCAGGCCTTCCACGCCTTCTTCCAGCTCTGCGAAGCAGCCGTAGTCGGTCAAGTTGGTTACACGCGCGGTGACGCGAGTGCTTTCCGGGTAACGAGCCTTGATAGCGACCCACGGGTCTTCACCCAGTTGCTTCAGACCCAGGGAAACACGATTGCGCTCGCGATCGTACTTCAGGACCTTTACATCGATCTCATCGCCAACGTTGACGATTTCCGATGGATGCTTGATACGCTTCCAGGCCATGTCGGTGATGTGCAGCAGGCCATCGACGCCACCCAGATCGACGAATGCGCCGTAATCGGTGAGGTTCTTGACGATACCTTTGACTTGCTGGCCTTCCTGCAGGGACTCGAGCAGAGCTTCGCGCTCGGCACTGTTCTCGGCTTCCAGGACGCTGCGACGGGAAACGACAACGTTGTTGCGCTTCTGGTCCAGCTTGATGACCTTGAACTCGAGCTCTTTGCCTTCCAGGTGAGTCGTGTCACGCACAGGGCGGACGTCAACCAGAGAACCAGGCAAGAACGCACGGATGCCGTTAACGTCGACAGTGAAGCCGCCTTTAACCTTACCGTTGATAACGCCCTTGACCACTTCTTCAGCTGCGAAAGCCGCTTCCAGAACGATCCAGCACTCGGCACGCTTGGCTTTTTCGCGGGACAGCTTGGTTTCGCCAAAGCCATCTTCGACCGCGTCCAGCGCAACGTGAACTTCATCGCCGATCTTGATGGTCAGCTCGCCAGCGTCGTTGTGGAACTGTTCCAGCGGGATGAGGCCTTCAGATTTCAGACCGGCGTGAACCGTAACCCAACCAGCCTGGTAGTCGATATCCACGATGATAGCGGTGATGATCGAACCGGCCTGAAGGTTGAGGGTCTTTAGGCTTTCTTCAAAAAGTTCTGCAAAGCTTTCGCTCATTTTAATTCCTGTTGATCAAGGGCGAAGAATACGCCCATCTGCCACGCTCCAGACAACGTGGGTTTCGTTCAAGTAAAAGAAAGCCTGCGGGACTATGACTGGTCTCCCACATGCTTCTTCGTCACCCGGCAATATCGCGGAGTGCGATTTCGCTCAGAATGCGTTCAAGCACCTGCTCGATGGACAACTCGGTGGAATCCAGCTGTATGGCGTCATGCGCCGGCTTCAGCGGTGCTACCGCTCGCTGGGTGTCGCGCTCGTCGCGCGCACATATCTCATCTA
This sequence comes from Pseudomonas syringae, assembly GCF_002157375.1. Classification (GTDB taxonomy): domain Bacteria; phylum Pseudomonadota; class Gammaproteobacteria; order Pseudomonadales; family Pseudomonadaceae; genus Aquipseudomonas; species Aquipseudomonas syringae_T. The sequence continues at coordinate 172,599 of NZ_MTSA01000013.1, forward strand.
GCAGACTCGACAGACTAACATCATCACCCTTGGCCTTCAACTGCAAGTAACGTCGACGCGCACGTTCCTCGGCACTCGCGGTGAGGAATACCTTCAGCGGTGCGTCCGGAAACACGACCGTTCCCATGTCGCGACCGTCGGCGACAAGGCCGGGCTCTTCCTGAAAAGCGCGCTGGCGCAACAGCAGGGCATCGCGTACAGCCGGCAATGAAGCCACTTGCGAAGCGCCGCTGCCGATCAGTTCATTGCGAATGGCCTGAGTGACGTCTTCACCCTCAAGGATGATGCGCTGCCCCTGCCCTTCTTTAGTCGCCTCGAACTGAACATCCAGATGAGCGGCAAGGAGCTTGAGTGCTTCCTCGTTGGTCAGGTCCACACCGTGATTGCGCGCGGCGAAGGCCAGCAAGCGATAAAGGGCACCGGAATCAAGCAGGCACCAACCAAGCTTTCTGGCCAGCAATCCGGCAACGGTGCCTTTTCCCGAACCGCTAGGTCCGTCGATGGTAATAACCGGGGGTTTGATCTTCACTTTTTGTCCTCTTGCGCTACACGCATGCCGACTTGAGCGCACAGCGCCAGAAAATGGGGAAACACTGTGGCGGCATCCGCACCGTTCTGAATACGGATGGGCGCCGAAGCCCGCAACGATGCAACACGAAACGCCATGACGATACGCTGATCACCGCGAGCATCAACCTCGCCGCCACCGGGCATACCGCCTTCGATAATAATGCCATCCAGCACCGGCTCGACCTCCAGGCCGAGGGCCAGCAACCCGTCGGCCATGAGCCTGATGCATTCTGTCTCACCAGCTTGCAGCGCCTGTGCGCCGCGCAGAATGGTACGCCCTTCCGCGCACGCTGCGGCAACCATAAGCACAGGAAACGTGTCGATCGCCAGCGGCACCAGCGCTTCCGGCACATCGACACCTTTCAGCCTGGCCGAACGCACATGCAGGTCCGCAACCGTTTCGCCCGCCAGGACACGAACATTTTGCAGGACGATGTCCCCGCCCATCAGGCGCAGGATATCAATGGCACCCTCACACGCAGCGCTGACGCCGACATCCTCCAGCAACAAGTCACACCCTTCGCTGATCGACGTGGCGACCAGAAACAGTACCGCGGACGTAACATCGACCGGGCCTTTTATACGGTGACTGACGCCATCCCCGGACCTGATGCGGACATCCTGCTGATCGCCAGGCACGGTATCTACGCGAGCCCGGTTGGCGAGAATCCTGCCGAAATGCTCGCGAGCCGCACGGGCACGCGTGAAGACGTCCAGCAACTGCGGACCATCGCCTGCATCCACCGCATCGCGCAGGGCATCAAGGTCACTGCGAAAGGTGTCCAGCGTGCGCAGTACCGCCTCGCGGTTGGCCATGAAGATGTCATGCCACATGGTCGGATCACTGCCTGCAATCCGTGTGAAGTCACGAAAGCCGCCCGCAGCGTACCTGAATATATCGAGGTTTTCGTTACGCTTTGCCAGCGACTCCACCAGACCGAACGCCAGCAGGTGCGGGAGATGGCTGGTCGCAGCCAGCACTTCGTCGTGACGCTCGACCTGCATGTGCTCAACGTCGGCGCCCAGCACGGACCACAACTGATCGACGACGGCCACCGCGTGCGGATCGGTTTCAGCCAACGGGGTCAGAATGACCTTGTGCCGCCGGAACAAGGCAGCATTGGAGGCTTCGACACCGCTCTGCTCGGACCCGGCTATCGGATGCCCCGGCACAAAGCGCGACGGCATCCGACCGAACGCCTGGCGCGCAGCGCGGACCACATTGCCCTTGGCGCTGCCGACATCGGTCAGGATGGCGCTGCCCAGGTCCAGTGGCGCGAGCAGTGCGAGCAACTTTTCCATCGCCAGAATCGGCACGGCCAGCTGAATCACGTCAGCACCGCAACAGGCCACCGCCAGATCGGCCTCGCAGCGATCTACAACACCCAGTTCGACTGCCAGCCTGCGCGACTGCGGATCAAGGTCAACGCCGACCACTTCACGGCACAGACCACTCTCGCGCACGCCTTTGGCAAAGGAGCCGCCGATCAACCCGAGACCTACCACCACCAGCCGACCGATCACCGGCCGGGCAGGCTGTTCTGAAATCACATCAACCACGCGAACACACCTGACAGCCCGGCTGGGCAGAAAACGAACGGATCATGTGCCACACCCTCAAAGCACCGCTTTCGGGTAAGAACCCAGCACCTTCAAGGCCACGGCTTCACTGCTGATTTTCTCCAGCACGGCCTTGACCAGCGGATCCTGGTGATGCCCTACAAAGTCGATGAAGAACACGTAGGTCCACTTGCCACTGCGCGACGGGCGGGTTTCGATACGGGTCAGGTCCAGACCGCTTTCGTGGAACGGCACCAGTAATTCATGCAGCGCGCCCGGCTTGTTGCTCATCGAGACAATGATCGAGGTCTTGTCATCGCCGGTAGGCGGGACTTCCTGATTACCGATGATGAGGAAGCGCGTGGAGTTGTCCGGGCGGTCTTCGATTTTTTCCGCCAGCCGGGTCAGACCATACAGACCTGCGGCCATGTCGCCGGCGATAGCCGCCGAGTTCCACTCGCCCTTTACCCGCTTGGCCGCCTCGGCATTGCTGGCAACGGCAACCCGCTCGACGTTCGGATAGTGAGCATCCAGCCATTTGCGGCACTGGGCCAACGACTGGGCATGGGAGTAGATACGCGAGATGCTTTGCGTCTTGGTGCTCTCGCCCACCAGCAAGTGGTGGTGAATGCGCAGCTCGACTTCGCCACAGATGACCATGTCGTGCTCAAGAAAGCTGTCCAGCGTGTGGTTGACTGCGCCTTCGGTGGAGTTTTCCACCGGGACCACGCCAAAATTCACGGCACCGGCGACCACTTCGCGGAACACTTCGTCGATGGCCGCCATCGGCAGACTGATGACCGCATGCCCGAAGTGCTTCATGGCCGCAGCCTGAGTAAACGTGCCTTCCGGGCCGAGGTAAGCCACTTTCAGCGGCTGCTCAAGAGCCAGACAGGAAGACATGATCTCGCGGAACAGACGCGCCATTTCCTCGTTGCTCAACGGCCCACGGTTACGCTCCATGACGCGTTTGAGGACCGCTGCCTCACGCTCCGGACGATAGAACACCGGCACTTCGCCCTCGGCCAGCGAGGACATTTTCACCCTGGCCACTTCCTGGGCGCAGCGGGCACGCTCGCTGATCAGTTCCAGGACCTTTTCATCGAGGCTGTCGATACGGACGCGAAGCGCCTTGAGTTCTTGCTCGGACATCAGCCGTGCTCCTTCTCGAAGTCTTTCATGTAGGCCACCAATGCATTGACCGCATTGATATCGACCGCGTTGTAGATGGAGGCGCGCATGCCACCGACCGAACGATGGCCTTTCAGGTTGAGCAGGCCATTCGCGTCGGCGCCCGCCAGGAAAGGCTTGTCGAGGCGGTCGTCGGCCAGGCGGAACGGCACGTTCATCCACGAACGGTCCGGCTTGTTGATCGGGTTGCTGTACAGCCCGCTGGCGTCGATGAAGTCATACAGCGTGCGCTGCTTGATGTCATTGAGCTTGCCAATCGCCTCGACGCCGCCCTGCTCCTTCAGCCATTCGAAGACCAGCCCTGACAGGTACCAGGCCAGGGTTGGCGGCGTGTTGTACATCGAGCCGTTGTCGGCAGCGACCTTGTAGTTGAGCATGGTCGGGCACAACGATCGCGCACGACCCAGCAGGTCCTCGCGAATGATCACGACCACAATACCGCTCGGCCCGATGTTTTTCTGGGCACCGGCGTAGATCATGCCGAAGCGTGAAATGTCCACTGGACGCGAGAGGATGTCCGAAGACATGTCGGCGACCAGCGGCACGTCACCGGTTTCCGGAATCCAGTTGAATTCCAGGCCACCGATGGTCTCGTTCGGCGCGTAGTGAACGTAGGCCGCGTCTTTGGACAGCTTCCATTCGTTCTGGCCGGGGATGGCGAAGTAATCATAGGCCTTGGCGCTGGCGGCAACGTTGACTGCGCCATAACGCGACGCTTCTTCAATAGCCTTCTGCGACCAGATACCGGTGTCGATGTAGTCGGCCTTGCCGCCTTCGGGCAGCAGGTTCAAGGCAATCTGTGCGAACTGCTGGCTGGCGCCGCCTTGCAGGAACAACACCTTGTAATTAGAAGGAATGGACAGCAGGTCGCGCAGATCCTGCTCGGCCTTGGTGGCGATGGAGACGAACTCGTCACTGCGGTGACTCATCTCCATGACAGACAGGCCTTTGCCGTGCCAGTCGAGGAGCTCCGCCTGGGCACGCAGCAGAACAGCTTCAGGAAGCGCAGCAGGACCTGCGCAGAAGTTAAAGGCTCGCTTGCTCATATCCACTCTCGTCAAATACGTTGGGTCTGTACGCGCTTGTTTCTGGATGCTGCATCACGGGCTGAGCGCCCGTGACAGGAATTCCGATCCGACTCAGGCGGGCCGAATGCCGCAAGGGCTGGACTTGCCGGCGATGCAGATGCAATCACAGACGAGCCAGCCCTTACCTGATTGACGTTACCACTCAGTTCTGCGAGTCGTCTTCATCCGGCGCAGCATCGGCCTGCAGGTCTTCACCTGCCTCGTCGACGTCCGCATCGATGACACCTGCGGTCAAGCCGTCAACAGCTTCTTCACCCTCCAGCTCTTCGCCTTCGACTTCCGATGGTTCCTGAACACGCTCAAGCCCGACCAGTTTCTCGTCGCTGGCCAGCTTGATCAGGGTCACGCCCTGAGTGTTACGGCCCAGACTGGAGACCTCACCGACGCGGGTTCGTACCAGTGTGCCCTGGTCGGAGATCAGCATGATTTCCTCGCCATCAAGCACCTGAACCGCGCCGACCAGACGACCGTTCCGCTCGTTGCTGACCATCGCGATGACACCCTGACCGCCGCGCTTGTACTCCGGGAACTCGGAAATAGCCGTGCGCTTGCCATAGCCGCGCTCGGAAGCGGTGAGGATCTGGCTGCCTTCTTCGGGGATCAGCATCGAAATCAGCTTCTGCCCTTCCGGCAGACGCATGCCGCGCACGCCGCGAGCGGTACGACCCATGGCGCGAACGTCGGACTCCTTGAAACGGGTCACTTTGCCGCCGTCGGAGAACAGCATGATTTCCTGTTCGCCGTCGGTGATGGCGGCCGAAATCAGGATGTCGCCTTCGTCCAGCTCAAGTGCAATCAGGCCGACACTGCGCTGACGGCTGAACGCCACCAGCGGGGTCTTCTTGACGGTGCCGTTGGCGGTGGACATGAAGATGAACGGAGCCTTCTTCTTGTCGGCGGCCTTGATGCGGGCCTTACGCTCTTCTTCGGTTTCGTTGCTGTTTTCCGCGTCGTCCAGCTCGCCCTCAAGGGCTTCGCCTTCTTCGTCGGCACGCTTGCGCATGGCTTCGAGATCGACAGGCAGCATGGTGGTGATGTACTCACCGTCGCTCAACGGCAACAGATTGACCAACGGACGACCACGGGCAGCGCGGGACGCTTCCGGAATCTCGTAGGTCTTGAGCCAGTACACCTTGCCCTTGCTGGAGAACATCAGCAGCGTGGTATGGCTGTTGGCGACCAGCAGGTGAGCGATGTAGTCCTCATCCTTGATGCCGGTGGCCGACTTGCCCTTGCCGCCGCGACGCTGCGCCTGATAGACCGCCAATGGCTGGGTCTTGGCATAGCCGCCGTGGGAAATAGTCACGACGCGCTCTTCTTCGGTGATCAGATCACCCAGCGTCAGGTCCAGGCGCGCATCGAGAATCTCGGTGCGACGCGCATCGCCGTATTCGGAGCGAATCAGTTCCAGCTCTTCGCGGATCACTTCCATCAGGCGCGTGGCGCTGTTGAGGATGCGGATCAGCTCGCCGATCTGGGTCAGGATTTCCTGATATTCGCCCAGCAGCTTTTCATGCTCCAGACCGGTCAGACGGTGCAGACGCAGTTCCAGAATCGCCTGAGCCTGTTCCGGCGACAGGAAATACTTGCCGTCACGCAAGCCGTATTGCGGATCGAGGTTCTCGGGGCGGCACGAATCGGCACCGGCACGCTCGACCATTTCGACCACGGCGCTGGATTCCCAAGGCGTCTTGATCAACGCTTCCTTGGCTTCGGCAGGCGTCGGCGAGGCCTTGATCAGGGCAATGACCGGGTCGATGTTGGACAACGCAACGGCCTGGCCTTCAAGGATATGCCCACGCTCACGCGCCTTGCGCAGCTCGAACACGGTACGGCGGGTGACCACTTCGCGGCGGTGACGGACGAACGCTTCCAGCAGATCCTTGAGGTTCAGGATACGGGGGCGACCGTCGATCAGGGCAACGATGTTGATACCGAAAACGCTTTGCAGCTGGGTCTGGGCATAGAGGTTGTTGAGAATGACCTCAGGCACTTCGCCACGACGCAGCTCGATGACCACGCGCATACCGTCCTTGTCGGACTCGTCGCGCAGCTCGGTGATACCTTCGAGTTTCTTTTCCTTGACCAGCTCGGCGATCTTTTCGATCAGACGCGCCTTGTTCAACTGGTAAGGCAGCTCGGTAATGACGATCTGCTGGCGGCCGCCGACCTTGTCGATGTCCTCGACGATGGAGCGGGCACGCATGTAAATGCGTCCACGACCGGTGCGGTAGGCTTCGATGATGCCGGCGCGACCGTTGATGATCGCCGCCGTCGGGAAGTCCGGGCCAGGGATGTATTGCATCAGTTCGTCGATCGTCAACTCGGGGTTGTCGATCAGCGCCAGGCAACCGTCGATGACTTCACCGAGGTTGTGCGGCGGGATGTTGGTCGCCATGCCCACGGCGATACCGCTGGAGCCGTTGACCAGCAGGTTGGGAATACGGGTCGGCATGACCGCAGGGATCATTTCGGTGCCGTCGTAGTTCGGCACCCAGTCGACGGTTTCCTTGTGCAGGTCGGCCAGCAGCTCGTGAGCCAGTTTGGTCATGCGCACTTCGGTGTATCGCATGGCCGCCGCATTGTCGCCGTCGACCGAACCGAAGTTGCCCTGACCGTCTACCAGCAGATAGCGCAGCGAAAAAGGCTGAGCCATCCGGACGATGGTGTCATACACGGCCGTGTCGCCGTGCGGGTGATACTTACCGATCACGTCACCAACCACACGGGCGGATTTCTTGTACGGCTTGTTCCAGTCGTTACCCAGCTCGCTCATTGCGAACAACACGCGCCGATGCACGGGCTTCAAGCCGTCGCGCGCATCGGGCAGTGCTCGACCGACGATTACGCTCATTGCGTAGTCGAGGTAGGACTGCTTCAGCTCGTCTTCGATATTGACCGGGAGGATTTCTTTGGCCAGTTCGCCCATGAGAAGCCTGATTCCTTTTTCTGGTGAAACCTCGTAAACCCATTCGGGGTGTACGAAGCTCGCCGCTGCCAGCATTTGCAGGGCAGCGACTTACGACAAATCAACGAGTTATGCCATGAATCTACGCAGCGTGGGCGACCACTGTCAGTGTCCCCGGAAACCGCCGGATGTTACCACAATCGCCGAGGCGCTCACATCCTTTGCAGGCGCTGAAAGCGAGCCACCGACGCATAAGTCGCCTGAGAGACGCTTACAGGCCCGCGCAGCCGCTTTGGCCACACGGCGGCGCACACGGTGCGTTGATCAATGAAGGTGTTTGCGGCTCATCAATTGCGCCATGCGCGCCGTGTCAGGTCGCTCGACAATGCCTTTTTCGGTCACGATGGCGTCGATCAGGTCTGCCGGCGTCACATCGAATACCGGATTGAAGGCCTCGACTTCGGCACCGACACGCTGACCGCCGACCTCAAGCAGTTCGCGACCGTCGCGCTCTTCAATGATGATGTCATCGCCACTGGCCATTTCCATGTCGATGGTCGAACTCGGCGCCACCACCATGAAACGTACGCCGTGATGCATGGCGGCCACGGCGAGCTGATACGTGCCGATCTTGTTCGCCACGTCGCCATTGGCGGTGATGCGATCCGCGCCGACGATCACCCAGGTGATGCCTTTGGTGCGCATCAGGTGCGCGGCGGCGGAGTCTGCATTAAGGGTGACGGGAATGCCTTCATTGGCCAGCTCCCAGGCCGTGAGCCGCGAACCCTGTAGCCAGGGCCGGGTTTCATCGGCGTAGACCCGCTCGATCATGCCTTCAAGGTGCGCAGCGCGGATCACGCCCAGCGCCGTGCCGAAGCCGCCTGTGGCCAGTGCCCCGGTATTGCAGTGGGTCAGCACGGTCTGAAGGTTGCCCTGATGCCTGCGAATCAGGTCAGCACCCAATTGCGCCATGGTCAGGTTGGCTTCGCGGTCGCTCAAATGAATGGCCACGGCCTCGGCCTCCAGCGCCACCAGAGGGTTGTCCCCGTCCTTGACCCGCATCAGCCGGTCCCGCATCCGGTTCAATGCCCAGAACAGGTTGACCGCAGTCGGCCGCGAATCGGCCAGCAATTGCAGGTCTTCTTCCAGCGCCGGGTACCAGTCGCCACCTTCTTCAATACGCGCGCGGGCACCCAGTACAGCGCCATAGGCGGCACTGATACCGATAGCCGGCGCACCCCGCACCACCATCGTGCGGATCGCTTCGGCGACCCCGGCAGCGGTGGTGTAACGGTGCCAGACTTCCTCGAACGGCAGCACCCGCTGATCCAGCAGGTACAGAGCGTCGTCCCGCCAATCGATGGCCTTCACTTTCTCCGCAGCCAACAGTCGATCGCGCATCGCCAACTCCATCTTGAACATCCGAAACCCAGCATCAAAAGCTGCTGATTATAGCGAGCCGTCTGCGAAGACGCTCGGGTATACTTCGTCATCAACGTAATAAGCTCTGGAAACCTTCTCATGCCGAACGCCACGCCACCGCTCGACCTGTTGCTCCTGCCCACCTGGCTGGTGCCGGTCGAGCCCGCAGGCGTGGTACTCAAGGACCACGGCATCGGCATTCGCGACGGCTGCATCGCCTACATCGGCCCGCGGGCCGAGGCATTGCGCCACGAAGCCTTGCAGGTGCAAGAGCTGCCCGGCATGTTGCTCAGCCCCGGCCTGATCAACGCCCACGGCCACGCCGCAATGACGCTGTTTCGCGGGCTGGCCGACGATCTGCCGCTGATGACCTGGCTGCAGGGTCACATCTGGCCCGCCGAAGGCAAATGGGTCGATGCCGACTTCGTGCGCGACGGCACCGATCTGGCCATCGCCGAGCAGCTCAAGGGCGGCATTACCTGTTTCTCCGACATGTATTTCTACCCGAAGGTCGCCGCGGACCGCGTCCACCTCAGCGGCATGCGCGCGCAAATCACCGTACCTGTGCTGGACTTTCCGATTCCGGGCGCCCGAACCGCCGATGAAGCGCTGCATAACGGTATCGAACTGTTCAACGACCTGGCCCATCATCCGCGTATCAAGATTGCCTTCGGCCCCCATGCCCCCTACACCGTAGGCGATGAAAACCTGGAAAAGATCCGGGTCATCGCCGACGAACTGGACGCCATGATCCAGATGCATGTCCACGAAACGGCCTTTGAGGTCGAACAAGCCGTCGAGCAGCATCAGGAACGCCCCCTCGCCCGGCTCAATCGCCTGGGCATGCTTGGCCCGCGCTTTCAGGCCGTACACATGACGCAGATCAGCGATGACGACCTGGAACTGCTGGTGGAAAGCAACTCCAGCGTCATTCATTGCCCCGAATCCAACCTCAAGCTGGCCAGCGGCTTCTGCCCGGTGGAACGACTCTGGCAGGCCGGTGTGAACGTTGCAGTGGGCACCGATGGCGCGGCCAGCAACAACGACCTGGATCTGCTCGGCGAAACCCGTACGGCGGCGCTGCTGGCCAAAGCGGTCGCCGGGTCGGCCACCGCACTGGATGCCCACAGGGCCTTGCGCATGGCCACCCTGAACGGCGCCCGCGCGCTGGGCTTGCAGGACGAGACCGGCTCGCTGGAACTCGGCAAGGCGGCGGACATGGTCGCCTTCGACTTGTCCAGGCTGGCCCAGCAACCGATCTATGACCCGGTGTCACAGCTTATATATGCCACTGGCCGCGATTGCGTGAGCCATGTCTGGGTGGCGGGCAAACCATTGCTCGACAACGGCCGCCTGACCCGAATGGACGAGCACGCGCTGCGCGATACCGCCATTGCTTGGGGTCAGCGTATTTCCGGTAAGGCCGAATAATTCAATCCGGACCGAACACATGCCGGTCTGGTTTATCTATAACCAGACTGATGAAAACGAATATTGAGTTCAAGAGGGACATCCATGAGCAACGTCGACCGTGCAGAAATCGCCAAATTCGAGGCCCTTGCCCATCGCTGGTGGGACCGCGAAAGCGAATTCAAGCCGCTGCATGACATCAACCCGTTGCGCGTCAACTGGATTGACGAGCGTGCCAGCCTGGCGGGCAAGAAGGTGCTGGACGTCGGTTGCGGCGGCGGCATTCTGAGCGAGGCGATGGCGCTGCGCGGGGCTACGGTCACCGGCATCGACATGGGCGAAGCGCCCCTGGCTGTGGCGCAGTTGCACCAACTGGAGTCAGGCGTCAGCGTCGAGTATCGACAGATCACCGCCGAAGACATGGCCGAAGAAATGCCCGAGCAGTTCGATGTCGTGACCTGCCTTGAAATGCTTGAGCACGTGCCGGACCCTTCCTCGGTCATTCGTGCCTGCTACCGCATGGTCAAGCCGGGTGGTCAGGTGTTTTTCTCGACCATCAACCGCAACCCGAAAGCCTACCTGTTCGCCGTGATCGGTGCCGAATACATTCTCGGCCTGCTGCCGCGCGGCACCCACGACTTCAAGAAATTCATCCGCCCTTCCGAGCTGGGCGCCTGGAGCCGTGACGCAGGTCTGCAGGTCAAGGACATCATCGGCCTGACCTACAACCCGCTGACCAAGCATTACAAACTGGCCTCCGATGTCGACGTCAACTACATGATCCACACCCTGCGGGAGGCATAAAACATGCGCTTGAGAGCAGTTTTGTTCGACATGGATGGCACCCTGCTCGACACCGCGCCGGATTTCATCGCCATTGCCCAGGCGATGCTGGCAGACCGCGACCTGCCTGCCGTGCCGGACAAACTGATCCGCGATGAAATCTCGGGCGGCGCCAGAGCGATGGTCGCAGCGGCCTTCGCCCTGTCGCCCGACGCCCCGCCATTCGAAGCGTTGCGCGTGGAGTTTCTGGAGCGTTATCAGCGCGACTGCGCGACCCACAGCAAGCTGTTCGACGGCATGGACGAGTTACTGGCCGACATCGAGAAAGCCGGCCTGATCTGGGGCGTGGTGACCAACAAGCCGGTTCGCTTCGCAGAACCGATCATGCAACAGCTCGGACTGGCCGAACGCTCGGCCGTGCTGATCTGCCCGGACCACGTCACGCACAGCAAGCCGCACCCGGAACCGATGATTCTGGCCTGCAAGATGCTGGACCTGGACCCGGCCAGCGTCCTGTTCGTGGGTGACGACCTGCGCGATATCGAGTCCGGACGGGACGCAGGCACCAAAACCGCCGCCGTTCGCTACGGCTACATCCACCCCGACGACAACCCCGATCACTGGGGCGCCGACGTTGTGGTCGATCACCCGCTGGAGTTGCGCAAGGTGCTGGACAGCGCCTTGTGCAGTTGCTGACCCCACCACCGCTGAAAGAGGCCCTTCATGTTTGATTATTCCGCTCGCCCGGATCTGCTCAAAGGCCGGATCGTCCTGGTTACCGGCGCCGGTCGCGGCATTGGCGCGGCGGCTGCCAGAAGCTACGCCGCTCATGGGGCGACTGTCCTGCTGCTGGGCAGGACCGAAACCAGCCTTTCCGAGGTGTACGACCAGATCGAAGCGGCGGGCCAGCCAAAACCGGTGGTCATACCGTTCGATCTGGAAATCGCCGGCCCCCGTCATTATCAGGAGCTGGCGAACATGATCGAGAACGAGTTCGGTCGTCTCGACGGCCTGCTGCACAACGCATCGATCATCGGTCCTCGTACACCGCTTGAGCAGCTGTCCGGCAAAGACTTCATGCAGGTCATGCACGTCAACGTCAACGCCACCTTCATGCTGACCCATGCAATGCTGCCGCTGCTCAAACGCTCGGAAGACGCCTCGGTGGCCTTCACCTCCAGCAGCGTCGGTCGCAAGGGGCGCGCGCAATGGGGCGCCTACGGTGTATCGAAATTCGCCACCGAAGGCCTGATGCAAACCCTGGCAGATGAACTTGAAGGTGTGACGGCCGTGCGCGCCAACAGCATCAACCCCGGCGCCACGCGCACCGGCATGCGCGCCCAGGCGTACCCCGCCGAAAACCCTCTGGACAACCCCACGCCCGAGGACATCATGCCGGTCTACCTGTATCTCATGGGGGCTGACAGCAAGGGCATCAATGGCCAGGCACTGAACGCCCAATGAGCTGAAACCTTCCGGTGCTTTCGTGACAGAAAACTGTCACGAGCATCGTTTTCGGCCCCTCTTAAAGCCAAGTATTTGCCGAAAATTCATCACTGTCAGAGAGCTGACGTCAGCTAAACCACTGATTTTAATATGTCTGGTCAAAAATGAACCGAATGGCAACACGTCCCCTCTAACCCAGCCAAGCCAGCAATATGTGCTGAGGAGCGAAGAGATGAATTTTCCTACCCAGACCCATGCAATCGATTTCGATACGGCTGAATTGCAACGCCTTGGCTTTCGAAATCGACCCGACGCTGTACTTCCACCCCCGTCACTGCCCGAGCTGGTTTATCAGCTTGGGCGTCAACTGCAGACCAGCCTGGAAGCAGAGCGGATACTGACCCTGTTCTTTCAGGGCGTGCAGCGGTTCCTGCCATTGAGCGGTCTGATTTATCGGCACGTCGAGAGTGACTTGCACCTGCGACTGGGCGAAATGTCATCCAACAGCGCCAGTTTCCACCTGCGCCACGAAGGCACATTCATCGGCGAGCTGGAGTTTCAATGCGCCCGGCCTTTCGACACCCGGCAGCTGAGCGACCTTGAATCCTTGCTGGTCTGCCTGCTGTACCCGCTGCTCAATGCATTGCTGTACCGCATCGCCACTCAAAGCGCACTTCGCGACTCGTTGACCAATACCGGCAACCGTATCGCGATGGATCAGAGTCTGGCCCGGGAAATAGAAGTCTCGCGGCGCCACAAACAGCCGCTTTCGCTGCTCATGCTGGACATCGATCACTTCAAGAAAGTGAATGATGAATACGGGCATTACACTGGCGATGACGTGCTGAAAACCGTCGCACAGAGCCTGAAAGTGCAATTGCGCAATATTGACCGGGTGTTCCGCTACGGCGGGGAAGAGTTCGTCGTGATTCTTTCGAATACCGGCGCCGATGCCGCTGAGCTGATCGGCGAGCGCTTGCGTCAAGCGGTACGGAATCTTGAGTTCCAGGAACTCGATCCAACGCTGACCATGACCGTCAGCCTGGGCTGTTCGACGCTGCTGTCGACAGAAACCGCCGACAGCCTGCTGCGCCGGGCTGACAATGCGCTATACGTCGCAAAGCGCCAAGGCCGTAATCGCCTCGCCATGGCCAGCTAGCTGCCCGACTCCCCTGCCTTCCTAAGCTTCCAGTGCCGCAACCCGCTCGCGCGGAGCCTTGGCCTTGTCGAGCTGCATGCAGCGCTCCAGGAAAAGGTACATGTAGTCATAGCTTTTGGTAACGGCCTGACGCAGCTCAGCCTGCAACTGTAGGCTCGGCTTGTTACCCACCAGCGTACAAATGATCTCCAGCGCCTCCCAAGGGTGCGCATCATCGTACTGTGCGTGCATTTTGAGCCACTTCATGGCTTTCTTGCGGGTCTCTTCAGGGAACGCTTCAGCGTACGCACCGGACGAACAGACCACCGCCGACCACTCTCCTGTTGCGCCTTCGATGGCATAGTTGGTAGCCGCCATCGCCACCGCCAGCGAATCCGAAGAACTGGTCTGCCAGCACCAGTGGCTCAGGGCGTGCAACTCGGGGGCTACCCGCTGATCATGAAGATCTTCAAGCGCGACGCCATGAGCGGCACACCAGTTCACCCAGTAATCGGCGTGGTTGAGTTCGACGCGAATATTGCGCATGAGCCAACGGCGCGCCATGTCTTCGCCAGGATGACGGCCAAAGCGGGTCTTGGTCAGGTTTTTGGCCATGTACACCGCGAACTGCTCAACGACGGGCCAGCCACCGATCAGATAATGGCGCATGATCTGCGGGCTAAGCCTGGCATCACGCATCTGCTGATACAACTCGTGTTCGACGACCCGCGCTTTTGCAGCGCTGCAATCCTTGATCAACTGTTGCGCCCAGGCCGGGTAGCTGCTGGCTTCCATGAGCGGACCGGTTCTCTCGAAAGTGTCGATCACTGGGTATCTCCTTATAAGGTTTCGACTGATTACCGTAGCGTTCCTGGCGCGCCGAACATCAGGGGGTCAGGCCGTACGGGCTGAATGTACAGACTCTCACAAGTGAACAATTCAGGACGAGAAATCAGATAGCCTTGTGCAAAATCCACGCCCATTTCCTGCAGTGCAGACTCAATCTGCGGCGTCTCGACGAACTCGGCGATGGTGCGCTTGCCCATCACATGGCCGATGTTATTGATGACTTCGACCATGGCCTTGTTGATCGGATTGTCGAGCATGTCCTTTACAAAACTGCCATCAATTTTCAAAAAGTCTACCGGCAAATGCTTCAGGTACGCAAAAGACGACATACCGGAACAGAAGTCATCGAGGGAAAACCGGCACCCCAGCGCCTTCAATTCGTTGATGAACCTGATGGCACTTTCCAGATCGGCAATAGCGCTGGTTTCAGTGATCTCGAAGCAGATCATCTCAGGCGCCACATCGAAAGCCGTGAACTGCTGCTTCAGGTACTCGAGAAACGTGTCGTCTCCGATACTGGAACCCGACAAATTTATAGCACATAGCGCCTGAGGCGTTTGATGCCTGTCATCACTCTGGCATTGCGCGATGACTTTGAACACGTTCTGCACCACCCAGCGATCCAGCGTGGTCATCAGCCCGTACCGCTCGGCGGCCGGAATGAAATTGTCCGGGACCACCATGCGCCCGGACTCGTCTCGCAGGCGCAGGAGGATCTCGATGTGCCGCACCTCGTTACCCTCCCCGTTCATCGCGGCGATTTCCTGCGCATAAAGACAGAACCGGTTTTCATCCATCGCCATGTGCAATCGCTGAATCCAGGCCATCTCACCGAAACGCACCGACAAGGTCAGGTCGTCGGCACTGTAGACCTGAACCCGGTTGCGGCCCTTTTCCTTGGCCATGTAACAGGCCATATCGGCGGAAGACAGTGACGCTTCCAGCGTCGCAGGCGCATCACCCAGAAGCACCAGACCAATACTGACGGTGGTCATGAATGGCCGGCCTTTCCACATGAAATGCAGGCTCTGCACGATTGCGCGCAAGGCCTCGGCAATATCGTGAGCGGTGTCGGGAGAGCAGTCGACCAGCAGAACGCCGAACTCGTCACCGCCCAGCCGTGCCAGCGTGTCACCGTCGCGCAAGCCCCGCGGCAACGCCCGGCACAACTGGCGCAACAGCTCATCGCCCGCTGCATGGCCACCGGTGTCGTTGACCAGTTTGAACTGGTCGAGGTCGAGGAACATCAGGCAATGGGTGCCCGGACTGTCACCGCTCGCATCGAGCACGTGTTGCAGGCGTCGCTCGAACTCACTGCGATTGACCAGCCCGGTCAGCGGGTCGTGAGCAGCCTGCCACGACAGGTCGGCAATGTACTGGCGCTCCTGAGTCATGTCATGCAGCACCAGGACTGCACCACTCACCACGCCTGCGGTGTGGATCGGCGTCCCGACCAGCGCGACCGAAACCGTGCTGCCATCAAGGCGCTGGATCAGCTTGCTGCTGGCACTGCCACCCTTGAGTTGGCCGCTGGCGATCTGGTCGATCAACGTCGAGTTGTCCTTCTGGTCGTTTTCATCCAGCAGGTTGAACAGCGCGGCCAGAGGAAGCCCGCTGGCCTGCGCGCTCTTCCAGTGGGTCAGCCCTTCGGCTGCGGGATTCATGTACACAATGGTGCCAGCAACATCAATGGTGATCACCCCGTCGCCGATCGACTCCAGGGTAATTTGCGCACGTTCTTTTTCCAGCTGCAGGGCATCGGCAAACAGCCGCCGCTGAACAATCAGGCGGCGCACGCGCAGCAACGCCAGGGCAATCAGCACAACGGCAGTGACCAGATTGACCGCTATCAACAGGTTGAGAATGAACCTGGAGCCTTCGCCCAGGGCATCACTGAACGCCTTGGCCGCCGGCGTTACACCTTCATTGATGAAGTTGATCTGCACCCGCCACCGCTCGACGTCGGCAGGGGTTACGTCACCCTGAATGACACGCTCGTGGATGTGCTGCGCAAGCTCATTGAGCTGCATCAGGTAGCCGTCACCGACTTCCCAGAAATGAATGGCCTGCTTCATGAAGCTGAAGTTATGGAAGTTCAGATACATCCAGATGATGCCATTGGCATCGTCAGGGTGATTGCCACCCTGGATGATGCCGGCCCGGGCATCCGACAACGACGGAATAGGCTCGTCAAGCGCCTTGCGCAAAGCGTGACCGCCCTGCGGCACGGCGAAGGCGCGCTGATACTTCAAGTAATCGCTTTCATCGTGCGTATTGGCGTACAGACTCAGGTAATGGATAGCGTCCTTCTGTCCCTTTGACCAGAGACTCTCGCCCGCAACGTAACTGCGC
Source organism: Pseudomonas syringae (assembly GCF_002157375.1). GTDB lineage: Bacteria > Pseudomonadota > Gammaproteobacteria > Pseudomonadales > Pseudomonadaceae > Aquipseudomonas > Aquipseudomonas syringae_T. Next base: position 189,316 of record NZ_MTSA01000013.1, read on the forward strand.
ACGGCAGACATGGTGTAAAGACTGACGCACCCCAACAGAGCCTGAAACAGCGCGACGGCAATAAAAGGCCATACGATGCCCAGCAGACGGGGCTTGGAGAAGGTCCATGGTTGCTTCATGGGTTTCACGTCACCACATGCCTGAATAAACGTCTAGCGCAGAGACTAGGCTAAATTCGGCCATGATGGCAGTTGATTCTCCCGGAATCGAGCCAACCTGTGCGCTGATAGAGACAAAGCACCTCAAATTTGCTGTAAATGCCCGTACAGTTTCGCGTACAGACCTCCATCGGCAATCAGCTGTTGATGGTCACCGTCTTCCACGATTCGCCCGCCGTCAAACACCAGCACCCGGTCAGCCTGCTTAACGGCTGACAGACGATGCGCGATGATCAGTGTCGTGCGGCTGCGCAGAAACCTCGCCAGCGCCTGATGGAGGTTGTATTCGGTGGCGGCATCCAGCGCGGAGGTCGCCTCATCGAGAATCACCACTTTCGGATCGGACAACACCATGCGTGCGATAGCCAGGCGCTGGCGCTGACCGCCCGACAGGCGCACGCCCGAACGACCCAATACGCTGTCCAGGCCCTTGGGCATGTCGCGAATGGCAGATTCCAGCTGCGCCACTGCCAGCGCACGCCAGCAGGCCTCATCGCTGCAGTGACGGCCCATCGTCAGGTTGGCGCGTACCGTATCGTTGAACAAGGCCGGATGCTGCAGAACCACGGCGACATTCTCGCGCACCGTTTCCAGGCCGATGTCCTGCTGGCTGACGCCGCCAAAGCGAATGACTCCGGTCCGGGCCGTGTACAGGCCCAACAGCAATTGCACCAAGGTACTCTTGCCGCCGCCGCTTGCGCCAACAACCGCGACTTTCTCTCCCGGCGCGATGTTCAGGTTCAACTGGTCCAGCACCAGCTCATCGCCATAGCCGAAGCTCAGGCCGCGCACTTCGATGCCCACGGTTTCCTGCCCCTCGAAAGGGTCTGTGCCCCCGGGATACTGTGGCTCGTCGGCGCGTGCCAGCAGCTCGTTGATTCGCGTCAGGGCACCACCCGCGGCGTAGTAGGCATATTGCAGGTTCAGCAGTTGCTCCACCGGCGTCATCATGAACCACAGGTAACTGAAGACCGCGAGCATCTGCCCGATGGACAGGTCCGAGAACAGCACGGTCAACATGGCCGCCGCGCGAAAGATATCGATACCGAACTGAAACAACAGCCCGCTGGCACGCCCCGAGGCGTCGCTTTTCCATTGCGAATTGACAGCGTAATCGCGGACTTCCTGCGCTTTCGCTCCAAGACGCCCCAGAAAGAACCCCTGACGGTTACCGGCCCGCACTTCCTGAATCGAATCCAGGGTTTCGCTCAACGCCTGGGTAAAGCGCGAAGTGCTGTCGTTCTCCAGCTTCTTGAGGTGTTTGACGCGCTTGCCGAGCTTTACCGTGAGCAGAATCACCAACGGGTTGAACAGCATGATGAGCAGCGCCAGCTTCCAGTGCATCCACATCAGGATGCCGGCTGTGCCCGCCAGTGTCAGGGTCGCCACCAGCAGGCGACTGAGGGTTTCGCCGACAAACTTGTCCAGCGTGTCCAGGTCGGTCACCAGGTGCGTGGTCACGGTTCCGCTGCCAAGGCTTTCGTATTCGCGCAGGGAAATACGCTTGAGGCGCTCGATCAGGCGCAGCCGGATACGGTAGACGATGTCCTTGGCCAGCCCGGCAAACAACCGCGCCTGCAACACGTTGAAAACCAGCGCCCCCACGCGCAGCACCAAGGTCAGCAACAGCATCAGGCCGATATAGCCCACCGCCTTCTGCAGGCTGTCAGGCAGCAGGTGATTCATCACCTTCAGCGCCGCGTCGCCCCGGCCCAGCAGCACTTCGTCGACCAGCAATGGCAGCAGTAACGGGATGGGCACGCTGCACAGGGTCGCCAGAACCGCGACACCGTTGGCCAGCCACAAGGCTTTTTTGTGGCGCAGCGCGAGACGACGGATTTCGGCCCAACTCAACGCATCGCCCAGACCGGCCTGTGCCTGTCGGGGAGCGTCGGGCGAATCGTCACGCACTGACTGCACGCTCCAGCCATCGACCCAATAGCGGTGAAAGACTGCTCAGCGGCTGGTAACCGTTGGTCAGCAACGCCAGTTGGCCGTTGCGTTCGGCAAGCAGGGTCGGAAACCCGGCGATGCCCAGGTCCTGCGCCCACGCGAAATCAGCAGCCGTGGCCGCCTGTCGCTCGGGGCTGTCAAACTCATCGGCGAATGCCTGACGCGTCAGACCGGCTTGCCCGGCCAGTTCAGCCAGCACCGAAGGACGCGTCACATCGCGGCCCTCGGTGTAAAACGCCTGCTGGATCAACCCCACCAGCACCCAGGCCCGCTCCGGGTCAAGATGCCGTGCAGCGGCCACCGCCAGACAGGCTGGCGTGGTGTCGTAGACAAAACCTTCCGGCAGCGCATCTTCATGATTAAACGCCTGCCCGGTGGCCTCTTCGACCGCCTGCCAATGTTCGAGGATGTAACGGCGCTTGGCCGGTTCCAGTGCGGTACGCTCGGAACGCAGACCGCCCATGACCAGGTGCAACGGCACGCCCGCCTCTTGGGCCTGCTTTACCAGCGCATCGGCAACCGGGGCAAAACCCCAGCACCACGAACACATAGGGTCCATGACATAGATCAGGCGGGCGGACATGGTTCAGGCCTCGGAGGGTGAACGATAGTTACGACCGATTGGATGAGGCTGGTTACGCGCCTTGGCCAATTCGATCTGTTTTTGCCGGTCGATGGCGCTGCGACGGGTTTTCTCGCTCAGCGAATCCCAGCAATGCGGACAACTGACACCCGGCGAATAATGCTCGCTGGCGCGGTCCTCGGCACTGATCGGCGTGCGACAGGCGTGGCACTGATCGTAATCGCCTTCAGTCAGGTCATGGCGCACCGTAACCCGGTTGTCGAAGACGAAGCACTCACCGCGCCATTGGCTTTGCTGCTCGGGAACCTCTTCCAGGTATTTGAGAATACCGCCCTTGAGGTGATAAACCTCTTCGAACCCCTCGCCCAGCATATAGCTCGACGCTTTTTCGCAACGAATGCCGCCTGTGCAGAACATGGCGACCTTCTTGTGAACGGCCGGGTCGAAATGCGCCTTGATGTAATCCGGAAACTCACGAAACGATGTGGTCTTGGGATCGATGGCGCCTTCGAAAGTGCCAATCGATACTTCGTAATCGTTGCGGGTGTCGATCAACAGCACTTCAGGGTCGGTGATCAGGTCGTTCCAGTCTTTTGGCTCGACGTACGTTCCTACGCTCTTGTTGGGGTCCACGCCCTCCACGCCCAGGGTCACGATCTCTTTCTTGAGCTTGACCTTGGTGCGGTAGAACGGCTGCTCGTCGCAGTAGGATTCCTTGTGATCGATATCGATCAGGCGCGAATCGCTCTTCAGCCAGGCCATCAGGCCGTCGATGCCTTCGCGGCTGCCCGACACCGTGCCGTTAATGCCTTCATCGGCGATCAACAACGTGCCCTTGATGCCGTTATCGATCATCGCTTGCAACAGCGGTTCGCGCAGTGCCACGTAATCGCTGAGGGTCACGAATTTGTATAGCGCAGCCACGACGATCGGCTGAGTCATCGGCTCTTGAGTCATGCATCTCTCCAGTGGCGACCCTCGCAAAGGGCCTACCGGGTAAAAAATTCCGGACAAAAAAACGCACCGGCCAGGCGGCGCGGTGCGGATTCTAGCAAAAGCCGGCGTACAGCAGGTCGCTGGCGGATCATTTGCCCCGGTAAAAAGGCAAGATCAGCCGGACAATCCGGTCAATGACCGCCGGCACAGGTCGGTGAAGCAGGCGCGGCACCGGTCTTCGCCCATTCTTCAGGCGTGTAGGTGTGCAGCGCCAGCGCATGGAACTCACCCATCAGGGCACCCAGCGTGGCGTAGACCTTCTGGTGCCGCTTGACCTGGCTCAAGCCCTGAAACTGATCACTGACCAGCACGGCCTTGTAATGCGTCTGCTGGCCACGACTGTGCATGTGGCTCTCATCGAGCACTTGCTGATGGTGCGGTTGCAGCAGCGCAAGCGCCGACTCGATTCGTTGTTGCATGGTCATGGCATGACTCGCCGATCAGGGCTTTTTGGCCGGAGCTGCTGCGGGTGCGGCGGCTTTGGCAGGTTCCAGCTCGGCAGTCATGTCAGCCAGCAGCTTGTTGACGACCGGCACAGCGCTTTCCAGTTTGCTCTGGGTCAGTTGCGCGGATTGCTGGGCCAGTTCAGGCATCTTGGTCATCACTTTCTTGCCCAGTGGAGACTGGTAGAACGCAACCAGGTCTTTCAACTCGCTTTCAGTGAAGTTGGCGGTGTAGAGCTTGACCATTTCAGGCTTGAGCTTGTTCCAGCCAATGGCCTGATCAAGCGCGGTGTTGGCTTTGGCCTGATAGGTTTCAAGCAGGGCCTTTTTCGAGGCAGGTGCCTTGGTCTCGGCGAAGCGCTGGGCAAACATCTGCTGAACCTGCGCATAGACCGGAGCGCCCAGACGATCGGCGTTGGCAAGCTTCAGGAATGTTTCGGCGCTCGCATTGTGACTGGCGGTGTCGGCAAAGACCTGACCACTGGCACACACCAGTGCTACCGCGGTACAAATGGCACGAAGACGGGTCATCGAGTTTCCTTATCTAGCAAACGAGGCATTACCCCAGGGCCGACCATTCTGCGCTTATGTGGGCTTTTGTCTCAACCCCCGGTTCACCGAGCGGTTAAAAACCAGTACTCGGGAACCCTGTCTGCTTATGGCGACCTAACCCTGCAACGTACTTAAAGGAGTAAGACCTGTGAGCCGTACCGAAACCGACAGCATCGGCCCGATCGAAGTCCCCGAAGAAGCCTACTGGGGGGCGCAGACCCAACGCTCACTGATCAACTTCGCGATTGGCGACCAGCGTATGCCGCTGCCCGTCCTGCACGCCCTGACACTGATCAAAAAAGCCGCTGCACGCGTCAACAGCCGCAACGGCGACTTGCCTGCCGACATTGCGCGCCTGATCGAACAGGCCGCCGATGAAGTGCTCGACGGCCAGCATGATGCGCAGTTTCCGCTGGTGGTCTGGCAGACCGGCAGCGGCACGCAAAGCAACATGAACGTCAACGAGGTGATCGCCGGTCGCGCCAATGAACTCGCTGGCCAGGGCCGTGGCGGCAAATCGCCAGTCCACCCCAACGATCACGTCAATCGCTCGCAAAGCTCCAACGACTGCTTCCCCACAGCCATGCACATCGCCACGGCTCAAGCGGTCAAGGAGCATCTGCTGCCGGCCGTTGCCGAGCTGTCTGCCGGACTGGCCGAGCAGGCTGCGCGCCACATGAAACTGGTCAAGACCGGACGCACGCACATGATGGACGCGACGCCGATCACCTTTGGTCAGGAGCTTTCAGGTTTCGTCGCGCAACTGGATTACGCCGAAAAAGCTATTCGCGCCGCCCTGCCCGCCGTCTATGAACTGGCGCAAGGCGGTACGGCAGTCGGCACCGGCCTCAACTCGCCAAAAGGTTTCGCCGAGGCCATTGCCGCAGAACTGGCCGCGCTGTCCGGCCTGCCATTTGTCACCGCGCCAAACAAATTTGCGGCGCTGGCGGGTCACGAACCCTTGGCAGCCCTGTCTGGCGCGCTGAAGACGCTGGCCGGAACACTGATGAAGATCGCCAACGACCTGCGCCTGCTGGGTTCCGGCCCGCGTGCCGGGCTGGCGGAAGTCAGGTTGCCGGCCAATGAACCCGGCAGTTCGATCATGCCTGGCAAGGTCAACCCGACTCAATGCGAGGCGCTGTCCATGCTGGCCTGCCAGGTCATGGGCAACGATGTAACCATCGGCTTCGCCGCCAGCCAGGGTCACCTGCAGTTGAACGTTTACAAGCCAGTGATCATTCACAATGTGCTGCAATCGATTCGCCTGCTGGCCGACGGCTGCAGCAACTTCAATGAACACTGCATCGCCGGCATGGAGCCGGATGCCGAGAAAATGGCCGAACATCTGGAACGCGGCCTGATGCTGGTCACCGCGCTCAACCCGCATATCGGCTACGACAAGTCCGCGCAGATTGCCAAGAAAGCCTACACCGAGGGCTTGACCCTGCGTGAAGCGGCGCTTGCGCTGGGTTATCTGACCGATGAAGAGTTCGACGCCTGGGTGCGCCCGGACAAAATGCTGGAGGCGGGCAGCAATGGCTGACGCCAGAACCGGCGCAACACCACTGGAAGGCAACGGCAAGCGAATCCTGATGGTTTACGGCACGCCGAAAACCATCAGCCTTTGCCACGCGTTGGGTAATGCCTACGCCCAGGCCGCACGAAGTGAAGGCCACGTGGTGCGCATCCTCAAGCTGGGCGAGCTGGATTTCGATCCGGTGTTGCACAGTGGCTACGACCAGACTCAGACGCTGGAGCCTGACCTGCTCGAAGCCCAGCGCCAGATTCACTGGGCCGAGCACCTGGTGTTCGTTTACCCCGTCTGGTGGGGCGGCCTGCCGGCCCTGCTGACGGGATTCTTTGACCGGGTGTTGATGCCGGGCTTTGCCTTCAAGGCTCACGGCCGCAAACACCGCGCCAACGAGCTGCTCAAAGGCCGCACGGCAGAACTGCTGGTCACGATGGACACCCCGCCGCGCTACTTTCACTGGATCTACGGCGCACCGGCCCACCGACAGATGGTCCGCACCATCCTGGGTTTTTGCGGGATCAAAACGAAGCGCCTGAGCGAATTTGCACCCGTACACAGTGCCACCGAGCAACAGCGGCAGGAATGGATTCTTCAGGCCCAGGCGCTGGGCAAGCGTTGAACGGTAACGCGCTCCGTTCAAAACACCTTCAGGCCTGCGCCAGCCGTGCCTTTCTCGCCCTCAGACCGGCGATCAGTGAAGGGCCGAGCGCGGTCAACGCCGACCCCGAAACCACCAGCAACGCGCCGCCATAGCCCAACAGGTTCAGTTCTTCAGCCTGCACGTAATCCGGCCACAACCACGCAGCGCCAGCCACGGCCGCTAGTGTGACAAGCGGCGTCAGCGCGAGGGTCGCACTCACGCGCGACGCCTCCCAGTGCGCCAGCGCTTCGGCGAACGCGCCGTACGCCACCAGCGTATTCAGGCAGCAGGCAAGCAGCAGCCAGCCTTGCAACGGGCTCAACAGCAACGCTTCGGCAGGATGCGCCCAAGGCGTGAGCAACAACGCGCAGAACAGATAGATCACCATCATGACCTGCAGCGAATTCCACACCGTCAGCAACTGCTTCTGGCTCAGCCCGTAAAAGGTCCAGACCGTCGAAGCCAGCAGCACGATCAGCACGCCAGTGGTGTAATCACCCAGCGAAGTGAACAGTTCCACCAGACGCTGATTGAAGAAAAAGCCAAAGCCGATCAACAGCACCAGCAAGCCGATGCCCTGCCCCACGCTGAAACGCTCCTTGAACAGAAAAATACTGCTGATCAACAGAAAGATCGGACCGACCTGAACCAGCAGTTGCGTGGTGCCGGGGCTTAGCAAGCGCAAGCCGATCAGGTAGAGCACGTAATTGCCGACCAGCCCGAACACGGCCAGCAGCACCAGCACCTTGCCCTTGCGCCCCAGCCTCTTGAAGCTGGGCAGGCGCTTGACCGACGCCAGCCAGATGAACAGCAGTACACCGGAAACAAACAGCCGAAACCAGGTCACGGTGACCGGGTCCATGACCTGCAGGACTTGTTTGAGCTTGATCGGCAGAATGCCCCAGAGCAGCGCAGTCAACAGTGACAGACAGAGGCCATAGACCCAGCGACCAGACGAGATGTGCATGGCAATTCCGCGAAAGATGGAACAAGCCACTCATTCTAGGCGCTGTCCTGAAAAGCAACAGCTACAGCTGGCTGCGCTTATGGGTGCAAAGTGTTTTATGGCACTTGGCCGCCGTGATTACGCTGGTATGTTTCGCTGCCCATTGCCTGAATCTGACCGTCAATCAGTGCATCGAAAGGTTTGAGCAACGCCTCGAACGAGCGAGGTGCTTCCAGCGCCTGCAAACTGTGGACAATGGCTTCCAGCGTCGATAAAGCCTCGGGGCCTGGTGCCTTGCGCAGGCGGTAACGCGACTCGGGCACCGCACCCAGGCTGACGCGTGGCAAAGCCGCCAGCAAGGGATTGAGGTGCAGCAGCTTGCGCGCCTTGCGCCAGGTGCCGTCCGGCACGACCAGCAGCAGGGGCAACGAATCCGCACTGTAAGGGTTCAAGACCTCGGCGTCTTCACCAGGAAACAGCAGCCGCGCCTGGTAGCCGGGCGGGTTCAACAGTGTTTGCAGATCCTCGAACACCTCCCCGACGCGCAACTGCGCATTGACCAGCCCCAACGCTGCCAGTCGCGCGGTATTCAGTGCATGACTGACTTCATCAGGGTGCTGAAGGATCAGCACGCGTGTACGACTGTCGACCTGCGGGATCAAGGCGCAGAGACAATGCGCGGCAGGACGCAGGCAACGTTTACAACGGGCGCGGGGCATCGATTCTCACTCGGGTGGCGTCCTGCCGTGAAACCGAAACGGCACGTCGACACGGCAGCAGAGACAGTGGCCCGGTCATGTCCCGCGCCGCCTGTCGAACAATCGCGCAGTTTAAACAACTTCTCACCCTCGCGCCGGGGCAATGCGCAGCCAGGCAGACTATTTGAGCTAGCCTTTATAGTCCGAGCTGGTGACATGAAGTACGCCTGCCCATCCTGACAAGATCAACATCAGGAGTACTCATGAATCGCGAGGCAATCACACAGATCGTGTTCAACGAGCTGGGGATCATTCTGGTCGACAAAAGCGGAATTCACGAAGACGCCACGTTCAGTGAGCTGAGGCTGGATGATGTCGACATTCAGACGCTGTTCGGCAGGCTGGAAGAAGCATTCAACTTCACCGTTCCGCGCTTCATGCACATCCACGCCATACAAAGGCCGGAGGGCCTTGCCTTGAAAATGGTGGTTGAACTGATTGTGCTGATGGGACAGGAGACAGTGCCGGACGACGGCAAAAAAAGCGGATCAGGCAACGAGCCTGGACATCATCGCTGAAAAACGCGAGCACCTTGCGTCGGGACGACCTTTACGCCCCGATGTGATGGCTGGGTGGTTAAGCACCTGCTTCCCTGCCAACAGGGTCAAGCGTCAGGCTTACCGGCGTGGACGACGACGATCATCGTTGGCACGAACCGGGATGGGCTGCAGCTTTGGTCGTTCGATAAGACCCAGTGCAACGCCTAGATCATGGAGCCATTCTTGCAACTTGCTATTCATAGAGCCCCCTTGAGGGAAAAACCCGATCTGTACTCATCACTCACTAACGATCATAGAAGCAAATGAACGTTTAGCCGAGTGCTACGGAAACAATTTTTTCCGATGCAACCAATGTGACAGTTGTGCAGGCTTGCTTCTAGTCTTTACGACGGACGGCCTGTTACTGAACGTTGCCTAAATGCCAAAGAAGAATCAGTCAGGCTGACGAATCAACCCCTCAGTGTCGGTCATGGCCCTTTCCAGCAGGTCGGCAGGCAGGCTTTTGCTGGCACGCGCGCCCAGCAACTTGAGCTGCTCGCTGCGACTGATCAGGTTGCCGCGTCCTTCGGTCAGTTTGTTGCGTGCTGCCGAATAAGCCTTGTCCAGTTGCTGCAAGCGGTTGCCAACTTCGTCCAGATCCTGAATGAACAGCACGAACTTGTCGTACAGCCAACCCGCCCGCTCGGCAATTTCCCGAGCGTTCTGGCTCTGACGCTCTTGCTTCCACAGACTGTCGATCACACGCAATGTCGCGAGCAGCGTTGTCGGGCTGACAATCACGATGTTGCGATCGAACGCCTCCTGAAACAGATTGGGCTCAGCCTGCAACGCAGCTGAAAACGCAGCCTCGATGGGCACGAACAACAGAACGAAATCCAGGCTGTGCAGACCTTCAAGGCGTTTGTAATCCTTGCCGGAAAGGCCTTTGACGTGATTGCGCAGCGATAGCACGTGCTGCTTGAGCGCCGCCTGACCGATGACATCGTCGTCGGCAGACACGTATTGCTGATAGGCCGTCAGACTGACCTTGGCATCGACCACCACCTGCTTGTCACCCGGCAACATGATCAATACGTCAGGCTGGAAGCGCTCACCATCCGGCCCCTTGAGATTGACCTGAGTCTGATACTCACGGCCTTTTTCCAGCCCGGCATGTTCAAGCACACGCTCAAGGATCAGCTCGCCCCAGTTGCCCTGGGTTTTCTGCCCTTTCAAAGCGCGCGTCAGGTTGGTGGCCTCATCACTCAAGCGCTGGTTCAACTGCTGCAGACGCTCAAGCTCCTTGGCCAGCGAAAAACGCTCACGGGCTTCGTTCTGGTAGCTTTCTTCGACGCGCTTCTCGAACGACTGAATACGTTCCTTGAGTGGCGTGAGCAATTGCCCCAGTTGCTGCTGGCTGGTTTCGGCAAAACGCTGCTCACGCTCGTCGAAAATCTTGCCCGCCAGCTCGGCGAACTGCGCCCGCAGCTCATCTCGGGAGCCCTGCAGATCATCGAGGCGCTGCTGATGGCTGTCCTGCTGCTCGCGAAGCTCGGCGCTCAACGCGGCGCACTGAGCATCCAGACGGCGCAGCTCGGCTTCTCGGCCTGCACGCTCGACATTCCAGCCCTGCGCCATTTCGCGGGCGTTGTCACTTTCCTCCCGCAGCAATTCGACTTCACGACGCAGCGCTGCGAGATCAGCCTGCTTGGCGGAGTTGGCCTGCCCCAGATCGCTGACTTCATCACGGCAGGCGTCCAGCTGGGCGTTAAGGCCTTCCTGGGCCATTTGCGCCATGCTCAGCCGCTCATCCAGCAACGCACTTTCAGCCTGGCGCAAGGCCAGACGACGCTGCATCTGCCAGAGCATTGCCAACAATGGCAATGCGGCTGCAGCAAGCCCCAATAACAGGCTGTTCAGGTCCAGTGCCATAAAGACTCCATGCAGGCTGAATCATCGCCAGCGGCAGTGTGGGTAGAAACGTGAATAGTGCAGCAGAAACGGCGTCTCTAGCGAGGCGATATCAACAGGCGGGGGCAAATCGGGGGGACGGATTCTACGCACTTTTACACGTTCGCACAGCCCCCATTACCGGGACATCTCAGACGGGACAATCCACAGAAGCTGTGGATAACTCAGTGGACAACCCTCCTTTAACTTCCGCAAACGTAGACAGGATGGGGCCTGCACTCAAACTGACGATTTTTTCACCAGCAAAAAAAAGCGATGTTTTTCATTGACTTAATAATTCACCATCATAAATCAAACCCTTAGCAACACTTGTGACAGTGATCTGACAGCTTGTGACGCTAATGTGTACAACGTGTGCGCCGGTTTTTTTTCGAGCGTTTCAAACATCATATAATCCTTGCCTGATTGCACTGGATTCTCAATGAACACGGGCCTGCGGCGGTTTTTTCCTCTGAGAAAAGCCGTGCGCAAACGGCTTTTTCTGCACTGCACTGTCCCTGAAAATCGTGCCAGACGATAAACTGCGCCCGCTGCGGCAAGAGCCGCCTCGAAAATCGACTGTCGCCAGCCCAAAATGAGTCAGTGAAGGAATCCATGAGGGAGATACTGAAGTTCTTCGTGCTGTTGATCGCCGTTTGCGTCATCGCGCTCGCGACCAGCCTGTGGCTGCCTTCACCGGACGGTGTGGTGTTCGCGTGCAGCGTGCTGCTGTCGGCCATCGCCGTGAACCTGATCATCTGCAGAGACCTGAGCAAGGGCCGCATCAACCAGACGGGCGACATCATGCGCGCCATCGAACGGCGTGACTCGCTTCGCCTGACCGTCGCCGCTTATCTGCTGGGGTGTTCGATGGTCGCCTCGACGACGGTGCTGCTCTACCGGCTGATCACACACTGAACATTATTTTCGGCGACCTGTTGCATTACTCATTCCTCATCGGTAGTATTGCCGCCGTTAGTACCAAGCTGAAAATCAATTCCGGTCGACAAGTCCCCCGACAGACACTCCTCCATGCGACGAGAATGTTGGCAACAAGGGATCGACCACCTCGATGGTTTCCAGACATGAACCTTCTCGCTGAAGCACCATAGAGGTGTCAGTGCAGTAACGGCTCTCATGGTCTGCCTCAACCAGCCTGCAATTGATCAGGATCTTCACCCGGAGCGTAGAACCTTTGCTCCTGTTGTGTTGCCTGCCCTCCTAAGTACCTACCGGTCAGCTAGAGCGCCATACGATAAAGCGCGCTTCAACTGCCTGTCTTGTTCCAGTCAGGTTCTCCGCCCAGCCAGGCTTTTTTATCAAATGTCGGCCCGCGTTTACTGGAATCTTTATTTATGCACGGTATTGTTCCGTGTTGCTTCAGGAAACACCTTGAATATGAATACTCAAACTCAGCACGCGATTCACACGCTTACCCACGCTTTTGCCCCAATGAACTGCCTGATCATGGCCGCTCGCAAAGGCTGCTTCAGCTTTACCATCGTCAACGAACATGGCATCGCCCGTCACAGCGAACGCCTGTACCCCGATCAGTACGCCAGCGCTGAACCGCTGCAGGCCGTGATCGAGCGTACCCGTCAGGCCCTCATCGCCTGACGATAACGATAGACCGCAAGCCCGAAGCCCTGCCCTACACGGCGGGGCTTTTTAATGCGCGTCATAAAATGACAAGCCTGACCGGCAAGTGCGACACCGGAACTTCGTAAAAAGTGCAGCTCCTACTACTTTTTCAGGATTGTCCTACAAGAATAGCTCTAAATCGGGCTCTTCAGGCTATAGCGCGCCGTCCAAAATGTTGGTAATTTCCGACCGGTGAACAACAAGGAGTTCTAATAATGAAAATAATGACAAAAGCACTGAACCGGACAACGCTCGGACTCGCTCTGGGTCTGGCTTCTACTCAATTGCTCGCTGCCGGCTTCGCCCTTAATGAACAAAGCATCAGCGGCATGGGCACCGGTTTCGCAGGTCGCTCCTCCTCTGCAGATGATGCAAGTACCGTTTTCGGCAACCCTGCCGGCATGTCCCGCCTCAAACGCGAAGAAATCAGCGTAGGCGCGGCCGCCGTCATCGCCAAGACCGACATCGATAACGGTCGTGGCACCTTTGGCGGCAGCAACGACGGTGACATGGTTCCCGTGGTCGGCGTGCCAATGGGCTACTACGTCAAACCGATCGATGATCACTGGGCATTCGGTCTGGGCGTGTACGTACCGTTCGGCCTGGTCACGGATTACGAAAAAGGCTTCGCCGGCCGTTACTGGGGTGACAAGAGTCACGTCCAGGTCGTGACCTTCCAGCCGACAGTCAGCTATGCCTTCAATGACAAGGTTTCGATTGGTTTCGGTCCGACCCTCAACCGCATTGACGGTGAACTGACCTCCGCCACGCTGAATGCCGCCACGCCGGGCCGTAACGACGGCAAGGTGAAGATCGAAGGGGATGACACCGCAATCGGCTTCAATGCGGGCATTTTGGTGCAGGCTACCGACACCACTCGTCTGGGCCTGACCTATCATTCCAAAGTCGATTACAAGCTCAAAGGCAAGACCAAGATCGAAGGGTCTGGTTTCGGGCCGTTTGGCGGTCAGAAGTATGACGCCTCGCTGGATATTTCCACGCCGGAGTCGGTGGACTTCTCCATCACCCAGCAAATCGATGAAAACTGGACCGTTTACGCAGGCAGCACCTGGACTCGCTGGAGCCGTCTGCAGGACATCACCGTCAACAACGACGGCGTTCCAGCCCTTCTGGGCGGCTCTGCCGGCCCTATCGGCACCATTTCCGAAGAGCAGAACTGGCACGACACTTGGGCACACGCCATCGGTGCATCGTACAAGGTCAACAAAGAGTGGACGTTGCGTACCGGTTTCTCCGTTGACCAGTCGCCAACCAACAACACCAACCGCTCTCCGCGCATCCCGACGGGCGATCGCAAGATCATCAGCTTCGGTGCAGGCTGGAGCCCGACCGACGACCTGACCATCGACGTGGCGTATTCGTATCTGCGTGAAGACGAAACCAAGATCCGCGACAGCAGCGCGACCAAGGGTTCTTACAGCGCCGACTACCGCAACACCGCTCACGGCCTGGGCACTTCGGTTACCTATCGCTTCTGATAAGTCACTGCCAAGCTGAAAAAAAGCCCGCACCTTCACAGGTTGCGGGCTTTTTATTGCGCGTTATTGCGCGCGTGGTGCGCTTATCGTTATGACCATCGTGCCGACGCTCCGCGTCGGCATGCAGTTCTGGACGCTCTGCGTCCTCTTTGTGGCGCTCCGCGTCACACAAGGGTTGCGATGTCAGTGATGTCTGTTTACGGCTCAGGTCACCTTTGCGCCCTTACGGCGCCTCACTTTGAAGGATCAAAGTAAGCAAAATCCTGGCTCCGTTTCCGGCCCGACTTCGTCGGGTTCCTTCGCCCTGTCACTGATCCGGGGGTCGCCGCAACGGGCCATCCTTGGCCCGGTGCGGCTTGCTCGGCGTCCTGCCTCGCATCCCCCGGATCAGCGCCAGGACTCAGCCGTCACTTACGTCGCACTCTGCGTCGTCAGCGCCATCGCGATAAAAAAGCTTTTTTATGACCATCGTGCCGACGCTCCGCGTCGGTATGCAGTTCTGGACGCTCTGCGTCCTCTTTGTGGCGCTCCGCGTCACACAAGGGTTGCGATGTCAGTGATGTCTGTTTACGGCTCAGGTCACCTTTGCGCCCTTACGGCGCCTCACTTTGAAGGATCAAAGTAAGCAAAATCCTGGCTCCGTTTCCGGCCCGACTTCGTCGGGTTCCTTCGCCCTGTCACTGATCCGGGGGTCGCCGCAACGGGCCATCCTTGGCCCGGTGCGGCTTGCTCGGCGTCCTGCCTCGCATCCCCCGGATCAGCGCCAGGACTCAGCCGTCACTTACGTCGCACTCTGCGTCGTCAGCGCCATCGCGATAAAAAAGCT
>NZ_MTSA01000014.1:0-173965 GCF_002157375.1 Pseudomonas syringae
GTCGAGGCGCGGGGCATTGTCAGGCGTCTGAGCGCCTGGTTCCGAATCATTCATAACGCTCCCTGCCAACATGCCTCAAGCACGGGCAAATCTAATCAGATGGTCAATAAGTGTAATGACCCACTTTTGTAGGTTTGACGCCTGCACAGCCAACGTCGCCAGGCCACTGAAACTTCCGATAAGCGACGTCAGAACCTCAACTGCCCGGCGGCAAAAAATCGCGGGCCGGGTCGTAGTCCTGTTTCAAGTAATGCGCGAGTGCGTTCAAATCATCGGGACCGAGGGTGCCCGCAGCCTGTTTCAGCTTGAGCGTGTCGAGAATATAGTCATAACGGGCATCGTTATAATCGCGCACGGCCGCATACAGCTGGCGCTGCGCATTGAGTACGTCTGCAATGTTGCGCGACCCCACGTCAACGCCGACCTGATTGGCTTCCACCGACTTCTGCCCGGAAACAATGCTCTGACGGCGGGCCGAGATCTGCTCTATGCCGGCGTTGATACCGCGAAACGCATTACGCGTGTTCAGTACTACTTCGCGGCGGCGGTCTTCCTGTTCGTCCTGAGTTTGATAAAGACGCTCGGTGGACTCCTTGATCTGGGAGTGGGTCATTCCGCCCGAGTAAAGAGGGATATTGAGTTCAATGCCGATGCTGCTTTGCGCAACCCGGTCGCGATAACCATTACTGCCAAAGTCAGTCGGGTTGCTGTAACCAAAGCTGTCATTGTCCCCCTTTCGATAGGACGCCACTGCGTCGATCGTGGGGGCATGACCGGACTTTCGCTGACTGAGCGTGTGTGTCGCCGCGCTGACCGCGTATTCGCTGGCCTGAAGTTCCAGATTTTGCCGAATAGCGGTATCCACCCAGACGCGAGCGTCATTAGGCACAGGCGCTTCGATCGGTAGTTGATGCCCCATGCCGGCAATCGAGGTGTAAGTGTGCCGGGTCAGACGCTCTAATGCTTCATAAGCGTCATCCACTTTGCGCTGAAACTGTTGTCGATTGGCGCGCGCATTGTCATAAGCAGCCTGGGCGTCATACACGTCGGTAATACTTGAGGCGCCGTCTTCAAGGCGCCCCTGCGCCTGATCACGTTGGCGCAGCAACGCAGCCTCTTCCGCTTGAGCGGCAGCATAAGCATCCAGTTGCCTGAGCGTTTCAAAATAGGCTTGAGCAGCCGTCAGCACCAGCGTTTGCTCTTGGGCGGAAAGCTCAAGCTCCGCTTGGCTCACACTCGATTGCGCAGCCTTCAGTTGAAACCAGCGATCGATACGAAACAACGGCTGACTGAGATTTGCACGAACCGTTGTCCCGCTGCGCTCGCGGCTCAGAGCAGGCTCATCACGCTTCAGGTTGGTGACTTCCGTTGTGGCGCCGGCAGTTACGTTCGGCAAAAGACCGGCGCGTGCCTGAGGGACTGCCTCGCGCTCCGCTTTGTAAGCATGGCGCGCAGCAGACAGTCGCGCATCATTGTAAGAGGCAGCCTCATATACGCTTAAAAGATCCGCGCGCGACGTTGTCGTATCCTGCCGCTGGCGAGCACGGTCCAGCGCACTTGATGTATCAACCTGGGCAGAGGCTGCAGACAAGGGCGCAGCGATAACAGCGAACGAGAGCAGCAGCACCGTTTTGAAAGCAGGTAAGTACACAGCGCATCCTTGCAGTAGCATATCGACATCAAAAAGGTGAGAAATATTAGATCGCCATCACGTTGGCGTCAAATAATTGTATCGACCGTGTATCCGGTTTATTGAACTTTATTTAACAACTAATCGCTGCCCTATTCCCTCTCCTCCTGCTCCTTCAATCCCGGCCTATCTCATCAAAAAAACAGATAGGCCCGCACGGCAAACACAACTAATATTTGCCAATGATCAAAGAACTGAAAACCCTCATCGCCGTTGCCCGGGAAGGCACGTTTGCCGCTGCCGGTGACCGCATCGGTTTGACCCAGGCGGCGGTCAGCGCGCAGATGCAGCGCCTTGAAGCGGAACTGGGTGTCGAACTGTTCGACCGCAAGGGACGTTCGGCGCAGTTGAACCGGATGGGCCAGCAAGTGCTGCTGCAAGGTCAGGAACTGGTGCGGCTTTACGGCAACCTGGGCAGTGCCGCCGTCGGCTTCGCCCCCGATGTGCTGGTGACGCTCGGGGCCATTGCATCGGTGCAGCGCTCGTTCCTGCCGGACGCGCTGGCGCTGTTTCATCAGCAATGCCCGCAGTGCCGGACGCGCGTCGTTCCTGGCCTGTCAATGGACCTGGTCAATCAGGTGGACGCCGGCGAAATCGATCTGGCGGCGATCATTCGTCCACCCTTTTCGCTGCACAGCGACCTGCGCTGGACCACCCTGACACGCGAACCCTATTGCCTCATCGTCCCGGCCGATGTGCAGGGAGACGACTGGTCAGCGCTGATCTCGAATCAGCCCTTCATCCGTTACGACCGGTCATCGTTCGGCGGGCGGCAAGTCGATCGCTTTTTGCGTCAGACGCACGTTTCGTTACGTGAGGTGTGCGAGCTGGATGAGCTGGACGCGATCGTCAAACTGGTCGCCAACGGCGTAGGCGTTGCACTGGTGCCGGAAACGGCCACCCTTCAGGCATGGCCCGCCGGGGTGCGGGCTGTGGGCCTGGGGCCGCATACGTTTCATCGGGATATCGGCCTGGTGCATCGGGCACGCCGAAGCCTCGCGGAACCGGTGAAAATCCTCGCCCGGCTGCTGACGGCACAGGTTCAGGAAGCGCAGTGACCGAGGTCACTGCGGGCACGTGAAAATCATTTGGCGAACAGCTGGCTCATGTCCTTGAATGCCTTGAACTCAAGCGCATTGCCGCACGGGTCAAACAAAAACATGGTGGCCTGCTCGCCAACCTGCCCTTTGAAACGAATGTAAGGTTCGATCACGAACTGAGTGCCGAATGACTTCAACCGCTCGGCCAGCGCCTCCCACTGTGCCCACTCCAGAATGATGCCGAAATGCGGGACGGGTACGTCATGCCCATCCACCGGATTGCTGTGAACGCTTTCCTGGGAGTGGGTCTTGGGATGCTCGTGGATGACCAGTTGATGGCCGTAGAAATCGAAATCGACCCATTGCGCACTGGAACGGCCTTCGGCGAGCCCAAACACTTCACCGTAGAACGTGCGGGCGGCGGCCAGGTCATAGACGGGAATGGCCAGATGGAAAGGAGAAAGGCTCATCAGAACTCCGGGGGCATTTTTATGGGAGGCGGACGTCGAAGCGCCGCTGTTGCGCTGCAACCACCCGCTTGATCTGTCGCCATCCTAGAGTCGGCGAGTGAAAAATAAAATCAACATGTTTTATTGAGAAGCACAAATAATATTTGTGCTTCTCAGGCATCAGCCGTTCAGGCCTGGCACGTCAAGGTTGACCGGAAAGCTTCATGATCATCCGCGACAGCAGGTAGATCCGCGGTGCCACGCTGCCCACTTCGGCATACTCTTCAGGCGTGTGGATATTGCCGCCGACAATGCCGAAGCCGTCCAGCGTTGGTGTGCCCACGCTGGCAGACAGGCTTGAGTCCGCCGCGCCGCCGCTGCCTTCGATGGTCAGCGTACGGCCTAATTCGCCATAGATGCCCTGCGCCATCGCAACCAGCGCATCGGACTTCGCCGTTTGTGGCATCGGCGGCAGGCCGCGCACCAGGCTGGTCTTGACCTGAGTATCAGGCACCAGCTTATTGGCAGATACTTTGGCGAGGTCTTGCTCGATCCGGTCGAACTCCTCCGGCACCGCTGCGCGAACGTCGGCTTTGGCGCTGGCCTGATCCGGAATCACATTGGTGCGATCACCCGCCTTGAGCACCGTGAAGTTGATGGTGGTTTTCTTCTCTTCATCACCCAGCTTGCCGAGTTGCAGGATCTGATGCGCCACTTCGGTGGCCGCGTTGCGACCCAGCTCCGGCGCGACGCCGGCGTGCGAGGCCTTGCCGGTGACTTCGACCAGCGCGGTGGCAGAGCCTTTGCGCCATACCACCAGCCCGTCCGCTGGGCGACCTGGCTCCAGGTTCAGCGTGACATCGTGTTCTTTGGCCGTTTTCTTGATCAGTTCGGTCGCGACCACCGAGCCGGTTTCTTCACTGGCGTCGAGCAGTACGGTGATTTGCGCGTAGTCGGTGAACTTCAGGTTGTGCAAAACCTTCAGCGCGTAGATCGCGGCGACGATGCCGCCCTTGTCGTCCATTACGCCGGGGCCGTAAGCGCGGCCGTCCTTGATATGAAACGGCCGCTCTGCCGCCGTACCTTCCTTGAAGACGGTGTCCATGTGCGCCATCAACAGGATTTTCGCCTTGCCGGTGCCCTTCAGGGTGGCGATGACATGATGACTGGCTTCAGGCGTGTTCGGAACGAGTTCGATGCTTGCACCGAGCTTTTTCAGCTCTTCGATAGCGATATCGCTGACCTTGGTCAGGCCCGGCACGTAGCCGGAACCCGAATCGATATTCACCAGCCGCTCCAGCAGTTTCAAGGCGTCGTCCTGGTAGTGCTCGGCATCCGCCTGAATCGCTTTGTGAGGCTCGGCCATCGCCATCGGTGCCGACGCAGTCAACGCCAGGGCCAAGGCCAACCGGGCAGCCAGTGGCGAGCGGAGAAATGAGCGCATGGTTATCTATCCTTGCTTGAATGAGCGGGCTTTTCAGGACCATACCCTACCGCGCTATCAGCCGTCATGAGTGCGATGCGTCTACACCGCACACTCAACCCCCCTTCAGGTCCGGTCACGTCCGCGCTCAAGCTTTTCGAACAGCAGCCAGTAAAGGATGGGAATCAGGCCCAGCGTCACCAGCGTGCCCAACGCCAGCCCGCCCATAATAGTGATTGCCATGCCTTCCCAGAGCGGACCGGCGAACAGCATCAGCGGGATCAGACCGATGATGCAGGTCAGTTTGGTCATCACGATTGGCCGCAGTCGCTTGATCGCTGCCGTGACCACGGACTCACGCACCGAATGCCCGTTTTCGCGCTCGACCTCGATACGCTCCAGCAGCAGTACCGCGTTATTGACAATGATCCCCGCCAGCGACAGCAGCCCGAACGTGGCCATGAAACCGAACGGATACCCGGTGAGTACCAGCGCCAATGCCACGCCGATCAGCACAAAGGGCACGCTGGAAATGACAATCAGCAATTTGCGAAACGAATTGAATTGCCAGATAAACAACAGCAGCATCGCCACCAGCGCGTGGGGCATGTATTGCAGCAGCGCCTGGTTGGCTTCAGCCGAGTCTTCTATCTCGCCCCCCAATTCAATGCGATAACCCGCTGGCACGTTGAGCGCAGCCACTTGCGGTGCCAGTTGCTCTACGATGGACGTCGCCGTCAGCGACGGATTGTGTCCGACCACGGTGATGGCCCGCTCCAGATTGCGGCGCTGAATGGTCGACGCTTCGGCCTTGGGCTCGACAGTGGCAATGGCGGACAACATCAGCGGCGCAGCCCCTGAAGACGGATAGATCAGCGTGCCGTCCAGATCGTCGGCCGGCATGCCCGGTGTCCCCTGCTCTCGAGCCACAATGGCCACCGCCGTTTCGCCATCCTGCAGCGAGGACACTGTCAACCCGTCATTTCTCAGCTGCAACGCCTGCGCAATGTCCTGAGTGGAAACACCGGCCTGCAATGCCTTGTACGGGTCCACCGCCACGTCATACCGCAGCAGCCGGGTACGCCAGTCATCGCGTACGTCCAGCGTCCCCGGTAACGCCGATAACGCCTGCTCGATCCTGCGGGCAATATTTCGCAGGACCTTTTCGTCCGGGCCAATCACCCGGTAGATCGCGACACCCGCCTCGGTGGTTCCCAGTGAGAACCGTTTGGGCTGTGCTTCGATTTCGGGGTGCTGTGACAGAAGAAAATGCCGGGTTCGCTCAATCACCGCATCGACGTCGGCACTTTCGCGCACGCTGACCGTGAAATAGGCAATGTCAGGGGCAGACAACGGCGGGTTGAGGCCCAGAACGATTCGTGGACCGCCGTCGGCCACATAGCCGATGCTGTCTTTGACATCCTTGTCGTTGCTCAGCCACTGACTGATATCGCGCACCGCCCGTGACGTCGCGCGCGAACTGCTGCCGGGTTCCAGCACCAGCGGAATCTGGAACTGCATGCGGTCCGACTTCGGCAGAAAGTCGTAGGGCACGTGAGTCAGCACCAGGACGGCGATTGCCAACAACCCCATCATGCTGGCGATAAAGATCAGGTAATGATTCAGCAGCCCCTCGATAATCTTCCGATAGCCGCGGTAAAAACCGGAGGCATATTCATCGGCCGCAGGCGCCACGGCAACGGTCGGAGACCGGGCGAAGTAGAAACACAACAGGGGCGTTACCGTCACGCTGAGCAGCCAGGAACTGATCAGCGTGGTCGCCAGTACGATCGCCAGTGAACGCAGGTACTCATTGGTACTGGTCTGGCCCAGAAAGAATGGCGAAAACGCCAGCACGATGACCAGTGACGAGGTCAGCAAAGGGATCATCAGCGTGCGCCCCGCCTCCTCACAGGCGCGTCGTCGATCTTCTCCGGCATGCAATCGCCGTTCGATGTCCTCGGCGATGACAATACCGTTGTCCACCAGCAACCCCAGGGCCAGGATGATCGCGGCAATCGACACCGTCTGCAGCTCGATGCCCAGCGCACGCATGACAAGCAGCGTACTGAGGATGGTCAACGGCACAATCACCCCGACCACCAGCCCGGTACGCCAGCCGAGGAACAGCATGACCACGCACATCACGATCACCACCGTTTCAGCCATGACGTGGTACATCTTGCCCATCTCGTGCTGAACCACGTCGGACTGGAATGTCACGATGTGCAGGGTAAAACCGGCCGGAAGTTGTTGTTCGAGTTCACCGAGTCGTTTGCGCAACGCGCTGCCGAAGGTCTGAACATTGAGGCCTGGCTGCATGGAAACCGCCAGTACGACGGCGTCCTGACCTTGGTAGACGGCTTCGGTGTCCGGTGGATCGACGGCGGCCACTGACACGCGGCTAAGGCTGTGCAACGCAACCTTCTGACCGTCGGCCAGTTGCACGGGAAACTGGCGCAATTGCTCCAGCGAAAGGATTTCGCCACTGACCGAGAGTGTGGTGCTTTGCTGACCGATAACCGGATTGCCTCCCGGCGCGATCACATTTCTGGCCTGCAATTGCTGTAACAACTGTTGAGGCGACAGTCCGGCAGCGGCCAGCGTCTGATGATTGAAATCCAGGTAGATACGCTCATCCTGCAAGCCGTACAGCTCGACCTGATCGACGCCTTTAAGCGCGTAAAGCTGATTGCGCAGCCGTTTTATCGGGCTGCGCATTTCGCTCATGCTGAAACCCGGAGCGGTGACCGCAACGGATGCCACCGCAACCCGACCAAAATCGTCATTCACGAAGGGACCTTGGGTGCCCGGCGGAAAAACACCACTCGTTTCGCCCACCTTGGCGCGCAGTCTCTGCCACAAGAGCCCGAGGTCCTTGACGCTGTCGTACGCCGTTACCTGCACGATCACCCGGCCCGGCTTGACCGTGGTGACCACGTTCCTGATCTCCGCCAGTTCGCGGATTTTCTCTTCGAGCGGCCTGGCAAGCAGCTCCTCGGTGCGTTCTGCGGAGAGCCCGGGCAGAGCGACACTGACCAACGCGTCCCGGACGGTCACCGAAGGTTCTTCCTGAGAAGGGAAACCCAGAAAAGTGGCAACACCGGCCAGCAAAATCAGGCAGGCAGCAAACAGGGTCAGGCGACTTGCGCCCATTGCTCGGTGGGTAAGGTTCATGGCGCACTTCCGTCCAGACGGGTTTCAGGCTGAAACAAACTGACGGTCTGCCCGTCCTGCAGAAAAGCGGCCCCGGCGGTCACCACTCGCTCACCGACTGTCAGCCCGCTGGCAATGACCGCTCGCCCTTCCCTGACCGCCCCCAGAGAAACCGAGCGGATCGACACCGTTCCACCGGGCTGATAGACAAACACCTCGGCGGTGTCGTGGCCAGCCCCCATCCACAGCGCCTGAACAGAAATCGACAGAGGTTGCGGGCCTGAATCAGGGTGTATCTGCACGAGCAGCGTGATGCCGCTGGGCAGTCGGCTGGCTGGACGCAACACACGAAACACTGCCGTTCTGACCAGACCGTCATCGGCTCGCGGGGAGATCCCCTCAAGCGCCAGATCGAAGCCGGACGTATTGTCGGCCGCGCTTGACGCGCGGGCGAGATCACCGGGTTTGAGTGCCTCGGCAAGTGCCACCGGCACAGCCGCCACCACCTGTTGCCCCTCGCCAGACTCGATGTCCAGCACCGCCTGCCCGGCAGGCAATACGCTGCGCGGTTCTGCGCGACGTGCCACCACTCGCCCGGCAAAAGGTGCGAGCAATTGGGCGTGACTCAGTTCACGACGCGCCAGTTCCAGTTCGGCTTGTGCGCGAACCTGCTCGCCCCGAGCCTGCTCGCGGGAAGACAGCGCCGACTCGACCACGCTTTGCGCCACACTGCCTGCCGCGAACAGGCGCTGCTGGCGCTGATAGTTTTGCTCACGCTCGACCGCTTGCGCGGTGGCCAGGCGGGCGCTGGCCTGCGCCTGCTGCACGCGCAATGTGGCGGGCTGCCGATCAAGGCTGGCGAGTACCTGCCCTTTCTCCACGGCATCGCCGACATCGACCCGCAGCTCGGCCAAAGTGCCTGCCGATTCAAATGCCAGACTGGCGCGCTCCTGCTGCCGAACGGTGCCGATAAAACGCACCGTGGCCCCCTCGCCTGCACGCACCGCCTCAACCTTGACGGCACGAACGGCAGCAACGCTGGCCGGATGTTTATCGCTGCATCCACCGACCAGCAAGGCGATCAGTGCAAGGCTGCAAGCCTGTGCAACACATCGGCGTGAAACAGAAAACGCGTCAGGATGAAATCGCATGGCAGGCGTCCACTCGTCAGAAGGCGTAGTTCAAGGCAAGCAGGCCGCTGCCTTCCGCATCGGTCTCGATCAGCGGGCTGCCACGGGTCTGGTCGGTGTAGTGAGTCACCCCGACGCTGGCAACGGTTGACCAGTGCGCGTCGAAGGTGTGCTGCCAGGCGAGCGCCGCCGAGTAGGCGTAAATGCCGCTGTCTGCGGTGAATCTGGAAAAGCCGGTGCGCTGGCTCTGAAACGGGCTGACCCCGAAGTACGTCTGGTTGTAACGGCTGTCACCGGCATGCGCATCAATGTCGAGCGTCACCGTATCGGTCTGACTGTGGTAGGCAATGCCCTCGAAACCAAGGCGGTAGCGGTTGCCACGCTTTTCACCTGCGACCCGTAATTCGGCCTCGGCACTGGCCGACAACCAGGGCGTGAGCTGCTGAGAGACCATGAAGTCGCCAACGGTTGCGCCCTCGACGGTGCCCATGCCCCTGAGTTCGTTGGAGCCAGGGCGATTCGTACTGTTTTTCTCGGTACGGCCGAAGTCGTAATTGAGCGCCGCGCTGGCACCGAATCCGGACGCTGATTGAAACTGAAGCCCGACACCGCGCGTGGTGTCAGCGAAGAAGATCCCGCGCTGGATCGTGAGCATTGGCAGCACCTGACTGCGGTATTCATCCGCGCCCATGTAGCGAGGCAACACGGCCATGCCCAGACCGAAATTGACGTTGAACCTGTCACCTAGAATGGACGAGGTGCCGGCAGAGTCGCCCTCCTGGGCATAGACGTGCCCCATCAAGGTCATCGCCGCGGATGCGATCAACACGTTGAGCAACGGCTTGAGCACAGCGGTTCGTGCAGGGGAATGGGAGAGGTCATGGTTCATGGTGATACTCCGGTCAGTCAGGATTTCGAGAGGGTGGTGGGTTCTGCGCCGTGAAGCGCCCGGAACAGATCGATCCGGTTCTGCTGCCATTCATCAACGGACTTGCGACATGCCGCATCGGCTTCGGCGATGCGAATGCTGGAAGCCAGCAATGCCGTACGGTCGGCGGCACCGGCATTCAGTTCAAAGGACAGACGCCGCACTTTTTCCTGAATCAGCGCGACGCGTTCGATCTCGTTCCGGGCATGGGCCAGCGCCTGCTGACGTCGGCTCAGCACTCCGGACATTTCGCGAAAAGCGTTCTGGACAGCCTTCTCGTATTCGGCGACAGCGATCTGCTGGCGCACATGGGCAAGGTCCAGATTGGACTGATTGCGCCCGCCGTCGAACAGCGGCAGGTTCAGTTGCGGGCTGAACAGCCAGGCACCGCTGCCGCCGCTGAACAGAGTGCGCAGGCTGTCGCTCTGGAGGCCGACGCCGGTGCTGAGTTTTATGGACGGAAAGAACGCCGCGCGCGCAGCCCCGATATTGGCATTGCTGGCTTTGAGCGCTTCCTCGCGCTGGCGGATGTCGAATCGCTCCAGCAGACGCTGTGACGGCAGATTCGCCAGCCAGGCGGGCGTGTCCAGCAGCGCGCCGGTCAGCGCAGGCGCCTCCGCTGGTGTGGTCGGCAGTGCTGTCGAGTAGCCCGTCAGCAACAGCAACGCCTGCGCTGCGTTCGCATGTTCGCTGACGGCATCCTGCGCCTGCTGCTGCGCACTCAACGCCTCCATGCGCTGCGCCAGCAGGTCATCCAGAGAGACAGCGCCTTGACGCTGCTGCTCTTCGACCGCGTTCACCCACATCTGCCGGGCGTCACGAACAGCCTGGGCATCCTGCTGCAAAGCAGCGCTCAGGCGCTCCGCCAGCCAGGCGCGCGCCACTTCCGCGACCAGCGCACTTCGCGCGGCCTGCTGACCATAAACGCTGGCCAGATAATCATGCCGCGCCGCTTCGGACAGGCTGCGCACACGGCCAAAGAAGTCCAGCTCGAAGTCGGAAATACCCAGCGAGGCAATGGCGATGTCCTGGCCATATCGCTCGTCCGCAGCGGCATTGTCGAAGTGCTGACGGTCACGCTCGACGCCTGCGGCAATGGTTGGAAAACGGTCGGCGCGGCTGATACCGCGCATGGCTCTGGCCTCGTCCACGCGCAGTGCCGCCATACGAAAGTCGCGATTGAACGCCAGAGACGACGTCAACAACGCCCGCAACTCGCCGTTGGGAGACAGCTCGGTCACCAGCGCCTCTTCGTCTGCGCTCAATACGACATCAAGGGCTTTCCGGCTAGCAGGCGCCACACTTGAGGAGAGGTCCGCAGGGACCGGCGGCGCCGGGCGCTGGTAGTCCGGAATCAGCGAACAGGCAGAAACAGTCAGGCTCAGAAGCACTGCCAGGCAACGGCATCCGGGGTTGCAGATACGCTTGGACAGCGGTGTACTCATCGGCATAGGATCTGTCCGCGACAGTGGGGTCTGGACGCCATCCTGAACGCCGACTTTCAATAAACCGTTCGCGAATTATCAAGATTTGATCAAGAGGCACTCTCGTGTCAGGAAAACGCATTCTTATCGTCGAAGACGATGCCGACAGCGCCAGCATTCTGGAGGCCTATCTGCGTCGTGATGGCTTCACCGTAGGACTGGCGGAAAACGGCCAGCGCGGCATCGACATGCACCGTCAATGGAAGCCCGACCTGATGCTGCTGGACGTGATGCTGCCGCTGGTCAGCGGCACCGACGTGCTGTCGGCGGTCAGGCGCTGCAGCGATACGCCAGTGATCATGGTGACGGCCATGGGCGACGAGCCGGAAAAGCTCGGTGCCCTGCGCTACGGCGCCGACGATTACGTGGTCAAACCCTACAACCCTAAAGAAGTGGTCGCCCGGGTGCATGCGGTGCTCAGGCGCTCCCAGCAAAATGGCAATAACGACCGTCACCTGCGTCATCAGCAATTGCTGGTGGACCTCGAATCGGTGACCGCCGTGATCGAAAACGCCGATACCGCAGACACCGTACTCGACCTCACGCCCACCGAATTCAAGATTCTCTCCACCCTGCTGAAAACCCCGTCCAAGGCTTTCACCCGCGAAGAACTGCTTGAGATCTGTCTGCCCGACAGCGAGGCGCTGGCCAGAGTGGTCGATGCACACGTGCATAACCTGCGACGCAAACTCGAAATTCATGGCGTGGATAACGTGCTGGTGACAGTGCGTTCGGTCGGCTATCGGTTCAGGTAAATCCCATGCGACCTTTTTCCCGGCACAGGCAGCAACCGTTGTGGCATTGGGTCGGCATGCGCATGAGCATGCTGGCGGTCGGTGCCGTCATCGTCATCGCGTTTTGCATGTGGCTGCACGTGACCGTGTCTGACTGGATGACGGTGCAGGCCATGCCGGTCGAGGTGCGCAGTGAACTCCTGCGGTTACAGACCGAGCCCGAAGCCAACATTGCCAGACTTCGCGAACTGTTCGTTCAGTACTACCCCGTCGAATACCTCCTGCCGGGCATAGCCAACAAAGAGTGGTGGGTCTTGGCGGGGCTGGTGATGGCGGCCATTCCCATCGTCATCTTTTTCGGGTTTCTGTTCTCACGCCCGCTTTCCAGTCAGTTCTCTTCGATTGCCAGAGGCGCGCGACGCGTGGCTCAGGGCGACTTCAAGACCCGACTGCCGATGGATGCCAACGGGCCGGACGAACTTCAGGCGTTGGTCAGCGACTTCAACACCATGACCACGCAACTGGGCCGTTACGAACTGGAGGTCAGCGAGTCCAGCGCGATGATCGCTCATGAACTGAGAACCCCGCTGAACGCCGCCATGGGCCGCGTTCAGGGCATGATCGATGAAGTCTTCCCGCGCGATCTCGCCCAATTGGAGATGGTCCATCGGCA
Source organism: Pseudomonas syringae (assembly GCF_002157375.1). GTDB lineage: Bacteria > Pseudomonadota > Gammaproteobacteria > Pseudomonadales > Pseudomonadaceae > Aquipseudomonas > Aquipseudomonas syringae_T. The sequence goes on from NZ_MTSA01000014.1 coordinate 12,708, forward strand.
GCTTCACCAACTGAACAAACTGGTCAGCGACCTGCACCTGCTGTCACTGGCCAGTGCCGGCCAGTTGACGCTGGACAAGTCAGCGTTCTCCCTGCAGAAACTGGTGGCCGAACGCTTGAGCTGGTTCGCCACGCCACTTGACGAAGCAAACATCCGCGTGGCCATCGACATACCGCAAGGGTTGGCCATTACGGCAGACCGGGACCGTATCGGCCAGGTGGTCAATATCCTCGTGGATAACGCGCTGCGCTATTCGGCGCTGGGCGGCGAGCTGCTGATAGTGGCCAGAGCAACCGCCCGGAATGTCGAGCTGACCTTCTCGGACCGCGGCCCCGGTTTCGGCTCGGAAAACCTTGAGCAGGTGTTCGACCGTTTCTGGCGTGCAGAACGTTCGCGGGCACGCTATTCAGGTGGCAGCGGCCTTGGACTGTCCATCGCCCGCGCCATATGTGTCGAACACGGTGCGCGCATCGAGGTGCAGGACAGGCCCGGCGGCGGGTCAATCATCCGGATTGAAATGCCGGAGTGATCCGGCCATGCGGATATCAATGCCCCATCAATGAATCAATGCCGTCCGGTTTGTCATGCACGCCAAACCGGTCCACCAGTGTCGCCGTGGCGCGGTTCATGCCGACCACGTCCACACTGACGCCGGCCTTTCTCAGCTTCAACACCACCTTGTCCAGCGCAGCCACCGCCGTGATGTCCCAGAAATGCGCCTCGCGCAGGTCGATGGCCAGTGTGTCGAGGTTTTCCCGCAGATCGAATGACGCCATGAAGCGGTCGGAGGAAGCGAAGAACACCTGGCCGGTGACGTAGTAAGTGCGGTGGCTGTGGAAGGGATCACGGTGCGACGTCACATCAAGGTAGTGGGCGATTTTGCTGGCAAAGAACATCGCGGCCAGCAAAGAGCCGACCAGCACGCCATACGCCAGGTTGTGGGTCGCCACGACCACCACCACGGTGACGACCATCACGATGTTGGTCGAGAGCGGGTACTCTTTGAGGTGGCGGATCGACGCCCAACTGAAGGTGCTGATGGATACCATGATCATGACCGCCACCAGCGCAGCCATCGGAATGCGCGCCAGCCAGTCACCCAGAAACAGCATCATGATCAACAGCAGCACACCCGCACTGAGCGTTGAAAGGCGCGTCTTGCCGCCGGACTTCACGTTGATCATCGACTGACCGATCATCGCGCAGCCGGCCATCCCGCCAATCAACCCACTGACGATGTTGGCAATGCCCTGCCCTTTGCACTCACGATTACGGTCACTGGGGGTATCGGTCAGGTCATCAACAATGGTTGCGGTCATCATGGACTCAAGCAGGCCCACCACCGCCAGCGCGGCGGAATACGGCAGGATGATCAGCAGCGTGTCGAGATTCAGCGGCACGTCCGGCCACATAAACGTCGGCAGACTGTCAGGCATCGCGCCCATGTCGCCCACTGTCCGGACATGAAGCCCCATGTACATGGAGATCGCGGTGAGCACCAGAATGCACACCAGCGGCGAAGGCAGCAGCTTGCCCACTGCCGGCACGCGCGGGAACAGATAGATGATTGCCAGGCCTGCGGCGGTCATCGCATAAACCGGCCAGGTCACATGCGTCAGCTCCGGCAACTGAGCCATGAAGATCAGGATCGCCAAGGCGTTCACAAAACCGGTGACAACTGATCGCGACACAAAGCGCATCAACTGCCCCAGCCGCAGGTACCCGGCAATGATCTGCAACACACCGCACAGCAACGAGGCCGCCAGTAAATACTGAAGACCATGCTCTTTCACCAGGTTCACCATCAACAGAGCCATCGCCCCCGTAGCAGCGGAGATCATGGCCGGACGGCCACCCACCAACGCGATGATCGTGCAGATACAGAACGACGCGTACAGCCCGACTTTCGGGTCCACGCCGGTAATGATCGAGAACGCAATGGCCTCTGGAATCAGCGCCAGGGCAACGACCAGCCCGGCCAGAACATCGGCCCGGACATTGGAAAACCACGCAGTTTTGATTTTTTCGAGCATAGAAATACCTGTGACAGACGCAGCAGGACGCACAGCAGCGAGTGCCGGACGAGCAAGAGCATCAGTTTTCGATTGATTGATAAGGGGCGTGGCAGCGACCGTAAAACGGACACAGCAACAGGCGACCGCAACCAGTGGCAGTCAGGGTGTGGCGAGGGGGCGTAGCGCTAAGGCGGCGTAGGCAGCCAGTTGGAACGGGGCACGAATACTTCCTTACAGGGATGGAAGGACGGCCGCATGATAGACCCATCCGTTTGAGGGGTTCAAGCAGGTTTGCCCGCCTGATCGCCTGTGCTGACGGATGGTTCAGCGCCTGTACCGGTCAGCAAACATCATCTGATACGGCTTTTTGCGTAGATGTTGCCTCTGTTCGCCAAGGCTTCTTTCACTCATGATGCCTGCATCACTCAACCGACGCCGATCATGAAGCGCTACGAACAATTTGCCGCCGACATCTCGGAAATGATTCGCAGCGGCGTGCTGCCCGCCGGTGAAAAAATCCCCTCTGTCAGGGTCGCGAGTCGTACCTGGTCGGTCAGCCCGGCCACTGTCTTCAAGGCGTATTACCTGCTGGAAGACAAGGGGCTGATTCAGGCCCGCGCACGCTCCGGCTATTACGTGCGAGAACATGCCACCCATGCACTGACCGAACCTGAACTGGTCCGGCATGCCAGCGAAGGCACCGATCTGGGGGTCAGTGACCTGATCTTTTCGGTGCTGGGGTCACTCAAGGACCCTGAAACGGTGCCTTTCGGTTCGGCGTTTCCCAGCCCGCATTTGTATCCATTGCCCCGTCTGGCGAAGTCGATGGCCTCCGCCGTACGAGCAATGACGCCCGCCGGCATCGTCAGTGACATGACCACCGGAAATGCCGAACTGCGCCGACAGATCGCCCTGCGTTACATGATCAGCGGCTCGCGCCTGTCTGCCGATGAGCTGGTGATTACCAACGGCGCGATGGAAGCCCTGAACCTGTGCCTGCAATGCGTCACCGAACCCGGCGATCTGGTCGCCATCGAAGCTCCGGCGTTTTACGCCTGCCTGCAAGTGCTCGAGCGGCTCAAGCTCAAAGCCGTCGAGATTCCCGTGCATCCGCGTGACGGTGTGGACCTGGACTCGTTGCAGGACAGCCTCGCGCGATTGCCGATCAAGGCCTGCTGGTTCATGAGCAGCTTCCAGAACCCGCTGGGCGCGAGCATGAATCAGGAGAAAAAAGTCAGGCTCTATGACCTGCTTGAGCGGCAGCAGATACCGTTGATTGAAGACGATGTATACGCCGAGCTTTACTACGGTGCCAAAGCGCCCCACCCGATCAAGAGCCTGGATCGCAGCGGGCTGGTCATGCACTGCAGCTCATTCTCCAAAACCCTCGCCCCCGGCTACCGGGTGGGCTGGGTCGCTGGCGGACGTTATACCGGGCAGATTGACCGTCTGAAACTGATGACCACCCTTTCACCTTCTGTGCCCGCTCAGGCCGCCATTGCCGATTACCTCAAGCACGGCGGCTACGACCGGCACCTGCGCAAACTGCGCGACACCCTTGAACTCCAGCAAGGCGCAATGCTGGCCGCTGCCGCCCGTTACTTTCCGTCCGGAACGCGCGTGACGAAACCGGTTGGCGGCTATTTTCTGTGGTTTGAATTCCCCGAGCAGGTGGATTCGTTGCAGCTGTTCCAGTTGGCGCTGGCACAAGGCATCAGCCTCGCGCCCGGCCCGATTTTCTCGGCCTCGCACCGGTTCAAAAACTGCGCACGCCTGAATTACGGCACACCGTGGGATGAACGCAGCGAACAAGCGATGGCGATGCTCGGGCGGATTATCGCGTCGTTTTAAACGCTGAAAAAACCTGGCTTTCCGACAACTGATCCGTATTTTTCATTTCTTTCTGAATCTGTACCAGAAATTGATCGCATCGGATAATAGCAGCGTATTCAAATGCGCAGCCCACCGCCATTGACTGGCGTCTGCGGCCTGCGATTTCACACTGCAGCGGGAGACGCTCATGGGCAAGCTCGGACTTTCATTGATAGGCTTTTTGTTATTGGCGATTGGGGTGGGCCTGCTAGGGACTATTTCGCCGTATTGATAAGCCGCAGAAACAGGCCCGGATCGCAGTAACGCTCGCCACGGCACTCTGCGCCCGCGTTATGACTGAAACGAAAAAACCCGCCAAAAGGCGGGTTTTTTTCAGGGTTCAGACGCTTTTAAAACCGCCTCTGAACCCGCATATGGCTCCACGACCTGGACTCGAACCAGGGACCCAGTGATTAACAGTCACTTGCTCTACCAACTGAGCTATCGCGGAATGAGCGCTATGTTACTGATTCGGAAAAGGAAGTCAAGCAAGGCCTGAAAAATTTTCGGCGCTGAGGCTCGAGGGATATCAGGCGTGTTCAAGGTTCGGACTTCACCCCTGCCAGCGGTTCGGCATCGAGCTGATGCGATGCGCTGTCGGCTCAATGTGAAGCAGCGCGTCACGAACTGCTTGCCGACGCGGAGCCATCGACACGATAGTCATCCAAAGCCCCGTAGATGACGGTCAGCGTGCATAACGGGAGCTTTGTCACTTCGTACTGAAGTTGGCACTTATGTCACATCAAGAAACACTTTCGCCAGCCGACATCAGACCTAGACAGCTCCCTTTCCACGGCTCAGGTATAACAAAAAAATGGCCTCGCTCAAGACAGTTCAAGCTCGCTACACCGCCACCTTCGTGGGGTTCATGGCCTTGGTGATCGTTCTGACGGTTTATGGCATCGGTCAGTTCGTCTCCCCCAGGCTCACCGCCAACGATGAAAACATGCTGACCGTCAAGGCAGCGGACATCAGTAACGAGATCAAGACCGAGCTGGCCCGCGTACAGGCGCAGGCGCGGGTGATTACCGAACTGGTGCCACAGCTTTCCAGCGACGATATTGATCGCCTGCTGCCCTTCATGGTCAACCAGTACGGTGAGGCCAAGGTATTCGGTGGCGGTATCTGGCCTTTGCCGAACGTGCGCACGCCCGGTCGCGCCAAGCACAGCACCTTTTACCACCGCGATGCGTCGGGCAAGTTGATCGTCAACACCCACTGGAACTCGCCTGAGTCGCTCAATTATTTCGAACAGGGCTGGCACAAAGGCGGTTTGAACGCCCCTGCCGGTCAATGCGCCTGGGCGCCGGCCTATCAGGACGCCGCCAGCCCGGAACCGCGCACCAACTGCGCCATGGCCATCGTCAAGGACGGCCAGCCGTGGGGCGTGTCGACCATCGACGTGACGCTGGGCTTCTTCAACAAGCTGGTTGAAGCCAAAGAGCAGGAAGTCCACGGCCGGATCATGATCATCGAAGCAGATGGCAAGATTCTGTCCAACGTGCCAGGCAGCAGCGACAAGATCGTGTTGCGCAATGTCTCCGAACTGGCCGCGCAGTCGCCGTTCATCAATGGCATCAAGTCGGCGCTGGCCGCTAAAGGTGCAGGCACTTCGCGCCTGACTTACCAGAACAGCGATGGCGAGGAGTCGACCCTGTTTATGATGCCGATCGCAGGCACGCCCTGGCTATTGGCGGTCGCGCAAAATACCGATTTGCTGAAAAGCCAGAGCGAGACGGTCCTCAAGACCCTGGCCTGGCTGCAGATCCCGATGGTTCTGGTCCTGCTGATACTGATGATCGTCGCGCTGCGCACGCTGATGAATCGCCTGAGCGTACTCAAAGTCAATATCGACACGCTGTCGGCTGGCGATGCCGACCTGACTCGGCGCATTGCCGTCAAAGGGCATGATGAAGTCGATCAGGTGGGCGAGTCGGTCAACAGCTTCATTGCCTATTTGCAACGCATGATGCTCGACGTCAGCAGTTCCACCAGTGAGATTGCCAGCGGTATCGAACAATTGCGCAGTCAGGCAGGCGTGACCAATGCGATTCTGATCCGTCACGCCAACGAGACTGATCAGGCCGTCACGGCGATCACCGAGATGTCCTCCACCGCTGACGAAGTGGCCCGCAGCGCAGCGCAGACCGCAAGCTTCACTCAGTCGGCCAACGAAAACGCGCAGGTATCGAAAACCGTGGTTGCGCAGGCGTCGGACAGCGTGAATGCACTGATCAGCGAAGTCGACTCGGCGACCGTCAAAGTGCAATCAATGGAGCAGGACGCCAAGCGCATCAACGCGGTGCTGGCGGTGATCGGCGAAATCGCCGGGCAGACCAACCTGCTGGCGCTCAATGCGGCCATCGAAGCGGCGCGTGCCGGTGAACAGGGTCGCGGTTTTGCGGTGGTCGCCGATGAGGTCCGCGCCCTCGCCGCCCGAACCCAAGCCAGTACGTCAGAAATCAACGAAATGCTCAGCAGCCTGCAGCAGGGCGTCAGCGCTGCCGTTGCGGCAATGGAAAAAACCCGTCAAAGCTGCCAGGCCACAGCGGGCAAGACCACCGCCGTGACCACCGGGCTGGACGACATGACCCGCTCGGTTCTGCAGATCAACGACCTGAGCACGCAAATCGCCACGGCGGCCGAAGAGCAAAGCGCGGTGTCAGAGGAAATCAGCCGCAACATCATCGCCGTGCGCCACATCGTCGAGGAACTGGTCGAAGGTGGCTCCAGCAACGAGCGAAGCACGGCGGCACTGTCCGAGTCCAATACCCGTCTGATTGCGCTGGTACGACGCTTCAAAGTCAGTTGAGGCGTGTGCGGGCCTGACGCGCCTTGCGTCAGGTCCGCTTGCTACTTGATCCGGTAATGAAACGTGTTCTTCACCCCGGACACCGTCACGGCCCTGCCCTCGATAATCCTTGGCTGATAACGAAACGTTTCTGCTGCGGCCAGTGACGGGCGGATAAACAGGGGATGGCAGGTGCCTTGTACTTGCGGGTTGACCACATTGCCTTGCGGCGACACGTCGTAGACCACCGTGCAATCGCCCTCGATGCCTTTGTCCAGTGCCCGCTCCGGGTAGTCCGGGGCTTCTTTGCTCAGCGGCTGGTATTGGCTGCTGTCCGCGGCGGCTTGTTGCCGGGTTTGCGGTGGTGTCTGTTGCTGCGTCTGCGATTGGCGAGCCTGCTCGGCGGCCTGACGTTGCAGCTCAAGCTGAGCCTGTTGACGCTGCTGTTCTTGCCGCTTTTGCTGCTCGGCGTCCCGTGTTCTTTGGGCATTCTGGCGCTGTTCCAGATCACGCTCGCGCTTTTGGTCATCCACACGCTTGCGCGCCAGAGCCGCCTGCTCCACCTTGCGCTGGGGATCGGCCTGCGGGCGCGGTGTTTCAAGCGGTTTGGCCACAGGTGCTGGCGCGGGGACTGGCGCTTGAACGGGTTCGGTTACCGCCGCCAATGCTGCTGGCTGCGGTGCGGGCGCGGGCGGCAGGATCAGCAACTGAGTGGTCAGGGTTCTGACGGGTTCAGGCAGTTTCTCCCGCACACTCCAACCCGGCATCAGTAACCCGCCCAGCAGCACGCCATGCAGCGCCAGCGCGACAGCAGCCGCCAGGCCGTTGCTGCGCAGCCAGGGCCAGCTCACCCCTTCGCGGTCAGGCCGGGCACAGTCGAGGGTCATGCTGCTCATTGCGGCGCCTCGGTCACCAACCCCAGTTGCGTGACACCGCTGCGTTGCAGCGCGGCCATGGCAGCGACCACCCGACCATAATCGGCTTTGTCATCGGCCCGAATGAACACTTGAGTGTCTTTTCGCTCGGCCACCAGTTGCGCAATGCGCCCCTGCATGTCTTCCAGGCTGGCGGCCTGATCGGTTTGCGACTGCGTGTCGACCGTGTCGCCCAGGTTCCAGGAATAACCGCCCTGCGCCTTGACTGACAACGTAACGATGCGTTGCCGGGTATCGCTGGCGAGGGCTTCGCTGGCGACTTTCGGCAACTCGATCTTCACGCCCTGAGTGAGCATCGGCGCGGTGACCATGAAAATCACCAGCAGCACCAGCATCACGTCGATATAGGGCACGACGTTCATTTCGGCTTTCGGACCGTGTTTGCGTTGCGGTTTGACCAACATGGCGAGTCCTCAGGCCGCAGCGGCCAGGTTGCGTGGCAGGCCTTGCAGCGTGCGGTTCAGGCGCACCTGCAGTTCGTTGCCGAAGGTGTAGTAACGCGCGGTCAGGGTCTGGCCACGTGCGGCAAAGCGGTTGTAGGCGATGACCGCTGGTATGGCGGCAAACAGGCCGATGGCGGTGGCAATCAAGGCTTCGGCAATGCCCGGCGCAACCGTTGACAACGTGGCCTGCTGCACCTGCGACAAGCCGATGAAAGAGTTCATGATCCCCCAGACAGTGCCGAACAGGCCGATGTAGGGGCTGACCGAGCCGACCGTGGCGAGAAACTGCAAGCCCTTTTCCAGTTGCAGCTCCTGCTCGCTGATGGCGACCTGCAACGAGCGCTCGACGCCCGACAGCACGACATCAGGCTCGATGCCCGGACGCTGTTTGAGCTGCACATACTCGGCATAGCCGGCCTGGAACACCTGCCCGACTCCGCCTGCCTCGTTGCGGGCTGCGCTCACCTGCGCGTGCAGCGCTGCCAGTTCGCCTTCGCTGCGAAAGCGCTGCTGAAAGGCATCCATCGCGCGCTCGTAATGGCGCAGGGCAAGGCTGCGCTGGACGATCAGAAACCAGCTGACCAGCGACGCGAGCAGCAGAAGCAGCATCACGGCCTTGACCAGCAGGCTGGCGTCGCTGATCAGGCCCCACAGGGTCATGTGTTCGAGGGTGGCGTGCATCGGGGTATTCCTCTGTGTTGAACGAATGATTAGCACCGCTTGATGACAAACGACTTACGGCAGCGACAGGGTTTTCACCACCTCGCTCCACGGCACAAACTTGAAGTTTTGCGCCTGCTCCGGCATGCGCTTGCGCCCGTCCTGAACCACCAGTATGCCGGTGCTCCAGGGCCCGCCCAGGTTCAAGGACGTCACGTCGATGCCGTCGGTCTCCGACGTGCCGTCAATCCCGGCCTCTGCGTTCAGACCGACCCGAAAGGCGCCGCGCAAGGCATACGGCGGCTCGGCGTCGACCACCACGTAGCTGTCATTGCCCTGGCTGGAGATCACCAGATAGTCGTGCTTGTCGCTCTGATAGAGCGCCAGCCCCTCGACATCGGCATGCACGGCCTCGCCGACTTTGATCACGCTGGACAGCGTCGCTGGCTGATCGGCACGCGCATCGACTTCCCACACGCCCACGTCCTCTTCGCCAAGGAACAGGCGCTGACGCTGGTCGTCGGCAACGCAGCCTTCGGGTTGGGTATCGACCTTGAAGCGGCGCACCAGCTCGCCGCGGGCCTTGCCGTCCGGCGCACTGAGCCGGTACTGCAGAAAGTTGCCATCCTTGCCGTTGGCGAAGGCATACAGTTCGCCGCTGGCCGGCTTGAACAGGCACACACCGTAGATGTCCGCCAATGGCGTGGGAATTTCGCCGGCTTCGCGGACCACGCCACTGGTGCGGTCGATGCTGAACAGGCTCAGGCTGTTGTGATCGCGATTGCTGGCCACCGCCAGATCGACCTTTTTCTTGCCCAGCATGAAACCGGGCCGCACATCGACGTTGTTCAGGCGCCCGACCGGCAGTTCCTGCAATTGCTTGCCACTCAGGTCGTAAGCCAGCAGGCCCTGTTTCTTGTTGGTGCCCAGCACCCGGCTGTGCGCAGGATTCTGCGGGTTGACCCAGATCGCCGGATCATCGGCCGCGTCACCCTGGCGACCCACCGGCTGGCTCTGGCTGACCGGCAGGACACTCGGCAGCGGCGCAGCGATGGCCACCGGTGTGGGCGTCCAGCTCAACTCGCCCTGATACAGCCGCTCGCCGTCGTTGTCGTTGACCAGCAGCTGCAAGCCAGCCTTGTCTTCACGTGCAGACAGGCCTTCGGGCTTTTTCAGGTTCATCAGGGACAGGTCAGCGACCGGCGTCCAGCCCTGCGCAGGCCCTTGTTGCTGATAAAGGTGCAAAGACTTGCCTTTCGGGTCCAGCGCCAGCAGCCCGCCCGGAACAACGGCCATCGCACCTGCCGCCTGTTTCAGCTCGCCGAACGGTTCGCGCAAGGCCACCGGCTGGCGAGCGACATCGGCTTCGGGGTGCGCCGGGTAAGCCCACCAACCGATATTTTTTTCGTTGACGAACAAACGGTGCGCAGCGTCGTCCACCTGACAGAACTCGGCGTTGGGCGGCAGCGGCAGATGGCGAACCAGACGCGGTGCTTTATTGAGCCTGTCGCCCGCACCGACCAGCCATTGCTCGCCCTTGCCCTCCTCGCCGACCAGAAACACGAACAGGTTGCTGGCGTCGTCGCGGTACAGGCACAGACCGGCCACCGAGTAATCGCGAGCGGGCAGATACACGGGCTTCGACCACTGCGCGTTCACCGGGTCGAGCAGTGTCAGCATCGCCTGCTGGCGGTCGTTGTCCAGTGTCGCCACCAGCACACTGGCACCTGTCAGGCGACTGTCGAGCCCTTGAAAAGACCCCGGCAGGTTCGCCAGTTCGCGGCCCTGATCGTCCAGCATCAACAGCCCGGCCTTGACGCTGGCGGCCAGGCGTCGCGTTCCATCGCTGCCAGGCATGAAGGCCGCAGATTGTGCCTTGAACGGCATGTTCTCGGCCCAGCGCGTCAGGTTCAGGTCGGTGGGCGGTGAAGCCTGGACAACCCCGGCGATGAGGCTCAGCCACAGCAACAGACGAGCCGGTTTGGGCGATAACGAAATCATCATGAACGGTTGAATCCTTGAATGAGCGCTTCAGGTCGATCAGAAATGGGTGAAGGTCAGGCCGACTTTGTAGGTCGGGCCGTACTCTTCGTACTGGCCGTTGTAGGCGCGATGGCCGCTGTAGAAGAAGTACGGCTGATCAGTAAGGTTCTGTGCCTCGAAGCTGACCTTGAGGTTCTTGGTCAGCGAGTAGCGCGCGCTGAAATCGACGAAGGTCTGCGCGTCTACGTATTGGTCATGGTCCTTGTCGCCGATGGCCGCCAGCTCATAGAGATAGGCCGACTTGTAGTTGGCCGACAGACGCAGGCTCAGCTTTTCGTTTTCCCAGCCGAGCATGACGTTGCCGACGGTTTTCGACTGGCTGGGCAGGTCGATGTCACGCTTGCGGTCAGTGCCGGTGCTCTGATCAAAACCGTTGATGCTCGCGTCGGAGCGGCTCAACGTGGCGTTGGCCCCCAACAGCAACCCGTTCCAGGGCGACGGCAGCCAGTCGAGCTTCTGTGAATAGGCCAGTTCCAGCCCATACAGCTTGGCCTTGTCGCCGTTGGCATAGGTGTTGGCTTCGGAGAAGTTCGCCCACTGGCCGGTGCCCGCCAGGTCGGTGTTGTAGACGAAGTTCTGAATGTCCTTGTAGAACACGAACGCCGACACCGTGCCCGCACGGCCCATGAAATGTTCGATGCCCAGGTCCAGATTGCTGGATTCCAGCGGCTTCAGAGTGGGGTTGCCAAAGGACGCTTCGTCGTCATCGATCACAAACCCCGGCGCCAGTTGCCCGAAGGTCGGGCGCACCACGGTCTTGGTCCAGGCAGCGCGTACTTGGGTGCTCTTGTCGATCTGGTAACGGGCATGCAGCCCGGGCAACCAGTGGTGATACCGGCGTTGGGTAACATCGGACTCGAAAGCACCGTCGCGCACGCCCGTGCCCTTGGCGTCCATTTCCGTCCCCTCGTAGCGCAGGCCGGCGATGAAACGCCACTTGTCGACATCCAGGGTGTTCATGAAATAGCCGGCGTTGATGTCTTCGCTGATCTTGAAGTCGTTGGCGCGGGACTCGGCCTGATCATAGGCATCGGCGGCGTTCAGCCCGCCTATCAGCCCCTTGACCGCACCAGGACGGATGCCGCTGCCGAAATCGCCCAACCGGTAATCGATGCTGCCTTTCTGGAACCGGGTCAGGTTCAGTTGCTCGTCACTGAGCCCCAGCTCATCGAAGTCCTCGTACTTCCAGACTTCCAGGTCGTTGCTCTTATCGCGGCGACTGACCTTGCCGCCAAACTTGAACTGCGAGGCGTAACCCTTGAAGTCGTAGTCGCGGGCCAGGTCCAGCCGCAGGTTCTTTTCGGTGTCCTGGGTGTACTGCTTCTCCCAGTCGACCTTGTCCAGGGTGAAATTCGAATTGTCGTAGAACGAAGCGCCGACGATCGGCCTGGGCTTGTCGCGGTCGTAGAATCCGGTGTCGGTAAAGTCATCGTTGCCGACAAACGTGGCGCCTGCGATATGGCCGGGGCTGTCTTCGCTGGATTGGCTGTAACCGGCCTGGCCGCTGAGGGTCCACAGGCCAACCATGCGCTCGCCGCCGAAGACGTAGGACTGGATTTCCTGGGTTTCAGTGCGCGCCTTGAGTTTGCGTGTGCCCTCGGCATCGCCGGTCTCGCCTGCGGCTTGCGCGTCGGCAAACTCGAAACCGTTGGTGGTGCGGACTTCGTCGTCCTTGAAGCGGCTGTACAGGGTGCGCAGGTAATATTGGCTGACGTCATCGGGCTTGTAATCAAAGTTCAAACCGCCACCTGCGCGCTCGCGGCTGATGCCGTAGTCGCGCTGCTCGAATGATTGCAGGCGCGCACCGTCCCAGTCACCGCCGGTTTCGACGTTGTCGGAGCCGAAGTCGCGTTTTTGCCAGCTCAGCGCTGCTGCCACGCCGAAGTTGTCGACACCGTCGCCCAGGCTGAAGCGATTGCTCGCCGCGCCGGAGAACTTGGGGCTGGTCTGGCGGGTGTTCTTGTCGTAGCTGGCTTCGCTGCTGCCGGTGTAGAACAGGCCTTTGTGGTCGAAGGCCGACAGGCTCTCGACATCGATCGTACCGCCCAGCGAGTTGGCGTCCATGTCCGGGGTGAGGGTCTTGATCACTGACAGCGACTGCACCAGTTCGGCAGGCAGAACGTCCAGTGCCACAGCGCGGCGACCGCTTTCCGGGGCGGGCACCAGCGTGCCATTGATGGTCACGCTGTTGAGGTCGGGGGCCAGGCCACGAACCGTGACAAAGCGCCCCTCGCCCTGATCGCGCTCGACGCTGACGCCTGGCAGGCGCTGCACCGCTTCGGCGACGTTCTGGTCCGGTAACTGCGCGACGCCATCGGCGTGAACGACGCTTTTGATGCTGTCGGCACTGCGCTGTTCCTTGAGTGCGCTGTCGATACTCGCCGCCTGCCCGACCACTTGAACGTGTTCGGTGGCGTTGGCATCGGCAGCCTGCAGTCGTTCGCTGGCGATGGCCAACGCCAGTGAACCGAGTGTGAAGCCGACCAGTTGAGCCTTGCTGCGACGCCTGTGCATGTAAGTCCTCCCCCATAATCTCGACAGGCCAGGCAAATGGCCCGGCAACTGGAGGCGCACGCTAGAGTCGTGCAATGACGGTTCTGTGACAGGTCACGGGCGCGGGGGCTGAAACCAGCGGGTTTGAGGGGGATCGGGCAGGTAAATGAGCTGATTTGACTTTAGGGTGACGCTGGCCGGAATCAAAAGCCGACGTGTGACGCGGAGCGTCACGAACGGCGTGCCCACGCAGAGCGTCGGCACGATAATCAACAATCTCATGCCGTGCCCGCCGTTGCTGCCAACGCAGTGCTTTTCGAACGCGATGGCACTGGCGACGCAGAGTGCGACGTAAGTGACGGCTGAGTCCTGGCGCTGATCCGGGGGTAGCCTGGCAGGACGCCAGGCTAGCCGCACCGGGCCATGGATGGCCCGTTGCGGCGACCCCCGGATCAGTGTCAGGACGAAGTCGGGCCGGAAACGGAGCCAAGGGCTTTGGTTACTTTGGCCCCATCAAAGTAACTCGCCGAGGGGCGAAAAGGTGACCTGAGTCGAACCTTGATCTACCTGAAGCCGCAGAACCGCTGTGTGACGCAGAGCGTCACGAACTGCATGTGTTCGGCACGCGAACCAGCCGGGATGTCCCTCAGGCCCTTAGAAAAACCTGCAACACAGGTGAGCTGATTCGACCTTCGGTCATTCGTGCGACCCGTCACCCAAACGTCATGTGCATCTGTTCTGCTGGCCGACAGTCAGCACATCAGGAGCCGTCTTTTCATGTTCAGGATCATCCAACCTCATCGCTGGAAGCTCGCCGTGCTGATGATTGCCGCCAATCTGGGGCTGCTGGCTTTTCTGGCATTCGGCAATATCAAGCCGGTCAGTGAATGGCAATGGCTCGACATCGTCGGCGAAGGCGGCTCGGCGCTGCTGTCGCTGGTCTGGCTGTTTCTGGTGTTCAAGAGCCGCCCTGCCGGGCGAGTGACCAATTACCTGTCGGTGGGCCTGAGCTGTGTGTTTTTTTCTTGGTGGATCGACGCGCTGGATGAATTCATTCGCCTGCCCGCCGCTATCGAATGGGACCACTGGCTGGAGTCCGGCCCCATGCCGGTCGGGCTTATTTTGCTGACCCTTGGCATCTACCACTGGCACCGCGAGCAACTGGCGATCAGCGCGCAGATGGAAAAGCGCGAACGCGGCTTTCGTGAGCATCGGCTGTACGACAAGCTCACGCCACTGGGCAGCGCCGATTACCTGAAACGCCAACTGGTGGTGGGCATGGAGCAAAGCGTCTGCGAGCAGCAACCGCTGTCGTTGCTGGCGCTGGACGTGGACAATTTCAGCGCCATCAATAACGCCTTCGGCCACGCCGAGGGAGACGAAGTGCTGTCCGCGCTGAGCCATCTGCTGGTGCTCAACCTGCGACGTCACGACCTGCTCTGTCGTCTGGCGGGCGACCGGTTTGTGGTGCTGCTGCCGAATACCGGCGAGAGCCAGGCAAAAATGCTGGCACTTGAGCTGCAGCAAGCCGTCGCCAGCCTCGCACACAAGACCCGGCAACAAGGGGAACGCCTTCACCTGTCGGCCAGTGTGGCGGTGGTGATGGCGCTCAATGAAACGCCAGACAACCTGCTGCGGCGCCTCAATCTGTCGCTGGCACGCGCCCGGCGTCCGCTGACGCGCACTGCCTGAGCCGCGGCCGTGACCATCAAGAGCGCCTGGTACGAGGCCGACAGCCGCTTCATACCCGGCCACTACCAGCCCGCCACGTTGATCGACCTGGCCTTGTCACGCGGGATCGACAGCCATCACCTGCTCAAAGGCACCCGCCTGTTCTACGAAGACATTGTGGCCGGCAAGGCACGGCTCAGCCCGCAGCAGTTTTTCGCCCTGATCGGTAATACGCAACGCCAGATGGACGCCGATGACACCAGCTTTCTGTTCGGTCAGCGGCTGTTTCCCGGCCACTATGGCGCGGCCAGTCATGCCTTGCGCCATGCGCAGAATCTGCATCAGGCTCTGGAGATTCTGATCCGTCAGCACGCTTTGCTCAGCCCGCTGCTGACCCCGCGTCTGGAGCTGGACGAACACTTCGCCTACCTCTACTGGAGGGACAATTGCGGCGCAGGCGAACAGCAGCGCTTCCTTCTGGAAGCGAGCATGACCGCGCTGGTCGCGATGAGCCAGCTACTGGGCGGCGAGCGCCTGCCGTGGGAGTGCAGTTTTTGTCACGAAGAGCCGCGCTACATCGAGCAATACTGGGTTCATCTGGGTGAAAATACGGTATTCAATCGCCCGCTGGACATGATGCGTCTGCCCCGGCATTGCCTCACGCACCCGTGGCCGGGCGAATCGCCCATTGCTGCGCAGGTGGCCCGGCAGGAAGCCGCTGCGCAACTGGCCGCGCTGGGCATGCAGGCCAGCCTGCTGGATCGGCTGCATGAGCATTTGCTCGCTCACGTGCGTGACGTCACCGGCCTTGAACAGGTGGCGCAGGCGTTCGCCATGAGCCCGGCCACGCTCAAGCGCAAGTTGCAGAAACACGGCACCTGCTTTCAGGCCCAGCATGACCTGGCGCGCAAACAAGTGGCGCTGTACCTGTATCAGATCAAGGGAATGAGCAACGAAGCGGTGGCCGATTACCTGAATTTCAACGACCCGGCCAACTTTCGCCGCGCGTTCAAGCGCTGGACCGGCAGCACACCCACGCTGATCCAGCGACTATTCAACTTCAACTGAGGCCTGTCAACGCTGTACGCACAGCTTGTAGCCAAGCCCGTGGGCAGTGTGCAACAGCGGCGTCTCATGGCCGCTGTCCAGCGTGCGTCTGAGGATGTGAATACTGCTGCGCAGGCTGCTGGTGTTCGGAGCATCGTGTCCCCAAAGCGCTTTTTCCAGCTCGACGTGCTTCACAATGTGCGGGCTTTTGCGCATCAACAATTCCAGCAGTTTCATGCTGGTGGGGTTGAGCTTCAATAACGTGCCATTACGGGTCACCTCGAGGGTGTCCAGGTCAAACCGCAGGTCGGCGACCATCAGCACCCGGCTGTCCTTGCGCTGCCGCCGACCCACCACCGCTTCGATCCGGGCCAGTACTTCGGACATCGCAAAAGGCTTGGTGATGTAGTCATCCGCACCGACCTTGAAACCGGTCAGACGATCATCCAGTTCATCGCGAGCGCTGAGCATGACAATCGCCACTTCCGACTTCGAATACTGGCGCAGGCTTCGGCAAATCTGATTGCCGTCAATGCCAGGCAACATGATGTCGAGAAGGATTGCATCAAAGCGTTTCGAGGCAGCCAGGTGCAGCCCGCTCAACCCGTCCAGCGCACCTTCGACCGCGTGCCCCCGGAGTTCGAAAAACTCCAGAAGGTTGTCGTGGATATCGCGGTGGTCTTCAATCACCAGAATGTTCATTGCAGCATCTTCCTGTTTTCCTATCCGACCGACCGGGACACCGCAGTTGGGGCCTTCAGAGGGGCGGCGACAGGCCGGTCGCTGCCGAGCGACCGCGATGCCTTGCGGATCGGCTGTTGCAGCCGGGCCCGACCGTAGAAGCACAAGGCAACCAGCAATGAACTCAACCACACCACGATGCCCGCCCAGAACGTGTGCGACATAAAGTGCCAGCCCTGCAGCACCCGTGTCGTGCCGTAGATCATGCCCAGCAGCAAAATCCCGGCCAGCAACAGGTTCGAATGCCGCCAGGCATAGCGTCGCGCCACGAAGTACAAGGCCAGCAGGCTGAATGCACTGGACGCATGACCGCCCGGCCAGCAACGTCCGGCACCCGCTTCATGCAGCAGGTTGAAGTTCCTGAACCATTCAACATGCGCCTGAGTGCCGCCGTACAACGTTGTTTCAACCGGGCAATACACGCTGGTGTGGCTTTTCAGGTAATGAATCATGCCTGTGCTGAGCGCGAACGCGACCGTCACAAAGAAGAAATCGAGGCGATGCCTGCGGGCAAACCGCAAAGGGGTTTCAAGCCGTGCTCGTAGTGCAAGCCGTGTCAGGGCCGAGTCACGACGCTTCTCCAGCAGTGGCCACACGAACGACACGATGGCGCCGATGATCGCCAGTTCGCCGGTGAGGTTGGGAATGATCCTGGCCCATTTGTGGGTGATGGTCTCGAACAAATGAATCTGCCCGATAGGAAATACACCGGCTGCCGAGTCAAACAGCATGTCACTCAATTGCCGGTCGACAGTGGTCAGGTCGAACGTCACGAAGACCAGTAACGCCAAGAACACCGGCACCCCCAGGTTGATGCCGTAAAACCGCAGTCTGGCACTGTTCGTTGTCATCAATTGAATTGCTCGCTGTTGAGGTTTGCCCATTGTTCGGCGTTCAGGGAGCCGAGCAGCCTGGGTCGATGGTGATCATCCATCTGCACGAAAAACGCTTCGGCGTAGTCACTCGAGCGCTCGCCGCCCGGCACACCGATCTTGCGTTCAAACTGGTCGATGCAACCACTGTGGGTGACCAGTACCAGGTTTTCACCGCTGACTTTGTGAGCCTGCACCGCTTTCAGGAAGCCGCTGTCGCAGTCGTTGATCCAGTCCTGCCCGCCGACCGCATGCCCTGCCAGCAGTTCTGCTGTCTGTTGGGTGCGAACCTTCGGGCTGGCGATCATCCGGGCATGGGCCATGCCCATCTTCTGCATACCGGCACCGACCGCCAGCGCCGCGTCCCGGCCTTTGGAAGTGATGCCTTCGGCACTGGCCATGCAAGGGTTGCTCGAGCGGTCACAGCGTTCGGCGTGGCGAATCATCACCACCACGTCGCCGTGCAACCAGTGCTCTCGCAAACCGGACGTCTTCAGATTGTTACCGAAACCAAGATCCACTACATGCACGCCTGAAAACGAGGTGTAACACCACGCACAAAGCGCTGCCAGAACGACCACCACGGACAACGAAGCGATGTGCTGATGCATTTTGAAACGCTGGCGAATACCCGCATCGGGAAGCAGATTCTTGTTATTGATTAGCGTGTCAGCCAAGTGACCACTCCTACACTGAGCCTATGTGTGGCGGTGACCCGGAACGCACCCAAAGTCGTTACCGCCCCTGCGGAGCAAACATAGGTTCAGCATGGTGTCGAAGCGGTGAAGAAGATGTGAAAACCGTGTTGTAAGCGAACACCCCGATTCCCTCTGAACGCCATGTAACACGTGGCTTCCGGGATTTTCGGCGTTCGAACATGAAGATAATTTAAGCGTTTTCACGCACCTTGAGCGTTACGGAACCGGCTCGCGTGCTGCGGGCGTGTGCTTTTCCGCCAGAACCCCGCCTGTTGACGCAAAGCATTAGCCACTAAAACCCTTATCGTTTACCATGCCGGCCGTCGGTTTCCGAGAGGAACTAACAGGGAATTCGCAGCCTTTGTTTCTACAAGGCCAAAACGAAACTGCCCCCGCAACTGTAGGCATCGAGCCAGCTCCATGACTGCCACTGGATTGATCTCCGGGAAGGCCGGAGCCCGGCGATGACATGCCAGTCAGGAGACCTGCCGACCCGATTCAACCTAACTAACCGGCGGGGTGTCCGGGAAGGACATCCGCACGCGTCGGCGATTCTCTGCCGTGCCCGGTCTTTTTTGACAGGTCGGGGATGTGTTTTCCTGATGTGCATTGCGCCTTGGCACCTGCCCCAATGGAGACCGCATTTCATGTCGCTGCCCCGCCTCGCCGCCTTCGCCGCCTGCCTCACCCTGTCTGCGCTGACCTTCGCCGCACCCACGTCGTACCCGCTGACGCTGGAGAACTGTGGCTCGACCCTGACCTTCGCCCAGGCGCCCACCAAGGCCGTGACCATCGGCCAGGCCGGTACCGAAATGCTGTATGAGCTGGGCCTGGGCGACACACTGGTGGGTACTTCACTGTGGTTCAACAACGTGCTGCCTCGTTTCAAGGCGCAGAACGACAAGGTAGAGCGCCTGGCCGACAACGACCCCAGCTTTGAAGCGGTGATCGGCAAACGCCCTGAACTGGTGGTGGTGCAACTGGAGTGGATGGTCGGCAAACAGGGCGTGGTCGGCACCCGCGAGCAGTTTCATGACCTGAAGATACCCACTTATATTCTGCCGTCCGATTGCGAAGGCAAAAACAACCTGGTCGGCGCCGATGGCACGCGCATCGAGCCGTTTCGCATTGAAACCATCTACAAGAGCATTGAACAACTGGCGCAGATTTTCGACGTGCAGGAGCGCGGCGAAAAGCTGGTCACTGACCTCAAGGCGCGCTTGAGCGCGGCGATTGCCAACGTCAGGCAGAACCAGGCAAACGATGTCTCGGCGCTGTTCTGGTTCTCCAGCTCCGATCTCGCCAGCGACCCGTTTGTGGCGGGCCGCAAAGGCATCCCGGACTTCATGCTCAACAGCCTGGGCATGCGCAACATCGTGCAGTCCGACGAAGAATGGCCGACCGTGGGCTGGGAAACCATTGCCAAGGCCAACCCGAGCATTCTGGTGATTGCACGCATGGATCGCCGCCGCTTTCCGGCCGACGACTACCTGAAGAAAATCGAATTCCTCAAGACCGACCCGGTCACGCGCAACATGGACGCGGTCAAGCATGACCGCATCGTGATCATTGATGCCGAGGGCATGCAGGCGGGCCTGCGCCTGTTCACTGGTTTCGAAGAACTGGCTGACGCCGCCAACCGTTTCAACGCCGCACAATGAAGCTGACTGCGGCGCTGGGCCACACCCTTTGGGTTTCAGCTGTGCTGGTGCTGGCCATTATGATCGGCGCTGCGATTGGCGAGACCTCGATCAGCCTGCCAGTGGTTTTTCAGGTGCTGGCCAACAAATTGTGGGCAGCCGGTTATGTGCTCGACCCCATCGATGAAGGCATCGTCTGGAATTACCGGCTGACCCGCGCCATCGTCGCGGCAGCCTGTGGGGCGGGTCTGGCGATCTGCGGCGTGGTGCTGCAATCGTTGCTGCGCAATCCGCTCGCCGATCCTTATTTGCTGGGCATTTCCGCCGGGGCCTCGACCGGCGCGGTACTGGTTGCCATTCTGGGTTTCGGCGCTGGCGCGATTTCCATGTCTGCCGGCGCCTTCGCCGGGGCTGTGGCGGCGTTTTCGCTGGTTGCCCTGCTGGCGCATTCATCACGGGGCACCACCGCAGCCGGGCAAATCATTCTGGCCGGCATCGCCGGTTCACAATTGTTCAACGCGCTGACCTCCTTTCTGATCACCAAATCCGCCAGCTCGGAGCAAGCGCGCGGCATCATGTTCTGGCTGTTGGGCAACCTCAGTGGCGTGCGCTGGCACTCGGTATGGCTGGCGGTGCCGACGGTATTGGTCGGTCTGCTGGTCTGCCTGTGGTACCGACGTGCGCTGGACGCGTTCACTTTCGGCAGCGATTCTGCCGCTTCGCTCGGCATTGCGGTGCGACGTGTGCAGATCATCCTGATTGCCACGGCAGCGCTGGTCACGGCGGTGATGGTCTCGATTGTCGGCTCCATCGGTTTTGTCGGGCTGGTCATCCCCCACGCCGTGCGCATGCTGGTCGGCGTACGTCACGCACGGCTGGTGCCGTTGAGTGCCTTGAGCGGCGCGCTGTTTCTGATCGCCGCCGACATCCTCTCGCGCACCCTGATCAAGGGGCAAGCGCTGCCGATCGGGGTGATCACCGCGCTGATTGGCGCACCGGTCTTTGCATTGATTCTCATCCGGGGCAACAGCACACGATGAACGCCTTTCCTCATCTGTCCGGCGCGCCGGTACTCGGTTGTTCCGGGCTGGGCTACTCGGTACGTGGCACCACGCTACTGCGGGATGTCGACCTGAGCATCACCAAGGGCGAAACACTGGCGGTGGTCGGCCCGAACGGTTCGGGCAAATCCACCCTGCTCAAGCTGCTGGCCGGCATTCAGAAGCCGGTCAGCGGTGCGGTCACGCTGGGCAAGCAGCCACTTGCCACCATGAGCCGCAGGGACGTCGCACGCCTGCTGGCGGTGGTCGAGCAACAGGCCGAAACCAGTGACGCCGTCACGGTGCAGGATGCGGTGGAGCTGGGGCGCACGCCCTGGCTGTCGGCGCTGGAGCCGTGGAGCGCCGAAGACGACGCCATTGTTCGCCAGGCCTTGCAGGACGTGGACATGCTGCACATGCAAAAGCGTGCCTGGCACACGTTATCCGGAGGTGAGCGGCAACGCGTCCATATCGCCCGAGCGCTGGCACAACGGCCACAAATTCTGCTGCTGGACGAACCGACCAACCATCTGGATATCCAGCATCAACTGACCATCCTCGGACTGGTCAGGGCATTGCCGGTGACCACGGTGATTGCCCTGCACGACCTGAATCAGGCGCTGGATTGCGACCGGGTGGCGGTCATGGAAAAAGGCCGGCTGGTGGCGCTGGGCGCGCCGGTGGACGTCCTGACCCCGGAACGCCTGCTGAGTACCTTTGGTGTCGTGGCGCATTGGCTGACCGACCCGTACGACGGCGCGAAAATCCTGCGCTTGCGTTCCCGCTGAAGAAGCGCCGACGGTCAGCCCGTGCGCCGTCGGCATCGTCAACAGGTGCGCCGCGCGGCCTGTCGCACTACAATGCGCGCTTTGCTCGCCGCCGGATCCCGTAGCCATGTCGTTACCCAAGCACCACCTGGAATTGCTCAGCCCTGCCCGGGACGTGACCATCGCCCGTGAAGCCATCCTGCATGGCGCCGACGCGGTGTACATCGGCGGGCCCAGCTTTGGTGCGCGGCACAACGCCTGCAACGAGGTCAGCGACATTGCCGAGCTGGTGACATTCGCCCATCGCTATCACGCGCGAATCTTCACCACGATCAACACCATCCTGCATGACGACGAGCTGGAGCCAGCCCGCAAGCTGATCCACCAGCTCTACGACGCAGGCGTGGACGCACTGATCGTGCAGGACCTCGGGGTAATGGAGCTGGATATTCCGCCCATCGAACTGCACGCCAGCACGCAGACCGACATCCGCACCCTGGGCCGGGCCAAATTTCTCGATCAGGCCGGGTTCTCGCAGCTGGTGCTGGCCCGCGAGCTGAACCTCCAGGAAATTCGTGAAATCGCCCGTGAAACCGATGCCGCCATCGAGTTTTTCATTCACGGCGCGCTGTGCGTGGCGTTCTCCGGCCAGTGCAACATTTCCCACGCGCAAAATGGCCGCAGCGCCAACCGTGGCGATTGCTCGCAAGCCTGCCGCCTGCCCTACACGCTCAAGGATGACCAAGGCCGTGTTGTCGCGTTCGAAAAGCATTTGCTGTCGATGAAAGACAATAACCAGAGCGCCAACTTGCGCGACCTGGTGGATGCCGGCGTGCGCTCGTTCAAGATCGAAGGCCGTTACAAAGACGCGGGTTACGTCAAAAACATTACGGCCTATTACCGCCAGCGTCTGGACGAGATTCTTGAAGACCGTCCGGACCTGGCGCGTGCGTCCAGCGGCCGCACTGCGCACTTCTTCGTCCCGGACCCGGAGAAGACGTTTCACCGTGGCAGCACCGATTACTTCGTCAGCGACCGCAAGATCGACATCGGCGCATTCGACACGCCGACGTTTACCGGTCTGGCAGTGGGCACCGTCGAAAAACTCGGCAAGCGGGACCTGATCGTTGTCGCCCACGAGCCGCTGTCCAACGGTGACGGCCTCAATGTGCAGATCAAGCGCGAAGTGGTGGGCTTCCGGGCCAACATCGCCGAGCTCAAGGGCGAGTTTGAAGAGGACGGTCAGAAGCGCTGGCGCTATCGCGTAGAGCCGAACGAAATGCCGGCAGGCCTTTCCCGCGTGCGCCCGAACCATCCGCTGAACCGCAACCTGGACCACAACTGGCAGCAGGCGCTGCTCAAGACTTCTGCCGAACGCCGCATCGGCATTCAGTGGCAGGTGATGCTGCGTGAAGATCGCCTGAGCCTGAACGCCATCAGCGAAGAAGGCGTGAGCGTGACGGTCGGGCTGGACGGCCCGTTCGGGGCAGCCAACAAACCCGAGCAGGCGCTGGATCAGCTGCGTGACCTGCTGACTCAACTGGGCACCACGATCTATCACGCTCAGGACGTCAGACTGGATGCGCCTCAGGCGTTTTTCGTGCCGAACTCGCAGCTCAAGACCCTGCGCCGCGACGCCATCGAAGCGCTGACAGAAGCCCGGGTCAAGGCGCACCCGCGCGGCGGGCGCAAGGCCGAGACCACCCCGCCACCGGTTTACCCTGAGTCACACCTGTCTTTTCTGGCCAACGTCTATAACCAGAAGGCCCGTGATTTCTACCACCGTCACGGCGTGCAGTTGATTGATGCGGCGTACGAGGCTCACGAGGAAACCGGCGAGGTGCCGGTGATGATCACCAAACACTGCCTGCGCTTCTCCTTCAACCTGTGCCCGAAACAGGCCAAAGGCGTGACGGGCGTGCGCACCAAGGTCGCGCCGATGCAACTGGTGCAGGGTGATGAAGTGCTGACCCTGAAGTTCGACTGCAAGCCTTGTGAAATGCACGTCATCGGCAAGATGAAAGGCCACATCCTCGACCTGCCGCTGCCCGGTAGCGCTGCGGCCAAGTCAGTGGTCGGGCACATCACGCCCGAAGACCTGCTCAAGACCGCCCGCCAGCGTCATCCACGCTGATCGGTTAAAGGGGGCCGGCTCGCCCCCGCCCTCTTACGTGTTACAGCACGCGCTCCATGTGCGTGGTGTTCCACACCGGGTCGCTTTCCACGTCGGTCACGGCAAAGCCCTGCTTTTCCCAAAAGCGGATGGCGCCGGGTAAAAACGGGTGGGTGTGCAGGTACAAAACCTCGATATCATCCGCCTCGGCATGCACCCAAAGCGCCTGACACAGGCGACTGGCCAGCCCGTCACCGCGAAACTCAGGCATGACGTACAGCCTCACGATCTCCACGGTCCTGCGGCCCGAGTAGTCGAGCTGCGGGAAGCGATGGTCGAACGGCAGATAGCCCACGGCAGCGATGATTTGCTCGTCACAGCGGGCAATCAGAAACTTTCCGTCCTTGCCACTCAGATAAACCTGCTCGAAACCGGCCAGGTCAGGCGGCACGGTCACGGTGTCGAGCAAAGGAAATATCTCGGCGCGGGCGCGCATGACGAAATCGACGGTTTGCGGGATGTCGGCGGGCTGTACTTCGGTGATGCTGATCTTCATGGCTACTGGCCTGGCTGAGTTGACGCAGGGTAATACAAAAGTTGCGCCAGACTGGAGTGAGCCAGCTGACTCTCGCTACTGCTCTGTTTTACAAAATCCCCGATGCCCTCGTGAAACGGTACTCAGACCTCGACGAATCTCGTTCCCACGCTCCGCGTGGTATTGCATTTCGTGACGCTCCGCGTCACACAGCGGTTCTGCGATGTCAGTGATGTTCGTTCACGGCTCAAGGCACCTTTTCGCCCCTCGGCGACTCACTTTGAAGGGGCCAAAGTGAGCAAAGCCCCTGGCTCCGTTTCCGGCCCGACTTCGTCGGGTTCCTTCGCCCTGCCACTGATCCGGGGGTCGCCGCAACGGGCCATCCATGGCCCGGTGCGGCTAGCCTGGCGTCCTGCCAGGCTACCCCCGGATCAGCGCCAGGACTCAGCCGTCACTTACGTCGCACTCTGCGTCGTCAGTGCCATCGCGATAAAAAAGCGCTTTGACTATCGTGCCGACGCTCTGCGTCGGTACGCCCTTCTGGACGCTCTGCGTCCGATCTTGAGTGTGCCTGACGCGGGGCGTGATCTCGACCGCATTTGAAGCAGCGAACAGGCCATACGCACCAATCCAAGGCAATAACCGGAGCGGACTGTCCCGGCATGTTGCCCCGCAAACACCGCTATACCGCAGCCAGAAGGCCCCAACCACAAACTGGCACATCCTCTGCATAACCCTGAATAGCCCCACCATGAATGTGGTCGGGCTTGCCCCGGCGGATCGAAGCAGATCGCTAGTCTCGCAGAGACCGAAGGGCGACTCAGGTGCATCCGGCAACGTGGCTCGATGGCACCCCGAACACCCCATAAGAGAACAGGCAAAGGCGCCTGGAACCGAAAGGTTCCGGGCGCTTTTTTTTTGCTTTGAAAACCTGATTGGCCTCGGCCGGGACTCGCTATGAACACAGTCTTCCCCCTCAACGATGTAAAAACCCTGATCGTCGTCGGCAACGGAATGGTCGGGCATCATTGCGTCGAGCAGTTGATCGCAGGCGGCGCCCTTGAGCGCTATCGCATTCATGTGTTCGGCGAAGAAGCACAGCGTGCCTATGACCGCGTGCATCTGTCCGAATACTTCACCGGCCGCGATGCCGAATCGCTGGCCATGAGCGAAATGTCTGTCTACGAGCAGGCAGGCCTGACCTTGCACCTCGGCGTTCCTGTGCTGGAGATTGACCGCGACCGTCACGAGATCATCACCGCCGAAGGTTGCTTCAGCTACGACAAGCTGATCCTCGCCACCGGTTCCTACCCTTTCGTGCCGCCGATTGAAGGCGCACAGGGCAACTCGCGGCTGGTCTATCGCACACTCGAAGACCTGGACAACATCCGTTACGCCGCCACCAAGGCACGGCGCGGCGTGGTGGTCGGTGGTGGTTTACTGGGGCTGGAAGCGGCCAACGCCCTGAAGTCTCTCGGGCTTGAAGCGCACGTGGTCGAGTTCGCCCCGCGCCTGATGCCGGTGCAGTTGGACGATCATGGCGGTGCCGCGTTGAAGGCGCGCATCGAAGCGCTGGGCGTCGGCGTGCATCTGTCACGCGCCACACAGTCGATCAGTGACGGCAAGCAATATCGCTACCGCATGAACTTTGCCAATGACGAATTTCTTGAAACCGATTTGATCGTGTTTTCTGCCGGCATCCGCCCGCAGGATGCGCTGGCTCGTCAGTGCGAACTGCAACTGGGCCCACGCGGCGGTGTTGAGATCGACGAACACTGCCGCACCAGCGACGCCGACATCTACGCGATTGGCGAGTGCGCGGCGTGGAACGGCAGCGTGTTCGGCCTCGTGGCACCCGGCTATCAAATGGCCCGTGGCGTGGCAGCGCAATTGTGCGAAAAAGACACCGAACCGTTCTTCGGCGCCGACATGTCCACCAAGCTCAAACTGCTGGGCGTGGATGTCGGCTCCATCGGTGACGCGCATGGCGCACTGGCCGGTGCAGTGAGCTATCGCTACATCGACGAAGCCACCGCCAGCTACCGCCGACTGGTCGTTTCGGCCGACGGAAAACAGGTACTCGGTGCCGTGCTGGTCGGCGACAACAGCTATTACGACACGCTGCTGCAATACGCTCAGAACGGCATCACCCTGCCCGCCGATCCCTCGAGTCTGATCCTGCCGCGCGGCGAAGGCGCGCCAACGCTGGGCGTCGATGCGTTGCCTGCGACCGCGACGGTGTGTTCCTGCCACAACGTCAGCAAAGGCTCGATCTGTTCGGCCATCGATAACGGCTGCACCGACCTCGCCGGCATCAAGGCCTGCACCAAGGCCGCGACCGGTTGCGGCGGTTGCACGGCGTTGCTCAAGCAGGTTTTCGAGCACGAACTTGTCGCCCGAGGCGTCGCGGTCGACAAGAGCCTGTGCGAACACTTTGCCTACACCCGCCAGGAGCTTTACTCGATGGTGCGCGTCGAGGGCATCGAAACCTTCGAGGCACTGCTGACCCGTCACGGCAAAGGCGCCCACGGCTGCGACATCTGCAAGCCTGCA
Source organism: Pseudomonas syringae (assembly GCF_002157375.1). GTDB lineage: Bacteria > Pseudomonadota > Gammaproteobacteria > Pseudomonadales > Pseudomonadaceae > Aquipseudomonas > Aquipseudomonas syringae_T. The sequence goes on from NZ_MTSA01000014.1 coordinate 39,637, forward strand.
GTCGGCTCGATTCTCGCGTCGTGCTGGAACCGTCCGATCACCGAGCCTTCGCTGGTGCCGTTGCAGGACACCAATGACACGTTCATGGCCAACATGCAGAAGAACGGCACCTACTCGGTGGTGCCGCGCATTCCGGGCGGCGAAATCACCCCGGACGGGCTGATCGCAATCGGTGCAGTGGCCAAGAAATACGACCTGTACACCAAAATCACCGGTGGTCAGCGCATCGACCTGTTCGGTGCGCAACTGCATGAACTGCCGGACATCTGGAGCGAACTGATCGCCGCCGGTTTCGAGACCGGTCATGCCTACGGCAAATCGACCCGCACCGTGAAGTCCTGCGTCGGCAGCACCTGGTGCCGCTATGGCGTGCAGGACAGCGTCGCGATGGCATTGCGCATTGAGGACCGCTACAAGGGCTTGCGCTCGCCGCACAAGCTCAAGTTTGCGGTGTCCGGTTGCACCCGCGAATGCGCTGAAGCACAGAGCAAAGACGTCGGTGTCATCGCCACCGAGAACGGCTGGAACCTGTACCTGTGCGGCAACGGCGGCATGCGCCCGCGTCATGCCGAACTGTTTGCCACCGACCTGGATGACGAAACGCTGATCCGCTACATCGACCGCTTCCTGATGCTCTACATCCGCACCGCCGACAAGCTGCAACGCACATCAGTCTGGCGAGAAACACTGGAAGGCGGCCTGGACTACCTCAAGGCGGTGATCCTCGACGACAGTCTGGGCCTGGCCGAAGAGCTGGAAGCGCAGATGCAACTGGTGGTCGACCGCTACGAATGCGAATGGGCCAATGCGCTCAAGGACCCGGAGAAACTCAAGCGTTTCCGCACATTCGTCAACGATGGCCGAAGCGATCCCGACGTGCAGTTCGTCAAGGAGCGCGCCCAGCGGCGCCCGGCAAAACCTGAAGAACTGGCGCTTATTCCGTTGTTCAAGGAGGTGGTGTAATGAACTCGACCGAAACAGCATTCGCTGAACAAAACGCATGCGCTGTACAGCATCAACACTGGAACGCCTTGTGCGCACGCAAGGACCTGGTCGCCAACTCAGGTGTTGTGGCCTGGCTGGACGGCAAGCAGATCGCGCTCATCTACCTGCCTGAGGCAGCAGAGGGCGAACAGCTCTTTGCCATCGACAACCGCGACCCGAAATCCGGGGCCAATGTGATCGGGCGCGGGCTGATCGGCCAGATCGGCGGTGAGCTGGTCATTGCGTCGCCGTTGTACAAGCAGCACTTTCGCCTCCACGACGGCAGCTGCATCGAGTACCCGGAGCAGCGCCTGGACGTCTGGCCGGTGCGCCTGAATGACGAACAGGTCGAGATCGCGGTCTAGCGTGCAGGCCTGTCGGCCACAGCCTGATCGTTGCGGATCAGGTTGTGGCGTTACATGCTTCGCGGCTTACTTGAGTTCGGACACCAGCGAAGCATTGAAGCCTGCCGGGTCTTCCATCTGCGGGGCATGGCCCATGCCTTTGAACTCTACGAGTCTGGCGCCCGGAATCATCTGCGTGACCTGCTTGCCCAACACGTTGTAGTGACCGATCTTCGCCTTGACCTCTGGCGGCGCAATGTCGCTGCCGATGGCGGTGGTGTCGACATCGCCGATCATCAACACCGTTGGCACCTGCAACTTCGGAAATTCGTAGAACACCGGCTGGGTGAAAATCATGTCGTAGATCAGCGCCGAGTTCCAGGCAACGATCTTGTGACCCGGCCCCCTGTTCAGACCGGCCAGCATGTCCACCCACTTGTCATACTCCGGCTTCCAGCGCCCGTCGTAGTAGGTTTTCTGTTCGTAGGCGCGAATGCCTTCGGCGGTGGTCTTCAGTTCGCGCTCATACCATTGATCTACGCTGCGATACGGCACACCCAGCGCCTTCCAGTCTTCCAGACCAATAGGGTTGACCATCACCAGCTTTTCGGTCTGTTTCGGGTACATCAGCGCGTACCGGGTGGCCAGCATCCCGCCGGTGGAATGACCGATCACTGACACCTTGTCGACCCCCAGCTTTTCAAGCAGCGCATGGGTGTTCATCGACAGTTGCTGGAAGCTGTACTGATAGTGCTCCGGTTTGGTCGAAGTGCAGAAACCGATCTGATCCGGCGCAATGACGCGATAGCCCGCCGCACTCAAGCCCTTGATGGTGTCTTCCCACGTGGCGGCGCAGAAGTTCTTGCCATGCATCAAGACCGCGGTGCGGCCGTTGGCTTTGCCTGTGGGTTTCACGTCCATGTAACCCATTTCCAGAGACTGGCCCTGCGAATCGAACGGAAACTTCATCAACGGGTGAGGATAGGCGAAACCTTCCAGTTGCTGACCGTATCCGGGCGTGTCGGCCAGGGCCGTGGCTGACAGTGTCAGAGACATCAACATACCGGCAATCTTTGCAGCCCGCATAAGGGGCACCTCCTGTAAATGGAATCAGATGCTTGAACCGCTGTACTGCATGCGGCAGACCTGCAAGTAGACCCTGTTTCCCACAACAGATTCGCCCCTTTCCTACCAATAGAACCGTAAGCAGACGTTTCGTCATACAGCCCCCGCCAAGGCAAATCGCTGGACGCCTCACGCCGTGCTTGCCTAGACTGAGCCGTCCGTTACGGGCCGTCGTGGCCAGCAGGGTCTGATGCCAAGGAATAGCAATGAACCGAAATGAACTGCGCAAGGCTGACATCAACCTGATGGTGGTCTTCGAGACCTTGATGCAGGAACGTAACGTGACCCGTGCAGCGGAAAAACTGTTTCTTGGCCAACCCACGATCAGCGCGGCGTTGAACCGTCTGCGCAGTCAGCTCAATGACCCGCTGTTCATCCGGGTCGGCCATCGCATGGAGCCGACCGCTCGCGCCCATGAAATCCTCAAGCACCTCACCCCCGCGCTGGACGCCATGTCCACTGCGCTGAGCCTGACCACCGATTTCGAGCCTTCGGTCAGCAAGATGACCTTCCGCATCGGCTTGAGCGATGACGTGGAGTTCGGCTTGCTGCCGGCCATGCTCAAGGCCATTCGCCAGGAAGCACCAGGGGTGGTGATCGTGGTCAAGCACGTCGACTACCTGAATATCTCCGAAGTATTGATGTCCGGCGACATTACCGTCGGCGTCTGCCTGACTCGCGAGCTGCCGGCCAATGCCAAGCGCAAGACGCTGCGCAACGTGCAGCCACGCCTGGTGCGCGCCGACAAACCTTCCGGGCCTATGAGCATGGACGAATACTGCTCACGCCCACACGTGGTGGTGTCGCACGTGGCGAGTGTCAGCAGTTTTGCGGATGAGTGGCTGACCGCACTGGGTCGCAAGCGTCAGGTGGTGCTGTCGGTGCCGCAATTCACGACGCTGCCCGCGCTGATGGCCGGCACTGACCTGATCTCGGGTTTGTCCGACTACGCGGCCAAGGCCATGAGCGCGCTGGGTTTGCTGTATGACGAACCGCTGCCCTTCCCCACACCAGGGCTGGACCTGTCGATGACATGGCTGAGCGTGATGGACAGCGATCCTGCCGAGCGCTGGTTGCGCGACAGGATCGAGGAATTCATGGGCGAGCGCCGTGAGACGCCCGCCCTGACAGGCTGATCAGCCGAAACGACCGGTGATGTAGTCTTCGGTCTGGGTCTTGGAGGGCTTGGTGAAGATGGTGTCGGTGTCGCCGTGTTCGATCAGTTCGCCCATGAACATGAACGCCGTGTAATCCGAGCAACGCGCCGCCTGCTGCATGTTGTGCGTCACGATGATCACGGTGAACTGCTCTTTCAGCTCGGTGATCAGTTGCTCGATACGACCGGTGGAAATCGGGTCGAGCGCAGAAGTCGGCTCATCCAGCAGCAGCACCTGAGGGCGCAACGCGATGGTACGGGCGATGCACAGACGCTGCTGCTGACCGCCGGACAGGCCGGTCGCGCTTTGCTTGAGCTTGTCCTTGACCTCGTCCCACAGCGCGGCACCGCGCAGCGCCTGCTCGACGCGATCTTCCATTTCGCGACGCGACAGCTTTTCGTGGTGCTTGATGGCGTAGGAAATGTTGTCGTAGATCGACATCGGGAACGGTACAGGCTTCTGGAACACCATGCCCACATGACTGCGCAGGCGGTTCATCGAGTAGCCCGGCGCCAGGATGTTCTCGCCATTGAGCAGCACTTCGCCGCGCGCTTCCTGTTTCGGGTACATCGCGTAGATGCGGTTGAACACGCGCAACAGCGTTGATTTACCGCAACCCGACGGGCCGATGATCGCAGTGATGCGCTTCTCGGGAATGGTCATGTCGATGGACTTCAACGACTTCTGGTTGTTATAGAAAAACTCCAGACCGCGTACTTGGATCTTGGTTTTTTCGTTGGCCAGGGAAAGGTTGTTCATCAGGACGCCCTATTGCGCAGAAGAATTAAGCGAGACAGCAGACTCAGTATCAGTACGAACAGCGTCATGACCAGCGCACCGGCCCATGCCAGGGAGTGCCAGTCGTCGAACGGGCTCATGGCGTACTGGAAAACCACCACCGGAACACTGGCGATTGGCTTGAGCAGATCACTGCTCCAGAACTGGTTGCCGAAAGCGGTAAACAGCAACGGCGCGGTTTCGCCGGTGATGCGTGCAAGTGCCAGCAAGATGCCTGTGACCACGCCGGCCTTGGCCGCACGCAGGACAATTTGCAGGGTCAGCTTCCATTGCGGCACACCCAGCGCCAGCGCCGCTTCACGCATGGTCGAAGGCTGCAATTGCATCATTTCGTCGGTGGTGCGCACCACCACCGGGATCACCAGCAGCGCCAGCGCCAAAGCGCCTGCGAGTGCCGAAAAGCCGACCTGATGCCCGGTCACCGCGTTGAGTGGCAATACCACAACGGTGTAGACGAACAGACCAAGCACGATGGAAGGTGCCGACAGCAGGATGTCGTTGATAAAGCGTACGGCATTGCCCAGCTTGGTGTAACGGGCAAACTCGGCCAGCCAGATACCCGCCATCAGACCGATCGGCGTACCGATCAGCAGACCTATGCCAGACATCAGAAGGCTGCCGTAGAACGCGTTGGCCAAACCACCCGGGGTACCCGGCGGCGGGGTCATGCCGGTGAACAGTTGCAGGTTGAGCGCGTCGATGCCTTTGATGATGGTAGTCAGCAGAATCCACACCAGCCACAACAGGCCGAACGCAGTGGCGCCGCAACTGAGCACCATCGCTATTTTGTTTTTAAAGTTGCGAGCCCGATAAATGCGCTCGCTACCCGTCATGTCCTTACTCATAACCCCTCCTTACGCGAAAGGCGCGACAGCATCAGACGTGCGAGGGCCAGCACGATAAAGGTGACGACAAACAACAGGAAGCCCAGAGCGATCAATGCCGAGCGGTGCAAGTCGGTGTAAGCCTCGTTGAACTCGTTAGCGATTACCGAAGCGATGGAGCTGCTCGGCATCATCAGCGACGCCGAAAACTGATGCGAGTTACCCAACACAAAAGTGACTGCCATGGTTTCGCCCAGCGCACGTCCCAAGCCGAGGAAAATGCCACCGACCACTGCCGAACGGGTGTAAGGCAGCACGATGTCCCAGACGACTTCCCAAGTGGTGCCGCCCAATGCGTAGGCAGACTCCTTGAGGGCAACGGGCACGGTGCGAAAAACTTCCTGCATCACCGAGGTAATGAACGGGATGATCATGATCGCCAGAACGATGCCGGCGGTCAGCATCCCGATGCCCAATGGTGGGCCCTGAAACATCGGGCCGATCAGTGGCAGTGCGCCGAGGTTTTCGCTGATCCAGGGGGACAGGTGTTCAGCCATGAACGGGCCGAATACAAACAGCCCCCACATGCCATAGATGATCGAAGGGATACCGGCCAGCAGTTCGATTGCCGAGGCAATCGGCATGCGCAGCCAGGGCGGAGCCACTTCGGTCAGAAAGATTGCGATGCCGAAGCTCACCGGAACGGCGATCAGCAACGCCAGAAAAGAAGTCACCAGGGTGCCGTAGATCGGAACCAGCGCGCCAAACTTGCCAGCGTTCACGTCCCAATCGGTACTGGTCAGAAATTCAAAGCCGAAGGTCTGGAACGCCAGACTGCCGCCCCACAGGGTCGACAAGGCAATACAACCCAGCAAAGCAAGCACCAGCATCGCTGCGGCTTGCAATGAACGCTTGAACCACAGGTCATGACGATGATCCCGTTTGGCGCGCTTCTCGCCCTCGGACTCACCAGCGGAGACATTCGCGGACAGGTATTGGGTGTTTTCAGTCATGTAGAGGCCACTCGCAAGGAAAAGCCCCTGTCACCGAGCCGATATCGCGGCTGGTGACAGGGGTGGTACGGGTTGAATCACTTACTTGGTGAATTCCGTTTTCCAGTACTCTTCCACTTTCGTAACCAGTGATTTCGGCAAAGCGACATAGTCCAGTTTCTCGGCCTGTTGCTGGCCGTTTTCCAGGGACCATTTGAAGAAGTCGAAAGCGGCGACGCTTTTCTCTTCGTTCTTGGCTTTCTTGTACATGATGATCCAGGTCGTCGCCGTGATCGGCCACGCAGTGTCACCCGGAGCATTGGTCATGAGCAGGTTGAAGTCCTTGGCATCTTCCCACTTGGCCGAGTCGGCAGCGGCCGCGAACGCTTTGGCGTCTGGTTTGATGAATTTGCCAGCAGCGTTCTTCAACTGGGTGTAGGACAGCTTGTTGGTAACGGCGTAAGAGTATTCAACGTAACCGATCGCACCCTTGATCTGCTTCACGTAGGCAGAAACACCTTCGTTACCCTTGCCGCCAACGCCGACAGGCCACTTAACGGTTGAACCGAAGTTAAGCTTCTCTTTCCACTCCGGGCTGACCTTGCTCAGGTAGTTGGTGAAGTTGTAGGTGGTGCCCGAGCCGTCAGAGCGTTGAACGACGGTGATCGCGGTGTCCGGAAGTTTCACGCCAGGGTTGAGGTCCACGATTGCCGGGTCGTTCCACTTCTTGATTTCACCCATGAAGATCTTGGCCAGCACAGCGCCATCGAGCTTCAATTCGCCGCTTTCAACGCCTTCGACGTTGACGATCGGCACGATACCGCCGATCACGCTTGGGAACTGGCCCAGGCCGCCTGCTTGCAGGTCTTCAGCGGACATAGGGGCATCGGATGCGCCGAAATCAACGGTCGCTGCCTTGATCTGAGCGATACCACCGCCCGAACCGATCGACTGATAGTTGATACGATTTTTGGCGTCGTTGCTTTTGCTGTAGTCCTGGGACCACGCGGAAATAACCGGGAAAACGAAACTCGAACCAGCGCCTGTGACGTCAGTCGCATGGGCCACACCACTGAGGCACAGCGAAGCAATCAGAAGCGACAAGCGTTTTTTAGTCAGCAGTATCACGGTAATACCTCAGTCCAGGAGATTGTGTGGTGGTCCACTTAAGGAGGCCCGAGGCGGATTTAAAACCTGAAATGTTGCTGTTTAATGACAATCAAACGATTGGTGTCGGATCGGGAACTTTTTTGTCGCATTTTTTTCGAGGCATTTGGGTTGAAAAAACAGGTATCGACCCGTGTTTACAGCGAGATCACGCCTTTCAGAGTGAAATAGCGTATTGCCACCTACAGGCCGATAGCTGAAAGCCATCACCGTTATAAAAGTGTAAGAAAGTGTGCATTTTTAGACCCGATATAAATGACTGATCAGTCACGTTATAGCTAAATTGACTTAAAAACCGGCTTGAGAACGCCCGCACACACAACGTGAAAACGTACGGAAAAGACTGGCTCAGAAATGCGGCTACCACGTCATGTCATGATGGCTGACTTACCGTTCGTCGGGTTGGAGGGCACCTATGGCCACTGGCCAATGACCAACGTGGGTACTTTAAAACAACGGAGCAAACATCATGATCAAGACCAAACTGACTGCCCTCACCCTGGCTGGCCTGATGGCTGTGGCTTCCGGTGCAGCTTTCGCTGAATCGACAACCAGCACCGAGACGCCAATCAACAAGAACGCCACCAAACTGCCGGGCACCAACACCCAGCCAATGGACCGCACCTCGTCCGAAACCCCTGGCGCGCAGACTGACAGCAAGAAAGCGGCTGCCGAAAAGTCGATGAACCACGACAAAGGCGCCCACGGCACCCACGACAAGAGCAACGTTACCGAGAAAACCAAGACTCAGTAATTCGACAGCTCACGCGGACAGGGCGACGCCCTGCCCGCTGGTCGGCTGCCCCTTCGATGTACTGCACCCTGAGCCGCGCTGACCGCCCAATGATGTAGCGACCCCACACATAGAGGTTTTCATCATGATGGATAAACGACTGACGGCACTAAGTCTCGCAGCGCTGTTGGCGTGTGCCAGCGCCAGCGCTATGGCAGGCTCGACCGGCCCTACCCACCCGGACAGCGGTATGCAACCTTTGCCGGGAACCGGTATGGACAAGAATGTAGACGGGTCCAGCACGGGTGCAAAAGGCACCAGCCCCGGCACCAAAGGCATGGACCCTGAGCCTGGCAAGAAAGGCAGCGTAAGTGGCCAGCCACATGATTCAAAGAAAACAACCGACATGGGCGATGACGACGATCAGGATGATGACAAGGCGCCTTGACTGATCGGCTGCTCAGCATTTTTCTGCGCCCACTGCACGTAACACACCTCCACCGGCATGCCATGCTCGGCACAGAAGTCCAGCCAGCGCAGTTGGTTGTCCTGGAGACGGTCGCCCGGACCTTTGACCTCAATCATCCGATAGCGGCGCTGTTCCGGAAAAAACTGGATCAGGTCCGGCATTCCGGTCCGGTTGGCTTTCATATCCTGCAACAAACGACGAAACCAGCGAAGCAAATGCTCCGCCGGCAGGCAATACAGTGCCTGTTCGAGCAGCTCTGGCGTTAATGCGCCCCAGAAAACGAAAGGCGATTGCAGGCCAGCCTTGCTCTGGAAATGCTCACGAATTGTCGCCAGGTACTCATCGGATTCCAGTTGTTTCAGACAGGCATCGAATAATGCGGCTCTGCGCGGGTAGAAATCCGGGCTGTAGAGGTCGCTGGGCGCACTGTGAAACGGGTGGAAGAATGCGCCCGGCAACGGGGCGAAAATGGCCTGCCAGCACAGCAACCCGAACAATGAATTGATCAACGCATTCTCGACGTAATGCACTTCGCCACCCTGCGCCTCTTCAAGGTGCAGGCGTATCAGGCGCTCGACACTGACGCCCGGCAAGGGTGTGATTTCCACGTCCAGACGCGAAACGGTGCGTGCCGCACGCCGTCCCCCGGCGGCCAGGCCGAGCTTGCGCTGCAGCCGTGGCATGACGCGTGACAGGTGCTGGACCTCGGCGTCGTTTTCCGGTGCCAGTCGGGCCTGCTCCGCCAGCGTCAGGGCTTCGACGTACTCAGCGTTGCGCTCCAGCACCCGAATCTGTCGTGAGCGCGCTCCGGGGTAACGGCATTCGCGGTATACCGACATCGCCAAAGGCCAGTCCTGCACGCGCTCGGCCTGTTGTCCGATGCGAAACAACACTTTGGCGCGGCGCATCTGCAGCCAGGGGTTCTGGCACTGAATCGCGAGGGCGCGTTCTGCAAGCTCATGCAGCTCGCTGCAGGTTTCCAGCGCTTCACGGCAGTCGTGCAATTGCACGCAGACATCGATGTCGGCGCGCGCGTTGATCGCCCGCGACGCCAGTGAGAACTCGACCTTTTCGTACCTGTAGATGCCCAGGTCGGCCAGAACGAATTCAGACCACTCCTGATACAGATTGCCGAAATACAATAAACGCAGACGATCACAGAGCGGCATGATCTTCAGGCCAAAAACCGCGTCGGACAATTGCGGGTGCCACTGCTCAAGAGCCTGCGATGACTCGTACAGCGGTTGCAGGCGCGCCCTCCATTCGTGCTTGCGCTCCGGGCCTTTGACCGCATGGCTCTTGAAGCACTGGCTCAGTTCTTCCCTGCGCAGCAGTTGGAACAGTTCGTTCAGGCACAATGGCGGACTCGTATCGACCCAACCGCGCGCCAGCAGTGGTAACACCGCTTCACGGGGGTCGCCAATCTCGACATAACTCAGTTTGCTGGCCCGAAACAGCACCCCTTTGCGCATCACCATGCGCACCAGCAATCCCTGAGCGGAGACCGGCAGTTCAGCAAACTCTCTGATGAATCGACGTTCGGACGCGTCGAGCAAATCATCGTAACGCTGCACGATCCAGTCGAGGACGTGACGGAAGTTTTCGAGGTAATAAAAGGGATTGTCGAGAGGTGACATATTCAAGGCCAGCGTTCACACCGCAGATGAGCAGACCGCATAAGGATACTGGTTATCCGTACAGATTCCAGCGTAAACGCCGAATGATTGCCTGCTGACCGATCAGCGGCGTGTATCCCGGACCACCAGTGCGTCGTAGTATTAGCCGGATTTTATCGGCAGCAGAGAGTCGGATATGCAAGCGCCCCTGGTTTATCTCGCAGGTTTTGACGTGTTCAGGCCGGATGCAGTCGAACACGGTTGCTACCTCAAAGCGCTGTGTACCGCGCATGGGCTTGAGGGTTTGTACCCTTTCGACAATGAGGTCATGCCTGAACGAACGCCTCATGAAACCGCGCAGCAGATCTACGCGATGAACGTTGCGATGATCCACCGCTGCTCCGCAGTGCTTGCCAACCTGAACGTGTTTCGCGGTCTGGAGCCGGATTCAGGAACGGCGTTTGAAATTGGCATGGCGGCTGCCCTGAACAAGCCGGTGTGGGCGTACTTTGATCCCGTGGATTCGTTACGCGAACTGGTGCCTCATGATGAAAACGGTCTGGACCAGGACGGTTTCACGGTTGAAGACTTCGGGTTGCCACGCAACCTGATGCTCGCCTGTAGCTGGACAGGAACCAGCTCGACCGTTGAATTGGGGGCCGAGGCGCTGGCGAAGTACCTGAGTACGCTGTGAAGCTGGCTTATTCCCACCCCAGAAAATCGCCACCGTTATCGCGCAGCATTTGCAACATCCCTTCGGCGGCGGGCGACAGGTAGCCACCCTTGCGCAGGGTCACGCCGATGGTGCGTTTCAGTGTGGTCTGCTCCAGCGGCACCTCACGTAAATGTTGCATGGTCTTGCCAAACTCCAGCGACTCGCGAGCGATGAAGCTCAGCAGGTTGCCTTGAGCAATCAACCCCGGCAGCAGGGAAATCGAGTTAGCTTCGATCTGCACCGTCGGCAACGGCAGGCCGTGAGCAGCAAAGGTTGCGTCCAGCCATTTGCGCGATGAAACGCTGACCGGCGGCAGTACCCAGCGGTACGCACACAGGTCACTCATCTTCAGCGGGGCCTTGAAGATCGGGTGATGCTTGCTGGCAACCACCACGGCTTCGTCCCTGAGAATCGCAAAGCTGGTGACGTCATCGGTGTCGGGGGCCAGGGCGCAAATGATCATGTCCAGTTGACCGGAGCGCAGGGATTCGCGCAACAGGTCATCCTGGCCTATCACCAGCTTGAACGTGACGTCCGGCGTCCGCTGCAACAAGGCCGACGTCAGTTTCGGCATCAGGTATTCCGCCATCGTCGCAGCGCAGCCAACGCGAATATTACCCACCATGCCGCTGGCAAAGTCCCGCACCTCACGCTGCGTCTGAGCCACGCTTTGCTGTAACTCCTTGCCCCGGGCCTGCAGCAGCTCGCCGACAGGGGTCAGTTTGATCCGCCGGCCGTCTCGCTGAAAGAGCTTCGTTCCAAACGATTCTTCCAGGCGCTGAATGCTCTTTGTCAGCGCCGGCTGGCTGCGATTGAGCTTTTCCGCCGCCCGACCGAGGTGGCCCAGCTCAGCAATGGTTTCGAAGTAATTGAGATCGCGCAGGTCCATATTCATCAACCAAAGTTATTAATTCATGATTATTAGAAAATAGACTTGATCGGTTTCGATGTCGATACTGGTGGCCTGAAACTCATACCGCTCAAGGAGACCGTCCTTGTCACAGGCTGCACGCTTTTCGATGTCCACCCTTCCCCCACTCGCCCAATGGGCGGGTCTCATCCTGCTGGCCGGTACTGCCGGACACCTGCTTAAACTGTTCGACATGCCCGCCGCGATGTTCCTCGGCCCCATGCTGGTCGCCATCGGTTTTGGCGTATCGGGTGCCACTATTCGTTTGCACAAAAGAGTGTTTCAACTGGGTCAGGGCACGGTCGGCGTACTCATCGCCCACGCGATGTCGGCCAGCGTACTGCTGACCGCACTGCAATCCTGGCCAGTCATGCTGTTGGCGACGATTCTTACCGTCATGCTCAGCGCAGCAGTCGGTCTGGTATTGGTGCGCTTTGCCGGCATCCCGAGCAACACGGCAGCCTGGGGGACCTCACCGGGCGCCGCGTCGGCGATGGTCGCCATGTCCGAGGATTACGGCGCCGATTCACGCGTCGTGGCAACCATGCAATACGTACGAGTGGTCTGCGTAGTGACCATTGGCGCGCTGGTCAGCCACTTCATCGGCGCAGCGGATTCCGGCGCTGACCTGCACAGCAGCGTCGCCGTCGCACAGAGCCTGAGCCTGCCCGATCTGGGGTTGAGCCTCGCGGTGATTGTCGCAGGCGTGGTACTGGGTTCGCGCTTGCCTGCGGGTGCCTTGCTGGTGCCATTGATGCTGGGCGGCGCACTGCAATTGAGCGGCGTGATGCAAATCACCATTCCGGACTGGCTGCTGCCCATAGGTTACGGCGCAATCGGGTGCTACGTCGGATTGCGCTTCGATCAACCCACCGTGCGGTACGTCTGGAGAAGGCTGCCGATGATGATACTGGCCTCGCTGCTGCTGATCGTGCTTTGCGCGCTGTCGGCCTGGTTGATCGCCGTCATGATGGACAAGGACTACCTCTCGGTGTACTTGGCGACCAGCCCGGGTGGCCTGGATACGATGGCAATCATTGCCATCGACACACACGCCGACGTCGGGTTTGTGCTGGCCATGCAGACCCTGCGCCTGTTCGGTGTGATTCTGACCGGCAGCTTCCTGGCCCGGCAGATCATTCGCCTGACCGACAAGCGCATCCCTGCGCTCTGACACTTATGCCTACAGCGCCCCTTCAGGCGCTGACAGTGCGCTGGCCAGACTGGGCGCAAGAGGCAACACCGGCAATAACGTGGCTTGATACGCGTGATACAAGTCAGGCTTGCCCGGCCAGATATCCTCGCTGGGCTCGTTGCGTTCATTCAGCTCGTGACGCCAACTGCCATGTTCATGGTCGATGAACAGGGTCTCGTTGAACTCCCAGAAACAGCGATACCAGTTTTCATACTGCTGCTCGCCAGTGCGTTGCAACAGGGCAGCGGCAGCAGCGGCAGCTTCACAATGAACCCAGTGAAGGCGGTGGCGAACCACCGGCGCGTTTTGCCAATCGAGGGTGTAGACAACGCCGGGGTTCCCGTCCACATCCCAGCCATAGCGACAGGCGTTGGCGAAAAGCTGCCGGGCATCATCGAGCAACCATTCAGGACTGCTACGCCCTGCACGCCGCCGCGCGGCCTCCAGGTGCAGCACCAGGCGTGCCCACTCGAAGGCGTGGCCAGGCGTGGTGCCAAAAGGTCGAAAACCGTCAGCCGGGTTTTCACGGTTGTAATCGGGCAGCGGTTCCCAGTCTCGGGAAAAATGCTCGATGACCTGAAAGTCATTGGCACCGGCATGTTGATGGATGACCCGCTCAACAATGCTCAGTGCCCGGTCGAGCCATTGCGCATCGCCCGTCACGTCTGCCAGGGCGAGAAACGCTTCGGTGCTGTGCATGTTGCTGTTGGCGCCGCGATAGGACTCTTCACCGCTCCAGTCTTGCGCGAATGACTCGCGCATTGCACCTTCCTGATCACTCCAGAAGCGGGTCTGAATCACATTGATGGCGTCGGACAGCAAGGCTTGCGCGCCAGGGCGCCCGGCGACCACCGCCGAGCTGGCAGCCAGTGCAACAAAGGCATGCAGGTAAGCCTGTTTGTCGGTCCTGCCGCCATCTTCAAGCGCGGCACTGAACCAGCCGTCGTGCTGCGCATCACGCAGCGGCCCCTGTAATGCCGCGATGCCGTGATCGACCAGCGCCGCACAACCGGGTATGCCTTGCGCGTGCGCCATGGCAAAACAATGGGTCATGCGTGCGGTGTTCATGGTTTCGGCCGTGGCGCCCACCATCAGACGGCCATAGTCATCAAGACTGCCAAAACCGTTTTCAAGCCTGGCGGCCTTGGCAAAGGCCAGCAGGCGATTGCCTTCCAGTGCCAGCCACTGCTGATGGGCTGGAGAGCGCAACCAACTGCTGAAGGTATGATTGTTATTGTCCATGACGCGATGCCACCCCCTTCGATAAGGTATGTGCCCAGACTGTACCGGCGGTCATTTTGACCGTGGGCATAATGCGCGCACGGTCGAGCGGCGGCAAGCGGACACAACCTGTATCAATGTAGGGTTTTACACCTTGAAGCGTGAGACCACTTGGTTCAGGTCTGCTGCCAGACGCGACAATTCGTGGCTCGACGCGCTGATCTGGTTGGCGCCCTGAGTCGACTGCATCGACAGATCACGAATGTTGACGATGTTGCGGTCGACCTCTCGCGACACTTGGGCCTGCTCTTCCGCAGCACTGGCAATAACCAGATTGCGCTCGGAAATCTGATTGATCGACGACGTGATTTCACTCAACGACTCGCCCGCCCCCTTGGCCAGCGCCAAGGTCGAATCAGCCCGGTCGCGGCTGGTGTTCATCGAGTCCAGCGCCTGCGCGGAACCGCTGCGCATGGCGTTGACCATCGAATCGATCTCCAGCGTCGACTGTTGAGTACGGTGCGCCAGCGCTCGCACTTCGTCAGCCACCACCGCAAAGCCGCGACCCGACTCACCCGCGCGTGCCGCCTCGATCGCCGCATTGAGCGCCAGCAGGTTGGTTTGTTCAGCGATCGAGCGAATCACGTCCAGCACCTTGCCGATGTCCTGGGACTGGTTGGCGAGGCTCTGTACCAGGGTCGAGGTTGCCTGCACGTTGTCGGTCAGCGTCTGGATCGACTGCACGGTTTCGATCACCCGCGTCTGCCCCGCACGCGCCGACGTGCTGGACTGGTTGGATGCGTCGGAAGTGGACACTGCGTTGCGCGCCACCTCTTCCACTGCGGAGGTCATTTCGTTGATGGCAGTGGCGGCCTGATCAATTTCTGCGTTCTGCTGGTTCAACCCGCGGTAGCTGTCTTCAGTCACGGAGTTGAGTTCAGTGGCGGCCGACGCCAGTTGGGTGGCCGAGCTGCCGATATGGCGCATGGCTTCTCGCAGGTTGACTTGCATCATCGCCAACGCACGCAACAGACGGGTGACTTCGTCATCGCCGTCGACTTCGATGCTGTGGGTCAGGTCACCGTTGGCAACCTGCTCGGCGGCCGTGACGGCACGCTGCAACGGACGAACGATACTGCGAGTCAGCCACAGCGCCAGACCGATGGTGCAGAGTGCTGCGAGGACAACAAAAGCAATCACGATATCGCGCGATTTGTCGTATTGGGCCTCGGCTGACTTGCCTTCCGCATCGACCCTGGTGACATAGAAATCGGCCAGATCATTGAGCTGCTTGCCGGAGCCGTCGACGATCTGTTTCATATCGACCAGCAGCAGCTTGTTCAGCCCGGCACTGTTGCCCTGGCCTGCGAGTGCAAACGAGTTGTCCAGCGCGCTGCGGTATTGGCCCATGGTCACCATGAACTGATCGGTCAGGGATTTTTCTTCAGGGGTGTCAACGAACGTCTTGAGGGTGTCCAGCTTCTTGTTCAGGTCGCCCAGACGCACGTCCATTTGCCCACGATAGGTCGGAATACTCGCCGGATCAGTGTCCAGTGCCATGCGCAGAGAGATGGTACGGATACGCAGCATGATTTCCCGGATATCGTTGACCACCCGCATACTGGGCAGCCAGTTGGTTTCCACCGCCACCTCGCTCTGGCGAATGGTCGACATCTGCGCCAGCGCGAACCAGCCGAGCAACGCCACCAAGAGGGAAATGAGGGTAAAACCCAGACCGGCACGACGAGCGATAGTGAGTTTGCGTAAGTTCATGACCAGGGCTCTTTTGTATTTGGAGGGCGATGCCTGAGGTAAAGTTGTCAGACAACCGACAGCATATCGTCGGTGCCTGACAATTCTTTAGCGCGGTCAGTGAACTTTTAGCTTTTTACTCAAACATGCCCGAGCGCCTCATGGCAGAGGCTGCCATCAGCGTCTGCCCGCAAGCTGCCAAAGCAGCGCCACGTCCCGCGCGCGATCATGCAGCAGGCGACGAGCATCGCGACAGGCTTGCTCAAGGCTCATTGGGCCGCTGGCCAGCGCAAACGCGGCGCTGATGCCGTGAGAGTAAAGCTGCTCGTACCCCTCGCCCAGCGTTCCCGCCAGCACAATGACCGGCACTCCCTGACGCTGCGCGACTCTGGCTACGCCGAGGGGCGTCTTGCCGCGCAGGGTCTGGGCATCGAATCGGCCTTCGCCCGTAATCACCAGATCGGCCCCTGTCAACAAAGGCTCAAGCCCGGTCAGGTCGGCAACCACCTCAACGCCTGCGCGAAACGAAGCATTCAGGTAGGCCTTGGCTGCAAAGCCCATTCCCCCCGCCGCACCGCTGCCGGGGCTGTCGCGCAGGTCCTGGCCAAGGATTTGCGCCGAATGATCGGCGAAGCACCCCAGTGCAGCGTCAAGCGCCATCACCTGTGCCGGCGATGCACCTTTTTGCGGACCGAAGACATGTGACGCGCCATTCGGTCCGCACAGCGGATTATCGACATCGGCGGCAATTTCGACTTGCACGGCAGACAAGCGAGGATCGAAACCGCTCAGGTCGATACGGGCCAGATCGGCCAGGGCCAGCCCGCCGGGCGGCAACGGCGTGTTTTCGACGTCGAGAAAGCGTGCGCCCAATGCCGAGAGCATGCCGCTGCCACCATCGTTGGTGGCGCTGCCGCCGATGGCCAGAATAATTCGTTGGGCACCTGCGTCCAGCGCCGCCAGAATCAACTGCCCGGTGCCTCGCGTGCTGCTCACACACGCGTTGCGCTGCTCAAGCGCCAGCAGCTGCAAGCCACTGGCCATGGCCATTTCAATGATTGCCGTCCGGCTGTCCGCCAACCAGCCCCACCGGGCATCGACCGGATCGCCCAGCGGTCCGCTGACGCTGGCGCTCATGAGTCTGCCGTTGCAGGCCGCCAGCAGTGCTTCTATGGTCCCTTCCCCGCCATCTGCCATCGGGCACTTGATCAGCTCCGCCTCGGGCCAGGCTTCGGCCAGGCCGGTGGCGATGGCATCGGCAACGGCCTGGGCGCTGAGGCTGTCCTTGAACGAGTCGGGGGCGATCACTATTTTCATTGTTGTTCTCCATATCGATGCCCGCATGCTCTCACCCCAAGAGCGGTTTGCCCCTGGGCCTTCGCACAATGATCCTTGATGCTTAACCGGCATTTGACCAAAAAACCGTTTATGCCTGGCGAGTGATCATCTGCGCGCCCAGATAGAGGCGCAGCACGTCATCGGTCTTGTAGGGATCACAGCCGGTCAGTCCGGCAATCTTTTCCAGCCGATAGCGCAAGCTGTTGCGATGGATGCCCAAGGCTTCTGCGCAGGCCTGACTCTCGCCGCTGTGTTCGAACCACTGGCACAAGGTGTCGAGCAGTAGCGCATGGTTGTGCAAACGCCTCATCGGCTCGGCGACCTCCTCGGCCAGCCAGTCATGGCGGTAGCGCCAGAACAGCACCGGCAGGCGGAACGCTTCAAGACGCAGAAGGCGTTGCGCCGGTCGGGCCTGAGCGGCGTACTCCAGCAAGTCCCGCGCCGCTGCGCAGGCATGACGCAAGGCGGCGAGGTCAGCAGACGGCGCGACCGTTGCCATGCGCAGCACCGACCAGCCCTGATCATCAAGTTGCTTGAGCAACAGCCCGTCGTCACGGTCCTTGATCACCGTGCGGCACCAGTACAGCACACCGGGTTCGCGCAGCACGCACCAGCTGTCGGCGTACCGCGCGCCAAGCCAGCTGGCAATCCGGCTGGCGCATGCGCCCTGCGGGTCGACCTGAATCAAGACGGCCTGGCGCCGCACCTGCGGCTGTAGGCCTAATTGCCTGGCCTCGTCCACCAGGCTCTCGGGGCAATCCGGCAACAGCAACCGGGCCAGCAGTTCCTCGCTGCGTTGCGCACGCCACTGCCGGTCAGCCTGCTGACGACGCTGTTCCATGAGCATTTCGGCGGTCATCTTCACCAGTTCGCCATACACGCGAACCTCGTCCGGCTCACCGGTAATCCCGAGTACACCGACCAGTTGATGATCGAGCATCAAAGGCAGATTGACGCCAGGCTTGACGCCACCCAACTGCAACGCCGCCTGAGCGTCGATCTCTACAATCCGACTGCTGGCCAGGACTCTTTGCGCGCCTTCATGCCGAGTACACAGCCGCTCCGGATCACCGCTGCCGATGATGATGCCGAGATAGTCCATGACGTTGACGTTGTAAGGCAGAATGGTCATCGCACGGTCGACGATGTCTTGGGCCAGCGCTCGATCAAGGGCAAACATGAAAGGCTCCCGCCGCCGGGAACGGCTTGCAATGGTGCGACATGGGGTTTCATTTTTATTGAAGTGATTGAGCGCCCGAGTGTGCCTGAAAGTGCTGCGACGCGCGATGTGCGGGCTGGGCAGACCGCTGTGGCGCCCAGGCCCATATCGGGCCGGCAAGACTTGCGCAACGCCTGGCCCCCTACTCCAGCGGCACCAATCGCTCACGACTGTTGCTCAGGTGTGTCCACATGGCGGCGCGGGCCGCGTCCGGGTCCTTGCGGCGAATCGCGCTGAGCAGCGCTTCGTGTTCCAGATTGGCCAGGTAGCCCTGATGCGCCAGGTTGCTGCCGGCCCTTTCGCTTGAGGCGATGCGGCTGCGCGGGATAACCGCACTGCCGAGGTGCTGCATGATTTCCATGAAATACGGGTTGCCGGTCGCTTCGGCAATCAGCATGTGGAAGCGCTTGTCGGCCTCGACACAACTGTCGTCATTGGCCAGCAGGTCCTGATAATCGTCCAGGGCCTGACGCATGGCCGCCAGTTGCTCATCGGTGCGACGCACGGCGGCCAGCGCCACGGCTTGAGTTTCGAGGCCGATGCGAAGCTCGATGATGTCGCGCACTCGCGAAACAGTCTCGACTTTCAGGCGCAGGCCGGTCTGATCGGCGCGTTCCAGCACAAAGGTGCCGATGCCGTGATGGGTCACGACCAACCCCGACGCCTGCAACTTGGAAATCGCTTCGCGCACCACGGTGCGGCTGACGCCGTGCTCGCGGACGATCTGATTTTCGGAGGGCAACTTCTGACCCGGGGCGATCTTGCCCAGCAAGATGCGCTGGCTCAGTTCGGTGACCAGATCCGTGGCCAGACTGTGCTGACGGCGCTTGGGCGCTGCGCTGACGGGTTCCTGCATGGCGAGTGATTCCTGACTTGTCTGATTGTGCAGCCCTGTCCTGCCCGAACGGGCGCGGACATGCCGGTCGGTGCGCTCAATCGCCGGGTTTTACAGCCCTGATGAGTTGTTCAACTTGTATTACAAGTAGCTTGCCACTGTCAAAAACTCTTTTCTCGTCCAAACCTTCACGCTTAACAGCCCAGTAGCGGTAAATCCGCTGAAGCAAGGCTCACCTTTTTTCTGTAATCCTTCCTAAAACCCATGTTCATAGGCATTTTCTTTTATATTGTTACTGTCATACCAGTTGCTCCGGACCTTCCTTACCAACTTGCAAAACGCCCGGTATCTTTCCAATCAACTGCGTTGGGGGGATTGCGCGACAAACTTTTACTTGTATGATGACCGACAATGCAAAGGACACGCTTTGCACATACCCGCATAAAAACAACGAGTGGGAGATTCAACTGTGAGCACATCCAATTCCAGGATGGCCGACGGCTCAGATTCGGTCCTGAGTTCAGCCGTTTCGAAAGTCAAACGTCATGTCCTGCCGCTTTTCGTCATCATGTTCATCGTCAACTACATCGACCGGGTGAACATCGGTTTCGTGCGCTCTCATATGGAACACGACCTGGGGATCGGCGCTGCCGCCTACGGGCTGGGCGCCGGGCTGTTCTTCATCGGCTACGCCCTGTTCGAAGTCCCTTCCAATATCCTGCTGCAAAAAGTTGGCGCGCGCATCTGGCTGACGCGGATCATGCTCACTTGGGGCATCGTGGCCGCCTGCATGGCCTTCATCCAGAACGAAACGCACTTTTACATCCTGCGATTTTTGCTCGGCGTGGCCGAGGCCGGGTTCTTTCCGGGCGTGATCTATTACTTTACGCGCTGGCTGCCAGGCGTTGAGCGCGGCAAGGCCATCGCCATTTTTCTGAGTGGTTCGGCCATCGCCTCGCTGATTTCCGGCCCGCTGTCCGGCCTGCTGCTGCAGATCACGGGGCTCGGCCTGAAAGGCTGGCAATGGATGTACTTCATCGAAGGCATGTTCTCGGTCGGCCTGTGCTTCTTTGTCTGGTTCTGGCTGGACTCCAAACCGCACGATGCCAAGTGGCTGACCCGAGAAGAACAGGACGCGCTGGTCAATGCCATCGATGCCGAGCAAGCCGCCCGTGAAGCAGCAACACCGGTCAAGGCCTCCATCGGCAAACTGCTCAAGGACAGCCAGATCATTCTGTTTTGCCTGATCTACTTCTTCATTCAGTTGACCATCTACGCCGCGACCTTCTGGCTGCCGAGCATCATCAGAAAAATGGGCAACATGACTGACTTTGAAGTCGGCATGTTCAACTCCATTCCGTGGCTGCTGTCAATCATCGGCATGTACGTATTCGCCACGCTCTCAGCCAAATGGAAACGCCAACAGGCCTGGGTCGCGATTGCCCTGCTGATCGCCGCCGCCGGGATGTTCATGTCCACCACCGGCAGCCCGATCTTCGCCTTCGTTGCCATCTGCTTTGCCGCACTGGGTTTCAAGTCCGCCTCTTCGCTGTTCTGGCCTATTCCGCAGGCGTATCTGGACGCGCGAATCGCTGCTGCAGTCATCGCGCTGATCAACTCGGTCGGCAACCTCGGCGGTTTCGTGGCGCCGACCACGTTCGGGTTGCTGGAAGAACACACCGGTTCGATTCAGGGCGGGCTGTATGGCTTGACCGCCACGTCGATCATCGCCGCAATCATCGTCTTCGCGGCACGCAACACACCCAAACCGGGCGCGACGCCGGTGGCCGCCATTCAGACCCCGGCGACTCATTGATACGCGCGCGCAGCGACGCTTTTACAGATCATATTTTTCTACAGGATCAGCCATGAACACTCAGCACTCCAACATCATCGGCAAGGCTCCCGTCATCACTGACATGCAGGTTGTGCCGGTGGCCGGGCATGACGACATGCTGCTCAATCTCAGCGGCGCGCACGGTCCCTACTTCACCCGCAATATTGTGATCCTCAAGGACAACGCCGGGCATGTCGGCGTCGGCGAAGTGCCTGGCGGCGAGCTGATCCGCCAGACCCTGGAAGATGCCCGCTCGCTGGTGGTCGGCAACAGCATCGGCACCTACCAGAAGATTCTCAACGAGGCACGCAAAGCCTTCGCCGATCGCGATTCCGGCGGTCGCGGCCTGCAGACCTTCGACCTGCGCATTGCGATCCACGCGGTGACCGCACTGGAAGCCGCGCTGCTCGACCTGCTGGGCCAGTACCTGGAAGTGCCGGTTGCTGCCTTGCTGGGTGAAGGTCAGCAACGCGATCAGGTCGAGATGCTTGGCTACCTGTTCTATGTCGGCGACCAGCGCAAGACCGATCTGGCCTACCGCAGCGAACCCGACGCGGACAACGACTGGTTCCGCATCCGCCATGAAGAAGCGCTGACCCCGGACGCCGTGGTGCGCCTGGCCGAAGCGGCGCATCAGCGTTATGGTTTTCAGGACTTCAAGCTCAAGGGCGGGGTTTTGAGCGGCGACCAGGAAATCGAAGCCGTCACCGCTCTGGCCGAGCGTTTCCCCGAGGCACGCATCACGCTGGACCCCAACGGCGCCTGGTCGCTCAAGGAAGCCATCCGCCTGTGCCGCGATCAACACCACGTGCTGGCGTATGCCGAAGACCCATGCGGCGCGGAAAACGGCTTTTCCGGTCGCGAAGTCATGGCCGAGTTCCGACGCGCCACCGGCCTTAAGACCGCCACCAACATGATCGCCACCGACTGGCGGGAAATGGGCCATGCCATTCAGTTGCAATCAGTGGACATCCCCCTCGCCGACCCGCACTTCTGGACGATGCAGGGCTCGGTGCGTGTGGCGCAGATGTGCAATGAGTGGGGGCTGACCTGGGGCTCGCATTCCAATAACCATTTCGATATCTCACTGGCCATGTTCACTCATGTGGCTGCCGCTGCACCGGGCAACATCACAGCAATCGATACCCACTGGATCTGGCAGGACGGCCAGCGCCTGACCAAAGCTCCGCTGCAAATCATCGGCGGCAAGGTTGATGTGCCGAAGAAACCGGGGCTGGGCGTCGAACTGGACACGGATCAATTGGCCAAGGCTCACGAACTGTATAAAGGCATGGGCCTGGGCGCCCGCAACGACGCCGTCGCCATGCAGTTTCTGATCGCGGACTGGAAATTCAACAACAAGCAGCCTTGTCTGGTGCGTTGAGCCTGACCGTCATTCATCACTGACTCGCCACACTGCTGGCACACGGCGCGCAACCCCCTTGCGCGCCGTTTTTTTCAAATCGAATGGGGCATGCTCATCTGGCGTGCTACTGTCTTGCAACATCCAGTAACGACTAGACCGCATGCGCCACCTCGCCCGCACCCGTCCTCGCTTGACCCTTGCTGCTTTGGTTGGCGTGATCGCCGGTATCGCCTGGTCCTGGCTTATCCCCCACGCAACACTCACGCAGAGCCTGCTGACGGGCTGGGACACTGGCGTGTGGCTGTACCTGATCCTGATTTTTGTCCGTACGCTGCGCAGTAACGCTGAAGACGTTCGCCGGGTTGCGCTGATGGAAGACGAAAATGCCGGCGTCATTCTGGTCACGGTGTGCGTCGCGGCGCTGGCCAGTCTGGCCGCAATCATTGTTGAAATCGCGGCCAGCAAGGGGCTTTCCAGCGATGCACGCATGCTTCATCACGCGTTTACCGGTGTGACCGTCATCGGTTCCTGGTTGATGATCGGCGTGATCTTCAGCCTGCACTACGCACGCGTGTTCTATACCTGGAAAGGCAAGGAACCGTCGCTGGCCTTTGTCGGCGGTGAGCAGCACCCTGACTACTGGGACTTCCTGTATTTCTCGTTCACCATCAGCGTCGCGGTACAGACCTCCGACGTGGGCGTGGCAACACGTGAAATGCGCAAGGTCGTGCTGGGCCAGTCGTTGATCTGCTTCGTCTTCAACACCGCTATTCTGGGTTTCTCGATCAACATTGCCGCCAGCCTGTTCAACTAGCCTTTTCAGCCAACTCCGCCATGAGGACTGCAGACATGACCCCATTGAACATCGCCGTGCTTGATGACTGGCAGAACGTCGCCAGTGACGTGGTGGACTGGTCGGCACTCGACTCGGTGGGGGAAGTCAGCTTTTTGCACGACTACCCTGCCGACACCGCGACGATGGTGCGGCGCCTGCAGGATTTCGACATTATCTGCGTGATGCGCGAACGAACCCTGTTCGACGAGGCACTGCTCAGTCAACTGCCCCGGCTCAAATTGCTGGTCACTGGCGGTATGCGCAATGCGGCCATTGATACGGCAGCCGCCAAGCGTCAGGGCATTGCCGTATGTGGCACTGAAAGCTACAAAAACGCGGCGCCGGAGCTGACCTGGGCGCTGATCATGGGCATTACCCGCAACCTGGTCAGCGAAGCCAATTCGCTGCGCGCAGGCCACTGGCAAGTCGGGTTGGGCAGTGACCTGCACGGCAAGACGCTTGGCATTCTCGGACTGGGCAGCATCGGCAAGTGGATCGCTCGCTACGGGCAAGCGTTCGGCATGAAGGTCATTGCCTGGAGCCAGAACCTGACCCCCGAAGCCGCTGCCGAAGCGGGCGTTACTTACGTCAGCAAACAGCAATTGTTCGAACAGGCCGACGTGCTGTCCGTGCATCTGGTGCTCAGCGACCGCAGCCGAGGACTGGTAAACGCAGAAGCGCTGGGCTGGATGAAACCGGGCGCTTATCTGATCAACTCGTCGCGCGGCCCGATCATCGATCAGACCGCCCTGATCGAGACGCTGCAACAGCGTAAGATTGCAGGCGCAGCACTGGACGTCTTCGACATCGAGCCGCTGCCCGCCGATCACCCGTTCCGCACGCTGGATAACGTGCTGGCAACGCCGCATATCGGTTACGTTACTGAAAACAACTACCGAACCTTTTACGGGCAGATGATCGAAGACATTCGGGCGTGGCATGCGGGGACGCCGATTCGGGTGTTTGGGTGACGTGTGCTGCCACATGGCGACGCTGCGCCGGCCCCCGGACTCTGCGTCGCCCTGATCATTCAGCTATAGCTGAAAATGCCTCAACCTCTCGTTCAGCCCATTGGCAAGCTCTGCGAGTATCTGACTGGCGCTGGTGGTCTTGTCCGCGCGAGTGGCCGACTGAGCCGCCAAATCCCGAATGCGCACCAGGTTGCTATCGACCTCACGGGCGACTTGCGTTTGCTCTTCGCAGGCGCTGGCGATTACCAGATTACGATCATCAATGATCATCACCGAGCTGGCGATAGAGGCCAGCGCAGCATTGGCCAATTCTGCCTGGGCTTTCGTGCGATGGGCCTGCTCGCGGCTCAGCGACAACGCCGTTACGGTATCCTGGGTGCCTTTCTGTACGTGCTCGATCATGCTCTCGATCTCCCGTGTTGAGTCACTGGTGCGGTGAGCCAACGCACGAACCTCATCCGCAACAACGGCAAACCCTCGACCGGCGTCACCAGCACGGGCAGCTTCAATGGCTGCATTCAAGGCAAGCAGATTCGTCTGTTCGGAAACAGACCTTATAACTTCCAGCACTTTCGAAATTTCCAGCGTGCTGACGGCCAGTAGTTGTGCCTGCCGGGTGGCCTGCTGCACGTCTTCCGTCAGTTGTGTAATCGAACCCACTGTCAGACCGAGTTCACCCTGTCCTTCCCGCGCAGCGCGAGCCGAAGCCCTTGACTCTTCTGAAGTGGAAACAGCATTGCGCGTCACTTCCTGTACCGCTTGGCTCATCTCGGTAACCGCCGCCGCAGACATCTCTATTTCACTGTTTTGAACACGCAGGTCAGCGTTGTTATCACGCATCAGTATGTTCAATTCTTCTGTCGCCGCGAACAATTGCCCCGCCACCTGCCCGACGTGACTCAGCGTGTGCCTTAGGTTTTCGCGCATTCGAACCATCGACTGGAGTAACAGGGCCGCCTCATCGCTGCCCCTGCTGTCGATGTGTTCGATGCGAAGATCGCCTGCAGCGATCATTTCGGATGCCGCCAATGCCTGTCTTATCGGACCCGACAGGCTGACAGTCAGTCGCCAGGCAAGGATCAGGGTCACCATCAGCGCGAACCCCATTGTAAACAACGTGACCCGGTTGGCAGTGGCATAGGTATGACTGGCGCTGGTGCTGGCTTCGACTTGCGAAGCATCATTGAGCTGTTTCAGATCTTCCAATTGCCCCATCAGAGACTTTGCGGTATTTGCCATCTCATTCCAGGCCAGCAGACGGCCTGCGTCCTCCTGTCCTGCCGTGATCATCGCGTGAACCTGTTCGGCATGACCCGCATAGTCCCGGAAAGTCTTCTCCACGCCCTCAACAAGATCACGCTCGCCTGGCGAGTCGATGAATGGCCGATACGCGTCTATGGCTTTTGCGAACGCTGACTCGCGCTGCATCAACTCGTCTCGCGCCTGAACCCGTTGTTCGGCAGTGCGAGCGGATAACATTTTCATCACGTCGTAACGCGTATTCGAAAACGCCAGAGCAATCGCATCGCCCAAGGCTATCCCAGGCAACGAGTCGTTTTCGATTTCAAGCCCTTTGGCACGGATACTGGATAACTGCACGAGATTGAAAACACCCAACCCCAGTACCAGCAACACCATGATTGCAAAGCAGGCCAACGTTCGCGTGGCTATTTTAAAACGTCGCAGGGACATCACACTTCCTCTTGATAGAACGTGCCAGGCACGCACTGACGTACCGCCAACACCCTAAGGGCAGGCAAACAGTTTCCTCACCGAGTTAAATAATTGACGACGCGCCTGACATCACAGGCCACACACCAATACTTTTTAACAACGAGACCAATACTTTCTTGCCCACGAGGGCGAATGAATAAGCGTCCTGCGCAGGGCAATTAATCAGACCCGTGGCGCAACACAAAAATCCCGGCAATTAATCCAGAACTTCCGCCATTAAGCCACTTATTTTTAAGTCCTAAACAACACTCAACACTTTAAAAGTAAGACTATTTATTCGGCCTCCTACACGTAACTTATAATTGCCCATTCACCCTACCCATAACACCCAACACAACAGCACACCTCCGTGCCTTGATCTTATAAAAAAACACTCCACCTCGGCGCCCGCAAAATCAACACGCGCATCCATTTCAACCCCTTACATGAACATTGACATTTAACAATTAACAACCCCGCCCACTGAGCGCTTTTCTTTTTAATGACTTGAAATAAGTAATGGCCACCTCTAGCATCGCCGCGCCCCCTTTAAGAGACAGTTGATGAATATCAATTCAATCCGGTCCTATGACCTCACGATGGCCGCGACAGAACGATCTGCTGCCACCACCAAGACCGTCCTGCCCGTGGACGCTGACAACCGTGATCCCCATACGAACAGGCAGGCAAAACTTGATGTGTACACGCCCTCAGACAGGCACGACTCTTCAGGGAGCTCCACAGAGGCGCCGGAAGCCTTTCCGGTCTATACAAGAACACTGCTCAATCGCAACGCCGAGTTACAAAGGTCAACGGTCTCATCGGAGACTGTTTCGGTCCGCCAACAGAGCTTTGCAACTGCAGCCATAGCAAACGTTCTCCAGGGCAATGTTGCAACGGTCGACGCAAAGACTTCAAACCCGGCCGCCGCTGTCAAAGCGGCGGATACCGGCTCGCAGGGTGGCGCCAATGTTGATCCTGATGACATCGCCACACCTGCTGCTGCAACCAAAATGATTCAAGACCTGAAAGGAATTGGAGGCGGGACTTTACGTATTCAGATGACGCACGATCACCTCCAGAACGCCCAACAGATGGATAAACTCACTGCCTTGATTAATGAAGGGGACAAGCAAGGCGTTAAGGTTCAATTTGCGCTTCGTGACAATGCAAACGGAGGGGGCGGAAGTGTGCTGGCGGGGGACGCGTTGAAACAAGCCTCGACCGATATCAGCAACGTCGTCAAAACGTTCGGCCATCGCCCCAGCCTTGTATTGGACACGTTCAATGAAGGTGGTACAAAAGCCAGTCAGGACTGGGCCGACATGGAAAGTACATTAATCAGATCGGCACGCAGCGCCGGTTATAAAGGAAGTATCGTTGTTGAGGACAGCAACTGGGGAGGCGGTTTGACCGCAGGCCCCGACAGTGGCTTGGTGAAATACGCCGATCAATTAAAGGCCGCCAACGGTAAAGGCAACCCAGGCCTGATTGGCAGCATTCACGAATATGCCAATGATGCAAACGCCTCTGCCCGCTTGGCCAGCGAGATCAAAGCACTGCAAAATGCCGGCTATAAACCTCAAATCGGCGAAGTGGGCAATGCTAACTGGCTGGGGGGAAATAAGTTTGAGGAAAGGGACGGCGCCACTCAAGCAGTGCGGGATAATCTTGCCGCACTTAAAGCGGCGGGAGCAGACATATTGCCTTGGAAGGACCAGTTCCAGGATGGCAAACTTCGCCACCATGTCGGCTTTTCAAAGTCCGATCAATACTGATGATTCAAGGCTCCGAGCGACTGACCGCAGTAGTTCATGACGCACGCCGCCGAACCCGCCCCCGAAAAGGGCGGGCTTTCCATGCAGAACCCGATACCGGCGGCGTCACAACGTATACGCAATCCCCACCTGCACCGTCCGCGGTGCTCCCGGATACGCGTAGACGTTACCAAACGCGCCCTCCTCGTACTCGGTATTGAAAACGTTCTTCAGGTCGAGGTTGAGTTTCACGTTCGGGTTGACCTTGTAGTAGGCCAGCAGGTCAAACACGGTGTAGCTGTCCATCGAAAAGGCGACGTTGGCGGTGCGGCCAGCGCGCTGATCGACATAGCGACCACCGGCGCCCAGCCCCAGACCACGCAAGGCACCGTCCTGAAACTCATAGACATTGAGCAGGCTGAAGGTCTGTTCGGGGATGTTCATCAGGCGTGTGCCGGAGCGCAGCGTGTTGTCCTTGGTCACTTCCGCGTCGACATAGGCGTAGCTGCCCATCATCCGCCACTCGGGGGTCAGGTTGCCGACTGCATTGAGGTCCAGGCCACGGCTGCGCACTTCGCCTGCCGCCACACTGAAGGTGGAATCGACCGGATCGGTGGTCAGCACGTTGCGTTTCTCGATCTGGTAAATCGCCGCATCGACGCTCAACTGTCCCTCCAGTGCCTCCCACTTGGTTCCGATTTCATAAGACTTGCCTTCTTCCGGCTTGAAGCCGCCACCCAAACGGCTGGCACCGCTGTTGGGTTTGAACGAACGCGCCGTGTTGGCGTACACCGCGACGGTGTCGGTCAGGTCATAGCTGAGACCGATCCGTGGCGTGACCGCATTGTCGCTGGCAGTCCAGCTGCTGGTGCCGGGCAGAAAGGAATCGTAATCATGCTCGAAGCGCTCCAGGCGCACGCCGCCCAACAGTTTCAGGCGCTCGGTCAACGCCACCTGATCCTGCACGAAGGCAGCCCAGGTTTTCAGGTTTTCCTTGTCGTGGGTGGTGGTTCGGGTCAGTGCAGGCCGAGCCTGGCCGTAGACCGGGTTGAAAATATCGATGGGGTAGGCACTGACCGCGCCACTGGAGCGCTGGATGATTGATTTGTAGTCGTAGTCTTCGTATTCGACGCCGGTCAGCAGCGTGTGGTCGAAGCCGCCAGCGGAAAAATACCCGGTCAGGTTCAGTTGCACATCGCGGTCAGTCCACTCCAGTTTGCGGTAATTGAAGTTGCGTCCAAGGGTGCGCCCGTCAGCAGCCAGCCCGTTGGCCTCGATGGCGTCGCCCTGCAGCGAGCCGTCGAGTATCTGCACGCCGCCGCCCAGTTTCCAGTCAGCGTTCAGGTCGTGATCGAAGCGCAATTGCGCCATGTTGTTATCGTTATGCAACTTGCCCACGCTCTTCTCGCCGAAGAACGTGTCGCGCGAGGCCGTACTCGTCTGGTTGGCATAGCGCGTCAGGCCTCGGTCCAGCGGCGCATTGTTGCGCATGAAGTCACCCTCGAACGTAATGCGCGTGGCGTCATTGACCTGCCAGCTCAATACCGGTGCAACACCGTAACGCTCGGTGTCGACATGATCCCGAAAGGTATCACCGCCCTCGCCCACGACATTCAGGCGATAAGCGAAGCGCCCCTCGTCATCCAGCGGGCCGGAAGCGTCCAGTGTGCCGCGCTTCATGCCTTGGTCATTGAGCTGGCTGCCCAATGTGACCTTGCGTTCGGCCAACGGCTGTTTTGAGACGACGTTGAACGTGCCTCCGGGATCGCCGCGACCATACAGCGTGGTCGCCGGACCGCGCAGCACTTCAAGGCGTTCGAGGGTGTTGGCGTCCGGCATGTTCGGATAGCCACGGTTGATGGGGAAGCCGTTGCGATAGAACTCGCCAGTGGTAAAACCGCGAACGGTAAACGTCGTCAGGCCCTGGCCGCCGAAATTGTTGGCCCGCCCGACCCCGCCCGCATAATCGAGCGCGTCCTGCAGGCGCGTGGAACCAATGTCTTCTACCGCGTCTCGGGTCATGACGCTGACGGATTGCGGGGTTTCATGCAAAGACGTGTCGGTGCGTGTCGCACTGGCAGAACGTGTGGCCCGATAACCCTCGACCGGCCCCTGCGCCGTCTCGGTGCTGGCGGTGCTCTGGATGTCGATGTTCTGCAATTCCAGTGAAGGCTGCCCGGCAGCAACCTCCTCAGCCCAGGCAGTTTGAGAAATGGCTTGAATGATAAAAAGAGAAACGAGAGTACGACGCATCGACGTGCAGCCCTTGGCAAGAAACCGGGCCTCATAGGACCTGGCAGGATTTTTTTGCGAATAGTACAGATTCGTATTAGTACTTGATACAAATTCCCAAAAATGACACTTCAGGCTACGCATCTTGCTGAGCAAACTCAGGGACAAACAGGCAAACTGACGCCCTGATCAGCCCTCCGCCGAGAAAACCGACAATGCCCCTTTCCAACAAGCCTGCCGACCCTCGCTGCGCCTTGCTGGTGATCGACATGCAATATGACTTCATGCCCGGCGGGCAACTGGCAGTGGCCGATGGCGATGCGTTGTTGCCGCTGATCAACCGCCTGGGTCAACGCTTCGCACAGGTGATCGTCACTCAGGACTGGCACCCGGCCGGGCATATTTCGTTTGCTTCCCGTCACCCGCAACGTGTGCCGTTCGAGAGCATCACCCTGCCCTATGGCCCACAGACCCTGTGGCCAGACCACTGCGTGCAGGGCAGCCACGGCGCGCAATTGCATGCCGACCTCGATCTGCCTCACGCGCAACTGATCCTGCGCAAAGGCTGCAATGCGCATATCGACAGTTATTCAGCCTTTCTGGAAGCCGATCGCACCACGACTACCGGGCTTGCCGGGTATCTGAAGGAGCGCAGTGTCGACACGTTGTTCGTGGTCGGGCTGGCGCTGGACTTCTGCGTCGCGTGGTCGGCGCAAGACGCGCGCAGTGCCGGTTTCACTACGTACGTGATCGAAGATGCCTGTCGCGCCATCGACATGAACGGCTCGCTGGAACAGGCCTGGAAGACCCTGTCGGGCATGGGCGTGGAGCGCGTGCAGAGCGCCGACCTGCTGGGCCAGGCCCAGGAATAACCGGACGTGTTCATACTGCGCTCGATGTGTAAAGCCGTTAGCGAACGACGGCGCGCTACACCTGTCTGAAGCATCGGACTGACGCCACTCGCGCAGGACCATTCATCACTTGCGCTGAGGACGTTGTATGGATCATGAAGTAGACGGCAAGACCCCCGGCCTTTCCGCCGAGGAAGAGCGCGAGATTGACGAGAACCAACCGCCTCGTGCGGCGGTGCTGCACGAGACGATCCGTATTCAGGGCGATCACGAGCTGGAGCGCAGTGTTGCCGCGTTGTGGTGGTCAGCGCTGGCTGCAGGCCTGACCATGGGCCTGTCGCTGATGGCGATGGGGCTGCTGAGTTCTCGCCTCGAAGGCATCCCCGGCAGTCATGTGATCAGCAGCCTGGGCTACTCGGCTGGGTTTCTGGCGGTGATTCTGGCACGCCAGCAACTGTTCACGGAAAACACCATTACCGCTGTGCTGCCCGTCATGAGCAAACTCAACCTGGCCAACATCGGACGGTTGTTTCGGCTGTGGGGTGTGGTGCTGACCGGCAACCTGGTCGGCACACTGCTGGTGGCCTATGTCATGCTCAATCTGCCGATCTTCGATGCCAGCACAGACAAGGCGTTTCTGGAGATCGGCCGCAAGGTCATGGAAAACGACATCAGCCAGATGTTTTCCAAGGGCATCGTGTCCGGCTGGATGATCGCGACCATGGTCTGGATGATTGCCTCCATGGAAAACGCCAAGATCGCCATCATTGTGCTCATTACCTACCTGATGGCGCTCGGAGATTTCACCCACATCGTGGTGGGTTCGGCCGAAGTGTCCTATCTGGTGTTTGCCGGAGAGCTGGGCTGGAAGGACTTCTGGTTTGCCTTCGCTGCGCCTACGCTGGCAGGCAATATCATCGGTGGCAGCTTTATTTTCGCCCTGATCAGCCATGCGCAGATTCGCAGTGAAAAAGACACCACGGCCAGAATGGAACGCGATCGCAAAAACAAGGTGGAAAAACTTCGTCGGGAAAAAGAGCAAAGGCTCAAGGACGCTGATGCCGGGGCAAATAAAGAGATATGATCCCTGTCATTAAACTTTCTTTCAGAAACGGCGCCTTCTTTTAGAGGCAGAATGACGCTTTGAACGCACCTATTCAGGCAGGGACCATGACCCGAATTCTGGCAATCGAAGATGATGCCATCACCGCCAAGGAAATCGTCACAGAACTCAACAGCCACGGGCTGGAAGTGGATTGGGTCGACAATGGCCGTGATGGCCTGGCGCGTGCAGTGAGTGGCGATTACGACCTTATTACCCTGGACCGCATGCTGCCGGAGATGGATGGCCTGACCATCGTCACCCACCTGCGTGCCCAGGGCATTTCGACCCCCATCCTGATGATCAGCGCGTTGTCCGATGTGGACGAACGCGTGCGCGGGTTGCGTGCCGGGGGGGATGATTACCTGCCAAAGCCGTTCGCTTCGGACGAAATGGCGGCGCGCGTCGAAGTGCTGTTGCGTCGCAGCAACCCCGTCAGCGCGGCGAAGACCGTGCTGCAGGTTGCCGACCTCGAACTGAACCTGATCACCCGGGAGGCCTGCCGCGGCGGCGAACCGCTGACCTTGTTGCCCACCGAGTTCAAGCTGTTGGAGTTTCTGATGCGCAACAGCGGGCAGATCATCACGCGAATGATGATCTTTCAGGAAGTCTGGGGCTATCACTTCGATCCGGGCACCAACCTGATCGACGTACACATTGGCCGTCTGCGCAAGAAGATCGACCAACCCGGCACCGCACAGCTTATTCAGACCGTGCGAGGATCGGGTTATGTCATTGCCGAACCCGTCTAAGGGCTGGCGATCTTCAACGAGCCGTCTGCTGGCGCTATACAGTTCTCTCTTCGTCGCCTGGAGCGTCATTCTTCTGGGCGTTCTCTACTGGGAAGTCACGTCCTATCTGGACACCCTCGCCCGCCAGTCACTGACCCATCGGCAGCAACTGTTTTCGCGCTTCGAAGGTCAGGCGCTGGAGGATGCACTGGCCACCAGCATGACGTTCGATTCACGCTCGGTGGATGCTTACGGGCTGTTCGACGAAAACTTCCGCCCTGTGGCCGGGCCGATCAACAGCGTGCCGAGAAACCTGCCTATCGACGGGCAGATCCACGTCCTGAACGATTGCATCGAGTCGGATGATCCCGGCATGCCGCAGGGCAGCTGCGACGCAATCGTCAACCGGACCTCAGACGGGCGCTGGCTGGTACTGGTGCGTGAGAATGGCTCGCTGTTTGCGGTCAGCACCTTGATTCTGCATGCGTTGCTGTGGGGCATCTCGCTGACCATTATTCCGGGCGTTGCCGGCTGGCATCTGCTGCGGCGGCGTCCGTTGCGGCGTATTCGTGCCATTCAGGCCAGTGCCGAGTCGATCATCGCCGGCGACATGGCGGGACGTCTGCCGGTCTCAAACAGGCGTGACGAGCTGGACATGCTGGCGGTGATCGTCAACGCGATGCTCGACCGTATCGAAAAGCTCATGAATGAGGTCAAGGGCGTTTGCGACAATATTGCCCACGACCTTCGCACCCCGCTCACCCGCCTGCGCGCTCAGCTCTATCGCATTCAACAACAATCCGCGCACGATTCGACCCATGCCACCCAGATCGCTCAGGTCATTGGCGAAGCCGACACGCTGATGGCACGCTTCCGCGGGCTGTTGCGCATTTCGGAGCTTGAAGACCGCCAGCGCCGCTCGGCGTTTGTCGAGCTGGAACTTCAGCCTTTGCTGCAAGAGCTGCACGACTTTTACCTGCCGCTGGCAGAGGAAGACCAGATCACCCTGTTACTGGAACTGCGCGATCCGCTGCCAACCCTTGTGGGCGATCGCGCACTGTTGTTCGAAGCGCTGACCAACCTGTTGGGTAACGCGATCAAGTTCACCCCGGCCGGTGGCATCGTGAAAATCAGCGCATTTGCCGGCAAAGAGGGCAATACGCCCTGTATCGAAGTGCAGGATTCGGGACCTGGCATCCCGCTCGTTGAACGGGCAGCCGTCTTTCAGCGCTTCTACCGCAGCGAAGCCGGCAATGAACAGAGCGGCTTCGGCCTGGGTTTGTCCGTCGTCGCCGCCATCGTCAACCTGCACGGCTTTACGCTGCACATCGGCACCAGCGAGTACGGAGGCGCCAGTCTCCTGCTGGAATGTCGGACGGCGAGCACCCTCGCCTGAGACGCTGACCCCGCAGTTCAAGGTGATTGCCAGTCACAAGCGGCTAGCCTCACCTGCGGTCAGAATCAACTCGGACGCGCACGTGGCGATTCCCCTCGAAGACGTTTCTGTGCCTGCTTTTTGACGAGCTTGAAGCGTCTGGCTCAAGGGTTTTAAAGATTAAGATATTAATCTGGCGCACGTTGCCAAGTGCTAAAGTGTAACTTTATGTTTCAAAAATGACGTGGCTTGACCGTTTCAGCGCCAACAGGTTCCGCTCAAGAATCGGGCTTTTATGCCTTGATACTGCACTTTTCCCCGAACAACCCCATCGACCGGTCAATCCGCGATCATCGGCTGTGCGCTTAAAATGTAACGCATCATATATTTTTTGACGCCAATGGCTTGTCGCTGAGCTGGCACTGCGCTATCTATAGCCGGGCAACCAAAGTTCCTGCTGCACAGCATCTGCTGCACCCAAAATAATAACTCACCGGATTCGCCGCTCATCGGGCGAGGCTTTGGCATGGCCGCCAGAGCAGAGGAACGCTGGACTTAATCGTAGGATCGACATCGGCTGGGAGGCTGTTATGGGCGCACAATCAAAGATTTTAAGCGTGGGTGATTACAAGGTTTACACCGAGACTTACTGGAAGAGCAGCGACGCCAAGACCATCTTGCTGGTCAACGGCGCTCTGTCCACCACAGGCTCTTTCGGGCAAACGGTCAAGTACTTGCAGCCCCACTACAACCTGGTGCTGTTCGATCTGCCGTTTTCGGGTCAATCCCGGGCGCACAACTCCGACGACATGATTGTCAGCAAGGAAGATGAAGTACAGATCCTTCTTCAACTGATCGACCTGTATCAGGTCAACTACCTGCTTTCCGTTTCGTGGGGTGGCGTCTCGGCGTTGCTGGCCTTGGCCGAATGCCCTGCATCGGTTGAAAAGGCGATCATCAGCTCGTTCTCGCCGGTGCTTAACGAGCC
The DNA here is from genome assembly GCF_002157375.1 of Pseudomonas syringae. Lineage (GTDB taxonomy): Bacteria > Pseudomonadota > Gammaproteobacteria > Pseudomonadales > Pseudomonadaceae > Aquipseudomonas > Aquipseudomonas syringae_T. Next base: position 74,789 of record NZ_MTSA01000014.1, read on the forward strand.
GATGCTCGACTACATCGACAAGGCGCAGGTCTTTTTGGCCGCGCGCGAAAAACGCAAGATCGGCTCGCTCCTGAACGACACCGTCGGCAAGCACCTGCCGCGTCTTTTCAAGCTCTATAACTATAAGCACCTGATCAGTCTTGCTGAACATGAGTACGGCCAGATCGACTTCCACATCAGTCAGATCCGCCAACTAAGCGCCAGTAACTACGTAGAGCGTTTTTCATCGATCAAGATCCCGGTACTGTTCATCAACGGCGAAAAAGATGAATACACCACGGTTGAAGACGCCCGCATGTTTTCCAACTACATCGCCGAAAGCAGCTTCAACGTCGTTCCCGACACCGGGCACTTTCTCGACCTCGAAAGCAAGGCCGCCTGGCATCACTCCCAAAAGACCGCGTTGACGTTCCTGGGTACCGAAGTCGCCAAACAGGCATGGCCCAGCGTTCCTGCGATGGCATGAAGCACGTTCGTCTGCACCCGGGAAGCTGATCGGCTTTTCCGGTGCGGCGCTGTGATGCATGGACGCTGTTTTACTTCACTGGGCAGTGCTATTTGTTGATGACTTTTTCTTTTACGGCGCCTTTGCGCGCGTTCTGCCGTGTGTCCGGAACCGTCCGGCCGTTACGCTCCATCCCCTTCCAGCCTGCTCTCGTGCTGGGTTTTATCTCGCTGCTCTCGCTCAGCGCATGCTCTGCAGGGAAACCTGCTGAAAAGGCGCTGGTGCGGGTCGAGGTGCAGCCCGTCGCCTTGGCGGATGTCACCGACAGCGTGACGCTGACAGGCGATATCCAGGCACGCAAGGTGACCGAGCACGCCTTTCGCGTGTCAGGCAAGTTGATCAAGCGCTATGTAGACGTCGGCGATCGGGTCCGGGCCCATCAAGTGCTGGCCAGGCTGGACCCACGCGAACAGAAGACCGACCTGGCGTCAGCCAATGCGGAAGTCGCCATGCGCGAATCACGGCTGCACCTGGCCGAACAGAATTACCAGCGTCAGCAGGTCCTGCTGCCCAAGGGCTATACCAACCTCAGCGAATACCAGAAAGCCCGCTCAAACCTGGAGAGCGCGCGCGCCGACCTTGCAGCGCTGCACGCACAACGGGCCAACGCACGTGATCAGGTGACTTACACCGAGCTGTTCGCGATAGCCGACGGTGTCATCACGGCGCGTCATGCTGAAGAAGGCCAGGTGGTGCAGACTGCCACGCCGGTGTTCAGCCTTGCCCATGACGGTGAACGCGAAGCGGTATTTTCCGCGTACGAGTCACTGCTAAGCACCGATCAGACGGGCCGCCAGGTCACGGTCACCGCACTGGGTCAGCCCGGTGTCCCGTTGACCGGCACCATCAGAGAGATCACACCGATGGTCTCCGCCGCGAACGGCACGCTGCGTGTACGCGTTGCGTTGCCGGACAATGCCGCTGCGCCCTCGCTGGGTTCGGTGGTGCGCGCGCGTCTGCAGACACAATCGCAGCGGGCGTTTGCATTGCCCTGGTCGGCATTGAGCCGCACACAGGGTCAACCGGCAGTCTGGCGGGTGGATGCGCAGGCCAGGGTTGCGTTGGTCCGGGTGACCGTGCTGCGCTACGAACAGGGTCAGGTAGTCGTTTCCGAGGGGTTGTCGGAAGGTGATCGCGTGATTTCCCGAGGGCAGCAGTTTCTTTACCCCGGGCAACAGGTGGAAGTGGTCGAGCGCGCACCGCGCGAAAACACTGTTTCGCTGGCGACATCGGAGCGTGCGCAATGAATTCGGCGTCGCGAGAGCCACGACCGAGACACTGCTTTTGGCTTTTCTGCGCGCTGATTCTGGCGCTCCCCGGCTGCCGCGACAAACCGCTTCGCGACGCCGTGGAGCGTCCCGTGCTGTTCACCGAAATAACCGACCCTGGCAGCACCTCCTACGGTCGCTTTGCAGGCAGTATCCAGCCGCAATATGAAGTAGCGCTGGGCTTTCGTGTCGCCGGGCGCCTGATAACCCGGCATGCCGAAACCGGTGCTCAGGTGCGCAAAGGCGATCTGCTCGCCACCCTTGAACCCGGCGACCAACAACACCGACTAAGTGCGCGCCAGGCAGAACTGAGCAAAGCCCTCTCCTCTTGGCAGCAAGTACGTGACGAGCACATACGCTACCTGCAACTGTACGAGCGTGGGGTCGGCTCGCAGGCACGGCTCGATCAGTTGGCCAGCGACCTGCACGGTCAAAGCGCGTTTCTCGACCAGGCCCGCGCCGCCGTGCAACAAGCCCGCGACCATGTCGCTTATACGCGTCTGTCAGCAGAGTTCGACGGGCTGGTCACCGGCTGGCAGGCCGAAGTCGGCCAGGTCATGGCCACTGGACAGGCAGTCGTCAGCCTGGCCCGGCCGGACAGCCGTGAAGCGGTGGTGGACCTGCCGCTCGGGGTCCTCGCCTCGCTGAGTGACGACCGGCAAATCAGGGTGATCTCACAGCTCGACGAGCAGGTATTCGTGACGGCACACGTTCGCCAACTGGCGCCGCAGATCGACGTCGGCACTCGCACGCAGCGCGTTCGCCTGGCCTTGCAAAACAGCCCGGACAGCTTCCGTCTGGGCTCGACGGTCACGGTCGAGATCAGCGGCCACGCAGCGACTTTTCACGAGCTGCCCAACAGTGCCGTACTGGAGCGTGACGGCAAGGCGCAGGTCTGGGTGATTGACCCATCGACATCGACTTTGAGCCCGCGCGCCGTTCAGGTGCTGGCACGTAACGGCGTCAGGGTACAACTCAGCGGCGAGCTGCATGAAGGGGAAAAAGTGGTGATTGCCGGCGTCAATGGCCTGCAAACCGGCCAGAAGATTCGTCTGCAACGCGAGGTCGGTTTGTGAAAGAGCGCTTCAATCTATCGGCCTGGGGGCTGAAGCATCGCACGCTGGTCTGGTACATGATGTTCGTTTCACTGCTGATGGGCAGTTGGTCATTTCTCAATCTGGGGCGAGAGGAAGATCCCTCATTCGCCATCAAAACCATGGTCATCCAGGCCCGCTGGCCAGGTGCAACGCTGCCCGATACCTTGCAGCAGGTCACTGATCGACTGGAAAAGAAGCTCGAAGAAATCGATGCACTGGATTACGTGAAAAGCTACACGCTGGCCGGTGAATCGACCATTTTCGTATTCCTCAAAAGCGAAACCCGTAGCGCCGACATCCCGGCAGCCTGGTATCAGGTGCGCAAGAAGATCAACGACGTGCGCGCCGAGTTACCCAGTGGCATTCAAGGCCCGGCATTCAACGACGAGTTCGGTGATGTATTCGGCAGCATCTATGCGTTTACCACCGACGGTCTGTCGTTTCGCCAGTTGCGCGACTACGTCGAGCAGGTGCGTGCCGATATTCGCAGCGTGCCTGATCTGGGCAAGATCGAGCTGCTGGGGGCCCAGCGCGAAGTCATCTACCTGAATTTCTCCATCCGCAAACTGGCGGCGCTGGGGATCGATCAGCGTCAGGTCCTGCAAAGCTTGCAGGCGCAAAACTCCGTGACGCCCGCAGGCGTGATGGAGGCAGGCCCTGAACGCATCGCGGTGCGCGCCAGCGGTCAGTTCAGCAGCGAAGAAGACCTGATGGCCGTCAACTTGCGCTTCGGTGACCGGTTCTTTCGCCTCAGTGATCTGGCGACCATCGAGCGCCGCTACGCCGACCCGCCCTCTTCGCTGTTCCGCTTCAATGGTCAACCCGCCATCGGCCTTGCGGTCGCCATGAAACAAGGCGGCAATATTCAGGAATTCGGTACCCGGTTGCAGCAGCGCATCGACGACCTGACCACCGAGCTGCCGCTGGGGATCGACGTGCATCGGGTGTCCAGCCAGGCCGAGGTGGTTGACAAGGCCATCGGAGGGTTCACCCATGCGCTGTTCGAGGCGATTCTGATTGTGTTGGTGGTGAGCTTCATCAGCCTCGGGATTCGCGCCGGGCTGGTCGTCGCCTGTTCGATCCCGCTGGTGCTGGCGCTGGTCTTTGTGTTCATGGAATACAGCGGCATCACCATGCAGCGCATCTCGCTCGGCGCACTGATCATCGCCCTCGGGTTGTTGGTGGATGACGCCATGATCACCGTCGAGATGATGGTGACCCGACTGGAAAGTGGCGATTCATTGCCCCAGGCCGCGACGTTCGCCTACACGTCGACCGCCTTTCCGATGCTCACCGGCACGCTGGTGACGGTTGCCGGTTTCGTGCCCATCGGCCTGAACTCCAGCTCGGCAGGCGAATACGTGTTCACCATGTTCGCGGTCATTGCCGTGGCCTTGTTGCTGTCGTGGCTGGTCGCCGTGCTGTTCGCGCCATTGATCGGCGTACACATCCTCAAAGCCTCGGCACAACACGCCGCGCCGGGACGCTGGATGCGCGGCTTCAGTCGTCTTTTGATCAAGACCCTTGAACACCGCTGGTGGGTAATCGGGCTGACCGTGCTGCTGTTCATCGGCTCATTGTTCGCGGGCAAGTTGCTGCAGAACCAGTTCTTCCCGGACTCCGACCGCCCGGAAATCCTGGTGGACATCTACATGCCGCAAAACGGCTCCATCGAAGGCACTCGCCAGACGATGGACCGCTTTGAAGCATCGCTCAAAAATGATCCCGATGTGCTGCGCTGGAGCTCCTACGTCGGTAAGGGCGCCGTGCGCTTCTACCTGCCACTGGACCAGCAATTGAGCAATCCGTTTTATGGACAACTGGTCGTCGTCAGCCAGGGCGGCGCAGCGCGTGATCGCCTGATCGAACGCCTGCGTCAGCGCTTTCGTGATGATTACGTCGGTGTCGGCGGCTACGTCCAGCCCCTGAACATGGGGCCGCCCGTGGGCTGGCCGGTGCAATACCGTGTCAGCGGTCCAGACATCGAACAGGTGCGCAGTCAGGCGATGGCACTGGCCGCTATCCTGGATGCCAACCCCGATATCGGTCAGGTCATTTACGACTGGAACGAGCCGGGAAAAGTGCTGAAGATCGACATCGCTCAGGACAAGGTGCGCCAGTTTGGCCTGTCTTCGGAAGATGTCGCGCAAATCCTCAACAGCCTCGTCAGCGGCACGACCATTACTCAGGTACGGGACAGTACCTATCTGATCGATCTGGTAGGACGCGCCGAAAACGACGAACGCAGTTCGGTGCAGACCCTCAGCAACCTGCAAATCCCTACGCCCAACGGGTCGACGGTACCGCTGCTGGCATTTGCCACCCTGCGCTACGAACAGGAACAGCCGCTGGTCTGGCGTCGCGACCGGCTGCCGACCATCACCCTGAAAGCCAACGTACTGGGCAAGTTGCAACCGGCTGCGCTGGTCAAGCGATTGAAACCTGACGTTGACGCCTTCATCGCCAACCTGCCGCCACGGTATTCGGTTGCCACCGGCGGCGCAGTCGAGGCCAGCGCCCGCTCGCAAGGGCCGATATTGAAAGTCGTGCCGCTGATGCTGCTGTTGGTGGTGAGTTTCCTGATGATCCAGCTGCACAGCGTTAAAAAAATTCTGCTGGTGGTCAGCGTGGTGCCGCTCGGGCTGATCGGCGTGGTCGCCGCGCTGTTGATTTCAGGCTATCCGCTGGGTTTCGTCGCGATTCTGGGCGTGCTGGCGCTGATCGGCATCATCATCCGCAACTCGGTCATTCTGGTGACGCAGATCGATGAGTTCATGGCGGCCGGTGAAAGCGCCTGGTCGTCCGTGGTCAAGGCCACCGAGCACCGTTGCCGCCCTATCCTGCTCACTGCAGCCGCCGCCAGCCTGGGCATGATCCCGATTGCCCGCGAAGTATTCTGGGGACCGATGGCCATCGCCATGATCGGCGGCATCGCCATCGCGACCTTGCTGACGCTGTTTTTCCTGCCGGCGCTGTATGTGGTGAGTTATGGGATCAAGCGGCCGGACTGACTTGCAGGCATTTGCCGAGCGGACCCAAAAGGGTTTGGCTCAGGAGGCCCGCAAAGCCTTGAGACGACGAATCACGTTTACCAGAACGGGAGAAAAGGCCTGAAGCTGTTGTTGGCCATCAGGGATCGATAGCTCGTCATGCAGCAAATCAAGTACGTCATCGCTCTCTAAACCCAGTCCTGACGAGTTCATGCCCTGTGAATACAGCAAATTATCGATCATTGCTTTACGCTCGCTAATCAACCACTTGTTGGAGGCTTGATCACTGCCCAGATTAAGCACCTTGATACAGTCTTGCGCTCGGTCGGTTTTGCCTTTTACCAACCCGGACAGTTCGAACTGTAATTCCGTCTCACACTCGACCATAAATGGCGTCAAACGCAACAACTGGTGACCATGCGCTTTGCCACACCGATCCGGCTGATTGCAACTGGCAACAATATTCTGAAAATCTAGCGTGCGGTCGGGTGCCAGGCGTTGCGCTTCGACGTGTTCATTGTGAGCGCTGTCCTTGAAAGGGGTGATGCTGCGGCAGCAATAGGCACATAAACCATGTTGCTCCCGGACACAAGCATGTCGAATGGCATTCTTGATATCTTCCCGGTTCGCTAAATCCTTATATTGCTTACCCTTGTTCAAGCGCGCCCACCGCTCCAGAACTTCGAGACTTCCCTTCTCAATCTTTCGCACGACGTACTTCCAGCTTGCGGATCAACAAAGACGCTTTGGCCAGTTCTATGTGTCCAGAAGGCAAGTCATTGGCCAGCTTTGTGTAAAGAGAGCGAACCGCCTCCAGATCACCGACCATCAGCAGCTCTTGGAGTCTGTCCAAGCGTTTCTGAACATCAACATTCCGAATATCGGTGTCCATTACACTCAATAGGACTTGATTGGCATCAAGACCATAAAGACTGTCTTGCTCGAGTAGCGCTCCGTCATTCATGACATACACCAGCACATCCTTGCTATCGCTGATGACCAATGGCGAATGCGTGGTCAGGAGGAACTGACAATTGGGGAACGTCGTAGTGAGCTGAGCGATCAGACTGCGTTGCCATTTGGGATGCAGGTGCAGATCAACTTCATCGATCAGCACGATGCCATTGCCGCGCAAAGGATTTTCAAGGGCCGGGTTCATCATGGCGAGGCGTCTGGCAATGTCACCGACGAGCGCCATCATGGATTTTTCACCCTGTGACAGCTGCGATACGTTCAGCGTCTTGCCATCTTTATCGATAGCCATGTGCAGGCGCGGCTTGCGCTTGACACGCAGTTTTGTGAAGCCAGGCATAAACGCCTCAACTGCAGTTCTGACCGCAGTTAGCTGACGGTCACGCGACGAGGCATGCTCCCTGGTCAGTATTTTCCAGAGCTCTGTATCAACCAAGATCTTATGAGACAGTTCGTTAAGCAATTCGGTCGAAATGCCCGTTTCATTCTCGCTGTCTTCGCGCTCCCTGAACCACTCAAAAAATCGCCGAAAATCCACGCCACGGCCCAACGCGTTGTCGTAGCCATCCAGTTGATCAAAGGTGTGTCTGGCATGGACTTTAAGCGGTATCTCAAGCACTGAGCGCTCAACTGGATAGAACGCCAGAAGAGGAAGAGACGAATCACTCTTTTCAGTCAACTGTGACCGATAGCCATCCGCGAGCTTGGTGAGTTCGCCTAAAACTGTCGATGAGGTAGCATTCCGACCTTTCCGGGTAGCGGTTATTCCCCATTCAGATTCAAGTGGATTGACCTCGGAATCCGAAATCAGCACATCCTCTACCCGAATGGTAATTGAGGACGAGGCAGCACCGTTCTGAACCATACCTTCATCAATCCGACTGCCGACACCTTTCGGCGTTCTAACCCTGGCCACCAGCCAACTCAATGACGTAGCAACAGACTTGAGCAGCGTGGTCTTCCCCGCCCCATTGTTCCCGACCAGCACCGTCACCTTCGACGCGTGCTTTTCGGTAGGTGCCAGAGCCACTTCCAGATCCCTGAAACGCCCCACGTTGATGAGCCTGAAGCTTTTGATTTCCATGAAGGTCCCTGAAGGGATTGATCCAGAACAGAATGACGGTCGGCATTATGGCATTCCTGCGCGCCCCGTGAAGACTTCCCTGAGCAACAGCCCATTTCCATCCATCACTCACAGAAATATCCTGTATCAACTCGCCGTGCCTACTTAAACCCTGACAAAACCGTTAGCCTGCTCGCCATCAATCAAAACCTCCGCCTGTTACAGACGCTTCAGACGCCTGACAGGCTTGCGCCCAAGCGAGATGTTCATGTCCAACCCATCCCGAACCCCGCATAACGCCGTGACCATGACGCCCGGTCTGGTGATGCTGTTCGCATTCTGCTGCGGCGCGATTGTCGCCAATATCTACTATGCCCAGCCGATCATCGAGCTTATTGCCCCGGACATCGGGCTGTCGAGCACCGCGGCCAGCCTGATCGTTTCGCTGACGCAGATCGGTTATGCGTTGGGCTTGTTCTTTCTGGTGCCGCTGGGTGATTTGCTGGAGAACCGCCGGTTGATGCTGATCACCACCGTGGTGGCGGTGCTCAGTCTGCTGGGCGCTGCATTTGCCGAGCAGCCGAATCTGTTTTTGCTGGTGTCGTTGCTGGTGGGCTTCAGCTCGGTGTCGGTGCAGATGCTGATTCCGCTGGCGGCGCACCTGGCACCGGAAGAGTCCCGTGGCAGAGTGGTGGGCGGGATCATGGGCGGGTTGCTGTTGGGGATTCTGCTCGCGCGGCCCATCGCCAGTCTGGTGGCGGACCACTTCGGCTGGCGTGCGGTATTCGGCTCCGCTGCCGTGGTGATGATCGGCATCAGCGTGGTGCTGGCGACGACCATGCCGAAACGTGTTCCGGATCATCGCGCCTCTTACGGCCAGTTGCTGTTCTCGCTCTGGACCCTGCTGCGCACCCAGCCCGTGCTGCGCCAGCGTGCCTTTTATCAGGCCTGCATGTTCGCAACGTTCAGCCTGTTCTGGACGGCTGTCCCCCTGGAGCTGTCACGCAACCACGGACTGTCGCAAACCCAGATCGCCCTTTTTGCCCTGATCGGCGCAATTGGTGCAATCGCGGCGCCCATCAGCGGTCGTCTGGCAGACGCTGGTCACACCCGGTCAGCGTCACTGGGCGCTTTACTGCTCGGCGCGCTGAGCTTTCTTCCAGGCCTCGTTCACCCTGTGTACAGCGTGATCGGCCTGGCAATCACGGGGGTCATTCTGGATTTCTGCGTACAGACCAGCATGGTGCTGGGCCAGCGCACCGTTTACGCACTGGATGCCGCGAGCCGCAGCCGGCTTAACGCGTTGTACATGACCAGCATTTTCATTGGCGGTGCCATTGGCTCTGCGGTGGCCAGCCCGTTGTTTGATCATGGCGGCTGGACCTGGGTGCTGATCGCAGGCACGGCATTGCCGCTGATCGCCTTGCTGGCGTTGCTCAAAGACCGGGCCGGTCAGCGCAAAAGCTGATCGCTTCTGAACCTGCGCACACCCGTTCGATGGCTAGCGGGCTGACTGCTGCAACCAGTTTGCCAGGTCCACCACTTCAGCTTCGCTGATGCTGTGACCCAGCCCTTCATACGCGTGAAACTCCGGCTTGAGGCCGAGCGACTTCAACGTAGCGTCGGCTTGCGGACCGCTGGCGAACGCCACCTGGCGGTCCTGTACGCCATGACCGATGAAGACCTTCAGTGCCTTCAGCTCGTCGGTCGGTTTGATCTCGGCTTTCACCACCGGCAACAAGCGGCCGCTCAGTGCCGCAATCCCGCCAACGCGTGTCGGCTGACGCAGGGCGACTTCGTAGCTCATCATTGCGCCTTGGCTGAACCCGACCAGGAACACCTTGTCTGGCTGCGTGTGGAATTTTTCAGTGGCCTGGGTGATAAACGCCGTCAACTGCTTGCCGCTGCTTTTCAGGTCTTCGGTGACACCATCGTAATCCGGCACACCCGGCTTCTGGGCGAACCATTTGTAGCTGTCAGGCTGCAGCGCCACCGGGGCCTGAACCGACAGGTAATTGTAATCGGCTGGAAGGTGTTCCTTGAGTCCGAACAGGTCAGCCGCATTGCTGCCGTATCCGTGGATGAAGATCACCAGCGGTCGGTCAGGTTTTTCGACGTTGACTTGCGCCAGGTAATCCAGCGGCAGATCGGTGTGCAAGGTGTCCTGCGCCTGCGCCATTCCGGCGACGGTAAACAACAAGGCAGCGAAAAATTTCAGCATCTGTTCATGACCTCTGTTTGACGCTGCCGGATGGGCAGCGTCGTGAGCGGAAACCGGCACGCCTCAGTTCTGCATGCTGGTTCGCGAAACCTCGGGCTTGAGCAATTGCATCTGTTGACGGTAATCATCCGTCACCTGACGCGCCTGACTGCTGCTGGTGATGACTCGCGGCGTGATCAGCACGATCAGTTCGGTGCGGTCCTTGGACTTGCTGGTACTGCCGAACAGCCATTTCAGGCCGGGGATGCGCCCAAGATAAGGTACGGCACTGACCGACTCGGCGTTGTCCTGCTTGATCAGGCCGCCCAGCAGTACAGTCTGCCCGCTTTGCGCAGCCACTTGCGTCGCCACAGAACGGGTGGAGATCCGTGGGTTGCCATTGGTGTCGGTGAGCCCGTTATCCGCGTCACTCACCTGCTGCTGAATGTCCATGTACACCAGACCGCCCGGATTGATGCGGGGTACCACGTCGAGAATCACACCGGTCTGCACGTATTCGACGCTGCTCAGCGTCGTCGCGGAAGCGTTGGTGTTGACCGTGGTCTGGCTGATCGGAATGTTGTCGCCGACCTGAATCTGCGCCTGCTGGTTGTTCATCACCACCAGCGACGGCGCTGACAGCACTTGCGTGCGGCCATTGGTCTCCAGCGCACGCAACGCGACCTGCAGGTTATTGCTGACAAAGGAGTAGAAAAACGAGTCCGTGGAAACCAGTGCTGCACCGCCCGCGCCCAGCGCGCCCTGACTGCCTGCGGTGTTGGTGACGTTACCGGTCGTTCCCGCGTTCCCCGCCAGCCGCCCCAGGTACCACTGCACGCCCATGTCCAGTTCGCCGGTCAGTTTGACTTCCAGAATCCGCGTTTCGATCTGCACTTGCAGTGGCGGGTTGTCGAGGCGCTTGATCGCCGATTCGATCTCCTTCCACTGCGCCGGACGCGTGCGGACCAGCAACTGGTTGCTGCTCTTCTGCGCGGTAATACGGGTGCTGGCGTCCAGGGACTTGCCGTTGCCCGTCGAGCCGCTTTCGTCCTGGCTGGTCGAATCGGATTCGCTGCCGCTCTGATCCTCGCCCTCGGCTTCGCTGTCGGCATTGTTCTGGCTGTTGTTCATGCCCTGGCTGTTACCAAAGCCGCCGCCATTGCTCATGCCACCGCTGTTGCCGCCCAGGCCGTTGGAGCTGCTCATGCCGCCCGCACCGCCGCCGGTGGAGTTGAGCGACGACAGCGTAGTGGTGCGCAACCCCGGTGCCACCTTGGCCGGCGAATCGTCCTTGATCGCACCCGTGCCATAGATCTGCCGCAGGTACTTGGCGAGGTCAGTGGCTTTCATGTTTCGCACGTCGTACACGTACATCTGCGGTTCGTTGCCGCCGCCTTCGTCGATGGTATGAATCCACTCGCCCACTTCACGCAGGTACTCGGGCTGCGACGAAATCGCCACCACCGAATTGGTCCGTTCAATCGGCAGAAAACGCACCATGCCTGCCAGCGGCATGCCGCTTTCCGGGCCGAACATCTTCTGCAGTTCAGGCATCAGTTCGCCGACCGAGGCACGTTGCAGTCCGAACACGCCGACCGACATACCTTTCAGCCAGTCCACATCGAAGGTGTCGATGGTGTCCTGATAGTTGGCCAGTTCCTCAGGCGTGCCCGCCAGGCTGAGCACGTTGCGCGCCGGATCGACCAGCAGGAAAGCGTTTTCCCGGGCGAACGGCTTGAGCAGTTTCTGCATTTCGGTGGCCGAGATGTAACGCAGCGGGAACAACCGCGCCGACATGCCTGCCGAGGGTTGCGCCACACGCATTTCCGGCACCAGTTTGCCGGCAACGGCCTGATTCGATGGCAGGATTACATAGCGATTGCCCTGCTTGATCATCGCGTTGTCAGTCCAGGACAGCAGTGTTTCGAGAATCGACAGCGCCTGCTGCTTGTTGACCGGCTTGGACGTCGAGAAGCTCACGTCACCCTTCACGCCTTGGGCGATGCTGTAATTCTCGTGCAGCAGATCACCCATGATGCTGTTGATAACGGCCTGAATCGGCTGATTGGTGAAATTGAAGACAATGTCGCCGGTCTCCCCCGGACGCGCTGCCGGGGCCGCCGCGGGCTGGCGTATGAAGCGCTGATTGCCCTTGATGATCTGGCGTTGCGGCGATGCCGTCGGCTGCTGAGAAGGTGGCTCGACAGGCGGCCGCTCGCTGCGCGGGTCTACCGGCGGGCGTTGTGAACCGGTTCCCTGGAGCGCTTCCTGCAGCATGCCATTGTCGGGGTCGAGTGTGTCTGACTGTGACGCGCAGCCGCCAAGGGCGACGGCGGTGGCCAGGCAAAGCAAGGGTGTGCGCAAGGTAGCGATGGCAGGAACTCCAGAAAAGGTACCCATCACAGGGTGGAATCGTTGGTTAAGGTAATCGGGGGTGTATTCGACGGCGGCGGCAGGCGCAGAGCCGGCAGACGCAGGACTTGCGTACGCTCATCGAGTTTGAACGTGGCTTGCGTGGGCTCCAGGCGATCCAGTGTCCAGCCGTTGGGCAGCCGGTCACCCTGACGGACTTTCAGCGCCGGACCGCTGGCCTGCTTGAGCAAGGCCACACGCAGCGAGCCGTCCATGATCACCCCGGTCAGGGTCAGGCCAGCCAGGCTGGACGCCTGCGCATCCGCTTTGCGGACAGCCGCGTCAGGGCTGCGATCAGGGCTGAACAGCGGCGTCTTCCAGGTGTTGGCCAGGCTGTCCAGGGTTGCCGACGGAGCGCTGTGAATCTGGGTCTTCTGATCGATCAGGTTGCGCGGTGCCTGCTCCGGCAGCCAGTCCGGTGAATGCGCAGCGCCGCTGAAAATCAGCGCGATCAGCGCAGCCAGTACAGCGGCGAAGGCCAGCAAGGCCCACTCCAGCGGGCGTAGTGAACCAATCATTGCTCGCCCTCTCCGACACTGGCCGGTTGCAGGTAGCCACGCACCAACAGGTGAACAACCAGTTTGCCGGCCCCACCGCTGGCGGGCGCATTGGCGTCTCGGCGCATACTCATCTCATCAATGAACAGAAACGGACGCTGGTATTCCAGCGCATGCAGAATGGCAGTCAGCGGCTCGATGGCGCAGTTCAGGGTCAGGCTGACCTTGACTTGCCGATACGGCTCGGCGCTGTCCTGTTCCGGGGTGATCGGCATACGCTGGGTCAGCTCGCAGCCTCCGCCGGTGCTGGCCTGGCTGCTGATCAGATCAGCGATGCGCTGCATCAGGTCCGCCGCCACCGCGCTGGGATCTTCCCCGGGCAGCAGGCTGGTGCTGCTGGCCGGATCGCGGCGCGCCTGTTCGAGTTGCTCACGCAATGAATCGCCCTGCTGCAAAAGCCCGGCGTAACGCTGCTGCTGTTCACGCAATTGCTCGGTCTGCTCGCCGATGTCACGCAACGGTCCGGCGAACCAACTGTCGATCAACAGCCAGTAAGCCAGGCAAAGTACCAGCGCCAGAATAATCAGGGCTGCGCCCCGCCGCTCACGGCTTGTCAGTGGACGGCGCATCGGCGTTCTCCTGATGCTGGTTCTGGTGCAAATGCGCACGCAGGGAATACTGATCCTTGCCGGTCTTGGTGTCGGGCTGAATCACCCCCTGAAACTGTGCATTGTCCAGACTGTGGCAGTCTTTGACGCGCGCAATCAGCGCACTGGCCTTGCCACTCTGCCCCGAAAACGCCACATCGGCGCTGTCGCTGATTTCCAGGTGTTCGATCCAGGTGTCCGAAGGCAGGCAGGCGGTCAGTTCGCTGAGCAATGCCGAGAGCGGCGGTTGCGCCGCCTTGCGCCGCAACAGGTAATTGGCCGCGCCAAGGGTATTGGTCAGTTGCTGGCGCAGTTGTTGAATCTCGCCGACCTGGGCTTTCTGCGCCTTGACGCTGGCCTGCATATCGTCGAGCAGGCTTTGACGATCATTCAGCCACAGCAGCATGGCGCTCAACAGCAGAGCGGCACACAGCCAGGCCAGCCAGCGTTGCAGGCGATGCCCGGTGCGCGATTGTTGCGGGCGCAACGGCATCGGCAGCAGATCGACACCCATTCGCTGACCGTCAGACGCGACGTCGACGGCATCGGGACGCAGACCGCGCTCGGCACACTCGCTGAGTATCGCATCCAGTCGCTCGCGCAATATGGCCACCAGCGTGACCTGCACAAAGCTGGCGTTGCGGCTGTCCTGGCGTGCCACGAAGTACAGTTGGCCGGCGTCGAAGGGCGTGAAGCGGTCCAGCTCGTAACCGACGACCGTGGACAGATTGCGCGCTGCGGCCGCCGGCAGTTGCAAGGTCTGCACCAGCACGGCTGACGCGGGCAGCAGCAGAACCCGCCGCACGTGGGCCGATGCGACGGGCAGCGGCTCGACCAACGGCCAGACGTGCGTCTGCTCGACGGTTTCGCGACCCAGCCAGCGGCGTACACGCAACGGCAGACAGGCGCGCAGTTCCGCGACCCACCATTGCCATGCCTGTTGCGCCGGGCTGCCACGCCACTGCCGGGCAACCTGCTCGCGTAACGCGTACACAGGTGCCAGACGTGCAGAAACTGATGAATTCATTCTTGCCAACGCAATACCCTGTAGGGCTGTGCGCTTCCCTCCGATGGGCTCAATAAAACAGTGGTTTGTAACAAGGCAGTCACTCCGCCCGGTCGTTCTGCGCGTGTATCAATGGCCAGCACCTCGCCAGGATCGGCCCCTGCCGCGCTCTGGTTCGGCAAGTTCAAGGCCCGACGCAGCAGCGCCGAAGCGAATGCCGGATCAGGCCGGTCCAGCCCGCTCCACAATGTAATTTCCGGCAACAGCCGGGCATACAGTGCCTGACTCATGCCGGGCAACTGACGCACTTCCTCGACCACTCGCAACGGCGACTGACCGCCATTGCGCTGGGTTTCCAGCACCTGGGCAATACCGCTGGCCTGATTCCTGGCGGCGCCGCAAGCCTGCAGCAACCGGGATATATCGGCGACCGGCGCGCTGTTGAGGTCCAGCTTGCCGCGCTCGCTCCTGATACTCACAACCAGTTGCGTGTCATCCATACGCAACGACACCAGGCGCCCATCGGCAATCCAGCGTTTGCGCTGCGCAGGATCCAGCAAGCCCTGCACAGCCATATTCATGCCAGCCTCAGCGGCCATCAGCGCCTGCGTATTCTGCCGCAACCAGAGTGCCTGCCGGCTTTCCAGTTGCACCCACCCGGCCAGCCCGCCCAGTAACAGGCTGAGCAGCGCGAGCACCCAAAGCACCACCAGCAGCGCAACGCCACGTTGGTGTCGAGATGAATCGATCATTCGCCGCTCGCTCCACCGGACAAATCCAGACGCAAGGCCACCACCTCGGGGACCCACTTGAC
The DNA here is from genome assembly GCF_002157375.1 of Pseudomonas syringae. Classification (GTDB taxonomy): domain Bacteria; phylum Pseudomonadota; class Gammaproteobacteria; order Pseudomonadales; family Pseudomonadaceae; genus Aquipseudomonas; species Aquipseudomonas syringae_T. The sequence goes on from NZ_MTSA01000014.1 coordinate 90,260, forward strand.
CGTCCCCTTGGTCTGCATGTCGATCCGTACCGCGCCCGGCAAACGATTCGGCCAGGGCCATTGGGGCAGCCAGCCTGTCGGCTTGCCCTTCGGGTTCAGCCCCCGATAACTGAACGTCAGTGACTCGACGTTTTGCAGCAACACTTGAGGCTCGCCCCACGGCTTCAGTGAAATGCCGTTTGCGCCGGACTGAACCTGAGCAAAAGACACCTGCAAGGCTCGGTGACCTTCCGGCCCTTTGAGTTCGAGGCTGTGAACCTGAATGCCCCCGCCCAGCTCGCCAGGCAACGTGGCGACAAACCGCAACTGCTGCGCCGCCCCTTCGAAAAAACCGCTGTTGACGTCGTCTTCTGCTGACGTGTCCAGCGGCAGTGCCTGACTGATCGAGCTGCGCAAAAATGCCTGCGCGGCGCGGGTCTCATCCAGGTTGACCGTGTAACGCTCAGCCTTGAGCACCGCGCGATTGGCGCCCAGCAACGCCCCGGCCACCAGCACCAGCAGCACACCCAGCAGGCTGATCACCAGCAGCACTTCCAGCAACGTGAAACCCCGCTGAGCACGCCTCATGATCCGGCCCCGGTAACCGGGCCACGCAACTTCAGCGTGCTGAACTGCGCCTTGCGCTGATGCTCGCTCAGCAGCAGATCAAGGCGAAACAGCCTGGGTTGTCCGTTTGCGCCTGACAACTGACGAATGTCCAGCGTCCAGTCAATGCCGGACAGTGTTCCCTGACGCGTCCCGTTTTCGAGCGGCCCCGTGCTTTCCTGATCCATGAGGGTGCGGGCAGCGTGACTGAGGCGGTCACTGCGTGACACCTGCTGCAGCGAGCGCGCACTTTGACCAAACGCCACCAGCAAAACACCGCTGCAGACCGCCATGACGGTCAATGCAGCCAGCATCTCCAGCAGGGTGAACCCTGACTGCGATGTTTTCATTAAAGCGACCGAACCTGAACGCTACCGGTCAGCCAACCAATGTCGATACGCCAGCGTCGGTCACCGTCGGCGACCAGTACGTTGCCGCCACTGGACCCCCCGTCCGGGTAGAACTCGACGGAAGAGCCCAGGTCCGACGCCGTCTGCATCGTTACGTGCAGATTTTGCGGCCAGTGCATTTCGCGCTTGCCAGGTGCTTTGAACGTCGCCTTGCGCAGATTGAACTCGGTTCGCGCCGGCTGCCCGGTCACAATGGCGCGCACCCGTGTCGCCCTCAGTGCCTCAACCATGTCACCCACCGCGCGGCGCTCGCTGGCCGTACTCAAACCCTGTTGCAGACCGAAACCCACCAGACCGACGGCGATGCTCATCAACACCAGCACCACCAGCATTTCCATGAGGGTAAAACCCCGGCTTGCAACAGACGTTTTCATACCGGTCGTTACTCCCAGTTACCCAGGTCGGCGCTATAGCCTTCACCGCCCGGCTGACCGTCCTGACCATAGAAAATCAGGTCGAAGCTGCCGTGCTGGCCAGGGAAGCGATAGCCGAACGCATGCCCGAACGGATCCTTGAGGTCCGAAGGCTTGGCATAAGGACCATTCCAGTTGGAGGCATTGCCCGGCTTTTCTGTCAGCTGCTGCAAGGTCTTGGGCGGCGAGCCGACATCCAGCGCGTAGCTTTCGATCTTCATGCCCAGGCTTGCCAACTGGGCCTTGCCCGCGCCGTACTTGCCCTTGTCGACGTTGCCGCCCACTTGCCGCACGACGATGGTCGCCACGATGCCCAGCAGGACAATGACCGCCAGCATTTCCAGCAAGGTGAAGCCGCCCTGACGGCGTGCGGGTTTGAAGCGTATGCGGCTAAAGCTCATCGGGATGGTTCCTCATTCATGAATTCAGATATTGCTGGTCAGGCTCATCAGCGGCAGCATGATGGCAAGCATGATCACCGCGACCATGCCCGCCATCACCACGGTCAACGCCGGGACCAGCGCCGCCAGCATCCGGTCGATGCCCCGTTTGGCCTCGACGTCAAAAACGTCGGCGACCTTGAGCAACATGGTGTCCAGTTCGCCAGCCTGTTCGCCGACCTCGATCATTTGCAGAGCCAGGTCCGGCAACAGGGGTTGCGCGCCGAACGCACTGGCCAGCGTTCCACCGCCCTTGACCGATTCGGCTGCCTGCTCGACCTGTGCCTGCAAGGCACGGTTGGTGCAGACCTGGCGAGCGATCACCAACGCCTGAAGCAGCGCCACGCCATTGGTCAAAAGAGTGCCTAGCGTCCGGGTCAGGCGTGCAGCTTCGATACGCTGCAACAACGGGCCTATCACCCGAATACCCAGCAAGCGACGGTCGTGGCGTTCGCGGCGTTGCGGGTCGCGCATGCGGATCGCCGTGCCCCATATCAGCGCAATCAGCCCCGCCAGCACCGCCAGACCGTAGCTGCCGAGAAACTGTCCGAGGTCGAGAATGACCTTGGTGATCAACGGGATCGGCACCCCGAGGTCCTTGAAAATCGGTACGAATTGCGGCACCACATAAGCCAGCAGCAAGGCCAGTGAGCCCAGCACACCGACGACCAGAAACGCCGGGTAGATCAGCGCGTTGATCACTTCGCCACGCAACAACTGGCTACGCTCCAGGTAATCGCTCAACTGACGCAGCGTGCTTTCCAGCGCACCACCGGCTTCACCGGCGCGCACCATGCTTATATAGAGGGGCGAAAACTGGCTGCCCTCTTCTTCCAGCGCAACAGACAACGGCTTACCGGCCTTGACCTGCTCACGAATGCGCTCGATCAACGCCCTGGTCTGAGGTTGTCCGGGCTGTTTGAGCAGAATTCCGAGGGATCGTTCCAGAGGCTGCCCTGCCCCCAGCAAGGTCGCGAGCTGCTGAGTGAAGCTGACCAGCGCTGCGCCGTTCAGCAAGCCACTGCCCAACGCACGGCGCAGCCCGCCGAGACCGGCGGTATCGACCTGCAACACCATCAAACCGCGTTTTTGCAGGGCCGCAATGGCGGCCTCCTGATCCCGAGCCTCCAGCGTGCCATTCTGCGGCGCGCCCTGGGTGTCGAGCGCGCGGTATTTGAACAGGCTCATGTGCCATCACCGCGGGTGACGCGCAACACTTCTTCCAGCGAGGTGACGCCGGCCACGGCCTGACGCAAGCCCTCTTCGTGCAGGGTGCGCAACCCGCCACGGCGGGCAGCCTCTTCCAGCGTCGATGCGTCGGCGTGACGCATCAACAGGCTGCGCAGCTCTTCGTTCATGACCAGCAATTCGGTGATCGCACTGCGCCCGCGATAACCGCCGCCTGGCGCGTCGGCGCGCGGGCGATACAGACGAATCGGGCGTTCGTCGGTGAAACGTTCCAGCCCGTGCTCGGCAATCAGCTCCGGCGGCGCATCAAAGGCTTCGCGCGTGGCCGGGTCCAGACGTCGCACCAGGCGCTGGGCCAGAATGCCGTTGACCGTCGAGGCGATCAAATAGCTCTCGACGCCCATGTCGAGCAACCGGGTGATACTCGCCGCCGCGCTGTTGGTGTGCAGGGTCGACAGCACCAAGTGACCGGTCAGCGAAGACTGGATAGCGATGCGGCAGGTTTCGAGGTCGCGCATCTCACCGATCATGATGACGTCCGGGTCCTGACGCACAATGGAGCGTAGCGCGCCGGCGAAGTCCAGACCGATGGAGGGTTTGACCTGAATCTGGTTGATGCCTTCGAGCTGGTACTCCACCGGGTCTTCTACGGTGATGATCTTGCGCTCGGCGGTGTTGAGCCGCGACAACGCCGTATAAAGGGTGGTGGTCTTGCCGGAGCCGGTCGGCCCGGTGACCAGCAGGATGCCATGCGGCCGTTCCAGCACATCGAGAAATTCGTCCAGGCGCTCGCCATCGAAACCCAGGCTGGGGAAGTCGAAATTAATGGTTTGCCGGTCCAGCAAACGCATCACAACCGATTCGCCGAAACTGGTGGGGACGGTGGACACCCGCAGGTCAAGTTCCTTGCCCTGAATACGCAGCATGATCCGGCCATCCTGAGGCAGACGCCGCTCGGCGATGTCCAGGCGGGCCATGATTTTTACCCGGGAAATGACCGCCGCCGAGGAACTGGACGGAGGCGCTTCGGCTTCGTGCAGCACGCCGTCGATGCGATAACGCACCTTTAACTGGCTCTCGAACGGCTCGATGTGAATGTCCGACGCACGCTGCTCGACCGCGCGCTGCAGGATCAGGTTGACCAGACGAATGACCGGTGCTTCGGAGGCCAGGTCCTTGAGGTGCTCGATGTCTTCCAGCGAGCCGCCTTCATCGTCGAGGTTCTCGATCAAAGTGCCCATCGCCGAGCGGCCCTGCCCGTAATAACGTTCGATGAGGGTTTCCACTTCATTGCGCGGCCCCACGGACATCCGCACCGGCACCTCGCAGGCATAGGCAATGGCCTGAAACGGATACAGCGTGCCGGGATTGGCGCCCAGCACTTGAAGGCCCTGATCGCTCCAGCCTACCGGCACCACCTGGTAGTGGCGCATGAAGCGTTCGGTCAGCGGCGGCAGCGGGTCCAGCATGGGAGGTACGCCATCGGCCAGCAGCAGCGGAGCGTTCAATAAAGCCGCCCAGGCGCGCGCCAGCTCGAATTCCGACACCAGCCCCAGCCGGGTCAACAGGCCGAGCAACTCGGTACCTTCGGACTCCTGTTGCAAACGATGCGCCCGTTCCAGATCGACCGCTTTCAGACCGGCGTTTTCGACCAGCCAGGCGCAAACCTGCTCGGCATCCGGGAGAGCGACTCGGGCTATATCAACGGGAACTGGCGACATGAATGAGGGCATTTTGCTACTTCGGAGGGGCATGTTACAGCACTCTCCGCGAGGAAAGCGCTGCGTTCAAAGGCATCAAACGATCAGTTTGACTGCTTTTGAGGGGTTGCGTTCTGCGGGCGACCGCCTTTTGTCGTCTCGGTCTTTTGTTTTTGCGCCGCTTTGGCGTCCTGGGTCTGGGTCATGACGGTCGAATCGGTGGCACCGGAAGTGGCGTCTGCGTCCGTTGCCTCTTCCGCCAGTGCGGCGCCACTCAGGGCCAGACCTAATACTACAGCTGCACTCATCACAGAAAACTTCATCATGGTAACTCCTCGGGAAAAACAAGTGAACACTGCACTACGCAGGGTCCGTATAAAGACCGGGCAAGAATGAACGCACAGCACACATCTCAACTTGCGAGCTGTCTTTCTTCGTCCTGAAAAATCTTAAACCCATCGACCAGTAGGTTTAAGAAGAGTTCCTCAATTGTAAAGAAAAAAGACAAAAATAAAGAAAAATACGCTTTTGTTTGACATTTATGGCTTGTTTTAGACTTAATTGTAACCGTTCACACACCCGAGGCGCTGTTAAGTAACATCAAAATAGTGGCACCTCAGAGACAGCAAAACATAATAAATTAAAATAAATCGCTAACTAAATTGCCGTTAATCGCCGCCACTAAACAGTGGAAAAGCGCGAAGACGGGCAACGATTGTCTCCAGAATTATTTAACGCCGATGGCAAGTTATAACGCTTTAAACCGGCGCGAAAGCGCGGGCGTACAGTTAATCTAAACGCAGTTGGAGAGCAGCATGAACAAACGAAAGATGATAGGCGCGCACTCGGCCCTCGCCTTGTTGGCCCTGGCCGTTTCGCAGGTATACGCCGCTGACGCGACCGTGCAGCAGGGACGTGAAGATCGCGCCGAAAAAGCCGCGCAAAAGACCCTGGCCAAAATGACCATGGAAGAAAAGCTGGCCTACATCGGCGGCACTGGCGGCTGGGACGTCAAACCGCTGAACAACTACGGCGTTCCACAGATTCACGGCGCTGACGGCGGCGTCGGTGTGCGCTACACCAGCGAAGGCAACGATCAGGGCGTGGTCTACCCGTCCGGCCCTAACCTGGCAGCCACCTGGAACCCGCGTCGCGCCATCGACCTGGGCCGCGCGCTGGGCTATGACACGGCCACCGGCGGCTACCAGTTCATCACGGGTCCGGGTGTCAACCTGTACCGCATGCCGTACGGCGGCCGTGCATTCGAATACCTCTCCGGTGAAGACCCGTTCCTCGGCGCCAGCCTGGCACCGGGCGTCATCAACGGTATCCAGTCTCGCGGTGTATGGGCCAACGCCAAGCACTACGCGGCCAATGACCAGGAAAGCAACCGCTTCAACCTGGACCAGAAGATGAGCGAACGCGTCCTGCGCGAAATGTCGCTGCCTGCGTTCGAATCGTCGTCGAAAAACGGCAACGTTGCGATGATGATGTGCGCCTTCCAGAAAGTGAACGGCGAGTTCGCTTGCGAAAGCGAGCACCTGATCGCGCAAATCCTGAAGAAGGAATGGGGCTACAAAGGCTTCGTGCAGAGCGACTACAACGCTGTGGTTCACGGCTTCAATGCCGCCCGCGCCGGTACCGATCTGGACATGATGGGCTACCAGATGAACAGCTCCGTGCTGAAACCTCATCTGGACGCCGGCGACCTGAGTGCTGCGACCATCGACGACAAGGTCCGCCGCATCCTCAAGCAGATCTACCTGTACAAGTTCGACAGCAAGGCTCCGCTGACCACCCACAACATGAACAGCTCGACCAGCAACAAGGTTGCTCTGAACGCTGCGCGTGAAGGTATCGTGCTGCTGAAGAACCAGGGCAACCTGCTGCCGCTGGACAAGCAGAAAGTCAAGAAAATCGCTGTTGTCGGCACCTTGGCCAAGTACGCGCCACCGACCGGCTTCGGCAGCGCCAACGTCATGGCCAGCCATTACGTCAGCGAACTGAGCGGCCTGCAGCAAATGGCCCCTAACGCCAAGGTCGAGTTCATCGACGGCCTGTCGCTGGACCCGAGCACAAGTGCCTGGACCACCACCGACACCGCTGGCAACGACGTTCAGGGCATGAAAGTCGAGTACTTCAGCAACACCAACTGGTCCGGTGATGCAGCCGTCACCCGCACCGAGAAGCACGTTGACCTGGACTGGGCCAACGACAAGAACCTGCCGTTCGCAAGCAACACGTCGTCGTCCGATCCGTACACCAGCAAAGGTTCGACCGCTGGCGAGCTGAATGGCGATACGTCTTCGACCTCGATTCGCTACACCGGCAAGATCACCCCGACCCAGAGCGGCGAGCAAGTGTTCAAGGTTCGCGCCGACGGTGCCGTGCGCCTGTGGGTTAATGGCAAGAAAATCATCGACAACGGTGACGGCAAGCCACTGCCGGGCAACAGCATTCCGCCGACCATCCCGGAGTTCGCCAAGATCAACCTGGAAGCTGGCCAGTCGTATGACGTGAAGCTTGAATATTCGCGCCGTGCCGGCTACCTGTCGACCATGGGCGGCCTGGTGGGCGTACAGCTGAGCTCGGCTTCGCTGAACGCGCCGCAAGACCTGTCCGGCTATGACGCGGTCGTGGTTGCAGTGGGTAACAGCAGCGAATACGAAGGTGAAGGTTTCGACCACAGCTTCGATCTGCCCGAGTTCCAGAACGAACTGATCCAGTACATCGCCAAGGTCAACCCGAACACCGTGGTGACCATGTATGGCGGTACCGGCCTGAAGATGAGCGACTGGATCGAACAGGTTCCGGTAGCCCTGCACGCCTTCTACCCGGGTCAGAACGGTGGTCAGGCGCTGGCCGAGATTCTGTTCGGCAAGGTCAACCCGTCGGGCAAGCTGCCGATCAGTATCGAACGCAACATCGAAGACAACCCTGTCTACGCGTCTTTCCCGAAATTCGACAACCAGAACACGCTGACCGACATGGATTACAAAGGTGACCTGATGCTGGGTTATCGCGGTTACGAGAAGAAAGGCATCAAGCCTCTCTACCCGTTCGGTTACGGCCTGTCGTACACCACCTTCGGTTACAGCAACATCAAAGTGACGCCAGGTGTCGCAGTGGGCAACACGCCGATCAAGGTGTCGTTCGACCTGACCAACACCGGCAAGGTCGGCGGTTCGGAAGTCGCGCAGCTGTACGTTGGCCAGCAGAACCCGAAAGTCGAGCGTCCGATCAAGGAACTCAAAGGCTACAAGAAGGTGTTCCTCAAGCCGGGTGAAAGCAAGCGTGTGACCATCGAGCTGAATGATCGCTCGCTGGCCTACTTCGACGAGAAGAGCAAGCAGTGGGTGGTCGATGCCGACACCTTCAACATCTCGCTCGGTGCCTCGTCGCAGGACGTTCGCCTGAACGCCAAGCTGGTCAACTCGTTCCGCCAGGAACTGTCGACCACCACCAGCAACCCGCTGCCACGTTCGGCATTGAACTCGGTTCTGGTCGAGAAGCCACCGGTCAAGACCGGCGGTGTGTTCAAGCAGACCGTCGAGTAAGCATCACGCGGACTGACTGAACAACGGACGAACAAAGGCTCAGGGACGAGCCCTTACCGCTGCATCGACCTGCGCAATGTAGGCATCGAAACACTCGACCAGATCCAACTGATCGGGAAAGCGTAACCACTGAATCTGCAAGCCGTCCATCATGGCCAGAATCTGCTGGATCACCTTCGACAAATCCACGTCTTTACGCACTTCCCCCCGCTCTGCCAATTCCGAAAACTGACGCAGCAAGTGCGCGTGAATACGCGCGTAGCGGGTCTGGAACCATTCGTAGGCAGGCTGATTTTCCAGCAGGCTTTCGGCATTCAGAATCGAAAAGGCACGCACGACACCCGGTGCGGTGGCGTTGGAACGATTGATGGCCCGTAACCCGTTGAGCAGGCCGGTCAATGTGTTATCCGTGCGGACTTCGGCGGCAATTCGACCGTTGACCTGATCGCGGCGCTCCAACACGCCCATCAACAACGAGATCTTGCTCGGAAAGTGGTGCAACAATCCGGCGACGGAAATGCCGACGATGGCGGCGACCTTGGCAACAGACGCCCCGGTATAACCCTCAAGGGAAAACACCTGCAAGGCTGCATCCAGCAATTCTTCGCGACGCTTCTCGCCCTTGGGCGCACGACGCTGTCGGATGACTACAGCTCCCGTTTCCGTGGGTTCATGCCGGGTCATATCAGGCTCCTTCTTGAACAGCCGCGTACCCTAACCATTCAGACCGCCTCTGGCAACGCTAATGAAGCGCGATTGTTGGACAATTTTTCGGCGTATTACAGTAGCGCTGGCGCAGAATTGCAAGCAGGTGCCGCCAAGCCTCCAACACCACTGGTCGCCTGGCCCGCAAGCCTTCATGGGGATATCGACCGTCAGATCGTATCGGACGGCACGCTGCAAGAACCATCGCCCAGCGTCCTCTGCATCAAAACCGTGTCCACCCAGCGACCATGCTTGAAGCCGACCGACTCAAAGACCCCAACCCGCCGAAAGCCCATACGCTCGTGCAAACGCAGCGATGCAATGTTTTCGCTATTACCGATCACCGCGATCATCTGCCGCCAGCCGCCCTGCTCGCAGCGCTCGATCAACGCGCTCAGCAGTGTCTGCCCGATGCCCAGCCCGCCCATGCCATTGCGGACGTACACGGAATCTTCCACAGTAAAACGATAAGCCGGACGCGGGCGATACGGTGTGACGTAGCCATAACCCACCACCTCCCCGGCACGCTCCGCGACCAGATAAGGCAGGCCTTTGGCAAGCACGTGCGCACGACGCTGCAACAGTTCGGCGAGGCTGGGTGGCGCCAGCTCGAAGCTGGAAATCCCGTGCAGCACATGGTCGGCGTAAATGGCATGGACAGTACGCATGTCATCGTCGCGGGCATCGCGCAGGATAAAAGTCGGGGGCATGGCAGGCTCTCGTGCAGGTCTCGGTGAATAGACATAATGATGCCGTTCGCCCTGACATTAAAAAAGCTATGATTTGTCATTCACAGCATAAGAAATACTTTGCCATGCGCCGACTCAGTCTGACCCATTTGCACACCTTCTCGCTGGTCATCGCGCATGGCAGTTTTTCCATAGCGGCCAGGCACCTTCATCTGACCCAGCCTGCCGTGAGCCTTCAAGTGCGACAGCTGGAGGATCAGTTGAACCTGCAACTGATCGAGCGCGTGGGCAAACGCCTCAAGCCAACGTCCGCCGGCAAGGCACTGCTGGAGCACATCGTGCGCATTGAAGCCGTGGTCGAGGATGCGCTGCTGGACTTGTCCAGCCATGCCAGCGGCGTTGCCGGGCAAGTTGCCATTGGCACGGGCGCGACCGCCTGCATCCACTTGCTGCCACCGATGTTGCAAGCCTTGCGCCAGCGCTTCCCCGGCCTCGATGTGCGAGTCAGCACCGGCAACACCGACGGCATCCTCAAGGCAGTGGAGGAAAATCGTCTGGACCTTGCGCTGGTCACCCTTCCCGCCACCGGTCGCAGCCTGGACATCAGGCCGCTGCTGGAGGATGAGTTCGTGGCGATCTTTGCCAGTGGCGAACAAATCCCGAAGGCCGGGATGACGCCCGACGGGCTCGACCCGCTGCCACTGGTGGTATTCGAAGCCGGAAGCAGTACACGCCTGGTGATCAGTGAGTGGTTTTTACAATCCGGAATTCGCGTCAAACCCGTCATGGAACTGGGCAGCATCGAGGCCATAAAAGAAATGGTCGCTGCGGGCCTGGGCTACAGCATCGTGCCACGCATGGCCGTTGCTGCCATTCATCATCGGCGCGGGTTGCAGGTGCATTCACTGACGCCCGGATTGAGCCGGACCCTGGGCATCGTCGTGCGCCAGGACAAACCGGTCAGCAAGGCCCTGCGTCAGGTACTGGATGCGTTGTGGTGCCTGAAAGGGTCATAAAGACGGCTCATCCTGAGCGCTGGACCTGGTGGGTGCGCTATAACGACAGTTGCATCGGCAGCGAATCAGGTTGTACGATGACTGCCCACTAATTCACGATAAATGATTGCCGGCCTGCTTTTTTACGCCGCAACACCGTCACCCCGCAAAGCAACTCGGCAACCCATAAGGAGCGCACGGTCCTGACTCATTCGGTGCCCGCCTCCCACTTCAAACAACAGGAGATACCGATGCCTAACATTCTCGGCCAGAACTTCATCGCAGGCGGCCGCAGTGCCCTCGGCCAAAGCCTGCAGAAGAGCCTGGATGCCACCACTGGTGAAGAATTGCCTTACAGCTTTCACCAGGCCACCGATGGCGAAATCGATGCTGCCGCACTGGCTGCCAAATCTGCCTTTCCTGAGTTCCGTCAACTGAGCCCGGCCCGCCGCGCTGACTTCCTTGAAGCAATCGCCGACGAGCTCGATCAACTGGGTGACGATTTCGTTGCCATCGTCTGCCAGGAAACCGCCCTTCCACAGGCACGTATTCAAGGTGAACGCGGTCGCACCAGCGGTCAGATGCGCTTGTTCGCCAAAGTGTTGCGACGCGGTGATTTTGTAGGTGCGCGCATCGACCTCGCCCTGCCGGACCGCAAACCGTTGCCGCGCGTCGATCTGCGTCAGTACCGCATCGGCGTCGGCCCGGTGGCCGTGTTCGGTGCGAGCAACTTCCCGCTGGCCTTTTCCACCGCTGGCGGCGATACCGCTGCCGCACTGGCGGCCGGTTGCCCGGTAGTGTTCAAGGCCCACAGCGGCCACATGGCGACCGCCGACCTGGTCGCCAGTGCCATCATCCGTGCCGCCGAACGCACTCAGATGCCGAAAGGCGTGTTCAACATGATCTTCGGCAACGGTGTGGGCGAAGGTCTGGTCAAACACCCGGCCATTCAGGCCGTCGGCTTTACCGGCTCGCTGAATGGCGGTAACGCGCTCTGCAAAATGGCCGCCGAGCGTCCGCAACCGATTCCGGTGTTTGCCGAGATGTCCAGCATCAACCCGGTGGTGTTGCTGCCCGGCGCGCTTCAGGCCCGTGGCGAAACCGTGGCCAAGGAGCTTGCAGCCTCGGTGGTAATGGGCGCCGGCCAGTTCTGCACCAATCCAGGCGTGGTCATCGGCCTGCGCTCACCGGCGTTTTCGACGTTTGTAGAACAGCTCACTGAACAGATGAGCAGTCAGGCACCTCAGACCATGCTCAATGCAGGCGGCCTGCGCAGTTACAGCAAGGGCGTCGAGCATCTGCTCTCGCACTCGGGCGTGACCCATCTGGCCGGCAAGCCGCAGGAAGGCAAACAGGCTCAGGCCCAGTTGTTCAAGGCGGATGTCAGCCTGTTGCTCAATGGCGATCAGTTGTTGCAGGAAGAAGTCTTCGGACCGACCACGCTGATCATTGAGGTCGCTGACGACGCGCAGCTCAAAGAGGCCTTGCAGGCCTTGCGCGGACAACTGACTGCCACCGTGATCGGCGAGCCTGCCGACTTGAGCCAGTACAGCTGGCTGCAACCGGTACTGGAAGAAAAAGTCGGTCGCATCCTGTTCAACGGTTACCCGACCGGTGTTGAAGTCTGTGAAGCGATGGTTCACGGCGGTCCATACCCGGCAACCTCCGACGCGCGCGGCACGTCAGTGGGCACCCTGGCCATTGATCGTTTCCTGCGTCCGGTCTGCTATCAGAACCTGGCCGACAGCCAGTTGCCCCCAGCCCTGCAGAACGCCAATCCGCTTGGCCTGCGTCGTCTGGTCAACGGCGAGTGGAGTGACCAGCCTGTCGTTTGATGGCTGACCGGTCACAGCAACCATGAAAAGCGGCACCCCCTGATGAAGGGGGTGCCGCTTTTTTTTGGGAAAAAATGGATGAGCCGGTAAAAATATTTCTGTTTTTGTGTGTTCAGTCGCTTCGCGCACGCCTGTTTTTCACCCTGCCCACAGCACCATATGCGTGCGTTTTACAGGCTGTTCATAAATTAACCACACGACTGTAAGCCACGTGCAACAAGGGTTTCAAAAAGTTACCCACAGACATACCCACGATTTCCGTGGACAACTTTTAGCCGGTTTCGGAACTTAAAAACCCTGAGCAGTGCAAGCGTAAATTTTTTGGCGAGCGGCGTAATCGGCACGGCGCACGCCGACTGCCCTTTGACATACGCCCAGCCTTGACTGACTGTGGCTGTCCATCACTCATCCTGCTGAAATGATTGCTTTTTTCGAGGTGCAAGATTCATGGAACAGCATTGCAAGGTAGCCGTACTCGGCCTGGGTGCAATGGGGGCAGCCACGGTCTACCAACTGGCCAAGGCCGGCGTCGACGTGATAGGGATAGATCGTCATGACCCGCCGCACACCTTTGGCTCCAGCCACGGCGACACACGCATCACCCGGTTGTCGGTAGGCGAAGGTGAGCAATACCTGCCACTGGTGCGCAGCTCTCACGCCATCTGGCGCGAACTCGAAGCACTCACCGGTGAATCGCTGTTCGAGCAGTGCGGCGTGCTGGTCATGACTTCCAGCCCGACTTACACCCCTGAGGACGACGAAGACTTCACCCATAAGACCATTGCATTGGCACGGGCCTACGGTGTGGAACACGAGGTGCTGACGGCTGCCGATATTCGCGAGCGGTTTCCGCAGTTCGCTCCGGTGCTGGACAGCGCCATCGGCTACTTTGAACCCGCTGGCGGTTTTGTGCGGCCGGAACGCTGCATCGCCGTGCAGCTCAGGCAGGCCAGGGAACACGGGGCGCGGTTGCTGACCAACGAGACGGTCATGGCCTTGGAAAACCGTGGCGACCGTGTTCGGATCACCACGGATAAAGGCTTGCTTATCGCTGACCGGGTGGTGGTCAGCGCAGGCATGTGGTCGTCCGACTTGCTGGGCGCACCGTTCAACGAGCGGCTCAGGGTCTGTCGTCAGAAGCTGTTCTGGTTTGGACTGCAAGAAGATGCCGTGTTTGCACCGTCATCGCCGAGCTTCATCATGACTCACGGGCCGGGCGACACGGACGTCAGTTACGGCTTCCCGCCTCTGCCCGGCGAAAACAGCATGAAGATCGCCACCGAGCAGTATAAGGACGCTTCGACGGCGAGCGAACTGGATCGTACCGTCACAGCGCAGGAGGCGCAGGATATGTTTCAGACACAGGTGCAAGGCAAGATCGCCGGCTTGACATCAACGGTGGTCAAGTCATCGGTCTGCGCCTACACCGTCACGCCGGACTATCACTTCATCATTGACGAGCACCCGCACCTGAAAAACGTGACGGTGGTGTCGGCCTGCTCCGGTCACGGCTTCAAGCACTCGGCAGGGCTCGGGTTGGCGCTGGCGCAACGCTGCATTCACGGCAAGAGCGAGACAGACCTCTCGGCCTTCTCGCTGCAACGCTTCGCACAGCAGGCTTGACCGGGGTTCTCAGCGCGCCAGCACGAACGCCTCGTCGATACGGGCCAGGTCGGTATCGCGCAGGGTGCCCGCGTAGTAGTGCAGCTTGATCCAGGCCATCAGGTAGTCGTAACGGGCTTTTGCCAGGTCGCGCCGCGTGCTGTAAAGCTGCTGCTCGGCATTGAGCGCGTCCAGGCTGATACGTTCGCCACCCAGAATGCTCTGCCGTGTCGATTCGACCAGCGCCTGCGCCGACACCAGCGCTTTCTGATAAGCACGCAGCTTGCTCACCCCGGAGGCACAGGCATTGAACTGACGCCGCAGCTCGATCAGGGTTTCGCGCGTCTTGCCGTCCAGCTCATATTCAGCCTGCTCACGCTTGCTGTTGGCCTGGCGCACGGAGGCGCTGGTGCCGCCCCCGGCGTACAGCGGCAAACTCAGTTCGATGCCGACGGTGTTGGTGTCGTAACGCTGATTGTAGGTATTGCCGCTGTCAGACTCGTTCTGGCGAATGCTCGCGTAGGCATTGACCGTCGGCAGGTGACCGGCGCGGTTACGCTCGACCTCGTACCGTGCCACTTCCAGCGCCTGACGCTGCGACGCCAGAATCGGACTGTTGGCCATTGCCAGCGCATGCCACTCGGTAAAGCTGGACGGCGCCAGCACCAGAGCCTGGAAGTTGTCTTTCAACGGCTCCAGCTGAGCGACATCAATGCCCGGCTCCCCCAGCAATGCGGCAAGTTCACGCAAGGCCGCGTCCTGCTCATCACTGGCTTCGATCTGTTCGGCAATCGCCAGTTCGTTGCGCGATTCTGCTTCGAGAATATCGGTGCGTGTGCCTTCGCCCTGCTGAAACATCTGCCGGTTCTGTGCAAACTCTCGCTCGAACGCCTGCTGTTTGGCGCGCGCAATGTTGATCTGGTCCTGCGCAAACAACGCCTGGGTATAGAGCGTCAAAACGCGAACCAGCAATTCCTGACTCTTGCTGCGAAAGGTTTCGTCGGCAAACAACGCCTGAGCCAGGCCCTTGCGGTAATTGGCGTAGGCCTCGTAGTCGATCAGCGGCTGCTGGATGGTCAGGCTTGAACCAAAACTGTTGTAGTGGCGGTGGTCCGTGGTGTCGTCTCGGGCGCCTTTGACGGTGGCTTTTGAATCGTTGCGTCCTTTGTTGTAGCTGTACGACACACGAGGCAACAACCCGGCGCGACCAATGACGCGATTTTCAAGGCCTGCATCGCGCTCTTTGAGCGCGCCGAGGTAAGTCGGGTCATTGCGCAGCGCCAGCTCATAGACCTGAAACGGCCCCATCGCATTCGCCTGCGAGGCCGTACCGAGCAGAATGGCCGTCAGCAAAGCGGCTTTCAGCGGATAACGAAACATCCTATTCCTCCGTCAACGCGGAGCCGGCACGGTCCAGCAAAGGTTTGAACAGGTAATTGAGCAACGAGCGTTCGCCTGTTCGCACAAACATTTCAGCGGGCATGCCCGGTTTGATCACCAGACCGTTGAGTTTTTCCAGTGCGGCATCACCCACCGAGGTGCGCAACACGTAGTACGGCTGACCGGTTTTTTCATCCTGCATCTGGTCGGCGGAAATCAGGCTGACCTCCCCGGAAACCCTGGGTGTACGGCTCTGGTTGAACGCGGTAAACAGGATATCCACCGGTAAATGGCTGGCGACCTTGTCGATCAACTGCACCGGCAGACGCCCTTCGACTTCCAGCCGCGTACCTTGCGGGACGATTTCCAGCAGGGTTTCGCCGGCACGCACCACTGCGCCTTCGGTGTGTACGCCCAGGTTGACGGCAATGCCGTCGGCAGGCGCAAGAATGGCGCTGTGTTGCAGGCTGAAACCGGCAGAGGCCAGTTGCTGTTCCAGGGTCAGTGCCTTGACCTGAGCATCGGCCCATTGGCTGCGCACTTCTTTCTGGTACTCCTCGCGCTGTTGCTGAAGACGAAGCCGCGACTCGACGATGCTTTGCTCTATCCGCCCGGTCTCGCCTGCGTTCTGCGCCAGGTTTTGCTGCACTTGAGACAGCTGGCGCTGAAACTCCAGCAGGCGATTGCCCGGAATGAAGCCGTTCTGTGCCAGAGGCTCCAGGTTCTTCAGTTGCTGACGCAGCGAGTCGGCCTGAGCCAGCAGGTCGGAGCGAGCACGACGCATGCCGGCGAGTTGCAGACCGGCACCTTCGATGCTCGCCTGCAAACCGGCCTGCTCACGAGCCAGCGCCTGTCGACGGCTGCTGAACAATTGCCGCTGACCTTCGAGTACCAGGGCCAGCCGCGGATCCGGGCGTTCTCCCTGCCCGGCGGCGATCAGTTCGGCGGGAAAGCGTATCTCGTCCAGGTTATCGCGCTCGCTCTGCCAGCGAGCAAGGCTCGCCCAGGCCATGCGGTACTGAGCGCGCAGCGATTGCACATCCGCTTCCACCTGCGTCTGATCAAGGCGAAACAGTGGCTCGCCTTCTTTGACCTGTTGGCCTTCACTGACGAGGATCTTGCTTACCACGCCCCCATCCAATGACTGCACGGCCTTGCGCTTGCCCGAGACCACCACCGTCCCCTGCACCGCAATGCCTTGGTCCAGCGGCGCCAGACTTGCCCAGAGGAAAAAACTGCCTGCCCCTGCCAGCATGAGGATCCAGCCGGCGCGAACAAAGAATTGCACCCCGCGTTCCTTGCCCGGCACCGCGTAATGATTGTCGAGAGCGCTGCTCATACGTCGGACTGCCTGTTCTGGGTGCCGTATTGACGGCTCATGGAAAGCCCGGCAGGCGCCGGGCGGGGTTGCGGTTGAGGTGCCTGGCCGGATGCCGCCTGACCGGACAGGGCTTGCAGCACCTGAGCGGTAGGGCCGAATGCCTGCATGCGGCCCTCGCTCAGGACCAGCAGCCGATCCGTCTGATTCAAAGAGAGCGTGCGATGAGTGACGAGAACAACCGTACACCCCCGGGCCTTGAGCTCGCCAATCGCCTGGGTCAAGGCCGCTTCACCTGCGGCATCCAGATTGGAGTTGGGCTCGTCCAGCACCACCAGGCGGGGCTCGCCATACAACGCGCGGGCCAACGCAACGCGCTGTTTCTGGCCGCCCGACAAGCCTGCGCCATCATCACTCAGCCGCGTGTCATAGCCTTGCGGCAAGCGCAGAATCAATTCATGCACTCCCGCCAACTGCGCAGCAGCAACCACTGCGCTCGCATCGCCCTCGCGAAAGCGCGCGATATTCTCTGCGACGGTGCCACCGAACAATTCGATGTCCTGCGGCAGATAACCGATACAGGGGCCAAGCGCTTCACGGTCCAGGCGGTGCATGTCAGCGCCGTCCAGTCGCACCGTGCCGCCGAGCGCTGGCCAGACACCGACCAACACGCGAGCCAGGGTCGACTTGCCGGAACCCGAGGCGCCCAGCACGCCGAGCACTTCCCCGGCCTGCAACTGGAAGCTCACTTGCTGCACGGTAGGCGAGGTGTGGCCCGGAGGGGCGGCGCTGACCTGCTCTGCGCTGATCTGACCGCGCGGTGTCGGCAACGCCATACGCGGCGCAGGCTCCGCATAGGTCTTGAGCAACTGGTCAAGACGCCCGTAGGCCAGACGCGCAGAACTCCACTGTTTCCAGACGGCAATAAGCTGGTCGATGGGGCTGAGCACGCGCCCCATCAGAATCGAACCGGCAATCATCATGCCTGCGGTCATCTCACCACGAATCACCAGCAAGGCCCCCAGCCCCAGCACCAGCGATTGCAGGCACAGGCGCAGTGCCTTGCTGATCGAGCTGATCACCGCGCCGGTGTCGCTGGCACGGTTTTGCAACGCGAGAAAACGGCCATGAACAGCGAACCAGCGACGACGCAACGCCTCCAGCATGCCCATGGCCTGAATGGCCTCGGCCTGTTGCAAATGGCGGGTCGCCAGTTGCGCGGATTGCTGCGAATAGCCACTGGCTTCGGCCAGCGGTTTGCGGGTCAGCCACTCGTTCAGGCAGGCCAGCCCCACCAGCAGCACTGTGCCGACACTGGCCAGCACGCCTAGCCAGGGGTCAAAAAGAAAAATGACCGCCAGATAAACAGGAAACCAGGGGGCATCGAAGAACGCGAACAACGCCGGGCCGGTGAGGAACTGCCGAATGAAGGTCAGGTCGCCCAAGGCCTGCCCTGCCTGGCGCTGTCCGGCATGCAGGTTGCTTTCGAACGCGGCCTGATAGACGCGCAGGTTGAAACGTCGCTCCAGCTCGCTGCCGATGCGGATCACCACAAAGCTGCGAATCATCTCCAGCAGCCCGATGAACGCAAAGAAGCCGACCACCATCAGGGTCAGCATGGCCAGCGTGGTCTGGTTCTGTGACGTCAACACGCGGTCATAGACTTGCAGCATGTAAATCGATGGAGCCAGCATCAATACGTTGATCAGCGCGGTGAAACAACCGACTCCGATCAGCGCGCTCTTGTAATCAGCCAGCGCTTTGTAAAGCGGCGGCTGCGCGTTTTTGGGCAACGCACTCATGGTTGTTCCTTGATGGTCTTACTGACGACGGGGTGACATCCCTGGGTTTTATCAAACTACTCGCGTCTGTCCATGAAACGCTTAATCGGCGAGCCGTCCAAGGATCAGCACCTCACCGTCAGGCAGACGCGCCTGGTAGGTCTGCTCCCCCATGTTATTGAGGTGGATCAGGCGATTGCCTTCCTTGTCGGTAAAAGCCAGACCGTCCGGGGTCGGAAACCAGCCGGCGGGTGTTCCGTGCAACCACGTTGCTGCACAGGCAAGATCACCCCCCAGTTGCGGTACTTCGGTATTCAACTGCAGCTCACAGGTATCGCCCGCCTTCCCCTGAAGAGAAAGTCGCCACTTGCCGCTGAGTTCAGCAGGGTCGGGCAGTTTCAAACTCATGGCCATGCTTGCTCCAGAAATCCCCACCAGCAGCGCAAAAGCAACTGGCACGATTCGAACAAAGTGATTCTTCATGATGGGGGTACATTCCAGATCATGGGCGACAGCAGACAGTCGCCCATGATTGTTACAGATTAAACCACGATATCAGTGGCAAACGCTTGACCAACGGTTCCCACGAGGAAGTCACCCAGCCCCTGCCCCGTGAAGTCGATAGCCAGGCTGCCCAGGTTGCTGCTCTGGTTGTAGTTCAGGATCGCTTCGCCAGCATGACCGCTGAACGCGTTGACGAACTGCAACGCATTCAGGGTGGAAATGGCCGATACGTCGATCTTGTCCTGACCGCTGACAAAATCACGAATCGTATCCTGAGCCGCCCGGTTGGAATCGGAACTGGCACCGAACACAAACACGTCGGCACCTGCCCCTCCGGCCAGGCTATCCGCACCCGCACCACCGTAGATGATGTCGTTGCCGGCACCGCCTTTCAGGTCATTGGCAGCCGCATTGCCGATCAACAAATCGTTGCCCGAACCGCCCACTGCATTTTCAACCACGACGCCCTTGGCAATGGAGACGTTACCGACCATGCCGCCGACGTCCGAGAACGAGGCTGCATTGAGGTTGATCTTCTGGTTCTGAGTGAACCCCGAGAAGTCGAGGGTATCCTTGCCCCCGCCATCCCACACCGAGAACACCACCTTGGAAGAGGCGGAGGTGGCGCTGTAGAAATCGCGCCCGGCCGTGGAGTTGAAACCGTACACCGTATCGCCGGCACGGGTGCTCATGTTCGCGCCATAGAGTTGCTGAACGGCAGCAATATCATCCAGCAACGGCGCCGAGGAATACGACGGAGCGCCGCCCTTGACGAAGTTCTGGTCGGTATTGGATTCACTCCAGTAGCTCATGACGCTGTAACCGCGGGTGTCTTCCGCGTAGCTGGCATCCTTGTAGGACGGGTTGCCTTCGCCAGCGTTGTAATCACCGGGATGGGAAAGGCCCAAGGTATGGCCAATTTCGTGGGTCAGGGTCTGACGACCGTAATTGCCATTGTCGGGTGTGGTGTTGACCTTGTAGCTGTTATCGACAAGGTACCAGGACTGGCCGTCAGTACGGCTGTTGCCGCTGGGCAGATAGGCGAAAGCCGCCCCGCCTGCGCTGCCGTTACTGTAGTTGCCGAATGTCATGTGCCCGTCGCCGCCGGAGGCAGCCTGGGTAAAACTGACTTTGGCGACGTCCGCCCAGGACTGCATCGACAGCACGGCTTGAGCTTTCTGTTGCGCGTTGAACGCACTGAAAGTCCCCAGAGAGTTGTCGAACCCGGAAGGTTTGGCGGTCAGGAAGGTGTAAGTGAGGTTGATGGTGCCGTTACCGTCGCGATCCACCCAGGCGGCGTCGTCGCGAAGAATGTAGTCAGCGGCCTGATCAACCGAATACGAAGGCTTGCCATTGATCGTGAGGTTACCGCCACGGTCATAGGCGTGAGCAAACGTATTGATCTGGTCGAAGGAGGTACTGGTAGCGGCGGAGAGTTGAATTGCAGCATTTTCTTTGACTTTCGTCATGACACTTCCTTGTTTGCTGGTAGACAGATTGGTACGACAGGACTCCATCTGTAGCGAGGAAATCCTGTCACTCGCCTTGTGGTGCGTAACAAAGCTGACACATTTTGAAATCTAGTGTCCAGCCCTCTCCGGCGATGTCAATTTGCCTTAATCGGGGAAGTGCCTACAGACGCTAAGGAATCGCCCGATATTTTTTTTCGTGATGGTCAAAGGTCGATAAGCGCCTGAACAGACTGTAACAATCTTGATAAAAATGACTGATCGGTCAATTTTTTTGACTGGCTTTGCGACAGGTCTTCGGGGTCGTAAAACGCAAAAATACAAAAGCCCCGACAAGTCGGGGCTTCTGGTTTGCGCAGCGAGGCCTGAATGTTCAGGCCGTGTTGATCAGTCGTCGCGGCTCATGATGCCGAAGATCTGCAGCAAGCTGATGAACAGGTTGTAGATCGACACATACAGGCTGACGGTCGCCATGATGTAGTTACGCTCGCCACCCTGGATGATCGCGCTGGTCTGGAACAGAATGCAGACCGACGAGAACAGGACGAAGCCTGCGCTGATCGCCAGTTGCAGACCGCTGATCTGGAAAAACATGCTGGCCAGCACTGCACCCAGCAGAACGAAGAAGCCTGCGGTGATAAAGCCACCCAGGAAGCTCATGTCCTTGCGGGTGATCAGTACGTACGCCGACAGACCACCGAATACCAGAGCAGTCATCGCGAAAGCGGAACTGACGACCTCGGCACCGCCAGCCATGCCCAGATAACGGTTGAGGATCGGGCCAAGCAGGAAACCCATGAAACCTGTCAAGGCGAAGGTCGACACCAGGCCCCATGCCGAGTCACGCAGCTTGTTGGTCAGGAAGAACAGACCATAGAAACCGATCAGTACCACGAAAATATTCGGGTAGCCGACGTGCATCTGCTGTGCGACAAATGCCATGACACCGCTGAACGCCAGGGTCAGGGCAAGAAGACCATAAGTGTTGCGCAGGACACGACTAACCTCGAGCTGGTCGGCCTGCATGCCGGTTTTAAGGCTGTAATCCTGTTCGCGCATGGCGAAACTCCTTCCTGTTGAAATGTTGAGTTGCAAAGATCATAACAGAGGCGCTGCAACTGGCTAGTCACAGAGTTTGACAGCTTGTTTCATTCCGGTATTATGGCGCCCGCAACGAAGTGGAGGTATGGCCGAGTGGTTTAAGGCAGCAGTCTTGAAAACTGCCGACTGTAACAGGTCCTAGAGTTCGAATCTCTATGCCTCCGCCATATTTGATAGCACAAAGCCCTGATTTCTCAGGGCTTTGTCGTTTTCGGGGTTTGGCGGGCGCCCCAGTCGATTCACCGGCAAGACAGGGCACACACCCTGCCGGTTTGAAGCGACCTACATATCAAGCACCAGACGGTCCGACGTACATCTCGACACGCAGATCATCATCGTCTTCCCGGAAGCGCGTTCCGAAGCACTGAGAACCGCGTCGCGATGCTCCAGCGCCCCTTCCAGCACACTGACTTCACACGCCCCGCACACCCCTTCCCTGCAGCTATAAGACACGTTGTGCCCTGTGGCGATCAACGTATCAAGCAAGCTGCCCTGGCCATCGTGATGAAGCTGCTTTCCCGAGCGAGAGAGAATCACCTGATGCCCTTTGCCGATCCCTTCCGGGATAGGCGTCACGACGCCAGAAAATCGCTCGGTGTGACTGTGCCTGATCCTAAGCGAAGAACAGGCCTGATCAAACGCAGTCAACATGGGGGCCGGGCCGCAGCAGTAAAAATGCGTGTCGGCTGGAAAACCCTGCATGAACGACTGCAGATCGGGCGGACGCCCCTGCTGATCATCGAAGTGGTAACTCACTCTGCCTGAAAGCCCCTCCAGTTCGTCGCGAAAGGCCATCTCGCCCTCCGAGCGCGCGCAATAGAGCAGCTCGACCGCCGCGCCTCGCTCCTTGAGCTGCCTGGCCATGCCGATAAGCGGTGTGATGCCAATGCCTCCGGCGATGAACACAGCGTGTTTCGCACTGGCCACCGGAAAATTATTGCGAGGCGGCGACACCTTGAGCAGGACGCCTGCACGGAGGTACTGATGGATGAATGCAGACCCGCCACGACTTTGCCGATCATGCAGCACGCCAAGACGGTAGTGGCCTGAATACGCCGAAGTGCCCATCAATGAGTAGCTGCGCACCAACCCGTTGGGCAAATGGACGTCTATGTGTGCGCCCGGATCGAAAGCCTGCAGGCTATCGGAACCGACGGGCGCGAGGTCGATGGAAACAATGCTCGGTGTGTGCCGGGTGATATTCGTCACGCGGACGGTCTGCAGGCCAATGCCCATAGTTACTTTCCTTGTACAGATCAACAGCCGGGCGATGCCCTGCGCACCGCCCACGCAAGAGCCGTCAGGCATCTTGACGCTGACCGACCGGCTCCTTTATTTTGAGTGAATAACACGTACAACCTCACTCTGGATTTTCTATGCCGCTCATGGATGAATGTATAGGGCTGTTGAACGCAGCCAACTCACAGGACTGGTTCAACTGCCTCCTTGTGGCGGCACGCAAACTGGGGTACGGCGAAGTCCTGTATGCGCTGAAACCGACCAAAGAGTCATCCAATGCTGAGGCCGATATTGTCAGCAACTTCCCGTCCGAGTGGCGTCGCCGCTATGACAAAGAGAACTTCGCTTCCATAGACCCTACGGTCTCTCACAGCTTCTCGTCCTCTTTGCCTGTCCACTGGCACGACACGCTTTACAGAACCCGATCAGAAAGCGAGTTCGCTGAAGAAGCCAGAGGCGCAGGCCTCAGCCACGGTATAACCTTGCCCATACACGGCCCACAGGGTCAGGTCGGAATGCTCAGCCTGAGCTGCGACTCAATGCCGGAAACCGAATATTGCAAGATGCTGCGTCACAGTTCCGGGGCGGCAGCGATACTTCGCGACTACACGGTGACCAGTGGCAGTCAGTACCTGATGCAACACTCCAGCTCGAGAACCCCCCACCTCACGTCGCGAGAGCTGGAAGCCCTTCGTTGGGCCTGTGCTGAAAAAACCACATGGGAAATCGGAAAGATCCTGGCTATTTCCGAACCCACGGTGGAGTTTCATTTCAAAAATATCCGGCGAAAACTAAATGTCACGTCGCGAAGACTGGCCGTGGCCAGAGCCATACAACTGGACCTTATCGCACCGTAATAACGGGTTCGTGTTCGCTCGCGCCCCCAGCAGATCGTTATCGTTTATCCGCCCTGCGAAATAAAGACGAAGCAACACGATCAGGCTGGGCGACCCTTTGCCTCCGCACTCCAGCCGGCTCGCCGCCGGCTGACTCAATCCAAACATCCGCCAGAAAACACCCTGGCTCTTGCCCAGCGCCAGCCGCATGGCAACGGCCTGCTGAATTAAGGGTTGCTCAGTCTCCATGTCCACACCTTCGCTCGATACCAGCACCCTAATCGACCGCCGCAGCAGCGCCTACCTATCAGATTGATAGGCTGCCGGTTATCCACATCGGATATATAAAAGTCCCTCTTTCCGAGGTGACGTTCATGACCATAGCCATTGATGCAAGAAGCAACTTCGACAGTGTTCGTCTGCAAAAAATGCATGCGCTGCGGGCGAGAGTCTTTCGCGATAAAAAAGCCTGGGAGGTCAGCGTTATCTGCGGGATGGAAATCGACGGCTACGATGCCTTGAACCCTTATTACATGATTCTTCAGGACGCCGACCGGGAAGAAAGTGTCTCGGGGTGCTGGCGGCTACTGCCCACCACGGGGCCAAACATGCTCGCCGATACCTTTCCGGAACTCCTGGCCGGCTCTCCTGCGCCGTGCGCTGAAGATACCTGGGAACTGAGCCGGTTCGCGATCTGCCAGCAAAGCGGACGCCCGTACGCGTTTTCTGACCAATCCCTCATCGCCATCAGAGCCGTTGTGTATTTCGGTGTAGAGCGAGGCTTGAAGCAGTTCGTGACGGTCACCACCGTGGGTGTCGAGAAACTGCTGATCCGGCTGGGCCTGGATATTCAGCGGCTCGGCCCCGCTCAAAGGGTCGGAGTAGAGCGCGCTGTTGCACTCTCCATTGCGCTCAACCGCAAAACACTGGACGCACTAGCCGAGCAAGGGGGGCAATCCAACCTGTCAAACTGATAGGTTCTCCCAAACGCAGATTGGTAGATGATCTGTACATCGCCTGGCGCCTGTCCCTTCATGCAGACCGGCGATAAGGCTTTACCTCATTTCATAATAACTACAATTGGACTGTGGAGAAGACACATGGAAACCGTGATTGATTCGCCCAAACGTGATGCCGTCGAATTCTCAGGCCCGGAGACCTGGCCGGGGTTCATGACCGCTACTGCACTCCAGGACTACCTCAGTGCAGAAGCCGGGTTACAGACCGCACTTGAACAAGGTTATAGCCACTGGTACATCGACGGTAGCCTGGAAGGCGAGCGTCCGGCCGACTTCACCGCGGCGCGCATTGCTGCGCTGAACGAGATGATCGACGCCACCGGGTTGAAACCGATCTTTCATGGCAACTTCAAAGCCCCGCTGGGCAGCGACGTCGATGCGCTCGCTGCAGCGGCGCTGGCTTACGTCAAGCAAGAAGTCGATATATGCGCAGCACTCGGCGGCGCGCCTCTTATCGTTCACGGCGGCGGCGTTGTGGAGCCGCGTCTGGTCAAGGAAGCCCGCGAGAAAGGCCTGGAGCGCCTCATTGCAAACCTTCAGGAACTGGTCGCCTACGGCAAAGAGCGCGGTGTGGAGATATGGCTGGAGAACCTGTGTAACTACACCCGTTTTCATCCGTTCTATTACATTTGCACCACGGAAGACGAAGTTGAGCGTGTGCTCAATTCGGTGCCCGGTCTGCACATGTTCCTGGACGTATCACACGCTTACGTGAACGAAGGTGATCCCCTCTCCTTCTTCTGGAAGTTCACCCCTCGGGTGGTCGGCATGTCGTTCAGTGACAACAACGGCGACCGGGATTCACATTTCCCGCTGGGCCGTGGCAACCTTAACTTCACAGGCTTGGTGGATGCCATCCAGTACACCGGCTGGAAGGGCATGGTGGGCTTTGAAACGCGCGGCGGCACCCTGCGCGGCAGCGTCGACTTTCTCAACCAACTCGTAGCGTCCTCCGCTCGATAATATGAAGTGCTGACGACGGGTAACACCGTCGTCGGCGTTGAGGTTTTTTATGGGCAATCCATTATCGTCCACACCGTCATCCGGCAGCCGGCGTCTAAGCCCCCGTAGCTCCTTCGCTGAAGGCTGTGTGGACTCACTCCCCGTGTGCCTGACCTTCATGTTCCTGTTTTTCTCCATTGGTGCAGCCTGTCGGGACGCCGGGTTCAACGGGCTTCAGGCTTTGACCATGACCTTTACGGTGCATGCCGCGCCGCTGCAGGTGTTCATTGCCCAGCATGGCGAAAACCTCACGATCATGTCGATCCTGTTCACCACCCTGGTGGTCAACTTCCGGTTTCTGATCATGTCGTCCGTACTGACAGAGCATTTCAAGGGCGTGCCGCTGTGGAAAGCGTTGCTCTCGGCGCAATTGCTCTCGATTTCAACGTTTACCCTGTCCAATGCCAGAAAAGACAAGATCGCCGACATCTACGACTACTACCTCGGCTGCGGCATCAGCACCCTGACAATCGCAATTATCGCAACCGGTCTCGGGTTCTGGATCAGCGGAGAGCAAAACCCCTTCATGCAGTCGGTCATCAGCGTGATTCTGCCCATCCACTTCACCGTACTTGCTTCACTGGCATGGCCGAAGCTCAAACCGCTGATTGCAACGATTGCTGGCTTCATATTGACCCCTATCGTTGGCAGCTACCTTCACGAATACCAGATCTTCGTGGTCCCTTTTGTGTTGGGTGGCGCGCTGCTGCTCTGGGACGAACTGTTTGAACGGAACGCAAAATGAATAACTGGACGATTATCCTCATCGCGTCGGTCGGGTCCTACGCACTGCGTGCCCTTCCCATCCTGGTCTTTCACAAACTCCAGATAGCGTCCGACGGGCTCATCTACCGCTTTTTGAACTACGCGGCGTTTGGCGTCATGGGCGGCATCATTTACTCCGCGTTGCTGGGCGAAACGTATTACAGCAACTTGATGGGCCATTTCAGCAATCACACGGTGCTGCTCAAGCTGGCAACTCTTTGCCTCGCGGTGTTCATCGCTGCACGGTTCAGAGGCGTATTCAAAACCCTCTTTATCTGCCTTGGCTTTTTCATCGCCATGACCTTTCTTACAGGAGTTTGATACGATGCCCAGCACCTGCCCACCACTGCCTGACCTCCAGACGCTGCAAGAAAAACACACGCGTTTCTGCGAGCGCCTCGACCCCATCAACATGACCCGAGGGCTGCCCTCGCCAGAGCAGATATCCCTGTCGCGAGACTTTCTCAGCCTTCCGGGAACGCATCAGTTTGCATCTGCTGATGGCCAGGACTGGCTTAACTACGGCGGGCTTCAGGGCGTCAAGGAAGTGCGTGACCTCTTCGGCCCCGTCATGCTGAACCTCCCGGGTGATCAGATTGCTATCGGCGAGAATTCCAGCCTGTCATTGATGCACGAAGCCATTGCACATGCATGGATCAAAGGCTTTCCCGGCACATCGCCTTGGGGCAAAGCCGATAAGGTCCGTTTTATCTGCCCGGAGCCTGGCTACGATCGCCACTTTTCAATCTGTGAGTATTACGGGATAGAGATGATCCCCGTCGCCATGAATGAACATGGCCCGGACATGGATGAAGTCGAGCGGATTGTCGCGTCCGACCCCAACGTGCGAGGCATGTGGTGTGTGCCCAGGCATGCCAATCCCAATGGGGCGACCTTCAGCGAGGCGGTGGTCAGCCGACTCGCACGCATGACAACGGCGGCTCGGGACTTCAAGTTATTCTGGGACAACGCCTACGCGGTCCACGATTTTGACATGCCGGGTCCGCAAATAAGCAATATCTACGAAACATGTGTCAGCAATGGCAACCCTGACCGTCCGATCATGTTCTCATCGACGTCGAAAATGGTCGTTCCGAGCGCCGGTATCGCCATGATTGGAGGCAGCCCTGAGACCGTTCGCTGGTGGCTGGCATGCCGTCAACATAAAACCATTGGCCCAGACAAGGTCAATCAGGTCAGGCACCTGATGTTTTTTCAGACGCCAGAAAACCTCATCGCACACATGCAGCGCCATGGCCAGTCTCTCGGCTCAAAGTTTGATCGAGTCTTGCGCACCTTCAGTCGAGAACTTGGGGGTATTTCGGGCGTCAGTTGGTCAACACCGCTTGGCGGCTACTTCATCTCGCTTCTGGTGCCCGAAGGGCTGGCCGGACGCGTGGTTGCGATTGCTGCGCAGGCAGGGGTGAAAATGACCCCGGCGGGAGCGACCCATTGTCACGGCCTGGATACCACAGGACGCCATCTGCGAATCGCGCCCTCCTACCTCAACCTTGCACAGATCGACCAGGCGGCCGAAGTCATCGCCAACTCGGTACTGCTTGCCTGCGCCGAACAGAAGGCTAAAGGCTAGCGCTGCGGCAGGTGTTGCATTTGAAAAGGGCTATCGAGTGCCATTGGTGCAACAGCGGGCCAGAAAACCGGTAGAAGATTGTCGAGCAACGACGGCGACCTGGAGTACCATGCGAGCCTGCTCCCAGCAGGCTTTCCACCAGGAGATACTCGAAATGGACTCATTCATGGACGCTCAGGCCTTACTCGCGCTGACCACACCGTCATCGGCTGCACCCACTGACTGTAGCTGCCTTCAGCGGGATCTCGCGGGCTGGAGCAGTTGGCCAGTGGGCTATCATGAAGAGGCGTTCAAAAAATTGGGAACGCTGGCGCAGTACTCACCTGAAGAAGCGACCATCGATGAATATCACCCCGAGGGCACGCTTTATTGGTCGCCTGACGCTCCGATAGCTCCTCGCTATTACCCTTACAACCAATCCACCGTCTGGCAGTGCGACCAGTGCCGGCGCATCTACCTGCGCCACAACGATGACGGCGCTTATCATGTCGAGCGGCGTATTCGTCTGGTTCAACCGCACCTGATAACAGACGCGCAACATGCCAATGAAGGGCGCGACGCTGGTTGCTGATTGACGCGTTGCGGGGCGTGGCAAACCGGTGGACCGGGCACGTGCCGGGCAAATCTCATCGAGGCCAGACCGGCTCGCTCTGATATATTGATGTTCATCACGTATTAATCATCCGGTCTCGCAATGCCCATCAATTTTGATCTCAACGACCTCCAGGCATTCCGCGCCGTGGTCGAGAATGGCAGCTTCCGCAAGGCAGCGGACACTGTGCAGATCACCCAGCCGGCCCTCAGTCGTCGCATAGAAAAGCTCGAATCCGCACTGAATGTGAAGCTGTTCGAACGCACCACGCGCAAGGTCAGCCTGACCACTGTCGGCCGCGCCTTTCTGCCTCAGGTCGAGCGAATTCTGGACGACCTGGACATCGCCTTGATGACCATCGGCGAGGTCGGCTCCACCCGGATGGGCAATGTCACCATCGCATGCGTGCCGTCAGCGGCTTACTACTTCCTGCCGCAGGTCATCAGCGCGTTCCACGAGCTGTTTCCAAAAATCAGAATCAAGGTCATGGACGCCAGCGCCAACGAGGTCAATAGCGCGGTTGCCTTGGGCGAGGCAGATTTCGGGGTGAGTTTCAGCGGCAACCTGGCGCCGGAGGTCGACTTCGAACTGCTTTTGCAGGAGCACTACGTGATGGCGTGCCGTCGCGATCATCCGCTTGCGACACGGCAAAGTGTCAGTTGGGACGAGATGTACCGCTTCGACTATATAGCCCTGGACATTACTTCAGGTAACCGGCTGGTGCTGGATCAGGCACTGATGTCCTCACGCCCGCAACGGGAAAGCATCTGCGAAACGCGGCATGTCACGACCATGATCGGTCTTGTGGAGGCCGGGCTGGGCGTGGCAGCGGTGCCTTCGATTGCCATGCCGATGACCGCTCACCCGTTTCTGGTGAGCGTGCCATTGGTTGAGCCTGAAGTGGTCCGTAACGTAGGGCTGATCAAACGTCGGGGCCGAACGCTGACACCTGCCGCCCTGGAACTGGAACGGCTGGTCAGAAGAATGCCGTCTCGATCAGTCGGGAACTGAATCCAGACCCGTCGACTGCACGGCGGCCTGCGCTTTGGGCGATGCGAGGTACTCCAGCAAGGCTTTGGCCTGCTTCGGATGCTCCGCATTGACCGGAATGCCTGCCGCGTAACGTGTGATCGACTGGACGTCTTCCGGAATCTTCGCCACGAATGTCACGCCGGGGATCGGCAACAACTCGGCAACCTGCTGAAAGCCCAGTTCGTAGTCCCCTTTGGCAACCACCGAGGCGACCGGAATGCGCTCGATCATTTTGCTTTTCGGCGCAAGCTGTTGCTGAATGCCCAGTTTCTTGAACAGCTCTTTTTCGATGTACATGCCACTGGCGCTGTCCGAGTACGCGACCGACCGGGCCTTGAGCAGCGTGTCTTTCAGCTCGCTGTCGGTTGCGATCGAGGGCTTGGCTGCGCCCTGCTTCACGACCATGCCGATGCGCGAATCAGCCAGTTCGACGCGCGATGCCGGATCCACCTTGCCCTGCTTGATCAGGTCGTCGAGCGCATAACCCACCATGATCACCACATCGGCGTGCTCGCCCCGGGCCAGGCGATTGGGAATAGCCTCGGGTGCCTTGCCCATCGAAGGGCCGAGAATGGTCTCCAGCGTGTCACCGGAAGACGCTGCGTATTGAGGACCGAGCAGCGAATAGGCGGCAGTAAAACCACCGGAGGTCATGACCTTGAGCTCTTCGGCCTGAGCCGCGGCGCTGACTGCAACACAGCCCAGAAACAGCAGTGCCAGTTGATGTTTATGCAATGATTTCATCTTCATTTTCCTTGATTACACAGCCAATTGCGGGCGGGCTGAAATGTGTCGGTACAGCACCAGTGTCGCGCCCAGCGCGCACGCTGCAGCGAACGTCATCCAGTAAGCAGGCGCGGCCTTGTCGCCGGTCAGGTGGATGAGCCAGGTCGATATGGCCGGGGTAAAACCACCAAAAACCGCCGTCGCCAGGCTGTAGGCCAGAGAGAATCCGGCAACACGAACTTCTACCGGCATGATTTCAGCCAGCGCGGGGATCATTGCGCCGTTGTACAAGCCGTAGAGGCACGAGAACCACAGCAATACTTCCAGCATGTGACCGAAGCTGGGCGCCTGAGCGAGGAAGGACAGTGCGGGGTAAGCACTGACGATGGTCAGCAGCGTCATTGCCACCAGCAGTGGCTTGCGCCCGAAACGGTCACTCAGCATGCCGCCGATGGGCAACCAGACAAAATTGGACACACCGACCAGCAAGGTCACCAGCAGCGCATCACCAGTACTCAGGTTCAACACGGTTTTGCCAAACGTGGGTGCGTAGATGGTGATCAGATAGAACGTCGTTGTCGTCATCGCAACCATCAGCATGCCTGCAACCACTACGCGCCAGTTCTGCAAGAGGGTCGCAAACACCTGGCGCATGCTTGGCCGGTGCGTGCGGGTGGCGAACTCTTCGGTTTCCTGAAGGCTGCGACGCAGCAGGAAAATGAACGGAATGATCAGGCAGCCGATGGCGAACGGAATCCTCCAGCCCCAATCGGCCACTGCCGCGGGGGCCATCCACTGATTAAGGGCATACCCCAAGGCAGCAGCAACGACGATAGCCACCTGCTGACTGCCGGATTGCCAGCTGGTGTAGAAGCCTTTGCGACCCGGCGTGGCCATCTCGGCCAGATAAACCGACACCCCACCCAGCTCGGCTCCGGCCGAGAACCCTTGTAGCAAACGCCCTATCAACACCAGCGCCGGTGCCCAGAGCCCGATGCTCGCGTAGCCGGGCACCAACACAATGAGCAGCGTGCCGCTGGCCATGATCGACAGGGTCACGATCAAACCTTTGCGGCGCCCCACGTCATCGATGTAGGCACCGAGAATCAAAGCACCCAGTGGACGCATAAGGAAGCCCGCACCGAAGACTGCAAACGTCATCATCAGCGAGGCGAACTCGCTGGTCGCGGGGAAGAAGACAGCGGCGATTTGAGTGGCGTAAAAGCCAAACAGGAAAAAATCGAACTGCTCGAGGAAGTTGCCTGAGGTGACGCGAAATACCGCGCCGGCCCGGGACCGGGCGGACGCAGTTTTATGAAGGGATGAGCCGTTCATGTTTATTCTCCAGCGATCTTATTAGAGTGCTTGTCAGCGCTTGTGATCGAGGAGTCTGCCGGACACACTTTGAAACGATAAGTGCTATATTTTCATGGATTGATGTTCAACCGTTATATATCAGCCGAACGCTGATCCGCACAGGCTGCTCGCCTCTGCATCTGACCTTGAGCGTGCCGTGCGGCGCATCGGCGCGGGCGCCAGCCAGGCAAACGTCATGCACTTTCGCGGCAAAGCCACACGCACGCTCATGAATTCTTTATCATTGCTCATGTTTTGTTGGCAGAGTCGATCATGAAATTCGCCATTTCGCTTTTTTCCGCCGCGCATGCGCCCTCCTCTCGGCGTGCTCTGCTGTTCGCAAGAGCTGCGCTCGCCGGCGGCCATGAGATTGTCCGGCTGTTTTTTTATCAGGACGGCGTTCACAGCGCTTCGGCCAATGTCGTGACACCACAGGATGAACAGGATATAGCGCTGCAATGGCGTGATTTCATCGCCGAGCACAGCCTGGACGGTGTGGTGTGCATTGCTGCCGCACTGCGTCGTGGCGTGCTCGATAGCCAGGAAACCGAACGTTACCAACGGCCAGCGGCGAATCTGCATGAGCCGTGGGAATTGTCTGGGCTGGGCCAGTTGCACGATGCGGTGCAATCGGCTGATCGCCTTATCTGCTTCGGAGGACCGTGAAATGCCCCGATCATTATTGATTGTCAGCCGGCAGTCGCCGTGGTCCGGTCCCGGCGCCCGTGAAGCGCTGGACATCGTGCTGGCGGGCGGTGCATTCGATCTGCCGGTCGGCCTGCTGTTCATGGATGACGGCGTTTTTCAATTGTTGCCACAACAAGCACCGACAGCCTTGCAGCAGAAGGACCTGACCGCAAACCTGAAGGCCCTGTCGATGTTTGGCGTCGAAGACTTGTATGCCTGCGGGCAAAGCCTTGCAGAGCGCGGTATTGCCACCAGCACCCTGAGTGAGGAGATCAATCAGTTGCCAGCCCGGTCCGGGTTGTCGGCACTTTTTGACCGCTATGACGAGGTGATTACGATCTGATGGCTACCTTGCACGTTCTTTCCCACTCCCCCTTTGACGACAATCGCCTGGACAGCTGCATGAGCCTGCTGGGCGATGAGGACGGTTTGTTGCTGTGTGGCGACGCCACTTATGCACTGCTGTTCTCCGGCGCTCGCTTGCAGACCCTGCAAACGCTGATCGGCTCCGCCAGGTTGTTTGCGCTCGATGAAGACATCAAGGCGCGCAACCTGACGCTTCTGCCTGGCATAGACAGCATCGACTACCCGACTTTCGTGGAACTGTCGCTGCGCTTCGACAAGGTCAATACCTGGTTATGAAACAGTTGATCATTGGAGGACGCAGCATCGAGCTGGACAAGGACGGGTTTCTCAAGGACCTCAACGACTGGTCAATGGACGTTGCTCATGCACTGGCTGCCGAGGAAGGCATTGTCGTGAGCGCCGAACACAGCGAGATTCTGCAGTTGCTGCGGGATTTCTACGACGAGTTTCAGCTTTCGCCCGCCACCCGGCCGCTGATCAAATACACCGCGCTCAAGCTGGGCGTGGAAAAAGGCAACAGCCTGCACCTCAATCGCCTGTTCAATGGCACCCCCGCCAAACTTGCCGCCAAGCTGGCGGGCCTGCCAAAGCCGACCAATTGCATATGACCGATTACGCCCCACTGGTGACCGAAACGCCAGAAGAACATCCCTTTGCCCCTTTCGTCCGCATTCTGGGCAAAGGAAAGCGCGGCGCGCGCAACCTGACCCGCGAAGAAGCACGCGAGGCGATGGGCATGCTGCTTGATGAAAAGGTCGAGGACACGCAGCTCGGCGCATTCCTGATGCTGCTGCGGCACAAGGAAGAAAGCCCCGAGGAACTGGCAGGTTTTACCGAAGCGCTGCGTGAGCGTCTGAATGCCCCGCCCATACCGGTCGACATCGACTGGCCGACCTATGCCGGCAAAAAGCGTCATCTGCCGTGGTACTTGCTGGCCGCAAAATGCCTGGCGCAGAACGGCGTGAAGATCCTCCTGCATGGCGGTGGCGCACACACGGCGGGCCGCCTGTACACCGAGCAGTTGCTGGGTCTGTTGAACATCCCGCTGTGCCGCAACTGGGCATCGGTAGGCACCTCGCTCGAGCAAGGCAACCTGGCGTTCATACCGCTCGCGGACTGGGCACCGCAGTTACAACGCATGATCGACCTGCGCAACACGCTGGGCCTGCGCTCGCCGATCCACTCACTGGCGCGCATTCTCAACCCGTTGCAGGCCCGTTGTGGCCTGCAAAGCATCTTTCATCCGGGCTATCAAAGCGTGCATCGCGATGCCAGCAGTCTGCTGGGCGACAACGCCATCGTGGTCAAGGGTGACGGCGGCGAAATCGAGATCAACCCCGACACCATCAGCCATCTGTACGGCACCACCGGCGGTCAGCCGTGGGACGAGGAGTGGCCAGCGCTCTCCCCGCGTCGCCATGTCAAACCGGCAACGCTGGATCCGCAACAACTGCTAGCATTGTGGCGCGGTGAAACAGAGGACAGCTACCCGCAACTGGCCTTGATCTCGACCATGGCACTTGCCCTGCGCGGTCTGGGCGTCGTCCGTGAGGAGGCGTTTCGGCAGGCGCACGTGTTCTGGGATCGCCGCGACAAAACCCTCTGACTTATCGGCTGCGGCGATGACCAAGGTCCATAATCCTGCGCTTTTCAGATCGAACTGATGCGCCTGAGCTGACCTCCAAGTTTCATCACTCAGCAACGGGAGTCAGACATGGGCCTTCTGGTCGAAGGACGCTGGCAAGACCAGTGGTATGAAAGCAGCAAAGACGGCGCTTTCCAGCGCGAAAATGCTCAGCGCCGCAGTTGGGTGACCGTGGACGGGCAGCCGGGGCCTTCCGGTGAAGGTGGCTTTGCTGCCGAAGCAGGTCGCTACCACCTTTACGTGTCACTGGCGTGCCCTTGGGCCCACCGCACGCTGATTCTGCGCAAGCTGAAAGGCCTGGAAAATCTGATAGATGTTTCAGTTGTCAGTTGGCTGATGCTGGAAAACGGCTGGACCTTCGATCAGCAGAAAGGCTCCAGCGGCGATGCACTGGATGATTTTCAGTTCTTTCACCAGCGCTACACGGCCGATGACCCTCGATACACGGGCCGGGTCACGGTTCCGGTGTTGTGGGACAAACAGCAGCAACGCATCGTCAGCAACGAATCGGCGGAAATCATCCGCATGTTCAATTCCGCGTTCGACGAACTGACCGGCAATACGCTGGATTTCTACCCCCCGGCGTTACAGCCGACCATTGACGAACTCAACGAGCAGATTTACCCGAACGTCAACAACGGCGTGTATCGGGCAGGTTTTGCGACGTCGCAAGGCGCTTATGAAGACGCCTTTGACGATGTATTCGCCGAACTCGATGCGCTGGAAAAGCGCTTGGGTGAGAAGCGTTATCTGGCCGGCGAGCACTTGACCGAGGCCGACATCCGCCTGTTCACCAGCGTGGTTCGCTTTGATGCGGTGTATTACAGCCACTTCAAATGCAACCTGCGGCGCATTGCGGACTATCCAAACCTGAGCAACTGGCTGCGCGAGCTTTACCAATGGCCGGGCATCGCCGAGACGGTGGACTTTGAGCACATCAAAGGCCACTACTACGGCAGCCACCGCACCATCAACCCGACCGGCATCATTCCAAAGGGGCCTGCACTTGACCTGCAAGCCGCTCATGATCGTGAGCGGCTGTCCGGAAAGGGTGTCTGGAGCCAATAGGCGCCTGCCCGCGAAGGCTAATAGCTGGAAAGCCGGATAGCCCTGAACGGGGGCTATCCCCTTCAGGCATCAGAGCGTCGCCTGAGCGCCTTCGAACCAGGCCAGCTTCTCACGTAGCTTGACCACTTCACCGATGATCACCAGCGTGGGCGCATGAACCTCATGCTCGGCAACCATCTGCGGCAAGTTGGCCAAGGTGCCCGTGAACACCCGCTGATTGACGGTAGTGCCCTGCTGAACCAGCGCCGCCGGCGTATCGGCAGAACGACCGTGCCTGATCAGTTCCTCGCAGATGATCGGCAAACCGATCAGCCCCATATAGAACACCAGCGTCTGAGCGGGCGCCACCAGATCAGACCACGGCAGGTCTGTCGTACCGTTTTTCAGGTGGCCGGTGATGAAACGCACAGACTGCGCATGATCACGATGCGTCAGCGGTATGCCCGCGTACGCCGCGCAACCACTGGCAGCGGTAATGCCTGGAACCACCTGAAACGGAATACCGTGCGCGGCCAGCTCTTCGATCTCTTCGCCACCACGACCGAAGATAAAGGGATCGCCACCTTTCAGGCGCACGACCCGTTTGCCTTGTTTGGCCAAGGCAACCAGTTGCTGATTGATCTGTTCCTGAGGAACAGCATGCTCTGCACGACGCTTGCCGACATAGACACGCTCGGCATCGCGACGGCACAGGTCAAGAATGGTCGGTGCCACAAGACGGTCGTACAGCACCACATCGGCTTGCTGCATCAGGCGCAAGGCACGGAAAGTCAGCAGGTCGGGATCACCGGGACCAGCCCCCACGAGATAGACCTCACCGGTTTCCGGAGGCGGCTCACCCGCGATCTTGGCAATCAGCAGACGCTCGGCCTCGGCCCCCTGCCCGGCCAGCTGGCGATCGGCAATGGCCCCCTGAAAAACCTCTTCCCAGAAGGCGCGGCGCTGCTGCACGTTCGGAAACAGGCCTTTGACTTGATGACGAAAACGCGCGGCAAGCCCGGCAAGTTGCCCATAAGTAGAGGGAATCCAGGTCTCCAGCTTGGCACGGATCAAACGCGCGAGAACCGGCGCGTCGCCGCCACTGGACACGGCGATCACCAATGGCGAACGGTCAACAATGGCGGGAAATATCACGGTACACAGCGCCGGAGCATCCACCACATTGACCGGCACGCAACGCAGCCGGGCATCGTGGGAAACCTGAGCGTTGAGTGGTTCGTCGTCCGTCGCGGCAATAATCAGCACGCAGCCATCAAGGTCGCTTTCACTGTAACCACGCAGGATCAACTCACCGCCGCTGCTTGCGACCAGCTCACGCAACTGGGTTTCTATTTCCGGTGCGACCACGCGCAGCACCGCCCCGGCATCAGCGATCAGGCGGGATTTGCGCAGGGCAATCTCACCGCCACCGACCACCAGTACCCGGCTGCCACGCAGGTTATGAAACAGCGGCAGAAACTCCATTTAACCGATGACCTCAAGGCCACCCATGTACGGTTTAAGCACATCCGGCACACGAATCGAGCCGTCGGCCTGCTGGTAGTTTTCCAGCACCGCAACAAGTGTACGGCCCACTGCCAGCCCGGAACCGTTGAGGGTATGGACCAGCTCCGGCTTGCCGGTTTCCGGGTTGCGCCAGCGCGCCTGCATGCGACGCGCCTGGAAATCACCACAGTTGGAGCACGAAGAGATCTCGCGGTACTTGTCCTGACTCGGAATCCACACTTCCAGGTCGTAAGTCTTCACAGCGCTGAAACCCATGTCGCCGGTACACAGCGCCAGCGTACGGTACGGGAGCTCCAGCAACTGCAGAACACGCTCGGCGTTGCCGGTCAGCGATTCCAGGGCGGCCATCGAGTCGTCCGGCGCAACGATCTGGACCATCTCGACCTTGTCGAACTGGTGCTGGCGAATCATCCCGCGCGTGTCACGGCCCGATGCGCCGGCTTCGCTGCGGAAGCATGGCGTGTGGGCAACGAACTTGAGCGGCAGTTGTTTTGCGTCAAGAATTTCACCGGACACAATGTTGGTCAGCGACACTTCAGCCGTCGGGATCAGGTACAGATCGGCTTCACCTTCGCGCGAGATCTTGAACAGGTCTTCCTCGAACTTCGGCAGTTGACCCGTGCCTTGCAGCGCAGGTGCCTGCACCAGATAAGGCGTGTAGGTCTCTTCGTAGCCATGCTCGTTGATGTGCAGGTTGATCATGAACTGCGCCAGTGCGCGGTGCAGGCGCGCGATGGGGCCGCGCAACAAGGCGAAACGCGCGCCGGACAGCTTGGCGGCGGTCTCGAAATCCAGCCAGCCGAACTTTTCGCCCAGCGCGACGTGGTCCTTGACCTCAAAATCGAAGGCGGTCGGCGTGCCCCAGCGACGCACTTCAACGTTGCCTTCTTCATCGGCGCCTACTGGCACTGACTCGTGAGGCAGGTTCGGAATATTCAGCACCAGCGCGTCCAGCTCGGACTGGATCGCGTCCAGCTCGACCTTGCCTTCGCTCAGCTCGTTGCCCATACGCTCGACGTCTGCCATCAACGGTGCCGTGTCTTCGCCCCGTTGCTTGGCCTGACCGATGGACTTGGAACGTGCAT
Organism: Pseudomonas syringae; assembly: GCF_002157375.1. Classification (GTDB taxonomy): domain Bacteria; phylum Pseudomonadota; class Gammaproteobacteria; order Pseudomonadales; family Pseudomonadaceae; genus Aquipseudomonas; species Aquipseudomonas syringae_T. The sequence continues at coordinate 128,447 of NZ_MTSA01000014.1, forward strand.
TGCGCTCGGCCTGCAACTGTTCGGTGCGGGTCTGCACCACCTTGCGCTGGGCTTCCAGCGATTCAATGCGAGCCACATCCAGTGTAAAGCCACGGGAAGCCAAGCGATCCGCTACGTCCTGAAGTTGAGTACGTAACAGTTTGGAATCGAGCATATCGTTCTCTCGTCTATCAAAGTCTGGTCAGGGACAGGCCAACCCAGGTCGCGAGCAGCCCGCCGAATACACTGATACCGGCATAGCCCAGAGCCAGCGGTACTTGCCCGCTTTCCAACAAGCGCAGCGTATCCAGTGAAAAGGATGAAAAGGTCGTAAGACCGCCTACAAAACCGACGATAAGGCCGGCACGAATTTCGATGGGGACTTCCGGGCGTAACAAAAACAGGCCGTACAGCACACCGATAATCAGACAGCCGACAATGTTGACGGCCAGCGTTGCCGCATAGAAATAACGCGGCCAGTTGGCACTGACCCAGGTGCCGGTGGCGAATCGCAATAATGTACCAGCGATCCCGGCAATCGACACCGCAAGAATGGTTTGAATCATCACTTTCTCCGCTTGCGAGGGCTGGCCTCGTCCAGTGCGCTCAGGTGCCTGAGCTTTTCACCAATCTTCAGCTCGAGGCCGCGAGGCACTGGCTGGTAATACTGACGCGGTGCCAGTTCGTCCGGAAAATAGTCCTCGCCTGCCGCGTAGGCGTCCGGCTCGTCGTGGGCGTATCGGTATTCTTCGCCATAACCGAGTTGCTTCATCAGCTTGGTCGGCGCGTTGCGCAAGTGCAGCGGCACCTCAAGAGACCCGTGCTCGCCGGCTTCGCGCATGGCGGCCTTGAATGCCATGTAGACCGCGTTGCTTTTAGGCGCGCAAGCCAGATAGACAATCGCCTGCGCCACTGCCAGTTCACCTTCGGGGCTGCCAAGGCGCTCCTGAACATCCCACGCCGACATGCACAACGGCAACGCACGCGGGTCGGCATTGCCGATGTCCTCGCTGGCCATGCGCACCACACGACGAGCGAGGTACAGCGGATCGCAGCCACCGTCGATCATCCGCGCGAACCAGTACAGGGCTGCATCGGGGTTCGAACCGCGTATGGATTTGTGCAGCGCCGATATCTGGTCGTAAAACGCTTCGCCCCCCTTGTCGAAGCGACGCCGACTGTCGCCGAGCAGGCTCTGCAACAACTCGATGTCAATCTCACTGCCGTCCTCGGCCAGATCGGATGCATTCTCCAGCAGGTTGAGCATGCGCCGCCCGTCACCGTCAGCGGCTGACATCAGAATCGCAAAGCCTTCGTCACTCAGGGTCAGTTTGCGCTGACCCAGCCCGCGGTCCTCGGTGAGCGCGCGATTGACCAACTTGCGCAGCGCCGCCTCGTCGAGGCTCTTGAGCACGTAGACACGGGCTCGGGACAGCAGGGCGTTATTGAGCTCGAACGAAGGGTTCTCGGTGGTCGCACCAATGAAGATCAGCGTGCCATCTTCAACGTACGGGAGGAACGCATCCTGCTGCGACTTGTTGAAACGGTGGACTTCGTCAACGAACAGGATCGTGCGCTTGCCATACTGGCCGGCCTGCTGCCTGGCAACCTCGACCGCCTGCCGAATCTCCTTGACCCCCGCCAGCACCGCAGAAACAGTCTCGAAATGCGCATCCGACACTTTGGCCAGCAGCCTTGCCAGGGTGGTCTTGCCCACACCCGGCGGCCCCCAGAAAATCATCGAGTGCAAAGCGCCTTGTTCCAGCGCCTCGCGCAAAGGCTTGCCCTGTGCGAGCACGTGCTCCTGACCAACGTATTCGTCCAGATTGGTAGCACGCAAACGTGCAGCCAGAGGCTGAGCTATCGGTTCGCGGCTGAACAGATCCATGATCAGGAATAGGCCCTTTTACTCTTGAATGACATCAGCGCCCTTGGGAATCTGGAACTGAAACTTGCTGGCGGCAATAGGCTCGTTGGCCTTGACGCCTGTGAACAGGATATTGGTTCGCTGACCGACGCTGTCAATCAACTGCATGTCGTTGATGATGCCGTTGCGAAACGACAGGCGAAGGCTGTCAAACAGCGTGTCCTTGGTCTTGGGCTTGAGCACGAAGTCGATCACCCCCCCCGCCTCCTTTGCGGTGATATCGAAGCTTTCGCTGATTTTGGACACATCACCGGACAGCAGCAATGCCGGCGTCTGGGTCAGACGCTGATCGAGTTTCTTGATAGTGACCTGCTCCAGGTCCGGGTCCCACAACGAGACCTTCTTGCCGTCAGAGACCATCAACTGTTCCTGAGGCGCATCGGTGTGCCAGTTGAACAGGCCCGGACGCTGCAACGCCATTTCACCGGTAGTCTCCTGCAATTGAGTCCCGCCACCGTCCAGGGTCAACTGCGAAAAGCGCGCGCTCAGGGTCTGGGACTTTTCCAGCAGTTGCGTCAGACGGGCCACGTCCTTGCTGTCGGCATGGGCGGGGATCACGGAGAAGGTCAGTGCGGTGGCCAACAGCATGCGGATAAGACGCATGGGATTCCTCTTTGGAGTCGATGATGGTACGGCGGCGCGCACTGCACGCCGCCGATGCAATCCGGGGTGATAGAACTCAGTCGCGAACAGGGCCAGGGGCCAGGACTTCACGCGATCCGTTGGTATTCATCGAGGTTACGACACCGGCCATTTCCATTGCCTCGATCATTCGTGCGGCGCGGTTGTAACCGATCTTGAGCTTGCGCTGTACGGCGGAAATCGATGCGCGACGGCTTTCAAGCACGAACTTCACCGCTTCATCGTAAAGCGCGTCGCTCTCGCTGTCCTCACCGCCCTCGCCACTGCCGCCGTCGAAGCCGCTACCGGCCTCTTCCACGCCCGCAAGGATGTCGTCGTTATACTCTGGAGAACCGCGCAGTTTCCAGGCCTCCACCACACGATGCACCTCTTCATCGGAAACGAAGGCACCGTGTACACGGATCGGCAGGCTGGTGCCGGGCGGCATGTAAAGCATGTCACCATGACCCAGCAACTGCTCGGCACCACCCTGATCAATGATGGTCCGGGAGTCGATCTTGCTCGACACCTGAAACGCCATGCGCGTCGGGATGTTGGCCTTGATGAGACCGGTAATGACATCCACCGACGGACGCTGGGTGGCCAGAATCAGGTGGATACCGGCAGCACGGGCTTTCTGGGCAATACGCGCGATGAGTTCTTCGACCTTCTTGCCGACGATCATCATCATGTCGGCGAACTCATCGACCACCACCACGATTGTGGGCAGTTTGGTCAGCAGCGGTGCTTCGTCGTGGATGCTTTCGCGCTTGTACAACGGATCGACCAGCGGCTCTCCGGCATCCTGGGCGTCTTTGACCTTCTGGTTGAAACCAGACAGGTTACGCACGCCCATTTTCGCCATCAGCTTGTAGCGGCGCTCCATCTCGGCGACGCTCCAGCGCAACGCGTTGGCAGCGTCTTTCATGTCGGTTACAACCGGACACAACAAGTGCGGGATGCCTTCGTAGATCGACAGCTCAAGCATCTTCGGGTCGATCATGATCAGCTTGGCGTCTTCCGGGCCGGACTTGAACAGGATCGACAGGATCATCGCGTTCACACCCACCGACTTGCCGGAACCAGTTGTACCTGCCACCAGCAAGTGGGGCATTTTTGCCAGATCAGTAATGACCGGTTTGCCACCGATATCGTGCCCCAGCGCCAGCGTTACCGGCGACTTGGCATTATCGTATTCCGGCGTCGACAGGACCTCGGAAAAACGCACGATCTGGCGGTCTTCGTTCGGGATCTCGATACCTACGGTGGTCTTGCCTGGAATCACCTCAACCACACGCACGCTGGTCACCGCCAGCGAACGCGCAAGGTCTTTGGCCAGATTGGAGATGCGACTGACCTTGACGCCTGCAGCGGGCTGGATTTCGTAGCGCGTAATGACCGGACCCGGGTGAATGGAGTCTACCGACACCTCGACACCGAACTCCTTGAGCTTGATCTCCAGCAAATGCCCGACGGCGGCCAGCGACTCTGGCGAATAGTTGAGCTGCTTCTTTTCTGCCGGGTCGAGAATCGAAATCGGCGGCAAGGTGCCTTCTACTGCGCTGTCAACGAACAGCGGAGCCTGTTTTTCCTTCAGCACGCGCTTGCTGGGTTCCGCTGGCTTCGAAGGTGCCGGAGCAATGACAGCAGGCACGTGCTTTTCGCGCTCGGTCATGTGCTTGCTGAGCGACACTTCGCGCTCCATGAGGCGCTCTTTGGCTTTGGCCTGCTCACGACGATCGGGGGCAACAGGCGCCACCACGTCATGCACCCGCATATCCACCTCACGCAACTGGGCAACCATCTGCTTGCGCTCAGCGCGTGCTGTCCACCAGCGGTTGGCCGCACCTTGAAACAGCTCGAAAAGATCCAGCGTGATCTTGCCGGTGACGTCCATCACCTTGAACCAGGAAAGGTCGGTGAACACCGTCAGACCGAATAGAAACAGAGCGATGAACAACAGGGTGCTGCCCTGAATATTCAGCGCTTTCTTGGCCAGATCACCCAGCACTTCGCCCAGCACACCGCCTGCCGACCCCGGGAAACCGGCCGAAAAATGAAAGTGGATATGCGCCAGTGCCGCGCCCGCCAATATCAGGAACACGAGCCCGATCAGACGCCAGGAGAAAAGCCAGCCGCTCCACTGCCACGGCTCATGGCGGTGCCGGAACACTTGCCAGGCCTTGATGGCCAACAGCAACGGGAATATGTAGGCGAAATAGCCGAGGATCATGAACAGGATATCGGCACAGAACGCACCTGCACGCCCGGCCGCATTCTGAACCTGCGCCGCGTTGCTGCTGGTATGGCTCCAGCCGGGATCGCTCTGATCGTAGGTCAGTAACGCCATCATCAGGTACAGGCACAGAGCGCCAAAGGCGATCAGGGCCCCTTCCTTGAGCCGATAGTGCAATTGCTGCCGCCAAAGCGGGACTGCGCTGGGTGCTGGGGTGGATTTCTTCAAAACGCTTTATTTCCTGCGCTGGAGCGCGAACATCTCGTTGATTGACTAAAAACGCTGGCCGAACGGCAATGGCTGCTCCCGTATGAACAGGGATCGCAGGCACCGGGAAGGCCGCTTGCCAGACGCTTGAATGATAACGCCCAAAAACGGCATTGTACGGCTTTACACCTGCCGGGGTCTGTACGAAAACGCCTCAAACCGACTTGGGACGTATGCCGACCCCCGGAAAGACCGGGCACGCCTTCATGTTTACCGACAGTGTTCAATTTGAGCATGCATTCCGTTTTGTGACAAAGGCTTATGACGTGATTCTGTCAACGGCCCGCAACTTTCAGGGTGACGCCACTTGCGTCGCATATGCGCTCTACCGAAAGCACAGGGTACGCGCCATAATGACAACCGCTTGTGACCACGCCTGCCGAATAGAGTTGCACCGGCAGGCCCGTGCGCCCTCCCCTTCCGCAAAGTCGTGATGCCATGCTGACCTGGTTAAACCGCAACAGCCTTGACTTCCCCACGCTGGACAAAGCCCTCCGCGAGCCGAACGGACTGCTTGCCGCAGGCGGCGACTTGTCGGCAGACCGCCTCATCAAGGCTTATCGACACGGCTGTTTCCCTTGGTTTCAGGAGGGTCAGCCAATCCTGTGGTGGTCGCCAGACCCGCGCACGGTGCTTTTCCCCGAAGAGCTGCATGTTTCCCGCAGCCTCGCCAAGGTTCTGCGCCAGTCTCGCTACAGCGTGACCTTCGACAAGGATTTCGCCAGCGTGATCAGGGCCTGCGCTGCACCGCGCAGCTACGCCAACGAAACCTGGATCACGGGCTCGATGCAGGACGCCTATCTCGAACTGCATCGCCGTGGGCACGCCCACAGTGTCGAAGTCTGGCATCAGGGCGAACTGGTGGGCGGGCTTTACGGCCTGGCAATGGGTCGGTTGTTTTTTGGAGAGTCGATGTTCAGCCGCGCAGACAATGCATCCAAAGTGGGCTTCGCCACGCTGGTGGAGCACCTGACGGCTTGGAGATTTGTGCTGATTGACTGTCAGATGCCCACCGGACACCTGCAAAGCTTTGGCGCACGCTCGATTTCTCGTCAGGATTTTGCAGGCTACCTCACGCAGCATCTGGATCAGCCGACCGACGCGGATTGGTTATCTAGGCGAGTTTGACAGGCTGGCATACACTCATGAGTAGGGATTTACCATTAGGCGGCGATCATGACAGAGCTGGCAAGGCTGAAATTTTATGCCACTCAACCCCACACCTGCAGTTACCTGCCCGAAGAGCAGGCGACGACCCTGTTTCTGGACCCCAGCCAGCCTATGGATGTGCAGGTCTACGCCGACCTGTCGGACATGGGATTTCGCCGCAGTGGCGATCATCTTTACCGCCCACACTGTCAGAATTGCAGCGCCTGCGTGCCGGCTCGCATTCCGGTGAAGCTGTTCGTGCCCGACAGGCAGCAGAAACGCATTCTGAAACGCAATGCCGACGTTGAGGTACACAGTGCAAAGCCGGTGTTCACTCAAGAATATTTTGATCTCTATCAGCGCTATATCGAGCAGCGCCACGCCGACGGCGACATGTTTCCGCCCAGTCGCGAGCAGTTTTCGACCTTTCTGATTCGAGACCTGCCTTTCTCGCGGTTTTACGAATTTCGCGTCGATCAGCGCTTGCTGGCCGTTGCGGTCACGGACGTGCTGCCCAACGGGCTTTCTGCGGTCTACACCTTCTACGAACCTGATGAAGAGCGCCGCAGCCTGGGTCGCTACGCCATCTTGTGGCAGATCGCCGAAGCCGCCAGACTTGAACTGCAGGCGGTGTATCTCGGTTACTGGATAAAGAACTGCAAAAAGATGAATTACAAGACTCAATATCGCCCCATTGAGCTACTGACCAATCAAAGATGGGTCACTCTGTACTGAACCCCTTGGCTTAAACAGGTTTTTTCGGGCACAATGCACGCCGCTTTTGCCTGGCGCCACTTGCACCGGGCCACTCATTTGTATACCGAGGGCTTTACTGCATGTCGAAAGAAGACAGCTTCGAAATGGAAGGCACTGTCGTCGACACCCTGCCCAACACCATGTTTCGCGTGGAGTTGGAAAACGGGCACGTCGTAACCGCGCATATCTCCGGCAAGATGCGCAAGAATTACATCCGTATTCTGACCGGTGACAAGGTTCGTGTAGAACTGACGCCCTATGACCTGAGCAAAGGGCGGATCACCTACCGCGCCCGTTAATCAGGCATTGACGAAAACGCCCGGCATAAGCCGGGCGTTTTTGTTTGCGGGTTTTATCAACCCGTGTTGCCAGTTGCCTGCCCCGCATCAACCACTCATGCGGGGACAGGTTTACAGCGTCAGGCCATTTCTGCCGTCGTTTCAAAGTCGAAGGTAATCTCGCCATCTCTGATGTCGATATGAACCACCCCGCCATGCTCCGACAGTTCGCCGAACAGAATCTCTTCAGCCAGCGGCCGTTTGATCTTGTCCTGAATCAGGCGCGCCATCGGCCTGGCACCCATCGCCGCATCGTAACCGCCCTGCGCCAGCCAGCTTCTCGCTGCCTCCGACACTTCGAGCAATACGCGCTTGTCTTCCAGCTGGGCTTGAAGCTCGGTAAGGAACTTGTCGACCACGCTCTTGATGACTTCGTGGCTGAGACGGCCAAACTGGATGATGGTATCCAGACGGTTGCGGAACTCGGGCGTAAAACTCTTCTTGATCACTTCCATTGCGTCAGACGAGTGATCCTGATGCGTGAAACCGATCGAAGCACGCGCAGCGGACTCGGCACCGGCGTTGGTGGTCATGATCACGATCACGTTGCGGAAATCCGCCTTGCGCCCGTTGTTATCGGTCAGCGTACCGTGGTCCATGACCTGCAACAGCAGATTGAAGACTTCCGGATGCGCTTTCTCGATTTCATCGAGCAACAGTACGCAATGCGGCTGGCGCGTGATGGCCTCCGTCAACAAACCGCCCTGATCGAAACCGACGTAGCCCGGAGGCGCACCGATCAGACGAGACACCGTATGGCGCTCCATGTACTCGGACATGTCGAAACGAATCAACTCGACACCCAGCGCCTTGGCCAACTGACGCGCCGCCTCTGTCTTACCGACCCCGGTAGGGCCTGCAAACAGAAAAGAACCAACCGGCTTGTCCGGCGATTTGAGACCCGCGCGCGACAGCTTGATGGCGGTCGACAGCGAATCAATCGCAGCATCCTGACCAAAGACGGTGAGCTTGAGATCACGCTCCAGGTTACGCAGCAGTTCCTTGTCGGAGCTGTTGACGTGTTTAGGCGGAATACGCGCAATCTTGGCGACGATGTCTTCAACCTGAGGCACGTCGATGCGCTTGACACGCTTCTCGACCGGCTGCAAGCGCTGATAAGCACCCGCCTCGTCAATCACGTCGATAGCCTTGTCCGGCATATGGCGATCATTGATGTAACGCGAAGCCAGTTCAGCCGCTGCACGCAGGGCCTCATCGCTGTACTCGATGCTGTGATGCTGCTCGAAACGGCTTTTCAGGCCGCGCAGGATACCGATGGTGTCTTCAACCGAAGGCTCGGACACATCGACTTTCTGAAAGCGACGTGCCAAAGCACGGTCTTTCTCGAAAATCCCGCGAAATTCCTGAAAAGTGGTCGAGCCAATGCAGCGAATATCACCTGACGACAGCAACGGCTTGAGCAGATTCGATGCATCCATCACACCACCGGACGCAGCACCGGCACCGATGATCGTGTGAATCTCGTCAATGAACAAAATTGCCTGAGGACGCTTGCGCAGCTCATTGAGCAACGCCTTGAAGCGCTTCTCAAAGTCGCCACGGTATTTGGTCCCGGCCAGCAAGGCGCCAAGGTCAAGCGAATACACAACGCTGTTGGCAAGCAGGTCAGGAACCTGGTTGTCGACGATGCGCTTGGCCAGACCTTCAGCGATGGCCGTCTTGCCGACGCCCGCCTCACCGACCAGCAAAGGGTTGTTCTTGCGACGACGAGCCAGAATCTGGGCCACACGCTCGACTTCGCTTTCACGGCCGACCAAGGGATCGATGCGTCCCTGACGCGCCAATTCGTTCAGATTGCTGGCATAGGCATCCAGAGGATTGCCTGAGGAAGATGCTTCACCGCCCTCGTCGTCCTGCATATCTTGCTCACCTTCAGAAGAGTGCTCGCCATGCCCCGGAACCTTGGAGATCCCGTGGGCGATATAGTTGACGACATCGATCCGGGCCACACTCTGCTGCTTGAGCAAGAACACGGCCTGGCTTTCCTGCTCACTGAAAATTGCAACCAGCACGTTGGCACCGGTCACTTCGCGCTTGCCGGAGCTTTGCACGTGGAAGACTGCGCGTTGCAGAACGCGCTGGAACCCGAGCGTCGGCTGGGTCTCGCGGTCCTCGTCATGGACGGGGATCAACGGCGTGGTGGAGTCGATAAACTCCTGCAGATCATGCTTGAGCTTATCGAGGTTTGCGCCGCAGGCACGCAAGACAGTGGCTGCAGCCTCGTTATCCAATAGAGCCAGCAGGAGGTGCTCGACCGTCATGAACTCATGACGCTTCGAACGTGCCTCCTTAAAGGCAAGATTGAGGGTGACTTCGAGCTCACGGTTTAACATAGCTTCACCTCATACCCAAGTGGTCGGCGTTTAACCGTCCTTCTCGATCTCACAGAGTAGCGGATGCTGGCTCTCCCTGGCGTATTGATTGACCTGCATTGCCTTGGTCTCGGCGATGTCACGGGTAAACAATCCGCAGACTGCCCGTCCCTCTGTATGGACGGCCAGCATGACTTTGGTGGCCAGCTCACGATTCAGGTTAAAAAACACCTCGAGCACTTCTACGACGAAATCCATCGGGGTGTAGTCATCGTTGAATAAAACCACCTTGTACATCGGTGGCGCCTGCAGGGTCGGTTTGGCGTCCTGCACTGCAATGCCTGCCGAGTCGTCCTCGTGTGACTGCGGACCATCCTGATTGAATGTTAGTCGAATCTTGCTGAATGCATGCATGGAAAGAAATGTTCGTGTGAGGGCGGATTGAGCTGCCAGTCGCGGTCTGGACGGTTTTCAAATGGACTGCCGCATGACCTTGACTATCAGCTAAACGGTGTTACAAACAATAGAGCCCACATTGGGTAAAAAGGGTCCGTGCAGTCAACCAAAATTTTTGGTGAGGCGGATTGAAGTGGATGATACTCCTGACGGAGTCCTTTGCAGAGGGATATGGCGATGCTTAACGGAAAAGTCAAGTGGTTCAATAATGCAAAAGGCTATGGCTTCATACTTGAGGAAGGCAAAACCGAGGATCTGTTTGCTCACTATTCGGCCATCCAAATGGACGGATACAAGACTCTAAAAGCCGGCCAGACGGTCAGCTTTGACATCATTCAGGGTCCGAAAGGACTGCATGCGGTGAATATCTCTTCGACGACAGCCCGCACAGGCGAACCGGCGAAAGATGCTCACGCCACAGAACAGCACGCACCTGAACACGCACACGCTTGAGCCCTGCCGTTCAAAATAGTATGACAGGCGACAGCTGAACCCCGATTGTCGGTTCAGTTGGCAACATTGCAGGCAGTACGCAATGAGATTGTGCCGGCCTTGAGAAAGCTGCAGTTCTGCTTTCCCTCAAACCGTCATGACTCCCCAGGGTGTCGAATTAGCGGTTATTGCACCGCGGATGCCCCGACCATAACGTGTAGCAACGACTGCGCCGCTCGAATCGCGTCACAACCCGCAACAATTATGCCGCTATTTTCTCTCCCTCTCTTGAATGACCCGACCTGCCGTCAGGCGTGCATCCTGCACCTTGTGCATTCGAAATGCATGCCAGAAACCCGACACCTTCGACCATCGGCGGATATTCATCATTCGATAGCACGCATAGCATTAATGCCTCGCGCCAATGGTTTGATATACTCGCGCCGTGACCGCAGAGTCATCAAGGCTGACCCGTCTGAATTCTGACCCTCAGCCTTCCATATGCGTCGGGCCGCTACCTGACCCGACAGCTTGACGCTCGACTGACGCACCCAACATCACCGCGAATAAACCTCGACCTGGCTCATGGCCGAACTGTGGGCAAACGTGCATACCCTGCACGAATCGAGATTTTGTGCATGTTCAGCAAAACAGAGAGTTAATACGAATGTCCAACCGCTCGAAGATCATCTACACCTTCACCGACGAAGCTCCGGCCCTCGCCACCTACTCCCTGCTGCCTATTATCGAAGCTTTCACGGCGACCTCCGATATCGACGTGGAAACACGCGATATCTCTCTGGCAGGCCGTGTTCTCTCCAGCTTCCCGGAGTCCCTTGGCGCCGATCAACACGTGCCGGATCATCTCGCCGAGCTGGGCAAACTGGCCACTACGCCAGAAGCCAACATCATCAAGCTGCCTAACATCAGCGCTTCGGTCCCCCAACTGAAGGCGACGATCAAGGAGCTCCAGGATCAGGGCTACAAGATTCCCGACTACCCTGAGAACCCTTCCACTGACGCGGAAAAAGAAGCCCGCGCACGCTACGACAAAACCAAGGGCAGCGCGGTAAACCCGGTCTTGCGCGAAGGCAACTCCGATCGTCGCGCACCGCTGTCGGTCAAGAATTACGCCCGTAAGCACCCACACAAAATGGGCGCCTGGTCTGCCGATTCGAAAGCGCACGTTGCACACATGAGCAACGGTGACTTCTACGGCAGCGAGAAAGCAGCGCAGATCGAAGCCGACAACTCGGTCAAGATCGAGCTGGTTGCACAAGACGGTACGACCACCGTTCTGAAAGAGAAAACCGCCGTCAAGGCTGGCGAGATCGTGGATTGCTCGGTCATGAGCGCCAAGGCGCTGCGCAGCTTCATCGCTGCCGAGATCGAAGACGCCCGCAAGCAAGGCGTGCTGTTCTCGGTGCATTTGAAAGCCACCATGATGAAGATCTCCGACCCGATCATGTTCGGGCAGATCGTCGCCGAGTTCTATAAGGATGCGCTGACCAAGCACGCCGATACGCTGAAACAGATCGGCTTCAGCCTGAACAACGGCATCGGCGACCTGTATGAGCGCATCAGCGCCCTGCCCGCCGAGAAACAGGCCGAAATCAAGGCTGACATCGAAGCGGTCTACGCGGTCCGTCCTCAACTGGCGATGGTCAACTCCGACAAGGGCATCACCAACCTGCACGTACCGAGCGACGTGATCGTGGATGCATCGATGCCTGCGATGATCCGTGATTCCGGCAAGATGTGGGGCACCGACGGTCAGTTGCACGACGCCAAGGCAGTGATTCCGGATCGCTGCTACGCCACCATTTATCAAGCCGTCATCGACGACTGCAAGAAAAATGGCGCTTTCGACCCTACCACTATGGGCAGCGTACCTAACGTTGGCCTGATGGCTCAGAAAGCCGAAGAGTATGGCTCCCACGACAAGACCTTCCACATCCAGACCAATGGTGTGGTGCGTGTGACCGACAGCCAGGGCAACCTGCTGATGGAGCAAAACGTCGAAGCCGGCGATATCTGGCGCATGTGCCAGGCCAAGGACGCACCGATCCAGGACTGGGTAAAACTGGCCGTGAACCGTGCCCGCGCCAGCAACACCCCGGCCATTTTCTGGCTGGATTCGTCTCGCGCCCACGACAGCGTGATGATCGAGAAAGTCCGCAAGTACCTGGGCGACCACGACACGTCGGGCCTGGATATTCAGATCCTCTCGCCAGTCGACGCCATGAAGCTGACCCTGGAGCGCACCCGCGCCGGCAAGGACACCATTTCGGTGACCGGTAACGTGCTGCGCGACTACCTGACCGACCTGTTCCCGATCATGGAACTGGGCACCAGCGCGAAGATGCTGTCGATCGTTCCACTGATGAACGGCGGCGGTCTGTTCGAAACCGGCGCTGGCGGTTCGGCTCCCAAGCATGTTCAGCAGTTCGTTGAAGAGAACTTCCTGCGCTGGGACTCGCTGGGCGAATTCCTGGCCCTGGCAGCGTCCCTGGAACACCTGGGCAATGCTTACAACAACCCGAAAGCGCTGGTTCTGTCCAAGACCCTCGACCAGGCCACTGGCGAGTTTCTGGATCGCAACAAGTCGCCATCGCGCAAGGTCGGCGGCATCGACAACCGCGGCAGCCACTTCTACCTGACCCTGTTCTGGGCTCAGGCACTGGCCGCACAGAATGACGACGCGGACCTGAAAGCGCAGTTCACCCCGTTGGCCAAAACCCTGACCGACAACGAAGAAAAAATCGTTGCCGAGCTGAACGCCGTTCAGGGCAAACCCGTGGAAATTGGTGGTTACTATTTCCCTGACGCAGAAGTGACCAGCAAAGCCATGCGCCCAAGCGCAACGTTCAACGCAGCCATCGCCGCGTTGTAACAGGCAAACCGGCGCCGTGCATTGATCATGCGCGGCTTCGCAAAAAAATCCCCGGCCTGGTGCCGGGGATTTTTTTCATCCAGGGAAATAACTCAGCTACACGCCTGGCTCCAGGCGTCCGAACGCCACCCTGCGACGCACCTCATCCCGCTCACTGGCTTTTCAACGTGCGCGAGAGAAATTCCCGAATGTATTCGGCCACTTCCGGCGCGTGTGTTTCCAGTGCAAAGTGGCCTGCATCCAGAAGATGCACTTCAGCGGCTGGAACGTCCTTGCGGTACGCTTCAGCGCCAGGCGGTATGAAGGCCGGGTCATGCTTGCCCCAGACTGCCAGCAATGGAGGCTGATGGTGACGCAGATAAGCCTGGAACGAGGGGTACGCGGCGACGTTACTTCGGTAATCCAGAATCAGGTCCAGCTGAATGTCTTCTGCACCTGGCCGTGACATGTAGAGAATGTCCAGGTTGTAACCGTCGGGCGAAAGTTTTTCAGGGTCGGAGCCCGTGCCGTACTGCCAGTCACGAATGGTTTCCGGTGACAACGAAGCGCGACACGCCTCGCGATTGGCCGCTGTAGGCTCGCGCCAATAGGCCTGCCAAGGCCCCCATTGATCACTGAAACCTTCCAGATAAGCGTTGCCGTTCTGGCTGATGATTGCAGTCACCTTCTCCGGGTTCGCGACCGCGAGCCTGAAGCCGGTCGGCGCACCGTAGTCAAATACGTATAACGCGTATTTTTTCAGCCCTAACGCCTCGGTGAACCCCTCGATCACGTTGTAGAGGTTTTCAAAACTGTAATCGAACTGCCCGCGTGGAGGCGCTTTAGTGTTGCCGAAACCGGGCAGATCCGGAGCGATCAGGCGGTATTGGGTTGCCAGCAATGGCATCAGATCGCGAAACATGTGGCTGGAACTCGGAAAGCCATGAAGCAGCAAAAGAACCGGTGCCTCTTTGGGACCGGCTTCACGATAGAACACGTCCACGTCACCCACTTTTTGAGTGCGATACGTGACGCGGAAGGCATCATCAATATTCATTGTATTTCCCTTGGACAGTGGCTTTTTACTGGATGAGGCGGCGCTCGCCAGCGATGCACCGAGCGCCGAGGCAGCGCCTAACGCCGAGGCCTGTAAAATCCTGCGCCTGCTGACGCCAGACACCACGTTTTCATTGAGCGGATCAAAATTATTCATGCGAAAAACCGGACCTGATGAATTGACCGCAAGCCTAGCCGTTGCAAAATTTGTAGAGAATCACCTAAAAGATCAATTCACCATTTCCATTTCTGAAATGCTGGTAGGATTTCAAAGAAAGTTTTTACAGGCAGCAGACGACAGATGGACCGTATTCAGGAAATGAGGCTTTTTGCGGGACTGGCTGAACAGACCAGCTTTGCCGGCGCGGCTCGTCAGGCGGGCCTGTCGACCGCCACCGTGACTCGGGCAATCGCCAGTCTGGAGAAGCGCCTGGGCGTTCTGTTGGTGGTGCGCACCACCCGTAATATGAGGCTCACTGAAGCAGGCCAGCGGTTTGCCATCGATTGCCACCGGCTGCTTGCCGACCTTGACGACGCCGAAAGCGCAGCAGCCGGCTTGCACGCGCTTCCTGCAGGTTTGCTGACGGTGACAGCACCGCAAATGTTCGGCGCACTGCATGTCGTGCCCGTATTGACGAATTTTCTCGACCGGTTCCCATCGATAGAAGTGCGCGCCATCCTCGTGGATCGAGTGGTGTCCATGCTCGACGAAGGCGTCGACGTGGCCGTCCGGATCGGCGCCCTGCCCGACTCATCACTGACTGCGATACCGGTCGGCAGCGTGCGGCGCATGGTCTGCGCGTCTCCGGCCTACCTGGCAAAACAGGGCGTCCCGCAACACCCTGACGACCTGCGACGGCATTCGACCGTCTCGACCACCACCTCCGAACGTCAACCCCGCTGGCCTTTCAGGGTCGATCACGCAGACTATTCGGTGGATGTCGGCTCCAGGCTCAGCCTGACGTCCTACCAGGCCGCCATCAGCGCGGCACTGCAGGGCGGGGGGCTGACCCAGGTGCCGTTCTACCAGATACGCGAATATTTGCAGGACGGCAGGCTTGAATGCGTGCTGGCCGCGTTCGAAATCGCGCCGGAGCCGGTCCATGTGGTTTACCTCGAGGGTCGCCGCGGGTCCTCCAAAGTGCATGCCTTTGTGGATTTCTGCGTCAGCGCCCTGCGCCGCGATCTTCACGACGAACAGCGCTAGCGCAAAGAATTTTCCCACACCGTCTGTTACGGTTGACTGAATCCCACGACGAGCACCCTCTCATGACCTGGCAAGCCCACGTTACCGTCGCCACCCTTGTAGAAGATCAGGGTCGCTTCCTGTTCGTCGAAGAAATGAAAGGCGGTCGCTCCGTCCTCAATCAGCCTGCTGGTCATCTGGACCCAAATGAAAGCCTGCAGCGCGCTGCGGTTCGGGAAACCCTTGAGGAAACCGGCTGGGACGTCGAACTGACCAGCGTAACGGGCATCTACCTCTACACGGCGCCGAGCAACGGCGTGACCTACCAGCGTATCTGTTTCGCGGCCAAAGCCCTGCGCCACCACCCCGAATACTCACTGGATGACGGTATCGTCGGCCCCGTATGGCTGACACGCGACGAACTCCTGGCGCAACAGACACGCTGGCGCAGCGAATTGGTCATGCGTTGCCTTGACGATTACCTCAATGGCGAACATTTCAGTCTCGACCTGCTGCGCGACAAGGCGTGAGACTCGACGCCTTCAGCCTGATAGAATCGCGTCCTTTTACAGGTCAGCCGTTTAATCCCCATGCATGATCCAGCCCCCTCGAGTTCAGAAATGAAGCGCGTCATAGTCGGCATGTCCGGTGGCGTAGACTCTTCCGTTTCCGCCGTACTGCTCATGGAGCAGGGTTACCAGGTGGAAGGCTTGTTCATGAAGAACTGGGAAGAAGACGACGGAACGGAGTACTGCACCGCTCGCGAAGACCTGGCAGACGCCCAGGCCGTGTGCGACAAGATCGGCATCAAGCTGCACACCGCCAACTTCGCCGCCGAGTACTGGGACAATGTCTTCGAGCATTTCCTTGAAGAGTACAAGGCCGGCCGTACGCCCAACCCGGACATCCTCTGCAACCGGGAAATCAAGTTCAAGGCCTTCCTTGACTACGCGTTGATGCTGGGTGCAGACCTGATCGCCACCGGCCACTACGTGCGCCGCCGCGACATCGATGGCCGCACTGAATTGCTCAAAGGCCTGGACCCCAACAAGGATCAGAGCTATTTCCTGCATGCAGTCGGCGGCGAACAGATTGCCCGGACGCTGTTCCCGGTCGGCGAACTGGAAAAGCCGGAAGTGCGTGCCATTGCCGAAAAACACGGCCTTGCCACGGCCAAGAAGAAGGATTCCACCGGTATCTGCTTCATTGGCGAGCGCAGGTTCACCGATTTTCTTCGTCAGTACCTGCCCGCCCAGCCCGGCGAGATCAAGACCACCGAAGGGGAAGTCATCGGGCGTCACAGCGGGCTGATGTACCACACCATCGGTCAGCGTCAGGGCCTGGGCATTGGCGGCCTGAAGGACGCCAGCGATGATCCGTGGTACGTGCTGGTCAAGGACCTGGACAATAACGAACTGATCGTCGGTCAGGGCAATGACCATCCGTGGCTGTTTTCAAGCGCACTGGTTTCGTCGGAAATCTACTGGGTCAACCCGATCGACCTGAGCAGCCCGCGCAGGCTCACCGCGAAAGTCCGTTACCGTCAGAGCGACCAGCCCTGCACGCTGGAAAAAACCGCTGACGGCTACCGCGCCACATTTGATGACCCGCAACGCGCAGTCACGCCCGGTCAATCCGTGGTGTTCTACGATGGCGAAATCTGTCTGGGCGGCGGCGTGATCGAAATCGCCGAACCCTGGACCAGCAAGGACAAGCGTTGATGACCCCGATTCAGGAACAACTGATTGCCTTGGGCGGTGTATTCCAGGCTGCCGTGCTGGTTGATCGAATCGCCAAGACCGGACAGATCAGCGAAGCGGCCCTGAGCTGCATGCTCGGCAGTCTGCTGGTGGTCGATCCGAAAGATACGCTGGAGGTCTACGGCGGTGACGACCTCAATCTGCACGAGGGTTATCGCGCTATGGCCAGCGCCCTGGAGCGCGACCCTGCAACGCTGCAACGCGAACCGCTGCGCTATGCCCTGTCGATGCTCGGACTCGAGCAGCAACTGGCAAAACGCGACGACCTGCTCGAAGTGATCGGCAAGCGCATTCCGGTGATTCAGTCTCAGGTCGAGCATTTTGGTGTGGCACACGAAAACGTGATTGCCGCGACCGGCGCCCTGTACCAGGACACCCTGAGCACGCTACGCCAGCGCATTCAGGTGCAAGGCGACATGCGCAACCTGCAGCAGCCGAATAACGCATCCAAAATTCGCGCCATCCTGCTGGCAGGTATTCGCTCCGCCCGTCTGTGGCGGCAAGTTGGCGGTCATCGCTGGCAACTGGTGTTCAGCCGCCGCAAGTTATTGAAAGAACTCTACCCATTGCTGCACGGCTGATTCGCTGCGCACCAATGGCCTTCACCACCATAGGCACGACGCTGTCTACGCGGGTCAGCGGACTCCGGTCCGCCTGACTTTTCATGTATGATACGCGCCCCTTTTCGTCGCCCGACTGTCCGAGAGCATCCCATGCAGCTTTCTTCGCTCACCGCGGTTTCCCCTGTTGATGGCCGCTACGCCGGCAAAACCCAGGCCTTGCGCCCTATTTTCAGCGAGTACGGCCTGATCCGTTTCCGCGTGATGGTTGAAGTTCGCTGGCTCCAGCGCCTGGCGGCTCACCCACAGATCACTGAAGTCCCGGCGTTCTCCGCGCAGGCCAACGCCATTCTCGATACCCTGGCTGAAGATTTTTCGGTGGAGCATGCCGAGCGCGTCAAAGAGATCGAGCGCACCACCAACCACGACGTCAAGGCGGTGGAATACCTGCTCAAGGAGCAGGCTGCAAAGCTGCCAGAGCTGGAAAAGGTCAGCGAGTTCATCCACTTCGCCTGCACCAGCGAGGACATCAACAACCTGTCCCACGCTCTGATGCTGCGTGAAGGCCGTGACACCGTGATGCTGCCGCTGATGCGCCAGACCGCTGATGCCATCCGCGAACTGGCGATTCGTTTCGCTGACGTACCAATGCTGTCGCGCACCCATGGCCAGCCAGCCTCCCCGACCACACTGGGCAAGGAGCTGGCCAACGTGGTCTATCGCCTTGAGCGTCAAATCGGCCAGATCGCCGCGGTTCCGCTGCTGGGCAAGATCAACGGCGCGGTCGGCAACTACAACGCACACCTTTCCGCGTACGCCGACATCGACTGGGAAGCCAACGCCCGGGCGTTCATCGAAGACGAGCTGGGCCTGGGCTTCAACCCGTACACCACGCAGATCGAGCCGCACGACTATATCGCCGAGCTGTTCGACGCCATTGCGCGTTTCAATACCATTTTGATCGACTTCGATCGTGATATCTGGGGCTACATCTCTCTGGGCTATTTCAAACAGCGCACCATCGCTGGCGAAATCGGCTCGTCGACGATGCCGCACAAGGTCAACCCGATCGACTTCGAAAACTCCGAAGGCAACCTGGGCATCGCCAATGCCCTGTTTCAGCACCTGGCCAGCAAGCTGCCCGTGTCGCGCTGGCAGCGTGACCTGACCGACTCCACTGTGCTGCGCAACCTGGGCGTCGGTTTTGCCCATAGCGTCATTGCTTACGAAGCCAGCCTCAAGGGCATCAGCAAACTGGAGCTCAATGAGCAGCGTATTGCCGCTGATCTGGACGCCTGCTGGGAAGTTCTGGCCGAGCCGATTCAGACCGTGATGCGTCGCTACAACATCGAAAACCCGTATGAAAAGCTGAAAGAACTTACACGCGGCAAGGGCATCGGCCCTGAAGCGCTGCAGACTTTCATCGACGGTCTGGACATGCCTGCCGAAGCCAAAGCGGAGCTGAAGAAGCTCACACCGGCTAACTACATCGGTAACGCAGCCGCTCAGGCCAAGCGCATCTGACACGCAAAAACATTGCACACGCCCGGCTGTGCCGGGCGTTTTCATTTCAAGGGCTTACACATGAATCCTGACATCCCTCTTCAACTTCTCGGCGGCATCAGTGCCCGGGTTTTCCTGCGTGATTACTGGCAGAAAAAGCCACTGCTGATTCGTCAGGCCTTGCCGGGCTTCGAAAGCCCGATCGATGCGGACGAGCTTGCCGGCCTTGCCCTGGAAGAAGAAGTCGAGTCACGTCTGGTCATCGAAAACGGCGAACGCCCCTGGGAGCTGCGCCGTGGCCCGTTCGCCGAAGACGAGTTCAGCAAACTTCCCGAGCGCGACTGGACGCTGCTGGTACAGGCCGTGGACCAGTTCGTCCCGGAAGTCAGCGAACTGCTGGAAAACTTCCGCTTTCTGCCCAGTTGGCGCATCGACGATGTGATGATCAGCTATGCAGCGCCCGGCGGCAGTGTCGGTCCGCATTTCGACAACTACGACGTGTTCCTGCTTCAGGGCCACGGCAAGCGCCATTGGCAGATTGGCCAGATGTGCGATGCCGAAAGCCCGTTGTTGCAGCATGCGGACCTGCGCATCCTTGCCGAATTCGAGAAAACCGAAGAATGGACGCTGGAACCGGGCGACATGCTGTATCTGCCGCCGCGCCTGGCCCACTGTGGTGTCGCGGTCGATGACTGCCTGACCTACTCGGTCGGTTTCCGCGCACCCAGCGCGGCCGAAGTGCTGACCCACTTCACCGACTTCCTCAGCCAGTTCATTCCGGACGAAGAGCGCTACACCGACGCTGATGCACAGCCGGTCAGCGACCCTCATCAGATCCAGCATGACGCGCTCGACCGCCTCAAGGCATTGCTCACAGAACACATGAGCGACGAACGTCTGCTGCTGACCTGGTTCGGCCAGTTCATGACCGAGCCGCGCTACCCGGAACTGGTAACAGGTCCGGAACTGGAAGAAGAAGACTTGCTCGACAGCCTTGACCAAGGGGCCGTGCTGATTCGCAACCCGAGCGCCAGGCTGGCCTGGTCTGAGGTTGATGACGATCTGCTACTATTTGCCAGCGGGCAAAGCCGCCTTTTGCCGGGCAGCCTGCGCGAACTGCTCAAACTTATCTGCGCAGCCGATGCGCTGCACAGCGAAAACCTTGGCCAATGGTTGGCCGATGACGAGGGGCGCAATCTACTTTGCGAACTCGTAAAACAAGGAAGCCTGGGATTTGCCGATGAATAAAGTCACTGTATCTGTCGCACAATGGCAGAAAAACAACGCCGACATCCGACGCATACGCGAGTCGGTATTTATCGTTGAGCAATCAGTGCCCGCAGAACTGGAATGGGATGCCGAAGACGCCGAAGCCGTGCATTTTCTGGCGTATGAAGGCGATTACGCGATAGGAACTGCACGCCTGTTGCCTGACGGGGAAATCGGCAGGCTGTCGGTGCTCAAGGACTGGCGCGGCCTGAAGGTCGGAGAAATGCTGCTCGACGCAGTACTGCTCGAAGCCAGGCAGCGCGGACTCACTACGTTAAAGCTCAGCGCTCAGGTTCAAGCAGTCGAGTTCTACCAGCGTTTTGGTTTCAAGGTTGTCAGCGACGAGTTTCTGGAGGCCGGCCTGCCTCATGTCGACATGCTGCGTGAAGCCTGATCGCCTGATTATGTAGGCGTTCGTCAAGGCACTACATATTCCCGCCCTGTCCTTTTTCATTCGGTGTCACTGACACTGAACAGCGAAAGGCAGGGCGTTTTCATGCCTGGCCGCTCAGCTTGCATCACTCGCGGCCGACAACGTGACACACTCTTGTTTTACGTGCTTATCGCGGAGAATGACCATGCCCGTACGCCACTTGCTCAACTCCCTGCTTGCCTCATTGCTGATCATTTTCAGCGCCAGCACGCTCGCCGCCACTGAGGTGGTTCAGCTGAACTATCGCACCAGTGCCGACCTCCTGCCTGTGGCCAAGTCTTTTCTAGGGGCCGACGGATCGGTCAGTGCTTATGGCAATCAACTGATCATCAACGCCGAGTCTCGCAAGATCGAAGAACTTCGCACCTTGATCGCTCAGCTCGACACCGCACCAAAGCGCCTGATGATCAGCGTCGATACCAGTGACAGCGCGACTCGCAGCACCATTGGCTCACGCGTGATCGAATACGGGACCGCCAGCCGTGAAGGCGGCGTGCAACAAGTGCAGACCAGCGAAGGTACACCCGCTCTGATCCAGGTCGGCCAAAGCGTACCGCTGACCTCATCCTCCACTGACTCGTATGGCTATTCACAAAGCAATACCGAATATCGCAACGTTACCCAAGGGTTTTATGTCACGGCCAGCGTGACCGGCGATACCGTCCACCTGACGATCAGCACCAATCACGACCGAATGAGCCAGGAGCGCCCTGACGCCATCAAGGTGCAAAGCACCGACAGTCAGGTCAGCGGCAGACTGGGAGAATGGATCACACTGGCCAGCAATAGTGGTCAATCAATTGCCGATCAACGCGGCATCGCTCAGCGCTATTCAACGCAGGGTCGAGACGACATGGTTTTGCGCGTAAAGGTCGAAACGCTTGAATAGCGCGGGCTGGCGTGAAAGCCAGCACCTGCGGGCCTTTTAGTGACCCACGAGTCTGATTCTGAAAATATGTAGTGAACATAAAAAAGCACTACAAAACGTTTGACGACCCCCACCCCCCGAGGCATGATTGCCTCGCTCCCGCCGGTTGGAGACGGTCAGACAAACGTCTGATTACCCCTCTTTAACCAGCGAGCAGCCATACACAGTGCCTTCCATAAACGGGGCTTAATTGGCGGAGCAGGACTTTCGACAAGACCTACTTCCAGCAGGGGTTTATCACCATGGCACTGACACGCGACCAACAAATAGCGGCCCTCGAGAAAGACTGGGCTGAAAATCCGCGATGGAAAAACGTGACCCGCACTTACTCTGCAGCGGATGTGGTCCGCTTGCGTGGCTCGGTTCAGCCGGAGCATACCTTCGCAAGGCTGGGTGCCGACAAGCTGTGGAATCTGGTGACTCAGGGGGCCAGGCCTTCCTTTCGACCGGACAAGGACTTTGTCAATTGCATGGGCGCTCTGACAGGCGGGCAAGCCGTGCAACAGGTCAAGGCTGGCATTCAAGCCATCTACCTCTCTGGCTGGCAGGTCGCCGCCGACAACAACTCTGCCGAATCCATGTACCCGGACCAGTCGCTGTACCCGGTCGACTCGGTGCCAACGGTGGTCAAACGCATCAACAACTCATTCCGCCGTGCCGACCAGATTCAATGGAAGGCGGGCAAGGCGCCCGGCGATGAAGGCTACATCGACTATTTCGCCCCTATCGTGGCAGACGCGGAAGCGGGCTTTGGGGGCGTGCTCAATGCTTATGAGCTGATGAAAAGCATGATCGAAGCCGGCGCGGCGGGCGTGCATTTCGAAGATCAGCTGGCATCGGTGAAAAAATGCGGTCACATGGGCGGCAAAGTGCTGGTTCCAACTCAGGAAGCGGTCCAGAAACTGGTGGCGGCGCGCCTTGCGGCTGACGTTGCCGGTGTACCGACGATTATCCTGGCGCGTACCGACGCCAACGCTGCAGATCTGCTGACCTCGGACTGCGACCCTTATGACAAGCCGTTCGTGACCGGTCAGCGCACCCATGAAGGGTTTTACAAAGTCCGCGCAGGCCTGGACCAGGCCATCTCGCGGGGCCTGGCGTATGCGCCCTACGCCGATCTGATCTGGTGCGAAACGGCAAAACCGGATCTCGACGAGGCCCGTCGCTTTGCCGAAGCGATCAAGAAGGAGTACCCGGATCAGTTGCTGTCATACAACTGCTCACCGTCCTTCAACTGGAAGAAGAACCTTGATGACGCGACCATCGCCAAATTCCAGCGCGAGCTGTCGGCCATGGGCTACAAGCATCAGTTCATCACGCTGGCGGGCATCCACAACATGTGGCACAGCATGTTCAACCTCGCGCACGACTACGCGCGCAATGACATGACCGCGTATGTGAAGCTGCAGGAACAGGAGTTCGCCGATGCCGCCAAGGGGTACACCTTCGTGGCTCACCAGCAGGAAGTGGGCACCGGGTATTTCGACGACATGACCACTGTGATCCAGGGTGGAGTGTCGTCCGTCACTGCGCTGACAGGCTCGACAGAGGAAGAGCAATTCCACTGATCAACCGCGCAACACGTTGAAAAACAGGCCGTCCGTAGGGACGGTCTGTTTTTTTGTCAGGTATTTCCTTAATTGATTTCGGACAATCATCAGTTCTTTCAAGAATGCTAAAAAGGACGTACTTATTAACGACGACCGCCGATAACTAGGCCCGGACTAACACGCGATAAACCATCCGCACGCCTTAAATGATATCAATTATCATTCAAATTGCGTTTCGTTCTTTTTTGTCCCTCGGAAACACAATTGACGAAAACGCTGTCGATGCCCGCCCGGCAGGCCCTGCAGCCACGTTGGGAGCCCGCTTGCGATTGATTCCGTAAATAAATTTGATGTAGAAAATTTACTTGCCAACTGTTTGCACATAAAATCAATCCGTTGACCGCGCTGCGACATTTCGTCACTGCCTCGACTCTTTATCAAGCACAGAGACCTTTGCTCTCTAACAAGGACTGCCAGCATGCCCGAATCGACAGGTCTGATTGCCCATAACTGGGGCTTCGCCATTTTCCTTTTGGGTGTTGTCGGCCTTTGCGCCTTCATGCTCGGTCTGTCCAGCCTGCTCGGAAGCAAGGCCTGGGGCCGCAGCAAGAACGAACCGTTCGAATCCGGCATGCTGCCTACCGGCAGTGCGCGCCTGCGACTCTCGGCAAAATTCTATCTGGTCGCGATGCTTTTCGTGATCTTTGACATCGAAGCCCTTTTTCTCTTTGCCTGGTCTGTGTCCGTCCGCGAAAGCGGCTGGACCGGATTCGTCGAAGCTCTCGTTTTCATAGCAATTCTGTTGGCAGGTCTTGTCTACCTATGGCGGGTTGGGGCTCTTGACTGGGCTCCTGAAGGTCGCCGTAATCGGCAAGCGAAGCTGAAACAATGAGGCTTTGGCGATGCAATATAATCTCACCAGGATCGACCCGGACGCTCCTAACGAGCAGTACCCCATCGGCAAGCGGGAAACCGTTTCCGATCCGTTAGAAGATCAAGTCCACAAAAACATCTACATGGGCAAGCTGGAAGACGTGCTGAATGGTGCGGTCAACTGGGGACGTAAAAACTCCCTGTGGCCCTACAACTTCGGCCTGTCGTGCTGCTATGTGGAAATGACCACTGCCTTCACGGCGCCCCACGACATCGCGCGCTTTGGCGCCGAAGTCATTCGGGCATCGCCGCGTCAGGCTGATTTCATGGTCATTGCCGGTACCTGCTTCATCAAGATGGCGCCGATTATCCAGCGCCTCTACGAGCAAATGCTCGAACCCAAATGGGTCATTTCAATGGGTTCGTGTGCCAACTCCGGTGGCATGTACGACATCTACTCAGTGGTCCAGGGGGTGGACAAATTCCTTCCCGTGGATGTCTACGTGCCCGGCTGCCCGCCCCGCCCCGAAGCGTTTCTGCAAGGCTTGATGCTGTTGCAGGAATCCATCGGCAAGGAGCGTCGCCCTCTTTCCTGGGTTGTAGGTGATCAAGGCGTGTACCGCGCCGAGATGCCTTCGCAAAAGGAACAGCGCCGCGAACAGCGTATTCAGGTAACCAACCTGCGCAGCCCCGACGAAGTCTGATACAGCCCGTTCTGCTTATAAAAAAGACAGGAACCGGGGTTGATTCTGTACGTTGACCGAAGTGATTGAGACCTATGACTGCAGACAACGCTCTGTACATCCCGCCTTACAAGGCTGACGACCAAGATGTCGTCGTTGAACTGAATAACCGTTTTGGCGCCGAGGCCTTTACCGCCCAGCCAACTCGCACCGGCATGCCTGTGCTGTGGGTCGAGCGTGCTCGACTGTTTGAAATTCTGACCTTCCTGCGCAACGTGCCCAAACCCTACTCCATGCTCTATGACCTGCATGGTGTGGATGAACGTTTGCGCACTCACCGCCGCGGCCTGCCCGGTGCTGACTTCACCGTTTTCTATCACATGCTGTCGATCGAAAGAAACAGCGATGTGATGATCAAGGTGGCGCTGTCCGAAAGCGACCTGAGCGTGCCGACCATCACCAGCATCTGGCCTAACGCCAACTGGTATGAGCGTGAAGTCTGGGACATGTTCGGCATCGACTTCCCGGGCCATCCGCACCTGAGCCGCATCATGATGCCGCCGACCTGGGAAGGTCACCCGCTGCGCAAGGACTTTCCTGCCCGCGCGACCGAATTCGACCCTTACAGCCTGACCCTCGCCAAACAGCAACTGGAAGAAGAAGCTGCGCGCTTTCGTCCGGAAGACTGGGGCATGAAGCGCTCAGGCCAGAACGAGGACTACATGTTCCTCAACCTGGGGCCGAATCACCCCTCTGCCCACGGTGCGTTCCGCATCATTCTGCAGCTGGACGGCGAAGAGATCGTCGACTGCGTTCCGGACATCGGCTACCACCACCGTGGCGCCGAGAAAATGGCCGAGCGTCAGTCCTGGCACAGTTTCATCCCGTACACCGACCGTATCGACTATCTCGGCGGGGTGATGAACAACCTGCCCTACGTCCTGTCTGTCGAGAAGCTGGCCGGTATCAAGGTGCCGGAAAAAGTCGACGTCATCCGCATCATGATGGCCGAGTTTTTCCGTATCACCAGTCACCTGCTGTTTCTGGGTACCTACATCCAGGACGTGGGCGCCATGACCCCGGTGTTCTTCACCTTCACCGACCGTCAGAAAGCCTACACGGTGATCGAGGCCATCACCGGTTTCCGCCTGCACCCGGCCTGGTACCGTATCGGCGGGGTTGCTCACGACCTGCCGCGCGGCTGGGAAAAACTGGTCAAGGACTTTGTCGACTGGCTGCCGAAGCGTCTCGACGAATACACCAAGGCCGCGCTGCAGAACAGCATTCTCAAAGGCCGTACCGTCGGCGTCGCGGCCTACAACACCAAAGAAGCGCTGGAATGGGGCGTCACCGGTGCTGGCCTGCGCTCGACCGGCTGCGACTTCGACTTGCGCAAAGCGCGCCCTTACTCGGGTTACGAGAACTTCGAGTTCGAAGTACCGCTGGCCGCGAACGGCGATGCCTATGACCGTTGCATGGTCCGCGTCGAAGAGATGCGCCAGAGCATCAAGATCATCGACCAGTGCATGCGCAACATGCCGGAAGGCCCGTACAAGGCGGATCACCCGCTGACCACGCCGCCGCCAAAAGAGCGCACGCTGCAGCACATCGAAACCCTGATCACCCACTTCCTGCAGGTTTCGTGGGGCCCGGTCATGCCGGCCAACGAATCCTTCCAGATGATCGAAGCGACCAAGGGTATCAACAGTTATTACCTGACGAGCGACGGCGGCACCATGAGCTACCGTACCCGGATCCGCACCCCAAGTTACCCGCACCTGCAGCAGATCCCTTCGGTGATCAAAGGCAGCATGGTCGCAGACCTGATTGCGTACCTGGGTAGTATCGACTTCGTTATGGCCGACGTGGACCGCTAAGCATGAACAGCCCGCTAATCCAGACAGACCGTTTCGCCCTGAGCGAGACCGAGCGCTCGGCCATCGAGCATGAGATGCATCACTACGAAGACCCGCGCGCGGCGTCTATCGAAGCCCTGAAGATTGTGCAAAAGGAACGTGGCTGGGTGCCCGACGGCGCCATCTACGCCATCGGCGACCTGCTGGGCATTCCTGCCAGCGATGTCGAAGGTGTCGCTACCTTTTACAGCCAGATATTCCGCCAGCCGGTCGGACGTCACATCATTCGTGTCTGCAACAGCATGGTGTGCTTCATCGGTGGTCACGAGAACGTCGTGGACGAAATCAAAAGCTCGCTGGGTATCGGCCTCGGACAGACCACTGCCGACGGCCGCTTCACGTTGCTGCCCGTCTGCTGCCTCGGCAACTGCGACAAGGCCCCGGCCGTGATGGTCGATGACGACACTTTCGGTGATGTACAGCCTGCTGGCGTTGCCAAGATGCTGGAGGGTTACCTATGACCATCACTTCCTTCGGCCCTGCCAACCGCATTGCGCGCACGGCAGAAACCCACCCGCTGACCTGGCGCCTGCGCGATGACGGCGAGCCGGTCTGGCTTGACGAGTATCAGGCTAAAGACGGCTATGCGGCGGCGCGAAAAGCGCTGACCCAGCAGACACCTGACGATATCGTCCAGTCGGTCAAGGATTCGGGCCTCAAAGGTCGCGGTGGTGCGGGCTTCCCCACCGGCGTGAAGTGGGGCCTGATGCCCAAAGACGAATCCATGAATATCCGCTACCTGCTGTGCAATGCGGATGAGATGGAGCCCAACACCTGGAAAGACCGCATGCTGATGGAGCAACTGCCCCATCTGTTGGTCGAGGGCATGCTGATCAGTGCCCGCGCCTTGAAAGCCTATCGCGGCTATATCTTCCTGCGTGGCGAATACGTGACTGCGGCGAAGCACCTGAACCGCGCCGTGGCGGAAGCCAAGGCTGCCGGTCTGCTAGGCAAGAACATCCTCGGCACCGGTTTCGATTTCGAGTTGTTTGTCCATACCGGTGCCGGTCGTTATATCTGTGGTGAAGAAACCGCACTGATCAACTCGCTGGAAGGCCGCCGCGCCAATCCGCGCTCCAAACCGCCCTTCCCCGCTGCCGTAGGCGTGTGGGGCAAGCCGACCTGCGTCAATAACGTCGAAACCCTGTGCAACGTGCCAGCCATCGTCAACAACGGCAACGACTGGTACAAGTCGCTGGCTCGCGAAGGCAGTGAGGATCACGGCACCAAGTTGATGGGCTTCTCCGGCAAGGTGAAAAACCCGGGTCTGTGGGAACTGCCGTTTGGTGTTCAGGCGCGGGAATTGTTCGAAGACTACGCCGGTGGCATGCGCGACGGCTTCAAGCTCAAGTGCTGGCAGCCCGGTGGTGCGGGAACCGGTTTCCTGCTGCCGGAGCATCTGGATGCCCAGATGTATGCTGGCGGTATTGCCAAGGTCGGCACCCGCATGGGTACGGGTCTGGCGATGGCCGTCGACGATTCGGTCAACATGGTGTCGCTGCTGCGCAACATGGAAGAGTTTTTTGCCCAGGAATCCTGTGGCTTCTGCACCCCATGCCGCGACGGTTTGCCGTGGAGCGTCAAAATGCTTCGTGCCATCGAGAAAGGTCAGGGCCAGCCAGGGGATATCGAAACCCTGTTGGGTCTGGTCAATTTCCTAGGCCCTGGCAAGACCTTCTGTGCCCACGCACCGGGTGCCGTTGAACCGTTGGGCAGCGCGATCAAGTACTTCCGCCCGGAGTTCGAAGCAGGCATTGCGCCAGCCAGCGCATCCACGCTTGTTCCGGGTAAAAGTCCGACCGTGGTCGGCGCATAACAAGACAGACCGGTCGGCGGCTGATCGGGCCGCCGTCCTCGTACCTGCTGACGCCCTCGCGGGCTGAACGATACGGGTACTACCGAGATTCCATTAGCCACGCCCGCTGACAACGGGCCAACGAAGACCTTTGAACCATGGCTACTATTCACGTAGACGGCAAAGCGCTCGAAGTCGATGGTGCAGACAACCTGTTACAGGCATGTCTGTCGCTGGGCCTCGATATTCCTTATTTCTGCTGGCACCCTGCCCTTGGCAGCGTTGGCGCCTGTCGCCAATGCGCGGTCAAGCAGTACACCGACGAGAACGACACCCGTGGTCGTATCGTCATGTCCTGCATGACGCCAGCCACCGACAACACCTGGATTTCCATCGAAGACGATGAATCCAAGGCTTTTCGTGCCAGTGTTGTCGAATGGCTGATGACCAACCACCCGCACGACTGTCCGGTCTGCGAGGAAGGCGGTCATTGCCACCTGCAAGACATGACCGTGATGACCGGCCACAATGAGCGCCGTTATCGCTTTACCAAACGTACCCACCAGAACCAGGAGCTGGGGCCGTTCATCGCTCACGAGATGAACCGCTGCATCGCCTGCTACCGTTGCGTGCGCTTTTACAAAGACTACGCTGGCGGTACCGACCTGGGCGTCTATGGCGCGCACGACAACGTGTACTTCGGCCGCGTCGAAGACGGTACCCTGGAAAGCGAGTTCTCCGGCAACCTCACTGAGGTCTGCCCGACCGGTGTCTTCACCGACAAGACTCACTCCGAGCGCTACAACCGCAAATGGGACATGCAGTTCTCGCCGAGCATCTGCCACGGCTGCTCCAGCGGTTGCAACATCAGCCCGGGCGAACGTTACGGTGAACTGCGCCGCATCGAAAACCGCTACAACGGTTCGGTCAACCAGTACTTCCTGTGTGACCGGGGCCGGTTCGGCTACGGCTACGTCAACCGCACGGACCGTCCACGTCAGCCACTGCTGGCCGACGGCCAGGTCAAATTGAGCCTGGATGCAGCCCTGGACAAGGCCGCTGACCTGTTGCGCGGTCGTAACATTGTCGGCATCGGCTCGCCTCGTGCCAGCCTGGAAAGCAACTACGCACTGCGTGAACTGGTCGGGGCCGAACACTTCTACAGCGGCATCGAAGCCGGCGAGCTGGAGCGTGTGCGCCTGATCCTCAAGGTATTGAACGACAGCCCGCTGCCGATTCCGACCCTGCGCGACATCGAAGACCACGACGCCATTTTCGTGCTTGGCGAAGACCTCACCCAGACCGCAGCGCGCATGGCGCTGGGCCTGCGTCAGGCCGTCAAGGGCAAGGCGGAAGACATGGCTGCGGCGATGAAAGTCCAGCCGTGGCTGGATGCTGCGGTGAAGAATATCGGTCAGCACGAACTGAACCCGCTGTTCATCGCCAGCTTGGCTGAAACCCGGCTGGACGATATCGCAGAAGAATGCGTCCACGCAGCGCCTGACGACCTGGCACGCATCGGCTTCGCCGTCGCCCACGCCCTGGATGCCAGCGCACCGGCTGTCGAAGGCCTGGACAGTGAAGCACTGGAACTGGCGCAACGTATCGCCGACGCACTGCTTGCCGCAAAACGTCCGTTGATCATCTCCGGCAGTTCGCTGGGGTCGACAGCGCTGATCGAGGCAGCGGCAAACATTGCCAAAGCCTTGAAGCTGCGTGACAAACAAGGCTCCATCAGCCTGATCGTGCCGGAAGCCAACAGCATGGGCCTGGCGATGTTCGGCGGCGAATCTGTCGATGCGGCCCTGCAAGCCGTAATCTCCGGCCAGGCCGACGCGATCGTGGTGCTGGAAAACGACTTGTATCGTCGCGTGGACGCAAACATCGTCGACGCCGCGCTGAGCGCTGCGAAAGTCGTGATCGTGGCCGATCACCAGAAAACAGCGACCAGTGATCGTGCGCATCTGGTCCTGCCAGCCGCCAGTTTCGCTGAAGGCGATGGCACGCTGGTCAGCCAGGAAGGCCGCGCCCAGCGCTTCTTCCAGGTGTTCGATCCTACTTATCTGGACGCCAGTATCCTGGTTCATGAAGGCTGGCGCTGGCTGCATGCCCTGCGCGCGACCTTGCTGAACAAGCCTGTCGACTGGACACAACTGGACCACGTCACTGAAGCCTGTGCCAGCAGCACTGCGCAACTGGCCGGTATCGTCAACGCTGCACCGTCTGCCTCGTTCCGTATCAAGGGCCTGAAGCTGGCACGCGAACCGTTGCGCTACAGCGGTCGTACCGCGATGCGTGCCAACATCAGTGTTCACGAACCTCGCACCCCGCAGGACAACGACACCGCGTTCTCTTTCTCGATGGAAGGCTACTCGGGTTCTGCCGAGCCTCGTCAGCAAGTGCCTTTCGCCTGGTCTCCGGGCTGGAACTCGCCGCAAGCCTGGAACAAGTTCCAGGACGAAGTCGGCGGTCACCTGCGTGCCGGTGATCCGGGCACACGCCTGATCGAAAGCCAGGGCGATGGTCTGTCATGGTTCTCCAGCGTCCCGCGCGCGTTCTCCCCGGAACGCGGCACTTGGCAGGTCGTGCCGTTCTTCCACCTGTTTGGCAGCGACGAAACCTCGTCATTGGCCGCGCCGGTTCAGGAACGTATTCCACAGCCTTATGTTGCACTGGCCAAATCCGAAGCCGACCGTCTGGGCGTCAACGAAGGTGCCCTGCTCTCTTTGAGCGTTGCGGGTCAGTCGCTGACACTGCCGCTGCGTATCAACGAAGAACTGGGCGCAGGTCTGGTGGCATTGCCCGCCGGGCTGCCGGGCATTCCTCCGGCGATCTTCGGCAAATCCGTTGACGGTCTGCAGGAGGCAGCGCAATGACATGGTTCACCCCTGATGTGATCGACGCGATCATCGCGGTGGTCAAGGCAATCGTTGTGCTGCTGGCCGTCGTGGTCTGCGGCGCACTGCTGAGTTTCGTGGAGCGCCGTCTGCTGGGCTGGTGGCAGGACCGTTACGGTCCGAACCGCGTCGGCCCGTTCGGCATGTTTCAGATCGCAGCCGACATGCTGAAAATGTTCTTCAAGGAAGACTGGACGCCGCCGTTTGCCGACAAGGTGATCTTCACCCTGGCACCGGTCGTGGCCATGAGCGCTTTGTTGATTGCCTTTGCCGTCATCCCGATCACCCCGACCTGGGGCGTAGCGGATCTGAACATCGGCCTGTTGTTCTTCTTCGCCATGGCCGGTCTGTCGGTGTATGCCGTGCTGTTTGCGGGCTGGTCGAGCAACAACAAGTTTGCCCTGCTGGGCAGCTTGCGCGCTTCGGCGCAAACCGTGTCCTACGAAGTGTTCATGGGCCTCGCGCTGATGGGCATCGTGGTGCAGGTCGGCTCGTTCAACATGCGCGACATCGTTGAATATCAGGCACAAAACCTGTGGTTCATCATTCCGCAGTTCTTCGGCTTCTGCACCTTCTTCATCGCAGGCGTCGCGGTGACTCACCGTCATCCGTTCGACCAGCCGGAAGCGGAGCAGGAACTGGCTGACGGTTACCACATTGAATATGCCGGCATGAAGTGGGGCATGTTCTTCGTGGGCGAGTACATCGGGATCATTCTGATCTCGGCGTTGCTGGTGACGCTGTTCTTCGGCGGCTGGCACGGTCCGTTCGATATTCTGCCATCGCTTGCGTTCTTCTGGTTCGCCTTGAAAACCGCGTTCTTCATCATGCTGTTCATTCTGCTGCGCGCTTCCATCCCGCGTCCGCGTTATGACCAGGTCATGGATTTCAGCTGGAAGTTCTGTCTGCCGCTGACCCTGATCAATTTGCTGGTGACTGCTGCGATCGTGTTGTTGAACACACCGGCAGGCTCGGTTCAGTGAGGATTTGACCCATGTTCAAATATATTGGCGACATCGTTAAGGGTACCGGTACCCAGTTGCGAAGCCTGGTGATGGTGTTCGGTCACGGCTTCCGCAAACGCGACACCCTGCAATACCCCGAAGAACAGGTCTACCTGCCACCGCGTTACCGTGGCCGTATCGTCCTGACCCGCGACCCTGATGGTGAAGAGCGTTGCGTGGCCTGCAACCTGTGCGCCGTGGCCTGCCCGGTGGGTTGCATCTCCTTGCAGAAGGCAGAAACAGAGGACGGGCGCTGGTATCCGGATTTCTTCCGTATCAACTTTTCGCGCTGCATCTTCTGTGGCCTGTGTGAAGAAGCCTGTCCTACCACCGCGATCCAGCTTACGCCGGATTTCGAGATGGCCGACTTCAAGCGTCAGGATCTGGTGTACGAGAAAGAGGATCTGCTGATCTCCGGCCCCGGCAAGAACCCCGACTACAACTTCTATCGCGTGGCCGGTATGGCCATCGGCGGCAAGCCCAAGGGCGCCGCACAGAATGAAGCCGAGCCGATCAACGTCAAGAGCTTGCTGCCTTAAGGAAGTAAAGATGGAATTCGCTTTCTATTTCGCATCCGGAATCGCTGTTGTGTCCACCCTGCGGGTGATCACCAACACGAATCCGGTGCATGCCCTGCTCTACCTGATCATTTCGCTGATCGCCGTCGCGATGACTTTTTTCAGCCTTGGCGCGCCGTTTGCCGGGGTGCTGGAAGTCATCGCCTATGCGGGCGCGATCATGGTGCTGTTTGTGTTTGTGGTGATGATGCTGAACCTCGGCCCGGCCTCGGTTCAGCAAGAACGTGCCTGGCTCAAACCTGGCATCTGGGCAGGCCCTGTGATTCTCGGCACCCTGTTGCTGGCGGAGCTGCTGTACGTACTGTTCGCCAACCCGACCGGCGCTGCCATCGGTCACACCACGGTCGACGCCAAGGCGGTCGGCATCAGCCTGTTCGGGCCTTATCTGCTGGTGGTGGAACTCGCCTCGATGCTGCTGCTTGCTGCAGCCATCACGGCGTTCCATCTGGGCCGCAACGAGGCCAAGGAGCCAAGCCAATGAATGCTATCCCTCTTGAACACGGTCTGGCGGTCGCCGGGGTCCTGTTCTGCCTGGGTCTGGTCGGCCTGATGGTGCGCCGCAACATTCTCTTCGTGTTGATGAGCCTGGAAATCATGATGAACGCGTCTGCTCTGGCGTTCGTAGTTGCCGGCAGTCGCTGGGCGCAACCGGACGGACAGGTCATGTTCATCCTGGTGATCAGCCTTGCGGCAGCCGAGGCCAGTATTGGCCTGGCGATCCTGATGCAGTTGTATCGCCGCTTCCACACTCTCGATATCGATGCTGCCAGCGAGATGCGCGGATGAACCTTCTCTTTCTGACTTTCGTATTTCCCCTCATCGGTTTTCTGCTGCTGTCGTTCTCACGTGGACGTATCTCGGAAAACCTCGCGGCGCTGATCGGCGTTGGCTCCATTGGCCTGTCGGCCATCGTCACAGCCTGGATCATCTGGCAGTTCAACGTCGCACCGCCAGAAGGTGGCCATTACACCCAGGTGCTGTGGCGCTGGATGGACGTCGATGGCTTCCAGCCCAACTTCGCACTGTATCTGGACGGCCTGTCCGTCACGATGCTGGGCGTGGTGGTAGGCGTCGGCTTCCTGATCCACCTGTTCGCCTCCTGGTACATGCGTGGTGAAGCAGGTTATTCACGCTTCTTCTCCTACACCAACCTGTTCATTGCCAGCATGCTGTTCCTGATTCTGGGCGACAACCTGCTGTTCATCTACTTCGGTTGGGAAGGTGTAGGCCTGTGCAGCTACCTGTTGATCGGTTTCTACTACAGTAACCGCAACAACGGCAACGCGGCGCTCAAGGCTTTTATCGTCACCCGTATCGGCGACGTGTTCATGGCCATCGGCATGTTCATCCTGTTCCAGCAATTGGGTACGCTCAATGTGCAGGAACTGCTGATCAAGGCACCGGAGCACTTCAAGGTCGGCGATTTCTGGATCGTTCTGGCGACGCTGATGCTGCTGGGCGGCGCTGTCGGTAAATCCGCACAGCTGCCATTGCAAACCTGGCTGGCAGACGCAATGGCCGGCCCTACTCCGGTTTCGGCATTGATTCACGCTGCCACGATGGTCACGGCAGGTGTCTACCTGATCGCGCGGACTCACGGCCTGTTCGCACTGGCACCCGACATCCTGCACCTGGTTGGTCTGGTCGGCGGCGTTACGCTGGTGCTGGCAGGTTTTGCAGCACTTGTGCAGACCGACATCAAACGTATCCTCGCCTACTCGACCATGAGCCAGATCGGCTACATGTTCCTGGCGCTGGGCGTTGGCGCATGGGAAGGTGCGATCTTCCACCTCATGACCCACGCCTTCTTCAAGGCGCTGCTGTTCCTTGCTTCCGGTGCGGTCATCGTGGCCTGTCACCATGAGCAGAACATCTTCAAGATGGGCGGCCTGTGGAAGAAATTGCCACTGGCCTATGCCAGCTTCATCGTGGGCGGTGCGGCACTCTCCGCCTTGCCATTACTGACTGCCGGTTTCTACTCCAAGGACGAAATCCTCTGGGAAGCGTTTGCCAGCGGTAACAACGGCTTGCTGTACGCCGGGCTGGTCGGCGCGTTCATGACCTCGCTGTACACCTTCCGCCTGATCTTCATCGCGTTTCATGGTGAAGCCAAGACCGAAGCGCACGCAGGTCATGGCATTGCTCACTGGCTGCCACTGTCGGTGCTGATCGTACTGTCGACGTTCATCGGCGCAATGATCACCCCGCCCTTGGCCGGTGTTCTGCCGCAGAGCGTGGGCCACGCCGGTGGCGAAGCGAAGCACAGCCTGGAAATCGCCTCGGGCGCCATTGCCCTGGCCGGTATCCTCTTGGCTGCGTTGCTGTTCCTGGGCAAGCGTCGTCTGGCAACGGCTATCGCCAACAGCGGCCCGGGTCGTTTCCTTTCAGCCTGGTGGTTCGCTGCCTGGGGCTTCGACTGGATCTACGACAAGCTGTTCGTCAAACCTTATCTGGCGATCAGTCATGTGCTGCGTAGCGATCCGTTCGACCGCACCATCGGCTTGATCCCACGTCTGGTCAAAGGCGGTCATGACACCATGAGCCGCACCGAGACCGGCCAGTTGCGTTGGTATGCTGCCTCGATTGCCGTGGGTGCCGTTCTGGTACTCGGTGCCGTCGTTCTGGTTGCGGTCTGACATGAACCTTGCGAATTTGCGAAAGGAATTGAGCCCGTCATGATTCTGCCTTGGCTAATCCTGATCCCCTTTATCGGCGGCCTGCTGTGCTGGCTGGGTGAGCGCTTCGGCTCTACCCTGCCGCGCTGGATCGCGCTGCTGACAATGACCCTTGAACTGGTTCTCGGCCTCTGGCTGTGGGCGACCGGCAACTTCGGCTACGCGCCGATGCCCGGAGCCGATCCGACCTGGACCCTGGAATTCCACCACCCGTGGATCACCCGCTTCGGCATTGATGTGCATCTCGCACTCGATGGCCTGTCGCTGTTGATGATCCTGCTGACCGGCCTGCTCGGCGTGCTGTCGGTGCTGTGCTCGTGGAAGGAAATCCAGCGCAAGGTGGGTTTCTTCCACCTTAACCTGATGTGGATTCTGGGTGGCGTCGTCGGCGTGTTCCTG
This sequence comes from Pseudomonas syringae, assembly GCF_002157375.1. Taxonomy (GTDB): domain Bacteria; phylum Pseudomonadota; class Gammaproteobacteria; order Pseudomonadales; family Pseudomonadaceae; genus Aquipseudomonas; species Aquipseudomonas syringae_T. The sequence goes on from NZ_MTSA01000014.1 coordinate 164,878, forward strand.
GCCATCGACATGTTCATGTTCTTCTTCTTCTGGGAAATGATGCTGGTGCCGATGTATTTCCTCATCGCGCTCTGGGGTCATAGCTCTTCGGACGGCAAGAAGACGCGTATCTACGCGGCGACCAAGTTCTTCATCTTCACTCAGGCCAGCGGTCTGATCATGCTGGTGGCGATTCTGGGTCTGGTGCTGGTTCACTTCAACCAGACCGGCGTAATCACCTTCGCCTACGCAGACCTGCTGAAGACCAAACTGGCGCCAGGCACTGAATACATCCTGATGCTGGGCTTCTTCATCGCGTTCGCCGTGAAGCTGCCAGTGGTGCCACTGCACTCCTGGCTGCCTGACGCGCACGCCCAGGCGCCGACTGCCGGCTCTGTCGACCTGGCCGGTATCCTGTTGAAAACCGCAGCTTATGGCCTGTTGCGCTTTGCCCTGCCTTTGTTCCCCAACGCCTCGGCGGAATTCGCGCCGATTGCGATGGCGCTGGGTCTGGTCGGTATCTTCTACGGTGCGTTCCTGGCCTTCGCCCAGACCGATATCAAGCGTCTGATCGCGTTCTCCAGCGTTTCGCATATGGGTTTTGTACTGATCGGTATCTACTCGGGCAGCCAGCAAGCTCTTCAGGGTGTACTGATTCAGATGATCGCCCACGGCCTGTCGGCTGCGGCACTGTTCATCCTCAGCGGTCAGCTGTACGAACGCCTGCACACCCGTGACATGCGCGAGATGGGCGGCCTGTGGTCACGCATCGCCTACATCCCGGCCATCAGCCTGTTCTTTGCAGCCGCCTCTCTGGGTCTGCCGGGCACTGGCAACTTCGTGGGTGAGTTCCTGATTCTGCTGGGCAGTTTCGCCAGTTCACCGTGGATCACGGCGATTGCGACTTCCGGCCTGGTATTCGGTTCTGTCTACTCGCTGATCATGATCCACCGCGCCTACTTCGGCCCGTCGAAGTCCGACGAGGTTCTGAAGGGCATGGACGGGCGGGAAATGATCATGGTGCTGGGCCTTGCCGTGTTGCTGATCGTGCTCGGGGTTTTCCCGCAGCCGTTCCTCGACACATCGGCAGCGACCATGCACGGCGTGCAGCAATGGCTAGGCACTGCCTTCACTCAACTCGCTTCGGCCCGGTAAGAGCGCTATGGACCTGACGATTCAACACTTTATTGCGCTTGCGCCACTGCTGATCACCAGCCTCACCGTTGTTGTGGTGATGCTGGCGATTGCATGGCGCCGCAATCACTCGCAAACGTTCCTGCTTTCGGTAGCAGGCCTCAACCTGGCACTGCTCTCGATCTATCCGGCACTCAAGGTTGCACCGCTGGTGGTGACACCGCTGCTGCACATCGACAACTTCGCCTGTCTGTACATGGCAATCATCCTCGCCTCTACTCTGGCGTGCGTGACGATGGCACATGCTTATCTGGGCGACGGCAAAGCCGGTTACCCCGGCAACCGCGAAGAGCTGTACCTGCTGATTCTGCTGGCCGCTGCCGGTGGTCTGGTACTGGTTAGCGCTCAGCACCTGGCGGGCCTGTTTATTGGGCTCGAACTGTTGTCGGTGCCCGTTTATGGTCTGGTGGCCTACGCCTTCTTCAACAAGCGTTCGCTGGAAGGCGGCATCAAGTACATGGTGCTGTCGGCAGCCGGTTCGGCCTTTCTGCTGTTCGGCATGGCGCTGTTGTACGCAGAAGCGGGTTCACTGAGCTTCGACGGTATCGGCAAGGCCATTGCAGCCACCGGTATGCCTAGCCCGATTGCCAGCCTGGGTCTGGGCATGATGGTCGTGGGGCTTGCCTTCAAGCTGTCGCTGGTGCCGTTCCACTTGTGGACCCCAGACGTGTACGAAGGCGCTCCTGCTCCTGTCGCAGCGTTCCTGGCCACGGCGAGCAAAGTTGCAGTGTTTGCGGTGCTGGTTCGCCTGTTCCAGATTTCCCCCGCCGCAAGCAGCGGCGTGCTGCATGACGTACTGGCAGTGATCGCCGTAGCATCGATTCTGGTCGGTAACCTGCTGGCCCTGACTCAGACCAACCTCAAGCGTCTGCTGGGCTACTCGTCCATCGCGCACTTTGGTTACCTGATGATTGCGCTGGTGGCCAGCAAAGGTATGGCGGTCGAGGCCATTGGCGTCTATCTGGCGACCTATGTCCTGACCTCGCTGGGCAGTTTCGGTGTGATCACCATGATGTCCTCGCCTTACAGCGGTCGTGATGCCGATGCAATGTTCGAGTACCGTGGCCTGTTCTGGCGTCGCCCGTACCTGACCGCCGTCATGACCCTGATGATGCTGTCGCTGGCCGGTATTCCGCTCACCGCAGGCTTCATCGGCAAGTTCTACATCATTGCCACCGGCGTCGAGTCGCAATTGTGGTGGCTGATCGGCGCACTGGTGATTGGCAGTGCCATCGGCGTTTTCTACTACCTGCGTGTCATGGTCACCATGTACCTGGTGGACAACAAACTGCCGCGCCATGACGCAGCAATCAACTGGGCGCAGCGCACAGGCGGCGTGATGCTGCTAGCGGTCGCAATCCTGACCTTCGCGCTTGGTGTGTACCCACAACCGCTGCTGGATCTGGTGGTCAATGCAGGTCTGCACGTAGCAGGCTGATCACCCGGAAACAAAAAAACCCTGCTATCGAGCAGGGTTTTTTTTGCCTCAGGGAAAACTAGCCCGGCAGCCTCACCGGCTTCTTGGCACCGCTGAACAATCCCCAGCTGGAGATGAACAGCGCAGCAATCAGCGGCCCGATCACAAAGCCGTTCAGACCGAAAACCGACATGCCGCCCAAGGTGGAAATAAGGATCAGGTAATCCGGCATCTTGGTGTCCTTGCCGACCAGAATCGGACGCAACACGTTGTCCACCAGCCCGATGACGAAGACCCCGAACAACATAAGCACAACACCCTGCCAAATCATGCCGCTAAGCAAGAAGTAGACCGCAACAGGCGCCCAGACAATCCCCGCGCCGACTGCCGGGAGCAGCGACAGGAAGGCCATGATCACCGCCCAGAGCAAGGCACTTGGAATATCGAGCGCCCAGAAAATGAAGCCGCCCAACGCACCTTGCGTCACGGCGACCACCACGTTGCCCTTGACTGTGGCCCGCACCACACGAGTGAATTTGAGCTGCAGACGACGCTTCTGCTGTTCCGCAAGCGGAAAGGCAGTGCGTATTTTGCGCACCAGTTCCTGCCCGTCGCGCAGGAAGAAGTACAACAGATAAAGCATGATGAAGACGCTCACCACGAAATCGAACGTACCCTGCCCGAAGCTGAAGGCCTGCGTTGCCAGGTACTGGCTGCCTTGCATCGCACCCTTGGTGATTTTATCGCGCAACCCTTCAAGGTCACCCATGCCCAGACGGTCGAGCAAGGCCTGAATCGAGTGTGGCAGCAGGTCCTTGAACTCAGCCAGATAACCCGCGATATCCAGTTGGCCGGTTTCGACGTTCTTGTACAGCGTGGTGCCTTCCTGAACCAGCAAGGCACTGATGACGATCACGGGCAGAATCGCGATGACCAGACAGATCGTCAGGGTACACAGGGAAGTGAGGTTACGTGACCAGTTGAACTTGATCTGCAGCCTGCGCTGCACGGGTGCAAAGATGATCCCGAGAATGACCGCCCAGAATACTGCGCCATAGAACGGCAACAGAATCCATATGAAAGCAATGGTCACCAGCACCAATAGCAGAATGAGGGTTTTGTATTGCAACGTGGTTTCGTTCATGTCCTGTCCATGTCAGTAGACCGTGCATCCGCGCCCGGTCTGGAGCTTAGTCAGCACATCAACGTACGAGTGCCATCTGATGACAGCAATATGATCACCGCTGACGAACGCACAACAGCAAGGGTCGACAGCGCCTTGAAACGCGTTCAGATCCACGTCAGACGCGGAACTGACCTACCAGTTTGTCGAGGCTGGTACCCAGCTCGGCGAGACTGCGCGACGTCTGGGCACTCTGCCGGGTTTCGTCCGCTACGCTTTCAACTGCACCGGCGATCTGGTGAACACTGCGATTGATCTCTTCGGCAACCGCCGTCTGCTCTTCGGCCGCGCTGGCGATTTGTGCGTTCATGGCATTGATGGTTGCAATCAACTCACCGATGGTTACCAGCGACAGACCCGCTTCATTGGCTTGCGTTGACGTCCCGTCGCCGGCTTCACTGGAACGCCGCATGGCCGTGACGGCCTCCTGCGTACCCTGCTGCAAGCGGTCGATCATGCCTTGAATTTCCTGGGTGCTCTGCTGGGTGCGGCTGGCCAGTGCCCGGACTTCGTCGGCAACCACCGCAAACCCGCGTCCTGCTTCCCCTGCCCTCGCGGCCTCGATAGCGGCGTTGAGTGCGAGCAAGTTGGTCTGTTCGGCAATCGAGCGAATGACACCCAGCACGCTGACGATGGAAGACACATCTTTCTGCAGCACATCCAGTGAAGAACCGCTTTTGCGAATGTCCTCTACCAGCGCATGAATCTGCTTGATGCTGCCGTCGACCACGCGCTTGGCGGCACGTCCCTGCTCGTCAGTCTGCTGTGCTGCCACGGAGGCTCCTTGCGCACTCTTCGCGACTTCCTGGGCGGCAGCGGACATCTGATTGATCGCAGTGGCCACCTGATCGGTCTCGTGGCGCTGGCGGTCCATTGCGGTTTCCGAGCGTTGCGCCTGGGACGAGACCTCTCCGACCAAGCCATTGAGCTGTCTGGTCATTTCACTGATCTGGCGAACCATGCCGTGAATCTTGTCGACAAACCGGTTGAACGAGCCCGCGAGCTCTCCGAGTTCATCATTGCTGGTGATGGCGAGACGCCGGGTCAGATCGCCTTCACCCGCAGCAATGTCATCGAGGTTGTTTTTCATCAGGGCCAGTGGACGCAGCAAGGTGCCTGCCATCACTATCCCGACGATGCTGATGACCACCAGCACCAGAACGGTAATCCCCAGAATGCTGTAGAGCATTTCCTGCAAGCGTGCTTCGACGTTCTGCCTGACTACCGCCACCTGTGCGTCGATACCGTCTAGATTGACGGCAGAACCGATGACCAGGTCCCATTTGGGCAGGTAATCCGTGTAGCCAATCTTGGGCACCGGTTCGGTCTTGCCCGGCAGCGCCGAAGAGTACATCACGTAGTGAGTGCCCGCCTTGCCGACCGCGACCAGCTCGCGATTGATGTAAACCCCGTTCGCGTCACGGGCATCATTGAAGCTTTTCCCCAGACCGTCAGGGCTGGTACTGCGAAAGATACGGATGACCTGTGAGTCGTAGCCGAAGATATAACCGTCTTTGCCGTAGCTGACGGCCGACAACAACTTGATGGCATTGGCACGTGCCGTCTCATCGCCGGGTGCTGCCGCATCATAGAGCGGTTTGATCGCGGTCATGGCAATCGCCACGTAGTTCTGCAGCGTGGCCTTGGCCTCGGACAACAGACGCTCTCGCGTGTCACTGACCTCGCGCTCAGCCTGCTTGTGCAGCATGAACACCGTCGTAGCACTGATCACCAGCGCAAATATCAGGACCGGCAATACTGCCAACGACAAAACCTTGGCTTTCAGACTGAGACGCATAGGATTATGCCTTATGGTTATTTTTATAAGTCGGAGGTGCCCATCAGGCTATCGGCATCCTCCGTCCGACATTAAGGCTAGTCCTGATTTTTCGTAAGAAAACTCCGTTTAGTTCGAACTGACAACTTATGGCGCCGTACGCTCAGGCAAGTCGATACGTACGCGAAGCCCGCTGGAAGGGCTTTCCAGAAGTTGCAACTGACCGCCCCATGCTTCAACGATGTCGCGCACGATGCCCAGACCCAGTCCGTGGCCGGTAATCTGCTCGTCCAGACGAGCGCCACGGCTGAAGACTTCTGCACGCTGAGATTCGGGAATGCCAGGCCCATCGTCGTCCACCAACAGGCAGAACCCTTGATCCTGGCGCACAATGCTCAGACGCACTTCGCTGTCAGCCCACTTGCAGGCGTTGTCCAGTAGATTGCCCAGCAGCTCAAGGATATCTTCCCGGTCCCAAGGCAGGTACATGCCAGGCTCGACGTCGTTGAGTAGCTGAAGGTGAGCGCCGTGGATCATGCCCAGCGTGGAAAACAGCCCGGGCAGTTCCGCATCACAATCAAAACGAGCGCCCGGCAGCGCGTCACCGGAAAGACGTGCCCGATTGAGCTCTCTCTCAAGACGCAGACGGATGTTTTCCAGTTGCTCCTGCAGTGTTTTGCGCAAGGCAGGATTGGCGTCCAGCTGTCCGCTGAGCGCCAGGCTGAGCAGGACAGCAAGCGGAGTTTTCAACGCATGCCCCAGGTTACCCAACGCGTTGCGTGAACGTTTCAGGCTGTCTTCGGTGTGCGCAAGCAGATGGTTGATCTGGGCCACCAGCGGTTCGAGCTCAAGGGGGACTTGATTATCCAGCTGCGAGCGTTGGCCCTGCTGGAGCTGGGATATCTGTTCACGAACGGTTTCCAGTGGACGAAGTGCCCTTCGCACTGTGATGCGTTGCAGCACCAGCACCAGCACCAACGCGGCGAACCCCAGCCCGAGGCCTATCTGCTGCATGAGACGAAAGCTTGCCCTGACCGGGGTGTAGTCCTGCGCGACGGTGATGGAAATCTGTTGACCGAACTTGCGGTATTCGCTGGTCAGCATCAACAGTGACTGCCCTGTTTGGCCCAGCTCGAGGTTGGCGTGCAAACCTACACCGGGCTGAGGCAGCTCGAAGTCCCATAGAGATCGGGAACGCCAGTGGCCCTGCGGCAGGTCCATACGAAAATAGTGACCGGACAACGGACGCTGATAAGCTCCCGACAAGCGATGATCGTCCAGTTGCAGCCCGGCAGGACCACGCACCAGCGCCACCAGAAGGTTCTCGCTTTCATTGCGCAGACCTGATTCGAGATAGCGCTGCAGACCCACTTCAAACAGCCAGAGACTGGTCTGTGCCATCACCAGACCGACCACCACCATCACGGCGATCAAGCCCAGGCTCAAACGCCGCTGTATGGACTTCAACCTCCGGCTCCGCCGTAAAGATAGCCTTGCCCGCGACGGGTCTCGACGACCGCGCGGCCCAGCTTGCGCCTCAGGTGATTGACGTGAACCTCGATGACATTGGAGTCGCGCTCGTTTTCGCCGTCATACAGGTGCTCGGACAGATGGCTTTTGGAAAGAATCTGCCCGGGGTGCAGCATGAAATAGCGTAGAAGACGAAACTCTGCGGAGGTAAGCTGAATATCAACGCCATCGCGGCTGACACATTGCCGCCCCTCGTCCAGATTGAGACCTGCGGACTCCAGCGTTGGCTGGTTGGCCAACCCGTGCGAGCGTCGCAGAAGTGCCTGAATACGCAGTTGCAGTTCTTCAGGATGAAAAGGCTTGGTCAGGTAATCGTCGGCACCGGCCTTCAGCCCTTCAATTCGCTCGGACCATGATCCCCGCGCCGTCAGGATCAATACAGGTGTTGCCAGACCTTTCCCACGCCATTGCTGGAGAACTTCAAGCCCGGACATACCGGGCAGCCCCAGGTCCAGAACAATCAGATCGTATGGCTCACTCGCCCCCTGATAGACCGCATCACGCCCGTCGGCCAGCCAGTCGACGGCATAGCCCTGGCGCCCCAACGCAGCGAGTAGCTCATCGGCGAGGGGAACATGATCTTCAACCAGTAACAGGCGCATCAGTCATCATCCTCGTCTTTCAATAATCGGCTGTCCCGGGCATCAAACTTGAGCTCTCGTACAACGCCCTGCGGCGTCAGCAGCTCGAATTCATAAACGTACATATTGTTTTTCTCTTCGAGCTCGGCTTCCAGCAGACGGGCGCCCGGATGGAGACCCAACGCCCGCTCGATGAACTGCTCAAGAGGCAGAATCACACCGCGCTGCCGCAAGCTGAGCGCTTCGTCCTGATTCAAATCTCTGGCGTACGCGAAGGAGCAGATCAGGCTCAAACCCAGGATGGCACAGAGATGCTTGTCGACATTCATTAGTTATCCTGATGATTCCTGTAGACCTGGCCTGTGGCGGCGTCTATTTCGAGATACCACTCAATATCCTGCGCATCACGCAGCTCGACATTGTAAACGTACCTGCCGTAGATGTTCTTGAGCTGTGTGCCGATAATGCTGGCACCGGGATGTTTGCTCAACGCCTTGGCATCAAGCCTCTCGCTTGACTGGAGGGTGCCGGCATCACTGAGACGCAGTACCTCCTCGGGATCAATGCCCCGCGCCTGAATGACAGTAGAGGTGAGAACAAGCGTAAGGGCCGCCAGCAAGGCCGTCAGCGTTTTCATTATCAAAGGGATCCATAGCCGTCGATGCTTTTATGGTATTCACCTTAACCGGTGCAACTTAACTCAAGCTGAAGGGTTCTGGCCGAGTGCCATCAGCCTTTTGAAGAAATCGTCATCTGCCGACCGCATGGCGTTTCATACCATTGCTGTTAAACTCGCCGACTGCATTTATCGCGTAGGCGATCGCCATTTTTCGGGACCAATACACAGTGGAAATCTTCAAAGAGTTTACGTTTGAGTCGGCACACCTCCTCCCCAACGTTCCAGAGGGGCACAAGTGCGGGCGCCTGCACGGGCATTCATTTCGTGTCGGCATTCACCTGGCCGGCAAGGTAGACCCTCATACAGGCTGGATCCGGGATTTTTCCGAAATCAAGGCCATTTTCAAACCGCTTTACGAGCGGCTTGATCATCACTACCTGAATGACATTCCAGGCCTTGAGAATCCAACCAGCGAGAACCTTGCAAAGTGGATCTGGGACGAGTTGAAACCGCTACTGCCTGAGCTGTCGGCGATTCGGATTCATGAGACCTGCACCAGCGGATGTGAATATCGCGGAGACTGACCTTTCCGGCTTAAGAAAAACCACCTTAAGGGTGGTTTTTTTATGCCTGTGTGTACGCCCTGGCAGCAAGCTGGCCGGCATGGGGGTGTTCAACTGAAATGTGTTTCAAAGCGGGATGGCGGACGCCACAAAAACAAAAACCCTCAACGCATAAGCGATGAGGGTTTTTGGAATTTAATCTTGACGATGACCTACTCTCACATGGGGAAACCCCACACTACCAT
>NZ_MTSA01000015.1:0-160631 GCF_002157375.1 Pseudomonas syringae
CGTCAAGATTAAATTCCGAAAACCCTCATCGCTGACGCGTTGAGGGTTTTTGTTTAAGTAGAAGTCACCAATATTCGCTGGCACGTTACCTGATAACGGATCAGCAACAGAATTTCTTGACGACCATAGAGCATTGGAACCACCTGATCCCATCCCGAACTCAGCAGTGAAACGATGTATCGCCGATGGTAGTGTGGGGTTTCCCCATGTGAGAGTAGGTCATCGTCAAGATTAAATTCCGAAACCCCTCATCGCTTAGGCGATGAGGGGTTTTGTCGTTATGGGCTATCACTGCGTATGAAAAAGCCCGCCCAGGCTTTCGCGCTGAGCGGGCTACGGGAACGCTTCTGTCAGGCAAACAGGTTGCGCACGTTATTCATGGCACCGTCAGCAAAGCCCTGAAGAAACGCTTCAAAAGCAGCGCCTTCAGGACCTCCCTGAACGGGATCGGCAATGATCGTCCAGCTGGCAACACACGCCTTGTCACCTGTAGCTTCAACGGTCATCGCCGCCCATAGGTTGCTGACCGGCAAACTGGTGTGGATCAACGACCAGGTCATGCACAGCGATTGATCATCGCGGGAATTCAACTGCTCGATGGCCACATTACCGTCCTTGAACAGCTTCTTGCGAACCGAGCCAGCGCCCGTGCCTGTGACCTCGGTACTTTCCAGCGCAGTAATGAAAGCCTGAAATCCGCCAAAGTCACCTACAACGGCCCATACGCTATGGGCATCGCCGGGGACTTCCACTGCTGACACTACACGGCATATTTCCGGGTTCTTGATCAGGGTGTCTGGTTTCAGATGGTTGTGAATTGTATGCATGTCTTTCTCCATTTACGTCAGTGGGGGTTATTGTTCAGATGAAGTCGGTTTCTTTCAGGTAATCGCAGCCTTTGCGCAACAGCGCCGGAGTTTTCTGCGGATAGTGCTCGCCCATGAGACGTATGCCGTTCAGCGCGTTCTGGTACTCGATCATCGAAATATCGCCGATGTCCTCTTCGAAACCGTCGAGGTAGAAACCCAGCACGCCAAACAACGCGTTCTGGCTGTCGACCCGGCTGAGCTGGGCCTGCCATTGCGCTACGCTGACCAGTTCGAACGGGCACCCGGCGTCGCGGAAGGCTTCCACGTAGCAGGTCCAGCTCAAGGGCTCGGGGTTATGCAGATTGAAGACCGCGCGGCCACGCTCATGACGACTGGCATGAAAGCCGATGAATCGCGCCAGGAAGTCCACCGGCATCAGATCGAAGTTGATGTCGAACGCCGGAACCTGGCCCAGCTGCAAAGAGCCCTTGAGCATCAGCATCAGGCGATTTTTCTGTGGCTGGCACACGCCGGTGATGCTGTTGAAGGCGATGTTGCCGGGCCGGTAGATGTTTACCCATGCGCCCTGATCGCGGGCTTGTTGCAAGACACGTTCAGCCACCCATTTCGAAAGGTTGTAGCCGTTCTTGATGTAAATGGGCGGGGTATCGGCGGCAGGCTGCTCAAGCACGTTACCTGCCGCGTCGATGGCGCTTGAGGCGGACACTGTCGAGACGAAATTGAAGATTTTCTTGCTGCGCCCTTCACACAGCTTCAGGCATTCGAAGATGGGAGCGACGTTGTCTTTGGCCAGCGCCTCATAGTCCTGAACGTGGTTCACGTTGGCCGCGTTATGCACCAGCGCACCGAACTCACGGTCCAGTCGCTCATACACGTCCTCACTCAGGCCCAGCCCGGGCCGGGTGACATCCGCTGCATAAACGCGCACCCGACTCAGGTCCAGATGATCCAGGCGGTTCTCCCGTAATGCATGCTCAAAACGCTGCCGTGCGCTTTGCCCCGGAGACTCTCGGACCAGGCAGGCAATTTCGGTCGCCCCCCAATTCAGTAACGCCTCAACGATATGCACACCCAGAAAACCGTTAGCGCCGGTGACGATCACCTTATGAACATCACCCAGTCTGCTGACAGGAAGCGTCGACAGAGTGATGCCCTGATTCGCGTCCATCAGGGCTTGGGGGCTGACCGTGAAGGTTGAAGCACCATCGCTGTTGATCAGGTTGGCCAGGGTCAGCACCGTGGGCGCTTCGATAAAACGGTTGATCGGGATGCTGCGCCCGAACCGCTCGCGAATCCCCAGCAACAAGCGCGAGAGCAAAATCGAATGGCCGCCCAGGTTGAAAAAGCTTTCGTCAGTCGAGATATCTCTCGGTGGCAACTCCAACAGCTCGGCCCACAGTTCCAGTAGCGCCTGCTCCTGCTCGTTTGCGGGCAAGCGTCGGGTGTGCTGCTCGGTAAAGCTCAGCGGTATTTCCAGCAACGCCTTGCGATCTACTTTACCGTTGCTGGCAAACGGCATGCCGGGCAATACGGTGTACACGGCGGGGTGCATGTAGTCCGGCAGAAGGCGTTGCACGTGTGACCTCAGCGCCTGTTCATCATGCTCTGCGTGAGGTTGAGCGAGAAACGCCAGAACCCGACGTTGTCCGTCGATCACGACCGCGACTTGCCGGTACAACTGACTGGCCCGCAGGCAATGCTCGATCTCTTCAGGTTCGACCCGAAAGCCGCGGATCTTCACCTGATTGTCACGGCGGCCGATCAGGACGATTCCTTCGGCTGTCCACTTGGCGATATCGCCGGTACGGTAGGCACGCATCTGCTGCCCGTCCGCCGCCGTCAGCCACACATAGCGCTCGGCGGTCAGCTCTGGATTGTTCACATAGCCCAGGCACACGCCGGGGCCTACGATGTACAACTCCCCCGGAGTCTGCTCGGCGACCGGCTGCAAGTGCTCGTCCAGTATCCACACCTGGCTGTTGGCAATCGGTTTCCCCAGATGGCGGTTACTGCGGGATGGCTGGAACTCGCACGCCGTAACCAGAACGGTGGCCTCGGTCGGGCCATACAGGTTATGGAAGTGGCACTGCCCGCCAAGTTGCTCGATCACGAGTGGTTCACAGACGTCTCCGCCGGTCACGACATGCTCAAGCCCCAACGGCTGATCCAGCGGCAGAATGCTCAACAGCGCAGGCGGCAGAAACGCATGTGTGATGCCTCGCTGCAGAAACGCGACCAATTGCAACGGATCACGACGCTGGTCTTCATCCGGCACTACCAGCTCGGCGCCACTGAGCCATGTAGGGAAAATGTCGATAACCGACGAATCAAAACTCAGCGTCGAAAATTGCAGCACCCGGCTGTGTTCGTTCAGGCTCACATACTCGGCGTACCAGGCTGTGAAATGGCTGAGGTTGCGCTGGCTGAGCAACACACCTTTCGGCTGCCCGGTGGTGCCTGACGTGTACAGCGCCATGCAGGGAGCGTCCGGACCAGGTTGGACGCTCCTGACAGGTAAGGCCCCATCGACCGGGTTGACTGCGCTGATGTTCAGCGCAGGGAACTCGGCAGCCGCCAAGGGGTGCGAACCATCGTGCAACAGCAGCAGCGCACCCGAGTTTTCCAGGATGTATTGCTGGCGTTGCAGAGGTTGGCCAGGATCAAGCGGAAGATAGACTGCACCGCAGCCGAGAATTGCCAGAATGCCTGCATACAGCTCAGCCGACTTGGGCAGACAAATGCCGATCACCGGAGGCGTATCAACAATGGCACGTGCCAGTACGGGCAGCAAAAGACGCTGAATAGCGACGCTACGCGCCTGCAGCGCTCGATAGCTGAACGTCTGGTTCTGAATCGACAATGCAGGGCGCTCGGCAAACTTCAGCAGTGCCTGTTCCAGTCGTGCGGTGACCGGTGTTTCGGCAGTCCTCAGCAGGTGGGGTTGCGCTGTCTGGTTCAGGCGATGTTCAAACAGCAACTGATCCAGCGCCTGCAAGCCATCCTGCCGTTCGCACGGGTCAGGTTTCACGGCAGGCAGGCTGTTGAAATAGCCGTCGTCCCTTGAAAACCGGCTTACCTGCAACGCCGCCAGGTCCACCATTCTCGCCACCGCCTCATCGCGCAGCATGCGCCCGTTGCCGGAGGTCTCGATCGGCAAATACTCGCAGGCAATCAAGCGTCCAGCGTGAGCCGCGCCCTGCCAACACAACAGCTCCAGTTGAGGCAGCCCTGTGTCCTGAGGCGCGCTGAAGCCGACGCTCAGGCTCAGGTGAACATGATCGCCACCGCTCGCCAGCGCCTCGCCCGGTTGCAGGCTGCCATCGTCGATCACCATCGAAGCATCAGGCATCGACAAGGCATGCAGCGCGTGTTGATCAGACAGGTGACGCACGTCATGACCATGATCCTGCAACTCGGTATTCAGTGCGCTCAGGGTCGAGCTGTGACCGATGAGTACGATCGCCAGGCGCTTCATTGCAGTGTGCCCTGAGCAGGCAGATAGTCCGCCAGCGCGCGTTGCACGCAAGGGTCTTCCAGCATCGAACTGTTCTTGAAGAAGCGCACGATATTGCCGATCAGCGGATGATGGCGATTGACGGGAAAGTCCATCGCCCTGGTTTCAGCCTTGAGCGCCTGCTTCACCGACTCAGGCACCTCCAGGTGGTCAATCAAGGTGAAATCAAAGCCGCTCTGGATGTCATTGGTTAAATATTGAGCGATGAACACGGGCATGATGCGGGCGATGCACTCACGGTCCTGTTCGGCTGCGGTGTGCCAATAGATCCGCACCAGTCGTGCCCAGAACCCCGAATGCCGTCCCTCGTCCAGCAAGTGGTCTGCCATCAGCCCCTTGACCGACTGCTTGATGGAGTCATCCTTGGCGAAAGCGGCTACATCGTTGGTGACGGTGTTTTCAGCAATGGCGACGCAGATCAGTTCCACGGCACTGCGCAAATGCACGGGTGCCAGAGCGAGGGCGGCGGGTATGGCACGGCTGAGCTCGATCTCCTCAGGCAACTGAATGGGCTGGATGCCGGTCAGGGCGATGGTCTGTTGCATGAAGTCCATCGCCACCAGCGCGTGATAATCCTCGTCGACCACCACGGTCATCGCGTCATAGCGGCAGGCAAACGGAAAGCGGATCGTGAAGTTGTCCTTGGCAATGCTGCGCGCTGTTTTGTCGACGATCTCGGTTTCAAAGATCACCACATCGTTGATGAACTTGTAGAGGCTCTGCACCAGCGCATAATCACGCAAGTGTGCGCACTCCCGGGTGAACGTGTCGCTAAGCACCAACGGCTGGCGGCTGAGGGGGTAGATCAGTTTTTCATCGTTCTCGACAATCCTGCGTGGGCGAGTACGAATGGTGGCGCGGCCTTCCCACGCATCGATGAACGACGTGTAGTCTTCTGCTTTCATGATGGCTTCCTTGTAGGGGTCAGAGTGTTGCGACCGAGTCCTGCACGCTGGCCTGCGCCAGCGGTGCGCGCATGCTGATGCGCAGCGTGTCCCACAGCCGGACCCTGCTTTCCACGGCCGCGATGGCCGCCTGATACACCTCTCGCTCACGCTGCGCGTCGCCAGCGACCAGGCGATCGAGCAAGTGTTCTGCTGCGGGGCCGTGGTCTTCGGAGTCCACTTCGATGTGGCGCTCCAGGTAGTAGCGAAAGGTCGGCGCCTGGTTAACGGTGATGCCCCAGTCATCAAGGATGCTTTGGAACATCAACGGGATAACGCTCTCGCGACCATGCAGAAATGCTGCGGCGACGCTGTGTGCGGGTGCATGGAGGGCTGTTTCGAGTGTGTGTGTCACGAAGGCCGTTGCCGCCTGACCTGCATTGACCTGCTGCAGCGCTATCGAGTAATGCACGCCTTGTCTTTGCAGTTCGATAAAGCGCTCGATCTGTGTGGTGCTCGCGCCGATTTCGCGCATGGCGTCCAGGTACAGCTCGAAGTGGCTGTAGTGGCCTTGTCCCAACTTGTCGTCGGATTCCTCCCCCAGCACAATCTCATTGATCAGGCGGGCGGCAGAGGCGTCCGTCGGTGGCAGCCAGGGCAGTTGGGTGCAGGTCAGTTCCTGCTGCAGACGCTTGGTCAACGACATGAAATCCCAGACCGCAAATACATGGGTTTCCATAAAGCGCCTCAGCACAGGCAATGCAGTAATTTCTGCAAAGATAGGGTGGCGGCTCAGTTCAACTTTCTGATGGGCAAGTCGTGTTTTCTCACAAGGCACGGCGATATCCTTTCGGTCAGGTGGAGTATTTAAAGTTGCACGGTCTTTCAATGAGTCTTGCTGTTACAGGCCAAGAGCAAAGGCTGCCATTTACCCGTGCAACAGGCGAACGACGGCCTGCTGTTCACCGCAGGGGAGCACAGTAAGTTCACGGCTTTACGCTCATTTACAAAAGCGGCTTGATGCCACAGGCCTTGTCAGCCGGGCGCTGCAGCAACGGGTTATGTGGGCTGCGGGGAAAACTTAAAACATATTTAATAATGCGTGCAATCATTTTTTAATAATAATTAAACAGCCTGTTTTTAAGCGTGTGAGAGGCTGTATAAACAACCGGTGAGGTGGTTTATTTGGGTGCAGACAACCCTTCCGACTGATTGAGTCAGAATAATTAATAATGAGCGAATGCCTCACTCAGCGTTGTCGTTCAGCCGAATAATCAAGTTAATGGTTTTTATGGGCGGTGTTGGAAATGACTTCCAATGTCTGTGTGCCCCGTTCAGCAACTCCTTATCCATTGAGTTCAGATGAACAGAGAACTGTCCCGATCCTGCGTGGGCAGTTCAGCCGTCTCCAGGCAATACCCTCCGGGTGGGTTCCCCAGGACCACGACCGAGTTTGCCTCATTCCAGTGTCAGGCCACCCGTGATCAGGAAAATAGATATGAAAGCGCCATGCCAAGTGTCGGCAATGCGAGGAGAGGTGCAGAGGGGCGCGGACGGTCAGTCTGCAGGTGATGCTTCAAAACCTGCAGATCGACCGTTTCGCTTATTCAGGCGGGGTTTTTCTTCTGTGTGCGGGAAGGCTTCGCGTTGATAGCCTTGTTGCTGCTCAGGTACTGAGTGACCGCCTTGACGCCGCGGTTGAGGTGAAGCGTCAGTGCATCTACACACGGCTCGACGGCCTTCTGCTCGGCCAGCCGGAGCAACTCCCAGTGATCGTCCTGAGAAAGCTTGCCAAGCCCCATCGCGGAGAGGTTGAAGCGCAAAAAACGCTCCTCTTCGTTCAGGCCTTCTTCAACCAGCCGCATCAGACGCTTGTTGCGTGTCTTGGCGTACAGCGACAGGTGAAACAGCCGATTGAGCCTGCCGATCTGACCGAAGTCGGTCTCTACCTCGAGCTGTTCGATGTAGCCGGCGGCGGCGGCCAGGTCGTTGGCGTCCAGCAACGGAATGGACAGGCGCAATGCCTCGGACTCCAGCAAAATCCGCAGGGCATAAGCGTCCACAGCGTCTTCGGTGATCAACGGCGCGACCACCGCGCCCTTGTGCGTTTCGACGCGCAACAGGGATTGCGCCTCGAGTTGGCGCAATGCCTCGCGCACGGGCATTCGACTGACGCCGAACAGCGTTGCCAGCTCTTGCTGGCGCAAGGCTGTGCCGCTCGGCAAGCTGCCATCGATGATGGCGTTCCGCAGTTTTTCTTCAATCACTGTTCTGGCAAGGTGCGCCGGAGGCTGCTCATTGCCCAGTACGGAGCCCAGAAAGGCTTCTCTATCTGATTTACGCATCGGCCTACTTCTTCATCAACCTGACTGGACAGGGTCCAATTATTCGCTGGATTGCCGACAGACTAGCCAAGCCTTGCCAGCACGTCGCGAAAATAGAAGCGTCATTATGTTTTGCAGCGTGATCCGGACAGCATTTCAGGCGCCCGATGATCAATAAACGCACACTATCTTAACGCTCATCCGCCCCGAGTACCGAACGGGCGCTCGAAAGTACACCGTTTTTACCAGGTTCTGTGGCGATACAGCGCCCTGGAACGGTTATTCCAGAGCACCGTGACGCTGTCCTTCGCGGCATAAGGCCGCAGGTGAGGATCGCCTCAGCGAACCAGGCGGCCGGACACATAATGCTGAACATCATTGAAGCCTGGCGTCGAAGCATGTCCGGGCGTGACCAGCGAGTCGATGAAGGCCTCGTCATCGGCGGTGATGTTCACCTGAAGCGCTTTGGTGTAACCGTCCCACTGCTGCTCGTTTCTCGGCCCGACAATGGCTGACGTCACTGCCCTGTTGTTGAGCACCCAGGCGATGGCGAATTCGACAATGCCGACACCCTTGTCCTGCACGTACTCCTGAATCCGCTGTGCGATACGCAACGACTCCACGCGCCATTCGGTTTCCAGCAGGCGTTTGTCCTGACGGCCGGCCCGGCTTTCACTGTCCGGTGTGATATCGGGCGCGTATTTGCCACTGAGCACACCGCGTGCGAGCGGGCTGAAGGGCACTACCCCCAGGCCGTGATACGCGGCGGCGGTGATCTGCTCGACTTCAGCCTGACGGTTAACGATGTTGTACAGCGGTTGGCTGATGACCGGCTTGTCGACCCCCAGACGCTGCGCAACGTTGACGATTTCCGCGATGCGCCAGCCCCGGAAGTTCGACACGCCCCAATAGCGGATCTTTCCCTGACGGATCAGGTCGCCAATCGCCGAGACCGTCACTTCCAGCGGCGTGTCCTGATCTTCTTTGTGCAGGTAATAGATATCCAGATAGTCGGTGTCCAGTCGTCGCAGGCTGTTCTCGATGGCATTGAAGATGTGCTTGCGGTTCAGGCCTGCCCGGTTGGGCATGCCGTCTGCGGGGCCGATGGCGACTTTAGTGGCCAGAACCCAATCGCTGCGCTGCGCCGCGATGGCCTTGCCGACGATCTCTTCCGAACGACCGCCGTTGTAGACATCCGCTGTGTCGATGAAATTGATGCCCTGGTCCCGGGCCTTGTCGATGATGCGCAGCGACTCTTCGGTGGCGGTCTGCTCGCCGAACATCATCGAGCCAAGGGTCAATGTGGAAACCTTGAGGCCGGACTGGCCAAGGGTTCGATAATTCATGCTTATGATCTCCTTTTCATTCAGTCGAGCCCAGGCAACCCCCACGCCTTGAGCGGGAAGTCGGCCAGCGAATCAAGCAGCAGGTCCGCATGTTCGTATTGCTCTACCGGCATGTGCGAGTCCGGCACGGCCACGGCATACATACCGGCAGCCTTGGCGGCGGTCACGCCAAATGGTGAATCTTCAAAGACCAGGCAATCTGCCGGCTCGACGCCGAGGCGGCGGGCTGCGACCAGAAAGATGTCTGGCGCCGGCTTGGCAGCGCCGACTTCAGGGTCATCGGCAGTCACGACAGTATCGAACAGCTCGAACCAGGCGCGGTGCAGGGTCGTCTTGGCCTTGAAATAATGCACCGAGGAGCTGGTGCCCACTGCGATGGGAATATTGTAGGCGGCCAGATGCCGGACCAGTGCTTCGGCCCCCGGCATTGCCCCGGCGCGCGGGAAGCGCTCTTCAAGCATCGGCTCACGGATCTCGAGAAACTCGTCGATGGACATCGGCAGCTCAAGCGTCTTGATCACGTAATCCGAGAAGTCCCGGGCGCCGCGGCCAATGGTGTGCTGCTTGATCGACCAGTCGAAGGTTCGACCGTGACGGCTGGCAATCAGATGCGTCACTTCCGTGTAGACACCCTCGGTGTCCAGCAACAGACCATCCATATCAAAGATGACGGCCTTGATCGGGCCTCGTTCGTTGTGCTGTTCGCTCATGTGATCCCGTCCGTTTTTCGAATTCGGTTTCAGCCTAACGTTTCCATGAACACCGTGGCTACCCTGTGTTTCTGATAATCTTTCGCGGTTTTCAAGCGGTGCTGCCGGTCCCGGTACGACTTCTCCATTATCAGAACGGATATCTTCGAGTCACTATGAATAAATCAGCAGGTATAGCGATTGGCGTCATTGTCGTAGCGGGTGCTTTGGTTACGGGCGGCGCCTGGTACACGGGCAATCAACTGGAGGGTGCGCTGAACGATGCCATCAGCAATGCCAACCAGGAACTCTCCAAGTCGTTTAATGGCACGGACACCAGCGTCAAACTGGAAATGGTCTCGCTGGACAAGCACTTCTTCAGCAGCACGGCGCACTACCGCGTAGATATCCAGAACCTGTCGGATAGCACGCAGGGCGGCCAGTTCCTGTTTGTTGACCATATCGAACACGGCCCCATTCCTCTGTCTCGTCTAAAAACCCTGAACCTGCTGCCGGTCATGGCCCTGAGCAATTTCCAGATGGAAAAAAGCCCCAGCGCCGAGAAATGGTTTGCCATGAGCAAGGACGTCCCGCCGCTCAAAGGGCAGGCCAGCATCAGCTATGACCGCGCCACCCAGGGCACGCTACAGATGGCGCCGCTGGAAATGACCGACGTGGACGGGACGTTCAGGTTTTCAGGGCTCGACCTGAACGCGGAGTCGTCGGCCGATGCCGAAAAATTCAGCCTTGCCGGCAACATGGACAACCTGCAACTTAACGTCGCTTCACCTGAAGGCCCGGTCAGCATCGAAGTCAAGGGCATGACCTTCGACACCGGCGGCACCAAGGGCAAGTCCGGTTTCTATCTGGGCCATACCAACATGAAAATCCAGAATGCGGGTTTCCAGGTGGTGGGCAAGCCCCAGGTGCAGATCAAGGACTTCACCAACACCAATCTGGCGCAGGAAGATGCCGGTAATCTGGCTGCGCAGGTCAACTACGATGCCGGCATGATTTCCTATGGCGGCAAGGATGTGGGTGCCGGGCACATGGGCTTCAAGATCGCCAATTTCGATGTGGTGGCCACTCAGGCGCTGTATCAGTTGTATCAGGAAAAAATCCTGCCTCAACAGCAAGCGGCAGCACTGGAGAAGCGCCCGTTCCGGCTGGAACTGAACGCTGCCGATCAAGAGCTGATGAACACCCAGATGAAAAAGCTGCTGACAGCCAAGCCGCACATCGAACTGGAAAAACTCTCGCTCAAGACCAGCAACGGCGAAAGCCACATGCGTATCGCGGTGGACCTGGCCGATCCCGGTCCGCTTGATCAGCCTTCCGATGCGCTGCTCTTGAAAACCCTGGGCGAAGTCAACGCCAAGGTGGTCTTGTCCAAGCCGATGATTCGCGACCTAGCGACTCAGCAGGCCATCCGCGAAGGCCAGACCGACCTCAAGGTCATCGCAGAACAGGCCAAGGCTGCCAGCGACATGGCGAGTGTCATGGCCGAGATGATGCAACTGGCCAAGGTCGACGGCGACAACATTGTCTCCGACCTGCGATACGCCAATCAGATGGTCGACTTCAATGGCCAGAAAATGACCGTGCAGCAATTCATGAGCATCATCATGGCGAAGGTCGGCGGACTTAGTAACCAGTAAGTGGCAGCATGAGCGTCAGGACGGCCGAGTGTCGCCCTGACGCGGGCTGGCGCTACCGAGTCAGTCCTCGCTCACTATCGATGTCCGTTTGACCATGACCCGCGCTTCGCTCGACGGTCTCAGGACATATGCAGCATCAGTGCCCTGATCACACCCAGCGTCTGGCGGTGTACCGAATCGTAATGGTCATTGTGGCAATAACGGCGCACTGACAGGGTGATGGAGTCTGCGGTCGCTGCAGAGAGATGCACATCGACCGGAGGGTTGGCCAGCACGTTGGGAAGGCAGCCGACCTGATGCCTGAGGCGCGGGATGATCGTCTGTTCGTCTGCGGTGCCGGGTAACGTCGCGGTCAGCTCCACGCTGCGAAAATCGTTGCTGGAATAATTGATGATCGTGTCGGCGAAAATCTTGTTGTTGCCCACCAGGTTCAGCACGTTGTCCGTGGTATTGATGGACGTCACAAACAGGCCTATTTCCACTACCGTCCCTGTCACGTCGGCTGCCGAGATGACATCGCCGACCTTGAAGGGTCTTAACACGATGATAAAACCGCCCGCCGCCAGATTGGCCAGCAATCCCGACCACGCCATGCCGATCGCCAGCGCTACTGCTGCCAGCAACGCTGCGAAGCTGGTGGTCTCGATGCCGCAGTAACTCAGAATGGCGATGACCAGAATGATATTCAGCGTCACCGTGATAAACGAGCCCACATAGCGCAGCACCGTCGGATCGAACCGCTGCCGCGTCAGCGAGCGTTGCGCCATCCTGACCAGAACCCCGATCAGCCAGCGTCCGACAATCCACAACAGTGCAGCGATCACCAACCTCAGAACAATGGTCGCTCCGTACTGCAGAACGACATTGAACAACGAATTGATTCGGTCAGTACCGACATTGATAACATTCAGCGCATCCATGAACGCAACTCCTGAACGCAGGCATCGCCCGGCAGATGGCCTGCCAGGCGGAGCCTTACTGTGGGCAGAAACGGGGTACGGCCTCTACTGGCAGTTTTGACTGGAGGCAAAAGGCTTTCAGCCCTGACGCTGTTCGTTACAGCGGGGTTTTGGGGCACAACTGAACGGGAAAATGTGAGGGCGACTGCAGACAAAGTCCCTCGGTATTAAGCCCGTCGAGAAATCGCTACACTCGGCACCTCACACGGACGATCCAAGGACCTGCAATGCCGCTCCCTTCTGCCACCCTGCGGCGCACGCTGGTGATCTGGTTGTATGCCGTCGCATTAGCGCATGTGCTGGGCAGTATCGTATTCACTTGGGCCGGTTTTTCCGGCTTGCTTGACGGCTACCTGACCACGCTTGAACAGGCGTTCTGGACCGAGGCTGCTCCCGCTGCGGCTCGCGCACAGCAGGTTTGGTGGATGGCGTTGTTCGGCGCCACGCTGCAAACGTATTCCGTGTACATGCTGGCGCTCGTGCATTTGGGCAATCGCCTGAAAAGCGCAATGCCGTGGGGTTGGCTGATTGCGGGCCTGTTGCTCTGGGCACCCCAGGACATACTGATTTCCGTCCGCGGTGGTGTCTGGTCGCATGTGTGGCTTGATCTGGCAGCGCTGCTGGCATTGTTGCCGCCGCTGTTCTGGCTGTATCGCCATGACCGTCGCGTCTTGGCCAGCGCTGTGCTGAGGGAATCCCGCGATGTCTGATCGGCCGATTCTGTACCTGCTGGCGGGCAACGGCAGCAGCGCCGAGTGGTGGGACGACGCGCTGCCTCACTTTCAGCGCTATCAGGTTGTACCGCTGGAGTTGCCCGGCTTCGGCAGCAACCCGTTACCACCCTGCGACGACATTGCAGCCTACGCCGATGCGCTGCTGGCCGCGACGGTGAGAGGCAGTGCGATCATGGCGGTGGGCGTCAACGCCTTGCTGGTCATGCACGCGCTGCAACGTCAGCCGGGGCATTTCTGCAGAAGCGTGTTGCTGGCGCCTGTGGGTGCTTTCCTCTGGCAACGCCGTTTACCTGCGCTGATGTCGCCGCTACCGATCCGCCAAACCATCCACTGGCTGCTGGCCAACAAACCCAAGCTGTTTGCGCACAAATTTTCCAGGCATGCCTGGCCCGCCTCGCACTATCAGCGTATGGGCGCCGGTTACGCTCGCTGCCGCGCCTTCGTGCCGTATTGGGATATGTTGCGTGCCGATACCGCGCTCCCTTTACTGGAGTGGGTGCAGGACCCTATCGAGCTGGTCTGGGGCGATCAGGACAAGGTGTTGGGCATCGATCAGGCCGCCGCATGGTCTGCCATTCTGGCCCGTGCCGATCTGACCATCAGACTCAAGCCGGGCTGGGGGCATTACCCGTGGATCGACTCGCCGGCCGAATTCGCCCAATGGCTGGAATCCGGTGAGCGCGGCTTTGTTGCACACACCAAAGGCGGGCGCTTGCGTCTGGCGGCCATTGCTGGCCAACCGGTACCCGCGGCCTTGTCTCTTGAGCAGGGACGCGACTCGGCGCTGCCGGCGTTTCTCGACCGTCAGCCCGACGCCATCTGGGCGGTACGCTCGTCCAGTTTCGGCGAGGATCAGGCCGATGCGGCCAATGCCGGGCTCAGCACCACCTTCCTTCGCGAACCGGGCCGCAACGTGCCCGCGCGTATTGCAGAACTGCACAGCGCGGGCGTCGAAGAGGTCGTGGTGCAGCGCTTCATTGAACCGGTGCTTTCCGGCATTGCTTTTGTGCGTCACCTGTCGATAGAACTGGAGTGGGTCGAAGGGCATCTGGAGTCGCTGGCCGACGGTCAGGCGAGCCCCGAGCGAGCGATCATTTCCCGTCTCGGCGAATCCTGGAGCAGCGGCAGTTTCAAACCCTCCCACGGGTTGGCTCAAGCGATGCTCTGGGACTTTCTACAAGGCGTTCTGCGAGTCTTCCACTACGTGCCGGGTGACGTCGAATGGGCTTGGGACGGCAGCCAGCTGTGGTTGCTGCAATACCGACCCATCAGCGACTACGGCTGGCGTCGTCACCTGACCGCCGCCAATATCGCCGAGATCCTGCCGCCACAGCCCAGCCGCTTTGTGGAATACGCCCAGCGACGTGCAGCGAGCAGTATCCCCGCGATCATGGCGCGCTGGGACGCGCGCATCTTGCAGGACAACGAGCCCTTCACCGCTCTGTTTGGGGCGGCGTCCTATATCAACAACGACCTGTTTCTCGCACGCCTGGCTGATTGGGGTATTGCATCCAGCAGCTACGCTGGTGAAGTCGGCGGCGCGACCCCGCATCTGCCTTGGCGACCGTTGCGCCTGTTGCGCTCACTGCCTTTGTTCCTGCGCATGCAGCGCATTGCCCGCGGACATCTGCTGACTCTGGAACAGCAACTGCACCGTTTCGACCGTGAACTGCATGCGCTGACGACGCAAGGCGCAGATGGCCAACAACTCGCCGACTGGTTCACCCGTTTCTACGTTTTCGTGGTGCAGGGCAACCTGTGCATCGCCACCTCGCTGGCCAGCAGCGGCGGTGGCTTGCTGGGGCGTCCGCCCACCGCTTACGACGACCTTGAACACTGCCCGCACAGGCTGCCCTGGGAAACCGACCCCGCCACGCCACGCCCGGCACAGACCGACCTGCCGCTACAGGCATTTCCGGGCTGGTCGGGTTTCATTCTCTTCGCGCACCGCGCAGGTCTGCCGGGCATGCGCGGTTACTACCTGCAAGTGCGGGAGTGGTACCGCGACAACCTGATGCGTGTGTTCTTCCGCCTGCACCACGCCATGCCGGTTGCTGATCGAGCGCACTGGTTCGCGCCGCATCCGCATATTCGCAGCCGAGACGGCAGCTTCTGGCAGGACGGTCGTGAAGGCACCGAACAGGCCTCCGGCTTCATGATTTATCCCGGGCAGGTCCAAGGCATTCTGGGCGACGACATCTTGCTCGAAGACACACTCGACCCCGGACGCCACGCGCACTACCAGAACGCCCGCGCCGTGATCGCGCGCATGGGTGGGCGTCTCTCACACGGCTCTACATTACTGCGTGAACTGCGCAAGCCATCGGCGGTGCTGCCAAATGTTGATGTGACGTGGGTGGGAAGGGAAGTGCGGTACGTGGATGGAGTGCTGAGGCTGGTTGAGGGGAATGATAAAGCCTGAAGGTGACTTATCCACAGCGAACCCGCACGCTCATCGAGAAGTGCGGGTGTCGGGCCGGTTATCGGCAGGTCAGAGACGCATGCCTTTGAACGGGTTCCAGCCTTGCTCGCCTTTTACTTCCTTGAGGTAGTAGGAGTAGTTGGCCGTCAGGGAGTACATCATGGAAAACACGACGTTCAAGCCTGTCCCCAATGCTTTTGGAACCTCCATTCCGAAAATTCCGAAAAGCAGGGCCAGGACGATGTTGATCGCGATGATGATGCCGATCAGCGCCAGGTTTTTCTTCCACAGCCCCAGCACGAAGAAATAAATCGGGCCGAAGAAAAACGCGATGATGTTGGCGCAGACGAGCAACTTCTTCTTGAAGTCAGGCAGCGCGTTGACCGCAGGCTTGAAGCGCGGATCGTTCGGCGCACCGTAAGTCTCGAAAAAGTTGAAACGTTCCTGCCACTTCGCACTGTACTTGCCAGTGCTTTGAGTCTGATCTGCTGCGCTCATGGGTCTACTCCTCTTGTTCCGTTGGGATGACGTTTTCTTCCGGGAAATCCTGTGTTTCTGCCGTTCTTGTTTTTAGCGCTACGCGGGCGATTGTATGAGCTTTGCAGGCGCCTTACTACGTTGATGGTGAGCCTGAAAAACCAAGGTATAGCGAAAGGCTTACACGCGTTGGCGGAAGTCGGCTATTTCCGGGTGAACGCGAGACCCGTAGCATTGGATCCATCAACTGGTGAACAGGAGTTCGCCAGGATCAAGGATGATCGACCATTGCCTCGGAGGCAGCCGACAGGGAGTTGGGATGGTCTTGGAAAAACCCGCTTCGGCGGGTTTTTTGTTGGGCGCAAGAAAGTCATGACTGAACACGGTCATTTGCGCAGCGCGTTTCGCTTGCGCAGGTTTTCACGATGCTTCTCGAGGTTCTTGCGGCGCTGCATTTCCTGACGGATCTCCTTGCGCTCGGCTCGAATAATCCGCCACTGCATGCGCAACTCCCGGCCGCGCTTGCTGTTGAGCGACAAAAGGCCCAGCAGCGGGAACAGCAGCCCCAGCACATAGAACATCAACTCGAAGCGCCGCCAATGCGCAGGGGCAGTGGGCAACACGGCTAAAAAACAGCCCGCCAGAATGGCCGCCAATATCCACATTCCGCAGGGGTGCCCCCGACTCATCATGATGCCTCCGAAACTCAACACCAGCGTGGCCCCCATCATGAGCATCATCGACTGGCCCGCTCGCTCCAGATCATTCGGAAAGTACGCATCGGCCACAGTGCCAGCGGTGATGGCGAGGGAAAATATGCCCATGAAGATCGGGGCCAGAAAGGACCCCTGATAACGCGCACGGAAAGCGGCGACCGTGCTGCGATGCATCGCCATAGGCTCCAGATAAGCCGGCTTGCTGAGAGAGGGTTTACCCAATTTCTTCTTCCTTGGTGGGGTCGGGGTGGTGAGTTGTCTTTTTGGCACATGGGCTCACGACCTGATTTCATTTGCTGAGCGATATGAACCCTTTTAAAAATCTACTCAGCCACCAGCGACTGCGTGCTTCGCGGATCTGGTCAATGTACTCAAAGGTGTAAGAACGGTTGTGTTTCCTTTCCATTGCCAGCACTTTTTTCAGCATTCGAATAAAATTCCGGAACGCATAAAGAAGTTAAAGATTTATCAAGGCCAGCGCAATAATCGCCAATACAATTTGCTCTACATGCCACCCAATCATCGAGGCGGCGCCTACGGCAGTAAAACATCCACCTATTATATTGATAATCCTGTTACTGCTGTGATGGCTCTCCATGCAAATCCTGTTCTCCCGGATCTCGAAAATGGTTGTTCCCGGTCGAGGTTTTGTGAAGTAAATAAACAAAAACTCAACGAGCATCAGCAGGACAGGAATCATCGCCAGCGACGTGGCGTCGCGGGTTGACTTGCCGTAGTCAGATATGGCCACAAGGTAAATGAGGCTTGTATCAATAAGTTGAAACAAGAAAAGCAAGCAGGCCACGCAATGGGCGCCGAAAGCTGTGAAACGTTCGTTCAGATAGATCAAATACATTGTGCGAATGAATAGCGCGAAGAGGCCCAGGCCGACCAGCCAAAAGAGGTCAGACTTTAAAGTTAGCAAGACGGCCCATAAAGAAATAAGAAAGAACGGGAGGTAAAGTGCTTTTCTCATCGTATCCGGGTAGGAGGCAATCATAGGGATTACTCAGGAGCTTAAGG
The DNA here is from genome assembly GCF_002157375.1 of Pseudomonas syringae. Lineage (GTDB taxonomy): Bacteria > Pseudomonadota > Gammaproteobacteria > Pseudomonadales > Pseudomonadaceae > Aquipseudomonas > Aquipseudomonas syringae_T. Next base: position 17,577 of record NZ_MTSA01000015.1, read on the forward strand.
CAAAAGGTCGTGGTACGCGCCGTGGTAGGCAAGGGCAATGGCGTTGGCCGAAGACGTTGGTTTCGAAGTTTAACCCTTCAACAGATTTTTTTATCTCATGACATTGTGGGTGTCGTCCAGCTGAACCCCTCCGGCTGTTGTTGCGTGCCAGCAACTGACCATTGTCTTCGTATTCGTACTGGGTTTCGCCGCGCTAGGTGATGGTCTGACCTTTGCCGTCGGTGTGCGTCAGCACCTGACCCAGTTCGTTGTAGGTAAAGCTTTCGTGGGAGCCGTCCGGGTGGTTGATGCGCAGCACTTCGCCATCGGGTTTGCGTTCCAGCGTGGTGGTGTTGTTCAGGGCATCGGTCACGGCGACCAGATGATGGCGTTCGTCATAGCGGAAATAGGTACTTTTGCCCGAGCAGTCCTGAAAGCGCTGGACCTGAGCCAGGGTGTTCCACCAAAGGTATTTGGACTTGAGCGTCGGGTCGACGATGGTGTGCGGCAGGCCGTCCTCACCGTTGAGGTATTCGGTCTTGTGTCCCAGTGCGTCGATTTCAGCGACGAGGCTGTGATCAGCTAATTTTTATTCAGGACGATGAATAAAATGCAGCAAATGGCTGAGCCAATGTTGGCAGCCATTTGCGTGGTTTATTATTAAAGAGCCAAAAAATATAATGAGACGCTGACTTACTAAAGCCTGGTTGTTGCTCGCTTGGAGGTCTCAACCAAGAATCATTAGCATCCTCGGTTGAGATTGCGAAGTCTTGCTATAGGCCTTTATGAGGCTGAATAAGTGCAAAAAAGCCTGATTTTTTTAGCTAGGTTAGTCATTGAGTATCCTTGTTGTTAATCTCCTGACTCTTCACGATCTAATAAATAGGAGAAGAAACTTGCATAGCTATCCCAAGAGTCTGGTGGCGTACTGAATTTTTTTGTGTTTATATTTTCAGCATCAATCGCATCAATCGCATCACACCAGATCACGGCGGGGACACTTGAAACGTCTAGTACTATAATGCTTTCAGCTGGCTCAGCCAAAACTATGTAATTATCGGTTAGGTTTATCGATTTTCTAAGGCGGAGTGTCTCGTCAACTATATTTAACGGATTTGTTTCACTTGAAATCGCATGATGACTGATACATCCGAGAAGGCCACCGTTGTAAAACATTGCAATTTGTTTAAAGTCGAGAGGAAGTTTAATGGCCAGCTCTTTCTCTATGGACTCTAAAGCTTCTTTCGAACCGCTATCAAGGTCATAATATGCTTTGTATTTTTCTTTCAAGTTTTCTATATTGGACATATTCTTTATCCCTGGTTATTTACACGCCATTTCCAATACTCTCGAGTATCAACATTAAACTCTAGTTTCTTTTGAAAGTTGACCAGTTTTGTCAGCTGTCAGGCTAGTAATTTCTTTGGCAGTGCCACTCCCGTCTGAATTCTTAATCACAAAATCTACCCGCCGCGCCTGTTAGGGGGGCTTTGGCAATTTTCCCATCGGCATTGCGAAGATATCGTTCGCTTAAGACATTTTCCTTGCCGTATCTTTTTCCATACAAATCTTTAGCTCTAGCCTCTCTCGCCATCCCTGCAACCTTATTAGGAATGCAGTTCCAACCCCACGGATCAATCCAACCGATAGGACTGGGCGAATACTGATAAAGATTAAACCCACCCAACAACCCAATCGGATCCTGCGTAATAAACCTTCCAATCTCCGGGTCATAATACCTAAACGTGTTGTAGTGCAGCCCTGTCTCGATATCGAAATACTGCCCCTGAAACCGCAGGTTCTGTTCGACCTCGTTCACCACCAGCTTTTCAATCGCGTCCCACGCCCGGTACTTCGCCTGCCAGACGATCTGCCCTTCGGCATCGGTCATTTCCAGCGGTGTGCCGATCTGGTCGGTGTGGAAGTAGTAAACCTTGTTCTCTAGCTCGCCTTCTTTCTCATCCACACGGGCCAGCGGCGCGTAGCTGCCGGGTTCGTAGAGGTACAGGCTGCTCTGGCCCGGGCTTTCTTCGCGCAGCATGCGCAGGTCTTGCCAGAGGAAGCGTTTGTGGTCGGTCTGGCCTTTGATCTCGGACTGTTTAGCTATTCGACGGCCAAGACTGTCGTACTGGTAACTGCTGGTGCTCTCGATCTGGCTGTTGGCCATGGTCTCGGTTTTGACCAGGCGGTTATCGTAGTCGTAGGTGAAGGTCTGCCAGCGCACGATGCCGATCGTTTTCTCTATCAGGTTGCCCCAGGCGTCGTTATTTGTATTTAGACTTGGCCGTTTTGCTGTTGCTCAAACTCTAACGTAGGACGAAACTTGCTTCTGCCATATTGACGCGTCTTGACCATGCTTTCACTCTGTGTAATATTAATTCTTCTAGACCAATGGGTGTTGACTTTGGCCTATATAATAGTGATTGATAAGTGAGCATGTCGTTACGCACAAAAAATTAGTTATCAGACTGCCTATCGAACTCCTCATCTACAGCATCTAACATACTATTTACAAAGTCTGCAGTAACGGCTCGCTTGTCAAGATGCTTATTTCCCGCATATTTCTCGCCGCAAGGGATTTCGTAAAAATCTGCTGATATTTTTTCATCAGAGATGATTTTTAATACTCCACGTATGGTTTTTAATCTTTCTTGAAGGTCTCCTTCGAACACCTCAATTTCTAGTATAGGGTTGCCTTCATGGCAAAGAGTTTTAAGTGTCTGCAAAGGCTGATTTAAAGCTCTATGCAACTGAATGAGCACAGCGGGCTTCATTTTTTTTTCGTCAATAACTATAGCTATTACAGACATTAAAATTCCTCTGGATAATCAAAGTTCAATGGCTTGCCGAATGAGTCGTTTTGCCAGTTTCCGCCATGCCATCGCTCGAAGTGTTCGGAGCGAGTTGCAGGGTAAATATTTTTAGGATCGCTTGCAAGTTGCGGGTGATCTAATGCGTTATATTTATGGTGGCCTTGTATTGGCTCTCCATTATATTTAGGCGTCTTGTTAGCTAATATATCTGCCTTTTGGTCCGAGGTCTAATTTCTAGTGCCGGGTTCTTCAAGCCTAAGCCTATCACGCTCCTCGGCCCAAAATCTAGAAACCCCTTTGGTTCTTTTATTGGTAAATCTTCTATCCCATTCAAATTATTTATATTCATCCTTGGTTAGAATTCTGCTATTTGATTTTTATTTTAATACACCGCGCTGTGCTTTAGTGACCAACGAGTATGGACCTTTTGCTTAGGGGCCGGGGTTTTCTGCTTCAGGTGCAGTGGGCCTACGTTGTACTTTGATATCACCTAAATTTTAAGCACACAAGGCAGTGCTTTTGGCGGTAAGAACGACTTACGCCGCGTCTAGGCCCATCCACCAAACCGTCAGATTCTAAATCAAAAGAGTCAGCACCAAAGAGTGGCAAGTACAGAGAATCCAGCCAGGTGAGCCATCACAACTGCTGAGCAATCTTGAGCCGCTAACAGAAGACTCTCGCGCGGCGAGTGCCGCGCGGACTGATAGTTACTTATTTTACAAATGCTCGATTCGGAGTTTCCTCCATTGTTCAGGAGAGTATCTTAGGCACTTATATCTTCACCCCCATTACTATAATCAAGGAGAAAGAATAGAGTATTTCAAATGATTTTTCAGACAGCACGCTAGTAAGGCAAGCTGATATGCTCACGCTCCATGTCGAACACATCAGTCTCTTGTGTGGACAGTAGATCCTCAAAAGCATCACTGCCATTTTTATCTATAAATTCTTTTTCAACTTCATAAATGGCAAAACATTGTAACCAGTTTATTTTGATTTCATCAAAAATCAATTCTTCAAAATGGCCATCGTTCCATAAAAAAGGTATGGAGAAATATAAGTGAGGCATCTTGGTTTTCGGAAAGTATTCATTAACAACATTTTCCAATACTGCGCCCGGAACAACGGGCTTTCTTCTTTGTTCGATGAAGAAAGCTGCTGACGCTATCACATTTTCCCAAGCTTCAAAAGTCGTTGGAACGGCAGAGCAAAGTTCGATGCGGGTTATAAATTCTGTACCGTCTTCGTTTACTAATGGTATTTCCGATAGTCCGATAGTGCCTATTGATTTGATACCTGGCTCTATAGTATCGAACGTCGTGACAATAGACATCGACCTAACTCTAGAGTCATCGTAGTACGCATGAACAGTTGGCGTGCCGCCAAAAAAATTGAGGATGTGCTTTGCTACTGTTTTTAGCTGAAGGCTGGGAGGCTTTTTCATTTAGTATCCATAGTAATCATCAGTTTCAAGCTCGCCTTTATGACTTCTGTTGGAAGATGGCAGCTCGGGCCGGTAATGCTCTACTTCATTATACTCGTCTAGAAATTGCTTTCTACTGATACCTCTGGCTTCTGCGCTACGTACGTGCTTCCAGTGCTCGAAACCGGGCTTGTGTCCCATATCCCACGGTTCGTCAAATTTCATAGGCTTTTCAAGCAGTGGATCTCTGACTATACCGTCAGGACTTTCTTTTTCGGCATTTTCCCATACTGTCTTGCGAACATTTTTTCTGAACTTTCCACGGCTATAATTCGTATTCGACGGTGCGGAAGTTTTATTGTTTGACAGCGCGGAAGGTTTATTGTTTGCAGTCTTAGATTTTACTTGAATATTACCTAGGTTTGAACCTAAACCTTGAACTTTAACCTCATATCTAGCATCAAACCACTTCCCGCCTTTAACACCCAAACCGCCGCCCAGCAGGGCGCCGCCGAAGGCCATGAGCTTTTGCCTATCCGATCCTTCACCGAACAACTTGCCGCCAGCCCAGTTGCCAATTGTGCCCCCAGCGATACCGCCTACAAATCCTGCAATTACAACAGCTGGGCTTGCCAGCACAAAAGCACTTGCTAGGCCAATGAGCAAAATGCCTCTTTCAAGCAGCACCGGCACTTCAGGACTTATCGCGTCAGTAGTCTCCGTTTCGCCGCCAATAAAGACATTATTCGAACCAGAGCTAATCTTTGCATCACATTCTGTGCGGTCGTTTACTCGGGCTGCAGGATAGCCATTGATGTAAACAGTGCTGCTACCTTGTGCTAAAACTTTTGGGCCGGGTCCATGATCATCGCACCTCGCCTTATCAACATGCGCTCTTGCTGCCGCCTTGCCATTGATGTTCACGTTACTGGAGCCACTTATAATTTGGCCAGTTTGGTGGCTGCAGAAAGACATGCTTCCTACCAGTTGTCCTATACCTGCGCCAGTTGCTGCTGCCGCGCCGACTATCGCAACGGCAGCCAACCCACCCGTGCCAACAATCAACGCTGCTCCAATAGCGCCGATAGCAAACCCTGCAAGCAGTCCTGTCAGCGACCCAGTATGCTCAATCGGATCGTTTAGGCGTGCAGCGGCGCTCATACTTGTTCCACCGCCTCACCTGCCAAGGGAGTCTGACGTAGCTCCAGTGTGTGGACCACCGAATAGAATGCACTCCTTTCTTCAGGTGTCATCCCGTTCGGATGATTGCTGGTCGCTGTAATTTGCATCAACAATGGATGTCCTTGCTCATCTTGATGAAGGAAAATCAATTGCAGCTGGTGTACGGGGAGTCCTTGCTGCCGCCATTTGAATTCAATACGCCGTGCTTCTATACCAGCAACCTCCGCAGGGCAGAGCGGTTCAACCCATTCCAGATGAGATAATGCTTTTTTCAGATCATCCAACAGCATCTGAGACATGGTTTCAAGATCGGCATTATCCTCAATTGGGGTCCGCCCGATGACTACAGATAAAGGACTAGGTCCGATATCTGTCAATGTGAACACGTGAAAGGTCTTATCCTTGAAGCCTTGGGGGCGAATAAAACTCAGCTCATTGGTATGAAAGCGTTTAGGCACTGGAATAGCATCAAGCGCCTCTTGGGCAAGGCGTTCCTCTTCCAGACGCTTTTCCTCACGAATGCGGTTCTCTGATAGACGATCATAAAAACTTGTACGGCCATCCGTTCGTTGACGCATGCGGCTACTCCTGTCGGTCGCTTATTTGTTTAGGTTGATTTTGGTAGTGCCGTCTATATTTACTGTGATACCGGACAGCGTAATGGTCCCATCAGCGTTCATCACGAGCTTGCTGGAGCCCACCTCAAGCGTGATGGATGTGGCCGATTTTATTTTTACTTCACCCTTATCGACTGTCACAAAATACGAGCCTTCTTGGACAGCGATGCTTGTCTCCAGCTTTATAGTTTCGGAGTGCATGCCCTCCACTTTAATGGTCCGGTTACCTCCGACAGTGTGGCTCTCATCTACCTCGATATCGGTGTCCAGATTGCGCTCGGCGTGCAGGCTTACCTGCTCTGCGCCAGCCTTGTCCTCAAAGCGAAAGAAGTTGGCGTTTCCGCCATGTCCTTTCGTGGAACGAGTCAGGAAACCGCTCTGTGTCTTGTTGGCTGGCAAAGACCATGGCGGGGTGTTCTGGCTGTTGTAGACGCTGCCCATGATCAGAGGTCGGTCAGGGTTGCCATCAAGGAAGACCACGACAACTTCGTCGTCAACGCGCGGGATCTGAATGCTACCAAAACCGCCACTTGCGCCGGATTGAGCGACGCGGACCCAGCAGGAGCTTTTGTCGTTGTGTTCGCCTTTGCGGTCCCAGTGGAACTGAATCTTCACGCGACCCAGTTCGTCCGTGAAGATTTCTTCTCCGGGCGGACCTACGACGATAGCAGTCTGCGGACCGGAAATGACTGAACGATTGGTAGTGAGCTGTGGGCGAAAAACTATCTTCTTGCGTACGCAAGAGAAGGTGTTCTGGTAACTGGCTTGCTGACCGTTCAGGTAATTGTTGTGGCCTTCGCTATCCACAAGAACTAGCAGGAACTGACGGTCTTCAGGTGAACCTTGATCGTGGTCGTAATGCTGGAGTAATTCAAAGGTGTAGCCAGGCTTCATCGCGCGACAGTTACTCGCGCCTCGAAAGCTCTTGCCTCTCAATTCAAGCGCCTCAACGCGCAGACGCAGCAGCGCCTCGCCTTCATCGTAGGTGCCGTGGGTGTACTGACCGGGGAAGTCGTATACTTCGAAGTTCTCGACATCACCTTGTTTGTTCAGGCTGTTCATGGCAACCGGCAACCTGTTGTTCGGCTGACGGTAGTCGAAGGTCTGAACCGCTATTTTTCCTGCCTGCAGTTTGCGATCCCCGCTCCAGTCGGTGATGGAGTCAGCTGTCTCGGTGACCGAAGCCGAGTGGAAGCGTATCTGGGGCTGTTCCGGCAACGGCACCAGTGTGGTGGAGTCGTCACAGATGATCATGGTGTGGCCTTCGGCAGTATGCTCGAAGTAATAGAACATCCCTTCTTCCTCCAGCAGGCGCTGGACGAAGTTGAAGTCGGATTCGCGGTATTGAGTGATGTAGGTATAGCGCTTGAGAGGCTTGCTCAGGCGAAACTCATGCTTGGAGAACGCGGTACACATCGCGAACACTTGGGTAACGACTTCCTCAACCGTATTTCCCTGGAAGATACGTGTGTCGAAGCGGTTCTTCAGCATCGAGAACCAGGGGTTGAGCGTTGCGGTGTATTTAGCCATGCCGCCGTCGCTGCCGCCACTGGCAAAGCGCGTGAGGTAGCCAGCGATGTAGCGTGGCGAGCCATCGGCCAGTTCGATCTCGATGACCACATGTTGGCCCATCATCGACTTCAGCTCGACCCCGGAGTCCTGACACACCAACAGCAGGTCAAACTGATACGCCCGCGACAGACCTTCAGTTCCTCTGAACGACTCCAGAAGCAATTCCTGCTCGGGGTTGGCGAGGTTCTTGAATTTGAAAAGGCGCCGGTTCTGCGGCGAAAGCATCGCGGCAAGGTCCATCAACATATCTATCTCCTTGAGGGCAGGGAGGCCAGCACCGCCGGGTTTAGCGGCTAACGATTACGAGCTGACAGGTCACGGCGTAGGTCTGGAGCTTAAGTATCAATCATTTAGGGCGTTGGATTGACGTTGGCCACAGATATGCGCAAGACCCTAAACCTCCGAAAATCTCGTAGGACCAGGGCTACAGACGCGTTCCACATCACGCAATTACTGCAGCGTGCGACCATAAATTAGTGTGAAAGTGCCACTAGGTCAGTAAAATTAACCAACATCTCTCACAAAACCGTTACAGTCCTTGTCGTAAAGTACGAAAGGAAACACCGTGGTGCTGCGCCGTGTCAACCACAACCATACGGCTCAGGCGTTGGCTGTGATTAAGACGGAAAAACGCTATCTATCAGCGTCTTGATTCCACCGGCTCAGATACTCTTCAATGTGTAAATACTCAGCATTGACAATGGTTTAAGTGAAGACTCGACTTATTGGTGGCCTAAAGACATCATTGCGGTCTGTTTCGCAGATGAGAAAAATGAGCTCGCCTTGAAATTCAGCTCAAATATTCAGATCTGACAGGCGACATACGTACTGCCCAGAATACGCTGATTCGTGGCCACGCAAGGCACCGGTGCTAGCTTCCTTCAACCCAGGACTGTGACGTGTAAATGGACCTATTAGCCAATGTTCCTAGCTGGGATGACATCGAGCGAAACCTCGATGATAAATTCAATACGCTGAATCAAGCCTACAGCGATGGGCTGCAAAGCACCTATGACAGCTGGAATGGCTTCACGCGACGCGTCAATACCACCGCGACTCAAGCCTACGGATACATGGGCGGCAACCGCATTGACTATGTGAAAGCGGCCGTGAGGCTTTCCCACGATATTGTTGAGTCAGACCTCAAGCGAAAATGGGCGTCCATCGAGATCGAGCAGATCCTCCCGGTGCTGCTGCAACTGGTTAAAGAAGTGGCGATGATTCTCGGCGGCAGCGTTGCTGTCGGTGCAATCGCTGGCGGCATTGCCGGGGCTGCTTTCTTTGGCGTGGGCGCTGTGCCCGTAGCGGCAGCAGGAGCGGGCATTGGTTTACAGGTTGGCAACCTGATCTTGTTGACGCTGGGCCTCGCATCGATTGCTGAGTATTTCTACCAAGGCCTGCCTGCTTGCCTTTCTACCCTGCAGGAAGGCTTCGCCACTGCCTGGCATGCTGACGAAGGTCTGAAACCCGAGGGGCTTGACCCCACTGGTGGTTCGGCATACGAAATCCAGGAGCGCATTGATCGCGCTGCCCGCCAGCTTGCAAAGGGTCAAGAGCAACTTGTGCTGCTGCTCTTTACGGCCATCGTGACCTATATGACGCGTGGGCAGGTCAAGGCAGGCCTTATGGGCAGTATGGATAGCATCGCAGCGCGCAGTGCCAAGCTTCAGGCAGAGATTTCGAACAAGCAGTTTGCGAATTGGCTGGCGCGTAATGAGCAGAAGTTGTTGGCTCAGCCGGAATTGCAGGTCAATGGGCCGGCTCCGCTAAAGAACGTAGAACTCGATAATATGCGCGAGTTCTATGCCAAGCAAGATTCAGGCTTCGCACCATTAAAAAAACAGATCGATGAGGTTAAAACATTCAAAACTTTGGGGCTGTCCGACGAGCAAATTGCAGATTTTCTATCCACGCCCGAAGGCGGAAAACTAATAAGTAAACTCCAGGCAGCATCGCCACAAACAGATGCCACCGGTATTTATGCTCGAGCTTATGACATTGTGGCAAGCGGCTCTACAATTCCCCAAATAAAAACAGTAAATTCACCGTTAATAAAAATCGTTCCACGAGGGCAAGAGGTCACTAGCTATTCTCCATTTTTTACAACGCTAGAAGAGCTTCAAGCCGCAATGAAGTCAGGAAAAACACTTGCCGACGCATTTGGATTGCCCTTAAAAAGTGAGTCCGTCGGCTATTCGGTTTTTCAGATCGCTCCGTTAAAGCCTACAGAAGTTTTTGTGAGTAAAATAGCACCTACTACAGAGTTGGGCGGAGTGATTAACCGGACCGGTGAGGTTTTTCAATCTATAGTTCCTGATCGTGGCGAATGGGGAAGTCCCAAGCTGTTAGGTACAATATTTAACTAGAGGTTTATATGGATATCGAAAAGCTTAAACAAAAAACGCAAAAGCTGCGTGACGTGATTGAAGATTTGAGAAAGTCAGATCCCGTTGTTGAAAAGCTTCGAGCTGAGATCGAACCACTGATGAAGCTGGCCGAATCTGGCATGATAACAGTTAAGTTGCAGTGGCGAGACATTCCGGGGCGTTACCTATTTACCGAAGAGGGCTTGCAACAATATTCTCATCTTGAGCATGCTTTCGCAGAGTTCAGGATTGAGCTGACTGGTGGAGAGACTCCTTTATTACGTAAGTTGAAAAGGGAAATGGGCGAGGAGTGAAAGTGAGTTTCACGGGCAGTTAACTTTTGCTCTGTGTGGCGCACGTGCCTTGCGATCCTGATGCTGCATGACCTGCTTTCTGAGACATATAGCATATGCACCGGTGAGAATTAGCCTAGTATCCTACTGCAATTGCCATGTCTGGATTGTAATAGCTAAGCATTGGCTAATGCCTAGGATAACTGCACCATAGGCAATTAGGAGTAACATAAGTATGGATGTTAAAGCTTTGAAAATGGCAGCCACAACGCTTCGCGACAAGCTTGAATTTTATAAGCATCGCGACCCTGATGCTTCAATTTTATTGTTGAATCTTGAGGATTTGCTTTCCCGAGCAGAGCGAGGCCAAATCACTGAAATGGTAGAGCCGCGAGATATTCCAGGTTACAAGCTTTTCACTGAGACAAGTTTACAGTCATATAAAGATTTGGAGGCTGCATATACAGATTTCTATATGGAACTCATCGAGGGACGGGAGACTGAGGCCTACAAAATTTTGCTGGCCAAAATGGCTAAGGACTGAAATATCTGCGAATAGGGAATAGGCGTGATGAACAAATCAGTGCAGCTTATTTTTAGCAGGGGTAGAGGGTCGAATAAATTTTTTTTGACTGTGGCAGTTCAAATCATGAGGTGCTAAAAATTAACATAGAAAAATTGAGCTCTTCAGCAAGAATTTTAGAGGCGAAGCTAAAGGAGTATGCAAGTAAAGATGTTCAGGCGTTACATCTCTATAATGACCTCAGGGTATTGCTGGAACTAGCGAAATCAAGAAGTATTATATCACCCATACAATGGGGCAAGATTCCGGGGTGTTATCGTTTTACTGAAAACGGACTTCAGGAGTACAGCGATTTGGAAGAAGCATATGCTGTATTTTCAATTGAGATTACGGGCGGAGAACCTCCGCTCTTAAAAATACTTCGTGCAGAACGAAATCAAAAATAGCTCGTGTGTGCCGCAGTGATGAAGCATGTTATGTGTTAGGAGGAGGCCGATAATGAAGTTTGAATCCGCCATGGGATTTATACATCATGCTGTTTTACTCACCGGAGTACGTATAAGTCGCTATCCTGCGTTCCCGATATACGCACCAGTTCTAAATCAGCTTCTCTATGTAAAATCCATTTTCGAGGGTGTTGAGAAAGACAAGTCCAGACTTCACAAGCTTTCCATCGGTGCCCTTGCAGCCAAGGAGTTTGAAGAAACAGATTACGAACTGGCACGAGCCCTGATGGATGTTTTTTACATCGCGAATCAGTCAGCAAACGGACTAAAATTTAAACTGCCCACCGGCATTCTATACCGTGACTAAGGTAGCGCGTGGTTTATGTAGAGATAGCTCGGGAAGTGAAATCTAAAGAGGGAATATGAAACTTAATGACACTTTTTTAATCGTGACCTCATGCTCTCCTTGGGCATCGAGGAAACCTCAGGGCGTTTTTATTTGCCATTTCCGGTGAATAATGACTTGATCGATTACGAGGAGTATTACAAGGTTGACAAAGCCAGCTTTGATCTTTTCCACACAGACCTCATTGCTGCGGATGCTTTCGCCACGGCATGCCGCAGGAGAGAGCGGGATGATCTTTTGATCCAGAAGCCAGGCGCAAAGCGGGTAACGCCTATTTGGCCGTTAACAAGCGGTATAGACTTGGGCACCAGGCAGCAGCTTCCATACTGCTCTGCACCTTGAAAGATTATCCTGGAAGGACCCATGATCGACTTGAGAAGCCCCAACGACATGCTCGACCACTAGAGCGCTAAGATCACCTGCTGCCCCGCACCTTCCGCGCAGCTACTTCAACGCATGGATTACATAAAGATCAGCTCACAGCCCCTGACTTATATCGCGTCTCAAGGAATCTGACCCAAGTGTCCAAACCATGCCCGCAACAGCTCTACAACAAAGCCTGGCTATTTGCTTCCCATGCCCACGTCGGCCAAAAAATGACAGGCTCGGACCTTCCTTACACCACCCACGTGGCGATGGTTGCCAACGAGTTGATCTTTGCCCATCGCGAAGAGTCCGTGGGTGCGCTTGAGATAGCCTTGCCTACAGCGTTGCTGCACGACGTGCTGGAGGATACGCCGGTAACTCAGGATGAGTTGGCTGAAGCGTTCGGTGTGGAGGTCGCCTCAGCCGTGGCGTGCCTGAGCAAGAACCTGATCGTGCCGTTTTCCGAAGCACTTTATTTCGCTGGCATCGCGAGTCATTCCAAAGAAGCTGCGTCGGTCAAGTTGTGTGATCGAATCACCAATCTCCAGTCCGCACCGTCCACTTGGACGAAGGCAAAACGAGCGTCGTATTTGGTTGAGTCCTCACAGATCCTGGCAGCCTTGGGACATGCGAACGGGTATCTGCAGCAGCGGCTCATCGATACGATGGCGCGTTATCAGGCGCTTTATGTTGATGGCTTTGAAGGCTGAGTAATGACCTCTCATCATTGTCGGATCGAGAACGGGAATCTCTGGATAGAAAGTCAGCGAGTCTGCCTTCCTTACCCGGTGGACACGTTTCTGCTGTTTCAGGGGATAGTGCTAATCAGGCTTGAATCCCCGCCGGGCGAGGGCTTCAACCGGAACATCTTCGCTTTCTCGATGGCTGGCGAAGTGCTCTGGCAGATCGAGGAAAGCCCGCACGGTACGCAGGCGGACAAGCCGTTTATGAGCCTTCACTGCGACGACAACGCTCAGGTCATCGCAGGTTGCTGGAATGGTGTGACCTACTCGGTGAATGTGGAGAATGGCGAGATTCGGGTTATCCAGTTCGATAGATAACGGGGTGCCGGTCCGTCATGTAGCGGTCATCGAATATCAGGTGCCCGGCGACCTGGGCCACGAAGCGACCCACTTGAACAGCCTGCCCAGCCACCAGCGACTGCGAGCCTCGCGAATCTCGTCGATTTGCATGAAGGTGTAGGGGGTGGGCAGAGTTTCTGCTTAATGCGCAGTGTGCGTAGCCCCCTGATTGCATGTCGCTCATGCACCAATAGACCTACGCAAATAAAGAACGCGCCCAACACCGCCACCGCACTTGAGGTCAACTCCGACACAGAGCCGACAAACGCCGAGGACGCCAACATGCCAACACCTGAAATAAACCCGGCACTTAGCCTCGCGGACTTCACCGACGTCCGCGAGACTCTATTTCCAGTCACACAAAAAGGGAAGATCTTCGACGCAGAGAAGTAAATGCCGGCATAGATTGCGAGCATAGCCACGATCAAACCTGCGTTCACAGTTGCAGCTTCAGCGCCAGAAGCCCCTACGTCCTTCAGAAGCATCACATGGGCCAACCCTGCTGCGGCAAATCCGAACGAAAAGACAAATGAAGAGAGCAGGCTAAGGGTGAAACTCGTAAAGCTTTCGCACCGATAAATCAGATACAGGGTATGAATAAAAATCAGAACCGTAAGACAGCAATATAACCACCAGTAGCCAGGGAAATTGGCTGGGCCAAAAGCAGCAGAGACGATGACAAAAAAAACGCTGTTATCGCCCCCGTCTTTAAAGTAGCCGGATCCGGGTCGTACATAGTCGTCATTTTTAGAGTATCCCCAACTGCCTGATCTGAATCCCAGTGCGAAACCACCTTCTGCGCCACGTGTCTGGCTGCCTTAGACGCACGCAGCCAAGAATCGTAGGTAACTTTATCGATAACGTCTACACGCAAGCGGATTGGCGTCGATTCACGCCAACGCAATCACGTATCCGATTCCGGGTTGCTCAACTGGTCATACCTGTTACGGAACAGACTGCGATTGTCGCTCGGTTTGACGTCTGGGTGCGAAGCGCCTTCGTGGCGGTGAAGCCCCCGGGTACCCGAATCGGTGTTGGGATCGTTGACAACGATGATTGGGCGCATATTGGCTTCCCTATGACTAATGGCTCCATGCCTGCCCAAATGAGAGGTAGGATTTACAAACGGCAGACTTCAACTGTGTGAGGCGAACGCCAGGAAGCTACAAAAATCTATCAAGCCTTGAGCGTCCTCTGGTTTTAATCATCAGTACCGCCATCATTATTGCCTGTAAAAAAAGATAGGCCGAAAGCCATAAAAACGTTTCGGTCTGGTCCGAATCAACGAAAGCAACGAGGAATGCATAGCCTGCCGCGGGAAATGATAAGCAGGTCGACATGGCGTAAGAAAACCGCGACACACGGTCAAGAGGATTGTTACGCCGAATCAACGAAGCAATGGTTCTAATCGGCGCGTAGACAGTAAAAAATCCCAGCGCTAAAAAAAACAGTAATAATGCTGTAATGGCTACAGGTTCAAACATTTAAATCTCCCTGAAATAGAACCCATGTGCTCGCATTACCAACGTATCCCCTCAAAGGGATTCCAGCTCTGCTTGCCTTTCACTTCATTGAGATAATAGGCATAGTTAGTCAGCTGCCCGTAGAGCGCGTTAAATACAAAGCCGAGTGCAGAGCTGGCCTCTCTGGCGTAGCGAAAATCAAACATTTCCATCACGATGTCCGATGCGACGGACACCACCACCATGATCACGATAAAGGACAGATTCTTCTTCCACAGCCCCATGATGAACAGATAAACCGGCCCAAAAAAGAACGCAAAGAAGTTGAAGTTGATTTTCACTTTTTTCAGAAACGGCAGTTGCTTGAGCGCGGGTCTGAACCCCGGTGCGCTCGGGCCGCCGTGCGCTTCAAAAAAGGCGAAGCGTTCTTTCCATTTGTCGCTGTAGTGGCCTGATGCGTTTACCGGGTCTGACGTGTTCATTCTCTAATCCCTGATGTGTGTGAATCACGTGAATGGTCGTTCCCTGTTGCTGCGCTGGGTAAGACGCAAAATACGGGTAAATCGAGGGCGCGTCAGTCATACAGACGGACTCGTCCTGTCGTGCATTTCCCGACGGTCTGTACGTACCTTCATACAGACCGATCCTACAGATCACCCTTACTGCTTCGGCTCTTTCGTACCCAGCACATCACGAATGCTGTCCACGACGTTGCTGTCTTTGATGACATCGCTCAGCCAGCCTTCCAGCGGCATGTTGCCCCACTTGATGGCGCGCTCGATGAGGTACGGGACGGGGCTTTGCGGTTCGGTGTTTTTGAAGAACTGCGCGATGCCGGCGAGCATGGTGAAGGCTTCGTCGCGGGTGGTCGGTGTGGTGCGCAGTGGTGCGGAGGCGCTGTCCTGGCTGGTCTGGGTCATCGCGACACCTGCGGGTTGGTCGATGGCGATTTCGGGGGCGGCCTGAACGGCGGCGGCGGGGACCGGGTTCAGTTCGATGCCGCGGTCCTTGAGCAACTTCTCGGTCAGTTGCCCGGCGCGTTGCAGGATGTCGCTGAGGGTGACAAAGCTGGGCGCGTCGCGGCCGAACAGGGTGTCGGCGGTGGCCTGGAGCTGTTGGCAGGCGTAGAGGCTGGCGGCGATTTCGCTGGCTTTGAGGCGCAGGTGGTCCGAGTCGGTCAAAACCACGGAACGCTGGAAGATTTCGGCGTTGATCTTGCCTTCTTCAACAGCGGCGTGCATGGCTTTGGGGTTTTGCAGCGCCAGGTTTTCTACGTGGCGCGACTCGTCATAGCGCAACAGGCCAAAGTTTTGCCCCTGGGTAATGGGCAGCCCGCCGACGACGTCGGTCAGCGAGGTTTTCAGCCACGCCAGGCGTGCGGCACGCTCTTCTACACCGTCCTCTAACGACGGGTACAGGTCGTCCCAGAAATTTTGCAGAATCCGTTCGGCCAGGGTCAGGCCAAAGGTGATGCCGACAAAGTGGTATTTGTGCGCCAGGGCTTCGCTGAGCCAGGCGACGAGCATCAGGTCTTTGCTTTGTTCTGCAAGGCCCTTTGCAGCCAACGTGATGGTCTGATCCCAGTCCGAAGACTTCAGGTCGGTTTGCCAATCACCTTGGGTGAGGTAGTCGGGGTCTGCTCGACGAGCTTCCTTGACCTGATCGAACAGGGTGGAAAAGCTCATGTCTTCGCCGCTGCCCCCGTTGATGGGCGCCGTCAGATCGGCAAGCGAAAGGTCGTTGAGAAATTCAGACATGGTCAACTCTGATCAAGGGTAAAAGAACACCGTGCCCGGACAGACACGGTGTGAAGACGGGCCGCATGCGCGACCCGAGGTGTCACGGGCTTATGCGAATACTTTGTTCGCAGTGCGGTCCCAGCCGCCGGTAACGTTACCGCCACCCTGGCCATCGGAACGGCTCTGTTGGGTGTAGGTGGTCTTGATGCGAGCGAAGTTGAAGGTCACTTCTTCGATCGGCAGATCGCTGACCGCGTTGTCTTCGCCATGCTGGTTACCGCCAGCCACAGCCTTGACGGAAGACACGACCACTTCTTCCAGGTTGATGGTCAGGTAAGTCAGCTTGTCGCCGCCTGCACGGTTGACGTTCAGCTGGATCTTGGCGATGTGAGTGCCTTTACAGCACGCTTCGAACAGCTTCGCAGAAGCCTTGTCCACAGACTTGCGGATGCTGAAGTCGCTCAGCGCGACGCGCTCGGACGAAGCACCGCCCGAAGAGCTGGCGGTAGCGGAGGTGGCCTGGGTAGCGCCGTACTCATAGCCGAGCACTTCGATCCAGTCCTTGTGCTTGTCGTCCAGAACTTCGCCTGGGATGCCGTCGATTTGGATGTATGCATCAAATGCCATTTTCTGCTTCTCCTTTCTTCATTTAAAACCGTGACGTCTGCGGACAGCACACGGCCCTTTTGATTAACCTTCCTGAAACAATCAAGAAAGGTTTTTTACCACGGCCCCGGTTTCATGAAGACGACCCGGGCTTCGGTTTCCTGTCAGCGCGCACTCAGTTGAGTGCGCGTACTTCGATCTCTACACGCCGGTTTGGCTCCAGGCACTGAATCAACTGCGCCCTGGGTTGCTGCATATCGCATTTGACCAAAGGCTTCTCGCTGCCTTCGCCCACCGCGTCCACCAGCTCGGCGGGTACGCCCTTGCCGACCAGGTAGGTCTTGATGGTCTGCGCCCGCTGCTTGGACACCTGCATGTTGCTCTGCGGATCACCCAATTGGTCGGCGTGACCGGCAATCACGATCTTGCCGATGTTCGGCGTGCTCAGCAGCTTGCCGGCAATCGCGCTCAACTGGTTTTGACCTTCGGTTTTCAGGCTCTGGAAATCCGCACGACCAAAGGCAAACAGCGTGTCCGATTCCAGCGTGATGGTTTCGATCGCCTTCAACGACTGCGTCAGCAGACTATTAATGTAATTACGCGAACTGGATGTCAGAAAGGCGTTGTCGAGAATCCGCGGCACGTCCAGCTCATGAATCTGATCGCTGTAGAAGTTGATCTGGCGACTGGCGTACTCGTAATCCTGATTAGAGCCTGCCTCGGCATTCGCGGTGATGGTCTTGCCGGTCTGGCGCGCGATGGCCGGGTACCAGTAATCAGGCATTTTCGCTTTCAGGAAGGCCGGGTCGGCTTTCTCCCGTTGTGCGCGTGACAACATCACGTACGTGTCCAGCGTGGCCTTGCCGAACGCGGCGATGGACTGCGCACGGTTATCCGGCGGCAGCGCCTTGGGCTCGACGCTGTCCACGCCTGTGACCGGTGTCAGGTCCTTGGCATTGCGCTGATAGACTTTGATGGTGGTCAGCAGGTAAAGCGAGCGCGTCAGGTTGTCTGCGGTCGGCTTGAGCATCACCGTTTCCAGGCGATTGAAGTATCGCGTGCGCAGCAGCGGCTCGACGTCATAACCTTTGTAAAGACCCAGGCGCAGGCGCAACGGCACACCTTCGTCGTGGTGACGGCCGTAATAGAGCGACGTCCAGAAGCGCAGGCGATCCAGGGTTTGCCATTCGGTGTATTGCCCCGTGGCTTTGCTGTCGTCAGCGGCGGCTTGGGCAAGCTCGGTGGAAATCGACTGAATGTTGTCCTTGTTGTTCCAGTACGACCAGCCCCACAGGCTGCACAGCAGCAAGGCAACCAGGCTTGCACCGCCAACCCACGCTGCTTTGCGACGACGCTCGCGATGGTTGGTGGTGTACAGCGCCACCAGATGCTGATCGGGGATGATCACTTTGCGGAACAGGCTGTTGATGAACAGCGGGTGAGGCTGCGCATTGCCGTCGACGCTGTCCTGCTCGCTTTCCAGCTGGAATCGCTCGGTGACCTGACGGGTGTGTCCGCCCATTTCCGGCTGATCGGCGTCCAGTGCGCTGGTGAAGTAGAAACCGCGCAGCATTTCGGCGCTCTGGTACGGGTTGGCGCGCAGCAGAGCATCGACGAACAGCCGAAGCCGCGGTTTCAACGCTTCCAGCTCCAGCGGGAACCGGTACACCGCAGTGTCCTGACGCGTGATCTGGATGTCCTGAAGGACCAGTTGCTGGTTCGCCACTTCTTTCCAGTAACTGATCAGCTCTTCCATCGCCACGCCGAAACGCTGGCCCCAGTCGGCCTGCTCGTAGCCCTTGTGCGCGAAGGTCTTGCCCATCACCTCGCCACGCGCCACATCGTCCAGTTGGCGATAAAACGGCACAAAGCCCGGCACCAGATCGCACTTGGTGAACACCAGGTACACCGGCAGGCGCACTTCCAGCAGGGCGTGGGTTTCCTGAATCCGCTCGCGCAGACGCTTGGCAATGCGCTCTTGATCCTCGACCGAGGATTGCAGGATGTCGTGAATGCTGACCGTGACAATCAAACCGTTGAGCGGCCTGCGCTGGCGATGCTGACGCAGCAGTTGCAGGAACGCCCGCCATTTGCCGGCCTCTTCCTGGTCGTTCATGTAGCGGCCAGCGGTGTCCAGCAGTACGGCTTCGGAGCTGAAGAACCAGTCGCAGTTGCGTGTGCCGCCCAGCCCGGCGACGCGTGCGCCTTCGCGTTCGGCGTAAGGGAAGTTGAGGCCTGACTGATACAGCATGGTGCTTTTGCCCGCCGCGGGCTGGCCGACCACCAGATACCAGGGCAGGGCATAGAGCGCGTCTTTGGCGTTGGAGCCGTTCGGCTTGTTGCTCTGCAGGCGCTCGATGCTTTGCAGCAGGCGCTCGCGCAGCAGGCTGATCTCTTCGCGATCCGCCGGGCTTGCATTGAGCACGGCCTGATCGGCGTCGTCGCGCAGCAGGCCTTCAAGGTTCTGATGCTGAGACACGCCGCGATACAGCAGCAGAACGTAAGCAGCCGACAGCAGCAGAAACAGGCCGATACCTGTCAGCAAGCTGTTCATCGAGCTGAAGCCCAAGGCTCGGCCGATGCTCCAGACGATAAAAATCGCCAGGAAAAAGCAGACCCCGAGGATGTAGGGCTGATAGCGCAGGAAGTAATACTTGATTTTGTTCATACGGACTTCAAATCCAGCACATCGACAAAACGGTCGATAACGTCATAAAGAGGGCGGTCTATGTCCGGAAACACATGGCTTTGGTGGTGTTCGTCGAACGCGTCGAAAGGTGCCAGCACGTCATAGTTCTCCGAATGTGTACCCACGCCCGTCACCACGCGGTATACGCCTGTGGTGTTGCGGGACGGAAAGCAGAACAGCCTGGGGCGCATGAAATCATCCGCCAGAATGCTGATCTGCGGCACAGCCTTGTTTACATTGAGACGCGACAACCAGTGGACCCACAAATCTGCTGTTGGGTTCTTCAAGCCACGTTCGGCAGGCAGCGGCAGAGAAATCCCGATAGGCGAGTTATGGGACGGGCGACTCAGCGCTTGCAGTCGTGTAAGCACGGCATTGCTGATGAACTCCGGGTAGGAACTCTCCAGCGAGGTCGCGATGTCACGCAAGGTGAAGTTCACCAGAAACTTTTCATGCACGCGGCGGAACAGTTCAAAGTCCTGACCTTGCAATGGACGCAAGGCCCGTATGCGGTCGAACAGCACTGCCGTGCCTTCCCCTTGCGCCGCCATGTGCAGCAGCGGCTTGATCTGCCCGGCGAACAGTTCGCTCAGGGTGAACGGGTTCACAAACACACCGGCGTCGCTGGCTTTCACCGTTTGAAAGATGAAAAACGGGTAGCGTCGCGCGCTGGAGTCCCGGGAACTGATCAAACCGCCCACCAGCCAGTTGCCGCTGCGCGCCCGGTAACTGAAGAAACACACCGGCAACCGGTCGAACAGCGTGCGCCAGTCTTCGCGGTGCTGCATGTCGGCGAGAGCGCCCTGCAGCCACGCGTCGAATTCGCAGGCTTCGTCACTGGCACCATGCAGGCTGACGAAATCTGCGCTTGCGGGTACTTTTCCGAAGCAGCCAATCATCGGCTGCCCTCCAGGTCCGGCATGCTCATCCTCACTTGGTCCGCCCGTCAGTTGCGTTCAAAGCGCTCAATGCTTTCACGTTCGCCAGGTCAGTCAGCTTCACGCCGCCATAGTTACGAACCACGAGGCTGACCGGGCCTTTGGCGGTGTTCCAGCTGAAACGTTGCTGGATGCCATCCAGGTCGGCCACGCGTGCGCTGTCGTTCATGCGCAGCAGGCCCCAACGCCCGGTGTAGTCGAAGACGGTGATGCGTTCGCCCGTCAGCGTCACTACATCCAGACGTGCGCCCGGTGCCGTCGTGGTGCCCGGCCACGAGAAGCGACTCCAGCTGGTCTTGCCGTTGCGGTAATGCTGCTCCTGGCCATCCAGCGTGAAGATGATGTCGGTGAAGTAGGCCGACGGCTCCAGCATGATCTCGAAGCCATTGTCGCGATCCGACAGGCTGGCGATGACTTCACCCAGCGAACTGGCCTTGTCGATGTTGCTGACCAGCTTCGGGTTGACCAGCGGTGCTTTGCTGCCGCTGCTCATGCCCAGGCCTTCGCCATCGGACAGATTGCCGATTTCGTTGCGTTTGAAGTTAGGCAGCAGGCCCGACTCCGGGTCGACGAAGCGTTGCAGGTCCTTCACCGATGCCTCGTTGCGGCTGTCGGGAGCGATCGGGTAACGATGCGCCATGACCTGTTCCCACGGTTTGGCAACCTGTTTGGCCCAGGCTTTGGCGATCTGTTCGCCAGCCGGGTCACGCAGGGTTTCCCAGGCGAACTGGATCGGCAGGCTGAACAGGCTTTGCAGCGAGGTGGATAGCCCGCCCTGGCTGGTATCGACCGTGGTTTCAACGTAGTTGCGCACGTTGGTGACTTCGCTCGGCTGTCCTTCCAGGGTTTCGCTGATCAACTGCTTGCTGCTTTTACCGACATCCTGCGAACGCTGGATATTGCTCATCCTGACCTTGAGCTTGCGCAACGCGGCCAGGTAGCGGTCCATGATCGTGCTGTCGGCGCCTTCGGCATTCTGCGCTGCGAACACCCGCGACACAGGTTCGAAACGCTTGGCGAGGCTGCCGTCGTCGACCGCAGGCAGGGGCGAGGTCAGCACGCTGGCCGCCGCTTCCTTGTTGTCGAAAATACCGCCGACCTTGCCCCAGAAACCGTCGTCACGCTTGACCCCGGTCTGTTGCGCTTCACGCGGTGCAGGCACGTCCCACTGGGTGTTGTCGTTGACGGCCGACAGCAGGAGTTTCACTGGCGAATTACGCACGTCGCTGAGCAACGACAGCTGTTGCGTGGCATTGGCCATGTCGCTGAAGCGACGCACACCGATGCTGTCGATCATGGTGTACCAGACCTGTGTGTAGTCACGCTTGTAACGGGTCATGAACTCACGGACGAAGTTGGCTTTCTGGACGACGCTGTCACCGCCTTCGCCATCGAGTACCCAGTCCGACTCGTTACGCAGGTTGCCCGACACCAGCTTGATCAACTCGGGTTTGACGAACTCTTCCCAGCCCTGACGGGTGAAAATTGCAGGCACGGCTTCCGAGCCATACAACAACTGGCGGCCCGGCATCGGCACCAGATCATTCAGGCCGATGGCCGGGAACTGACGGCTCGATTCCAGCTGCAGGCGCAGGTATTCACGGTCCACCAGCGAGCTGGAAATCATGAAAAACTTCAGGCTCTTGCGGGTTTCACTGATCAGCTGTTCATTGCGTGGCATGGCAGGGGCATCGCCATTCTTGAGCAATTGCACGTAGACCGGCGAGTTGTCCTCGATCACGTCGTCGCTGATCGGGTTGGCCTCGCTGGAAATACCCGCCCAGGCCACCGGCAGCGCGACGCCGACGAACTCGGTTTCCGGATGCGTGGTGGGCTGCGTCAGTATCAGGTAGAGCTTGAGCGCGTTGTATGACTCGATGATGGACGCTACTTGCCGTTCATCGAGCCGTCCGAGCATTTCTTCTGACAGCGACAAACCACCGGTTGTGGCCGACAGCTCGGCTGCATCGTTGGCGGTAGCCGGGTTGCGCAGTGCGGCAATGGCCTCGCTGCGTGTCTGGCTGGCCGTGCCTCTGGCGGCGCCGGTCAGGCGATTGGTCACATCGCCGGTGCTGCGCGGAATGCCGCTCAGGCTGGTCGGACGGCCTGCTGCCAGGTTGCGAGCGCCGCGGTCCAGCAGTTTCTGACCTTGAGCGCGTGCCTTGCCTGTTTTGGTGTCCGAACCGGCCGGTGCAGCGCCGAAGCCATACTGCGGGTCCATGGTTTTGGCGAACTCGTTGAATTCGCGCATCTGCAATTGCAGTTTCAGGGTGATCGGTTCCAGCGCCTGGGTACGCAACTGTTGCAAGTAGGCGGTCTGGGTGGCGAGGTAGATATCGTCACCGCGATACAAGCCGCCACTGAGTTGCAGCGGGACGCCCTTGGTGCGGTATTTCTCGATGACCGCCAACTGATTGCGCAGCAGTTCCAGCCCTTGGCCGGAAGCGAGACGTTGCGCCCGGTCTGGAGACTGCTCCAGTTCGGTCAGCTGTTGGCTGATCGACGCCAGCCACTGCCGGTTGTTCTGGAACGACAGGGTCTGCCAGCCGACGAAGGCCAGCCCGGCGAGCAGCGCGACAGCGATGGCAATCGGGCCAATCGATCTGTCGCGGCCATTGCGCGACTGGTACAGCGTCAGGTCCCGGTCAGGGAAGATGACGCGGCGGAAGGTATCAGTGATGAAATAGCTGCGATCACCGATTTTGCGATTTTCCTCGTGTTCCAGTGCGGCGGCTTCGGAGGCCGGCAGCAAGGCGAACGATTCGGCAAGATCGTCTTCGTAGACCGGCGTCAGTTGCTTGTCGGTCTGCAGGGCACTGGTGAAGTACAGGCCGCGTAACAACAACGGATTACCGTTGACGTTGCTGCGTGCGAAGTGCTGCAGGAACTCTTCGAGAATGGTCGACAGCTCAGCAAAATAGCTGGGGAAGTTCAGCAGCGCGCTGTTGGCATGAGCGCCCAGTGCGATCATTTGCGAATCGACGTGACGGCTGACATGCGCCTGCAGGTTTGCCAGTTTGGTTTTGAGTACCGAGCGCAGGCTTTCGGCGGTGACCTCGGTCAGGCCGAAGGTCATGCCCAGCGGCTGCTGACGCTCGTGCAGGTCCATTCCGTCGAATGCCTGGTTGAAGCCCGGCAACTGGTCGGTCTTGGTCAACATCAGGTAAATCGGCGGGTTGGCATCCAGGCAATCGGTGTATTCCTCGATGCGCGAGACCAGGCGCGCGCCCATCTCGTTACGCTCGGCGGCAGAGGCGGCCAACAGCTCCGGCAGGCTGACCACCAGCACCAGGCCGTTGACGGCGGCTTTGCTGCGCTGCTTCTTGAGCATGCGCAGGAACGCAGCGAACTCGCTGGCCGACTGGTCGTCACGAAGGTAACGGCCAGCGGTATCGATCATCACGGCTTCAGGGCTGAAGTACCAATCGCAGTGCTGAGTGCCGCTTTCCGTGTCGTTGGCGCTGCTGGCGATGCTGGCCGACAGGCCCGAGCGCGTCAGCAACGAGGTTTTGCCCGCCGCCGACATGCCGATGACCAGATACCACGGCAGGTCGTAAAGGGCCGATGAGCCGCCACCGCCCGCCGAACGATCGGTACGCAGCATGGCAATGGCGTGCTTGAGACGGTCGCGAAGCACTTGCTGATCACGGAACTCGCCCGTCGATTTCAGCGAGCGGTCAACTTCGATCTGAACCAGATTTTCGAGGTTGTGTTCGGTACGGATCCGCCGGTACTGGCGCAGCACGATCAGCAGCAGATAGAAGGCGCTGATGATCGCCATCGCTTCGAGCGTATAGCCTTGCAGCCAGCTGATCCTGGGGGCGAAAAACCAGCAGACAGCCAGGCTCGCCAGCCACAGTACCGGGACCAGAAACCAGAAACTTTTTAACAGACGCAATAATGTCTTCATGTCTTCCTGACTCGGTTACCTGATCGGGGCTCACGCATTGAACAGTTGGCTGATTTGTTCGGCCAACGCGGCCACGTCTTTGCCCAGCAACCAGTCCAGTGTCAGATAGACAGCCAGGCACACGAGTGCAATGAGCACTAGATAGAGCCAGACCGGAACTTCATGGCGAAGCATCTGTGACACCTGGTCAGGCAAGGCCCAGTCAGGCGACAAAGCCTTGGGCGTCTTGCGATGCCGTGCGATGTCCTGGCCCAGGGTGTTGGCCAGATAGCGCAGCTGGTCTTTCTGGCCCAGACCGAACTTGCCTTCGAAGCCCAGTGCCAGGCACAGGTGATACACCTCAAGCACATCCAGGTTTTTCTTCACGTCGGCGCGCAGCAGTTCGATCTTCTCGAAAAAGCCCTCACCCGCGAGGTGAACCCCGAAATAACGGAACTGCAACGGCTCCATTTCGAAGTGGCGACGCATGTCGTTATCGCCCGAGCGCAGCACGCTTTCATCAAGAAACGCGCACAGTGCGTATTGGGCGTCCTTGACCTGCTCGACGCTGTAGTTGGCGCTGCGCGCCTGACGCTCCAGATTGGCGAAAAAGGTATCGACACTCGCCTCGAACGCCGTGACCGAGGTCGCCTGGCGACCGCGACGCACAATCAGCGCCATGGTGATGAAGTCCCGCACCAGGTCTTTGAGCGTAGGTTTTTCGGTTGCGGCCGTAGCGGCACCTTGCATCACGGCTTCAGTCATTTAAGCACCGCCAACAGTTCAAGCTTGAGATTGGTAAACGCGCTGGGCGCGTAGAAGGAAATGGCCTGGGCTTCCATCATTCGCTCGTACACCCGGCCATGCGGCTCGATGGAGAAATAATGGTTGTCCAGACGCACCGGAATCGCGTTGGGCAGACGTGTCGAGTGGTTCAGCGTGACGCCAGGCATGGCGCTGTTGACGACCACTTCGATGTCTTCCGGTGAACCCACCTTGAACGCACGCGGCACCAGTTCCAGCAGGCTGGAGCCGGGCATGTCTGCATGCACCGAGATATAGAAGTCGGCCTCGGTGAGGCGTGGGTCCAGCAATTGGCCTTGCCAGTACGAAGGTCTGACCTGACTCAGGTTGATGACGATGCACTGGTTCGGGATCACGTTTTCGAGCAGCAGACGTACCAGCTCGTCGAGTTTTACCAGCGAGGCCGCCGGGTCCTGATGGTCGTAATCCGGGATGTCGGTGAGTTGCGTGTCCAGCGAGAACGTCAGCAAGCCGCCTGCCAGGTCGGCAAGAAACAGATACAGACGCTCCGGGTGCAGACGTGGATGCGCGAGCAGGTGTGCCAATTGCGGGTAGGCGCGGTTGACTGTGTTCAGCAACCAGAACAGCGTCACGTCGCTGGAACCGAACTCGGCAATCTGATCCGCGCGCTCGCGGCGGCGGCCTGAAAGTGCCTTGCTCTTGGCTTGCAGCACACTGATCAAACGTCTGCCGAGGCCGACCAGCGTCTCGTGAGTGCCCACATGCAGGGTGGGATGCACAAAGTGCGCGTCCAGGTTGAAACCGCCGATATTGTTGCGCGCCAGCCGCGCAATCGGGCAGTAGCTGTAACCGTCCAGACTGTCGCCATCGACCAGCATCACTACGTTCAGGCGCAGGCTGGTGATCTCGTTTTCCAGATCGCCTTCGTTGAGGTCTGGCAGCGTGTCGAACTGTTTACGGAAGCGGCGGGCACTCTTCTGTTCCTGGCCGTCTTCAACGTAGTTCAGGCCAAACGGCTCGGGCAGTTTCAGCGCGGCGTAAACCTTGATTTCCCCGCCTTTGATGAGGTTTTTCAGGTCGCGAGCGGCTGGCAGCGGATCGTGCTGCGGGGCGTCGTAAAGGCTGCCGTCCGGGAACACCAGCTTCAGGCGCTTCAGTTGCAGAGAGCCGGCGGCCAGCGCCTCGACGTCAACCTCCAGCGTCTGCACGCCCCAGTGGAAAGGCGTGCTGCGCAGGGTCGCTTCAGCGAGCTGATGCTGATGAAACTCATCCTGATATTGGAAATGTTGTGGCAAAAGGAACATGCCTTCCGACCACATCACGCGGCTTTGTTTACTCATTTGGCGCCTTCCAACAGAGAATTGAATTGTGAGTCCGCCGCTTTTTTCGCGGAGCTGCTGGCAGAGTCCTGAACTTGCTGTATCGCTGCATCCTGCGCACGATCGGTCAGGGTTTTTTCTGCAGGTTTTTCCGGCAAGGAATTGGACCGGGTGAACTGCTCTTCGGTCTTGAGCCGGTTCAATACATCCACACCGCGGACGGCGAGGATGTAGTTGTTGTCCACCAGCACGCGAACGCCGTCGGACGAGAACCAGATACCGTCCTTGCGCAACGTGTTGGCGTCGAACGCCACCTTCCAGCGGCTGTTCTCATCCGTCCGGAAAAACGCCGCGATGCCCACGTAGGAGGCGCTCGGGTTCAGTGGCCATTGATCGGTCTGACCCATGCCCGGCAGCAGAATCAGCTCCTTGCTTTCGACCAGCGTATTGCCCAGGGCTTTTTGCGGGTTGTCCCACAGACTGTCGGCGTCGATGGACTCGAAGCGCTCCAGCGACGCCAGTTGATACACGCGCACCACCACAGAAAGCGGCTTGCCGTACTCATCGGGGTTGAGCTGGTTACCGCCGTCGGTCGTCAGGATGACCTTTTCGTTGTCGCCGAACATCATGTCGCCAGCCCAGGTGTCATCCATGCGCTTGGCGACACGGTCTGTCACGCCACAGGCGGACAGCGCCATCATCACTGCCAGAACAGCCAGGCACCTTGCCAAGGCTGGCTTCGAGGAACACTTGCCTTGAAGTCTTTTATTCATCACGTGCTACCTATGGGGTGATCGATCAGGTCAGGGAGTAGGCGAAGTCGCCGTCGCTGCCCAGGCCGATGGTCAGGCTCTGAATCGGTTTGTCCTGCGCCATCCGCTCAAGCACCCGCTGAGCGAGTTCCGGCATAAGGGTCTTGGACAGGATGTTGTCGATGTTGCGCGCGCCGCTGTCCACCTCGGTGCAACGCGAAGCAATGGCTTTGATCAGCGCCTGGTCGTAACTCAGCACGGCCTGATGATTGCGCTCGAAACGCTTACGAATGCGCTCCAGCTTCAGACCGACGATGCGTTCCAGAATGGCGTCCTGAACCGGGTAGTACGGCACGATGGTCAGACGGCCGAGGAACGCAGGCTTGAACACCTGATTCAGCTCGTCGCGCAGACCTTCCACGATGTCGTCGGGGGTCGGCTTCTGCTCGGTGTTCAGGCACCACTGCATGATGCGATCAGTGCCGGTGTTGGACGTGAGGATGATCACGGTATTGCGGAAGTTGATCTCGCGACCTTCGCCGTCGTCCAGCACGCCCTTGTCGAAGACCTGGAAAAACAGCTCAAGTACGTCCGGGTGGGCTTTCTCCACCTCGTCGAGCAATACCACGCTGTACGGCTTGCGTCGCACGGCCTCGGTCAGCACGCCGCCTTCGCCATAACCGACGTAACCCGGCGGAGAGCCCTTGAGGCTGGATACGGTGTGGGCCTCCTGGTATTCGGACATGTTGATGGTGATGACGTTACGTTCGCCGCCATACAAGGTGTCGGCTAGCGCCAGCGCAGTTTCGGTCTTGCCGACACCGCTTGGGCCGAGCAGCAGGAACACGCCAATCGGCTTGTTCGGGTCTTCCATGCGCGCACGGGAAATCTTGATGCGCTTGCCGATCTCTTCGAGCGCGTGATCCTGCCCCAGCACGCGTTCACCCAGCAGCGCAGGCAGGCTTTGCACGGTGTCGATCTCGTCGCGCAGCATCTTGCCCAGCGGAATACCGGTCCAGCCGGAAATCACTTCGCCAATCGTGCCGCCGTCCACCAACGCATGGACCAGCGGCTGCTCGCCCTGAACGCTCGCCAGTTCGGCACGCACTGCGGCGATCTGCTCGGCATCAGGCTCGCCGCTTTCCGGAACGCTGAGCGCGCCCAGCTTCTCGACCAGTTCCAGCTCACGCTTCCACTGTTGCTCCAGTGCCTCGCGAGTTTCCTGTTCGGCTTTCAACTCTTCGTGCAGGGCGGTCAGACGACGGGCGTGATCGCTGCCTTTGGCGGTCTCCTGCTCCAGTACAGCGATTTCTGCGTTCAGGTTATCGATGTGACGCTTGCAGTCTTCCAACGCGCCGGGCTGCGCCGATTGGCCCAGGGCCACGCGGGCGCAAGCGGTGTCGAGCACGCTGACGGCCTTGTCCGGCAACTGACGGCCAGTGATGTAGCGGTTTGACAGGCGTACAGCCTGAACCAGTGCCTCATCCATCACCGTGACCTTGTGGTGTTCCTGCATCTTCGCCAGCAGCCCGCGAAGCATGTGGATGGCCTTGTCTTCATCAGGCTCTTCGACTTTCACGACCTGAAAGCGACGCGCCAGGGCTGCGTCCTTCTCGAAGTACTTTTTGTACTCCGCCCACGTGGTGGCGGCGATGGTGCGCAGTTCGCCACGAGCCAAGGCAGGCTTGAGCAGGTTGGCGGCATCGTTCTGCCCGGCCTGTCCGCCCGAGCCGATCAACGTGTGAGCTTCATCGATGAACAGAATGATCGGGTGCAGGCTGCGCTTGGTTTCTTCGATGACCGACTTGAGGCGGTTTTCAAACTCGCCTTTGACCCCGGCACCGGCCTGCAACAGGCCCAGATCCAGCGTGTGTATGGCGACGCCCTTGAGCACCGATGGCACGTCGCCCTGCACGATACGCAGCGCCAGACCTTCCACGACCGCTGTTTTACCAACGCCGGCTTCACCGGTCAGGATCGGGTTGTTCTGACGGCGGCGGGTCAGGATGTCGACCATCTGCCGCACTTCGAATTCGCGTCCCAACACCGGGTCGATACGGCCGTCGCGGGCACTTTGAGTCAGGTTGACCGTGTATTGATCCAGAGCCGGCGTCTTGCCGTTGCCTTTGGTGGTCGCGCCCGTGCTGGCGTCAGCGTTGGCCAGCGGCTTGCTCAGCTTCGTCTCGGGGCTGCCCTCTACCAGCGCGCTCAGGTTGAGGCGCAGGTCGTCGGCGTTGATTTTTTCCAGTTCCGGGGCCGAACCGATGACCACACGGCGCAATGCATCGTCGTCCAGCAGAGCCTGAATCAAGTGGCCGGTGCGGATCTGCGACTGGCCGAACTCGATCGACGCCAGTACCCAGGCTTGTTCGATCATGCGGGTGATGTGCGGCGAGAGGGCAGGCGTCCGCGAGTTGCCTTTCTTGAACGTCCCCAGCGCCGTGACCAACTGCGCTTGCAGGCGATCAGGCACCACGTCGTAATGACGCAGGATCACCGGCAGATCGTTCTCGTTGCTGTCCAGCAATTGCAGCAGCAAATGCTCGACCTCGACGTCGTAATGGTTCTCCGACAGGCACAGCGCCGCAGCGCTTTCAGTGGCGGTACGGCTCGTTTCGTTCAACTTGGCGAACAGGGACTTCAGGTTCACAGGGAGACCCCATCAAAAGGAATGTGAAAAAGGGCGCAACGGGAAGGCTCCACGTCGACACCGGGGCGTTTGAGCCAGCCAAGCCAGCCCAGAGATACGTTGCCTTGGCGGCCCAGACGGGCCACGGGTACAGCTTCGCGTTTGAGCTTCGGCGCAATCTGGAAGTCCAGTTCGGCCCCGATATAAAAACGCACCAGTTCAACAAGCTTCTGGTAATCCACAGTGCCCGGCTGAAAGCGCTGGTAATCGGTCAGTTCCAGCGGACCCATTTCAATACGCACGCACGACTGGTAATCCCAGACGCGATTGCCGGCCACGGCGCTTTGCCCCAGCACGGCGTTCTTGCGGCCCAGTTGCGTGCATTGGCCGCTGTCGAGCTTCAACCAGCGCCCGGCGAACTGCTGGATCTTGAACGGCAGCGAGAAGTAAAAACTCAGCATGACTTCCAGGTTCAGCGCATTGCGTGGCTTCTGGGCGAACATTCCCGAGAAATAACTGAACAGTTCACGGCGCAATGGAGACTCGCCCTTGTCGAACTTGCGTTTCAGCGCCTCGGGGCCAAAGCCCACCAGGTTGAGCAAATAACGATCAAAGTTCGAGGTGCCGCTGCGCTCGTACTCGATGTAAAACTTGTACTTTTGCCAGGCCTCGTAAAACAGCGTGGTCATGCGATGCGAAAAAATATCCAGAAACGCATGGGCAGCGTCATCCCGATACTGGATGTGCCGATCAATAAGCAGCTCGGTGTACGGGCGCGGCAACACGCCAGACGGCCCGACCAGCCCCATAAACGTGACTTGCACCTCGGACAACGGCAAACCTGCCGCTGAGACTTTGCCTTCGCGTTCGAATTGCAGGTCACTGACTTCACTGGCCGGGAAGTTGAGCGACAACTGCGAACGAAAGCGCAAAGGGTCCTCATGCGGCCTGGTTTCCAGGTCCATGCGACCGTTCCTGCTGTAATGCAGGCGAAGCAAACGCACCAACTGGAAAAATTCGAATCGGTGCGGCTCAGCCCTTGCCTGGTCGATCAGACCAGGGGTTGATCGCCTGTTCGCGGGGGCCATTGGACCACTCTCTTTTCGCGCTGCAAGGTGCGAAGGGTTAATTGGGTAAAGCTGTTCATCGAGCAGTACTGACCGAAGAAGTGGTCAAGCACCATGCCGAACAGGAAAACGCCGCTGCCGGTGTACTGGCTTTCATCGAATTTCAGCGTGATGCCGACGCCACGGACAAAGTTCGGACGGGGATGGCCGATACGCGCCACCACCGGCTCACTGGTCACCGAAACAATCCCGTTGATCTGTTTGCGGATCGCCGACACGTTGCGGTAGTTGTAGAGCGACAGCAGTTCGAGCAGTACTTCGCGACCCTTCGAAACCAGCGACATATGGTTGAGCGAGAGGTGCGAAATCAGGCGCCAGATCACCCCGTTGCCCAGCGGTACGCGCACCGTTGCAGTGGGCTTGCGCAGGCAGCGGATGTCTTTGATCACCGAGTTGGACGGGATATTGAAATCCCCGCGCTCGCCGCCAAACGGCAGCATCAGCGGCAGGTCACGGTTGCTGCACGTCAGGCGAATACTCAGCGTGTCGTTATTGGAGTCAATCAGCTCCAGGTCGCGGTCCACGACACGGATGAACATGTTCGAGCCATCGCTTTGCCGGCTTTGCGTCGGGCGCCGCCGCGCAATCCAGAAACTCTGCCCCGGGCCTTGATCGCCGCGCGGTTCGAAGAACGGGTGGCACGTGCCGACCTGATCGTTGCCGTTGATTTTCTTCACACGGCGTACGCGATCAATCGACACCACTTCGGCGGAGCTTTGCAGGCGCACGTCCGGCGTGACCGCGTATTCGTGCTGGACGTGGGTCAGCTTGATCGGCTGGGCCTGCTGACGGAACAGGTTGATGATCGGCGTGCAGTTGAGCTTGAAGTTGTTACGACCGATGTTCTGGGTCAGGCGCGCGAGGCGATCCGTCAGGTCATAGTCGGAAAAGTAGAAATTGATTTCGACGTTGGCGATCTCTTTGCCCGCCAGAATGCGCGCAAAGCCCGACAGGTCAAAGAACATGAACTTGTCCGGGAAGGTGAAGTATTCGTGCAGCAGGCGATACCCTAGAAACGAGCGTTCCGAATAATCCACAAGGCCTTCATCCAGGCCATAGCCCACGGACTTCAGCGCGCCGGCCGGAAGTACCACTTCACGAAGTCGCCCTTCGTCCTCGAATGACAGCGTGGCCTTGGCCAGGTTGTTGAACAGCAGCTCGTACAACTGATGCATGAGCGTGCTTTCGCCATCAAGGAAAAAGCGCAGGCTGTCCAGCTCCATCTTGCCAAACAGAACATCGGAGGTGGCGGCCAGGCCGACACGAAGGCGCGCAATCAGGTCCGCGCTGTGGCCATTGAACGCTGAGCGCTCCATTTCAATGAACGAAGCGCTTTGTACGGTAATCGGCCACATTTCGACCGGGTAGCACGTACGAAACTTGCACACGATGCCGTCCACCGGATTGGCGTGCAGCTCGGTGTGTCGAGCCACTCGATAGGACTCGGTGACCTTTTCCTGCTTGCCCATGTTGAACTCGACAATCGACATCGAGGGGGTAGGGCGCAGGTAGTGCGGGTACAGCACCTCCAGGAACGACTCGACGATTTCAGGAAACTCATCATCGAGTTTCTTGTGTACGCGCGCAGACAGGAACGAGAACGCCTCGATCAGGCGCTCGGTATGCGGGTCCTCACAGTTATCGCCCTCGATCAGAAGTCGCGACGCGATCTTCGGATATTGAGCAGCGAACTCCTGGCCCAGAAAGCGCAGGTGCGAGAGTTCTTTCTCGTAATAGGGCAGCAGATCGTCGAGCATCAGTTGAGGTTCTGCACTTTGTATTCCTGAGTGTTGACCTGCAGCACGGCGTCAAAAGAAACCTGACGCGAAATGTCCTGAAGACGCAGTACTGCGTCCACACGAAAAGTCAGCATGCGTTGGCCGGTCTGTTGTGCAAGCAACTGGACTTTCACGCTGCGAAAGCGTCGGTCTCCCACCGAGATCGCCTTCTCCAGCTGGCGCTGGATCAGCAAGCGGTCCTGAGGGTCGAGTACGCTCCTGCTGGTGAAGTCGGGCATACCGTAATCGAGAATGGTGCCGCTCAGATTGGCAAAGCCTTCAAGCTCGCCAGCGACCAGAGACTGGCGAGTGTTCACCAGAATCTCCAGGTCACGAACGATGCTGGCCTTGTAATCGGCCAGCGAGCAAAGGCGTTGCGATGCCGTTTCCATGGACTGATGCGGACGATCATCGAGCAATCGATCCAGCAATGAAGGCAACAGCTTGTGTTGACTACTCATGTTGCCTCCCTGGCTAAGTGACGGATATTAGCCGCGAGTCGATTGTGGCAATTCGGCGACCAGACGCAGCGAAGCGGTCAGTTCATCCAGTTGGTAGTGCGGACGCAGGTAAGTCACAGCCTTGTAAACGCCCGGTTTGCCTGGCACTTCAAAGACCTCGGCACGCGCTTCGCGCAGCGGGAACTTGGCCTTGGCCTCCTGGCTGGCGGTGTCATCCAGCAACACGTAGCTGGACAGCCACTTGTTGAGGAACAGCTCGACGTCCTTGCGGGACGCGAAACTGCCGATCTTGTCGCGCATGATCGCTTTCATGTAGTGAGCGATACGCGAGGTCGCGAAGATGTATTGCAGTTGCGCCGAAAGACGGGCGTTGGCGTTGGCAATATCGGTGTTGTACTGCTTTTGCTTCTGGGTCGACTGAGTGCCGAAGAACGCGGCGTAGTCAGTGCCTTTGCAATGCACCAGCGGGATGAAGCCCAGGTCCGACAGTTCTTTCTCGCGACGGTCGGTGATGGCAATTTCAGTCGGGCATTTGAGCGCGATTTCGCCGTCATCGGTCTTGAACGTGTGAGTCGGCAAGCCTTCGACCAGACCACCGCCTTCAACACCGCGAATCGCCACACACCAGCCGTAGCGGGAGAATGCGTCGGTCACGCGAGTGCCCAGTGCGTAGGCAGCGTTCATCCACAGGTATTTGTTGTGGTCACGGCCATCGACGCTTTCGACAAAGTTGAATTCTTCGACTGGCGTGGTATCCGGGCCGTAAGGCAGGCGACCCAGCACGTGCGGCAGGGTCAGGCCGACGTAGCGGGAGTCTTCGGACGCGCGGAAGGACTTCCACTTGGCGTATTCGACGGTGTCGAAGATCTTCGCCAGATCGCGAGGGCCGGCCATGTCAGTGAACGAGTCCCAGCCGAACAGTTCAGCCGAGGCTGCCGAGATGAACGGCGCATGGGCGGCGGCGGCGACGTGGGAGATCTCTTCCAGCAGGTACATGTCTTCCGGGCTGCGGTTGAACTCGTAGTCACCCAGCAACATACCGAACGGCGCACCACCGAAGGTGCCGTACTCTTCTTCGTAGATCTTCTTGAACAGTGCGCTCTGATCGAATTCGGACGAGGCCTTGAGGTCGCGAACCAGGTCTTTCTTCGATGCATTGAGCAGATGGATCTTCAGCGTGGTGCTGGTCTCGGTCTGGTCAACCTGATATTTCAGGCCGCGCCACGAGGCTTCCAGCTGCTGGAACTCACGGGCATGCATGATCTCGTTCATCTGCTCGGAGAGCATCGCATCGATTTCAGCGATACGTGCGTCGAGCACGGCAATCAGGTCCTTGCTCGGCGTCATCTCGCCTTCCAGGACCTGGGCCACGAGTTCGCCGATCAGGTCGCGGGTACGGGTGCGCTCGGTTTCGGAGCGCGCAACGCGGCTTTCGGAAATGATGCTGTCGAGCAGGGAGGATTGCGGGGCGAAGTTTTCAACTTCAACCAGAGCAGCGTCCTGCTGAGTCACGGTTTGCTTATCGGTCATCGTCAGGCTCCTCCTTACTCTTTGCTATCGGTGGCTGGAACGGCGGCTTCGCGACCGAATTCCTTGCCCAGGGTTTTGAGCTTCTCAGTGTTCTGCAGCACGTCCATCAGCAGCTCTTCAAGCTTGTCGTTGCCACCCATCTTGTTGCGCAGGTCAGCCAGCTTGTTACGCACTTCCAGCAGCTTGCGCAGCGGCTCGACCTGGCGGACGACGTTTTGCGGCTCGAAGTCCTCAAGGGCATTGAAGTTCAGCTCGACACCCAGCTGTGTACCGTTCTTGGCCAGCGTGTTGTCGACGCGATACGCCAGGCGCGGCTTGATGCCTTTCAGGACGCCATTGAAGTTGTCGCGATCAATGAAGATGAACTTGCGATCCTTGAGCTTGGGCAGCGGCTCCAGCGGATTGCCGGAAAAATCACCCAAAACGCCTACAACGAACGGCAGCTCTTTCTTTTCCTGAGCATCACCGATATCCACGTCGTAGGTGATATGGACCCGAGGCGCGCGAACGCGGTCAAGTTTGTGCTGGGTACTTTCCTTCTTCGCCATCGTCATCTCCTGTGCGAGCAACTCGCTGCAAGTCGTTTGCGTACCGGGCCTGCTGCAGGCCAGGCGCGATTAGAGTCCTTCAATCGTCAGCAAAAGGCGCTGACGGATTTCATCGTTCATTTCCAGAATGTTTTCGTGTCCGACCAACTCTTCGAAGCTTGTGTTGCCTGCGATCTGTGTGCTGTTGCGAATGACCGATTCATCCGGCAGCTCGGAGCGCACAGGTGAACTGATCACGCAAAACGGCAGATCGCCGAAGTCTTTCAAACGCTCGAAACTGACCGGAAAGCGCAGCCCTTCAAACAGGCGGCTCATGCCCGGCGACTTGCTGAGGCAATAGAACAGCACCAGATAATGCACAACGTAGCGATACAGCTCTGCGCTGCTGCGATTAGGGTCCTTGATCACTTTGCGAAACTGCGCCAGATCGAACGAATTGAAGCCCACCACCCAGCGAACCGGGCTGGTGATGCGAATGGTCTGCCCGCTTTGTGACAAGACCATGTCGTATTCGAGTGGAAACAGCTCAGGCGTCGTGCTGATCAGGTTCAGTGGCACTTCCAGTTCATTGACCAGCTTGAACGGCTCAGCCGAGGCAATGCGGTCATAGAGCTCTTTGAGCTCCTTGAAGTGGTGCTGGGTCTCGCGACCGCTGCTGCGTTGCGCGCCCTGCAGGTATTCACCGAAGAACGTCTGCGGGCGTATCAGCAGCGCAAGGGTCGACAGATAGTCGGACGCCTGCACCTTGAGTGCGTCGGAAATAGCGCGCGTCTGTTTGCGCAGCTTGATCAATGCTTCTATATCGAACGTCTGAGTCATCGGTACATCGTCCTTGAACCCTTCACGACCGCTTCCCGGATCAGACCGGGGACGGGAAAGGGTTGCGAGTTTCTCGACTGCACACCTGCTCACAAAGTGGTTTTGACGTGTGAATCACTGCAAAACGCACTGACATAATGAGGGAGGGTTGTGTACTGGCATATAGGTATCGTATAGCCAGCAATGTGGTCTATGGCAGTACTTTTGGTAGGAAAGTTCCTACAGACGGTAGATATTTTCTCGGATTTGTTACAGTAAGCAATGATGCCCATATGCTATCACGTTATCGCATTACATCTTGAATATAACCGTAGGTACTGATTTCAAAGGGTTTAGCGGACTTATCCCGATCCATTTCCAGCGCTAAATTAAGCGCAGAAAGATGAAGCGATTCATCTGCTGACAATTATTTCTGAGCCTCTAACGCGGACACGCTAAAAAGCGCAGTGGATTTCCCTTGAAAAAGATGATGGCATCGCCGGGCGCCCTTTACCGCTGCTGGAAGGTGGGGCAGCGCACTGTGTTGTGACTTGCCCGGACGGACGACCTTGTTACATCTTCGGCCGGATCGCGGTATAACGCCGCCAGCGCACCACCGCTCTACAACCACGCAATCGCCTACGGCGTTTTGTCTCATGGACCTTGTGCGCGCTAAGGACGGCCAGCGGCACGCACCTCTTGAGCCAGCCTCATGAAAATCTACAAGCTCATTGCTGTACTCATTTTGTTGCCCCTGGGCCTGAATCTTGTCGGTGTCTGGCAATTGCAGCGCAGTGTCGACAACACTCAGCGCCTGACCGAGATTCAAGCCGAACTCCTGCATGCCCGTCCCTATTTCGAAAAACTGGCCAGATCGCCCAGCGCCCTGACGCGAACAATCGAGATAGACGGAGAAAACATCAGTATCTCGATGGCACTGGCTCGTCTCGAAGAGGCAGAAAAGGGCCTCGACACGGTGGTGGTGCTGGGTCACGTCACCACCTGGCTGGCCAGGGCTGTCATCGCGCTGGGCCTGCTGGCTGCGCTGGTCGGAGGTGTCGGGCTGGCAGGGCTCAAGTGGGCCGGCTCGCGCGCGCTTCATTCGCGCGAGCGATTGCTGCACACGTTCAGCCGGGTCAGTCGCATTCTGCCCTTTGTGTTGGTGGGGCACATCGTTGCGATGGGCGCAGCAGTGTCTGCCATCCTCAGTTTTGAAGCCTTGGGCCTGTGGCATGCGGGCCGCATGGCTGCGGGCGAGCTCAAATTGATCATCGTCGTGTTGATGGTGGTCGCCGCGTGCCTGTATTCGATCTGGCAGATGGGCAAACAATTGCGCGTCATGCTGCGCATGTTCGAACCCACCGCGATGCAGGTTCTGGGACGGGAAGTCACGCCTGACGAGGCACCGGTGCTATGGGCTGATGTCCGCGACCTGGCCGGGCGGCTCGGTGCGCTGTCACCGGATCACATCGTGCTGGGCATGACCGAGGGCTTTTACGTCACGTCGAGCGACGTCTCTCTTCAGCCATCCGAAGTCACCCTCAAGGGCCGTACCCTGCATGTGCCCATCATGTACCTGGGGCTGATCGATGCTGCCGAAACCCGTGCGGTGATCGGTCACGAGCTGGCGCATTTTGCCGGTGAGGACACTGAATACAGCCTGCGCTTTCTACCCATTTACGATGGCATCGGTCGCAGCCTGGGCGTGATCGCTGAAACCATGTTGTTCAGCGATGTACTTCAGCGCACGATCTTGCGTCCGGCCTTCATGCTGGGCATTTACTTCCTGGAGAGCTTCGATCACACCGTCAACCACTGGAGCCGTGTGCGGGAACTGGCTGCTGATGCGGCCGGTGCGACACTGGCGGGCAATGCGGCTGCCGCCTCGGCGCTGGTGCGTATCTCGGCGATTGACCCGCTGCTGCAAGAACGTGTTTACCTGCACATTGCTCATGCCACCAACCCAGAGCCCGGGCAGGTGCTGACCAAGGACCTGCCGACCAGCGTGCTGCATGAACTGGCCGATCAGACGCTGGCGCTGCCTGAAGAAGAAATGGCCATTCAGTTACCGCACCCGTCAGACACGCATCCCTCCAATGGCGAGCGCGTGGCGGCCCTGCACGTCGCTGCCGATGAAGCGATCCGCGCAGGCACCCGACCGGTGATTGCAGCCCAGGCCTGCGCTGCTATGGATCACTATTTCATCGACCCCCAGGCGCTGCGCGTCCGCCTCACCGAGGACTTCATGTGTCATCAGGTCGCCCATGACGCGGAGCTGGTGACCGAACTACGCACACGTGCCAACAGCGTCAGCGGTGACGTCGCCTTGCATGAAGGCGCTCGTCTGCGGGGGATACTGTTCCTGATCATACTGACCCCTTTGCTGATACTGGGCATCGTCATGATGGTCAAAGGGCTGTCCTCCCACCAAGGGCTTACAGAGAAGCGAAATGACTTGTTGATTGCAGCGGGGATCCTGATGTTGTTCGCGGCCCTTCTGCTGCCCTTCGCCCTGCGTTTATGCTTGCGTGCCAACAAGACCGCCTTGGTGCTGACTCCGGATCACTTTGTGTTCGCCAACCTGAAGTCCCCCATTCCTGTTCAGCACATCGCTGATTTCGATCTGCATGTCGCTTATGGGGCATTTTTAACCTTGCACCTGGACGACGAGGCGCCCTTGCCCGAACGAGCGTCACGTTCATTCTCTTCACCGAACGCGAAAGTCTTCAAGAAGAAGCGCCGCGTTGTTCTGATGCTGGCGCAATTCTGCCGGGATGGGAAAAAGCTGAAGCCCGACGAGCTGGGCCAACTGATCGCGGACTACGTGAACGCTGGCGTTGCACGGCGCCTGCTGGAGCAGCGTTTCACGAAGGTTTAGAAGGGGGGGCGGTGTACCGCTCGACTTTTCTGCGGGCAACAAAAAACCCGCCGAGGCGGGTTTTTCCAAGACCATCCCGACTCCCTGTCGGCTGCCTCCAAGGCAATGGTCGATCATCCTTGATCGTGGTGAACTCCTGTTCACCACTTGATGGATCCAATCTTACGAGGCTTGCCCCGGGTCGGAAATAGCCAACTTCCTCCAGCGCGTGTAAGCCTTTCGCTATAGCTCATCGAGTCGCCTCGGAGAGCGGGTCGGGCAGCCGGGTATCCTGGCGTCAGAAAAAAAACCTGATCCGGCAGATGGGTCGAAGGCAAAAATCGCAGGCATAAAAAAACCCGCCGAAGCGGGTTTGTACCAAGACCATTCCAACTCCCTGTCGGCTGCCTTCCCGGCGATGGTCGATCGTCCCTGATCCTGGCGAACTCCTTGTTCGCCAGTTGTTGGATCCAATCTTACGGTGCATACGAGGGGCGCAAAATAGCCAAATTACCTTTTTGCGTGTAAGCGATTGGCTATAAGAGCGTAAGGTTTCTCCGAATATTCGTCTGTGCATCCCCGCCCAGAAAGCCTCAATCACCGCTATGAGCCCCAGCCTGCAAGGGCTCGCGTTGACCGCTAGGGCGTAAACGTCGCCGCTATGTCGCAATAGCGCTGCTCGGCGTTTTTGCTCTCTTCATCACGATTTCGGGCGGCGCGGCGGGTCCATTCCCGGCATTCCTCCCTGAAGTTGACCTGCGCCGCCTTACGGCACTCTCGGCGCTCCAGTGAGTGAATGGCGAAGTTCTGGCACACGCTGTCGGCGTCGATGGTGTTGCCGTACACACGCCATTGCGCACGGTAACGATTGCGGCCATCCCACTCGCGGATGGAGACCGTCGCAACGCTGTAGGGCCTGGAGGAACGAGCGGGGCTGCGGGTTGCATTGGCCTTGAAATCGGCCATGTAGTCTGCGGACACCATGCCTTTGGCCGTTTCCGCCTGAGTTGGTCGAGGGATCTGGCCGAATCGGCAGTTCAGTACGCTCTCATCAATCACGTTGCCGTTCTTTATGCAGGTGTCCAGAGGCTGAACGTTAACCGGCGGGTTCTGAGTGCCCGAGACGGGCAGAAGGTCAGAAGGCCTGCCTGATTGCGCGGGCGGAGAACTGGCGGCTGTTGCGGGTTCTCTGTCGATCACGGTCACCGGTGTTTCTGCCGGCGAGTGTTCGATAAGCGGCTCAGGCGCAGCTTTGGGGCCTCGCTGGTGGGAGGCGACCATCCCGGCGATGCATCCGGCCACGATCAGGCCTGCCAGCCACAGTGCGTAGGGGCGGGATCGACGAGGCTGAACCAGACGTTTTCGGCTGGGGTGCGAACCCAGCACCACATCGACCTGGCCCGGCACAAGGCGCTGAATACGGATAACCCCGTCGTCCTCGGATTGCTGTGTGGAATCCATTCCTGCTCCAGATCAAGCGTTATGTGGAGGTAAGCACGGCGTCTTCTGGTGACGCCGCTGGCATGAAATCTCAAGTTTATCGGCTGTGCGCGGTGTTTCTGTAACGCATTGACGCTATGTGCGGCAAGCCTGGCGCGCTAAGGTTGTGACCGTTTTGTTGACTGATGGAAGAACCGCGAATGCACCAGCGTCTTGAACAGGTTTTTGGATACACGCAGTTCCGGCCGGGGCAGGAGGCGGCCATCAGTGCTGTGCTGTCGGGGCGCTCGGCGGCGGCGATTTTTCCGACCGGTTCAGGCAAGTCGCTGTGCTACCAGTTACCCGCGTTGATGCTGCCGCATTTGACGCTGGTGGTTTCGCCGTTGCTGGCGCTGATTCAGGATCAACTGGCCTTTCTGCACCGTCACGGCATTTCGGCGGCGAGCATCGATTCGGCGCAGAGCCGGGATGACGTCGCTGACGTGATGGCCAGGGCGCGCTCCGGGGAGCTGAAAATCCTCATGATCTCGGTCGAACGGCTCAAGAATGAGCGCTTCCGCAATTTCATCGCCCAAGTGCCGATTTCCTTGCTGGTGGTCGACGAGGCGCACTGCATCTCGGAGTGGGGGCATAACTTTCGGCCCGATTACCTGAAGCTGCCGGACTATCAGCGCGAGTTCAATATCCCCCAGACCTTGCTGCTGACCGCGACCGCGACGCCGCAAGTCATCATCGACATGCAGGACAAGTTCGCCATCGCCCCTGACGATGTCATCACCACCGGTTTCTACCGCGCCAACCTGCACTTGTGGGTCAAGCCGGTCAGCGGGCGTGACAAGCGACGGCGTCTGGTGGAATGGCTCGGCGAGCGGGCGGGGCAGCCGACGATTGTTTACGTCACGCTGCAAAAGACCGCCGAGTACATCGCCGCCCACCTCGAACAGAACGGGCTGCCGGCCAGTGCCTACCATGCGGGGTTGCCCAATGATCAGCGCGAGTCCATCCAGAAGCGGTTCATGGGCGGCAGCCTGAATTGCATTGTGGCGACCATCGCGTTCGGAATGGGCATCGACAAGAGCGACATCCGCAACGTGGTGCATTTCGACCTGCCCAAGTCCATCGAAAACTACAGCCAGGAAATCGGCCGGGCAGGGCGCGACGGTGCGGCTTCCGACTGTCTGGTGCTGGCCAATCGCGACAGCCTCAACGTGCTGGAGAACTTTGTGTACGGCGATACGCCAGAGCGCGAGGGGATTGCGCGCGTGCTGGAGGATTTGCTCAACGCGCGCGCTGACGGGCAATGGGAGTTTCTGCTCGGGCCGCTGGCCGATCTCAGCAACATTCGTCAGTTGCCGCTCAAGACATTGCTGGTGCAGCTGGAGCTGCGCGGGATCATTGCCCCGCGTTACGCTTACTTTGCGGAGTACCGTTTCAAGTTCCTGCTTCAGCCGCATGACCTGATGGCGCGTTTCGAAGGCGAGCGGCAGCAGTTCGTTCAAGCGCTGATTGATACGTCCAGCCGGGCGCGGACCTGGGCCACGGTCAACTTTGACGCGATGTATCAGCAATACGGTGCCGAGCGAGGGCGGGTGGTCAAGGCGCTGGATTACTTTCAGGAAAAGGGCTGGATCGAGCTTGAAAGCAAACAGATGACCGAGGTGTACAGCCTGTTGCGCAGCGATTTCGAGCCCCAGGCCCTAAGCGCCGAGCTGCACGACTATTTTGCCCATCACGAGGCCACCGAGGTGGCGCGCATTCACACCATGCTTGACGTGTTTGCCAGCGATCAATGCCTGACTCATCGGTTGGCAAGCTACTTTGGCGATCTCAATGCGCCGCAGCAATGTGGCCACTGCTCGGTCTGCCACGGCGACGTCGCATACCTGCCCGAGCCGCCCGCATTGGAACCGCTGGAAAGCCGCGACTTTCAGCAGGCCTGCGCAGACTTTATCCACAAGCATCAGGACTACACCGGCCAGTTGCCCAGTGCGGAATGCCTGACGCGTTTTCTGTGCGGCATCAGTGTGCCGTTGTTCACCAAACTAAAGGCCCGCGCCACCACCGGGTTTGCGGTGCTGGAGGATTACCCCTATGCGCAGGTGAGGGCGTGGGTGCAGGCGAGGCTTTAAAACGAAAACCGGCCGCTCGAGAGCGGCCGGTTGCCATACTTCAGCGCATCAGCGATCAACGATCGTGGCGACGATGACCATGGTGTTTCGGGCGATGGCCGTGGCCACGGTAATCGCGACGATCATCACGGCCGCCGCGATAGCGACGGTCTTCACTGCGGCTTTCGTTGCCCATGTAATTGCCGAGCGCAGCGCC
The DNA here is from genome assembly GCF_002157375.1 of Pseudomonas syringae. Lineage (GTDB taxonomy): Bacteria > Pseudomonadota > Gammaproteobacteria > Pseudomonadales > Pseudomonadaceae > Aquipseudomonas > Aquipseudomonas syringae_T. The sequence continues at coordinate 60,298 of NZ_MTSA01000015.1, forward strand.
ACCGCCCCCGCCTACGGCTGAACCCACCAGGCTGCCGGTGTTGCCGCCCACGCTGCGGCCCAGCACGTTACCGCCTGCCGCGCCCAGGCCGCCGCCGATGGCGGCTTCTGTACGATTGCGGCGATCTGCACCCACCGCGCCACCGGCTGCGCCACCGACGCCTGCGCCAATCGCTGAACCGGTGCTGCCGCCGATCTGTTGACCGACAACCGAACCGAGTACCCCACCCAATGCTCCGCCTACGCCTGATTCAATATTGCCGCCCGCAGAGGCTGCACCACTGATCAAGGTAAGAGACAACAACAGTATCGAGGAATACTTCATGTATGGAATCTCATAGGGATGACGGCGCGATATTGGTGTCAAGTGAAGAATGTAGCAATTCAAATCCGACGAGTAACACGTTTGCCACAAATAAGCCTAAGTGCCTGTTTTGGTTAAGGAACTTAAATCATAAAACGCAGTCTTAGCTGACTTGCAAAAGGCCCGTTTCAACTGAAACGGGCCTTTTTTGTGGGCAACTGAAACGGCGACGGGCATCAGACGATACGTGCTGATTCTGCCGACCGTTCCAGACGAATCGCGACAAACTTCGACGTTGGCGTGCTGCTGCCATCGCCGACGCTTTCCAGCGGCACCAGCGGGTTGACTTCCGGGTAGTACGCGGCAGCCTGACCGGCCGGGATGTCGAACGGCAGCAAGGTGAAGCCCTTCACGCGACGCTCACGGTTATCGCTCCAGATCGAGATCAGGTCTGCTTTCTGGCCCGGCTGGAAGCCCAGTCGAATGATGTCGGCTTCGTTGACGAACAGCACGTCGCGCTGACCTTTGACACCGCGATAACGGTCGTCCAGGCCATAGATAGTGGTGTTGTACTGATCGTGAGAGCGCATCGATTGCATGATCAGGTCCGGAATCTGCCCGGTCGAACTGATGCGTTCATGGATCAGGCTCAGCGGCAGCGCGTTGGACTTGAAATTGGCGCGAGTCGAAGCGGTGTTCCAGCGACGGGCGCCGGCGGCGTTGCCCAGGTAGAAACCGCCTGGGTGTTTGACGCGTTCGTTAAAGTCCTTGAAGCCCGGAATGGTGTCGGCAATCAGGTCTCGAATGCGGTTGTAATCCTCTACCAGCCACAACCAGTCCACCGGCTTCTTGCCCAGTGTCGCGTTGGCGATGCCTGCGATGATGGCGGGCTCCGAACGCATGTGCTTCGACAGCGGCTGCAACTGGCCGTTGGAGGCGTGAACCATGCTGAACGAGTCCTCAACCGTGACCGCCTGCGGGCCTTGAGCCTGGACGTCGATATCGGTACGACCGAAGCACGGCAGGATCAACGCGTCTTTGCCGTGGAACAGATGGCTACGGTTGAGCTTGGTGCTGATCTGCACCGTCAGGTCACAGTTGCTGAGCGCTTCGGCAGTGCGGTGGCTGTCCGGGGTGGCCTGGGCAAAGTTACCGCCCAGCGCGATGAACACCTTGGCGCGACCTTCAGCCATCGCGTGAATGGCTTCGACCACGTTATGCCCGTTGTCACGTGGCACTTTGAACTGGAAGCGCTTTTCCAGGGCGTCCAGCAGAAACACCGGCGGGCGTTCGTTAATGCCCATCGTGCGGTCGCCTTGCACGTTGCTGTGACCACGAACCGGGCACAGACCTGCGCCTGGACGGCCAATGTTGCCGCGCAGCAGCATCAGGTTGGCGATTTCCTGGATGGTCGCCACCGAGTGACGGTGCTGAGTGATGCCCATCGCCCAGCACATGATGACGTTCTTGCCCTTGGCGTACATGCGCGCAGATTGCTCGATGTCGGTCAGGGGCAGGCCGGACTGCTCGACGATCTCGTCCCACGACGTGTCATCGATGGCCGCCAGGTAATCAAGCACGCCTTCGGTGTGTTCGTTGAGGAACGCGTGGTCAAACACCGACGCCTCGTTGGCCAGCTGTGCTTCGCGCTCCCATCGCAGCAGGAACTTGGCCATGCCGCGCAGCAAGGCCATGTCGCCACCCAGCGCAGGACGGAAGTAAGCGGTGTTGGTCGGGCGGTCGCCGTTGGTGAGCATCTCGACCGGGTGCTGCGGATGCTGGAAGCGTTCCAGGCCACGCTCTTTGAGCGGGTTGACGCAAACCACCTGTGCGCCACGCTGTACCGCTTCACGCAGAGGTTCAAGCATGCGCGGGTGGTTGGTGCCAGGGTTCTGGCCGAGGACAAAAATGGCGTCGGCGTGTTCGAAATCATCGAACGTCACCGTGCCTTTGCCCACGCCGACACTTTGTGACAGCGCGACGCCACTGGCTTCGTGGCACATGTTCGAGCAGTCAGGGAAATTGTTGGTGCCAAAAGCACGCACGAACAACTGGTACAGATACGCCGCCTCGTTGCTTGCACGGCCCGACGTGTAGAACTCGGCCATGTTGGGGCTGGGCAGGTTGTTCAGGTGCTTGGCGATCAGCGAGAACGCATCGTCCCAGCTGACAGGTTTGTAGCGGTCGGTTTCGGCATCGTACGCCATCGGCTCGGTCAGGCGACCCTGATACTCAAGCCAGTAATCGCTCTGTTCCAGCAGCGCGCTGACGCTGTGGCGGGCGAAGAAGGACGGGTCAACGCGGCGCTTGGTGGCCTCCCAGTTGACGGCCTTGGCGCCGTTCTCGCAGAACTTCACCATGCCGCTTTCCGGCGAATCACCCCACGCGCAGCCCGGGCAGTCAAAGCCGCCGTTCTGGTTGGTCTTGAGCATCATGCGCAGGTTCTTCAGCGCATTGTCGCTGCCCAGCCAGTGTTGCGTCACGCTGATCAGTGCGCCCCAACCGCCTGCCGCACCTTTGTATGGCTTGTAGCGAGGGGTAGGTGTCTTGTCGGCTTGGTGATGAGTGCTCACGGTTGAATCTCCATCGCAGGGCTATAGACCCGCGGCGCACTGTGCTGCGGCAGGTGAATTAAATTGAGGTTATGACGGCGCGCCCATTGCAGGGCGAGGCCGGTGGGCGACGACAGGCTGACCAGTGTCTGAATGCCGGCGCGTAATACTTTCTGAATCAGTTCCAGGCTGCAGCGGCTGGTCACGATGGCCACGCCGCCGTCCACAGGAATGTCCTGACGGATCAGCGCGCCGATCAATTTGTCCAGCGCATTGTGCCGCCCGATGTCTTCGCGGCCCAACAGCAATTGGCCGGCGCTGTCCATGAAAACCGCGGCATGCACCGCGCCGCAATGGCGGCCAAGGGGCTGGAATTCGCCGATGCGCTGACGCAGGCCTTCCAGCCATTGAATCGGCGGCAGAGGCGCGCCGGGCAGCACGTTCAGTTCAGGCAGCGCCTGCTCGACCGCTTCGACGCCGCACAGCCCGCAACCGCTGGTGCCCGCCAGTTGCCGACGCTGCTGTTTGAGTTCCCAGAACGCGCGGCTGGCGATTTCGACTTCAGCCTGCATCGCCGAGCCACACCCGCTGAGCTTGAAATCGTAAATTTCATCACGCGAAGCAATGATGCCGCTGCCGAGGCTGAAGCCAACGATGAAGTCTTCCAGATCGGTCGGGCTGACCAGCATGACGGCCTGGCTGATGCCGTTGTAGGCAATGGCCAGTGCCACTTCTTCGGCCAGCGCATTGCGTGCAGCATCCTGCCCCTCGAGGTTCGAGTAGCTGTAGGTCTGACTTGCTTCAGGGGCTGGCGCGGAAACGGGCGCCGAGCTGACCTTGCGCGTGACGTGCATGGGCTGAGTACCGGCAGATTGACATCTGCAAGACTAGGCGTCTTCTTGGCTATCGTCTAATCGCTAATGCTGATGCGCCGATAGATGACGTCGATCAGCACTTCAGCGAGGGATTTCTGCAACCAGCGCAAAACAGGCTTCAGCCAGCGCGGAACGCGGCGCGCTGCGGCGCATGATCAGGCCCAGCCGGGCCAATGTACGTGCGTCGGCAATCGGGTGCAGGTGCAAATGTTCGGTGAGCGTTTCCAGGCCGCCATCAAGCGGCATGATCGCGCAACAAAACCCGCCGTGTACGGCCTGCAGCAACTGATGAACGGCATCGGTTTGTATCAACGGGTGAGGCTGCAGGTTCCGGCTATGGAAGTTGTGGTCGATGGATTGCCGAAAATGCATGCCGCTGGTCAGCATGCCCAAGGGCAGTTCGACCAGGTCTGCCCAGCTCAGCGGTGCGTCGCCGAAGGAGAAATGCCGACGGTCGTACAGCAGGCCCATGCGCGTGTCGTCCAGGGTCAGCGAGTCGAAGCGCTCGCTGTCCAGTCGCTCCAGGTAGGAGACGCCCAGATCGATACGGTTGCTTGCTAGTTGTTCCAGCACTTGCTCGGAGCTGAGTGAAGACAGTTCGAAGCGCAGGTTGGGATGCATCTGGTGCAGGCGATGCAGCAATGGCAACGGATCGAAGCTCGACAATGGCACCACGCCCAGGCGCAGCGTGCCGACCAGATGGCCCCGGCAGGCGGCGGCTTCAGCCTGTAAGCCGTCGTAAGCAGCCAGCACTGTGCGTGCCCACGCCAGCACGCGTTCGCCGGGCGCGGTGAAACCTTCAAAACGCTGGCCCCGGTTGACCAGCGGCAGGCCAAGCTCTTCTTCCAGATTGCGTAGACGCATCGACAGCGTCGGCTGAGTAATATTGCAGCGCGCAGCCGCTTGGCCGAAGTGCCTCGTTTCATCAAGGGCGATCAGAAATTTAAGTTGCTTGATGTCCATAGTCACTCCGGTGGGCCGTCCAGACAGCCGATTCTACGCATTCAGGCTGGTGGATGGTCGAGCAGCCCCTTGATCAGTTCCCGATAATCATCCACCGCAGCGAATTCTTCAGTGTCTTTGGGGCCTTTCTGGCTGTTGGGCTGGCTGACGGCCAGCAGATGGGAAACGCCGAATTGCCGGGCGCTGCGCAGCACCGGCAGGGTGTCGTCGATGAACAGGCTGCGCGCCGGATCAAAATCGGTCTCGGCCTGCAGTGCATCCCAGAATTGCTGGTTTTCCTTGGGAAAGCCGTAATCATGGGAACTGATCATGCGCTCGAAATAAGGCGCCAGTTCGATGCGCTCCATCTTCAGCGACAGTGAATCGCGGTGCGCGTTGGTGATCATGATCACGCGTTTGCCAGCCTGTTTGATCGCCGCCAGGAAGGTCTCCGCATCCGGGCGCAATGCGATCATGTGCGCAATCTCCCGTTTCAGATCGCGCACCGACAGCTTCAGTTCGGCACTCCAGAAATCCAGGCAGTACCAGTTGAGCGTGCCCGCGTTATTTTCGAACAGTGGCTTCAGCTCAAGCCAGGCCATAGCGAAACTGATACCGTGCAATTCGGCATAGCGCTGTGGCAAATGCTGCATCCAGAAGTGTTCGTCGTAATGCAGGTCGAGCAGCGTGCCGTCCATATCCAGCAGGACGGTGTCGATTTCGCTCCAGGGCATGGAAAGCATTCTGGCCTCGTCAGGGGTTGATATCGGTTAAGCATATCCGACACAGACATCGGGAAAAGCTCGGTATAGTACCTCGTTCATGTAAAGGAGCCTGTCATGCGTCAGAAACCTACCGTACTCGCCCGCGCCATCGTCGCCAGCAGTCGTCTGTTCCGCGTTGAAGAGCTGCAATTGCGCTTTGCCAATGGCGTCGAGCGGACTTATGAACGCCTGGCCAGCAAAGGCACAGGCCCCGGCGCGGTAATGATCGTGGCGATGCTCGATGCCGACCACGCCGTGTTGATCGAAGAATATTGCGGCGGCACCGACGAATACGAGCTGTCCTTGCCCAAAGGCTTGATCGAGCCAGGCGAAGACGTGCTGGCGGCCGCCAACCGTGAGCTCAAGGAAGAAGCCGGTTTTGGCGCACGACAACTGGAGCTGTTGACCGAGTTGTCCCTTTCGCCGGGTTACATGAGCCAGAAAATTCAGGTTGTACTGGCGACCGATCTTTATGAAGAGCGTCTGGAAGGTGACGAGCCCGAGCCGATTCGGGTTGACCGGATCAACCTTCGGGAGCTGTCGAGCCTGGCGCAGAATGCCCAGTTCAGCGAAGGCCGTGCGTTGGCCGCGCTGTACCTTACCCGTGACCTGTTGACCCAGCGTGGACTGTTTCAGCCATGACCGATTCGTTACAAGACCTGCCCCATCCGCTGCTGGCTCCGGTTATCGATCTTGTTCGCCTGGCCGGAGAAGTGATCCTGCCGTTCTGGCGCGCCAACGTGACGGTGACCACAAAAACTGACGACTCACCGGTGACTGCCGCCGATCTGGCCGCTCATCAGGTGTTGGTCGAGGGCTTGCAAAAGCTTGATCCAGGCATTCACGTGCTGTCCGAAGAGGACGCCGACATCCCGCTCAGTGAGCGTGCGAGCTGGGAACGCTGGTGGCTGGTCGATCCGCTCGACGGCACCAAGGAGTTCATCTCCGGCAGTGAAGAATTCACCGTAAACGTCGCGCTGATCGAGCGGGGGCGTGTGGTGTTCGGCGTGGTCTCGATGCCCACCAACAACCGCTGTTATTTCGGTGGCGCCGGGCTGGGTGCCTGGCGCAGCGATGACATTGATCACTGCGAGCCGATTGTAGTGCGCAATCAGCCTGGTGAAGGGCAGACCTTTACCGTGGTCGCCAGCCGTCGCCATTCCAGCCCGGAGCAGGAGCATTTGCTGGCCGGTCTGGCGAACGGACTTGGTCCGTTGCAATTGACCAACATTGGCAGTTCGTTGAAGTTTTGCTTGCTGGCCGAAGGCGCTGCGGATTGCTACCCACGACTGGCGCCGACCTCGCAATGGGACACGGCAGCCGCGCAAGGCGTGCTTGAGGGGGCGGGAGGCGCAGTGCTGCAACTGGACGGCAAACCGTTCAGCTACCCGGCACGTGAATCGCTGCTCAACCCGTTCTTTCTGGCGCTGCCGGCCAACGCCGAATGGCGCGACAAACTGCTGGTATTGGCACAGTCCTGAAGCCGTTCACACCAGGGTAAGTTCACTTTGGGGAGTGAGCTTGCTCACGAAAGCAATAGCCCAAACAACGCCATTTCCGGGGCCTGTGCCGGCCTCTTCGCGAGCAGGCTCGCACATAAGCTTCGTCAACCCTGCGGATCGCGAAGACGATAGTTCAGACGATGAATTTTCGTGCGCTGGCTTCACCGATGTAACACAAACTGCCCCACAAACCGCACGGCCTGTTCGTCGCTGTCCTGCGCCGTAATGCAGGTGTGCAAGGTCAGGCGGGCGCGGCCTCGGCGTTGGTAGGTGGTGATGAATTTTTCCCACTGTGCCGCCTCTGGCGCATCGCACCGGGCAATGGCATCGCTGCGCACCGGCAGTGGATAACTGATCTGCCCGTCCTGAATCACGATATGCCCGTCGGTGATTCCCGCTTCGTGCAGCCTCAGGTGTAACCAGCCCCAACCGGCCAGCACTGCACCGCAATACAGACTGCCGCCGAACAGCGTGCTTTTGTGGTTGACGTTGGGTGCCAGCGGCAGGTGCAGACGCAGCGTGTGGTGGTGCCAGTCGATCACGCGCATGCCCATCTCGCGGGTCAGCGGAATGTCGTGGTGCAGCACTGTTTCCAGTTCGCGGGCCGCCTCCTCTTCAGGCTCAATCGGCGTCATCGGAGCCTCCGCTGTTGTCGCCGAAATTCAGGCCGTGCTTGCGCAGTTTGTCGTGCAGGGTCTTGCGTGGCACGCCCAGCGCTTCGGCCAGGCTGCGCACCGAACTGTGCGGACGAGCCAGCTCCGCCGCAATCAAGGCCCGCTCGAAGCTTTCTACCTGATCGCTCAAACCTCCGCTCGGCGGCGGCGCCTGCTCTGCATCACCACCTTCCAGCTCCAGTTCCAGACCCAGCGCAAAACGTTCGGCGGCGTTTTGCAGTTCGCGGACGTTGCCCGGCCAGTTATGACGCAGCAACAACGCCCGCTGGCCCGGCTTGAGTTCCTGCTTGGGAATGCCGTGGCGCATGCTGGCTGCGTCGGCGTAATGCTCGAACAGCATCAGCGCATCTTCGCCACGCTCGCGCAGCGGCGGTATGCGCAACGAGGCCACGTTCAGCCGGTAATACAAATCCGCCCGGAAGCGTCCCTGATCAGCCGCCTGACGCAGGTCTTCCTTGGTCGCCGCAATGATGCGGATATCCAGCGGGATCTGCTGATTACTGCCCATCCGCTCCACAACACGCTCCTGCAGCAGGCGCAGCAACTTGACCTGAACGTCCAGGCTCATGCTCTCGATTTCATCGAGAAACAGCGTGCCGCCGTTGGCGAATTCGAACTTGCCGATGCGCCGCTTTTGCGCGCCGGTAAACGCGCCAGGCTCATGACCGAACAGCTCGCTCTCGACCACCGATTCGGCCAGCGCCCCGGCGTTGATGGCCACGAACGGGCCGCTGCGGCGGTTGGACAGATCATGCAGGGCACGGGCAACGACTTCTTTACCGGCGCCGGTTTCGCCAAGAATCAACACGTCGGCGCGCGTTCCGGCCAGGGCGCCAATCTGTTCGCGCAGACGCAGAATGGACGCCGACTGGCCAATCAGCCGGGTGCTCAATTGCTGACGATCACTCAGGGCCAGGCGCAGGCTGCGGTTATCCAGCACCAGACGACGCAGGGCCAGAGCACGGCGCACGCTGTCGAGCATGGCATCGCTGGCGAAGGGTTTTTCCAGAAAGTCGTAGGCCCCGGCGCGCATGGCTTTCACCGCCAGCGGAACATCGCCATGACCGGTGATCAGCAACACCGGCAGGTCAGGGTCCTGCTGGTGAAGCTGGTCGAGCAGTTCCAGCCCGTCCATGCCCTGCATGCGGATATCGCTGACCACCACGCCCGGCCAGTCGCGACCGATGCGCTCGGCAAGGCCGGTGGCTTCAGACAGCGACAGCACGTTCAGGCCGGCCAGGTCCAGTGTCTGGCGCAGGGCCTGCCGCAGGTGCGAGTCGTCGTCGATCAGCACCACCTGAATCTGGCTGTCGATGGCTGTGTCCGAACTCATGCAGAAAGGTCCTCTGGCGGTTGAAGGTTGGCCCCGGAAGCACCGGCACACAGGCGCAGGGTAAGCACGGCGCCGCCGCTCGGGTGATTGGCGAACAGTAATTCGCCGCCCAGCGCGCGCATCAGCGTATCGCAGATCGCCAGACCCAGTCCGAGGCCCTGGGTGCGGGTCTTGGTGGTGAAGAAGGGTTCGCGAGCCCGCGCCAGGGCTTCCTGAGAAAAGCCGGGGCCGTTGTCACGAATGTACAGGTTGACGCCCTCGACGGTTTGCTCGGCACTTATCCACAGCCTGCGCGGCGGGCCTTTTTCGGTGAGGGCATCCAGTGCGTTGGCCAGCAGATTGCCCAGTACCTGACGCAGCCGCGTTTCGCCGGCCTGCACCCACAGCGTCGCATCAGGCAAATCCCGGATCAGCTCGACTTCCATCGCACGCCGACGTTTGGCCAGCAACGCCAGTGCATCGTCCAGCGCCGGTTGCAGCGCCACACTTTCAGGCGCGTGGCGGTCTCGTCGGGCGAAGGCGCGCAAGTGAGCGATGATCGAGGCCATGCGCCCGGTGAGTTCGCTGATCAGTTTGAGGTTGCCACGCGCCTCATCGGTGCGCTGATGATCAAGCAGCACTTCGGAGTTCTCCGCGTAACTGCGGATGGCGGCCAAGGGTTGATTCAGCTCATGGCTGATGCTCGCCGACATGGTGCCGAGCGCGGTCAGTTTGCTGGTCTGGACCAGTTCGTCCTGGGCCTGCACCAGTTCCTGCTGCGCCTGTTCGCGCTCCAGCACTTCCTGGCGCAGACGACTGTTGAGGCCTTCCAGGTCGCTGGTGCGCTCGATCACGCGCATTTCCAGCTCGCGCCGGGCCTTGGCCTCGAAGGCGATGCGGTCCAGGTAGTGGCGACGACGCTGCATCATCAGGCCCAGCAGCAGCATCAACACCAGAAGCGCCGCGCCGCCAATTGCCACCACTGTGCGAACCTGGCGGTCGAGCAGCGCGCGGGGTGCCAGAATGTTCACGTTCCAGCCGGTTTCTTCGATCGCCTGGGTCTGGGTCAGCCAGGCGTGTTCATCAATCCTCAAGGGGCGTGGGTCACGGGTCGGGTAGGACTGGATCGCAACGATGGCCTTTTTCTCGTCATCGGTCAGGTCACGGGTCGCCCGAAAGCGCCATTCAGGGTTGGACGTGAGGATCACCACGCCATTCTGATCGGTCAGCAGCAGTTGCTCAGGCGTCTTGCCCCACAGTGTCTCGGTATGGTCGAGATCGACCTTGACCACCAACACGCCAATGACCCGCTCGCCATCGCTCACGGGGCCTGCGAAAAAATAACCGCGCTTGGCGGACGTGGTGCCCAGGCCGAAGAAACGACCTGTTCTGCCTGCCAGCGCATCGATGAAATAGGGCCGGAACGAGAAATTGCGTCCAATGAAACTGTCTTTCTGGCCCGAATTCGACGCCGCCAGGGTCAAGCCGTTGGTGTCCATCAGGTACATGACGTCGGCGCCGGTCTGCCGTGTGATGTCGCTGAGCAGGTGATTGGCGTTTTCCAGCGTCGTAGCCTCTTTCGGCGCCGCCAGCGCGCCCCGCAACGCCGGCAGGTTGCCGAGAATCTGCGGCAGGGTTTCGTAGCGGTGCAGCGTACCGAGCAGGTTGGCGACGTACAGGTCGAGGGTCTGGCGATTCTGGTTGGCCAGCACGTTGCGGTAATAGCGCTCGGCCAGGTGCTCAAGCGGCCACAACAGCGGTGCCAGGCAAATCGCCAGAAGGGCAAGGCTGCGCCAGCGGGGGCGGGGCGGCAAAGCAGGGGTCATGGTCATCGATTGGCTGTCGCCGAGTGGTTGACGATGCGTGCCGACGACAAAGCCGCAGCAGGCAACAGGAACACCCGGTCGATCCTGACGTGGGCATCAGGCGCGTATTATGCCCGCCGCCGACCTATCCGGCACCCCGACAATTGGCCGGGCTGCCAGAGGTCACCGGCTCAAGGGAACAGGTCGGCTTCTTTCAGGCTTTTGCCTTGCTGATCCTTTTCGGACAGGCTGGGTTTGCCGAAGAACTCCCAGTTGATAGCCAGGTCCGGGTCGTTCCAGGCAATGCAGCGCTCGGCCGACGGCGTGTAATAGTCGGTGGTCTTGTACAGGAATTCGGCATGCTCGCTGAGCACCACGAAGCCATGCGCAAAGCCTTCCGGCACCCACAACTGACGAGCATTTTCAGCAGACAGCTCTACAGTGACCGATTTACCGAAGTTCGGCGAGCTGCGACGGATGTCCACTGCAACGTCGAGCACCTTGCCAACGGTGACACGTACCAGTTTGCCCTGCGCGTTTTCAATCTGATAATGCAGGCCGCGCAGAACGCCTTTTTGCGAGCGTGAGTGGTTGTCCTGCACGAACTGCCGGGTCAGGCCGGTGGCTTCCTGAAAAGCCCTGGCGTTGAAGCTTTCATAGAAAAAGCCTCGTTCATCACCGAATACCTTGGGTTCCAGAATCAGGACTTCCGGCAATGTTGTGGCTACTACGTTCACGTGACTTCCCCTGCAATCTTGAATAAATGGTGGCGGTTCGACAGTTTGCACTGACGCGTGCCCGTCGAAAAGTATGGCGATCAGGCAAGCAGGTCCTTCGGGTCGGTGAAACCCAGTCGTTCGCCCTGATAGCTGCCGTCCTGAACCCTGCGGCACCAGTCCAGGTTATCCAGATACCACTGCACGGTCTTGCGCAGCCCCGATTCGAAGGTTTCTTCAGGCGTCCAGCCCAGCTCGTTGTCGATCTTGCCGGCATCGATGGCATAACGCTGATCGTGGCCCGGCCGATCAACCACATAGGTGATCAGGTCGCTGTACTGCTGCACGCCGTCCGGACGCTGCGGGGCCAGTTCATCAAGCAAGGTGCAAATGCCGCGCACCACGTCGATGTTCTTCTGCTCGTTGTGGCCACCGATGTTGTACGTTTCACCGACCGCACCGTCGGTCACGACCTTGAGCAAGGCGCGTGCGTGATCTTCGACGTACAGCCAGTCGCGCACTTGCAGACCATTGCCGTACACCGGCAGCGGTTTGCCCGCCAGCGCATTAAGAATGACCAGCGGGATCAGCTTTTCGGGGAAGTGAAACGGCCCGTAGTTGTTGGAGCAGTTGGTCACCACCACGGGCAAGCCGTAAGTGCGATGCCAGGCGCGAACCAGGTGATCGGACGCCGCTTTGCTCGCCGAATAGGGCGAGCTGGGCGCATACGGCGTGGTTTCGGTGAACAGATCGTCGACGCCGTGCAGGTCACCGTACACTTCGTCAGTGGAAATATGGTGAAAACGAAATGCCTGACGCTCGGCGTCCGGCAGCTTCAGCCAATAAGCGCGCGTGGCTTCCAGCAAGCTGTAGGTGCCGACAATGTTGGTCTGCACGAACTCGGCCGGGCCATCGATTGAACGATCGACATGGGATTCGGCCGCCAGGTGCATGATCGCCTGAGGCGCGAACCGCTCCAGGACCGCGCCGACCCTGGCCTGATCGCAGATATCCGCCTGCACGAACTCATAGCGCGTGTTGGTGGCAATAGACTGTAACGATTCGAGATTGCCTGCGTAGGTCAATTTGTCGAAATTCAGCACGTCATGTGCGGTGTTGTTTATCAGGTGGCGGATCAGTGCCGAGCCGATGAAACCTGCGCCTCCGGTGACGAGTATTCGCATGAACTGACCTTCTTGTGTGTTTTGAAGTAGTGCAGCATAGCGTCTCAATGCCCGTGGCAGGATCAGGTCAGCACTCATCTCGTGAGGAATCTGATAAAACGGCTGTCATCTTTCGGCGTGAGGTGCTCAACCGAGGGATGCGTGCGCCGAGGCCGCTATAGTGTTCCGATGGTTTATGACGCGCCGTTCACTGCCCCTTTCCCTTACACCCCCAGGCCCTTACAGACACTGAGGTCATGATGCCGCTCGCCACGCTTATCCGCCGCTCCAGCCTGCCTTGCCCTGATGTCAGTCTCGACCAGGCGCTTCAATTGCTCGAACAGCATTACGGTTTGAGCGGCACCTTGAAAGCACTGGGCAGCCAGCAGGATCGTAATTTTCTGCTTGAAACCGACACGCGGCGCTACGTCCTGAAGATTTGTCACGGTGCCTATTCACCGACAGAACTGAACGCCCAGCATGCGGCGCTGCAACACTTGGCGAGCCACAGCACGGTCAGCGTCCCCGGGGTAATTCGCGCCAATGACACCGAGCAGCTGTTGTCCATCGAGATCGACGGGCAGGCGGTGCATATGCGCTTACTGGAGTTCATCGACGGGCAGTCGTTGGGTCATGCCGGGCATTTGAGCCATGAGGTGGTGACCGGTTTGGGGGAACTGTGTGCGCGCGTCGATCTGGCGCTGGCGGATTTCGAGCATCCCGGCCTGGAGCGCATTCTGCAATGGGACCCGCGCCACGCTCATGCACTGACCAGACATCTGCTGCCGGTGATCACCGATGCCGACGCTCAAGCGTGCGTGATCGAGGCGGCAGAGCAGGCCCATCGCCGTCTGCTGCCATTGATCCCGGCGCTGCCGATACAGGCGGTGCATCTGGACATCACTGAACACAACGTGGTCTGGCAGCGTGACAGCCATTGCCACTGGCAGATGCAAGGCCTGATCGATTTCGGTGATCTGGTCAGCACCTGGCGCGTGGCCGACCTGTCGGTCACTTGCGCGGCGCTGTTGCATCATGCCGAGGGTGATCCGCTTTACATCCTGCCGGCGATCCGCGCCTATCAGGCCCTGAACCCGCTGAAGACTGAAGAGTGGCAGGCGCTCTGGCCACTGATCGTGGCGCGCTCTGCGGTGCTGGTGCTCAGCAGCGAACAACAGGCCAGTGTCGAGCCAGACAACACGTACATTCAGGCCAACGTTGCCGGCGAATGGAACATCTTCGACGTCGCCACCTCGGTGCCGATGGCGCTGATGGAAACGGCGATCCTGCAGGCCGTGGGGGTGGATTTTCCACCTGTCGCTCAACCCGTTTATCAGCCTCTGCTGCCTGGTCTGCAAGGGTGCAAGCCGACGTTAGTGGACCTGGGTGTGCTCAGCGAACACTTCGTCGCGGGCAACTGGGAACAAGACGGTATCGATGAATACCTGCTCTCTCAGGCCGCTGGCGACGACGGCCTGGCTGCCAGTCGTTTTGGAGAGTATCGGCTGTCGCGCACGTTGCCTGACAGTGACCGAGAACCCGAAACGTTCGCCCTGCACGTCGAACTGCATGTGCCTGCCGAGACGCGGCTGCATGCTCCGTTCGACGCTGCGTTGCGCCTGACCGCCGATGCAGCGTTATTGCTGATCGGTGACTCGATAAGCCTGAAGCTATGGGGCGTGTTGCCGGACGTTGCGCTGCCTGACCGGGTTCAGGCAGGCGCGCTGATCGGGCAGGGCGCTGGCTCGGTGCTGCTGCAACTGTGTACCGCTGAAAACCTCAGCCCGCCACTGTTCACGACGCCTTCATGGGCAGCAGCCTGGCGCAGGTTCTGCCCGTCGCCTTCGGCCTTGCTGGGTTTCGACTGCGATGCGCCCGCGCTTCAGGACTCGGCGGCCTTGCTGGCGCGCCGTGACGCGAGCTTCGCCCGGTCGCAAAAACACTATTATCAGGCACCGCCACAGATCGAGCGCGGCTGGCGCAACCACCTGATCGACATGCAGGGCCGTTCGTATCTGGACATGCTCAACAACGTCGCCGTCCTCGGCCACGGTCATCCGCGCATGGCCCATGAAGCGGCCCGGCAGTGGTCGCTGCTCAACACCAATTCGCGCTTTCACTACGCGGCCATTGCCGAGTTTTCCGAGCGTCTGCTCGCGCTGGCGCCTGCTGGTATGGACCGGGTGTTTCTGGTCAACAGCGGCACCGAGGCCAACGACCTGGCGATTCGCCTGGCCTGGGCCTACAGCGGCGGGCGCGACATGCTCAGTGTGCTGGAGGCCTATCATGGCTGGTCGGTGGCGACCGATGCGATTTCCACCTCGATTGCCGACAACCCGCAGGCGCTCAGCACCCGCCCTGACTGGGTGCATCCGGTCACCGCGCCCAACACCTATCGTGGGCCGTTCCGGGGGGCGGACAGCGCGCCGGATTATGTGCGCAGCGTCGACCAGGTGCTGGCAACGCTGGCCGAGCAGCAACGTCAGGTGGCGGGTTTCATCTGCGAGCCGGTGTATGGCAATGCAGGCGGTATTTCGCTGCCGCCCGGCTACCTGCAACAGGTCTACCAGAAGATTCGCGCCCTGGGTGGTGTGTGCATCGCCGATGAAGTGCAGGTGGGCTATGGCCGTCTCGGTCATTACTTCTGGGGCTTCGAAGAGCAGGGCGTGGTGCCGGACATCATTACTCTGGCCAAAGGCATGGGCAACGGCCACCCGCTGGGCGCGGTGATTACCCGCCGTGAGATTGCCGAGGCGCTGGAGGCAGAGGGTTACTTCTTCTCGTCATCCGGCGGCAGCCCGGTCAGTTGCCGGATCGGCATGGCGGTGCTGGATGTCATGGAAGAGGAAAAACTATGGGACAACGCCCGGATTGTCGGTGACCACTTCAAGGCGCGTTTGCAGGCGCTGGCCGATAAACACCCGCTGATCGGTGCCGTGCATGGTACGGGTTTCTATCTGGGCGTAGAGCTGGTCCGTGACCGCCAGACCCTGGAGCCTGCCAGCGAAGAAACCGCGCAACTTTGCGAACGCCTGCGTGAGCTGGGCATCTTCATGCAGCCGACCGGTGATTACCTGAACATCCTCAAAGTCAAACCTCCCATGTGTACCACCCGCCAGAGTGTGGATTTTTTTGTCGATAACGTGTCGAAGGTCTTGCGTGAACTGGAGTAGGCGCTGTTTTTGACAGAGGACGCAGAGCGTCCAGAACGGCATACCGACGCGGAGCGTCGGCACGATAGGGGGTCGGAGGCCGCTCGCTGCGCAAGGTCAGCGTCGGCCCGGATGTCGCTCGCTGCGCGGTCAGCGTCCTCCCGGATGTTGCTTGCTGCGCACGGTCGGCGTCGTCCCGAACACCGCTCGTTCCTCACGCTCCAGCGTGGGAACGCATTGCGTGACGCTCTGCGTCACATTGTCGGCCGCGCTCAAGTGCCAAGTTGAGCCTGTATATAGATTTATATCGATATAAATTCTAGGTAATCCGGATTAAAAGAAGAAATACCCTTTTAAACCCGATTTTTATCCGCTATAAAGACCGCCATAATCGTCATCGCCCGTCTGCTATGGTGATAAGTCCTTGCAACCGCCCCTGGAGATATTTTCATGAGCCGTATCGTTTCTGTCGCTGCTACCCAGATGGCCTGCTCCTGGGATCTGGAAGCCAACATCGAGACCGCTGAAAAGCTGGTCCGTGAAGCTGCCGCCAAGGGCGCACAGATCATCCTGATTCAGGAACTGTTCGAAACCCCGTACTTCTGCCAGAAGCCGAACTCGGACTACTTGCAGTTGGCGACCCCTCTTGAATCCAACGTTGCCATCAAGCATTTCCAGAAGATCGCCAAAGAGCTGCAAGTCGTGCTGCCGATCAGCTTCTTCGAGCTGGCGGGTCGTGCGCGTTTCAACACCATTGCGATCATCGACGCAGACGGCACCAACCTGGGCATCTACCGCAAGAGCCACATCCCGGACGGCCCTGGCTACCACGAAAAGTACTACTTCAACCCGGGCGACACCGGTTTCAAGGTCTGGCAGACCCGCTACGCGAAGATCGGCGTCGGCATCTGTTGGGATCAGTGGTTCCCGGAGTGCGCACGCAGCATGGCGTTGCAGGGTGCAGAAATCCTGTTCTACCCGACCGCCATCGGCAGCGAGCCGCATGACAAGACCATCAGCTCCCGCGACCATTGGCAGCGTGTGCAACAAGGCCATGCCGGCGCGAACCTGATGCCGTTGATCGCCAGCAACCGCATCGGCAACGAAGAACAGGACGGTTACGACATCACCTTCTACGGCTCGTCGTTCATCGCCAACCAGTTCGGTGAAAAAGTCGCCGAGCTCAACGAAACCGAAGAAGGCGTGCTGGTCCACAGCTTCGACCTGGACGAACTGGAGCACATCCGCAGCGCTTGGGGCACATTCCGCGATCGCCGTCCGAACCTGTACGGCGCGGTCAAGACCCTCGACGGTTCGCTGGAGTCCTGATCGCCATGACCACGCTCAACAGCACGCCGCGCGCCGATGGTTTTCACATGCCCGCCGAATGGGCGCCGCAAACCCAGATCTGGATGGTCTGGCCAGAGCGCCCAGACAACTGGCGCCTGGGTGGCAAGCCCGCCCAGGCCGCACACGTTGCAGTGGCCAAAGCCATCGCTCGCTTTGAGCCGGTGACCGTCGCGGTGTCTGCCGGGCAGTACGACAACGCTCGTGCGCGTCTGGATATGCCGAACATTCGCGTTGTGGAAATGAGCAGCAACGACGCTTGGGTGCGTGACAGCGGCCCGACCTTCGTCATCAATGAGCGTGGCGAAGTGCGTGGCGTGAATTGGGCATTCAACGCCTGGGGCGGTTTCGACGGCGGGCTGTACTCGCCGTGGAACCTGGACTCGCAACTGGGCAGCAAGGTGCTGGAAATCGAGCGTTGCCCACGTTACGCCACCGAAGGCTTCGTGCTCGAAGGCGGTTCGATCCATGTCGATGGCGAAGGCACGCTGATCACCACCGAAGAGTGCCTGCTCAACCGCAACCGTAATCCTCACCTGACCCGTGAACAGATCGAAGCGGTGCTGAGCGACTATCTGGCTGTGGATAAAATCGTCTGGCTGCCTGACGGCCTGTTCAACGACGAAACTGACGGGCATGTGGATAACTTCTGCTGTTACGTGCGCCCGGGTGAAGTGCTACTGGCCTGGACCGATGATCCCGAAGACCCCAACTACTCACGTTGTCACGCGGCACTGAGTATTTTCGAAAACACTGTGGACGCACGGGGTCGCGCGTTTATCGTTCATAAAATGCCGATTCCAGGCCCATTGTTCGCGACAGAAGAAGAATGCGCGGGCGTCGATCAGGTGCATGGCAGCCAGGAACGCAACCCATCGGTGCGTCTGGCCGGCTCTTATGTGAACTTTCTGATCGTCAACGGCGGCATCATTGCACCGAGCTTCGACGATCCGATGGACGAAAAGGCCCGTGAGATCCTGCAAAAGCTGTTTCCGGAGCACGAGGTGGTGATGACCCCGGGCCGTGAGTTACTGCTGGGTGGAGGCAATATTCATTGCCTGACGCAGCAACAACCCGCCCCCTTTAAAGGGTAATACTTCGTAACTAGTTGTATCTTGCAGTAACTGGCTGGTCCCGATTTTGCTCTACTAAGCCCATCATCTGATGGGCTTTTTTTATGCGTTACTCTATAACGTCCCTCATCAGATTTATCGGCCGTGACAGTAAATTCGGTTGGCGAAAACCCGTTTTATTAGCTTGACTGTCATATGGCACCAGTAGATTTAGCCCCTCATGAATCAAGAGGTTTTCGTTATGAACGCAGGTATGAACCCGCAGTATGTACGTGGTTTGTCTGCTTCCCCCAGTAACGAGGCCCGCCAGTTGCTGGCGGAGTGGTTAAGGAAAACCAGGCCTGCAAAACCAAGACCGGACGTGCGCGCAATGTTATTGCAGCGCTACCCCGCAGGATTGCTCAACGATGCGGAATTTGAAGCACTCTTCCGCGTGCTGACAGATTAGGTCATACACCAGACTTCAGTTTGATCATCCGGGTGTTTGACACCCCCAGGCACCGGGACTAGCATTCGCGCCCCACTGCCTGTGGCTTGACCCTTCTACGTGCATCAGTAGTCCACTGCGATGACCTCGTGCGGCTTTCCATGCTGCTTGTTCAGAGACTGGAAGCCAGGACGGCCAATAGCCGTCGCCACAGCGCATGTCAATGTGCAGAAAAGGAAGACAAGATGCTTAACAAACGTATGGGCATGCTCGCTTTGGGCATCATCAGCGCCGGTGAGGCCTTGGCCCAGGGGCAGGCAGACTCGAAAGGTTTCGTCGAAGACAGCCATCTGAACGTCGACCTGCGCAATGCTTACATCAACCGCGACTTCAAGAATGGCCGTGAAGACAAGTCCGAATGGGGCCAGGCTTTCATGGGCACGTTCGCGTCCGGTTTTACGCAAGGCACGGTCGGTGTGGGCGTCGATGCCTTTGCGCTGTACGGCATTCGCCTGGACGGCGGCAAGGGACGCAGTGGCAATGGCGGCATCGATTTCTTCAAGCAGGGCGACAGTGGTGCTGCGGCCGATGACCTGTCCCGCGCAGGCGCGGCGGTTAAGGCGCGCTTTTCGAATACCATCATCAAATACGGCGAGCAGATGCCGCAATTGCCGGTGCTCAGTTACGACAACTCTCGTCTGCTGCCAGAAAGCTACACCGGCACCCTGATCACCTCTAAAGAGATTGACGGGCTTGAAGTCGTTGCAGGGCGTTTCACCCAGGAAGCCCGCAAAAGTGCCGAAGGTCGCGACAGCGGTGATCTGAAAAGCATCAACGTCTATGGCGCCAGCTACAAATTCACCGATGAATTCAGTGCTGCGTTTTACGCCTCCGACAACGAAGACGTGCTCAAAAAGCAGTACATCAACCTGAACTACGTCTTTGCCCTGCCGCAAGACCAGTCCCTGACCTTCGACTTCAACGGCTACAAGACCAGGCTGGATAAAGACTTCACCACCAGCGACGCGCGTGACAACAAAATATGGAGCCTGGCGGCGACTTGGGCCGTCGGTATCCACTCCTTTACCCTAGCGCACCAGCGCAGCACCGGTGACATGGGTTACGCCTACGGCGGCTATCGCAACGATGGTGGCTTTGGTGATGGCGGCAACACCATCTACCTCGCCAATTCCTACTGGTCTGACTTCAACGGCAAGGACGAGCGCTCGTGGCAAGCAGCCTACGGCGTGGACCTGTCCGGCCTCGTCCTGCCGGGCCTGAGCTACAAGGCCGCCTACGTGCGCGGTGACAACATCGACGACGGCACCGTTGGCAGCGGCGACGGCACCGAGCGCGAGATCTTCAGCCAGCTGACCTACGTGGTCCAAAGCGGCCCGGCCAAAGACCTCTCGATCCGCCTGCGCAACTCATTCTTGCGCGTCTCCGACGACGCACAGGCCTACAACAACGATGGCAATGAAACCCGCATTTTCGTGGATTATCCGATCAGCGTTTTCTGACGGGGTAGCGGTCAAGCCGTAACAAGAGGCCCCGGTTTCTAGCCGGGGCATTTTTTAACGGTTCCGCTTAATGCTGCATGGCTGATCAGTCTTTCGGTTTCCCCATATCGGCGAATTGAGTGATATGTATCGCGTGATCCGGGAATCGGGCCGTCACGATCAACTCGCCCCCCATAGCCTCTATAAAACGTCTGACGGTACTGATGTACATGTCAGTACGCTTCTCCATTTTCGCCACGCTGCCTTGGCTGACCTGCAGAAGCTGAGCGAGCGACTCTTGGGAAAGCAGCCTTGCACGGCGAAGCTCGGCGAGATCCATTTCTGAGCGCAGTTGTTCAAACTTTTCTTGCCCGCGAGCCTGAGCTTCGGGCGACATTTTTTCGCGTAGAGCTGAAAATTTTTTTCCGGCCATGATGGCTACCTGTCTTCATTTTGCTGTGCTGCAAGGTGCTCGTCATAAAGACGATCTGCGATAGCCAGCATCCGTTCATAGAATCGCTTATCTCCTGTCTTGTCTCCACCTATCAGGAGGATCGCGGTGCGAGTGGGATCAAATGCATAAAAGATCCTGATTGGCTTGGCTGCGCTTTGCACACGTAACTCACGCATGTGGCTGTGTCGAGTACCATGCAGCCCGCTGGAGAACGGGTATTCCAGGTGCGGCCCTCTTGACGATCGGCGTCAATGCGGGTCGATGAGTGCATGAGAGCTTGCACGCTTGCAGCTACGGACTGAATACTTGATCGAAGGATTAGTGTCAGATGCTTTTTCAGAACTGAGAAAGCAGAGGCTGCCAGCGAGGCAATCTGGCGCCTGGATTTTGATCGTAAAAGGGCGCCCGATGTGTGATGCGATGCATCACATCTTTACCGGTATCATCTTCCTGGATCCGCGCTCTCAATCCGCAATCAACTGAACACACACGGCGAAACTTCCGAGGAATATCCAGAAAAAGCTGAACAACCAAGGACTGCGCTTGGAGAACAGCAAGGATTTTTTCGGCCCGGTTTCACTGGACTCCCAATCGCTGAACAATGGCGAGTCGTCATAGGTCAGCCCGATGACCGGCTCGCTGAGCAGCAGTTGAGCCTGTTTGTGATGCCAATGCTGGATGATGTCGCAGGCCGCCCGAATACCCGGCCAGGCGAACAGCGTACTAAGCAGCCCCAGCAAGGCCAGCATCGGCGGTATCACCAGCGTGAACATCACGCCCCATTCCGGGTTCATGTTGGCCATTGACGACGCGTAGGCGATCACCAGAAATGACTGCGCCGACAAATAGGCGTTGGTTCGGTTGGAGAGGTTAGTGGTTTCGTAATGAATTTCGCGTCGATAAAAGTCCAGCCGTTCCTTGGGCGAGCCAAACAATTTGACCTGCTGCTCATCCACGACTTTCGCGGGAGTTTCATCCGTTATGATTCTGGGCACTGGTGTTACCGATGTGTAAAAGATGCTGGATAGACCCCCGCTTGCATCCAGCAGTTCGACTTAAATCCCGGTAGACGGGACCGTTCATCCAGTGAGCACTTTTCGACGAACAGGGGCATCATCATGACCATCACCCCCACGACATCATCGGCAGCATCACCCTGATGACCCACCCCGGCAACAACCGCGGCTTCTGGCTGCACCCGGACTGGCAAGGCCACGGCTACATGAAAGAGGCCTGCCGCTTGACCAATCGACAGTGGTTCGACGTGATGGGTATGCCCCTGATGCAAGTGCCCAAAGCCGCCCCTAATGAAGCCTCGCGGCGCATCTCGATCAACGAAGGCATGCGCAAAGTGAGCACACACGACGGGGCGTTTGTCAGCGGACAGTTCGAGGTGGAAGTCTGGATGAGTGGTTGGCGCGGGCGCTACAGACAGGCACTTCGAGCGCCTGACGTGAAGGCAGACCGGGCATTAATCTGTTGCCCAAAACCACGAGCGCAAGTGACATTGCCAATAAGCAGGGAGCGACCCGAATGCCATTGACCCGCAAGACCGACCCCGACATCACCCTGGTAACGGTCCAACCCGAAGATTTCGAAACGTTGGTGGCCATACGTATCGAAGCCATGCGCGAAAGCCTCGAACGTGTTGGCCGGTTCGATCCGGTGCGCGCCCGAGAGCGTTTTCGAGAAGGGTTTTCTGCGATGTACACTCACTACATTCAGGTAGACGGCAGCAAGGTCGGCTTCATGGCCGTCAAACCGACCAGCGATGGCCTGTTGCTGGATCACCTATATATCAAGCCGGCTGCTCAAGGGCTGGGCATTGGCTCTGCCGTGCTTCGGCAGGTGTTCGCACAAGCGGATGCAACCGCATCGACAATACGAGTGGTCGCCCTGAAAGAAAGCGACTCCAACCGCTTCTACGTCCGCCACGGGTTTCAGCTCGTTGAAAGTGGCGAGTTCGACAACTACTACATTCGCCCGCAACGTCTGATGAGACGCTAACGGGTTGTGATCAGCCCGCTGTCGCGGCCTTTTCAGCCGCACGCGCAGCGAGCATCGCCGCTTCCGTTTCCTGGGTGTGCAGCTCACCTTTGTAAGCCAGTTGATTGAAGAACATGCCGTCCATTTGCTCCTTGGATGGCGTCGACGTCTTGGGGATAAACAAAGCGCCCAAATCCAGCGAGTTGGCGAAGTTCTCCTTGGTCAGGTTGTACCGTCCCAGATAACTGCCGCTCCACGGCGAGTCGGCATCGACCATATCAATGGCCGTTTCGCGATAAGTGGTGGCTGCCGCTTTCAGCCCACTGGACGCATTCAACAGCGTGTTCAGCTGTTTGGTGTCCGCTTCGCTCAATTCACCAGAACTGTTAGTCGCCTTCAAATTGCCACTCGCTTCAATCGTGAAGCCGAACTTCTTGCTCGCCAGATCCGGATAGACCGACGCCAGCGTCGACTTGAACGCTTCATACGACGTCTTCAACGCCTCCGTCGACGTCCTGTGTTCGGCAGCCTTCTGCGGGAACTCAGGTGACTGGGAACGGCCAATCCATGTCTCGATCACCACCATCGGCTCTGTAGTCGCCGGGGTCTCGGTGCTGGGGTGATAAACGACGGCAGGCGTGGTGACAGGCGTATTGGCGGCAGCGTTCTTCAGCGCTTCCTTCTGCGCGTCGGTGAGCGGTTGCGGAGTGAGCGTCACGCCAGAATGGGGAAGGGTGACGGTTGGAGACGTGTTGTTGCCGGGGGTAAGTGAGATAACCATTTCATCGATCCATGATTGCGGGGTGTAGACAGGGTATCGACGCAGTTCAGGGCAGCTTTAACAGAGGCTGGTCGGGCCAACCTGTTCAAGATGTTTCGGGCAAGCGTATAAAAGTGATTCTGGCGCTCCATCAGAGCCGGTCGAGCATTTATCAGATTGGAAAAAAGGGGGCATCTGACGTTCTACCTTGATGGCGGGGCCGTACCTATCAATAATTGGTGCGAAACCGGATCCGTCCAAGGGCTTTTGGACGCAAGAACTGGCTTTTTGCAGGATCGCTGCGTAGCGTCGAACGGGCAGTTGTGATCATGAGCTTGATTCAGGCTGCGCGGCAGAAGGTATGATCCGGTTGTTTATCTGAAAAGGCGTTCTCACGCGCCTGCCGACGCAACGGGTGAGTGAAACTGATCATTTGCATCCACACAAGCGGCAACCATCCAACCTTGCAGATAAGTCAGAGGCACTAAACGCCATCCAATTACTGCGGATCACGCTCGGCGTGTCATCAATAGCATCGAGGCGGCAGCCGACAACAAACCAGCGCAGCAACGGTTAAACATTTGCTTGCCACGAGGCAGAGCAAACCAGCGGCGCATATGCAATCCGATGTACGCATAGATGCCAATGGCAATCCACTCCAACACCAAAAACAGAAGACCGAGCAACGTAAACTGAGAACCAATATCTGCCGTTGGGTCGACGAATTGAGGCAAGAACGCGGTAAAAATCAGGATGGCTTTGGGGTTACCAGCGGCGACGAGGAATTCCTGCCTTGCCAGCGCGTATAGACCTAACGGGACGTTCTTTGACTCGGCTTCCGCTTGCGGTGTAGCGCTCCACAACTGGTATGCCAAATAGAAAAGATATGCTGCGCCAACTATTTTGATCCCATAGAAGATTAACTCTGAAGTTTGCAGCACTACGGCCAAGCCTGTCGAAGCCAGCGCAATCATCACCGCGAACGCTATCAAGCGACCAGCACCTGCCAAGCATGATGTGCGGTATCCGTAGCGTGTCGCATTGCTGATCGACAACAGATTGTTAGGCCCTGGCGTCATATTCAGGGCAAAGCAGGCGGGCAGGAATAACGCTAGTGTCGCAAGGTTCATATGGAGATCCATAACCATTTTTGCTTCAATCTTACAATTGAGCTGCCGCATGTGCCACTGTCCTTAGGGTCCTGAGTGGAGCATGTACTGTCAGGACGCTGGCGCATTCAAAAAGGTGTATCCCCCGGACGCTTACAATGCTGATGCCAAATGGATTACAAGATGGGAGCCCGCAGGAATGAGCTTTGACATTATTATTTTGAAGCCTACAGACCTCAGTGAAGAGGATCTGTCCAACGTTGAGGATGTGCTAGATATTGGATGCCCTGAGGTCGTGATCACATTTCTAGAGTCGGTGTTCCCTGGATCTGCTCAAGGTGCATTTTCGGATGGTGAACGTTACTCGCTTGAGTCTGCTCAGAATGGAGACCCAGTGACCACCATACACCTGACTCTCAGGTACGGCCGAGCTTGGTCTGAGGCAACCAATGCTGAGTTCTTGACCCAGCTCTTGAGGCTCTGCCAATTGCTCCAGTCAGTTGCTTATGCGGTCTCCGATAACTCAAGGCTTACACCTCCCTGCTAAAGACGGCCCCTCTTGCTCGCGAGGGCGACGTGGAGGTTTGGAAGATGACTTGGCCAGATTTTACGAAAAGCATGCAGGCTAAACAGCATTAAGACGTAGTGAAGCAGCTTTGGATTGGGGCACATCATTTTTACGGTGAGCGACAGAAAATTGTGCGTTGCGTGTCTTATGTGACGACAAGTGGGTTGGCGTCCAGCTGTGATTGGAGCTTTTTGATTTTTTTCAGGTGTCTAAGTTCTGTAGACATCCCGCGTGCTACCAGTGTGCCGCAGAACATGATGAAAAGACCTGCCATTTGAGCTTGGGGTTTTCCCGTGACACCCAGGTAAGCCATGACGATATTGCAGTAGATGAATAGCATCCCGGCCAAAATAGCGCCAGCGTAGGCCGATACCTTCTTGTCTATTGGAATATTGACGACTACTACGCGCCCGGAGGGGGAAACGTCGATACTTTTCGCCACCACTTTCATATCCGCCAGTGTCAGGTTTCCCGCAGCGTGCGCTGCCATGAGCGCCTTGGCTTTGTTAGGCGAGGTATCGATTTTTGTGGTGGTCTTAAAAATTTCGGCGCCTGCAGCGGTTTTCAAGAACTCATGGGGCAGGCTGCCTTCCACTGTGTATGCGCTCATTTCCTTCAAACGTTTGAATTTGCGCTGAGCCAGGTGCTCGTTATGAAAATCGAAGGATGATTTGAGCAGCTTGAGAGCAAATTGGAAGGCTACCAATATGCCTACGATGTAGCCCAGAGCTCCGCTTCGGGCCAATATTTCTTGTACGGTGGTTGCCATTTTCTCCTCCATATTGAATGTGAACCTGTGTCATGAGTGATTGCTCCGTGCATATCACTAGACGTCTGCTCCAGCGTTTCCAATCCCAAAAACAAAAAAGGCCCACCTTTCGGTGAGCCTTTCTTGTTGCTGCGTATGGTGCCGGCACCAGGAGTCGAACCCGGGACCTACTGATTACAAGTCAGTTGCTCTACCAACTGAGCTATACCGGCGTAATGGGCTGCGAGTATATAGAGTCTGATGCGCTTGTAAACCCTAGCTGTCTGATTCAGTTGAAAAAAATCGACCGTTGGCGTTTTTCATCGGACGTGAGCCGTCGGCGGTGCAGGACGTTTCCTTTGGTTTGGGGGGATTGGTCTGTTTGGGGTGTGTGAGTGCTGTGGTTTTGAGTGTGTTTTTGCCGCTCGTCGTTGAGGGCTTCGGGGCTGGCGGTCGGTGGATTTTTAACCAGGCGGTGCAAACCGATGCGTCCAGCGAGGATGGCGATCTGGTGCATGAACAGGCGCTGGGCAGGTGCGGTCGTTTTGGGGGTGTTGCAGGGTGAGGGTGCTTTGCATAGGCTTGTTCTCAACGGCCCGGGCTACTGAGTCAGCAGCACAGGCCGTTAGCTTTTCAGCCAGCAGATAAAGGACTATCTGATGAGTGATGCGATGGATCGTAACCGGGCTTCGGGTGTTGTATGCCGCAGGCGGGTCATTCACTGAAGAGTTGTTGAAGGACATGTGTATCGCGTCTGGCCCTTTCGGGTTGTGCGCAAGGTGGGGCTGAGGATTGGCGTCTGAATCGCATGAATGTGCGTCTGGATGCTCACGAAAGCTTCATCGATACTTGAAGAAATGCCCGGATCCTCTGGATCCGGGCATTTTTCTGTGCGGTGGTTCCTGTTGTGGGGCGCTGGCGTGGCATTTTTGCTGGAGTTTGGTTTTTTGTGGCCGATACAGTTGTATCGAAAATGGCAGTCGGCCATGGACAGCAAGTGCAATGCAGAGAACACCCACGCATTACGAGCTGCTGAGTGTTGCTCGCGATGCCTCTCCTGAGCAGATCAAGAAGGCTTATCGCAAGCTGGCGCAGAAGCTGCACCCGGACAGGAATTCCGATCCTTACGCCTCGGACATGATGGGCGTCGTCAATGCGTCCCATGATGTGTTGTCGGATGCCGGACGGCGTGCGGCGTATGATGCGCAGTTGGCTGCCGACGAGCACAAGGCCCGTGCGGACGCTGCTCGCCGCAGGCAGGCGCAGGCGGTGAAAGGGCAGATGGTCCATGTTTATGGTTCGCCGTCAGCCCATGCGCCTGTCGCGCCGCAGCGCAATGTGCAGCCAGGGGCGACTCCCAAGGCTTCTCCTTCTCCCGCATCCTCTCCCCGTGGTCGACGTCGCCGTCAGGCGTTGCGTTGGGCGTTGCTGTTCGTGGTTTTTTGCGCGGGCGGGGCGTGGATGGGGTATGACCCGAACGCAGGTAAATCTTTTGTGCCGGCCGAACCCGCGCCGGTTGCGCAGACGTGGGTCAAGCCAGCTCCGGCCGTTGCGGTTGAGTCGCCCGTGGTCAGCACGGCAAAGCCGGTTGAGCCGGTGGCTTCCGAGTGTGAGTTGCCAGCGCTGGACCCGATGGGCGAGCCGTGGCCGGACAAGCCGGGTTACCTGAAGGGCATGCCGTTGCTCAAGGACAACGGCTGGTCGCAGATTACTGTGGATAACTCCGCCGGGGAGTCGGCGGTGTACGCCAAGGTCACGGATGCGGTAGGGCGCAGAGCGTTTCGGCATGCGTTTGTGCCGGCCGGGGCGGTGTTCAGTTTTGCCAAGATGGACCCTGGGCTGTACCTGCTCAAGTACAAGATGATGAGTACGGGCTGCGCGTTTGCGTCGGGCCGTATTTTGCTGGAAGAAACGCCGATGGGCAGTCAGATCAAGTCCAGTGCCTACAAGCTGACGTTGCGCAAGTTGCAGAACCGTAGTGTGCCGTTTACGCGGTTGAAGGATGATCAGTTTTAGCGGTTGAGCCATTACGTGAGTGCGGCGTCGCCTGTTCAGTCTTCGCGGACAAGTCCGCTCCCACGGGCTTCGGCAATCGTGCGTAGAGATCATCTTTTGCAACGCTTTCAGGCCGGTTTTTGAAGGCTTGGTCTCTTTCTTTTGAAGGACATTTCCGAGAGAATCCCCGACCGCTTGCGCCTCTCGATCTGTGCTTCTAATATCCCTTCGTCGCTGCACATCAGCGATCGGGTTTAGTAGCCCGCAGTGAGTTAAGGCGTAACACAACCGCGTTTCATCAGGCTTCGTCCCGATGCTATGGCGGCTGTGCGCTTGGCACCTTCGGGTGCGCCGGTTCTTAGCTCACCGGTCTACTAACTCGCGTACAGTCGCCGCCTTTCGTTTAGTAGCGAATTGGCAGCGACTTCATAGAAGGAGCTAAGCATGGTCAAAGTAACCCCCGATCCACCCAACAAACAGTCCAGCACTGCGCCGGTCTTCGACAAGGCTGTCGTCAAGCGTGCGATGGCGTGTTATCTGCCCACTTCCCGACCACCCAAAGAACCCCACGACAGCAAATTCGACTTCATCAGCCTCGAAGCAACGTTAGTGCATGCACTGGATTTTCTGCGTTGTGCAACGGCCACTGCCCACGAACTTGGCGATGAACTGGACGGCTCGCAGCGAGACCTGGCCTTCGCCTCCATGCACATGATGGAAATGGCCAAAGTCATGGTCGAGCGTTCGCTGGAGTGCGTGGAAGAGATCTGAAACATCACGTCAAAATGATCGTGTACAGGCCCGTTACCTGTACACGATTCAATCGCCTTACAGGCTTGTGCCAGAGCCTTTACCAAATCTTTATGCACAATTGGCGTATAAAAATTTGCGCGCGTGACCAGATATGTGCAATAGGCCTGATTGTGCCGCAAAGCACTGTTTTTGCGGGCATTGAGAAGTAGGGCGAGAAAAAATCAGGGGCTTGATTAACTGGCGCGCCAAGCTTTAACGCACTCATCCACATTTTCATCAACAGACTTATCCACAGGTTGCTCCTGTGTTTTGCCTCAGGTTTTTCGCGCCAGAATCAGCAGGTTGCGAGGGGTAAGCTGGCTGTCACAAAAAGCGCCAACGCTGACGCTATAACCCTGCTCCTGTATATACATCGCCCTGTCCAGCACCAGCCACATTTCCAGCGGGCGCCGAAACAGGTTTCGCAGCAGCTCCAGGTTGCGCACTTCGGCCAGTCGCTGCCAGCCAGCAGCTTCCAGATGCGCCCAGTCCTGTTTACCGGGGGCGGGTAAATGCTTGAGTCTGGCCAGGTGACCGCAGTAGTCAGCGTAAGGCTCATCCAGCCATGACGTCGGCAAAGAAGGCGTAGGCAAGTAGTCATCAACGCCACGCAGGCGGCGCTGCAGCAGGTCGAAGCCAAGGCGGCGAGCCATCGACGTGTCACGTTGGCGGCGTACGCGAGCGCCAGCTGTCACGGTTTCACTCAAGGGCAGGCCCAGTTCGTCTCGCGACAGCTTCAGCCCCGATGCCTTGCCATCGCGGGACAGCGGCTGATAGTGGTCTTGCTGTGTGCGGTTGTAGCAGCAGGGCGCAATTGCGATGTGTCGGCAGCCGGTCTGGCTGGCCAGCTCCATCAACTGGATGTGCAGGTCGCCGCAGGCGTGCAGCGCAACGGGGGTGTGATGCGGTTGCAGGCAGCGCCAGGCGTCGTCGGCCATCACATCTTGCTGCACATGCCGCGCCTCGATGCCTTGCCGGGCGCTGAGGGCCAGGCCTGCTTCGATCAGCGCCGGGTCTTGCTCCAGGCAGGTCAGGCTTTGGCCGCGCTGGGTCAGACGACGACCCAAATGGCCCTTGCCTGCGCACCAGTCCAGCCAGTGAGTCGCGGTATCACGCATGTCGAGGTGGCTGGCGAAGGCTTCGATCTGTTGCCATTTGCGTCCAGGCACATCGACGCTCATGCGTGTATCGACCGGTTCCAGCGGATAACCGGGCAACTCGGCGACGTGGCTCAGCGCGACCGCTTCGGCAGCCAGTTGCGAGAACGGAAAGGGTGCGTCGAGCTGTTCCGGGTGGTTGTGCGCGGCTTCTGCCTGATCCAGCGTGCGTTGCCGCAGCCAGTGCGCCAGCTCCGGGTATTTGCTTTCCCACGGCAGGCGCAGGTGTGTGAACGGCTTGGGCCGCCACAAGGCCTGATGCGCGAACAGGAAGCTGTCCAGCGCACTGAAGTGGCTGCCGAGGTGTTCATCCTGCAAGCATGGGTCTGATGGCATATCGATGGTTTCGCGTGACGAGGTGCTGGCTGGGTCAACGCCAGCACCTTTCATATCAGCGTCCCTGGGTCGCGTCTACGCGCAATAGCTTTTCCAGCAGGCGAAAGCCTTGCACCAGCACGAAGGTCATGACGAGGTAGAACATGCCGGCGGCGAAGAAGATCTCCACTGGCAAGTAGGTGCGGGCAATGATCGTGCGCGCCATGCCGGTCAGCTCCAGCAGCGTCACGGTGCTGGCCAGGGCGCTGGCCTTGAGCATCAGGATCACTTCGTTGCTGTAAGCGGGCAGGCCGATGCGTGCGGCCCGGGGTAGCACGATGTAGAACAGCGCCTTCCATTTCGACATGCCCAGCGCACGCGCAGCTTCGACTTCACCCACCGGCACGGCCTGAATCGCGCCGCGCAGGATCTCCGCGATGTAGGCGGCGGTGTGCAGGGTCATGGTGATCACGGCACACCAGAACGGGTCACGCAGATAAGGCCACAGCGGCCCTTGACGAACGACGTCGAACTGCGACAGGCCGTAATAGACCAGAAACAGTTGCACCAGCAATGGCGTGCCGCGGAAGAAAAAGATGTAGGCGTAGGGCAGTGCGCGCACCGGCCAAAGCCGGGACGCGCGAGCGATACCCAGCGGGATGGCAAGAATAAGCCCCGCAATAACGGCGATGGCCACCAGTTCCAGGGTCAGTGTCGCGCCCTGTGCCAGTCGCGGCAGCCACTTGATGATGACGTCCCAGTTCATGTCGCGCTCCTCAGAAAGCCGCGTCCGGCACGTTTTTCAAGGAAGTACATGCCGATCATGGCCAGTACGGTCAGGCCCAGGTACATAACGGCGGCGACCATATAGAACGTGAAGGCTTCCTTGGTGAAGCCGACGGCGATCTGCGCGTGTCGCATGATTTCTTCCAGGCCGATCACCGAGACCAGCGCGGTGTCTTTCATCAGGATCATGAACAGGTTGCCCAGGCCGGGCAGGGCGATGCGCCACATTTGCGGCAGCACCAGTTTGAAGAGGATGCGCGAGCGCGACATGCCCAGCGCCAGCCCGGCTTCGCGATGGCCTTTGGGAATGGCGAGAATCGCACCGCGAAACACTTCGGTGGCGTATGCGCCAAAGCACAGTCCAAGGGCGATTACCCCGGCGGCGAAGGCGCTCAGTGCCAGGTCGGGAATGCCCAGCAGCTCGCCCAGTGCGCGCATGCCGTTGACCGTGCCGAAGTAAATCAGCAACACCCAGAGCAGTTCGGGAATGCCGCGCACCAGTGTGGAGTAAGTGCCGCCCAGCCATTGCAGGGGCTTGTAGGGCGAGGTTTTGGCCAAGGCGCCAAGCAACCCGAGCATCAGACCGAGGCACAAGGCCGAGAGTGCAAGCTGGACAGTCATCAGCGCGCCAGCCGCAAGGGCCGGGCCGAATCCGTGGAGATCAATGTTCATGGGCAGGCTTTGTCAGGACCGGTCGCCGCGCTTCGGCTTGAAGCAGCGGCGACGCTGTCAGGTGAATCAGAGAATGCTGAAAGGGAAATACTTGTCGTTGATCTTTTTGTAGGTGCCGTCAGCGATGATTTCTTTCAGGGCAACGTTCAGGCGCTCGCGCAGCTCGTCATTGCCTTTGCGCACGGCGATGCCGATCTTGTCGTTGTTTTCGACGGGCTCGCCTTTGAACTCGAAGTTCTGACCGGCTTCGCTTTTCAGCCACTCGTAGCTGGCGTATTTGTCGGCCAGCATGGCGTCTACGCGACCGGACACCAGATCAAGGAACGCGTTGTTTTGAGTGTCGTAAAGCTTTGCGTCCATGATGCCAAGCTTGTCTTCCAGCCAGGTGCTGGCCAGTGTCGAGCGTTGTGCGCCAATTGACTTGCCGGCGACGCTTTCTTTGAGCTTGTCGATGGACGACACGTCAAAGGACGACGTTTTAGGTGCCACGAACTGCAGTTTGTTCGAGTAGTACGGGTTGGTGAAATCAACCACCTCCTTGCGCTCGTCGGTGATCGACAGCGACGAGATCAGGAAGTCGAACTTCTGCGCATTGAGGGCCGGGATGATGCCGTCCCAGTCGGACGTCACCACTTCACACTCGACTTTCATCTTGGCGCACAGCGCATCGCCGATCTCGCGATCAAAGCCGACGACTTGTCCGCTTGCGTCCTTGCTGTTGAAGGGCGGATAAGCGCCTTCAATGCCCATTTTCAGTTTTTCGGCGAAGGCACCGCTGCTGAAAGCCAGTGTGGCTGCCGCGATCATCAAGATCTTTTTATACATCTGCATGGGGTGTTGCTCCGTTAGCAGTGACTCGACATGAATTGTTTGCACCGTGCCGACAGCGGGTTTTCGAATACTTGCTGCGGTGTGCCCTGTTCTTCGACCATTCCCTGATGCAAAAACACCACTTCACTTGATACCTGACGTGCAAAATTCATTTCATGGGTCACCAGCAGCATGGTCCGGCCTTCTTCGGCCAGTGCGCGAATGACGTTGAGCACTTCCTGAACCATCTCCGGGTCGAGTGCCGAGGTTGGCTCGTCAAACAGAATAACCTTTGGCTGCATGGCCAGGGTACGTGCGATGGCGGCACGTTGCTGCTGGCCTCCGGACAGTTGAGCGGGATAGACGTGACGTTTGTCGGCGATCCCGACCTTCGCCAACAAGGCTTCTGCCACTTCAATGGCTTCGGCCTTGCTCTGGCCGAGGACGCGACGCGGGGCCTCGATGATGTTATCGAGCACGCTCATGTGCGGCCACAGGTTGAAGTTCTGGAACACAAAGCCGATCTGGCTGCGCAGACGGTTGATCTGCCGGTGATCGGCAGCCAGCAGCTCGCCATTGTGCGCGGCCTTGAGTTTCAGCTCTTCGCCGGCCACCAGAATCTGGCCCTGGTGCGGGTTCTCGAGCAGGTTGATGCAGCGCAGCAAGGTGGACTTGCCGGAGCCGGAGGAACCGAGGATCGAAATGACGTCGCCGTCGCGTGCCGTCAGCGAGATGCCTTTAAGCACCTCCAGCTGATCGTAACGCTTGTGCAGGTTGCGTATTTCCAGGGCGGGCGTGGCCTCGGCCATGTGGGGTCCTCGTTTAAGTGTGCGCGCCTGCTACTGGCGTGCGCCACGCTAGCACAGCGTTTAAAGGACAACCATCGGCGTCTTGCGTCCAGTATGGAGGCGCTCGACGGGGTGTCTCATCTTGGCAGCGGACGGTCGCAGGAAGGCAAGCATAATGCCCGGTAAAACAGGGGCGTGCGCGAAAAAGGCGCGATGTTGCCAGCTTTGGCCCGGTGTTGGAAGTAGCATTTGCTGAGCGGCGGCCTGATCGCTGCACCATGTTTGCGCCTGGTGAGGGGTTTGGGGCGTTTTTGGTGCGTACGTGTAGACGAATCTGAGGCGTTCGGTAACAAATCCTACAGACGGCATATAAAAGCCATCATCGCGCATGCCGCGCGGGTCAAGCCACAGGCCTCGTATTCCCTGATCGACGTCATCTTTGAAATATTTTGGCGTAATTCTTGCGTAAAATATAAAGAACGGCACCGTAGGTTTCTCTTTACGTAACGCTCCGGTGTGTCTCGCTCGTCTTGCACAGGTGGTTTTATGAGCAGTACCGCTAACTCTTCCGAGCTCGAACAAGGGCTGAAACCTCGACACATCACGATGCTGTCGATTGCTGGCGTGATTGGCGCCGGTTTGTTCGTCGGCTCCGGCCACGCGATTGCAGAGGCCGGGCCTGCCGTGCTGCTGGCGTATGCCGCAGCGGGTACGCTGGTGGTATTGGTCATGCGCATGCTGGCCGAAATGGCCGTGGCGTCACCGGATACCGGTTCGTTTTCGACCTATGCCGACCGTGCCATCGGGCACTGGGCCGGTTTTACCATCGGCTGGTTGTACTGGTGGTTCTGGGTGCTGGTGATCCCGCTGGAGGCAAACGCCGCCGCAACGATCCTGCATGCCTGGTTTCCGGACATTGCGATCTGGATGTTTACGCTGGTCATCACGCTGCTGCTGACCGCGACCAACCTGTTCAGTGTGAAGAACTACGGTGAGTTCGAGTTCTGGTTTGCGCTGATCAAGGTAGTGGCCATCATCGCGTTCGTGGTGCTGGGTGTGGCGGCGATCTTCGGCTTGCTGCCAACCAGCAATGTCAGTGGCGTCAGCCATCTGTTCGACACCGGCGGTTTCCTGCCCAATGGCATGGGGGCGGTGCTGGCGGCAATGCTGACGACCATGTTCTCGTTCATGGGCACTGAAATCGTGACCATCGCAGCGGCAGAGTCCAAGAACCCTGGCAAGCAGATCACCAAGGCCACCAATTCGGTGATCTGGCGGATCTTTCTGTTCTATCTGGTTTCGATCTTCATTGTGGTGTCGCTGGTGCCGTGGAACGATCCGCGCCTGGCCGAGGTGGGTTCGTACCAGACCGTGCTCGATGCGATGGGTATTCCGAACGCCAAGCTGATCGTGGACCTGGTGGTGTTGGTCGCCGTGACCAGTTGCCTCAACTCGGCGTTGTACACCGCTTCGCGCATGCTGTTTTCGCTGGGCAAGCGTGGCGATGCACCGGCGCTGTCCAAGCGCACCAGCAAGGGCGGCACGCCATATTGGGCGGTGATCATGTCGACTGCTGCAGCATTCCTGACGGTGTTCGCCAACTACATCGCACCGGCTGCCGTGTTTGATTTCCTGCTTGCCAGTTCCGGCGCCATCGCGCTGCTGGTGTACCTGGTGATCGCTGTTTCGCAGCTGCGGATGCGCCAGAAGCGTATTGCGGCGGGCGAGGCCATCGACTTCAAGATGTGGCTGTTCCCATGGCTGACTTGGGCGGCGATCGCGTTCATCGTTGCGGTGCTGACGATCATGCTGATTCAGGAAGATCACCGCATCGAAATCATCGCCACCGGCGTGCTCAGCCTGTTGGTGATCGGCGCCGGCCTGATCGTTTCGCACCGTCGCAAGACCGGGCGTGTAGGCGCTGCTGCGCTGGGTTGACCGAGTGCTTATCGTGCCGACGCTTTGCGTTGGCACGATCCCGGTCAGCGTGCAGCTTTAGTGTCTCTCTTCATCAGCAAGTCCGACGCCAGGGTGTAATCCTTCTGGAACGCAGGGCTTTCGATCCACTCGATAGCGGCGTCCTCGTCTTCATCGTGGTACATGGCGCGGTACACGATCAGCAAACCCATCATGAAGTCTGTGGCAGGGTCCTCATCCTCTTCGGAAACGACCAGGGCCAATACCGGGTATTGCAGGAAGACGACGCACAGCGCGAGCTGGCTGATGTTTTCGGCGGCCTTCATGGCCACGAACAGGTCGTCATAGTCGGCCGGGTCGAAGCCGTTCTCCACGATGTCGTTGAAGTCGAAGGTGTTGAGGTCCAGCTCGACGTCATCGAACGGCTGATTGACCTGCTCCGAGGCAAACACCGGGTGGACAAGGCTGTTTGCGGCCTTGCCCGAACGATTCTGCTTGGCCTTGATCTTGGCGCGTTTGGCACGTTTTTGCTGTTTGTCTGGCGAGGCCATGAGCGTTCCTTTGGCTGGCGATTAAGTGCAATGGCCGCTATTGAAACGCAGACGGGCTCGATAACCAAGGTGCCGGGCGCACGCAATGCAGCGCCCGGCCAATAAAAAACCCGCAAAGCGCGGGTTTTCGTCAGCTGGTTACCGGTGCGTCATCGTTTGCCCGGCTTTGCAAACGCTTCAGCTTCGTCCATGCGATTGGCAAACATGTTGACGGCCTCGACCGCATCGCTCGCGCCGTCACGGATCTGAACGATCACCTGTCCAGCCTGATCCGCCAGGGTCACGCCACGATTGGCGCCTTCCTGGGTAGCACTCATGCTGGCGACGGCTTCACGGGTTTCGGCGAGGATCTTGCCGATCATTTCAGCAATCTCGGTGGTCGAACCGCTGGTACGGCCCGCCAGTTGCCGGACTTCGTCGGCAACCACCGCAAACCCACGCCCCTGATCGCCTGCACGTGCAGCCTCAATGGCTGCGTTGAGCGCCAGCAGGTTGGTTTGATCGGCAATGCCACGGATGGTGTTGACGATGGCCGTAATCTGCTCAGAGCGGTCCCCCAGCTGGCTGACCAGCTTGGCGGATGCGCCGATGTTTTCGGCAATCTGACGCATTTCCCGGGCGGTTTCCTGAATGACCAGCGTTCCCTGTTCCGCCACTTTCTCGGTTTCTGCCGAGATATGGTAAGCGCGTGAAGCGCCGTGGGCGTCGGCCTCCTGCTTTTCAACCCGGTGAGTGATGTCGCTGGCGAATTTGACGATCTTGTAGAGCTTGCCGTCCACATCGAAAACCGGGTTGTACGTTGCTTCAAGCCAGACGACCCGACCATGTTTGCCTAGGCGCTTGAATTGATCACCGATGAACTCGCCCTGGTTCAGCTTGCGCCAGAAGTCGGAATACTCCGGGCTGTTGACCAGTGTCGGCTCACAAAACGATCGGTGGTGTTTGCCTTTGATTTCCGCGAGCGAATAACCCATGACGTGCAGGAAGTTGTTGTTGGCCGTGATCACGTTGCCGTTGGGCTCGAATTCGCAGATAGCCATCGCCCTGTCGACGGCGGCGAGCTTGCTGTTGGTTTCGTTCTCCAGCATGACGCGCGCGGTGACGTCCAGTGCGTACTTGACCACCTTGATCACTTTGCCCTGCGCATCGGACACCGGGTTGTAGCTGGCTTCAAGCCAGACGCTTTGCCCGTTCCTGTTGATGCGTTTGAACGTGCCGGAGATGAACTTGCCAGCCTTCAGGGACGCCCAGAGATCGGCATACTCGCGGCTGCGCAGCATTTCCGGCTCGCAGAAGTCGCGGTGTGTCTTGCTGGACAGCTCTTCCGCTCGGTAACCCATCGTGGCGAGAAATTTATCATTGGCGCGAAGGATCTTGCCGTCGAGGCCAAGCTCGACCACCGCCATTGATTTTTCCAGTGCGTTTGTCAGTCCTTTGAGTCCATCTACCTCGGCCTTCATGGCTGTCAGTTCAGCTTTGCTCTTGTTCCCGAACATAACCTGCCCCTTGGTGTACTTGTGGACTTGCGTGATCAGGGTATCGACACAAAAGGTTGCGACATTAATTTGTCAGTGCAGGTCGTAGAGAAAAAGACTGGACGGAATTCGGGCGTCAAAAAAACGTAGACCCGTTCGGGTGGAGTGTCTGAAGGGAAGTGCTTCTGTGATTGCTTGCCGAGTGATCGCTTCACTCCGGCATTTGCCAAACGTCAGACAAAGAAAAGCCCGCGATGGGGGAGCGGGCTTAAGGATTCACACTTGGGAGCAGCTCTACAATGCCGTGCCGCCTGTGAAAAGTTTGTGAAGAGTTTTCACTGTTTTCACTTTTTTTCCGGCTGAATGGTGTTGGTCACTTCGGAGGTCGGCACGAAGGTTTTCGACTCTTCAGCCGCCGCTTCCTTGGACGCCGCTTTGTCCTTGGCCGCTTCGGTGTTCTCTTTGGCAGCCTCGTTCACCTTGTCCTGAGCAGACTCCATCTTCTCTTGGGATTTTTCCTGGTGAGCCTGAGCATCCTGTGCTTTCTGCTCAGACTTGCTGTCGCAGGCAGCCAGACCGAGGGTGGCAGCGATGATGAGGGCAGAGGCAGTAAACTTGAGCACGTAATGTTCCTTGTGAAAGCAAATGTATGGCTTCGAGGGCGGGCGGGGAAAATTAGTTCAATGGGATGGGGGTGCTCACAGCGCCAGCTGGTCCGCCCTGATGTCGAAGGCCGCCGCGATTTTTTCGCGTGTGGCCTTACGAGGCCTCGTGGCATTTTCTTGCTGCGCGTAAGCCGGCTGGCTGATGCCCATGCGCTCGGCGACCTGTTCTTGGGTGAGGCCCAGATATTCACGCCATGCCTTGATGGGAGAGGCACCGTCGACCATGCGGCTGACCACTTCGTGGGGGATCAGGTCACTTTCAGCATTATTCGTGGCAATGTATTGCGCATAGGGAATTACCACGAAGGCCGGCTTTCCGTCGGGACCGTTGATTATCTGAACGTCAGTAGGTGCGCTCATTACGTTTTTTTACCTCTTGAATGCTGACAATCCTGACTGATCCATCCCAATCGAATAGTACACGGTAGGTGCCTACTCGCAGCCGATACCCGTACTGGTTGTGGGTCAGGGCTTTGACATTAATGACGTCCGGCATGGTTTCAAGCAGGGTAACTGCATCGCGAACCTGGGCCTGATGCTGACTATGTAGCTTCAAGAGCTGCTTGACGGCTTTTCGAGTCCAGCTGACGGAGTTTATAGGCAAAATATAGGTCTTTTATAAGCTTTTTCAAATATTTGCTTATGTTTGGTCCGGAGGCAATCGTTTCTCCTTGTCTTGATGTTTCCGTAGGTGAAGCTGCTTCGTGACGTCGCCCGGATTTTCATTAATGGACGCTATGCGCTTTGCCCGGTCGCCCAGCGCTGCGCAACAATGTGATGATGTTGGCATCATCATCAATAAGCGAACCTGCGGTTCAATTATGGAAGCCGTAAGGAAAATCATCGCCTTGGTTGGACAGCAGCACCGTTGTGTAAAAGAGCCGGTCGACTTGGGCGACCGTACCCATGACAGCGGATGTAATCGCGATTTTATCCGGCATGAGCAAGCTCGGAGAACTGGCATCGAAGCCATCCGGCTGGCGCTGATCGAAGGCGAGTCGAGCGGGGAGTCTCGCCCATTCAATGTCGATCAGTTCAAGCAGAGAGCGTTGAAAGCGAAGGGCTGGGTATCGGCTTGCACCTGCTGCATGAGCGGATGAATGAGCCTTCTTATATCTGACAGCGACTGACTTGCTGGTTTGTAAAGCGAGTCATTACTCACGCGCGCGCCAAAGAAAACCCAGACAACAAAAAGCCCGCACGGGGCGGGCTTCTTGTGTGCTTTCGGGTGTGCTTGGCATCACCTGAAAACGAAAGGTGGTGCCCAGAGACGGAATCGAACCGCCGACACGGGGATTTTCAATCCCCTGCTCTACCGACTGAGCTATCTGGGCAACGGGGCGCATTAGACTTGTTTTTCAGGAGGTCGTCAAGCGTGTTTTTTTAAAAATTTGAATTATTACCGACGCTTACGACCTTCACTGCGTGGAACGCTTTATTTTTCGGGGGGAACGTAGCCTTCGGCTTGGGCGTATTCTTCGCCTGAGAGGAACTTGTCCATCTCGGTCTGAAGGAATTTGCGATCGTCGGCGTTCATCATGTTCAGGCGGCGCTCGTTGATCAGCAGGGTCTGGTGTTTCTGCCAGTCGGCCCAGGCTTTCTGCGAGACGTGGTTGAAGATGTCTTCGCCCTTGGCGCCAGGATACGGGGCGCGTTCCAGGCCGGGCAGTTCTTCTTTGTATTTGCGGCACATTACGGTACGGGTCATGACGACTCTCCTGCGTTCAATACGTCGGCTGCGCGTTTGAGCAGCTTTTTCACCGGGGCAGCGAGGCCCAGGCGTGGCGGGGTGGCGAGGTTATACCAGAGCCAGTCGGCCTCGGCCACGTGATGGGCCGACTCCTGGACGTTGATCAGCCAGGGTTCGATGCTCAACTGGAAATGGCTGAAGGTGTGGATCAGCTCCGGCAGTTCGTGGTGTTCGCCCAGTTCCAGCGCGTGCTGCGCGGCCAGGTGTTGCAGCTCAGCGAAGTCATCTAGTTCCGGCAGGCTCCACAGACCGCCCCACAAGCCGCTGGAAGGACGGCGATAAAGCAGAATCGCGCCGTCGCCGTTGGCAAGCATCGGCATGAGAGTGCGTTTCTGCGGTACGGTCTTGCGCGGTTTGGGGATCGGGTAGCGGGTTTCCAGGCCGAGCATGTGCGCCTCGCAACTGCGCTCCAGCGGGCAAAGCAGGCAGCTGGGTTTGCTGCGGGTGCAGAGCGTGGCACCGAGGTCCATCATCGCCTGGGTGTAGTTGTTGACCCGGCTGTGCGGCGTAAAGCGCTCAGCGGTGGCCCACAGCTGTTTGGCGACCTTGGGTTCGCCGGGGTAGCCCTCTTGCGCCGTGAAGCGCGCCAGAACACGTTTGACGTTGCCGTCGAGAATCGGCGCGCGAATGCCCATGCTCAGGCTGGCAATAGCGCCAGCCGTGGACAGGCCGATGCCCGGCAGCAGAATCAGTTGTTCAACGTCGCGGGGAAACTCGCCGTCGTGATCGGCAACCACGATTTTGGCGGTCTTCTGCAGGTTACGGGCGCGGGTGTAATAACCCAGCCCGGTCCACAGGTGCAGCACTTCGTCTTCGGGGGCTTCAGCCAGCGCCTGCACGGTCGGCAAGGCTTCCATGAAGCGGTCGAAATAATTCAGGACGGTGCTGACCTGTGTTTGCTGAAGCATGATTTCCGATACCCAGACCCGATAAGGCGTGATGCCTTGTTGCCAAGGCAGGTCATGCCGGCCATGACGGTCGTACCAGTCCAGCACGGCGCTGGAGAATTGTTCGGGTTGCATGCCGGGTGGCTCTCGTCGTCGGGGTGTGAAAAGGGTTTTGCCGGTGCGGTGGAGCGCCTGGGCTGACGCTCCGCCGTCGTTCATTGCGTTAGCGTTTGAACAGTCCCTTGAGCGCGTCCTTGAGTTCCGGGCTGACCTTGTCGCCCAGTTTCTCGTTCAGCTTGTCTTCAAGCTTTTCGCTGATCCGGTCGCCTGCCAGTTTTGCAGCGATCTGGCCGACGCCTTCCTTGTCCAGGCGGCACGCCTTGGCACCCAGTTCCAGCGGTCCACGGCACTGCACCGGCCATTCGATGCCGACGTAGCGCTCGTTGATCTCGCAGGCCGGGTCAGGCATGTCACTCTTGTCGCCTTCGACGATGATGCCGACGCGGTAGTTCATGCCCAGCACGCGCAAGTCCACATCGCCATTGCCGTTGACGGTCATGCCGGGAATCCGGACCTTGAGGTCAGGGTTGCTGGCCACGCCGTTACGCACCACCAGGTTGCCATTGAGCTGCTGGAAGGGCGTGTCCTTGGCGCGCGGTTCGCCGGTCAGCGGCTTGCGGTTCAGGGTCGAGATGCCCTTGCACAGTTGCTGTTCCAGGTTGGCATTGACCAGCACGCCGTTATTGAGGGCAAAGCTGGCGGTGCCGTTGAGGCTGTCGATAAGGGCTTTTTCGCTGTTGCCCTTGCCGGTGAGGTCGCTGCTCAGCGTCAGCAGGCCCCGTACCGGCGGCGTCTGGCCTTGGCTTTCCAGAACGCGCTCGACCGGCACCTTGGCCATGCGCGTCTGCACGCTCGCCACCGGAATGTCCGGGCGTGCATCCAGATTGCCTTTGACCTCGAAGTCGCCGTTGTAGAGGTTGCCGCTCAACGTATCAAGCTTGATCAGGCCACCGCTGGCCTGGGTCTTGAACGCCGCGTTGTCGATGAGCAGTTTGTTCAGGGTCAGTTTGCCGAAGCTCAGGTCAGCCTCGACATCCAGCGTGCGCAAGCGCTCCAGCGGCAGCAGCTTCGCCGTGCTCCAGGCCGCCTTGGTCGGTTGCTCCGGCAGCGGCGAGTCGCCCGCAACGGCGGCGGCTTCGCCCGATTGAACTTCGGATTTGCGGGCGGCCTTGGCGCCTTTGCTTTCCTCGCTTTCGGCCGGACGATAACGGTCGGCATCGAACGTGTCGCCCTTGAGCTGGACGCGCAGCGCCTGTCGGGCGAAGTCGTCCACGGCGATGCGGCCTGTGAAGTTGCTGTCGTCGACTTTCAGGTTGAGGTTTTCCAGCGCAAGGCTGGTGGGCGTGCCGGCAAGGCGGGTAACCATTTCAACCTTGCTGAGTGCGCCCTCGGTCATGGCCGGAAGGGGCCGGCCGATGCTTTCGAGGAACGTGCGCAGATCAAGCTGGGCGATGGACAGGCCGCCGCTGATCTGTGGGGTTTTGTCCAGGTCGCGGGCGCGCAGTTCGCCCAGCGCACGCAACTGGTTGGCCGAGATTTTGAGGCTGTTCCATTCGGCAATGTTCGCGGCAAGGTCTACCAGCAACTGGCCCTGGGCCGAGAAGGTAACGGTCTTGCCCTGCAACGGTTCGCCTGCGACTTCGCCGGACAGGCGCATGTCTTCGAATTGATAACGCTTGAGCACGCGGTCCATGCGCAGTTGGCCGACCAGTTCGGTCTTGGTGCGCACAACGGGCTGGTTGGTGCTGAGGAACGCCGTGAGTTTGATCGGGATGTCGGACGCTTCGCGAATCGGGCCGGTGCTCAACTGGATACTCTCGGCCGTGAACGTGCGACCTTTTCTGGCGTCGCTGTAGTCCACACGTGCGTTGTTGACCGTCAGGCTGTCGATGTCCAGCCTGATCGGCTGGGCAGGGCGATCCGCTTTAGGTGCGTCCGGTGCCGGCGCGGGTGTCGATTCGCCGGGCGTGTCGTTGGAAGCCGCTGCCGGCTTGCCGATGTCTTCCCAGTTGCCATGACCGTTTTCATCGCGGTGCAGCGTCAGGTTCAGGCCTTCGACACGGATGTCGCTCATCTGCACCTGGCGGCGAAGCAGCGGCAGAACACGCACGGACAGGCCCAGCATCTGCACATCGGCAAACGGCTGATCGGGGGCGGTCAGGGTCGCAACGTGGGCGTCGTTCAATTCCAGGCCGAGCCACGGGAACAGGCTCCATCCGATATCGCCATTGAGCGTCAGCTCGACGTTGGCCTTGTCGCGTGCCAGCTGTCGAATCTCGTCTTTATAGTCGTTGGGATCAAACAGGTGGGTCAGGGCGAAGCCGAGAGCCACGATGATCAGCAACAGCCCGAGAATAAACAGCCCCAGGATTTTGCCGAACGCTTTCATGGGCGAGTCCTTGTGTCGATGTTCAAAAATTAGCCCGGGAGTATACCGCCCCGGCGAGCATCCCGGGCCGTGGATGCCGTTATTGCACCTCGAGGACGGGTTCGAAACGATCACGTGCCTTCGGGGCGTACCGACGGTGAGCGGCTCGACACACCACGATATATCTTTTGGGGGTGTGGCGTGAGTCAGGCAGATCAGGAAGTTAGTGGCCTAACTAACGACTGAATACATTTTCTGTACCGCTTAATTGAGTGCATCTATGGGGTAATAGACAGCGTGGATTAACGTGTTGAAAGTGATAATAAAAAGGATGTAAGAAGATGCTTATTTGCCATCAGAGAGTGATAGTCTCCGTTTTTGTTGGGTCGGGTGCGTCTTTTTGTCACGTATCTGAATAACCTGCCGATAAAACAGACATGGCCGCACGTCATGGAGTCTGTGGCGGACCAGCGGACCATCTGCGAGCTTCACACATTGGGGTAATTATAATGAGCACAAGTACAGCCTTGGGCGGCGAAGCCGTTCAGCCTGCGTTCTTGTCCAAAGAGCGCATTATCGCCAAGCCCGGTTTCAACCGCTGGCTTGTTCCACCTGCCGCATTGGCAATCCATCTTTGCATCGGTATGGCCTATGGCTTTTCGGTGTTCTGGTTGCCACTGTCCAAAGCAGTCGGTGTTACCACGCCTGTTGCTTGCACACCGGACATGGGGTTCTTCGCACAGATGTTCGCGTCGACCTGTGACTGGCAGATCTCCATGCTGGGCTGGATCTACACGCTGTTCTTCATCTTCCTGGGTTGCTCGGCTGCCATCTGGGGTGGCTGGCTGGAACACGCAGGTCCACGCAAGGCCGGTGTTGTTTCGGCACTGTGCTGGTGTGGTGGTCTGCTGATTTCCGCGTTGGGTATCTACACGCACCAGATCTGGCTGATGTGGCTAGGGTCGGGTGTGATCGGTGGTATTGGTCTGGGGTTGGGCTACATCTCCCCGGTGTCGACCCTGATCAAGTGGTTCCCGGACAAGCGCGGTATGGCTACCGGTATGGCGATCATGGGCTTTGGCGGTGGCGCGATGGTGGGCGCTCCTCTGGCCACTGCGCTGATGGGCCACTTTGCATCGGCTGAAAGTGTTGGCGTCTGGCAGAGCTTCGTCGTGATGGCGGTGATCTACTTCGTCTTCATGATCGGTGGCGCTCTGGGCTACCGCGTTCCGCCTACCGGCTGGAAACCTGAAGGCTGGACCGCTCCGGCGGCCAAGGCCAAGAACTCGATGATCACCAACCGTCACGTGCATGTCAGCGTGGCCTGGAAGACGCCGCAGTTCCGTCTGGTCTGGCTGGTGCTGTGCCTGAACGTTTCGGCCGGTATCGGCATCCTGGGCATGGCTTCGCCGCTGCTGCAGGAAGTGTTCGCCGGTAAATTGCTGGGTAACGATCTGACGTTCGGCCAGCTTAATGCTGATCAGTTGAAAGCCATTGCTGCGATTGCTGCGGGCTTCACGGGTCTGTTGAGCCTGTTCAACATCGGTGGTCGATTCTTCTGGGCTTCGTGCTCGGATTACATCGGTCGCAAGGCGACGTACTTCGTGTTCTTCGCGCTGGGCTTCCTGCTTTACGCGTCGGTTCCGACACTGGGTCACATGGGCAGCATTGCGTTGTTCGTTGCGGCGTTCTGTGTGGTGCT
Organism: Pseudomonas syringae; assembly: GCF_002157375.1. GTDB lineage: Bacteria > Pseudomonadota > Gammaproteobacteria > Pseudomonadales > Pseudomonadaceae > Aquipseudomonas > Aquipseudomonas syringae_T. The sequence continues at coordinate 104,719 of NZ_MTSA01000015.1, forward strand.
GTCAATGTACGGTGGTGGTTTCGCGACGGTTCCGGCGTATCTGGCTGACCTGTTCGGTACGCAGATGGTCGGTGCGATCCACGGTCGTTTGCTGACCGCATGGGCAGCAGCAGGTGTGCTGGGTCCGGTACTGGTCAACTACCTGCGCGAGTACCAACTCAGCCACGGTGTTGCGCGTGCCGATGCGTATGACATCACGCTGTACATCCTGTCGGGTCTGCTGGTGCTGGGCTTTATCTGCAACCTGCTGATTCGTCCGGTGGCCGACAAGTACTTCATGACGGACGCCGAACTGGCCGCTGAACAAGCCATCGGTCACGACAAGGGCGCCAATGCCACCACTTCGCTGGAGTGGAAAGCATCCGACAGCAGCAAGCCGCTGGTCATCGCCGCCTGGCTGGCCGTTGGCATCCCGCTGGCGTGGGGCGTCTGGGTCACCCTGCAAAAGACCGCAGTGCTGTTTCACTAAAAGCCTGTAGGTCACAAGAAAGCGCTTGCACCTCGGTGCCGGCGCTTTTTTTTGCCCGCAGACTTCTCGTGCGGCACGCTCTAGCGTTGGTATGTCTTTCATGATGCTGGAGGGCCTGTGGGCGCGAGCCGGGCGACGCTTCGCTTGCTCGCGAAGAAGTCAGTACAGCTTTTCCAGGAACTGTGGCGTTTGAACCATTGCTTTCGCGAGCAAGCTCGCTCCTACAGCGTCAACACTTTGCCGTTGAGTGAGTCTGATTGGCTCGACGCACTGCCCGTTTCCCTTCAGACGCTGCTACATTAGTCAGCCCCGATTTTATTGCCTGAAGGAGTTGTTTGCATGTTAGCCCACGTGGAGTCATACGCCGGTGATCCGATCCTTTCGCTGATGGAAGCCTTTGGCAAGGATTCCCGTGCGGACAAGGTCAATCTGAGCATCGGTCTGTATTACGACGCGCAGGGTCGCATCCCGCAACTGGCATGCGTGGCCGCAGCACAGCAGCAATTGGCTGAAGGCGAGCAGGTGGCTTCGGTGTACCTGCCGATGGAAGGGCTGGCGGCTTATCGGCAGGCGGTTCAAACCCTGCTGTTTGGCGCGGACCATGCGTTGGTGCAGGCCGGTCGTGTGGCCACTATCCAGACCGTAGGCGGCTCGGGCGCGCTGAAAGTGGGCGCCGACTTCCTCAAGTATGCGTTCCCGGACTCTCAGGTGTGGGTCAGTGATCCGACCTGGGAAAATCACCTGGCACTGTTCGGAGGGGCGGGCTTCAAGGTCAACACGTATCCGTACTTCGATGCGCAGACTGGCGGCGTCCGCTTCGACGCCATGCTCGACTCTGTTCAGAGCCTGCCCGCGCAAAGCATCCTGTTACTGCACCCGTGCTGTCACAACCCGACAGGGGCCGACTTGTCGGTTGCGCAATGGGATCAATTGATCGAAGTGATCAAGGACCGTCAGCTCATCGCATTTCTGGATATCGCCTACCAGGGCTTCGGCAAGGGCATGGACGAAGATGCCTATGCGATCCGTGCGATGGCCAATGCGGGCATTACAACGCTGATCAGTAATTCGTTCTCGAAAATCTTCTCGCTGTACGGCGAGCGGGTCGGCGGGCTGTCGGTGGTTTGCGAAGACACTGCCTCGGCCGCCAACGTATTCGGCCAGCTCAAGGCCACTGTGCGCCGCAACTATTCCAGCCCCCCCGCGCATGGCGCGTTTCTGGCCTCAAGGGTGCTCAACACACCGCACCTGCGTGACCAGTGGTTGAGCGAAGTCGAAGCCATGCGCGTGCGCATCATCGAGATGCGTAAGCGTCTGGTGTCGGTGCTTGCGCAGAAAGTCCCCGGGCGTGATTTCGGTTTCATCCTCCGGCAGAACGGGATGTTCAGCTACACCGGGCTGACCCCTCAGCAGGTTGATGAACTCAAAGACGTTCACGGCATTTACATGCTGCGCAGCGGTCGGGTGTGCATGGCAGGGCTTAATGAAGGGAATATCGACAAAGTGTGTGATGCAATCGCGAGCCTCTTCACTCACTAAATGGCCTGTTGGTCGTCTGTTTGCTTCATGGCGAGCGCTTCTGAGCCTATAATGCTCGCCTTTTTTCGCCCAATGATTTTGCGGAGCTGGTGATGGTCGAACGTAAGGCGTACGTCGAGCGCAATACTCTGGAAACCCAGATCAAAGCCTCGATCAACCTGGATGGCACCGGAAAGGCCCGATTCGATATCGGCGTGCCTTTCCTTGAGCACATGCTCGACCAGATCGCCCGGCACGGGCTGATCGACCTGGACATCGAGTGCAAGGGTGATCTGGCAATCGACGATCACCACACGGTCGAAGACGTCGGGATCACCGTGGGTCAGGCGTTCAGCCAGGCCATCGGCGACAAGAAGGGCATTCGTCGTTACGGCCACGCCTATGTGCCGCTCGACGAAGCGCTGTCGCGTGTGGTCATCGACTTCTCGGGTCGTCCGGGCCTGCAGATGCATGTGCCGTATACCCGCGCGACGGTCGGCGGCTTCGATGTGGACCTGTTTCAGGAGTTCTTTCAGGGCTTCGTCAACCACGCGAACGTGACGCTGCACATCGACAACCTGCGTGGCACCAACACTCACCACCAGATCGAGACCGTGTTCAAAGCCTTTGGTCGTGCCCTGCGCATGGCTGTCGAGCTGGATGAGCGCATGGCTGGTCAGATGCCCTCTACCAAGGGTGTGCTCTGATGCAGACAGTGGCGGTCATCGATTACGGTATGGGCAATCTGCATTCAGTCGCCAAGGCGCTGGAGCATGTGGGCGCAGGCCGTGTGCTGATTACCAGCGATGCCAACGTTATTCGTGAAGCCGACCGTGTGGTGTTTCCGGGTGTGGGCGCCATTCGCGACTGCATGGCCGAGATCCGCCGTCTGGGCTTTGATTCGCTCGTTCGGGAAGTGAGCCAGGACCGTCCGTTTCTGGGCATCTGCGTCGGCATGCAGGCGTTGCTCGACAGAAGCGAAGAGAGCGGCGGCGTGGACTGCATCGGTCTGTTCCCCGGCCAGGTGAAGTTCTTCGGCAAGGACCTGCATGAAGACGGCGAGCACCTGAAAGTGCCGCACATGGGCTGGAATCAGGTGGCTCAGGCGGTGGATCACCCGCTGTGGCATGACATTCCGGACCTGGCGCGTTTCTACTTCGTACACAGTTTCTACATCGATGCCGCCAATCAGCGTCAGGTGGTCGGGCGTGGTCACTACGGCCTCGATTTCGCCGCCGCACTGGCCGACGGTTCGCGTTTCGCGGTGCAGTTTCACCCGGAGAAAAGCCATACCCACGGCCTGCAATTGCTGCAGAATTTCGCCGCCTGGGATGGTCGCTGGTAAGCCCATGAGCAAAGCCAAGGGCAAACCTCCGATCCTGACCCTTTCGCCTGAGCATGAGCAGCAGGCGATCGACAAGCTCAAGCGCCTGTTTGCAGATCGCTTCGAGCTGGAGCTCGGGTCGTTTGAAGTGGCGGAAGTGCTGGAGCTGTTCACACGCGAAATCGCCCCGCATTACTACAATCGCGCCATCTTCGATGTTCAGCAGCACCTTAAAGAGCGGTTCGAGAGCATCGAAAGTGATCTCTGGGCACTCGAAAAGAATTAGCTAAAAGCAGCTTCACGCTGCAAGAATCAGTGAGTATGCAGACTTGCAGCGAATCGCTTGCAGCTTGCCGCTCTTTTTGACCAAGGAATAAGCATGCTGATTATCCCCGCTATCGACCTCAAAGACGGCGCCTGCGTGCGTCTGCGTCAGGGCCGGATGGAAGATTCCACGGTGTTCTCCGATGACCCGGTGGCGATGGCTGCCAAGTGGGTCGACGGCGGCTGCCGTCGTCTGCATCTGGTCGACCTGAACGGCGCGTTCGAAGGTCAGCCGGTCAACGGTGATGTAGTCACGGCCATCGCCAGACGCTACCCGAACCTGCCGATCCAGATCGGTGGCGGCATTCGTTCGCTGGAAACCATCGAACACTACGTCAAAGCGGGTGTGAGCTACGTCATCATCGGCACCAAGGCCGTCAAAGAACCCGAGTTCGTGGCCGAAGCCTGCCGTGCGTTCCCCGGCAAGGTGATCGTCGGTCTGGATGCCAAGGATGGCTTTGTCGCCACCGACGGCTGGGCCGAGGTCAGCACCGTGCAGGTCATCGACCTGGCCAAACGCTTTGAAGCCAACGGCGTGTCGGCCATCGTGTACACCGACATCGCCAAAGACGGCATGATGCAAGGCTGCAACATCCCGTTCACGGCCGCATTGGCGGCGGCCACGCGAATCCCGGTGATCGCGTCGGGCGGCATCCACAACCTGGGCGACATTCAGGCGCTATTGAATGCAAAGGCTCCGGGCATTATCGGCGCAATCACCGGCCGTGCGATCTACGAAGGCACGCTGGATGTGGCTGAAGCGCAGGCGCTCTGCGACCGCGAACAACGCTGAATAGCTGGAGACTGACTCTGTGGCCCTAGCCAAACGCATCATTCCTTGCCTGGACGTCGACAACGGTCGAGTGGTCAAGGGCGTCAAGTTCGAGAACATTCGCGATGCTGGCGATCCGGTTGAAATCGCGCGTCGTTACGATGAGCAGGGTGCGGACGAGATCACCTTTCTCGACATCACCGCCAGCGTCGATGGCCGTGACACCACGCTGCATACCGTCGAGCGCATGGCCAGTCAGGTATTCATTCCGCTGACCGTGGGCGGTGGCGTGCGGACCGTGCAGGACATCCGCAACCTGCTTAACGCCGGCGCGGACAAGGTCTCGATCAACACGGCAGCCGTGTTCAACCCCGAGTTTGTCGGTGAGGCCGCTGCCCGCTTCGGTTCGCAGTGCATTGTGGTCGCTATCGATGCCAAGAAGGTTTCAGGTCCTGGCGAAACCCCGCGTTGGGAAATCTTCACCCACGGTGGACGCAAGCCTACCGGGCTGGACGCGGTGCTCTGGGCGAAGAAAATGGAAGACCTCGGCGCTGGCGAGATCCTCCTGACCAGCATGGATCAGGACGGCATGAAAAACGGTTTCGACCTGGGCGTGACCCGTGCGATCAGCGATGCCCTGGGTATTCCGGTGATTGCTTCTGGTGGTGTCGGCAACCTCGAACACTTGGCTGCCGGTGTGATCGAAGGCCACGCCAGTGCTGTGCTGGCGGCGAGTATTTTCCATTTTGGCGAATACACCGTTCCCGAAGCCAAGGCTTATATGGCCAGTCGCGGGATCGTCGTGCGCTGAGTGACATTGTCCTGAAACGCGAGCGCATCCTTTCACAAAGGCTGCGCTCGTGTTGTTTCAGCCTGCCGATTCGGGCTCCAGCAGCATGTCCGTTCGGGGTTCTGACGGATGGCCCGCTTCGTCTTTTGCCAGCGTACAAAGTTTGACAGGCAGCAGTTTCGGGCTGATGGTGAAGTTATAGAAGACCGTCTTGTAGCCAGTGGGATCAGCACAGTCCGTGAGTTCCGGTGCCCCGAATTTATAAGCGTGGCTGGCATGTGTCGGTAAACCGGCGATAAAGGTTACCTGGTGCTTGCCGTTATCCAGCCGTTCGATGGTCACATGGGGTGCAGGCGTTTCGTTCGCCTCGACCAGCTCGACCGTGTGAATGAACGCATTTTCCCGCACCCCCGGCTCCGCGCCCTGATGGCCGTTATGGCCCGCTACACACAGCGAATACAGGCCCGGCTCAGTGCCGATAATCGCGTTGATATGCGCGGTACGCGCATCTCTGGAGCTTCGGTATCCTTCGGGTTCGCGGCACTCGAGCGGGTTTTGGGTGGCCTTGAACTTGAACATTGACGTGTTGACGGTGAATTTCATGTCCCAGCGCGGGGCAATCACGTCTCCGTTCTCATCATGTTCGAGCCTGATGTAATGCTTGCGGTAGTCCGGGTTGGCGAGCGTCAGTTGCGCAGCGGGCTGCAACTTGCAGGCGGGGCGAGCGATATCGAACACACCCTCGTCAAAACAGGCAGGCAGGGATTCTATCGGGCTTGCGTAGTTGGTATTGGCACTCCACGACGCCTTCCCGTCGTTGACTTCGCAGGGCGAGTCGGCAAAACAGCGGGCCTGCTCGGTCGCACCTCGGGTTGTGGTGCCCATGATGCCAATGATCCTGTTTGTATGACGATCAATGAGCGGGCTTCCTGAGCTGCCTGGCAAGACGTCTTCGCATCTGTTGGTCTGGTTGGCATTCCAGGTGTAGGGGTGTTCGACAATGTTGGCTATCGACTCGAGCTTGCACGCCGCCATCCGTAACGTGTAGCCGGTGGCCGTCACGGGTGCGCTGACGGACAGTACGTCAATGCCGACGCTGGGCGCGCCGTCTGCCATGAGCAGCGGTTTTATGCCTTCCTCCAGCAAGCGGGACAGCGTTGTATCCAGCTCAAGCACCGCGAGGTCCGTGCCGCGCAGGCTGCTCCATTGGATTCTTTTCAGCGGATAGCTTTTTCGCGCTTTTGGAAGATCCTTGAAGTAGTTGAATTCAACATGCCCCTCGATTTCCAGATCGACACCCAACTGGCTCGGATGGGTGTAGGTGCAATGGCCACTGCTCAACACGTAGGCGGGTATATCAGAGCTTTCAGTCTGCGGGTCTGTACGCGGGTCGATCAGCACTGCGGTACACATGCGGTTGCCTCGGCTTTCCAGGCGGCCTATGCCATTCCAGTGATCGAACTTGCCTTCCTTGTTTTCGAGCAGCATGGAGGGGGTGAAAGGTGGCATGCCGTCGCCAAAGTCGAGCTGTTGTGCTGACACCGCAGTCGTTATCGACGCCGCGAACAGTGCCAGAAGAACCGGTTTTTCAATGTCCATCATCATTCCTTGATAGTGGTATGGGTACCTGGCATTGAATAAGATTCTGTGGCGAGGCGTGAGGTAAATAGTTACCGAGCCTGATTGTCCTCAGGACCGGGCTTCGTACGTTCATCCCTGAGTTGTCTGTAAGCGACATCGCAGAGTACCGGGCTAGACAGTACACCGGGTTCCCGGCACTCTGCATGCGTCGTTCACGATCGAGTGCCGGAACATGTTCAAACGTCTATTTCTTGCCCTGATCGGGGTCGGCGTGTTGTTGGGCGAAGGTGCTCGTGCTGACCCGTCATCGCCTTATTCCGTCGTGTTGCTGACCGAAAATTTCCCGCCGTTCAATATGGCGGTCGATGGCAAGAATTTCGCTCAGGAAAACAACATCGACGGTATTGCTGCTGAGGTCGTGCGCGAGATGTTCAAGCGCGCGAACATCGGTTACAGCATGACCCTGCGCTTTCCGTGGGATCGCGTTTACAAACTCGCGCTGGAGAATCCCGGCTACGGCGTGTTTTCCACCACCCGCCTGCCCGAACGGGAAAAACTCTTCAAATGGGTGGGCCCGGTGGGTTCCTACGACTGGATCATGCTCACGCGCGGTGACAGCCCGATTACCCTGACGTCACTGGAGCAGGCCAGGGATTACAAGGTCGGTGCCTACAAGGGCGACGCCATTGGCGAGCGCCTCAATGCCATCGGGCTGAATCCGATTCTGATGTTGCGCGATCGCGATAACGTTAAAAAGCTGGTCAACGGACAGATCGACCTGTGGGCAGTAGGCGACCCGGTGGGTCGCTACCTGGCGAAGCTGGAAGGCGTCACCGGGCTGAAGACGGTGCTGCGTTTCAACCACGCCGAGTTGTACCTGGCCCTCAACAAAGGCACGCCCGACGAAGTTGTTACCCGCCTGCAAAGCGCCCTGGACGAGATGCGCGCCGAAGGCTGGGTGGACGCCGCCAAGGCGCGCTATCAGTAACCGTTCAACCTGCTGCAGGTGCAGGAATGATGTCCTCTCGCAACGCGGAAGGCTGGTCATTGATGTCATGGGCGTAAGTGCATATCTTCATCGGCAGTGATTCTCTGCGTAAGACCATACTGCGGAACTGCGCCCTGAAACCTTCAGGGTCTGCACAGTCCGTCAGTTCCGGCGGCCCTGTTTTGACGGTGTGATAGTCAACCAGCTCCGAGTCATGAATCCAGCTTACCGAATACGCGCCAAACCGGCTCTTTTGCACCTGCAGTTGCGGCGCTGGCGTAGGTCCGGCCGGGTGCAGCTCCATCGCCAGCGTCAGCGCATTGCGCATCAGGCCTTTGCTTGGCCGCTCCTCGGCGGACGAGACGCCGACGATGCACATCCAGTTGATGCCGATCCGGGTATCGACCAGCGCATCGATGGAGGCTTCCTGTGATGCGATGGCACGGCTATAGCCACGTCGTTCTTCACATTGCATGGCGGAATCGACCTTCTTTTAGCGGTAGAAGGGCGTGTCTACCGTAAAGCGCAGGTCCCAAGACGGATAGACATTATTGCCCTCGGCGTCCAGCCGGGCCCTTGCACGTTGCGCGGGTTGCTTGCCCGAGGTGTCGAAATCGACCGAAAACGTGGGGAAGAGTTGGCATCGTTCCGGGTCTGTCACGAAGGTGCCGCTGACAAAGCAGGTGTTCAAGACAGAAACCGGATTGCCATAGTTACTGTCGGCAACCATCGGCGGGAAGCCGGGTACCTGATCACTGTGATCTTCGACAGGGGGCTCCGTATCCGGGGGCTGGTTGGTGAGGTTCAGAATCGCATAAATCTCGCCATTGTCCCGGGTCAGAAGAGGGCTGCCGGACGCGCCGGTGTCCACGTCCAGGCATTGGTTTCGTACGGTGTGCCGCCAGACCCACGGCTGCTCCAGAATCTCTTGCGAGGTTTTGTGAACGCACGCCGCCATGCGCAAGTGGCCGGTGTCCTTGTTCAGCGGCGCTCCGACCCACAGAATCTCGCGCTCCTGCTCCGGCATTTCGGTGGCCAGTCTGAGGGGACGGATTCCGTCATTGATCAACGTATCGAGGGTGGGCTGCAACTCGACAATTGCCAGGTCCACGCCCTGCATGCTGCTCCAGTTGACGCGCTTGAGGGGGTAGCTGCGTGCCGTGCTGTCGGTAAAGAAGTTGAACTGGATACTGCCTTCGATCTCGCCATCCGTGATCATCATGCCGGTCTGGCGATTGATGCAGTGACCGCTGGTGATGACATAAGCCGAGGCATCAGACGGACTGTCCGGGCTTCGCGTATCGATAAGTGTTGCAGTGCAGTTGGAGCCGGTCTTGCTCTTGATGCGACCAATGCCGTTCCAGTGATCGCGTGAGCCGTCCGCGTTCAACAGTGCTTTCGAAGGGGCCAGAGAGAGCAGGCCCTCGCCCAGATCCGTAGCGGAAACATGGGCAGAGAAGGGGAGCAGCGCCGCGATGCAGAATGCTCCCGAGAGTGTGAGTTGCTTCATCATTATCGTCCTTGATAACCGTATCTTGGTCTCCGTTGTGGAGACCTTATCCTTTAAGTCGGAATTGACAGGGTTATCAAGGCTTGACGGGCAGTGGGCATCGAAAACAGATTTGCCTTACTTCACGGATGGAATGCGCTGACTCCGTGCGGGCCGGCTCAGCGATACAGCCCGTTCTTGCCGTGCGCCGCGCTTGCCTGATTGCCACGCTCGCTGATCATGCTGCGCAGGTCGATCCATTCGACACCTTGAGCCTTCAGCTTAGGCAGTTCGCGCTCCAGCACGTCCAGTGTGACGGGGTAGGGGTGGCCGATTACAACGGCCGAACCCTGCTTGTGGGCCAGTTTTATAGCGATTTGCAGCTGTCGGGTGATGGCTTCGGCGGTGCGTTCGTCGTCCAGAAACACATCGCGCGAGACGCTGGCCAGACCTGCTCGCTGCGCCTCGGCGGCGGCCACGGTTTTGGCGCTGGTGCGGCTGTCGACAAAGAACAGATGACGCCGCTGCAACTCGGCCATCAGCCAGGCCATGGCGACAGGCTCGGCAGTCATGCGGCTGCCCATGTGGTTATTGATGCCGGCGGCGTACGGCACCTTCAGCAGCGCGGCATTGAGACGGCTTTCCAGCTCGGGCAGAGGCAGTTCGGGGTGCCAGGCATATGGGCCTGTGGCCGGGTCCATCGGCATGTGCAGCATCACCGTTTTACCGGCGCGATGAGCCTCGCGGGCAAAGTCGGTGGCGTGTGGGGTGTCGGGCATGATCGCCAGTGTGACCGGGCCGGGAAGCGCCAGTGTGCGGCTGTCGCGCTCCGAATTCTGGCCCAGATCATCGATGATCAGGCTGAGGTAAGCGGTAGGCGCTTTGCCTGCGCTCTCGACTGGCGCCGCATGAACGGCACCAGTGATCGAGAACGTCAGCAGCAACAGGGCGAGAACGCGCATCCGTCAGTTGCCGCGGGTGATGCTCAGCCCCTTCAGCAGGCTGAGCGCCTGGCTGAGCTGGAAGTCGTCATCCTGCGGACGCGCCTTGGCCGCTGCGCCACCCTTGACGGTCGGCTTGTCGGCGCCGCCGTTGCCATTGCCCAAGTGGCCCATCAGGTCGGCTTCCTTGTAGTTCTCGCCGTCCGCTTCGCTGGTGACTTTGGCCCGGCGTACCACGATGTCAGGGTTGATGCCCTGCGCCTGAATCGAGCGACCGTTCGGCGTGTAATACAGCGCCGTGGTGATCTTCAGCGCGCGGTCGTTGTTCAGCGGCAGAACGGTTTGTACCGAGCCTTTGCCGAAGGTGTCGGTGCCCATCAGGATCCCGCGTTTCTGGTCTTGCAGGGCACCGGCGACGATTTCCGACGCAGAGGCGCTGCCGCCGTTGATCAGCACGACCAGAGGCACACCTTCGCTGGCATCCGCCGGGTCCGCCGAGAAGCGCAATTCGGAGTTGGCGATACGGCCTTTGGTGTAAACGATCAGGCCTTTGGTGAGGAAGTGATCCGCCACCTGCACAGCCGACTGAAGCACGCCGCCCGGGTTGTTGCGCAGGTCGAGAATCAGACCGCTCATTTTCTTGCCGTTGTCTTTACGGAACTTGGCCAGCGCCTTGCCGACTTCTTCACCGGTCTTGACCTGGAACTGGGTGATGCGGATATAGCCGTAGCCGTTTTCCAGCATCTGCGCCTTGACGCTCTTGACCTGAATGGTCGCCCGCGCCAGCGTCACATCAAACGGCGTGCCGCCATCGCGCACCAGCGTCAGGGTGATCTTTTCGCCGATCTTGCCGCGCATCTTGTCGACCGCTTCCTGCATGTTCTGGCCCTGGGTCGGCGTGCCATTGATCTTCACGATCAGGTCGCCAGCCTCGATGCCTGCCTTGGAAGCGGGCGTGTCGTCGATGGGGGAAACCACTTTGACCAGGCCGTCTTCGACGCCCACCTCGATGCCCAGACCGCCGAATTCGCCGCTGGTGCTTTCCTGCAGCTCCTGGAAGTCTTCCGGGCCGAGGTACGCGGAATGCGGGTCAAGGTTGCTGAGCATGCCCTTGATGGCGTTTTCCAGCAGTGTCTTGTCGTCCACCGGCTCGACGTAGGCAGCTTTGACCCGGTCCATGACCTCCGCAAAGGTGCGCAGCTCTTCCAGTGGCAGCGGCGGTTTGGCGGTGGCATTGGCTTTGGCGGGCGCGACTGCTGCAGGCGTGGCTGGCGCGGTTTTTTCGGCAGCTTGCGCCAGTGGCGCGCCGATAACGATGGCAATCGCCAGGGCCAGCGAGGTGAGGCGGGACAAATGCAGCATGTCTAACGAACTCCTACAGATATTGACGCCGACTTATCCTTGAGTGCGGCACCATTGGGCCGGATCGCTGGGGCGACCCTGCTGACGAATAGCAAAGTACAACGCTGCCGTGTCCTGACCACCACTATTGCCGACCGTGGAAATCGCTTCACCGGCTTTTACAATGTCACCTGCCGACTTGAGCAGGCTCTGGTTGTGCCCGTATAGGGTCAAATAGCCATTGCCATGGTCCAGAATGACCAGAAGCCCGGCACCGCGCAACCAGTCAGCGAACACCACTCGTCCGCCGTGTACGGCATGTACCTGACTGCCGGCTGCCGCGCTGATCATGACGCCGTCCCATTTGGTTCGTTCGTCATCACCGCGTGCTTCACCGAAACGCGCAAGCAGTCGACCATCGATAGGCCATGGAAGTTTGCCCTTGGCCTGTGCAAAAGGACCGCCATACGAGACACCGGCACTGGAAACGACTGCGCCGGGGGCTTTGACCGGGCGGCGCGGTGCGGGTTCATCATCGCTTTTGCTACTGTTGCTGCTGCTGTTATTGCGGGCGACGGCCTCGGCTTCGCGCTGACGCTTCTCTTCAGCCTCGCGGGCGGCAACCAGCGCCTTCTGGCGGGCCTCTTCGGCTTCACGCGCCTGACGCGCCAGGGTTTCCTCGATGGTCTTGAGGACTTTGGCCAGATCGGCTTGATCCTGTTGGCGGGCCTGCAGCTTCTGGTCGCGAGCCTTGTAGTCCTGATTCAGCTTGGCCAAGGCCTGCTGACGCTCCTGGCGAACCTTGGCCAGCTCTTCGCTCTGGCTGTCCAGGTTGCTCTTTTGCACCAGCAGTTGTGCCTGTTGCAGGTCGATATTCTTTTCGACGTTGGCCAGCTGGCGCAGGGTTTCATTGAAACCGCGCAATTGCTCCAGGCGCGCTTTGCTCAGGTAGTCGTAATAGGTGAGGGTCCGTGCGAACTTTTCGGGGTGCTGCTGATTGAGCAACAGCTTGAGGTATTCCTGGCGGCCACTCTGATAGGCGGCGCGGGCCTGGATCGCAATCAGGCGTTGCTGTTCAACGCGGGCGCTGTTTAATTTTTTTTTCTCACTGTCGAGCTTTTGCAGCTCGGTTTCCGTCTTTTTTAGTTCCTTTTGCAGGACCTCGACCTGCTTTTCCAGCGTACCCATTTCGGTTTCAGTGGTGCGCAGGTCCTTCTGGACACCGGCACGTTCTTCCTGAAGTTTGCCCAGGACTTTTTGCAGCTCCGTCACATCCTGACGCGCAGCATCTATCTGTTTTTGGGTTTGCACACGCTCGTCTTCGGCAAACGCCGGATTGAGCAGGCAGATCAAAGCAAGGGCAATCAAGGCGCGGAGCATGTGGGTGGGCGATACCGAGGAATTGTGAGAAAAAATGTCAGGCCTAGTATGCCCGCCATGCGCTGCAAAAAAAACGCCCCGCAGCGAATGCTTTAGGGCTGAAGACATAAAAACCGGCCTGCCTTGATGGCTAAAGGCCGGTTTTCAGCGGTTTACTCGTCTACGAGGATCGACTGCCCCGTCATCTCTTGCGGTTTCTCCATGCCCAGCAAATGCAGCATGGTCGGCGCCACGTCAGCCAGAACGCCGCCTTTGCGAACTTTCAACGGGCGTTTGCCGACATAAATGAACGGCACTGGCTCCGAGGTGTGGGCGGTATGTGCCTGGCCTGTGGAGTCGTCGGTCATCTGCTCGACGTTGCCGTGGTCAGCAGTGATCAACGCTTCGCCGCCGACTTTTTCCAGCGCCTCGGTAATGCGTCCAACGCACACGTCCAGGCATTCAACGGCCTTGATCGCTGCTTCCATGATGCCGCTGTGGCCCACCATGTCGCCGTTGGCGTAGTTGACGATGATCACGTCATAACGCTGATGCTCGATGGCGTCGACAATCTTGTCAGTGACTTCCGGGGCACTCATTTCCGGCTGCAGGTCGTAGGTCGCGACTTTTGGCGATGGAATCAGGATGCGTTCTTCGCCCGGAAACGGTTCTTCACGGCCGCCGGAGAAGAAGAAGGTGACGTGGGCGTATTTTTCGGTTTCGGCGATGCGCAGTTGTGTCTTGCCGTGGTCTGCCAGGTATTCACCCAGCACGTTCTTCAAGCTGCCCGCCGCAAAGGCCGAGGGCGCGGGGATGCTTGCCGCGTATTGGGTCAGCATGACGTAGTTGACCTTGGGCTGACGAGCGCGCTCGAAGTCCTTGAAGTCATCCTCGACAAACACGCGGGTCAGCTCACGGGCGCGGTCGGCACGGAAGTTCATGAACACCACGGCGTCGCCGTCTTCCACCCGGGCCGGTTCGCCGATGCGCGTGGCTTTGACGAATTCGTCGTTCTCGTCACGCGCGTAGGCCGCTTCCAGCCCCGCCACACCGCTGTCTGCGTGGAATTCGGCGCTGCTGTCGACGATCAGGTTGTAAGCCGCGGACACCCGGTCCCAGCGGTTATCGCGGTCCATTGCGAAGTAACGGCCAATGATCGTGGCAGTGCGACCTTTGCCCAGGCGGGCGAAGGTGTCGTCCATCAGCTCAAGGGATTTTTTTGCACTGCGCGGTGGTGTGTCACGACCGTCGAGAAACGCGTGTAGGTAGATGTTCTCCGCGCCGCGTTTGACCGCCAGCTCGGCCATGGCCACCAGATGGTCCTGATGACTGTGAACGCCGCCATCGGACAACAGGCCCATGATGTGGACGGCCTTGCCCGCGCTGACCGCTTTATCCACGGCGGCGCAGATGGTCGGGTTCTCGAAGAACTCACCGTCACGAATCGCCTTGGTCACCCGAGTGAAGTCCTGATACACCACGCGGCCTGCGCCGAGGTTCATGTGCCCGACTTCGGAGTTGCCCATCTGCCCGTCCGGCAGACCGACATCCATGCCCGACCCGGAGATCAGGCCGTTGGGCATGCTTTCATAAAGGCGATCCATGACGGGCATTTTCGCGGCCAGGATGGCATTGCCTTCGTGGCTTTCGCTGTGTCCGAAGCCATCCAGGATGATAAGAACCAGAGGTTTTGGCGTGGCAGTCATAGAACCCACTCGATGCTGGTTGGATAAAGTACAAGGGAACGGCATTTTAAGGACAAGTTCAAACGGCGTCACTGCCGTACGGACTTTGGCCGACCTTGGCTGCTGTGTATACTGGCCGACATTTTAACGCCCTGGAACCTACTGATGGTTGCTCACCTGCTTGAATTCGCCACTAACCACTATTTGATCACCGGCGCCTTCGTCATTCTGCTGGCACTGCTGATTGCCTACGAACTGAGCAAAGGCGGCGCCAGCCTCAGCACTCGCGAGCTGACGGCGATGGTCAACCGCGATGAGGCGGTGGTCATCGACGTGCGCTCGAAAAAGGATTTCACGGCAGGCCACATCGTCGGTTCCCTGAACTTTCCGCAGGACAAGGTGCTGACCCGCACCGCTGAACTGCAGAAATACAAGGACAAGACGTTGATCATCGTCGACGCAATGGGGCAGCATGCGGGCAGCACCGCCCGTGAACTGCTCAAATCCGGCTTCAAGGCGGCCAAACTGTCCGGCGGCATTTCCAGCTGGCGCGGCGACAACCTTCCTCTGGTGAAGTGAAAATGACTCAAGTCATCGTCTATTCCAGCGACTACTGCCCGTATTGCATACGTGCCAAGCAGCTGTTGCAGAGCAAAAGCGTGGCCTTCGAGGAAATCAGGGTCGACGGCAAGCCTCAGCTTCGCGCCGAAATGACCAAGAAGGCCGGTCGCACGTCTGTACCCCAGATATGGATCGGCTCGACCCACGTGGGCGGCTGCGATGACCTGTTTGCTCTGGAGCGTGCCGGCAAGCTCGATGCGCTGCTGGCCTGATTCCCCTTAATCTTTCAGCCCTATCTGACAAGGATCCGAGATGACCGATCAACCGAACAACGGCGCTGTTGAAAACGAAGAAAACGGCCCACAATTTTCCCTGCAGCGTATCTACGTTCGCGACCTGTCGTTCGAAGCACCAAAAAGCCCGGCAATTTTCCGCCAGGAATGGACCCCGACCGTCAGCCTGGACCTCAACACCCGTCAGAAGCAGCTGGAAGGCGATTTCTACGAAGTCGTGCTGACCCTCTCCGTCACCGTCAACAATGGCGACGAAGTGGCGTTCATCGTCGAAGTTCAGCAGGCCGGTATCTTCCTGATCAAGGGTCTGGACGACGGCGCGATGAGCCACACACTGGGCGCGTTCTGCCCGAACATCCTGTTCCCGTATGCTCGCGAAGCCATCGACAACCTGGTCGTACGCGGTTCTTTCCCTGCGCTGATGCTGGCCCCGGTGAACTTCGATGCGCTGTATGCGCAAGAGCTGCAACGCATGCAGGAAGCTGGCGAAACGCCGACTGTTCAGTAAGTGTTACCGCTGCAAGCAAAAAGCGCCTTTCGGGGCGCTTTTTTGTGTCTGCTCAAGAACGGCGGCTGGGCCATGGGTGCTTTTTATCGCGATGGCACTGACGATGCAGAGTGCGGCCGTACTTAGGCCTAAGCAAACCCGTGCTGACGCCACGCCTCATAAACCGCCACGGCCACTGTGTTGGAAAGGTTCAGGCTGCGGCAGCCTTCGCGCATGGGCAGACGCAGGCGATGGTCGCTGCTCAGCGAGTCGAGAATGTCAGCGGGCAGCCCGCGGCTTTCAGGACCGAACAAAAACGCATCACCTGGCTCGAAGCTCGCATCATGGAAGGGGCGTGAGCCTTTGGTGGTAAAGGCGAATAATCGCGGGTTGCCGATCTTCTCCAGGCAGGTCGCCAGGTCTGCGTGCGTCTGCAGCGTGGCATACTCGTGATAATCGAGACCGGCACGGCGCAGGCGCTTGTCGTCCAGCTCGAAACCCAAGGGTTCGATCAAATGCAGGGTGCAGCCGCTGTTGGCGCATAGCCTGATGACATTGCCGGTATTCGGCGGAATTTCTGGTTGAAAAAGGATGACGTGAAACATGCACGGCTCCGAACGAAAGGACGGGATGCATTCTACCCCCGAAGAGGACCCGAGACCGAAGCTATGGCCGCGTGTTCTTGGTTCGATGGCGATTGTCGGCTTTACGGTAGGCACCATCATTGGTCGCTTGCAGCAGCCGGACCCTGTCGAGCTGGAGCAGATTGAAGAGTTGCCTGCAGGCCTTGCACTCTGGTTCAACGAAGAACCCAAGTATCAGGGAGCGACGGTGGATGGCGCGGTGGTGGTGAACGTCGCAGCGTCTGGACGACCGTGGAACGGCGAACTGACCTTCGACAACAAGGTGGCGCGCTGGAAGGTTGAGCGGGGAGAGAAGGGCTTGGTGCTGACGCTCCTGGCAGCCCGTCCGCTTCATGGCGACTGGCGCACAGAGTGTGTGGACGGGCGCTGGAGACTGGAGGTCAGTCTCCGGGAGGAATAAAAGAGGGGAATCCCCGGCCTGCCTGTACCAAGGTCCCCAAAACTGGTGTTACAAGACCTATTGCAGAGTGCGTGCCAGTTTTTGAGCTTTAACCCGAAAGAGCGATGTTTTATAGCGCTGCCAAGCTGTTTATCGCCTGATAGTTGCATCGTTTAAATTCATAATTCATTGAAAATCATGAATTTATTGCGCGCTCATCAGGCCTGTGCCGTTTTTCTGAAGAGTCCTCGTTAACGCTGCCCTTTCGGCCCCCAAAAAGATTCATGGGGCTATTGGCCCGAGCGTGCCACTTCAGGAGATGCACTCTATTTGCGCACCACCGCGATGCAAAAACCCATACTGATGCATTAATGATGTTGACCGTGCCAGGGCACCAGCTTGCGTTGCAGTGCGCGCAGGCCCAGTTCCATGCCGAAAGCGACAACGGCGATCACCAGAATCCCCAGCACCACCACGTCTGTCACCAGAAACTGCGCAGCTGACTGGACCATGAAGCCAAGCCCGCTGGTGGCGGCGATCAGCTCGGCCGCTACCAATGTGGACCAGCCCACACCCAGGCCGATGCGAATCCCCGTGAGGATGTCCGGGAGCGCACTGGGCAGTATGACGTGGCGAATCAGCTGTCCGCGCGTGGCCCCCAGCGATTGGGCTGCACGCACCCTGTTCGGGTCCACGGTGCGAACTCCGGTGGCTGTGGCGATGGCAATCGGCGCGAAGATCGCCAGATAAATCAGCAGCACCTTGGAGAATTCACCGATGCCGAACCAGATCACGATCAGCGGCAGGTAGGCCAGTGGCGGTATGGGACGGTAAAACTCGATCAGCGGGTCGAAAATCCCGCGCGCGATACGGTTATGGCCGATGGCAATGCCGACCGGAATCGCCGTGAGAATCGCCGCGCCCAGTGCCAGACCGATACGTTGCAGGCTGGCACCCAGATGTTGCCAGAGCGTGGAATCCATGTAGCCCTTGGTCAGCAGCAGCCAGCCTTTGCCCAGTACGTCCGCAGGCGATGGCAGGAACAGCGGCTCGATCCAGCCTCCGGCAGTCACGGCCCACCACAGGGTCAAGAGTATTGCGAGTGTAAGCGCGCTGATGGCTCGGGTGCTCAAGCGAACATCCGCGGTTCCGGCGTCAGGTAGCGTTATCTCTCGGCGCTCGATATCGATCAGTTCGGGGCTGCTCATGCGTGCTTTTCCTCGTTACGTTGAGAGAACACGCTGGCCAGCACCTGCTCGCGGGTCTCGATGAAGCGCGGGTCAGACTTGATTGCACGCGCCGATTCGCCGTTGCGATAGCGGCGACCAAAGTCCAGGTGCAGGTGTTCGGCGATGCGCCCTGGGTTGGGGGCCAGCAGAACCAGGTCGGTGGCGAGGAACACTGCTTCCTCTATATCGTGGGTAATCAGAAACACCGGTTTGGCAGTGCGCTGCCAGACTTGCAGCAGCAACTCCTGCATCTGTTCACGGGTGAAGGCATCCAGTGCGCCAAAAGGCTCGTCCATCAACAGGATGCGCGGGTCTGCGGCCAGTGCCCGGGCGAGGCCGACGCGTTGCCGTTGCCCGCCAGACAACTGCCAGATTCTTCGCTGCTCGAAGCCCGCCAGGTCCACCAGCGCAAGCATTTCCCGCGCCCGTGCTTCACGTTCGCTGCGGTTGACACCGGCCAGTTCCAGGCCGAATGCAACATTGGCCAGCACATCCTGCCAAGGCAACAGCGCATCGTCCTGAAACACCACGCCGCGCTCTGCGCTTGGTCCTTCTACGGCAATACCGTCCAGCGTGATACGCCCGCTGCCGGGCTGGATGAAACCGGCAATCAGGTTCAGCAGTGAGGTTTTACCGCTGCCTGACGGCCCGAGCACGACCAACAGTTGCTGCGGCCCCAGACTCAGGCTGATGTCCGCCAATACCGGTGCGGTTGCGCCGGGATAATGAGCGCCGATGCGCTCCAGTTTTAACAGAGCCATGCTGTGTCTCCTCGCGTTCAGCGCACTTACGGGGCAATGAAACGGGCGCTGACGTAAGGCGAGTAATCAGGCAGCACGGCGTCGACCTTGCCCTGCTCTTTGAGGAACACCGCCGTTTTGGTCACCGCCTCGATGGTCGGTGCGCCGAGCAGCGCGCGCTGCTCGGCGGCCAGCGGATAGACATTGCCTTGCAGCAGGCCCGGCACGTCAGAGGCCTTGGCGCCGGAAAGCCGGGTCAGCTTGTCGATGTTGGTCGTATCGGCGATCCAGGCAGCAGGGTCCTGGCGGTAACGGGCGTAGGCCTCAAGCGTCACGTTGGCGAAAGCCTTGACGACTTCCGGGTGTTTGTCGGCGAAATCCTTGCGCACAATCCAGGCGTCGAACGTGGGCGCGCCGACCTTGGCCAGTTCGCCGGACGTGATCAGCACCTTGCCGGTTTCCTTGGCCACGCCCAGCGCCGGGTCCCAGACGTAGGTGGCGTCGATGTCACCGCGTTTCCAGGCTGCGGCGATGGCGGGCGGGGCGAGGTTCAGAATCGTGACCCTGGCCGGATTGATGTTCCAGTGCTTGAGTGCAGCCAGCAGGCTGTAGTGACCCGTGGACACAAACGGCACGGCGATTTTTTTGCCGATCAGGTCCTGTGGCGAATTGATCCCCGAGCCGTTGCGGGCAACCAGCGCCTCGGCGGCGCCAATCTGCGTGGCGATCAGAAACGTCTCGACCGGCAGCTTGCGCGTAGCGGCCGCCGTGAAGGGGCTTGAGCCGAGATAGCCGATCTGTACGTCGCCCGAGGCAATGGCGGTGATGACATCGGCCCCATTCTCGAATTTGCGCCAGGCAATTTTTGAGTCAGTGGCCTTCTCGTAGGTGTTATCGGCCTGTGCCACTTTGGCCGGATCGACCGTGGTCTGGTAAGCAACCGTAAAGTCGGCCGCTTGCGCGAGAAAGGTTGCGCCAGTCAACGATAACGCGGTCAGCAAGCGCAGGGAAAAGTGCAGTTTCATGGTGAAGCTCCGAATCAGACGGGCCGAAGACTGGCTGGAAACAGAGACTAATTGATCTAAGAATTTCAAAATAAATAACTTTTAAGCATTAGCTTATGAGGTGTTTTGCCCTGCGAATGCACAGGGCATCAAGCTTTTGCATCTGCCGATCAGCCCGAACAAAGACGCGCACGACACCGGAATTGCCTTTTTGTTCATCTCGACTACAGTTGACGACGTGCCCGAACCCCTGAAAAGGGCCTCAAATGCCTTCTGAAAAGCGGAATTTCGAATTTTTTTCACGACCTGGGACGGACTGGCGTCAAAGTGGTGACAACTGTCACATTTACTCCCTAATCTCCCCGAAGTGCCCGTTTTACAAGGCTTTTGCTGACAGGCTGATTGGGTTCTGTCGTGGGCGTCTGTGACCGCTTGGTCGTGACTTGGCCGGTCGGTGGCATAAAAACAACAGATCTGACGAACGGTACCAAAATAAATTTTGGGAATTGCTCAATTAGGTCGATACACTCCGTGACGTCTGGGCTGACACGAGTTGTGACATATGCCTGAATGTTCTTTAAGGCCTGCATTTTTTGGCTTTTTGGATATTAAGGTTTTCACGCACGTACGGCCTCTGACATGCGCGGTCTAGTCAAAGTCGGGGTAGACAGAATCCATTGACCTCCAGGTCGGGACTGTCGCCTTTCGCGAAATCCTTGGGTCAGGGCAACGCCCGGCACCAAGGACATAAAAAATTAGATTCACGAGGAGCGTAGTTAATGAAGAAGTCCACCCTGGCCTTGGCCGTAACCGTCGGTGTACTGGCCCAGCAGGCCGGTGCAGCTGGTTTCCTTGAAGACAGCAAAGCGTCCGTTAGTTCTCGTACTCTGTATTTCGATAACGATTTCCGCGAAGGCACTACCCACAACAACCGTGAGACGGCCACTGGCCTGAAATTCGACTACCTGTCGGGCTTCACTCAAGGCACTGTCGGTTTTGGTCTGGACGTCCAGGGATTGGTCGGTGTTCACCTTGATGGCGGCCGTGGCAACCACGCCGCTGCAGCCAATGGCGGCATTCTGCCTACCGACAGCGACGGTTCTGCTGTCAGCGAGTGGAGCCGTCTGGGCGCCAACGGCAAGGTACGCTTCTCGAAGACCGAGCTGAAAGTCGGTAATGCATTGGCACCTAACCTGCCAATCCTGGTCAGCAACGACGGTCGTCTTCTGCCTCAGGCTTTCCAGGGCGGCATCCTGACTTCCAAGGATCTGGACACCGTCACCTTCACTGCTGGTCAGTTGAACAAGTCCATCGGCCGTGCTTCGAGCAACTGGACTGACCTGTCCATTGCCGGCGCTTCCGAGACTGCCGATCAGTTCCGCTTCGCCGGTGCTGACTGGAAAGTCACCAAAGACCTGACCCTGCAGTACTACTACGCCAACCTGGAAGACTTCTACAAGCAACACTTCCTGGGCCTGGTTCATGTTTACCCGATCAGCGACAACCAGTCCTTCAAGACTGACCTGCGTTATTTCAACAGCAGCTCTGACGGCAAAAACAGCGACGCAGCGACCGGCTACCGTTTCAACAACAACAACGGTTACGCCAAGAACGCTGGCGAAGTGGATAACTCCACCTGGTCCGCCATGTTCACTTACGCCCTGGGTGGCCATGCATTCATGGTTGGCCATCAACAGGTCGGCGATGACGGCGGTATGGTTTTCCTGAACCAGGGTAACGTCACCAAGAACGGCACCAGCACTTCGAGCCTTGAAGGTAACGGCGGTTCTAGCTTCTACCTGTTCACTGACTCGATGGTCAACGGCTTCAACCGTGCAGGTGAGAACACCACCTTCGGTCAGTACTCGTATGACTTCGCCAAAGCAGGCATTCCAGGCCTGAAAGCTGCAATCGCCTACCTGCACGCAGACGACATTCGTGATCGCACTACCGGTAAAGAAGAGTACTCGGAGTGGGAAACCGACATGCGTGTTGACTACGTGATCCAGAGCGGTCCGATGAAAGGTTTCGGTACAACGCTGCGTCACGGTACTTACCGTGCCGATGGCGACCTGAACAACTCGTCCAACACCGATCAAACCCGTCTGATCTTCAACTACACCTACAACTTCATGTAAGTGTACTGAAGCGTGAAGAAGCCCCGCACAGTGCGGGGTTTCTTTTGTCTGTTTTTCAATATTCCATATGGGTATATGCGCGGCGTTATTTATTCTTTTTAATTTTCGCTTGCGAGGCGCACAGTCAGTTCATATCAAGTCACACCTGAACATGACGAGGAGCAACACCATGACTCTGCGACTTGGCGACATCGCCCCCGACTTCGAGCAGGAATCCAGCGAAGGTCGTATCCGTTTCCATGAATGGCTCGGCAACAGCTGGGGTGTGTTGTTTTCTCATCCGGCCGACTTCACGCCGGTCTGCACCACGGAGCTGGGTTTCACTGCCAAATTGAAAGACGAGTTTGCCACGCGCGGCGTGAAGGCCATTGCGCTGTCTGTAGACCCGGTCGATTCGCACATCAAGTGGATCGACGACATCAACACCACGCAGAACACACAGGTCAACTTTCCGATTCTAGCCGATGCCGACCGCAAGGTGTCCGACCTGTACGACCTGATTCATCCCAATGCCAATGACACGCTGACGGTGCGCTCGCTGTTTGTGATCGACCCGAACAAGAAAGTTCGTTTGACCATTACCTACCCGGCTAGCACGGGGCGCAATTTTCACGAGATTCTGCGGGTCATCGACTCCTTGCAACTGACCGACAACTACAAAGTGGCCACGCCTGCCAATTGGGTCGACGGCGATGATGTAGTGATCGTCCCGTCGATCAAGGATGAGGCCGAGATCAAGCAACGTTTTCCGAAAGGCTACAAGGCAGTCACGCCTTACCTGCGACTGACGCCACAGCCAAACCGCTGATTGTTCGATCAACCAAGCGTGGGGTATTTGGGCCGTTTAACGGCCCTTTTTTATGCCGCCCGAACACGCTTGGCCCGGACGCAGAGCGTCCAGAACGGCATGCCCACGCGGAGCATGGGCACGATAGGTGTTCTTGCGACCAACGCTCGTTCCTCACGCTCCAGCGTGGGAATGCATTGCGTGACGCTCTGCGTCACACATCTGCGCCGCACCGCATACTCAGGATCGGACGCAGAGCGTCCAGAACGGCATGCCCACGCGGAGCATGGGCACGATAGGTGTTCTTGCGACCAACGCTCGTTCCTACGCTCCAGCGTGGGAATGCCTTGCGTGACGCTCTGCGTCACACATCTACGCCGCACCGCATACTCAAGATCGGACGCAGAGCGTCCAGAACGGCATGCCCACGCGGAGCATGGGCACGATAGGTGTTCTTCCGATCACCGCTCGTTCCTACGCTCCAGCGTGGGAATGCCCTGCGTGACGCTCTGCGTCACACATCTGCGCCGCACCGCATACTCAAGATCGGACGCAGAGCGTCCAGAACGGCATGCCCACGCGGAGCATGGGCACGATAGGTGTTCTTCCGATCACCGCTCGTTCCTACGCTCCAGCGTGGGAATGCCCTGCGTGACGCTCTGCGTCACACATCTGCGCCGCACCGCATACTCAAGATCGGACGCAGAGCGTCCAGAACGGCATGCCCACGCGGAGCATGGGCACGATAGGTGTTCTTCCGATCACCGCTCGTTCCTACGCTCCAGCGTGGGAATGCATTGCGTGACGCTCGGCGTCACCTGGCCGCGATACGCAAACAGTAGTGTGGTCTTTATATTCATTTATGGAATAACTAAATGAATAAATAAGATTTATAGATATAAAAAAGTGCTGCTAAGGTCGTCTCTATTCCCGCTTTGCTCGTCTGTGACTGACCGAGCTGGCACTGTCCAATACCCGGTAAAGGAGCGCTGCATGCGCACTGTCATTTTGCGTCGAGGTCTTGTCGCGCTGTTTGCTGCTGCGGTCGCTCTTGGCGTGGTTACTCAGGCCCAGGCACAGGACCTGCGCATCGGTTATCAGAAGTACGGCACGCTGGTGCTGCTCAAGGCCAAAGGCTCGCTGGAAAAGCGCCTGGCCGAGCAGGGCGTCAAGGTTCAATGGACCGAATTCCCCGGCGGGCCGCAGTTGCTCGAAGGCCTGAACGTCGGTTCCATCGACTTCGGCGTGACCGGTGAAACACCTCCCGTTTTCGCTCAGGCGGCTGGCGCGGATCTGCTGTATGTCGCCTACGAACCGCCAGCACCCAACAGCGAAGCCATACTGGTGCCCAAGGATTCGCCGATCACTTCAGTAAAAGACCTGAAAGGTAAAAAAGTCGTCCTTAACAAAGGCTCGAACGTTCACTACCTGCTGGTCAAGGCGCTGGAAGATGCGGGCCTGAAGTACTCCGATATCCAGACCGTCTTCCTGCCCCCGGCGGATGCGCGTGCCGCATTCGAACGCGGCAGTGTGGATGCCTGGGTCATCTGGGACCCTTACCAGGCTGCGGCTGAGCAGCAATTGCAAGCCCGGACGCTGAAAGACGGCACCGGCATCGTCGACAACCACCAGTTCTATCTGGCGACCAGGCCGTACGCGCAAAACAACCCGAAAGTCATCCAGGCCCTGATCGAAGAAGTGCGGGCGGTGGGTGAATGGTCCAAGGCTCACCCCGAAGAAGTGACCAAACAGGTTGCACCCCTGCTGGGTCTGCCTGCCGACATTACCCTGACCTCGGTGAAGCGACAGGGCTACGGCGCGCTGTTCATCACCCCGCCGGTTGTCGCCGCGCAGCAGAAGATCGCTGACACGTTTTTCCAACTGAAACTGATCCCCAAGCCGCTCAGCATTGCTGATGTGGTCTGGACGCCACCTGCTGCTGTGGCCCAGGCACAGTGATGATCAGGCCCCATGAGGAGACAACTCCATGAGCCTTAGTGCTTCGCAACGCATTGTTCATCGGCTGGCGCCGTGGGCACTTCCTGTCCTGTTGCTGGCGGTCTGGCAGTTGTCGGTCAGCGCCGGATGGTTGTCGACGCGCATCCTGCCGGCACCCAGCGCCGTCATTGAAGCGGGCGTCAAACTGGTGGCCAGCGGTGAAATCTGGACTCACCTGGCAATCAGCGGCTGGCGCGCCGGTATCGGCTTCGCCATTGGTGGCGGCATCGGCCTGGCACTGGGTTTTATCACCGGCCTGAGCTCATGGGGCGAGCGTCTGCTGGACAGTTCGGTGCAGATGATCCGCAACATCCCGCATCTGGCGCTGATTCCGCTGGTCATTCTGTGGTTCGGCATCGACGAGACCGCCAAGGTCTTTTTGGTTGCGCTCGGCACGCTGTTCCCGATCTACCTGAACACCTACCACGGCATCCGCAACATTGATCCGGCGCTGGTGGAAATGTCCCGCAGTTATGGCCTGTCCGGTTTCAGCCTGTTTCGTCATGTGATTCTGCCGGGTGCGATGCCTTCGATTCTGGTGGGTGTGCGCTTTGCGCTGGGCTTCATGTGGCTGACGCTGATCGTGGCCGAAACCATTTCTGCCAGCTCCGGCATCGGGTACCTGGCGATGAATGCGCGGGAATTCCTGCAAACCGACATCGTGGTGCTGGCCATCGTGCTGTACGCCGTCCTCGGCAAACTGGCCGACTTGGCTGCGCGAGGCCTGGAGCGCGTTTGCCTGCGCTGGCATCCGGCCTATCAAACGAGCAAAGGCGGTGCCGCATGACCAGTCTTAAACAGCAGCCACCGCCGCATCTGCTGCGCGGCATTCCGCTGGCGATACACCGCCTGAAAAAAGCGTTCGGCACCCGGGAAGTGCTCAAGGATATCGACCTGCACATTCCGGCCGGTCAGTTCGTCGCCATCGTCGGGCGTAGCGGTTGCGGCAAAAGTACCTTGCTGCGCTTGCTCGCCGGTCTCGACAAGCCGACGCAGGGCCAGCTTCTGGCAGGCTCTGCGCCGCTGGACGATGCTCGCGAAGACACACGATTGATGTTCCAGGAAGCGCGCTTGCTGCCCTGGAAAAAGATCATCGACAACGTCGGCCTGGGCCTCAGCGGTGACTGGCGTGCGCAGGCGCTCGAAGCGCTTGAAGCCGTCGGGCTGGCCGAACGGGCCAATGAGTGGCCTGCCGCACTGTCCGGTGGGCAAAAGCAACGGGTCGCGCTGGCGCGTGCGCTGATTCACAAGCCGCGCCTGCTGCTGCTCGATGAGCCACTGGGTGCGCTGGATGCCCTGACGCGGATCGAAATGCAGCAACTGATCGAAAAGCTGTGGGGTCAGCACGGCTTCACTGTTCTGCTGGTTACCCACGATGTCAGTGAGGCCGTCGCCATCGCCGACCGGGTGATTCTGATCGAAGAAGGGCAGATCGGCCTCGACCTGCTGGTCGATCTGCCTCGTCCACGTGCTCGCGGCTCGCACCGTCTTGCGGCGCTGGAAGCCGAAGTGCTCAACCGCGTGTTGGCACTGCCCGGCTCGCCACCCGACCCGGAACCGTTTTCGCCACTGCCTACGCAATTACGCTGGGCAAATTAACCCCGATCCCCAAAGGAAGACATGCCATGACTATCAAAGCCATCAACGTTCGCAACCAGTTCAAAGGCACCATCAAGGAAATCGTCCACGGTGACGTACTGTCGGAAATCGACGTACAGACCGCTTCCGGCGTCGTGACGTCGGTCATCACCACCCGCTCGGTCAAAGAGTTGGAGCTGGTCGTCGGCAGCGAGGTCATCGCCTTCGTGAAATCGACTGAAGTTTCCATCGCCAAGCTGTAACCGATGCGCAAAAAACACCCCGGACGGTCCTGACCCTCCGGGGTTTTTTGCTGTTGGCCTAGCAGTTCTACGTGGTAGGCGTAGGAGCGGGTTTGCCGGATGCTGAAGACCGGTTCCCTTTGAAGTATCTGCCATGACTTCTCCAGACTCAACGGTGCTATGCCGTTACCGCTACGACCCGCTGGATCGTCTGGCATCCAGTTCGCCGGCCGGGCAGGCGGATGTTCAGCGCTTTTACCAGAAGAACCGGCTGGCGACCGAGATACAGGGCACAGTGCGGCGCACAGTGTTTCAGCATGAAGACCTGTTATTGGCCCAGCAGCGGCGTACTGATGACCGGTTAGACACCACGCTGTTGGCGACCGATCAGCAGCGCTCGGTCTTGCAGCTTGTGGATAAAACCGGGACTGAGCCTATGGCTTACAGCGTCTACGGTCATCATCCGGCTGAAAGCGGATTGACCAGTTTATTGGGGTTCAATGGCGAACGCTGCGATCCGGCGACCGGGCATTATCTGCTGGGGAATGGCTACCGGGCTTATAACCCGGTGTTGATGCGGTTTAATAGCCCGGACAACTTGAGCCCGTTTGATGAGGGCGGGTTGAATGCGTATGGGTATGTGGGTGGGGATCCGGTTGGGTTTGGGGATTCTTCGGGGCATGCACGGTTCACTCCGATGTCCGGTAGACGGTCTATCGATAGTGTGTCTGGGACGAAGTTTAAGCGTATTGTTACGCCAGTGGCATCTACTGTCGGGAAGCCGCCTTCATCAAGTGTTAATACGTCAGTTACTTTACACGATCAGATCCCTACATCATCAGCGCATGTCTCTCCAGATAAGTCTTTCGCCTCTTTCAAAAAATTGCTGGCTCGTAGTTCAGACGTTGGTGATGAATTATTGAACAGTAGTGTAAGTGATGTAGTGGGTAAGATGTCTGGGGTTCCGTATCGGCAGAGTATGAAGCGCTGGCTTTGGACGGAAGCGAGTGCAGAATTGCCTAAAAAATATAATGCTGCGAAAAGAAGACTTAAACTGCATGAATTAAAGGTTAGGGGAGCAGAGGCATTGGTGGAGTATTATACTAAGCAGCCTCGAAATGCTCCCGACAACGCGTCTAATGCAGCGAGCTTAATGCGGTATGAAAATATGCTAACGGGTTATCGGGATGCGCAGGCGGGTTATAAAACTCGCTATGAAGTTAAATTTAAGCGGATGATTACGCGCTATGAAAAAAATATGAAATAAGGTTGCTTTGATAGTCTCTTTGCCAAGAACTACGAATACAACCTCATACGAGCTTCAATCTCCCGCATGTGTTCTTCTGCCATGCGGTGTGTGGCCATGCAACTGAACCGACCGCGCGCACCCGCTCCCCCCAGTTCCATCGCCAGCGCAAACACATCCACGTCATCCGACAGCACGAGTCACTAAACACCCGAGCCTGCTAATGTTCCGTGTCAATGTGGGTCCGTAGGTGTTGACCTAGCAGTTTTGTCAGGTAGGCCATACAAGGCTTTTGCAGGATGCTAAATGCTGGCTCACCACGGAGGGTTCAGTCATGGCCGCTCCACAAGCAGTTTTATGTCGCTACCGCTACGACCCGTTGGATCGTCTGGCATCCAGCTCGCTGGCCGGGCAGGCGGATGTTCAGCGCTTCTACCAGAAGAACCGGCTGGCGACCGAGATACAGGGCACAGTGCGGCGCACAGTGTTTCAGCATGAAGACCTGTTATTGGCCCAGCAGCGGCGTACTGATGACCGGTTAGACACCACGCTGTTGGCGACCGATCAGCAGCGCTCGGTCTTGCAGCTTGTGGATAAAACCGGGACTGAGCCTATGGCTTACAGCGTCTACGGTCATCATCCGGCTGAAAGCGGATTGACCAGTTTATTGGGGTTCAATGGCGAACGCTGCGATCCGGCGACCGGGCATTATCTGCTGGGGAATGGCTACCGGGCTTATAACCCGGTGTTGATGCGGTTTAATAGCCCGGACAACTTGAGCCCGTTTGATGAGGGCGGGTTGAATGCGTATGGGTATGTGGGTGGGGATCCGGTTGGGTTTGTGGATCCGACGGGGCATATCACAATCGTTGCTATAAGAGCAATAAGCAAGGTTGGCTTCTTGTCTTTTAGGAAAGCCAGGATAATATCCAAGCCGGTCACCAGCAAACTAAAGCAGCTAGTTTCTCAGAATGATCAATCGAGTGTTGTTACGAGTACGGGAGCAGCCCCATTTTTTGGTTCTGCAGTCAATCAGTCATCGTCAGTCATGGGTAGTAATAGCTTTGCATCTACTGCTCCAGGCATGAAGATAAAGGCGTCAGGGGGTTCGAGTTCACTTAGGACACGACGAGGCGGTGTCCGGAAACGGTTTGCTAGTACTGATCTTACTGTCGAAGCCGCGCTTAAGGAGTATAAATCCGCGCTTAAGGAGGTAGGCCTTAAAACGATTCATCCTGATCGTCCTATTTATCGTAATGGTCAGCTGTTTACCAGACCCTATGAGGCGAAAGTTCAATACCGCCAAGCACAGGTCGATTATATGGTGCGTCTTGAGCGTGAAGGGTCTGCCCTTTTTAATCGCTCGACTTTTATTAATAAGAGGTCTGTGGTGGCGCGTGAAAAAAGAAACTACGCTAAGTATTTACAACATCCGGCACGTCTGAATGAATCTATCAGGTTGTGACTTTCAAGCGCTTCCCCAAAAACACCGGCAAATACAACCCCAAATAAGCATTAAACACGCGCATGCCTTCCTCGGCCATGCGCGGTGTGATTTCGTCGTGCAACTGCACAGATCGCGCATACACCCGGTCCCCCAGTTCCATTGCCAGCGCAAACACGTCCACGTCATCCGGCAGCGCAGGCAGCTGGAAGTGGCGATCAAAGACCTCCAGCATCAAGTGCCCCAGTTCGATGTCGTGCTGACGGTCGGCCTGGTTGATTTCTGCCAGGCCGTGTTGGGCGAGGATCAATTGGCGGGCGGCGGCGTCGGCGTTGTAGATGGCGAGCATGCGCAGTTCGACGATGCGTGACAGGTCGCGCCAGGTGGTGAGTTGGTCATGATCGATAGGTGCTTGAAGCGATGCGCGGAAGGCGGCGTGAATGTCGGCGGTCAGGGCTTCCAGCAGCGCCGGGACGCTGGCGAAGAAGTGATACACCGATGATGGCGGAATGCTGGCCCGTTCGGCAACGCTGTAGATCGACAGGCTGGCCACCCCTTGTTCGGCAAGCAGCGTGCGGGCGGCGTCGAGAATCGAATCGATTCTGGCCTGGCTGCGTGCTTGAGGTTTACGGGGGGCGGCGGCGCGTGTCATGGGCGTGGCTCTTGGTTGGGCAGCGGTATTGTAAGGGATTCTGACTGGATGAATCTCTGTCGTTGCCAAACGATTATCGCTCCCACGCTGCGCGTGGTAGCGCAGTTCTGGACGCTCTGCGTCCGATCTTGAACTGGCGGCGCAGAGTGGTGACGCAGAGCGTCATGAAATGCATTCCCACGCTGGAGCGTGAGGAACGAGAGTTCCCGGATACGTTGCCAAACGATTATCGCTCCCACGCTGCGCGTGGTAGCGCAGTTCTGGACGCTCTGCGTCCGATCTTGAACTGGCGCGCAGAGTGGTGACGCAGAGCGTCATGAAATGCATTCCCACGCTGGAGCGTGAGGAACGAGAGTTCCCGGATACGTTGCCAAACGATTATCGCTCCCACGCTCCGCGTGGTAGCGCAGTTCTGGACGCTCTGCGTCCGATCTTGAACTGGCGCGCAGAGTGGTGACGCAGAGCGTCATGAAATGCATTCCCACGCTGGAGCGTGAGGAACGAGAGTTCCCGGATACGTTGCCAAACGATTATCGCTCCCACGCTGCGCGTGGTAGCGCAGTTCTGGACGCTCTGCGTCCGATCTTGAACTGGCGCGCAGAGTAGTGACGCAGAGCGTCATGAAATGCATTCCCACGCTGGAGCGTGAGGAACGGGGGTATCCCCGGATACAAAAACGCCGCAAAGCTCAAAGCCTGCGGCGTCTTGTGCTGCTCGGCCTCAATCAGACCGTATGCAGGTACCAGTTGTACTCAAGGTCGGAGATGGAGTGTTCGAACTCTTCCAGCTCGCTTTCCTTGCAGGCCACAAAGATATCGATGTATTTCGGATCGATGTACTTGGCCATGACCGGGTTGTCGTCCAGCTCGCGCAGTGCGTCGCGCAGGTTGTTCGGCAGGCTCTGCTCGTGCTGTTCGTACGAGTTGCCTTCAACCGGTGCGCCGGGCTCGACCTTGTTGACCAAGCCGTGATGCACACCTGCCAGTACGGAAGCCATCACCAGATACGGGTTGGCATCGGCGCCGGCGACGCGGTGTTCGATACGCACGGCATCGGCGGTGCCGGTGGGCACGCGGACCGCAACGGTGCGGTTGTCCAGGCCCCAGGTCGGCGAGTTAGGCACATAGAACTGGGCACCAAACCGGCGGTACGAGTTGACGTTCGGGCACAGGAACGCCATTTGCGCCGGCAGGGTCTCGAGCACACCGCCGATCGCGTGACGCAATGCGGCGTTCTGCTCGGGATCCTCGCTGGTGAAGATGTTCTTGCCATCGCGGTCCAGAATCGAGATGTGGACGTGCAGACCATTACCTGCCTGACCCGGATAGGGCTTGGCCATGAAGGTCGTGTCCATTTCATGATCGTAGGCGATGTTCTTGATCAGGCGCTTGAGCAGCACGGCGTAGTCGCACGCCTTGATGGCATCTGCCACATGGTGCAGGTTCACTTCGAACTGCGCCGGGGCGCTTTCCTTGACGATGGCGTCCGCAGGAATGCCTTGCTCCTTCGCACCTTCAAGAATGTCCTGCAGGCAGTCGACGTATTCGTCGAGGTCGTCGATCAGGTAAACCTGAGTCGAATGCGGGCGCTTGCCGGAGATCGGGGAGCGCGGCGGTTGCGGACGACCGTTCACGTTCTCCTGATCGATCAGGTAGAACTCCAGCTCGAATGCGGCGCAGATGGTCAGGCCCATTTCATCGAACTTGGCGACGACCTGACGCAAGACTTCACGCGGGTCGGCGAAAAACGGATCACCTTCGAGTTCGTGCATCGTCATCAGCAATTGCGCGGTAGGGCGCTTCTGCCAAGGCTCGTTGCACAGGGTGTCAGGAATGGGATAACAGATTCGGTCAGCATCGCCGATGTCCAGGCCCAAGCCGGTGCTTTCCACCGTGGAGCCATTGATATCCAGAGCAAATAAAGAGGCAGGCAGGTTGATGCCTTTCTCGTAAACCTTATGGAGGCTGGTGCGCTCGATGCGTTTGCCACGCACCACACCATTCATATCTGCAATCAGAAGGTCAACGTACAGAACCTCAGGATGTTCCTTAAGGAACGCGTTCGCTTCGTTAAGCTGAACGGCACGCGGGGGTACCGACATGATGCAACACCTTTGTTGTTAAAAATATCAATCATCAATGATTGCGGATCTCAGTCAATCCGAAAGCCATGATGAAGTCAATAGAGCCTTTTTTGCCCTAAAACTGCGCCAGATGGCCTTTTTTGCTGCTATTTAGGGCGTTTTTTCCTGTTTCTTGCAGACTTTAAATAAGGGCTACAGCGCCCCGTCTTCTATATTTAACGGGCTGTTGTATAAAAAAATGAACGAGGCTAAGCTCGATCGCAACCCCTTACAGAAACAATAGCAGCGGGTGTTCAATGCATCACCGCCTTTTGCCCGGCACCCGGGCAGCAAGCCTGCACAGCGGTCATCATGCCTGTGATACCCGTGCTCGTGGTGAACTGACGCACATTGCGACACACTCCGGCGGCCATCAAGGCCCGTCTGCTTCTATTCTCAAGGCTGGACATTACCACTTTAACGGCGTCGTCAGTGTGACCACGACCGTCTGGAAATCCGGCTCTGCAGGTGTCACCTTACCCCTAATCGGCTCCTGCCGAAACGAGTTGTACACCATGACGCGGATGCGTCGAAAAAACGCCTGATCACGATCAGGACAAGAAAACCCTGAGGTATTTATGAGTACCAACCTCGACCAGCTCACCGATTGGTTGAAAGAACACAAGATTACCGAAGTCGAATGCATGGTGTCCGACCTCACCGGCATTACCCGCGGCAAGATCTCGCCGACCAACAAGTTCATCGCCGAAAAAGGCATGCGTCTGCCCGAAAGCGTGCTGCTGCAGACAGTGACCGGCGATTACGTAGAGGACGAGATCTACTACGAGTTGCTGGACCCGGCAGACATCGACATGATCTGCCGCCCTGATCAGAATGCGGTGTATGTCGTGCCCTGGGCCGTCGAGCCTACCGCACAGGTGATCCACGACACTTACGACAAGCAGGGCAACCCGATCGAGCTGTCGCCGCGCAATGTGTTGAAGAAGGTGCTCAAGCTCTACGCCGATCAAGGCTGGCAGCCCATCGTGGCGCCGGAGATGGAGTTTTACCTGACCAAGCGCAGTGACGACCCGGATTACCCGTTACAACCGCCTGTCGGTCGCTCTGGGCGTCCGGAGACCGGGCGTCAGTCGTTTTCCATAGAGGCGGCAAACGAATTCGATCCGCTGTTCGAAGATGTCTATGACTGGTGCGAACTGCAGCATCTGGACCTCGACACGCTGATCCACGAAGACGGCACGGCGCAGATGGAAATCAATTTCCGTCACGGCGATGCTCTGTCGCTGGCTGATCAGATTCTGGTGTTCAAGCGCACCATGCGTGAAGCGGCGCTCAAGCACGACGTCGCGGCAACGTTCATGGCCAAGCCGATGACCGGCGAGCCGGGCAGTGCCATGCACTTGCACCAGAGCATCATCGACATTGAGACCGGCCAGAACATTTTCTCCAATGAAGACGGGACCATGAGCGAGCTGTTTCTGAACCACGTCGGTGGTTTGCAGAAGTTCATCCCCGAGCTGTTGCCGCTGTTTGCGCCCAACGTCAATTCGTTTCGGCGCTTCTTGCCCGACACCTCAGCACCGGTGAACGTCGAATGGGGCGAAGAAAACCGCACCGTCGGTTTGCGCGTGCCGGATGCGGTGCCGCAGAACCGCCGTGTGGAAAACCGTCTGCCGGGTGCCGATGCCAACCCCTATCTGGCGATTGCTGCCAGCCTGCTGTGCGGTTTCATCGGCATGGTCGAAGGCATCAACCCGAGTGCGCCGGTGGTCGGGCGTGGTTACGAACGTCGCAATCTGCGCTTGCCGTTGACCATCGAAGACGCGCTGGAGCGCATGGAAAACAGCAAGACCATCGAGAAGTACCTGGGCAAGAAGTTCATCATCGGTTACGTCGCCGTGAAGCGCGCCGAGCATGAAAACTTCAAGCGTGTGATCAGCTCGTGGGAGCGGGAATTCCTGCTCTTCGCCGTCTGATTCTGCAGGGCGGCGCGCGGTTGAACGCGTGTCGTCCTGACCACCGACCTGACTAAAAGGAGCTGCTGCATGAGTGCCGACAAAACCCCGCAAACCCTCGAGTGGCAGGCCCTGAGCAGCAAGCATCACCTGGCACCGTTCAGCGACTACAAACAACTCAAGGAAAACGGCCCGCGCATCATTACCCGCGCCGAGGGCGTTTACCTGTGGGACAGCGAGGGCCACAAGATCCTCGATGGCATGTCCGGTCTGTGGTGCGTGGCCATCGGTTATGGCCGCGAAGAACTGGCCGATGCGGCCAGCAAACAGATGCGCGAGCTGCCGTATTACAACCTGTTCTTTCAGACCGCTCACCCACCGGTGCTGGAGCTGGCCAAAGTCATTTCCGAGATCTCCCCGCAGGGCATGAACCACGTGTTCTTCACCGGTTCAGGCTCCGAAGGCAATGACACCATGCTGCGTATGGTTCGTCATTACTGGGCGCTGAAAGGCCAGCCGAACAAAAAAACCGTCATCAGTCGCGTCAATGGCTATCACGGCTCAACGGTTGCCGGTGCGAGCCTGGGCGGCATGACCTACATGCACGAGCAGGGCGACCTGCCGATTCCGGGGATCGTCCACATCCCGCAGCCCTATTGGTTCGGTGACGGCGGCGACATGACGCCGGACGCGTTCGGTGTCTGGGCCGCCGAGCAACTGGAGCAGAAAATCCTCGAACTGGGCGTCGAGAACGTCGGTGCATTCATTGCCGAGCCGATTCAGGGCGCGGGCGGCGTTATTGTCCCGCCTGATTCTTACTGGCCGAAAATCAAGGAGATCCTCTTCCGCTACGACATTCTGTTCGCCGCTGATGAGGTGATCTGTGGCTTCGGGCGCACCAGTGAGTGGTTCGGTAGCGATTTTTACGGCCTCAAGCCCGACATGATGACCATCGCCAAAGGGTTGACCTCCGGCTACGTGCCGATGGGCGGCCTGATCGTGCGCGACGAAGTCGTGGCGGTGCTCAACGAGGGAGGCGATTTCAATCATGGGTTCACCTATTCGGGGCATCCGGTGGCAGCAGCGGTCGCACTGGAGAACATCCGTATCCTGCGCGAAGAAAAGATCGTCGAACGGGTCAAGTCGGAAACGGCACCGTATTTGCAAAAGCGTTTGCGTGAGCTGAGCGATCATCCGCTGGTGGGCGAGGTCCGTGGCGTCGGTCTGTTGGGTGCTATCGAACTGGTGAAGGACAAGACCACGCGCGAGCGTTACACCGACAAGGGCGCGGGAATGATCTGTCGAACCTTCTGCTTCGAGAATGGCCTGATCATGCGGGCCGTGGGCGACACCATGATCATCGCGCCGCCGCTGGTGATCAGTTTTGCGGAAATCGATGAGCTGGTAGAGAAGGCTCGCAAATGCCTGGATCTGACGCTGGCTGCCTTGCAGGGCTGAATCTGTAAAAAGCGCGGGATGTGCGTTGTTTAACAAGGGGCAGCTTGAAAGCCTGCCCTGGAACTTGCCAGACTAATGGCTACAAGCCGCTAACCGACGGTCAGTGATAAAAATACATTGGAGCTACGCATGAAAACATTTGGCAAGACCCTTCTCGCGCTGTCCCTGATGGGCGTTGTGGCCACTGCTGCGCAGGCCGATGACAAAGTGCTGCACGTCTACAACTGGTCCGATTACATCGCGCCGGACACCGTGGCCAAGTTCGAGAAAGAATCGGGCATCAAGGTGGTCTACGACGTTTTCGACAGCAACGAGACGCTGGAAGCCAAATTGCTCGCCGGCAAGTCCGGCTATGACATCGTCGTGCCGT
Organism: Pseudomonas syringae; assembly: GCF_002157375.1. Lineage (GTDB taxonomy): Bacteria > Pseudomonadota > Gammaproteobacteria > Pseudomonadales > Pseudomonadaceae > Aquipseudomonas > Aquipseudomonas syringae_T. The sequence goes on from NZ_MTSA01000015.1 coordinate 140,588, forward strand.
CCAACAACTTCCTGGCCAAGCAGATCAAGGCGGGCGTTTATCAGGAACTGGACAAGTCCAAGCTGCCGAACTGGAAAAACCTCAACGAATCGCTGCTCAAGGCCGTGTCGGTCAGCGACCCGGACAACAAGCACGCATTCCCGTACATGTGGGGTTCAATCGGTATCGGCATCAACCCGGACAAGGTCAAGGCCGCGCTGGGTGCTGATGCGCCGGTCAATTCGTGGGACCTGCTGTTCAAGCCGGAAAACGCTGCCAAGCTGAAGTCGTGCGGCATCAGCTTCCTCGATTCGCCCACCGAGATGCTGCCGATTGCGCTGCATTACCTCGGCTACCCGACCGACTCTCAGGACAAGAAGCAGCTCGCCGAAGCCGAAGCGCTGTTCATGAAGATTCGTCCGTCGATTGGCTATTTCCACTCGTCCAAGTACATCTCGGACCTGGCCAACGGCAACATTTGCGTAGCGGTCGGCTACTCGGGTGACATCTACCAGGCCAAGTCGCGTGCTGCTGAAGCCGGTGGCAAGGTCAAAGTCGCTTACAACATTCCGAAAGAAGGGGCCGGCAGCTTCTACGACATGGTCGCCATCCCCAAGGATGCCGAAAACGTCGAAGGCGCCTACAAGTTTATGACCTTCCTGATGAAGCCGGAAATCATGGCTGAAATCACCAACGCAGTGCGCTTCCCGAACGGTAACGCGGCGGCCACACCGTTGGTCGACAAAGAGATCACCAGTGATCCGGGCGTTTACCCGCCTGCTGACGTACAGGCCAAACTGTACGCAATCGCGGACCTGCCGGCGGCTACCCAACGGATCATGACCCGCAGCTGGACCAAGATAAAGTCAGGTAAATAAGCCTGTCATCAAACCTGTGGATGCTGCGTAGCCTCGACCGCGCAGCGTCCAGCAGACAGGAATATTGCCTGAATCTTTGCTGGTTGGACGCATAGAAGGTAAGTTGCGCGCCGGTTCTGGTTTTCCGGACGCGCTCCGGCGCTCAGGCCCCTCTGTTATAAGGACTCATTCTTTGTCTATTTCTATTTTGTCCAAAGCCTTGCTGGTGGCTGCCGGGCTGACACTGACGGTCAGTGCTCAGGCTGAATCCACCGTGCATATTTATAACTGGTCCGATTACATCGGCAAGACCACGCTGGCGGACTTCGAAGCGGCTACCGGCATCAAGCCGATGTACGACGTGTTCGACTCAAATGAAACCCTGGAAGCCAAGTTGCTGGCCGGGCGCACCGGTTACGACGTGGTGGTGCCGTCCAATCACTTCCTCGGCAAGCAGATCAAGGCGGGCGCGTTCCAGAAGCTCGACAAGTCGTTGCTGCCCAACTACAAGAACCTCGACCCGGCGCTGCTCAAGCGTCTGGAGAAGAATGATCCGGGCAACCAGTACGCCGTGCCGTACCTGTGGGGCACCAACGGCATCGGCTACAACGTCGACAAGGTCAAAGCGGTGCTCGGTGTCGACAAGATCGACTCCTGGGCGGTGCTGTTCGAGCCTGAAAACATCAAGAAACTCTCCAGTTGCGGCGTAGCGTTTCTTGATTCCGCCGATGAAATGCTGCCGGCCATGCTCAACTACCTCGGGCTGGACCCCAACAGCACCAAGGAAGCCGATTACAAAAAGGCCGAAGCCAAGCTGATGGCGATTCGTCCTTACGTGACCTATTTCCATTCCTCCAAATACATCACCGACCTGGCCAATGGCGACATCTGTGTTGCGGCCGGCTTTTCGGGGGACGTGTTTCAGGCCAAGTCCCGTGCCGAGGAAGCAGGCAAGGGCGTGAAGCTGGCCTACAGCATTCCGAAAGAGGGCGGCAACCTGTGGTTCGACATGCTGGCGATCCCGGCTGACTCGACGAACGTCAAGGCGGCGAGCGCGTTCATCAACTACATGCTCGACCCCAAAGTAATCGCCAAGGTCAGCGATGAAGTCGGCTATGCCAACCCCAATCCCGCCGCCGGGGAGTTCATGGAGCAGAGCATTCGTACCGACGAAGCGGTCTATCCACCTCAAGAAGTGCTGGACCGCCTGTTCGTGAACAGTGAGTTGCCACCCAAAGTGCAACGCCTCATGACCCGCAGCTGGACCAAGGTCAAGTCGGGCAAATAAATATTCAGCACCCGGCCGTTTTGGCCGGGTTGCCTACCAGTTGGGAGTTTCACCCATGGCAGTTGCCTCCGGCGCCTACAAGAAAGCCATTGAAGGCGGTCAGCAACCCAAAGAGGTGCTGGTCAAGATCGACCGGGTCACCAAGAAGTTTGACGAGACGATTGCCGTGGACGACGTGTCCCTGCAGATCAACAAGGGTGAGATCTTCGCCCTGCTCGGCGGCTCGGGTTCCGGTAAGTCGACACTGCTGCGCATGCTGGCCGGTTTCGAACGTCCGACCGAGGGGCGCATCTACCTCGACGGTGTCGATATCACCGACATGCCGCCGTACGAACGCCCGATCAACATGATGTTCCAGTCCTACGCGCTGTTCCCGCACATGACCGTGGCGGACAACATTGCCTTCGGTCTGAAGCAGGACAAACTCGCCAAGTCGGAAATCGAAGCCCGTGTGGCCGAGATGCTCAAGCTGGTGCAGATGACCCAATACGCCAAGCGCAAGCCGCATCAGCTTTCCGGCGGTCAGCGTCAGCGCGTCGCGCTGGCCCGTTCGCTGGCCAAGAAACCCAAGCTGTTGCTGCTCGACGAGCCGATGGGCGCGCTGGACAAGAAGCTGCGCTCACAAATGCAGCTGGAACTGGTGGAGATTATCGAGCGCGTTGGCGTGACCTGCGTGATGGTGACTCACGATCAGGAAGAGGCCATGACCATGGCCGAGCGCATCGCGATCATGCACCTGGGCTGGATTGCGCAGATCGGCAGCCCGATCGACATCTATGAAACCCCGACCAGCCGTCTGGTCTGCGAGTTCATTGGCAGCGTCAACCTGTTCGAAGGCGAAGTGATCGAGGACATGGAAGGCCACGCGCTGATCCGAAGCCCGGAGCTGGAGCGCAATATCTACGTCGGCCACGGCGTCAGTACGTCGGTTGAAGACAAACACATCACCTACGCGCTGCGCCCGGAAAAACTGCTGATCACCACCGAGCAGCCTGGCTTCGAGTACAACTGGTCACGCGGCAAGGTCCACGACATCGCGTATCTGGGCGGTCACTCGGTGTTCTACGTCGAACTGCCGGGCGGCCAACTGGTGCAGTCGTTCGTGGCCAACGCCGAGCGTCAGGGCGCGCGACCTACCTGGGGCGATGAAGTCTACGTCTGGTGGGAAGACGACAGTGGCGTGGTGCTGCGCTCATGAAGATCCGCAAGATCAAGCGCGCGTTCGAGCGCATCAAGCCCAACGGGCGGCAGATGGTCATCGGCGTGCCGTTCCTCTGGCTGTTCCTGTTCTTTGCCTTGCCGTTCCTGATCGTGCTCAAGATCAGCTTCGCCGAAGCCGATGTCGCGATCCCGCCGTACACCGAGATCTTCAGCTACGCCGACGAAAAGCTGCAGATGGTGCTCAATTTCGCCAACTACACCTTGCTCAGTGGCGATGACCTGTACGTCTCGGCGTACCTCGGGTCGCTGAAAATGGCATTCATCAGCACCTTGCTTTGCCTGCTGATCGGCTATCCGATGGCCTATGCCATCGCCAGTGCCCGTAAAGACCTGCAAACCGTGCTGTTGCTGCTGATCATGATGCCGACCTGGACCGCGATCCTGATCCGCGTCTATGCCTGGATGGGTATCCTCAGCAACAACGGCCTGCTCAATGCCTTCCTGATGTGGCTGGGCCTGATCGATTCGCCGTTGCAAATCCTCAACACCAATCTGGCGGTGTACATCGGCGTGGTCTATTCCTACCTGCCGTTCATGATCCTGCCGCTCTACGCCAACCTCGTGAAGCACGACACCAGCCTGCTGGAAGCTGCGTCCGACCTGGGTTCCAGCACCTTCAACAGCTTCTGGAAAATCACCGTGCCGTTGTCCAAGAACGGGGTGATCGCCGGTTGCATGCTGGTGTTCATCCCGGTGGTCGGCGAGTTCGTGATTCCCGAGCTGCTGGGTGGCCCGGAAACCCTGATGATCGGCCGTGTGCTGTGGCAGGAATTCTTCAACAACCGCGACTGGCCCGTGGCTTCGGCGCTGGCGGTTATCATGCTGCTGGTGCTCATCGTGCCCATTATCCTGTTCAACCGCAGTCAGGCCAAAGAGCTGGAGGGCAAGGCATGAACCGCTTTCGATTCTCGAACCTGATGCTGATCTTCGGCCTGCTGTTCATCTACGCCCCGATGGTGATTCTGGTCATCTACTCCTTCAACGCCTCGCAACTGGTGACGGTCTGGGGCGGCTGGTCGGTGAAGTGGTACGTCGGCCTGCTGGACAACTCGCAACTGATGGGCTCGGTGATGCGCTCGCTGGAAATCGCCTGCTACACCGCCGTTGCCGCGGTGGCGCTGGGGACGATGGCGGCGTTTGTATTGACCCGTATCAGCCGCTTCAAGGGCCGGACGTTCTTCGGCGGGCTGGTCACGGCGCCGCTGGTGATGCCGGAAGTGATCACCGGCCTGTCGCTGTTGCTGCTGTTCGTGGCGATGGCGCAGTTGATCGGCTGGCCGCAGGAGCGCGGCATCATGACCATCTGGATCGCCCACACGACGTTCTGCGCGGCCTACGTGGCGGTGGTGGTGTCGGCGCGGCTGCGTGAGCTGGACCTGTCGATCGAAGAAGCAGCGATGGATCTGGGGGCGCGTCCGTGGAAGGTGTTTTTCCTGATCACCATCCCGATGATCGCGCCGTCGCTGGCAGCCGGGGGCATGATGTCGTTTGCCTTGTCGCTGGACGATCTGGTACTCGCCAGCTTCGTTTCCGGGCCTGGCTCGACGACCCTGCCGATGGAAGTATTCTCCGCCGTGCGACTGGGCGTGAAACCTGAAATCAACGCCGTCGCGAGCCTGATCCTGCTGGCGGTTTCACTGGCGACCTTCCTGGTCTGGTTCTTCACCCGACGCGCTGAAAACAACCGCAAACGGGCGATTCAGCAGGCTATCGAGGAAAGCGCCGCAGACGCCTGGAAGCAGCCTGATCCGAGGCGCGCTCCGGCTGCCTGAAGACCTGATCGTGCGCGATACGCAAGATTCTGCCCGGAGGGCGTGGGAGCGAACTTCAGCTCCATTCCGGGCTCGGCGCAGAGAGTGTTTCTACACCCCCGGCACCAACCGACCTGATCGTGCGCGATACGCAAGTCCGCTCTTGATTCTGCCCGGAGGGCGTGGGAGCGAACTTGTTCGCGAAGACATTGGTTCAAACGCCCTATTTCTGGGGGCTGTACCCGCCTCTTCGCGAGCAAGCTCGCTCCCACGACTTTCTCCGGGCTTGGCGCAGAGAGTGTTTCTACACCCCCGGCACCAACCGACCTGATCGTGCGCGATACGCAAGTCCGCTCTTGATTCTGCCCGGAGGGCGTGGGAGCGAACTTGTTCGCGAAGACATTGGTCCAAACGCCTTATTTGTGGGGGCTGTACCAGCCTCTTCGCGAGCAAGCTCGCTCCCACGAATTTCAGCTCCATTCCGTGGTTCGGCGCAAAGAGTGTCGCTACGCCCCCGGCACCAACCGACCTGATCGCGCACGATACGCTAGTCTGCTCTTGATTCTGCCCGGAGGGCGTGGGAGCGAACTTGTTCGCGAAGACGTTGGTCCAAACGCCCTATTTTTGGGGGCTGTACCAGCCTCTTCGCGAGCAAGCTCGCTCCCACGACTTTCAGCCCCATTCCGGGCTCGGCGCAGAGAGTGTTTCTAGGCCCTCGGCACCAACCGACCTGATCGCGCACGATACGCTAGTCCGCTCTTGATTCTGCCCGGAGGGCGTGGGAGCGAACTTGTTCGCGAAGACGTTGGTCCAAACGCCTTATTTGTGGGTGCTGTACCAGCCTCTTCGCGAACAAGTTCGCTCCCACGAATTTCAGCTCCATTCCGGGCTCGGCGCAGAGAGTGTTGCTACACCCCCGGCACCAACCGACCTGATCGTGCGCGATGCGCAAGTCCGCTCTTGATTCTGCCCGGAGGGCGTGGGAGCGAACTTGTTCGCGAAGACGTTGGTCCAAACGCCCTATTTTTGGGGGCTGTACCCGCCTCTTCGCGAACAAGTTCGCTCCCACGAATTTCAGCTCCATTCCGGGCTCGGCGCAGAGAGTGTTGCTACACCCCCGGCACCAACCGACCTGATCGTGCGCGATGCGCAAGTCCGCTCTTGATTCTGCCCGGAGGGCGTGGGAGCGAACTTGTTCGCGAAGACGTTGGTCCAAACGCCCTATTTTTGGGGGCTGTACCAGCCTCTTCGCGAGCAGGTTCGCTCCCACGAATTTCAGCTCCATTCCGGGCTCGGCGCAGAAAGTGTCGCTACACCCCCGGCACCAACCGCAACACTCCTTCCGTATGTTCGACCACGTCTTTCTCGCTGAAGCGCTGCGGCACGTACTCGCCATTGACGAACGCCTTGGCCTGATCCGAGTAGTGCTTGTCGAACGGCACGCCGCTTTGTCCCACCGGGTTGATGCCCAGGCTGTGGGCCGGGTCGGCGAAGTCGATCAGGCGGCGGGTCGAGGGGCCATAGCCGACGGGCCACGGGGCAGGGCGGATGCTCGATGAGAGGTTGTTCGGCACCTCGTGGGTGCCTGGCGCGGCATACGGACCCACGTTGAAGATTTTGTCCAGCGGCGGCTGCGAACCCAGAGGATGACTTTGCGTCAGCGTATGGGCCTTGCCCCAGACCCATTCATCCGGGTTGTTACCGTACAGCGACTTCAAGTGTGAAACGCTGGCCCGCCAGGCCACCTTGACGGTATTGGCGCGGCTTTCTTCGTGAGGCGAATTGCGGTTGTTCCACCAAGGCGAATTGGCATCGGCAGCCAGTCGCGGCAGGGCGGAATCCAGCGCGCGGGTCGACAACAGGGTGTCAAACAGCGCATCGCCCAGCTCGTCGTGGAAAGTCTCTTCAGTCAAATCGAACAGAAACTGATTGAACAGCGTGGCACCGACCGAATCGACCGGGTAATCACCTTTCCAGCTGGCCAGGCGTTCCACCAGCGCGAGCTCGTCCGGGTCGCTGACCACGCTGCGCAACACGGGAATCAACGGTTTGAGAATGCTCGGTGCGTAATCGGTCTGCGTGCCCAGTTGCAGCGCCTTGCTGCTCGTCAGGTCCCACTTGATGCTGGAATCGCTCAGCTGCCGGTTCAGTTCCTGTCCGCGCTCAGGCGGGTTGTAATAACCGGGAATCTGCATTCCGGTCGGCGACAGTGGCTGGAAATTGGCCGAAATAATGTAGCCGCGCGCGGGGTTTTCTTCCTGCGGGTTGGCGCTGAACGGGTAGAAGCCGAGTTTGTCGGCCTGCGCAGTGCTGCCATCCAGAATGAACGCCGGATTGACGCCTTCCGGACGGATCGGCAGTTGTGCCGCGGCCCACCAGCCGATGTCGCCCTTGGCGTTGGCCCATACGATGTTGAGGCCCGGCGACTGGATCTTCTCGGCGGCGCTGCGCATCTTCTCCAGCGTGTCGGCACGGTTGGCCTCGTAGAAGCCATCCATCACCGGGTTAGCGGACACCAGGAACGACCACCACATGGCAATCGGCGTATGGCCAGCGTTCTTGCCCATCACGTTATTGACGATGGGGCCGTGCGGCGATTCAAGCAGGGTCAGGCTAACGGGCGCCTCGCCTTTGACCGCAATCTGCTGTTCGGTGCGGGTCATGTCCACCCATTGCCCGTGATACCAGACCTGATTGGGGTTGTCAGGGTTGATCTTCTCGGCAATCAGGTCCACGTCGTCATTCTGGAACATGGTCAGGCTCCAGCCAAAGTCCATGTTGTGCCCAAGGAACGCGAACGGATTGAGCGCAGGGAAGTGCCCGTACAACTCAAAGCCCGGCGCTGACAACTGCGCTTCGTACCATATGGAAGGCACCGAAAAGCGGATGTGAGGATCGCCCGCCAGTATCGGCTTGCCGCTTTGCGTACGGCTGCCGGAAATCGCCCAGGCATTGCTGCCCTCGAATTGCGGCAGGCCTGCGTCTTCAAGCGCCTTGTGACTCACCTGAGCCAGCTCGTTCAGGCTTTTCCAGTCGCTGTCGGCAAGAGCGGGCTTGGCGTTCAGCACGCCGTCCGAATGCCAGTCCAGATCAAACACGTTCAGGTACTGCGGGCCGAGTTGGTCGCGCACATACGTCATCAGCGGCTCGGTCCTGAACGCCGCCGCAAAACTGTAAGCCAGGTAGCCACCGATGCTCATCGTGTCCTGAGTCGTGAAAGGCCTTCTCGGGATGCCCAGCACATCGAACTCCATCGGTTTTGCGTGGGTGTCCTGATACTGATTGATGCCATCGATATAGGCTTCCAGCGCCTTCCAGGTGGGCGTGTTTTTGTCCTGACGAGCGACATAGGCATCGGCGTGTTCACGAATGCGCAGGCTGCGAAACAGCTTGTCGGTCTCGACCAGATTCGGTCCCAGGATTTCAGCCAGCTCGCCACGTGCCAGACGGCGCAGCATTTCCATCTGGAACAGCCGGTCCTGCGCATGGGCGTAACCCAGCGCGCGGTACAGGTCCGCTTCGTTTTCGGCGCTAATGTGCGGCACGCCGCGCTCGTCGTAACGCAGGGTGACAGGGGCCTCGAGACGGCTCATGGCGATTTCGCCATCGCGAAGCGGCTGTTTACTGTGTACGTACCAGCCAGCGCCGCCAGCGAGAATGGCAATGATGATGGCAAGAATGACGAGGCTGCGTTTCATCCGGGTTCTCTGTGAGTGGCGTGAGGCAGGGGTGACGGCTATGGTTGTGCAACATGGCAGCAGGCCGGCATGCAGCCGGGCCGCGCACAACACGAAAGCCTACCGTGATCGAGCGCAGTGCAGGCATTAAGATAGTGTTCGCTATCATGCCGGCCTTGGCGATAGGCTGGCCTCGTGCCAGAGGTGGGCGATCACAGCTGCGCAGCTTGCCATGCCGAAGCATACAGAAGAATATCGTTACACAACTTTACGAGCCCCTCGCCGGAGTCTGGAAAATACATGTCCGTCACGTTCGACCCTGACAACCTGAGAGCCAGCCTGCTGCCGCTGAACGCCGTTGACCCGCTTTCGCTGGATGGCCAGGCGTATCAGCGCTTCTACGGTCTTGGCGGTCTCGGTGGTGAGAATGTGGTGCGCAGCTGGCTCGGCCGCCTCGACGTCGACGGGTACGAGATTGTCGGGCAGGTGTGGCTGCCTGAAAGCCCGGTTGCGACAGTGTTCCTGTTTCACGGTTTCTATGACCACATGGGGCTGTACCGGCATGTGGTCGAGTGGGCGCTGGCCCACGGGTTTGCAGTGATCTCCTGTGACCTGCCCGGGCATGGGCTGTCCAGCGGCAGTCGTGCCAGCATCGGTGATTTTGCCGAGTATCAGGCCGTGTTGCAGCGCCTGCTGCTTGAGGCCGAAGGGCTCGGGCTGCCGCACCCCTGGCATTTGTGCGGGCAAAGCATGGGCGGCGCGATTGTGATCGATCACTTGCTTCACCAAGACGCACAGACACCGGCGCAGGGCGAGGTGATCCTGCTGGCTCCGCTGGTGCGGCCGCGGGCATGGGGCTGGTCGCGCCTGAGTTATCACGCGCTCAGACCGTTCGTGACCGGCATCGCCCGGCGCTTCACTGAAAACTCCAATGCCCCGGCATTCCTGCCCTTTCTGCTCGCAGACCCCTTGCAGCCGAATCGCCTGCCGACCGCCTGGGTCGGCGCGCTGGCGAAGTGGATCACGCGTATCGAGCGAGCGCCCCGCAGCCGTCGCAGTCCGATCATCATTCAGGGGGAGTCCGACATGACGGTCGATTGGTCACATAACCTGACGGTCCTGAAAGATAAATTCAGTCAGCCGCAAATCCTCATGCTCAGCCAGGCTCGGCATCACCTGGCCAATGAAACGCCGGAGATGCGGGAGAGGTATCTGGATTTTGTGTCCACGCGGTTGCGCTAGGCGCTCCCGGTCTTGCCGGTTTGAAGCGCTTTCACTTGTCGGCGCAGGCGAAAGTTGTCAACGGCCAGCACAACGAGCATCAACGTCCCGAGGACGGCAAAGGCGTCTTGCCCCAGCGAACGCCAGAACAAAGAGGCGAAAAAGGCCATGACGACGGCGGTGGCGAGTAAAGCGAGAGCGTCTTTCATTCGAGTGCGTCCATTCCTTTGACCTCAGGCGCGTCAACGCCTGAGCGGTGTTTACTGCCCGGGATTCAGGCTCGATGCGCTTTGCCCGACTGCCAGCCCCGCACGAATTGCGGCCAGTGCGGCTTGATAGTAGGCCTTGCCTTCCGGTGATTCGGCGAAGGTCGAGAATTCCTCCAGCTCAGGGTCCGACAGGTCTCGATAGACGTACAGCAGCGTGTTGTTCAGGTCGGCACTGATCTGTGCCATCAAACGTTCGCGCTGGCCTTCGAGCATGCCTTGCGCCTGTCCGCCGCCCAAGAGTCCGGGAATCATCTGGCTCAGGCTGTCGGCGGCGACGCCTGCAATGGCCAGGCTGACTTCGGCACCGGCCTGTTTGGCGGGCAGCGCCTGGGCAAGGTGGCCGATCAGCAACTGGCGTGTTGCATCCGCTTCAATGTGCGGCAGCCCCTGCGCGTGTTTGGCCAGTTGATCGGCGCGGGTTGCGGTCAGCTCGGCGTTGACGATCTTGCGACCCAGCGGAGACTGAAAGAATTGCAGTGCAGGGGTCGGGTCCTTGAGGCTTTCGCGTAGACGTTTTGCGGCGCGCTGGTCCATTGCCTGAGGGTCGAAGCGCTGATTGCTGTTATTCACCAGCGCTTGATAAACCGCAGGCGGCAGGTTGTTGCTGTAGCGCTGTTGAGCGGCCTTGAGGGCATCGTTGAAATGCGCGCGCTGATCCGGCCAGCCAGCGGCCTTGTACAGCTGATCGTAGTTGTCTGCCCAGGCAGGTACGGTGCAGAACATCAACAGCAAAACAAACAAACGACGCATTGGGGACTCCTGTCGGCAGGCCGCTATTCTCCGGGTGTTCGCGTGGATTTGTCGAGTTATGACTGCCCTTGGCGAATGAAATCTCATGCCCGTGACGCTGCGCATATGCACCACTGTCGGATTTCAGGGCTTATGGATACTATGCACGCCATGCGCATACCCTCTGACCACCCATTGCTGCTGCGAATCGTCGACGACCTGGTTGCCAATGGCTGGTCGCAGCAGAACATTTTCCTGCCCGAAGCTCTGACCCTTGAGCTGGAGCAAGAGTGCCGCAAGCGCGCTGCTGAAGGCGAGCTTGAGCCTGCCGGTGTTGGCAAAGGGCCTGCACTGGAAATACGCGAGGGAATTCGCGGTGATCGCATTCAGTGGCTCGAAGCCGGTCAGGTGCAGTGCTGCGACAGTTATCTGGAGTTGATGGACAGCTTGCGCCAGGCGCTCAATCGCGGGCTGTTTCTGGGTCTGGAAGATTATGAAAGCCACTTTGCGCTGTATCCGCCGGGCGCGCGGTACCTTCGGCATGTGGACCGCTTTCGCGACGATGACCGGCGCATGGTGTCAGCGGTGCTCTATCTCAATAACGCCTGGCTGCCCGAGCATGGCGGACAGTTGCGCATGTACCTCAAGGACAATGTGGCGTACGACGTTCAGCCTACGGGCGGGTGTCTGGTGGTATTCATGTCCGGCGACATCCCCCACGAAGTCATGCCCGCCAGCCGTGACCGTCTCTCGTTGACCGGCTGGTTCCGGCGTCGCGGTAACGAACTGTTCTCCTGACCTCAGCAGTTTCCATGAAAACTGTTTCATGAACGCTGCCAGCCATTGAACCCGGTTGCGGGCTATCGTGAATGCTCCTGAACCGGGAGGCCTGGTGCAGGGTCGGACTTACGTCAATTGAATCTGGACCTGGAGCAATCATGAAATCCTTATTTTCTGGAACGACAGTGGCGGGCCTGTTGCTGAGCGCGTCCATGCTGGCCAGCGCCGCAGACATCCCGCGCACCGCATCGCCCGAAGGCGCCGAGGTGTACATCATCTCGCCCAAGGACGGCGAAACCGTGACCTCGCCGTTCACTGTGCAGTTCGGCCTGAAAGGCATGGGCGTCGCGCCAGCGGGAGTGGACGTTCCTGACACCGGTCACCATCACTTGCTGATCGACGTCAAAAACCAGCCTGCGATGGATGCACCGTTGCCGGTCAGCGACAACGTCCGCCACTTTGGCAAAGGCCAGACCGAAACCGAACTCAACCTGCCGCCAGGCCAGCACACCCTGCAGTTGATGATGGGTGACAAAGGCCACATGCCACTGAACCCACCGGTCGAATCGAAGAAGATCACGATCAATGTGAAATAGGCGTCTGGATGAGATCCTTGTGGGAGCTTGCTCGCGAATCGGCCAGTACAGCCCCTGAAAACAGGGTGCTCGAACCGCCGCCTTCGTGAGCAAGCTCACTCCCACAGGATGCTTGGCGCAGCGGCCAGACCGAAACCGAACCCAGGCCAGCACCTACTGCAATTGATGATGAGTGACGCTCAGCGCTGGTCTGGAGGCGATCCTTGTGGGAGCGAGCTTGCTCGCGAATAGGCCAGTACAGCCCCTCTAAAACAGGGTGCTTGAACCGCCGCCTTCGTGAGCAAGCTCACTCCCACAGGAGGCTTGGCGCAGCGGCCAGACCGAAACCGAACCCAGGCCAGCACATACTGCAATTGATGATGAGTGACGCTCAGCGCTGGTCTGGAAGAGATCCTTGTGGGAGTGAGCTTGCTCGCGAATAGGCCAGAACAGCACCCGAAAACAGAGTGCTGGAACCGCCGCCTTCGTGAGCAAGCTCACTCCCACAGGAGGCTTGGCGCAGCGGCCAGACCGAAACCGAACCCAGGCCAGCACACTCTGCAATTGATGATGGCTAACGCTCAACGCTGGTCTGGAGGCGATCCTTGTGGGAGCGAGCTTGCTCGCGAATAGGCCAGAACAGCACCCGAAAACAGAGTGCTTGAACCGCCGCCTTCGTGAGCAAGCTCACTCCCACAGGAGGCTTGGCGCAGCGGCCAGACCGAAACCGAACCCAGGCCAGCACATACTGCAATTGATGATGAGTGACGCTCAGCACTGGTCTGGAGGCGATCCTTGTGGGAGCGAGCTTGCTCGCGAATTAGGCCAGTACAGCCCCTCGAAAACAGGGTGCTGGAACCGCTGCCTTCGTGAGCAAGCTCACTCCCACACAGCGGCCAGGCCGAAACCGAACTCAACCTGCCGCCGGGCCAGCGCACCCTGCAATTGATGATGGGTGACGCAGAGCGCTGGTCTGGAGGCGATCCTTGTGGGAGCGAGCTTGCTCGCGAATTAGCCCAGTACAGCCCCTCGAAAACAGGGTGCTCGAACCGCCGCCTTTGTGAGCAAGCTCACTCCCACAGGAGGTTTGGCGCAGCGTGGATATGGCGCTGATCAGAACACTCTGATCAGAACAACACGCGGCTGCGGATGGTGCCTTTGATCTGTTGCAGCTTGGCTTGGGCGAGGTCGGAGTATTCGGCGTCGACGTCGATGACCACGTAGCCGACCTTCTCGTTGGTCTGTAGGAACTGACCGGAGATGTTGATGCCGTTTTCGGCGAAGACCTTGTTGATCTCGCTGAGCACGCCCGGGATGTTTTCGTGGATGTGCAGCAGACGGTGCTTGCCAGGGTGAGCCGGCAAGGCCACTTCCGGGAAGTTGACCGAGGACACCGACGTACCGTTGTCGCTGTACTTGACCAGTTTTTCCGCGACTTCCAGACCGATGTTGGCTTGTGCTTCAGCCGTCGAACCGCCGATATGCGGGGTCAGGATCACGTTGTCCAGGCCACGCAGCGGGCTTTCGAAAATGTCGTCGTTCGAACGTGGCTCGACCGGGAACACGTCGATGGCGGCGCCGATCAGGTGCTTGTCCTTGATCGCGTCGGCCAGGGCGTCCAGTTCGACGACCGTGCCGCGTGCGGCGTTGATCAGGATGCTGCCCTTTTTCATCGCACGGATTTCTTTTTCGCCGATCATCCACTGGGTTTCAATGGTTTCCGGCACGTGCAGGGTCACGATGTCGGACATGCCCAGCAGCTCGGTCAGGCTGGAAACCTGAGTGGCGTTGCCCAGCGGCAGCTTGGTCAGCGTGTCGTAGAAGTACACCTGCATGCCCAGGCCTTCAGCCAGAACCGACAATTGAGTACCGATCGAGCCGTAGCCGATGATGCCCAGCTTTTTGCCACGGATCTCGAAAGAATTGGCAGCGCTCTTGATCCAGCCGCCACGGTGGCAGGAAGCGTTCTTCTCGGGGATACCGCGCAGCAGCAGGATCGCCTCGGCCAGCACCAGCTCGGCGACCGAACGGGTGTTGGAGTAGGGCGCGTTGAACACCGCGATACCGCGCTCGCGCGCTGCGTTCAGATCAACCTGATTGGTGCCGATGCAGAAGCAGCCGACAGCAACCAGCTTCTTGGCGCAATCGAACAGCTCTTCGGTCAACTGGGTGCGGGAGCGGATGCCGATGAAATGAGCGTCGGCGATCTTTTCCTTCAGTTCGGCTTCCGGCAGAGACTTGGTGTGGTACTCGATGCTGGTATAGCCGGCTGCCTTGAGGACATCGACAGCGGATTGATGAACGCCTTCGAGAAGAAGGAACTTGATCTTGCTCTTGTCGAGGGAAGTCTTGCTCATCTGCGTAAACCTGTGTCCCGGAGAAAATGGCAGGGGGGCCGGATCGGCGCTGGGCACGATTCACGGGGGGCATATGCTAGCATACGAGCCCCGCGAAACCCCATTCCAGAACGTGAACCGTTCTCAGGATGCCCATGAATTGTTCGAGAGTTGAGTCGATGACCGATCCCGCGTTGATTGATGAGCTTAAGACCCTGGTCGACCCCGGCAAAGTGCTGACGGACAGCGGTTCTCTGGAAACCTACGGCAAGGACTGGACCAAGCAATTCACACCTGCGCCAATGGCCATCGTGTTTCCAAAGACCACTGAACAGGTTCAGGCTATCGTGCGCTGGGCCAATCAGCGTCTGGTGGCGCTGGTGCCGTCTGGCGGGCGCACCGGGCTTTCTGCGGCGGCGGTGGCGGCCAATGGCGAAGTGGTGGTGTCGTTCGATTACATGAACCAGGTGCTGGACCTGAACCTGACTGACCGCACGGCGGTGTGCCAGCCCGGTGTGATCACTCGCCAGTTGCAGGCGCTGGCCGAAGACAACGGCCTTTATTACCCCGTGGACTTCGCGTCCTCGGGCTCCAGCCAGATCGGTGGCAACATCGGCACCAATGCCGGCGGGATCAAGGTCATTCGCTACGGCATGACCCGCAACTGGGTCGCGGGCCTCAAGGTGGTGACCGGCAAGGGCGACCTGCTTGAGCTGAACAAGGACCTGATCAAGAACGCCACCGGTTATGACTTGCGGCAGTTGTTCATCGGCGCCGAGGGCACGCTGGGTTTCGTGGTCGAGGCCACCATGCGTCTGGACCGTGCGCCGAAGAATCTCACCGCGATGGTGCTGGGCACCACCGACTTCAATTCGATCATGCCGGTGCTGCATGCCTTTCACGGAAAACTCGACCTGACCGCCTTCGAATTCTTCTCCGACAAGTCGTTCGCCCGGGTCATGGCACGCGGCGATGTGCCGTCGCCTTTCGACACGCCGTGTCCGTTTTACGTCTTGCTGGAATTCGAAGCGACCACCGAGGACCTTGCCGATCAGGCTTTGGCGACCTTTGAGCACTGCGTCGAGCAGGGCTGGGTACTTGACGGCGTGATGAGCCAGAGCGAACAGCAGCTGCGCAACCTGTGGAAGCTGCGCGAATACATCTCCGAGACCATCTCGCACTTTACGCCCTATAAAAACGACATCTCGGTCACTGTCTCGAAAGTGCCGGAGTTTCTGGCTGAGATCGACGCTATCGTTGCCGAGTATTACCCGGACTTCGAAGTGCTGTGGTACGGCCATATCGGTGACGGCAACCTGCACCTGAACATTCTCAAGCCCGAGAACCTGGACAAGGACGAGTTCTTCGTCAAATGCGCGCGGGTCAACAAATGGGTGTTCGAGACGGTAGAGAAGTACAACGGCTCTATCTCTGCGGAACACGGCGTCGGGATGACCAAGCGTGACTACTTGACGTACAGTCGTTCGCCAGTAGAAATCGAATACATGAAGGCGTTGAAGGCGGTCTTTGACCCCAACGGCATCATGAACCCGGGAAAGATATTCGCGGTTTGAGTTCCTGTCGTACCTTATACAGCCACGCCACACTTATCAGACTCAGGAGACGTCATGAGCTACCAGCACAAATATGTCGATGGAACGAGCATCCACTTCCCGCTGGGCAAAGTGGTCTGCATCGGTCGCAACTATGCCGAGCATGCCAAAGAGCTGGGTAACCCGGTGCCTACCGAGCCGCTGCTGTTCATGAAGCCCGGCAGTGCAGTGGTTGCGCTTGAGGGCGGTTTTACCATCCCGGCAGACCGTGGTTCGGTGCATTACGAAGCCGAGATCGTGGTGTTGATCGGCAAGCCCCTGAGCAAGAACCCTTCTCGCGAAGAAGTGCTCGATGCAATCAGCGGCTTCGCGCCAGGGCTGGACCTGACGCTGCGTGACGTCCAGTCGCGTTTGCGCGAAAAAGGCCTGCCGTGGGAGCTGGCCAAGTGTTTCGACGGTGCAGCAGTGATTCCTCCGTTCGTTCCGGCGGGCACCTTTCCTGACCTGACCGACATCGGCATTCGCCTGACCATCAACGGCAAAGTGGTTCAGGACGGCAACAGCAGCCTGATGCTCAACCCGATTGTGCCGATGATCCAGCACATGGCAGCCAGCTTCTCGTTGCAGGCCGGTGATCTCATCATGACCGGTACGCCTGCCGGTGTAGGTCCGTTCGAAGCAGGCGACGAAATCGTCCTGGAGCTGACCGGTCAGACGCCTTTCGAGAGCGTTGTTCGCTGATCGCAGACGCGCATCAGGCAATACCGCAAGCCACGCGAGAGCCTTCTCGGGTGGCCGGTTTTGCGTTTTTTTCACACCTGCTCTGGATAATCCCGCCGGCCCTGCGCGGGCATCCACGTCGTCACGAAGTCTCACTTGCTCAGGAACACTTGAATGGCCATTCCTGCCTCAAAGCCGCCTCGCGCCAAAAAACGCCTCGCCTTCATACGAAACATGCGCTGGTATTCATGGCTGTTGGTGGTTGTCCTGATGGGCTATGGCCTGGCGTTTGCGATGCATTGGGACGACCGCGCGCTGCTCTGGTTTCAGGAGCGGTTCGAGACCAAGGCTGGCCGCCACGCCAGTATCTGGCTGCCGGACTATCACGTGGACATCGACGCCAAAGCGTTGCCGGGCATGGAAAAGGACGAGGCATCGGACCTGTCGTATAACCCGGTCAGCAAAACGCTGTTTGCGGTCATGGGCAAGAACGCGTTTCTGGTCGAGTTGACGCTCAAGGGCGACGTATTGCGCAAGATCCCCTTGGTGGGCTGGAGCAACCCTGAAGGCGTGGCGGTCATGAACGATGGCCTTATTGCCATCACCGATGAGCGTCAGCACAAGCTGACTGTCGTCAAGGTGACGGCAGATACCGCCACCCTGAACATCGCGGATTTTCCTCAGTACGAGTTGGGCAAATCGGATAACCAGAACAAGGGTTTCGAAGGCATTGCCTGGGACCCGCTTCGTCAACAGTTGATATTGGGTGAAGAACGCCCCCCTGCGCTGTACACCTGGAAAAGCAACGGCAGCGATGTGCTGCAAGGCGACAAGCAAAAGCTTCCCAGCCGTTCGCTGGACATGCGCAACCTGTCCTCGCTGAGCATCGACCCGCGCACCGGCCATATGTTGGCGCTTTCGGCAGATTCGCATTTGTTGCTGGAAGTGGACGAGCAGGGCGAACAGGTGAGTTTCATGACCCTGTTGGGCGGCATGAACGGCCTGAAAGACACGATCCCCCGTGCTGAAGGGGTCGCGCTGGACGAGGCCGGGACGCTGTACATGGTGAGCGAGCCGAACCTGTTCTATTCTTTCCGCAAGCACTGAGCCAGGACGGCAGCCACATCACTGGTCATCAAATAGCGCCACGCCATTCAGTTTGCTTTCAGAATGGCGTGGTATCAATGCCGCCCGCTTAACCTGCCCGAGTCACCTCAATGCGCCGCTCTACCCGCTCTTTACTCCTGGTCCTCGCCCTTGTCCCGCTGGCAGGGCTGTTCATGCTCGCCAATGAACGGTACCGCTATGTCGAGCGCGTACTGTTCGACTGGCAGGTGTTCTGGCAGTCCGACTCGCTCCAGGCCATCGGCCTTGATCAATACCGAGCTGTGACAGAAGGGCAGGTCATCGTCGGGCTTGAAGATGATGTGTCGGGCCTGAGCTACGACCCTGACCGCAAAAGCCTGTTCACAGTGACCAATCAGAACCCCGAACTGGTCGAGCTGAGCCTGGACGGTCGCGTGTTGCGGCGTATTCCGCTGATCGGTTTTGGGGATGCCGAAGCGGTCGAATACATCAGCCCAGGCGTTTACGTGATCAGTGACGAGCGTCAGTTACGGCTGATTCAGATTCACGTCGATGACAGCACAAAAAGCCTGAACGCCGCGGATGCCGAGCAATTGACGCTGGGGCTGACGGCCAGCGGCAACAAGGGCTACGAAGGTCTGGCCTATGACGCGCGTGGCAAGCGTCTGTTTGTCGCTCGCGAGCGCGATCCGGTGCAGATCATCGAGGTGCGCGGCTTTCCCAGGGTCAATGCCGGTGCCCCGGGCAATCTTCAGGTCATCACGGACGGCAAGCGCGACGGCAAGCTGTCCGTCCGTGACCTGTCCAGCCTGCAATTCGATGACGCGAGTGGTCACTTGCTGGCGCTGTCCGATGAGTCGAAGCGGATTCTGGAGCTCGACACCAGCGGTCACCCTATTGGCAGCGGCTCGTTGGCAAAGGGGTCGATGGGGCTGAGCAAGGGCGTGCCACAGGCCGAAGGCATGGCGATGGACGATGAAGGGACGTTGTATCTGGTGAGCGAGCCGAACCTGTTCTACGTGTTCCGCAAGCCTTGAGGCCAAGGCTCATGCCCACTGTCAGTGGGCATGAGCGGGTTTGTCAGCGGGTGAGGGTTTTCACGCCTTCAGCGGTGCCCAGCAGTAGCAGATCAGCCGGACGTGCAGCGAACAGGCCGTTGGTGACCACGCCGACGATGGCGTTGATGCTGGCTTCCAGCTCCACCGGGTTGGTGATGCTCATGTTATGCACGTCGATGATGATGTTGCCGTTGTCGGTCAACACGCCTTCGCGATATACCGGGTCGCCGCCCAGCTTTACCAGTTGCCTTGCCACATGGCTGCGGGCCATCGGAACAACTTCGACCGGCAACGGAAACGCGCCCAGCACCCGCACCAGCTTGCTGCCGTCGGCAATGCAGATGAACGTCTTGGCCACCGCCGCAACGATCTTCTCGCGAGTCAGCGCTGCGCCGCCGCCCTTGATCAGGTTCAGGTGCTCATCGCTTTCATCAGCGCCGTCGACGTAGAACTCCAGGTCGCTGACGGTGTTCAGTTCATAGACCGGAATGCCATGCCCTTTCAGGCGGGCAGCGGTGGCTTCCGAGCTGGCGACCGCGCCGTCGAAGGCTGCCTTGTGTTTCGCCAGTGCATCAATGAAGCAATTGGCCGTGGAGCCGGTGCCGACACCCACAATGCTCTTGTCATCGAGCTTTGGAAGGATGAAATCGACAGCGGCTTGGGCGACTGCCTGTTTGAGTTGATCCTGGGTCATGCGGGCTCCACGGTGCCTGATGTAGGTAAAAGAGAGTGAGGGGTAGCAAAAAGGCCCGCATTATAGCGGCGAGTGCGCCGCAAAGCCCTGTCATTCGTATGGTCGTGCTTGTGTGCGCAGGGTAGACTTCCCGACCTTGCCCGCTTCGTCAGTGATGCCGCCCCAATGCTTGAGCACTACGTCAAGAAGATCCTCACCTCCCGCGTTTACGACGTTGCCATTGAAACGCCGTTGCAGGGCGCTCGTCAGC